>NZ_FOOD01000004.1:0-608206 GCF_900113095.1 Curtobacterium sp. YR515 | reverse complement strand
GAGCAACCGGACCCTGAACCGGATCATCCTGTTCGTCCTCGGCCTCGTCGCGGTCATCGTCGGCATCACCATCGGCGCGGGCGTCCTGCCCGCCGTCCGCGACGCCGTCGAACCCTACGTGACGCTCCCGAACCGGCTGAGCGTGCCGTCGTCGTCGCTGTGGATCATCGTCGCGGTCTGCGCCGTGGTGATCGTGCTGGCGTTGGTGTGGGTGTTCACCCGCGGTGGTGGCGGCACGTCCGTCGCCGTCCGGGAACGCTCCGGCGACGACCAGGTCACCGTCAACGTCGCCCTCGTCCGCGACGTCGTCGACCACGAACTCGACGGCGTCCGCGACGTCATCAGCGCCCGCGTCGACACGTACCTCGTCCGCCGGCAACGCGCCGCACGCATCCGCGTCGCGGTCCGCCGTGGTGGTGACGCCGTCACCGTCCTCACCGCCGTCGACCAGGCCATCACCGTCCTGGACCGCACCCTCGGCCGGCAGATCCCCGTCCTCGTCCACCTCACCGGCGGCACCCGCTCCACCCTCGCCAAATCCACCCGCGTCCACTGACAGCCGTACCGAACGGAGAACACCACGATGGCGAACCGCAACCACGACCGCGCCGCGGACGAACCCGTCAGCGAGTCCACGTCCGAGCAGCGACGCGAGGACGCGGCCGCCTGGTCGCCGGTGGCCCGGTACGCGTCCGAGCTGTTCGGCACGTTCCTGCTCGTGCTCGGCGGCGTCGGCACCGCGCTGTTCGCCGCGAACGTCCCGAGTGCCACGGACAACCAGCAGGGCGTCGGCTACCTCGGCGTGGCCCTCGCGTTCGGTCTCACGCTCGTGGCCGGGATCTCGGCCGTCGGGCACATCTCCGGCGGCCACTTCAACCCCGCGGTCACGCTCGGTCTGCTCGCCGCGGGCCGCACCGATGCCCGCCACGTCGCCGGCTACATCGTTGCCCAGATCGTCGGTGGGCTCGCCGCGACGAGCATCATCGCCGCGGTGCTCTCCGGCAAGCCGGGGGCCTTCGCGGCCGCTCGTGACGGGGGCTTCGCCTCGAACGGGTACGGATCGGCGAGCCCCGGCGGGTACGGCCTCGGGTCGGTGTTCCTCGCCGAGGCGGTCCTGACCGGTGTCTTCATCGCCGTCATCCTCTCGATCACCGCCAAGCGGGAGTACCAGGCCGTCGCGCCGATCGGCATCGGGCTCACCCTGACGCTGATCCACCTTGTGAGCATCCCGATCAGCAACACCAGCGTGAACCCGGCGCGCTCGATCGCCGCGGCCGTCTACGGCGGGGCGACACCGCTCGCGCAGCTCTGGGTCTTCATCGTCGCCCCGATCGTCGGTGCCGTCGTCGCCGGTGTCATCGTCCGTGTGAGCGGTCGACGCCAGCTCACCAGCTGACGACCACCGCATCGCGGGACGCCCCGCCGGTCCACACCGGACCGGCGGGGCGTACGTTCTGCGACACCGCTACCGACCACCGACCACCGGGAAAACGCATGAGCGCACGCACCACGACCGCTTCCGTCACCGCCAAGACCCTGCTCCGCATCGCCCTCGGCGCCGTCCTCGTGTCGCACGGCTCCCAGAAGCTCTTCGGCGCGTTCGGCGGCGGCGGCATCGAGGGCACCGCCCAGGGCATGCACCAGATGGGGTTCCGACCCGGCCGCCGCAACGCCGTCCTGGCCGGGATCGGCGAGGCCGGCTCCGGTGCCGCCCTCGCGCTCGGCCTGGCCACCCCGATCGCCGGTGCGGGTGCCGCGACGACCATGGGTGTCGCCTCGAGCGTGCACACTCCGAACGGCTTCTTCAACGCCGACGGCGGGTTCGAGTTCCCGGCGTTCCTCGGCTTCTCGGCGGCGATGTTCGCCCTCGGCGGCCCCGGTCCGGTGTCCCTCGACCACGCGTCCGGCCACGTCTTCGACCGTCCGTGGCTGCGGGGACTCGCCCTCGCGGCGGTCCCGGTGGCGATCGCGGTCCAGGTCGCGCAGCGTCGGAAGGCGCTCGCCTCGGAACCGGCGGCTGCCGACGAGTCGTAGGACGTGACGGACGGGAGGCGCGGTGCCAGCCGGCACCGCGCCTCCCGTCCGGGTACTCGCCGGCGAGACCGTCAGGTCGTGGTGACCCCGCTCAACCGCGCCTCCTCCGCGTCGTACCCCGACCGCACCTGCCGCAGCACGAGGTCGTCGATCTCGTCGGCGTCCCGCAACCGCAGGAGCGTCGCGGCCTTGTGTCGGACCAGCGCGAGCTCGAGGGCGACCGCGGTGTCGTGCCGTTGCAGGGCCGGGTGGTCGTCGTCCTCTTCCTCACGGGCCTGGATGACGTCGAGGTGCGCCTCGTAGTCCTTCCGCACCCGCTCCACGGTCGCACGGTCCGCGCCGGTCGAGCGGGCCAGGCGGGGGAGTGCGTCGAGCGCCTCCTCGATCGCGGTGCGCTCGGCGTAGCGGCGCTCCTCGCCGACCGATTCGTCCTCGGGCAGAGCCGCTCGGCGCAGGACGGCCGGCAGCACCAGGGCCTGCCCGACGATCGTGACGACGACGACCCCGGCGGTGACGAAGACGATGAGGTCCCGGTCGGGGAAGGCCGCGCCGGACTCGAGGGTCCGGGGCACGGCGACGGCCATCGCGAGCGACACCGCCCCGCGGAACCCGGCGAAACCGCTGACGAGCCGGTCCCGGTGGCCCTCGCGCGGTGCTCCGCCGGACCGTCGGGTGACGAGCCACACCGTGCCGCCGGCAGCGTTGAGGAACGCGAACCGTACGAGCACGAGGGCGATCGACACGGCGGCGATCACGCCGGTGGCGCGCAGGAGCTCGGCGGGCTCCAGTGCCCGGGCGGCGACCATCGCCTCGATGCCGACGAGCACGAACAACGCGCCGTTCAGCAGGAACGTCAGGAAGGACCAGAACGCGCGGACCTGCTGACGGGTCTCGGCGCGGTCGAGCTTCGGACCGACCTGGCTCACCACGATGCCGGCGGCCACGACTGCGAGGACGCCGGAGGCCCCGATCGCCTCGGCACCGAGGAACGCGACGAACGGCACGAGGAGCGTCACCAGGTTCTCGAGGACGACCGTGTCGACGCGCCGGAGCACCTGCGTGCCGAGCCACGCCGCGACCAGCCCGGCTGCCACGCCGCCGAGGTAGGACAGCGCGAGCATGCCCGAGACACCCCAGAACGTGAGCTCCTGCGTGCCGACCGTGACCGCGACGGCGATCCCGTAGACCACGAGCGTGGTGCCGTCGTTGACGAGGCTCTCGGCACGCAGCACCGTGACGTTCCGGCGCGGCAGCATCTTCGTGAGCACCCCGACGGCCGTGGCGTCCGTCGGTGCCACGGCGGCACCGAGCACCCAGGCCGGACCCCACGGCATGCCGAGCAGGTGGAGCAGGACGGCGACGGCCCCGGCCGTGACCACGACGAGCAGCGTGCCCATCAGGACGATGCCGCGCAGGTTCTTCCGGATCTCGCGCAGGGACGTCGTCAGGCTCTCCCAGTACAGCAGCGCCGGCAGGAAGAGCAGCAGGACGGCGTCGGCGGGGAGCTGCACACCCGCGAACTCGGGCACGAGGGCGAGCAGCGCGCCGAAGACGAGCAGCAGCACCGGCGGGGCGACCCGGATGCGGTCGGCGATGCCCGCCGTCAGGGCGATGGCGAGGCCGAGCACGACCACCAGTTCAGGTCCCAGCACACGCACTCCTCGATCGACCGACACCCCAGTCAACGCGGTGGGCGCTGACAGCGCACACGTGCGCCGGGCGGTGGTCGCGACCAGTGCCGGACGGGAGGCGCGGGTCGGGCCCGACCCGTGCCTCCCGTCCGTCAGACGCGCAGGTCCACTGCGGACGACGCGCGGACGCCGTCCACCTCGACGACCACCCGCTCACCCCAGAACGCGACGCGGTCGCGGACGGCGACCACCGCGGGGAAGGGGTCCGGGTAGGACCACGCGACGTCCTCGACGGTGCCGTCCGCGCGCCGGACTCCCCAGTACGCGGTGGCGTGGCCCTTGTACGGGCACTCGCTGACGGTGTCGGTGGCGACGAGCTCGTCGAACCGGACGTCCTCGCGGGGCAGGTACCAGCGCGTGGGCAGGCCGGTCTCGTACACGGCGACGGGCGAACGGGAGTCGGCGAGCACCCGGTCGCCGTCGCGGACCACGACGTGCCGGCTGCTCGGCAGCGCGTCCACCCGGTTGTGCGGGTCACGGGGGTGGGTGATGACGCGCTCGTCCTCCTCGTACCAGGCGTCCAGGACCCCCGGGGTCCACGAGACGCCGAGCCACCCGTCGAGGCCGTCGTCGTCCCACGACCAGGCGACGTGCGGGACGACCCGGTCGGGGAGCCGGAGGTGGTACCAGCGTCGGGCCGGTCGGACCGGGCGCCAGGACCGACCCGGTGCGGGTGCGTCGTCCGCCGGCGACAGGAGGTCGGTGCGGACGTCGGCTCGCGGGATCCCGTACTCGGGGACCTTGTGGCCGGCCTCCCACACGAGGATCGGCGCACGGGTGTCGACGACCGTCAGGCCGTCGACGACGGCGCGGACCCAGCGGCTGCTCGGCTCCCACGTGAGGTGGTCCGGCAGGGCGGGGTGACGACGGCGGAGGGTGTCGGATTCGGCGGGCTGCGGCACGGGGCGATCATGCTCCTCGGACGCGGTCCGTGCGCACTCCTACGTTGTGTGACGTCGCGCAACGCTCCGTTACGTCGCCGCTCGTGGACCGTCGGTGGTGCGTGTTTGCATCACTCCACTGACGAGGGAGTGTTCCATGACGCACGTCGAACGGGCCGCCCGCGTGGCCTCGGTGCCACTGCGGATCGCGGTGTTCTCGCACGGGACGGAAGCGCCGCCGGCGAGCCGGGCGTACCGCGACGAGCTGGACCTGTTCGCCGCCGCGGAACGACTCGGGTACGAGAGCGCGTGGGTCCGTCAGTTCCACTTCCGACACGACGACGACCCGACCCGCGGCGGGCTGCCGTCACCGTTCGTCTTCTTCGCCGCCCTCGCCGAGCGCACCTCGACCCTGCGGCTCGGACTCGGTGCGGTGACGCTCCCGCACGAGGACCCGGTCCGCGTCGCCGAGGACGCCGCGGTGCTCGACGCGCTCAGCGACGGCCGGGTCGAGCTCGGCGTCGCGAACGGCGGCGGCCCGGAGACCCTCGACGTCTTCGCGCCGGACCTCGCCCACGCCGAGCACGAGGCACGTCGGGCGGCCTTCGACGCCCAGCTCGACACGCTGCTCGGTGCGCTCCGCGGGGAGCCGCTCGGGACCGGCACGGCCCGACTGAACCCGGACGGCAGCGCACTGCTGGACCGGCTCTGGGACGCCACCCTCACCGCCGGCAGCGCTGCGATCGCCGCCACCCGGGGACACGGGGTCCTGGTCGGCACCACCCAGACGGTACCGGCCGAGGTCACCGCCGCCGCCTACCTCGACGCGCTGCCCGACGGCGCGGTGCCGCGGGTGGCGCTCTCCACCGCGATCTACCCGGCCCGTGACCGTGCCACGGCGCTGCGCGAGGCCCGTGCCGGCATCGAGGCGAAGTACGCGTGGGGCGAGTCGTTCCTGCCCCCGGCGTCGACCCTGGCCGAGAAGGCCGCGTCGCTGAACCTGCACTACGGCACCGCCGAGGACATCGCCGAGTCGATCCTGTCGAAGCCGTACTCCCGGTACGCCACGCAGCTCAACGTGCAGGTCGAGCACGGCTACGCCGACCAGGAGCGTCGGCGCGAGGCCCTCGCGCTGTTCGCGGAGGACGTCGCGCCGCGCATCGGGGCGACGGTGGGGCCGGTCGCACCGGCACGGACACGAGAGGCGGTGACGGCATGACGCGCGACGGCGGCCTCGTGCTGGGCGGGATGGTCTTCTACCCGGGCGGTGAACACGTCACGAGCTGGCGGCTGCCCGGCAGCGAACCGGAGCAGTACCTCGACGTGGAGTACTACGTCCGGTTCGCCCAGACGCTCGAGCGCGGCGGGTTCGCGACGCTCTTCATCGCCGACGAGCTCTACGTCTGGGACCGGTTCGACTCGGGCATCGACCACGTCGTGAACATCCGCACCGAGCCCTTCACGCTGCTCGGCGCGCTCTCGCAGCGGACCGAGCACATCGGACTCGCCGCCACGGTGTCGACGACGTACAACGAGCCGTACCACGTCGCCCGGAAGCTCGCCTCGCTCGACCACCTCAGCGAGGGCCGCGCCGCGTGGAACCTCGTCACGAGCGCCTCCGACGAAGAGGCGTGGAACTTCGGGCGCGACGCCAACCTCGACCACGCGGTGCGCTACCGGCGCGGGGCCGAGTTCGTCGACGTCGTGCAGGGACTCTGGGACAGCTGGGACGACGACGCCTTCCTGCACGACAAGCAGTCCGGGTACTTCGCCAAGCGCGAGGGCCTGCACGTCCTCGACCACCAGGGGGAGTTCTTCCGAGTGCGGGGACCCCTCAACATCGCCCGTCCGCCCCAGGCGCACCCGGTGCTGTTCCAGGCCGGCGCGTCCGAGGCCGGCCGAGCGCTGGCGGGGGCGAAGGCCGAGGGCGTGTTCACGCTCTGGCAGGACGAGCTCGCCGACGCGCAGGCGCTGTACGCGGACTACAAGCGCCGAGCCGTCGACAACGGCCGCGACCCGTCGTCGATGCTCATCCTGCCGGCCGTGTCGCCCGTCATCGGCGACACCGAGGCGGACGCGCTGCGCCAGCTCGACGAGATCGAGGAGCTCACGCCGGACCGCGTCTCGCTCGACCTGCTCTCGCACTACCTGCAGACCGACCTGTCCGACCGGCCGCTCGACGCGCCGTTCGAGCACGTCTTCGACGAGTCGTCGATCACCCAGTCGAAGTCGGTGTGCGAGTCGATCCGACGCATCGCCGCGGACGCCACGACGCTGCGCGAGGTCTACCGGACGATCCTGCGGCGCCGGTTCCTGCCCGGAACACCCGAGCAGATCGCGGACTGGCTGACCGAGCGCTACGAGCAGGACGCCGCGGACGGCTTCATGCTCGCGTTCTCGTCGATCCCGGTGAGCGTGGACCGGTTCGTCGACCAGGTGGTGCCGGAGCTCGAACGCCGCGGCGTGTACGACCGCGCGTACCGCGGGGACACCCTGCGCGAGCACCTCGGGCTGGCGCGACCGGCGAGCACGCTCCGGACGGCGGAGGTCTCGGCATGAGCGACCGGATCCTGCTCGGTGCGTTCGCCTTCCACCCCGGCGGCGCGCACGTCACCGGCTGGCGGCACCCGTCGTCGCGGCCGGCCGAGCACCTGACGATCGGCCACCACCGCCACATCGCGCAGAGCGCCGAGCGCGGGTTCTTCGACACGCTGTTCCTGGCGGACGGCCTGTACTTCTGGGACCGGTACCCGTCGGGCGTCGACCACTACGGCGCGCTCCGCCCGGAGCCGTTCACCCTGCTCGCGGCGCTGTCCCAGGTGACCAGCCGCATCGGACTCGCGGCGACGGTCTCGACCACCTACAACGAGCCGTACCACGTGGCGCGGACGATCGCCTCCCTCGACCACATCAGCCGGGGCCGCGCGGCGTGGAACCTCGTCACGAGCCGCTACGACGAAGAGGCCCGGAACTTCGGCGGCGACGCGCACATCGACCACTCCCGCCGGTACGAGCGCGGCCGCGAGTTCGTCGACGTCGTCCACGGTCTGCTCGACAGCTGGGACGACGACGCGATCCGTGCGGACGCCGCGTCCGGGATCTTCGCCGACCGGGACGGGCTGCACCGGCTCGACCACGACGGGGAGTTCTTCCGGGTGCGCGGTCCGCTCAACATCGCCCGGCCGCCGCAGGGCCACCCGCTGCTGTTCCAGGCCGGCGGCTCCGAGTCCGGCCTCGAGCTCGCCGCCGACACCGCGGACGCCGTGTTCACGCGGGGTGGGTCCGCGGCCGACGTCCGTCGGTTCGTCGACGACTTGCGCGCCCGGGCGGTCCGGCACGGTCGCGCTGCCGACGCCGTGAAGATCATGCCCTCGGTCATGCCGGTCGTGGGGGAGACCGCCGCCGACGCCCGGGCCGAGGCGGACGCGATCCTGGCGCTCACCCCGGATGCGCTCATCCTCGAGGACGTGTCGCACCAGCTCGGCCAGGACCTGTCCGGGCGCGACGTCGACGTGCCGTTCGACTACGCCGAGGAGTTCGACACCTCGAACGAGACCCGGTCGCCGAAGCCCGCGGTCGAGCGCCTGCTCGCGGACGGGCCGGCGACGCCCCGCGACGTCTACTCGTGGTCGTACCGGCGGAGCCTGCTCACCGGCACCGGGCCGGAGATCGCCGACCGGCTCGAGGAACTCGCGGACGACGGCGGAGCGGACGGCTTCATCGTGCAGTTCCCGTACCTGCCGGGTGGCATCGACCGCTTCGTCGACCACGTCGTGCCCGAGCTGCAGCGCCGCGGCCGGACCGCCACCACGTACGACGACCTCACCCTGCGCGAGCGGTTCGGACACCCCCGCGTGCCCGACCGCGCGCACCGCTGACCGCACGACCCCCTGCACCCCGAACCCAGGAGCCAACCATGACCGTCGACCTCACGTCGCGGCGGCGTCGCCTCAAGCGCCTCGCCCTCGCGGCCACCGCGTCCGCCCTCGCCCTCACCCTCGCCGCGTGCTCGTCCGGCGGCGAGGCCTCGTCCGGCTCGTCGGACGCCGGCACCTACACGCTCGGCCTCCAGGAGCCCGACAGCACCATCAACCCCCTCACCACGTCCGACTACAACGCGATGTTCATCGTCGGGCTGGCATCCGAGGGACTCCTCAGCCAGGACGCGCAGGGCAAGCTCGAGGGCCGGCTCGCCGACTCCTGGAAGGCCTCGTCCGATGGCCGCACCTGGACCGTCACCCTGCGCGACGGCCTGAAGTTCTCGGACGGCGCCGCCCTCACGAGCAAGGACGTCGTCGCGACGTTCGACTCGATCATCGGCACGGACAGCCAGTCGCCCGGCAAGTCGAGCTTCGAGGGCATCCTCGGGTCCGTCGCCGCGGACGGCGACTCCGCCGTGGAGTTCACGCTCGACAAGCCCTACGCCGACTTCCCGTACCTGCTCACCGGCTCGAACACGACGATCCAGCCCGCCGGCTTCACGGCGTCGACGAACTGGGCGAAGCAGCCCGTCGGTGCCGGCCAGTTCGTGCTGTCGAAGTACTCCGCCGGCCAGGGCGCGACGTTCACGAAGAACCCCGACTACTGGGACGCGAAGGACGTCGACCTCGAGAAGGTCGACGTGAAGTTCTACGCCGACGACCAGGCACAGCTGCTGGCCTTCCAGAGCGGCGAGATCGACCAGATCGCGTCGAGCCCCACCGCGACCTCGACGCTGCAGGCCTCCGACTACAACGAGACCAAGCCGTACTACAACAAGTTCGACGGCATCTTCCTCGACGTGACCAAGGCGCCGTTCGACGACCCGGACGTCCGCGAGGCGTTCGCCCTGGCGCTCGACCGGAAGGAGATCGTCAAGACGGTCTACGGCGGGAACGCCGAGGTCGGCAACGACACCACGTTCTTCCCGAGTTCCGCGATCCAGCCGAAGGGCCTCGAGCAGCGGTCGCAGGACGCGGCGAAGGTGCGGGAGCTCCTCGGCGGCAAGACCGTGTCGTTCGAGATCACCACGCTCGACGCCGAGAAGGCGCTCGCCCAGGTGGTGCAGCAGCAGCTCGAGGCCGTCGGCGGGTTCGACGTCACGCTCAAGGTCCTCACGAGCGCGCAGTACTACGCCGACGGGGCCGACACGCCGTGGCTCAACGCCCCGGTGACGATCACGAACTGGGCGCAGCGACTGCCGGCCCAGTACGTCGACCTGATCTACCGGTCCGGCGCCGCCTGGAACGCGTCGAAGTACTCGAACCCGGAGCTCGAGACCCTCGTCGACCAGTACGAGTCGACCACGTCGGAGTCCGAGCGGCAGGACCTCGCCGACCGGATCGCGACGATCGAGTGGACGGATCTGCCGGTGATCGTGCCGGCGTTCGCGTCGAGCAGCATCCTGCTGCAGAAGCGCGTGACGGGGACCTTCCGGTCCGGGCAGGACTTCCCGGGCGGGTTCGACTTCCGCGGGATCGGGGTCACCTCGTCATGAGCACCGCGCGCCGTCGTCGTCTGCTGTCCCTCGTCGGCCAGCGGGTCGTCCAGATCCCGCTCGTCCTGGTCGTGGTCTCGATCCTCACGTTCTGGCTGGTCCAGGTCGTCCCGGGGGACCCCGGTCGGAACGCGCTCGGGCAGTACGCGACGGCGGCGCAGGTGCAGGCCTGGAACGTCGACCACGGACTCGACGGCTCCCTCGTGAGCCGGTACCTGCACTGGATCGGCGGGTTCGTGACCGGCGACTGGGGCACGAGCTTCGTGTACTCCGAGCCGGTGCGGGACCTGGTGCTCGGACGGCTCGGCAACTCGCTCCTGCTGGGCGCGTACGCCTTCGTGATCATGGTGCCGGTCGCCCTCGTGCTCGGCGCCGTGCAGGCCTACCGACAGGGGCGCAGGTCGGACCGTGCCGTGACGGTGGGCCTGCTGACCGTCTCCGCGATCCCGGAGTTCGTGGTCGGGATCGTCCTGCTGCTGGTCTTCGCGGTCTGGCTCCGCGTCGTGCCCGTGCAGGCGTCCGGGGCGCTCGACGCGGGGTTCGGCGAGCGGCTCCGGGTGCTCACCCTGCCGGCGGTCGTGCTGGCCCTGGCGTACCTCGCCGTCCTGACCCGGATGGTGCGGGCCGGCGTCATCGAGACGATCCGGTCGCAGTTCCACCGGACCGCGGTGCTGAAGGGGCTGACGACCGGTCAGATCGTCCGGCGGCACGTCGTCCGCAACGCGCTCATCCCGACGTTCTCGGTGCTCGGGATCTACCTCGGCACCCTGCTCGGCGGGAGCGTGATCGTCGAGACGCTCTTCTCGTACCCGGGGCTCGGCGCGCTGCTCGTGTCGGCCGCCGAGCGGAAGGACGCGCTCCTGCTCGAGAGCGGCGTGATGCTCGCCGGAGCGCTGTCCCTCGGCGCGCTGCTGCTCACCGACCTCCTGTTCGTCGTGGTGGACCCCCGGATCCGGTTCGAACGGCGGGTCACCGCATGACCGCCGTCGTCCCCGGAGCCCTCGCCACCGACGCCCCGGTCGCCACCGGGCCGGAGCAGACCGCCGGGTCGCGCCGTGCCCGCCGTGGCTGGCGCGCGCTGCTGGGTCGCCCGACCTTCCTCGTCTCGGTCGCGGTCCTCGTCTGGTGGGTCGTCCTCGCCGTCGGGTGGCACGCGCTCGGGTTGCAGCCGTTCGCGAAGACCGGCGAACTCCTGCAGGCGCCGAGTGCGGCGCACTGGTTCGGCACCGACTCGCTCGGGCGCGACGTCTTCGCCCGGGTCGCGGCCGGAGCCCGCCCGGCGCTCGTGATCGGCCCGTTCGGTGCCGCGCTCGCGACCGTCCTCGGGGGCACGCTCGGGCTCGTCGCGGGCTTCCACCGCGGCTGGGTCGACACCGCCCTGATGCGGTTCTTCGACGTGCTCCTCGCGCTGCCGAGCCTCATCTTCCTGGTGGTGCTCGTGGGGGCGTTCGGCGTCTCGACGCCGGCGCTCGTGCTCATCGTCGGCGTGCTGTTCGCACCGGGCATCGCGCGCATCGTCCGCGCCGCGGTGCTCGTCGAGATGGGCAAGTCCTACGTGCAGGCGGCCCGGCTCCAGGGCGAGAGCGCGCTCCGGGCGATGCTCACCGAGCTCCTGCCGAACGTCGTCGGGGTGTTCGTCGTGCAGGCCGTCCTGAGCCTCGGTGCCGCCATCTTCATCACCGCGTCGCTGTCCTTCCTCGGCCTCGGGTCGCAACCTCCGGCCGCCGACTGGGGCCTCGACATCAACGCGAACCGCGCCTACCTGCAGGCCGCCTGGTGGACGGTCGTCTTCCCGGGCGTCGCCGTGGCGTCGATCGTCGTCGCCGCGAACCTCATCGCGGACAACCTCAAGGAGGTCACCGAGTGAGCGAACCGCTGGTCCGGGTCGAGGGACTCACCGTCGCGTACCGCGGTGTCAGGGTCGTCGACGGGGTGTCGTTCACGATCGAGGCGGGCGGGTCGTACGGCCTCGTCGGCGAGTCCGGCTCCGGCAAGAGCACGGTGGCGGGGACCCTCACCGCCTCGCTCGGTCCGGATGCCGACGTCTCGGCGGCGGCGATCGTCGTCGACGGTTCGGACGTCCCCACGCTCCGCCGCGAACGGCTCCGGCGCTTCCGGCGTGACGTGGTCGCGGTCGTGCACCAGGAGCCGGGCCTCGCGCTGAACCCGACGATGCCCGTCGGCCGTCAGGTCGCCGAGGTGCTCCGCGCCACCGGGTCCGGGCGGGCCGAGGCCGAGTCCGGCACGGTCGAGGCGTTCGCCCGCGTCGGCCTGCCCGACCCGGACACGATCGGCGTCCGGTACCCGCACGAGCTGTCCGGCGGGCAACAGCAGCGCGTCGCGATCGCGATGGCCCTGGTCTCCCGGCCGCGGCTGCTCGTGCTCGACGAGCCCACGACCGGCCTCGACAGCACCGTCGAGGCGGGGATCATGGCGCTGATCGACGAACTGCGCGAGGAGACCGGCTTCGCCACGCTCCTCATCAGCCACAACCTGCCGCTGGTCGCCGCGCACTGCGAGCGGGTCGGTGTCCTCCGGCACGGCGTGCTCGTCGAGGAGGGGTCCGCCCGAACGGTGCTCGGTGCGCCGTCCGAGCCGTACACGGTGCAGCTCGTCGAGGCGCTGCCGGACATCACCGCGGGCAAGGCCGCACGCGGCACCACGGAGGACGACGTGCTCGTGTCGGTCCGCGGCCTCCGCAAGGAGTACGACGGTGCGGTCGCCCTCGACGGCATCGACCTCGACCTGCACCGGGGCGAGGTCCTCGGCGTCGTCGGGGAGTCCGGCTCCGGCAAGACCACGTTCGGACGTGCCCTCGCCGGACTCGTCCGGTACGACGGCACGGTGACCACGGCCGCCTCCGCCCCGGGCGACGGCCCCGGGCGACGGACCCCGCCCGTCCAGGTCGTGTTCCAGAACGCCGACGCGTCGCTCAACCCGAGGCGGACCGTCCGGCAGGTGCTCGGCCGGGCGATCCGACTGCTCGGTGGCGAGGGCAGCGCCGAAGACCTCGCCGCCCGCGTCGGGCTCGACGCCGCGGTCCTCGACCGCCGGCCGGCGCAGCTCTCCGGCGGACAGAAGCAGCGCGTCGCCATCGCCCGGGCCTTCGCCGGTCCCGTCCCGCTGGTCGTGTGCGACGAGCCCACCTCGGCGCTCGACGTGTCCGTGCAGGCGCGGATCCTCGACCTCGTCCTCGACCTGCAGCGCACCACCGGGACGACGTGCGTCTTCGTGTCGCACGACCTCGCGGTGGTGCGTCGCGTCGCCGACCGGATCGCGGTCTTCGACGCCGGGCGGATCGTCGACGTCGGTCCGGCCGAGCAGCTGTTCGACGCGGGACGGCACCCGCGCACCCGGGAGCTGGTCGCGGCCGCGTTCGACCTCCGTCGGCGAGCGGGCCTGGTCGCGTCGGTGCCCGACGGGGCGGTCGACGCATGACACACGGGCGCGGACGTCCGCGGTAGCGTGCCGCCATGAGCGACGACACGATCCCCGCCCGCGCGCGTGACACCCGCATCGCCGTCGTGACCGGCGGCGGCAGCGGGATCGGCCGCTCCGCCGCACTCGCGCTGGCGGGCGACGGGTGGACGGTCGTGGTCGCCGGACGGCGGCGTGGCCCGCTCGACGAGGTCGCGGCCGTCTCGGAGCGCATCGTGCCGGTCGTCGCCGACGTCTCGGTCGAGGCGGACGTCCGACGGCTCTTCGACGAGACCGTCGCGCGGTTCGGCCGACTCGACCTCCTGTTCAACAACGCCGGCACCGGGGCGCCGGCGACGCAGTTCGACGAGATCACGCTCGACACCTGGGACGAGGTGTTGGCCGTGACCCTCACGGGTTCGTTCCTCTGCGCCCGCGAGGCGTTCCGGATCATGCGGACCCAGACACCGCAGGGCGGCCGCATCATCAACAACGGCTCGATCTCCGCGCACGCACCGCGTCCGCTCTCCGCGCCCTACACGGTCGCCAAGCACGCGGTGGCCGGCCTGACCAAGCAGCTCCAGCTCGACGGTCGGGCGTTCGGCATCGCCTGCGGGCAGCTCGACATCGGCAACGCCGCCACCACGATGGGGTCGGGCGCGGCGGACGGGACGATGCAGGCGGACGGCTCGATCCGCCCCGAACCGACGATGGACGTCGCCGAGACGGGCCGGGCGGTGGCCTACATGGCCGGGATGCCGGCCGGAACCAACGTGCCGAACCTGACGGTCATGCCGACCGCCATGCCGTTCGTCGGTCGCGGCTGACACCGGACCGTTCAGCCCCGCGCGGCGCGCGCCCCACCGGGCAACGACCGCCGCGCCCGGCGCCACCACGCACCCCACGGCAGCGAGGTCGCGAGCGCCAGGCCGATCACGACGCTGCCGAACCACCCGACGACGACGCCGGGGATCGGCACGAGCAGGCTCGTCCACAGCAGCACCGCGAGGATGCCCAGCACGTACGCCGCCCCCGCCTTGAGGTACCGGAGCCGCTTCAGCCCCGACGCCTCGTCGAGCCGCGAGGTCAGGCGCGCGAGGAACACCGCCCCGACCCCGATCGCGGCGATCGCCACGGCCGCCTGTTCGAGCGCCCCGAGCCCGTCACCGCCGAGCACACCGGAGCCGGACAGGCTGTAGACCCCGTCGAGGATCTCGAACAGCATGAACACCACGAGCCCGCGTTCGAAGACGACCGTCGAGGCGTAGGCGTGGATCCGCCAGGCGCCGCTCCCGGTCCCGATCGACGCCGTGTCGGTCCCGTCCGTGCTCCGGAGCGCCCACGCCGCGATCCGCTTCGAGCCGAGGTACGCGCCGATGCCGATCGTCCCGCCGAGGACCACCGGCAGCAGCGTCGGCGGGGACCACCCGGCGTCGACCCCCACGAGCACCGAGGTCAGCAGCACCCCGGTGCCGGCGGTGACCAGCGACCAGACGCGAGGGCGGGCGACCCGGGCGAGCCGCGCCTCCAGTCGGCCCAGCCAGGACCGACGCGACGCGCGGTCCGTGTTGAAGAGGTACTCGGCGAACACGAGCCAGATGAACGCGGCGCCGAAGGCGGCGAGGGCCGGCCGCACCTCGGCGAGGTGCGCCGAGAACGAGCCCGGTGCGAACACGGCCTCGCCCACCGAGCTCGCCGGGTCGGTCGCGTCGCCGACCGCCACCGCGGCCGGTGGGAGCAGCAGCCGCATCGCGAGGACACCAGCGACGATGCCGAGCGACAGGAACAGCCGCCGTGCGGGGGAGTGCAGGCGCGACGCGATGCCGGCCATCGGGACCGACGAGTCGGCCGCCATCGCGATCTCGAGCAGTGCGAGCGCGACGAACGCGAGCGCGGCGGCCGGACCGAGCACGAACCACGCCAGGGCGGCGGCTGCGACGGTGGTGAGCAGGGGGACGGTCAGGAGCGATCTCGTGGCCATCAGCCCATCCAGCACCGTCGGCCTGGGTGGGCAGTGGAGCGCTCCTGGGCATCGGCCTGGAGGAACGGCTCGGTTCACCCGGGACGGGTGACGGCCCGTCCCCACTTGCGGGGACGGGCCGTCGGGTCACGTCGGCAGGCGGCCGGGTGCGGCCTCCGGTGCGTCAGTCGTGGAACGTCTCGATGGACGCGCCGAGCGAGTTGAGCCGTTCCTGCAGCTGCTCGTAGCCGCGGGCGATGATGCCGACGTTGCGCAGGACGCTCTCGCCCTTGGCCGCGAGCATCGCCAGCAGGATGACCACGGCGGGGCGGAGGGCCGGCGGGCAGCTGACCTCGGCACCCGAGAAGTGCGTCGGGCCGGTCACGTCGAGCCGGTGCGGGTCGCGCAGGGTCACGCTCGCGCCCAGGCGGGTGAGGTCGAGCAGGTGGATCGCGCGGCCCTCGTAGACCCAGTCGTGCACGAGCGTGGTGCCCTCCGCCATCGCGGCGATGACCACGAAGAACGGCAGGTTGTCGATGTTCAGGCCGGGGAACGGCATCGCGTGGATCTTGTCGATCGGCGCGTGCAGCTCGGACGGGTGCACCGTGATGTCGACCAGGCGGGTGCGGCCGTTCGCGGCGGGGTACTCGTCGGTGACGTCGAAGCGCAGGCCCATCTCGGCCAGGGTCGCGAGTTCGATCTCGAGGAACTCGATCGGTGCGCGCGTGACGGTGAGCGTGGAGTCGGTGACGATGCCGGCGGTCAGCAGGCTCATCGCCTCGACCGGGTCCTCGCTCGGCCAGTAGTCCACGACCTCGTCGATGCGGCTCTTGCCGGTGATCCGGAGCGTGGTGGTGCCGATGCCCTCGATCTCCACCCCGAGGAGCTCGAGGAAGAAGCAGAGGTCCTGCACCATGTAGTTCGGGCTGGCGTTGCGGATGACGGTCTCGCCGTCGCGGGCGGCCGCGGCCAGGATCGCGTTCTCGGTGACGGTGTCGCCGCGCTCGGTGAGGACGACCGACTTCGTCGGGACCTCGGTGTTCGCCACGTCGACCTCGTACCAGCCCGACGTCGCCTCGACGTCGACGCCGAACGGGCGCAGGGCGATGAGGTGCGGCTCGACCGTGCGGGTGCCGAGGTCGCAGCCGCCGGCGTACGGCAGACGGAAGGACTCGTACCGGCCGCTGAGCGGACCGAGGAACATGAGGACGCTGCGGGTCCGGCGGGCGGCATCGGCGTCGATCGCGTCGAGACGGAGGTCGGACGGGGCGACGATCTCGAGGGTCTCGCCGTCCTCGGACCAGGTGACCGTCGCACCGAGGCTGCGGAGCACGTCGATGATGCGGTCGACCTCGACGATGCGCGCGACCTTGTGCAGTCGGGTCACGCCACGGTTCAGCAGCGAGGCGCACAGGAGCGCCACGGCGGCGTTCTTGCTCGAGTTCACCGCGATCGAGCCGCTGAGCTTGCGGCCGCCCTGCACGCGGAGGTGGGCACGCTGCGGGGCGCCGCCGATCGAGACGATCTGCTGGTCGAGGGCGTCGCTGATGCGGGTGAGCATCTCGAGGGACAGGTTCTGCCCGCCCTGCTCGATGCGGTTGATGGCACTCTGGCTCGTGCCGACGCGTTCGGCGAGCTGGGCCTGGGTCATGCTGCGACCCTTGCGGGCGCCCCGGATGAGGGCGCCGACCTCGCGGAGCGGGGCCGGGGTGGTCGGGGGAGCGACGATGGTGGTGTCGGTCATGAGGGGCACGCTAACACGCTCATGAGATAAATCGCGGGGGACAACGCCCAGGCTTCTCAGGATCGGGTCGGGAATACACCGTCTGTGAGAACTTCGTCGTCACCTGTCGTCCAGCGGAGCCCGTCGCCGTCGAACGTCCAGACGGTCGCGGCGTCGTCGTCGACCACCGGTTGCGGGTCGCGCAGCCACACGGTGGTGTCCGGCGTCCACCCGGCGATGACGCTCGCGGTGTCGGGGTCGACCGGGATCGCGGTGCCGGCTGCGCGGAGCCACGCGCGGACGGTCACGTGGACGGCGTCGTGGGTCTCGGCGAGCGCGGACCAGTCCGGTGTCAGCCACCGTCCGTCGCGGCCGGTGGTGCGGTACCAGTCGTGCCGGCGCGTCGTGTCGCTCACGTCGACGGACCACCGGCGGCAGAGCGCACCCCAGTCCTCCGCGGAGTCGACCACCAGGACGCGGACGTCCGGTGTCGGGTGGATCGGCGCGACGGTGGCACGCTCCCAGCCGAGCCCGTCCTCCACCGCCCAGAGCCCGATCGGGCCGAGGGTCCCGACGGCGGCGGTGGTGGTGACGAGCTCGGACGGTGGTGTCGACCACCAGGAGCCGCTCACGTTCGCCGCGGCCGGGCGACGACGATCGCGGGGCCGCACGGCGGCCACCTCGGTCGTCAGTGCGCGGTGCCACGCAGTGAGGCTCCGGGCTGCTGCTCCCGGACCGGTGCCGCGGTCGGGGTGCCGCCCGTGCTCGCCGTCGAAGACCGTGCTCCACTGCGTCACCGCTCCGGGCGGTTCGACGACGGCGGTCACCGCGGGGAGGGACGCCCAGGTGCTCGCGAGCCGGGCGAGCGCCGGGGCGAAGTCGGACCGGGCGAGCAGGACGTCGGTCGCGTCCGGCTCCTGCCAGGACATCGCGGTGTCGGCCGTGTCCGCGAGCGCGCGGAGGACCTGCGTGGTGTCGATCGACCGCGGGTCGACCGTGTCGATGACCACCTCGAGTGCGTGGGCGACCGCGGACGACTCGTCGGCCGCGTGTCCGAGGAGCTCGAAGCAGAAGCGTCGGCCTCGGGGGCCCACGAGCAGGTCCTCGGGGGTGATCACGGCGTCAGGCTACTGCGCACGCCCTCGGTCAGGGGCGTGCGAGCCGGCCGCGCACGATCGAGTCGCCCGAGTGCGCCGGGTCGCCGTCGTCCGCCTCGGCCGAGACGTCGACGACCGGGAAGCGTGCGGTGTCCATGCCCGACGGGACCGTGAACCGCCCGCGGTCGCCGTCGAGGAACCCGACGCTGACGAGCCCGTCGAGGTCAGAGCGCATCATCCACACCTCGCGCAGGGCACCGGTACCCGTTCGTCCGGTCCCGCCGCGCAGGTCGACCACGAGCGAGAGCCGCCCGTCGCGGTCCCGTTCCAGCTCGGCGGTGCCACCGGCCCCGGACCATCCGGGCAGCGCGTCGAGCTCCGCCCGTGCGAGCACGGTCTCGGACGCCGAGCCGGGGAGCCCGGGCAGGGCACCCGTCGCCACGCCGATCCCGAGCACGATCGCGAACGCCCCGACGACGGCCGCGACGGTCAGGAGGACGCGCCGACGGCGGTGGACGCGGGGCCCACCGGGGGTGACCCGTCCGCGGGGGCGGGTCGTTCCTCCTGGGCGGCCCGCTCCGGAGACCGCGACCGGTGCGGGTGACTCCGCCGGGAGGTCGCGCGGCGGACCGTCCCGGACCTCGGCGGCGATGCGGTCCCAGACCGCCTCCGGGGGCGCGTCGAGCCGGACGTGGGAGGACGACCGCGTCACGGCGGCGACGCGCTGCAGGTCCGCGACCTCGTCGCGGCACCGGGCGCAGGCCGCGAGGTGCTCCGTCACGGCGTCGTCGGCCACGACACCGGAGACCGCGAGCATGGCGAGCGTCTCGTCGTCGACGTGCTTCATTCGATCACCTCGAGACGTGTTCGGAGCCGAGCCAGACTTCGGTGGATGTGACTCTTGACGGTCCCGAGGGGGAGTCCGAGCCGTTCGGCGATCTCACGATGGCTCAGCTCGTCGTAGAACGCCAAGCGCATGACCCGGCGTGGCACGTCGTCCAAGCGGTCGAGCTCGCCCGCGACCAGTGCGCGTTCGGCCAGGTCGAACTCGGACTCCGGTGCCGCCGCGGTCTCCTCGACGACGGTCGGGTCGGTGGTCCTGGCGTGCCGTGTCCGTTCCGCGAAGGCGTCCGCGATGCAGTTCCGGGTGATCCCGACGAGCCAGGCGCCGAGCGGGGCCCGCCCCGGGTCGTAGCTGGCACTCCGGCGCCAGGCCTTCACGAAGACCTGTTGCGTCACGTCCTCGGCCGCCGACTGGTCGCCCAGCGCGCGGAGCGCCAACGAGTAGACGAGCGGGGACCACCGGTCGTAGACGGCGCGCAGGGCGTCCTCGCTCCCGGCGCTGAACGCGTCGGAGAGCTCGCTGTCGTCCGGGAGGGTGGTCGTCACTGGATCCTGTCGCTGGCGTGGTCGTCGTCGACCGTGACCCGATCGTACGGCGGACGTGCTCGGTCCGGTCAGGCGGGCGTGGCGCTGATGATGAGGTTGCTCTCGTAGTGGTGGGTGGCCTCGTCGAACACGCCGCCGCATGAGACCAGGACGAGCCGTCGCGGTCCGTCGGTCCGGAAGACCGAGGCCCACGGGAGGCCGCGTTTGGCGACGAGGGCGACCGAGTCGATCCGCCACCGGGTCCGGTCACCGGCCGTGTCGGTCAGGGTGACGGTCGTGCCGGCGGGGACGTCCCGGAGGTGGGCGAACGGTCCGACGCCGTAGCCGACGGCGTCGACGTGGGCGGCGATCACGACGGTCCCCGTGGTCGACGCCGGTGCAGCGCCGTACCGGTACCAGCCGGCGACGGCCGGATCGGGCGGCAGGGACATCCCGCCCCGGTCGTCGACGCCCTCGGGACGGACCTCGGCCCGCACCCCGGCCCAGTCGACGGCGATCCGGGACGGAGCGGCGACCCGGACGGCCGGCGGGACCGTGGCGCGGACCTGCGGCACCGCGGTCGAGAACGCCGACGGCACCGGGGTCGGCGTCGACGACGGACCGGTGACGATCGCGGTCGAGGGGTGCCCGTCGGGGGTGGGGGAGCCGCCCGACGAGCACCCGGTCAGGATGGTCGCGGCCACCGCGGCGACGACGAGCGCCGCCGCGGTGGTCCGGACCGGGGACGGCACGGTCAGTGACCCGAGTCCTGCCGCTGGTCCCCGGTCACGGTGCGGCGGCGCCGGAGCACCACCGCGCCGATCGCGACCGCAGCCGCGAGGGCTGCTGCCGTCCCGCCGACGATCCCGGCGGTGTCGGTCCGGTTCGTCGCGACGAGTCCGGCGTTGCCAGCCGGGACGCCGTTCGGCGTACCGCCGAGGTCCGAGATCGTCTGGGTGGCGAGGGCGAGGTTGCCGTCGTCGAGGCTGCCCCAGGCGTACACGATCGTGTCGGCTCCGGCGGTGACCGGGACGTCGGCCGGACCGATCACCGGGTCGGTCGTGCCGGTGGCGGCGACGGATGCCGAGACGGTTCCGGCGGGGAGCTCGAGTGCCTGCTCGTCCGGGTTCGACAGGTTGCTGACGACGGCCTCGCCACCGGCGAGGACGTCCACCGCCGGTGCGGCCGCGACGTGCCGGACGATCAGACGGCCCTGTCCGGCCGGGGTCGCCGAGACGTCGTTCGTGAAGAGCGTGGCGGTGGGCTTCCCACTGGTGTCGTCGTGCGCGACGGCGGTGTAGTTCCCGCCGGCGTCGAGCGTGACGTCCACGGGGCCGATGACCGGCTCCGACGCATCGGCTGCGTCCGAGGCGGTGATCGCGAGCTGGTGGGCGCCCGCCGGGACCATCATCGGGCCGGCGAGGGTCCCCGGCGTGAAGTCGTCGAGGGCGCGCTTCCCGTCCAGGTAGACGTCGACCGTGACGTCCGGGACGGCGTGCAGGACGGAGAGCGTCGCGTCCCCGGTGGCGGCGGAGGCGGTGGCCGCCGGGACCGCGGCCGCAGCGGCGGCGAGCAGCACACCGGCGGCGAGGCCGGTGGCGAGTGTCTTGCGCATGTCGGGTCTCCTTCTGGCCCCTTCGGGCCGGTACGGACGACGTCGTCGTCGACGTCACACCGGCACTACCGGCGGACGGGGCCGATCGGATGCACCCGATCCGGAATCCGACCGTGCCGGTCACGCCTAACGACCGGCCCCGGCCCGCCGATAGTCCTCGGTGCAGCCCACGGACGGGCAGCATCCCGCCCCACGGACGGCGGCGGGACGATCGAGAACCAGGACGGGCCATGATCGTCGTCACACGACTCAACGGCAGCGGATTCGCTGTCAACCCCGATCTCGTGGAGCGCATCCAGGAGACGCCGGACACGACGCTCATCATGGTCGACGGCGCCAAGTACATCGTCCGCGAGTCCCTGGCCGACGTCATCGACCTGATCGCCGCGTACCGCGCACGCATCGTCGGCATGGCCTACGGCACGGACACCGCCGCGCGGAACGCCACCGGCCCGCAGCCGACGCTGGCACCGGTCGCCCCGATCCACGCCGTGTCCACCGACCGGGCACCCCGCACGCAGGACGGGGGTCGCTGACGTGGACATCGCGACGATCATCGGGATCCTGCTCGCCTTCGGCGCCCTGTTCGGCATGGTCGAGATGGAGCACGTCGAGCTGGCCGGGCTGTTCCTGCCGGCACCGATGCTGCTCGTGTTCGGCGCCACGATCGGCTGCGGCATCGCGAGCACGACCCTCAAGGACGCCATCGCCAGCTTCAAGGCCGTGCCGAAGGCGTTCACCGGCAAGGTCACCCCGCCGCAGTCGGTCATCGACGACGTGGTCGGGCTCGCCGAGACGGCCCGTGCGAACGGTCTGCTCGCGCTCGAGCAGGAGGCCGACAAGCACGACGACCCGTTCATGAAGAAGGCGCTGCAGAACATCGCGGACGGCACGGACGGCGACGAGCTGCGGATCCTGCTCGAGGACGAGATCGAGTCGAACGCCGCACCGGTCCGGTCGGCCAGCTCGTTCTTCATGGGCCTCGGCGGCTTCGCCCCCACCGTCGGCATCATCGGCACCGTGGTGTCGCTGACCCACGTCCTCGCGAACCTCGGCAAGCCCGACGAGCTCGGTCCGCTCATCGCGAGCGCGTTCGTCGCGACGCTCTGGGGCCTGCTCACCGCCAACTTCCTGTGGCTGCCGATCGGCGGGAAGCTCCGCAAGCTCGCGCAGCTCGAGGCCGACCGCCAGACGCTGCTCATGGAGGGGCTCCTCGCGGTGCAGGCCGGCAGCCAGCCGCGCCTGCTCGGCGAGCGGCTGACCGCCATGGTCCCGCCCGCGGCGCGCGGTGGGGACGCCAAGGGCGGCAAGGCGAAGGCCGGCAAGGGCAGCGACGCAGACGCCGACGACCAGCAGCTGGCGGCCTGACGATGAGCGCCAACCCCCGCGGGCGCGGTCGTGGACGGTCGAAGAAGTCGCACGACGAGGCCGAGCACCCCGACGAGCGCTGGATGGCCTCGTACATGGACATGATCACCGTGCTGATGTGCATGTTCCTCGTGCTCTTCGCGATGTCCACGGTCGACCAGCAGAAGTACATCCAGCTGAAGAACTCGCTCGCCACGGGCTTCGGTGAGGTGAAGTCGCAGAAGGTCGACACGGCGTCGGGCACGGTCGTGACGAAGGATGAGGTCAAGGACGGCTCCGGGTACTCCGTCGACAAGTCCCAGGCGGACCACTCGACCGCGTCGTCCGGCACGAAGGACACCAACGTCGACCCGGCCTCCACCGTGGTGCCGACGACCGCGACGAAGGCCGACGTCGCCGCGGCCAAGAAGGAGCTCGACGACCTGCAGGCCATCGAGCAGGCGATCAAGGCGAACCTCGCGAAGGCCGGGCAGACGTCGAACGTGCAGTTCACGGTCGACGCCCGCGGGCTCACGGTCCGGCTCGTCGGCAGCGAGACGTACTTCACCACGAACAGCGCCGACCTGTCCGACCAGGCGAAGCGGATCATGGACGCCATCGCCCCGGTCCTGAAGACCAGCGGCCACGACGTCAGTGTCGAGGGCCACGCCGACCAGCGGAACTCCACCGCGCCGTACGCGACGAACTGGGAGCTGAGCGCCGCCCGCGCGACCGGGGTGCTCCGCGACCTCGTGGAACGCGGCGGGATGCCGGCCCAGCACATCCAGAGCGTCGGGTTCGGGTCGAGCCGCCCGCTGGCGAAGGGCGGGACGGACGCCGACCTCACGCTGAACCGGCGGGTCGACATCGTGGTGCTGTCGAACCAGGACCAGGACGTCAGCGCGCTGATGCCGGCCCTGGCGAAGGCGCAGGACGGAGCACGAGCCGGCTGAGCGCACCACCGCCCGCCCCCAGAAGGAGGCACAGCCGGGGCACAGCACTGACGGGTCTTCCACAGCGGACCGATAGACGCACCCGTGACCGAGACCCTGCCAGCGCCCGAGGTGTACGACTTCGCGCGCCCGTCGACGCTCGCCCGCGAGCACGCCCGGGTCCTCGAGC
The DNA here is from genome assembly GCF_900113095.1 of Curtobacterium sp. YR515. Taxonomy (NCBI): domain Bacteria; kingdom Bacillati; phylum Actinomycetota; class Actinomycetes; order Micrococcales; family Microbacteriaceae; genus Curtobacterium; species Curtobacterium sp. YR515. The sequence continues at coordinate 584,475 of NZ_FOOD01000004.1, read as the reverse complement.
TCGCCTTCGAGACCTTCGCGCGCCAGTGGGGCACCCAGCTGACGGCGAAGGTCCGCGCGGTGAGCCAGGTCACGTGCGAGCAGGTCCAGATGACGACGTACGACGAGTACGCCGCCTCGCTGCCCGCGCTCACCGGCATGGTCCTGCTCCCGATCGCGGACGTCGTCCCGAAGGGCGTGCTGCAGGTCCCGCTCGACGCCGCGCTCACCTGGGTCTCGCACGCGCTCGGCGCCTCGAAGCCGCTCCCGACGCCGGACCGGACGTTCACCCCGATCGAGCAGGCGCTCGTCCGCAAGATCGTCGAGGACGCCCTCGACGACCTCCGCTACTCGTTCGGCGGCCTGCTCGCGCACGACGTCACCGCCGGCGGCTTCCAGTTCAACTCGCAGTTCGCCCAGGCCGCCCAGAAGGGCGACCTCATGATCGTCGCCTCGTTCACGATCCGCGTGGGGGAGCGCGTCGCCCCCGGCACGCTCGCGCTGCCGGCCGACGCCGTCCTGCCGCAGCTCGGCGAGGCCGCCGCCCACGTCACCCCCGCCGACGCCCGCGCCCTGGTCGACGCGCAGCTCGCCGGCGTCCCGGTCGGCGTCAGCCTGCGGTTCGCCCCGGCGACGGTGCTGCCGTCGCAGGTCCTGCGCCTCGCCGTCGGCGACGTGCTGCCGCTGCCGCACCCGCAGCACCGCCCCCTCACCATCGCGGTCGACGGCGAGCCCGTCGGCACCGCCGCCGTCGGCGCGAACGGCTCGCGCCTCGCCGGCATCGTCGTCACCACCACATCGGAGCAGCCCGCATGACCGTCACGACCACCCTCCACACGCAGGCGGCCGAGGCACTCGCCGCGCAGCTCCCGACGGCCGCTCCGCTGGCAGCGGTGGCGGTCCCGGGAGGCGCGACCCCCGTCGCCCTCGAGGCGGCCGGTGACGCGGTGGTCGCGTCCTTCGTCGGCGGCCTGTCGGCCGACCTCGTCCTCGTGCTCACCGACCTCGAGGCCGTCGTCGCCGCGGGCGGCACCGACCACGGGATCGTCGACGTGACCGACGTGCTCCGTCCGTCCCTCGAGGCCGCCGCCGCTGTCCTCGGCGTCGGCGTCCTCGGCGACGCTCGGCGCGAGTCGGCCTCGGCGCTCCTGGCCGACCCGGACACGGTCGTGTTCGAGCTGACCGCCGGTGGCGTCCCCGGCGGCTGGTTCGCCCTGCGCGTCCGCGAGAACGGCACCGTGTCCGCACCTACCGCCGCGGCACCGACGACGAGCCTGCCCGCGGGGAACCTCGGCCGGATCAACAACGTCGAGATGACCCTGACGGTCGAGATCGGCCGCACCCGGATGTCCGTGCGCGACGTGCTCGGCATGGAGCCCGGGGCGGTCGTCGAACTCGACCGCAGCGCCGGAGCCCCGGCCGACGTCCTGCTCAACGGCCGGCTCATCGCGCACGGCGAGGTCGTCGTCGTCGACCAGGACTACGCGGTCCGGATCACGAAGATCCTCGACGTCGCCGAGAGCGTCTGAGCCCCGACGTGGACACCGCCGTCATCGTCCTCCGCGTCGCGCTCTCGCTCGGCGTCGTGCTCGCCCTGATGTGGGTGCTCCACCGTCGCGTCGCGAAGAGCGGCCTGGGTGCGGGCAAGGCCAAGGGCCGCCGCTCGGCGTCGGTCGAGGTCGTCGGCCGCCAGGGCATCGGCGGCAAGGCGAGCGTCGTCGTCGTCGACGTCGAGGGCGAGCGCCTCGTGCTCGGTGTCTCCGAGCACGGTGTCGCCCTGCTCACCAGCGGGCAGGCGCCGTCGCCGGAACTCACGATCGTGACCGGGCCGGTGACGCTGCCGGTGCGTCCGACCCCGTCGGCCGACCGCTTCCGTCAGGAACTGGAGCAGCAGACGGCAGCCGAGCCGAGCCTCCCGTCCGACGCGGCGCAGCCGCTGCCCATGCGTCCCCGCAACCGCCGCTCGCAGCGCACCACGCTGCCCACGGCGCAGCAGCTGCAGGGGTCGATCCTGTCCGCCGACACCTGGCGGCAGGCCGCTTCGGCGCTCCGGAACCGGCGGGCCGGGTGACCGCGGCACGCACCGGACGCCTGATCGCCCTCCTCCTGCTGGGGGTGACGATCGTCGCCGGCTTCCTCATGCTCACGGCGACCGGCGCCCACGCGGCCGGTGTCGTGCAGCCGACCGCTCCCGCCACGCCCACGCCGCCGTCGACCGGTGACTTCAGCGTCAGCGTGAACGGCCCGGACGGCACCCCGTCGTCCGCCGTGGTCACCCTGATCGGGATCACCCTGCTCAGCGTCGCACCGGCCCTCATGCTGATGATGACGTCGTTCACGAAGATCTTCGTGGTGCTCGCGATGACGCGGAACGCCCTCGCGCTGCAGTCCATCCCGCCGAACCAGGTGCTGGCCGGCCTCGCGCTGTTCCTGTCGCTCTTCGTGATGGCCCCGGTCCTCGGGCACATCAACGACGACGCCCTGCAGCCGTACCTCGCCGGCCACCTCGACTTCACCCAGGCGGTCGAGATCGGGACGAAGCCGCTGCGGACCTTCATGCTGCACCAGACGCGTGAGGAGGACGTGGCGCTCATCACCCGTGCCGCCGATCAGGACAACCCGAAGTCGATGGCCGACGTGCCGATGACGACGGTGATCCCCGCGTTCGTGATCTCCGAGCTCCGCAGCGCCTTCATCATCGGGTTCGTCATCTTCATCCCGTTCCTGGTCATCGACCTCGTCGTCTCCGCGGCGCTCATGTCGATGGGCATGATGATGCTCCCGCCGGTCATGATCTCGCTCCCGTTCAAGATCCTGCTGTTCGTCCTCGTCGACGGGTGGGGGCTCATCATCAAGTCCCTCATCGAGAGCTACCAGGTGGTGCACTGATGAACCAGCAGGCCGTCATCGACCTCACGCTCCAGGCGCTCCTGGTGTCGGCGAAGCTCGCCGCGCCCGTGCTCGTGACGTCGCTCGTCGTGGGCTTCGCGATCTCGCTGTTCCAGTCGGTCACGCAGATCCAGGAGGTCACGCTCTCCTTCGTGCCGAAGGCCGTCGCCGTCGCGATCGCCCTGGTCGTCTGCGGCAACTGGATGATCTCGGAGATGGTCGGGTTCACGCACGTCGCGTTCGACATGATCCCGAAGCTCTTGGGAACGGCCTGATGGAGCTGTCGATCGACGGCGACCGCCTCGAGGCGACGATGCTCGCCGGCGTCCGCCTCGTCGCGTTCTTCGTCATCGCGCCGCCGTTCTCGTACCGCGCCTTCCCCGCGACGGTGAAGGTGATCCTCGGCATCGGGCTGGCGATCGGCGTCGCCCCGCGCGTCGCGGTCGGGTACGAGTCGCTCGACACCGGACCGTTCCTGCTCGCGCTCCTGACGCAGCTCCTCGTCGGGCTCGCCCTCGGGTTCCTCGTGTTCCTCGTGTTCGCCGCCGTGCAGTCGGCCGGTGCGCTCATCGACCTGTTCGGCGGGTTCACGCTGGCGCAGGCCTTCGACCCGCAGTCGCAGGTGAACGGCGCCCAGTTCACGCGGCTGTTCCAGATGGCGGCGCTCGCGCTGCTGTTCGCCTCGGGCGGGTACCAGCTCATCGTCGCCGGCCTCGTGCGCTCCTTCGACGCGGTGCCGCTGACCGGCACGTTCGACCTCGGCGGCCTGGCGTCCGTGCTCGTCACCGCGCTCACGCAGATGTTCCTCTCGTCGCTGCAGATCGCCGGGCCCCTCGTGGTGGTGCTCTTCCTCGCCGACGTCGGCCTGGGCCTGCTCACGCGCGTCGCCCCGGCGCTCAACGCCTTCCAGATGGGCTTCCCGATCAAGATCGGGCTGACCGTCGTCTTCGCCGGCGCGCTCTTCATGGCCCTGCCGTCCGTCGTCTCGTCCCTCACCGGCGACGCGGTGGCCGCGATCACGGGACGGGGGTGACGACGTGTCCGACAGTGGAGAACGCTCCGAGCAGGCGACCCAGAAGCGCATGCGCGAGGTCCACCAGAAGGGCCAGATCGGGCGGTCGCAGGACCTCGGCGCGTGGATCGGGATCGCGGTCGCGGCACTCATGATGCCGTCCGCGATCGGCAACGCCGCCGCCGCGGGCTCCGAGCAGCTCCGAGCCGTGCAGCGCGTCATCGCCGACCCGACGATCGGCACCATGAACGCCGTGTTCCACGAGGCCCTCGGCTCGCTCGGCGGGACCCTCGGCCCGATGCTCGGGGTCGTCGCCGTCGCCGTGCTGGCCGCAGCGGTCGCGCAGGGCGGCGTGCACGTCCGGAAGCTGGCGCCGCAGCCCGAGCACTTCGACCCGATCCAGGGCCTGAAGCGGGTGTTCGGTACCCAGGCGCTCTGGAACGGGTGCAAGGCGCTCCTCAAGACCGCCGTCGTCGGCCTCGTCCTCTGGATGGCCGTGCAGGCACTCGTCCCCGTCCTCATGACGAGCGGATCGCTCCCGCTGTCCGCCGTGCTCGACGCCGCGGCCGCCGGCACCGGCACCCTGCTCCGGGCGGCGATCGTCGCCGGCCTGGTCCTCGCCGCGCTCGACGTCTTCGTCGTGATCCGCCGCAACCGCAAGCGCACGATGATGACCAAGCGCGAGGTCAAGGACGAGAACAAGCACGCCGAGGGCGACCCGCTCGTGAAGTCCCAGCGCCGGTCCCGACAGCTCGCGATGAGCCGGAACCGGATGGTGCAGGCGATCGGCACCGCGGACGTCGTGATGACGAACCCGACGCACTACGCCGTCGCGCTGTCGTACGAGCCGGGGAAGTCCGCGCCGCGCGTCGTGGCGAAGGGCGCCGGTCCGGTCGCGGCGATGATCCGTGACAAGGCGCTCGAGGCCCGGGTGCCGATCGTCCAGGACGTCCCGCTCACCCGTGCGCTGCACGCCGCGTGCGAGCTCGGGCAGGAGGTGCCGGTCGACCTCTACACGCCGGTCGCCCGCGTGCTGTCGTTCGTCATGGCGCTCAAGGCCAGGGGAGCGGCGGCCGGGACGCACGCCCCGCCGCGGCCGACCACCCCGGACGAGGTCGCGACGGTCATCGACCCGGCCACGATCAGCGGGGACCTCCGGCCCCGGAAGCTCCGCCCGAACTCGACTCCCGAAGGGGTGCCCGCATGAACCGCAAGGACCTGCCGAAGCTCGTCGTCCCGGTCTTCATCGTCGGCATCATCCTGCTGCTGATCCTGCCGGTGCCGTCCTTCCTGCTCGACTTCCTCATCATCTGCAACATCCTGCTGGCGCTGGTGATCCTGCTCACGACGCTGTTCGTGAAGAAGCCGCTCGACTTCTCGGTGTTCCCGTCGCTGCTGCTCGTCGCGACGCTGTTCCGGCTCGGCCTGAACGTCGCGTCGACGCGGCTCGTCCTCGGCGAGGGGTTCGCCGGCGACGTCATCCAGGCGTTCGGCCACGTGGCGGTCTCCGGCTCGATCATCATCGGCGCGGTCATCTTCCTGATCCTCGTCGTCATCCAGTTCGTCGTCGTGACGAAGGGCGCCGAGCGCGTCGCCGAGGTCGGGGCACGGTTCACCCTGGACGCGATGCCCGGCAAGCAGATGGCGATCGACGCGGACCTCAACGCGGGGCTCATCACCGACGCCCAGGCGAAGGAACGCCGTGCCGCCGTGTCCGCCGAGGCCGACTTCTACGGCGCCATGGACGGTGCGTCGAAGTTCGTCAAGGGCGACGCGATCGCCGGCATCCTCATCATCGTCATCAACCTCGTCGGCGGCATCGCCATCGGCATGGTGCAGAACGGGCTGTCGATCACCGACGCCCTGTCGAAGTACGGCATCCTGACCATCGGCGACGGGCTGGTCACGCAGATCCCGGCGCTCCTCATGGCGGTGTCGACGGGCATGATCGTCACCCGCTCCGGCGCCGAGACCGAGATCGGCACCTCGGCGTCGCAGCAGCTCACCCAGTCGCGGAACGCCCTCGTGATCGCGGGCGTGGCGGCGATCGCGATGGGGTTCATCCCCGGCATGCCGATCGTCCCGTTCCTGGTCATCGGCGCCACGCTGCTCATCATCGGGTGGCGCCTCGGGCAGAACACCAAGCGCGAGGAGGCAGCCGTCGCCCAGCAGCAGGCCATGGAGGCCGCCGCGCCGAGCGCCGACACCCCCGAGGACCTCATCGAGCAGATGCGCGTGCACGCCCTCGAGATCCTGCTCGCGCCCGACCTGGTCGACATGGTGTCCGGCGCCTCGGACGACCTGCTCGGCCGCGTCCGGGCACTCCGCCGGAAGATCGCGATCGACATGGGGATCGTCGTCCCGCCCGTCCGGACCCGCGACAGCATCGAGCTCCCGCCGTCGACCTACGCCATCCGCATCGCCGGCGTCGAGGCCGGCCGGGGCACCGCACCGTCGCGCAGCGTGCTCGCCCTCGGCGACCACCTCGAGGGGCTCCCGGGGGAGACCACCGTCGAACCGGTGTTCGGCCTCGCTGGCAAGTGGGTCCCCGCCGAGCTCCGGCACGCCGCCGAGATGACCGGCGCGACCGTCATCGACCGCGTCTCCGTGCTCGTCACGCACCTGCAGGCGATCATCGGCGACAACGCCGCGCGGCTCCTCACCCGCGAGGACGTCAAGGTCCTCACCGAGGGCGTCAAGCAGGTCAACCCCGCGGCCGTCGAGGAACTCGTCCCCGGGATGCTCTCGCTCGCCGAGCTGCAGCGGGTCCTCCAAGGCCTGCTCGCCGAACGGGTCCCGATCAACGACCTCGGCCGGATCTGCGAAGGCCTCACGCTCCGCGCGAAGGTGTCGACCGACCCGGAGGGGCTCGTCGAGGCCGCCCGCGCCGCACTCGGCCCCGCGCTGCCCGCCCGGTACCTCGACGCCGGCACGCTCCGGGTCATCATGATCGACCCGCTGCTCGAGCAGTCGATGCTCGAGGGGCTCCGGCCGTCCGAGCAAGGGACCCAGATCGTCCTCGACGCCCACCGCATCGAGCAGGTCCTCGGGTCGCTCCGCGAGGCCGTCCGCTCCGTCGAGGACCAGGGGATCTCCGCCGTCCTCGTCTGCGCCCCGCAGCTCCGCCCGGCCGTGCACCGCATGGTCTCCGCGCAGTCGAACGGCCTGCCGGTGCTCTCCTACCAGGAGGCCACCGCCGCGGGCTCCACCATCGAGACCGTGGGAGTGGTCCGTGCCGCCGACCCGATTGCAGCGTAACGGCGCCACGCTCGACGAGCTCCGGGACGCCGTCCGCTCGGAGTTCGGACCGGGCGCACGCATCGTCGCCGCCGAGCGCGTCACCACACCCGGCATCGGCGGGCTGTTCCGCAAGGCGCACGTCGAGGCCACCGTCGAGGTCCCCGGCCCCGACGACGTCCCGACCGCGCGCGTCGCCATCGCCGACTCGCCGGTGCAGCGGGTGGGCATCGCTGCGCTCCTGGCCGACGCCGAAGCCGCGGAGGCGCGCATCGCCGGCCACGACGGCACCGCGTCCACGCGGGCCGACGCGTTCGCGTCGGTGCTCGACGGCTTCGTCGCCGACGGGATCACGGGGAGCGCCCCGCGCCCGACACGTGCACTGCCGGAGGCGGGGGCCGAGGAGCCGGGCGGGTCGCGCCTCCTGGACGTGCCCGGTCCGTCGGTCGTTCCTGGAGGGACGGCTCGGCTCGTCGACGACGTCGTGGCCGAGCAGCTGGTCGCCGCCACCGCGCCCACCCGGCCCGGCCCGTCGGTCCGGTCCGCCGACGGCGACCTCGTGCTGCTCGTCGGTCGTCCGAACGACGTGGACGCAGCCGCAGGGATCTTCGCGACCCGGCACGCACTCCGGCCGACCGACGCGGCCGACCGGCGGAGCGGGATCCTCGCCCGTGCCGAGGGCGTCCGCGACGGGTACGCCCTGCTCGCGGTCGCCGCCTGGGACGACGTCGCGACGGCCGCCGGACTCGCACCCGACCAGGTCTGGGTCGTCGTGGACGTCGGTCGGAAGCACGAGGACTCGGTCCGCATGCTCGCCGCCGTCGCCGACCGAGCCCACGTGGCCGGGGTCGTGGCGATCGGCGCGGGGGAGACCGCCACGCCGGAGTCGGTGCACCTGCTGGGAGTCCCCGTCGTGTCGCTAGGCTGAACGGGTGCTGGTACTCACGCGGAAGGTCGGCGAGCGGATCCTCGTCGGTGACGACATCGTCATCACGGTGCTCGACAGCCGCGGGGACGGCGTCCGGATCGGTATCGACGCGCCTCGCGGGGTGAAGATCCAGCGCGAAGAGGTCGTGCGCGCGGTGACCGAGGCCAACGCCGAGGCCGCTGCCGCTGCTGCCGGCGCCGGGGACGACGCCGAGGCGCGGCTCCGCCGGGCCCTCGAGGACCGCGGGCCCGCCGGCGACGCCTGACGCGCGCCCCACGTCCAGCGCTAGGCGCGGGGCTTCTTCTCCTGCTCGGGGAGGCGACCCGCGGCCGCCTCGGCGGCGAACCAGGCCTGCGCCTCGTCCTGCCGGGCCTGCTCGGCACCGAGCGCGATCGGTGCACGGACGTGGCCGGCCTCGTACCCGAACGAGTCGAGCAGCTGCGGGATGACCGGCCGGACCCGGGCGACGAGGCGGTCGATGTACGCCGAGACCGCCCGCGCCCGCTGCGCCGTGATGCGCCCGTGCATGAGGTACCAGTCGAGGTGCTGCTCCAGCAGGCCGAGGGCGAACAGGTCGCGGAGCCAGACGAGCACGCGGCGGGTGTCCCCCGGCGGGACCTCGTCGATGGCCTCGGTGAAGGCCTCCCACTGCATGAGCTCGGCGTGGGCCTTGGCCGCCTCGATGAGCTCGTGCTGCGAGCGGTTGAGCAGTCGGGCACCGCGTGAGCGGTCCTTGCCGGCCGACGCGAGGCGCATGCCGATCTCGGTGACCATCGTGTCGACGCGGCCGGCGAGCAGGTCGCGCTGCGTCTTGGCGTCCTGCAGGTCCGTGACGGACGCGGCGAGCGAGCCGCGGTCGGTCATGGTCTGCCCGAGGCGCCGGAGTCCGGTGGCGTCGGCGAGCTTCGTGGCCGCCTGGGCCGCGACGAACTTCGCGGTCGACGCCGGGTCCTTCGGTGCCTTCGCGCGGAAGTCTGTGAGGAGGCGCTTGCCGACGAGCTGGAGCAGCACGGTGTTGTCGCCCTCGAACGTCACGTAGACGTCGAGGTCGGCGCGGAGTCCGGTGAGGCGGTTCTCGGCGAGGAACCCGGCGCCACCGCAGGCCTCGCGGCACTCCTGGAGCGTGTCGAGGGCCGACCACGTGGACATCGACTTGAAGGCCGCTGCCTGGGTCTCGAGGTCCTCGCGACGCTGCGGGGTGTCCTCACGCCCGCTGAACACGTCGTCGAAGGTGCGGAGGAGCTTCTCGTGGGCGAACGACTGCGCGAACACCGTGGCGAGGCGGGGGATCAACCGGCGCTGGTGCCGGCCGTAGTCGAGCAGGACACCCTCGGTGCCGTCGCCCGTCGGGAACTGGCGGCGCTGTGCCGCGTACGTCAGCGCGATCTCCAGGCCGATCTTCTGGGCGACGACCGCGGCGCCGTCGAGCGAAACGCGGCCCTGCACGAGGGTGCCGAGCATGGTGAAGAAGCGGCGACCGGGCGAGGCGATCGGCGAGGAGTAGGTGCCGTCCTCGGCGACGTCGCCGTAGCGGTTCAGCAGGTTGGTGCGGGGGACGCGCACGTGGTCGAAGTGCAGTCGGCCGTTGTCGATGCCGTTCAGGCCGCCCTTGTAGCCGTCGTCCTCGCCGCCGACACCGGGCAGGAACGCACCCTCGGCGTCGCGGAGCGGCACGTAGAACGCGTGGACGCCGTGGTCGACGCCCTGCGTCACGAGCTTCGCGAAGACGACAGCCGCCTTGCCGTGCAGGGCGGCGTTGCCGATGTAGTCCTTCCACGCGCCGCGGAAGGGCGTGTGGATCTCGAACTCCTGGGTCGCCGGGTCGTAGGTCGCCCGCGTGGCGATGCTCTGGACGTCCGAGCCGTGCCCGGTCTCCGTCATCGCGAAGCAGCCGGGGACCTCGAACGAGACGATGCCCGGCAGGAACTCGCGGTGGTTCCGTTCGGTGCCGAGGTGGTGCACGGCCGAGCCGAACAGCCCCCACTGCACGCCGGCCTTGATCTGCATCGAGGGGTCGGCCGTGGTGAGCTCCTCGAACGCGGCGAGGTTGCCGCCGTGGTTGCTCGAGCCGCCGAACTCCTCGGGGTAGGGGCGCTGGATCGCACCCGCGTCGACGAGGATGCGGAGCTGGTCGAGCGTCCGGGCGCGGGCGTCGGCGTAGGGCATGCCCTCGACCTTGTGCATCGCCGGGTCGAGCGCGAGTCGGCGCGAGGCACGGCGGTCGTCCGCCCAGCGGCCGAGCAGGTGCTCGGCGAGCAGGTCGACGTCGATCCGGACGTCGGTGTCCGTCCCGCCGGCGGGCGTGCCCGCGGCGGGGTCGCCGGCGGCGTCGGCCTTGGGCGTGTTCGTGCTGTGGACGGGTGCGGTGTCGACCATGGTCGGAGCCCTCCTGAACTGCTCTGTCCGGTGTTGCAGAACCCACGCTATTGATCGGACCCGCGAGTCGCGTGAACGCCGTCCGGGGCTGACAACGCGGGTGGCCCGTGGGTCGACCGCGGTCGTGGGAACCCTCCAAACGACCGCGCCCGGCGTTCCTGAGGCGAGTTCAGCGATTCGGCGCGGCCCGGCTCCGAGGGGCAGAATGTGCGGCATGTCAGGTACCACCACACCCGCACGCGGGCGGACCTTCTTCGGGCAGCCGTTCGAGTTGTCGACGCCGTTCGCCGTCGAGCTCTGGGAGCGGTTCTCGTTCTACGGGATGCAGGGCATCGTCCTCATCTACATGTACTACACGCTCTCGCAGGGCGGGCTGGGCATCGACAAGGGCGTCGCCAGCGGGATCATGGGTGCCTACGGCGGTGCCGTGTACCTGTTCACGATCATCGGGGCGTGGATCGCCGACCGGCTGCTCGGTGCGGACCGGACGTTGTTCGGCAGTGCCATCGTCGTGATGCTCGGGCACATCGCCCTCGCGCTCATCCCCGGTGTCGCGGGCGTCGGCGTCGGCCTCGTGCTCATCGCGCTCGGCTCCGGCGGGCTCAAGGCCACGGCGACGACGATCGTCGGCGGGCTCTACAGCCGGGACGACCCCCGTCGTGACGCCGGCTTCTCGCTGTACTACCTCGGCGTGAACCTCGGGGCGTTCTTCGGTCCGCTCCTGACCGGCCTGCTGCAGAGCTCGCTCGGCTTCCACTACGGCTTCGGCCTGGCCGCGGTCGGCATGGCGGCCGGGCTCGTGCAGTACGCGATCCGCCGCCGCAAGCTGCCGGAGTCCGTGCGCCACGTCACGAACCCCGTCGACCGCCGTCGGCTCCCGCTCATCGGCGTGCTCGTCCTCGTGGCACTCGCGGTGATCGTGGTCGCCGTGCTGACGGGGCTCCTGAACGTCGACAACCTGCCCACCGTGGTCGTCGCCATCGTCATCCTCGCCACGATCGGGTACTTCGTGGTGATCCTCTCGAGCGGCATCACCGCGCAGGAGCGGTCGCGCGTGTTCGCCTTCATCCCCCTGTTCATCGGCAGTGCGGTGTTCTGGTCGCTGTACCAGCAGCAGTTCACCGTCGTGACCGTCTACTCCGACGAGCGCCTCGACCGGTCCCTGTTCGGCTGGGAGATGCCGGTCTCGTGGGTGCAGTCGATCAACCCGGTCTTCATCATCGTGCTGTCCGGTGTGTTCGCGGCGATCTGGACGAAGCTCGGCGACCGTCAGCCGTCCACCCCGACGAAGTTCGCCCTCGGCACCGGCATCATGGGCGTCGCGTTCCTGCTCTTCCTGCCCTTCGTCGGCACCGGGCAGAACGGCACGCCGCTGCTCGCCCTCGTCGGGATCCTGCTCGTCTTCACGATCGCCGAGCTCCTGCTGTCGCCGGTGGGCCAGTCGGTGGCCACGAAGCTCGCACCGCCGAAGTTCCAGACGCAGATGGTGGCCCTGTTCTTCCTGTCGGTGTCGCTCGGCACCGCCGTCACGGGGGTGCTCTCGCAGTACTACCACCCGACGGACGAGGCGCCGTACTTCGCCGTCCTCGGGCTCGTCGCCGTCGCGGTCGGGGTCGTCCTGCTCGTCCTCGCCAAGCCGGTGCTGAAGCTCATGCGCGGCATCCGCTAACCTGAGGGCAGCCAGACCGGCCCCGGAACCAAGGAGTCACCAATGCTCGAACTCATCGCAGGCGTCATCATCGGCATCGGCGTGCTCGGTGGCGTGGGGGTCTGCATGGCCTTCGCGGCCATGATGAAGAGCGGCAACGAGGAGTACTAGCCCTCGGTGTCCGGTGCCGGCTCGACCGGCACCAGCTGACGACTCAGGACGGTCGCGCGCTCGAACGGGCCGCGGCCGTCCTTCGTGTACACGGGTTCCTCGAACGCGACCGTCCAGGTGCGCTGGGTCCCGCCGAGCTGGCTGGCGCCCGGTGCGACGATCACGCCGATCGGCTCGTCGGCCCACTCCTCGCCGCCCTGGTCGGTGTCGACGACCTGCACGAGGGCGCCGATACCGAGGCCCGGTCGGTCGTCGGGGCGGGGGCTGGGGGAGCGGCGTCCGAACACGCGCCCACCGTACCGCGCGTGGATCAGTTCCAGATGGAGATCCAGTCGACGGACACGGTGCCCGATGCGTCCGTCGGGACGGCGCCGTGGTCGGTCCACGTCTCGCCCTGCAGGGTCACGCGCATCGGCTTCGTCGGCACGGCCTCGGTGGTGGAGGAGACGAGCTCCCCGTCCCAGTAGAAGCGGACGATGCCCGTGTCCCACTCGGTGGTGGCGACGTGGTACTCGGTGGTGTCGGTCTTCGCGTGGACCTGCACCGAGCGGTCGTACTTGACGTGACGGTTCGCGTACGTTCCCGGGATCGCGGACGCGGGGCGCGGCGATGCCCCGAGCGTGAGTGACTCCGGCCAGTCGATCTCGCCGTCGTTCCACTCGTCGGAGGACGGCCACAGCATGCCGACGAACTTGTACCCGTCGGTGACCGTGGTCTTGTAGCGGATGCTGACGCGTGCCGACGTGTGCGGCGCGTACCCGTCCGGCATGACCGCGGCGACGAGCGGTCGGCCGTCCTCGGAGTGGAAATTGAAGTCGAGGTTGCCGTCGGCGACGGACAGCACCTTCGCAGGGGCGTACGTGCCGAGTCCGCTGGTGTCCTGGAATCCGTCGTAGAGGCCCATGCCGGGGTAGACGGATGCCACCGTGCCGAGTGCGGCGGGCTTCGTGAAGTCCTCGGCGTACGACTGCCGCCACGTGCGTCCGTTCGACGTGACGTCGCCGACCGGGAGCGTCGTCGGCACGGCGGTCGGGGTCGCGGTCGGGGTCGGGGTGGGTGTGGGCGTCGGTGTCTGCTTCGGCGTCGGTGTGACCAGCGGAGTCGCCGTGGCGGTGGTCGGTGCCGCTGTCGACCCCGGTGCCGTGGAGGACGGGACACACGCAGCGAGCGCGCCGGCGACGAGGAGCCCGGTGACGATCGCGCCTGCGGTGCGTGTGCGAGTGGTCACGGTACGGTCCCTGCTGGAGTCGGTGGAGCTCCTGGCGATCGTAGCCAAGGAGTGCCCGGCGGCCTGCTGTTGCCGGCACCCCAGTCCGGGGGTGGCGGGAACGGTCGCCCTGGTCGCACGACATGCCGTGCGCCCGTCGCCGGGGTCGCACGAGGTGCCGCTGCTGCCGGCGCCGGGCGGCAGTTCGTGCGACCCCGGCGGCCCGCGAACGGGCGGTCGGCCCACGGACGGGCGGCGGCCCGGGGACGGGCGGCGCGCCTACGCCCCCACGGCAGCCCGCGCGATCTCGGTGATCGACGAGTGTCCGGTGTCCGGGTGCTTGCGCATCGACAGGAGCCGCTCCATCGAGGGCTCCAGCGCCGTGACCTTGTCGAGCGGCGCACTCACGACGAGCTGGAACCCGAGCCGCAGCCACGCCGTCACCGCACGCCCCGCGAACTCCGAGTCCGCCTTGATGAAGGCCTCGTCGAGGAACACCGGCGCGAACCGCGGCCGCGGCCGGGTCTCGTCGCCGAGCTGGTACCGGAGCGCGGCACCGACGATGAACGCCACGAGCTCCTGCGTCTCACCGCCGGACTTGTCGCCGAGGGACGAGTACACGCCGAGGTCGTTGCCCTCGGTGTCGTACCGCACGGCCGTGATCTCCATGTGTCGCCGGACGTCGAGCACGGCGTCGCGCTGCGTGGTCCGGCCGCCACGCGGGACGGACGGGTCGGGGCGGATGACGGCCATGAAGCGTCGGAGCCGGCGGAACCGGGTCTCGAGCACGTCGTCCGTCAGGTCGGTGTCGACGGACGCCGACAGTGCCCGCAGCTCCCGGCGGAAGGCCGTGACCTCTTCGCGCGTGACCCGGCGGATCTGGATCTTCAGCCGGTCGCGGTTCGCACCGAAGGGCAGCTCGCGGAGGATCTCGTTGACCGGTTCGAGCCGCTCCTCGATCTCGACGACGGCCCGGTCGAAGGCACCGGCGAGCGGGACGAGGTCCTCGCCGCTCCACTGCGACAGGCGTCGGCGCCACTCGCTCCGGCGGGAGTGCAGGCCGGTCGCGACGATCTGGTCGAGGATGGCGCGGTAGTCGGGGTAGGACGCGACGCCGGTCCCGAGGTTCGGGTCCGGCCAGGCGTCCTGGTAGCGCTGGAAGGTCAGCGTCAACGCGGTCGAGGCCGACGCGGCGCCGTCGAGCGCCTGCGCGAGGCGTTCCTCGAGCCGGCGCTTCAGTCGGCGGGTGGCGTCGTCGAAGCCGTCGACGCCGTCCGGTGCTCCGATCTCCTCGAACGTCTCGGACAGCAGCTGTGCCTGTCGGTCGTCCGGCAGGGCGTCAGGGGTGTCCTCGAAGCGCGACAGGATCTCGGCCGCGGCGTCCTGACCGTCCACGAGCACGGCGTGCCGCTCCTCGAGCCGGGCGACCGACTGGCGGGCAGCGGCGCGACGGTCCGACGCCTCGTCGAGGGACGCCCGGAGCCGACCCACGGCCGAACGCAGCGTGCGGAGGCCGTCGTCGGCGGCGAGGAGTGCCTGGCGTTCCTGGTCGAGGCGGGCGAGCGAGTCCTCGAGCCCGACGACGTCGATCGCCTCCCACGTGACGTCGACGATGTGCTGGTGCGCGGCGCGGAGGACGTCGAGCGCCGTGATGTCCTGGGCGACGTCGGTACGCCGGGCCTCGAGCGTGGCGAGGTCCTCGGCGATCGCGGCCAGCTCCTGCTCCACCGAGGCGACCCGCGCCTCGTTCGTGAAGCCGATGACGTTCGCCTGACGTCGGTCGCCGTGGGCACCGCGTCGACCGTCGCGGAGCTGCCCGGACTCGGTGACGCGCCGGCCGCCGCCGCCGAGGTCCGCGGCGGACCCGACGCACCGGGCGTCGGTGCGGTCGGACTCGATGCGCTCGCGCACCCAGGTGCTGAACGGCGACTGCTTGATCGCGAGCTTGCCGGACACCATGGACGGGTCGCCGTCGACGTCGATGTGCGGCCCCGTCGGCACGCCCTCGAACTGCACGCGCACCGGCAGGCGGAGCGCGTCGATCGCCTCGCTGAAGTCGGCGAGGCGGTCCTGGTCGACCAGGAGCGTGCGGGCGACGGGCGCCAGGACGGACTCGATCGCCGTGCGCCAGCGCTCCTCGCCGGGCAGCACGTCGAGCAGTTCGGCGACGAAGGGCAGCTCGGACGGGTCGATGCCGGCGGCGCGGGCCATCGCCAGTCGGGCCTCGTGCATCGGCAGCGGCATGGCGCCCTGTCGGTGCTCGAGCGACTGGCGCTCCTGGCGGAGGGACCGCTCGCGGTCGAGGAGCGGGTACTCCTCGCGGGTGAGGGCGTCACGGCGCTCGTCGAGCTCCGCGCGCGACGCAGCGTAGGTGCCGAGGAACTCGTGCGACGCCCGCTGCACGGCGGTGAAGGACTGCTCGGTGGACACGGGCGACCCGAGCACGGCCGTCCGCTCGTCGAACGTCGCCCGGGTGCGGACGACGGCGTCGCGCTCGCGCGTCCGACGGTCGATGCGGTCCTCGAGCTGGGCCAGCGCGTTCCCGCCCTGGTCGCGGAGCCGGGCCTCGGCATCGCGCAGCTCGATCTCGACCGCGGCGTGCCGGGCCTCCGCCGCGGCGACCTCGGCGCGGGCAGCCGTGCGTTCGCGCCCGTTGCGGTCCACCTCGGCGTCCAGGAGCGCGCGCTTGCGCGATGCGGTCCAGTGCGCGAACGGGGACACCTCGGCGCCGGTCGCGATCCCGTCGAGCGCCTCGGCCGCGGCCCTCGAGCGCGCGATCTCGGCGTGCAGTTCGGTGATGGGGGAGAGGATGCGGACCTTGCGCTCCTCGGTGTCCATCGCCTCGTACGCCTCGTCGAGGGCGGAGAAGTGCGCGAGGGCACGGTCGGCGGCCTCGTACGTGCCCGGCGTCTCGAGCACGAGCGACTTGTACAGGGCGTCGACGGTGGGCAGGTGCTGCCCTGCCTGGATGCGCGCGAGGAGCCGCATCGCCCGGTTGCCACCACCGGAGTCACCGATGCCGAGGCGGGTCTGCAGCGTGTAGGCGAGCTCCTGGTAGGTGTCGCGGATCACGAGCCCCGGCACGCGGCCGGTCAGCTCGAGGTGGTGGAAGCGCGTCGGCACGAACTCCTCGAGCCGGCGCAGGTCGAACGTGTCGTCCACCGTCGCCATGGTCATCTGGATGTCGCCGACGCCCCGCGCACGCTTCGGCACGATGTACGCGCGCAGCACCGTGAAGCGCCGCTCGTCGTCGTTCCGGAACGTCACCGCGACGGCACCCCACGTGGTCTGGTCGTCGCCGCGCAGGTTCACGTCGCGAAGGGCACCGGACTCGGGGTCGCGACGGGTGTCCACCTTGCCGCGCAGGTACGTCAGCAGGTTCCGCTGGTCGGCACTGCGCGCGCGCCCGGTGGTCGCGTCGTTCGACGCGCCGTTGAACGGCACGTCCGACGGCATCATCACGGCGAGGTACGCGTCCATCAGCGTCGACTTGCCGGTGCCGGACGCGCCCGAGATGAGCGTCGCGGTGCCGGACAGCTCGACCTGGCGGTGGCCGTGGAAGCCGCCCCAGTTCACGACCTGCATCGACTCGGCGCGCCACTGCGCGACCGTGTCGAACAGGGCCGGGATCTCGAAGGTGTCGGTCACGCTTCCGTCTCGCCTTCGTCGTCGGTGTCGGTCTCGTCGGCCAGGAGGGACGGGTCGTCCCCGTCGGTCGGCTCGCCGTCCGGGGTGGTCGCGTCCCCGGGCGCGGCGGCGGTCCGCGACGCTGTGCTCGCCAACCACGTGTCGAGGTCGCGCAGCCGCTCCAGCGGGAGCAGTACCTCGACCACGCTCGCGACCCGGAACCGGTCCGGGTCGCTCGTCTTCAGGAGGATCCGGGCGGTCACGAGGCGTTCGACCGCCTTCGCCACGCGGCCCTCGTCACGGGTGCGGTCGGTCGCCGTCGCGGGGCGGAACCCGGCGACGTGCCCGAGGATCTCGGAGCGGTCGACGACGACCTGGTCCGGGCCCGGGCGGGTGTCGGCACGGAGGCGCATGCGCAGGTAGACGAGGACGATCGTCTCCTCGCGCGTGTACGGGACGTCGCGCAGCAGCGTGGGGAAGCCGCGGCGCTGGCTCTCGGAGCGGGCCTGACGCTTCCAGGCGACCTCGCGGTCGCGGTCCACGTGCAGTTCGAGGAACAGGTCGTTGAGGCGCGAGCGGAGCTGGTACTCCGCGTCGAGCACGGCGCGCCACTCGTCGGCGTGCGTCCGTGCACTGACGTAGGAGTTGCGGAGCAGCGCCACGAGGGCACGGCGCTGCCGGTCGTCCAGTCGTCCCTCGTCGCCCTCGAAGAGGGCGAAGCTGGTCTCGTCGCGCTCGTCGTCCTGCGGGACGGGTGCGGGGTCGTCGTAGGGGACCGTCTCGTCGACCGGTGCCGGCGTCGTGTCGCTCACCGCGCCTCCTGTGCGTGTTCGTCGTTCGTCGTGTCTGGCGTCCGGTCGTGGCGCTCGTCGGTGAGCGCCGCGGTCGGCATGTGGAAGGTGACCGGGCTGCCGTCGGGACGGACCGTCCGGTGCTCCGCGAGGTGCGTGGCGGACTCGAAGTCCTCGTGACCGGTGAGGAGGTGCGCGAGCCCGAAGAGCTCGACCGGACGCCGCTGCTCCGGCGGCAGGCCGTGGAAGGCGTCGACGCTGGAGTCGGCCTCGGCGGAGCGCAGTGCCGCGCGGAGCTCGGTGAGGAGCGGTCCGCCGTGTCGCCGGAGCGTCTCCACGTCGAGTTCCTCGAAGACGTCGTCGTCCGGCTCCTCGATCGCGGGCGGCACGGACTCGGCGTCCGGGTCGTAGAACCGTTCGCGCAGCGTGCCGACCTCGGCCGTCGCCGGCAGGAGACCGAGGGGCAGCCGGTCGCGCGCCGACCCGTGCTCCATCCAGGTCGCCAGTCCGCGCTCGATCGACCGGATGACGGCGTCGAGTTCACGGTCGCGGGCGACGTCGTGCGCGACGATCTGGTCGCGCAGCGTCGCCGTGAGCTGTCGTCGCTGGGCGAGGACGTCCTCGATGCCCTGGCGGAGGATGACCACCGTGTTGCGGAAGGCCCGGCGCTCGGACGCCCCGAGGGAGTCCGCGAAGGGGTGGGCCAGGATCGTCGCGATGTCGTCTCGGAGCCGCAGCAGCAGGGCGTCGTCGCGGAGCAGTTCGAACGCGCCCTCGAACGCACGGCCCTCGGGGGTGGCCTGCATGAGGTTGTCCGTGCGGGCGAGGTAGTCGTCGAGGATCTCGCCGATCGGTCGGACCTCTTGCCGGAAGTCCTCGACGATCGAGCGGTGCATCGTCGCCACGGCTTCCTCCACGCGCTTGAAGTCGCTCGGGAGCTGGCGGATCAGGTCGGAGATGTTCGTGTAGCCGTCGCGCATCCGGGCGTCGTCCACGGTGTCCACGTCACCCTGCTCGAGTCGCTCACGCTCGGCCTGGAGCTCGGCGATCTGCGCGTCGATGCGGCGGATCTGCACGTCGGGGTCGGGCTCGGCGCGGGCGGCCCAGCGGTGCACGGCGTCGACGATCATCGCGAGCCGGCTCTCGCTGATGAGCGCCCGGTCGGACGACAGGGCGTCGACGAGGGACAGGGCCTCGAGCGCGTGGCTCGTCAGGGAGTACTGCTCGTCGCCGTCGGGGGAGTTCGAGCGGACGAGCCACTGCGCGGCGACCCACTCGCGACAGAGGGCGCGGCCGTTCGGTCGGGCGTCTTGCTCGGGCTGCTCCGCCTGCTCGTTCGCGGGGGTGCGGGCGCCGGCGGCCTGGAGCCGTGCGACGTGCTCCTCGACCTGCAGGTGCATCCGGTCCGCGGGGACGTACTGCACGTCGCGGTCGAACACCGTGCGGAACACCGCGAGGACGACGGCGCTGGTCGGCCGGGACATCAGCCGGAGGGTCGGACGGTCGAGGACTGCCCGGACCCGGGCGAACTCGAGGTCGACGTCGGTCATGCGCCCCTTCGTCCGATCTGGCTGGTGACTGTCTCAACAGATGCGAAGAGCCCGACGCTGTTGCGCCGGGCTCTTGCGGGTGGGTGGGCGATACCAGACTCGAACTGATGACCTCTTCGGTGTGAACGAAGCGCGCTACCAACTGCGCCAATCGCCCCCTGCACTGTGCGTGCCAGTCGATAGTAGCGGATGCCGGGGCCGGTGCCGAACACGGCGCGCGTCCCGGGTGTGGCGCGGGCGGTGGAAGCCGCCCGATCCGCATGAACACGGGGGACACGCCCGGTGAACGAGGAGGATTTTGGTGGATGCCCCCGGGTTCGTATAGAGTTTACGTCGTCGCCGCGACAGCGGGTCAGACAAATGCGGATGTGGCGCAGTGGTAGCGCATCACCTTGCCAAGGTGAGGGTCGCGAGTTCGAATCTCGTCATCCGCTCGAGTGTGGTGTTCTCAGGAACGTCACGACTCACCAGAGGGTATCCCACCGTTCGGGTACTCACGGAGACGTGAACCTCGATGGTGGGGTGGCCGAGAGGCTAGGCAGCGGCCTGCAAAGCCGTCCACGCGGGTTCGAATCCCGTCCCCACCTCCAGTTCCACACTCCTCTGGGCGATTGGCGCAGCGGTAGCGCGCTTCCCTGACACGGAAGAGGTCACTGGTTCGATCCCAGTATCGCCCACCACAGAAGAAAGCCCCCGGGTCTCCCGGGGGCTTTCGTGTTTGATCAGCCACTGCGCGAACCCCGGATCAGAGCACGTGGCATGGTCTCTGCGCGATCGAGCGTCCGCGTCTGCCCGTGGTGCGAGCTCGGCGTGTTCAGCCATCGGTTCAGCATCTGCGTCGGTCGCGCTCGACGGCCGACATCGGTGCCGGCGCTTCATCGGGTCGACCTCGATGAGGTGGAGCAACGGCATGGCGGACAGGCGGGGCCGGCTGCGGGTGCGTGTGACGCCATGTGGCGATGGCGGCCGCTGCACCCGCTGGTGCTGACACCAGCAAGGGGAACTGCCAGATCCAGCCGCCGCCGGAGAACGCGACCACTCCCTGCATGCAGCCGGCAGCCAGCGCACCGGCGACGACCGCGTGGGTGGCGACGTGCACCGCCGTGTTCCGGACGGAGGTGAGGAGCCTGCCGGTGACGTAGGTGAACGGCAGTGCAACGGCGGCCCCGCCGATGCTGATGATGCCGGCGATGAACACCGTGGTCATGCCGAGGAACACTGCGGAGCCGTCGGCACCGGAGAACAGGCTGACCAGGATGCACACCAGCAGCACGGTGGGGGTGGTGACACCGACCATCCACAGGTAGCTCTTGCCGACGAGCCCGAAGGTCTCACGTGCGGTCCATGTCCCCATGACTGCAACTATGCGGCAATCACGGTGCAGGCCTGTTGCTCCCGGACCGTTCGTGACCGAACAGTCAGCGTCCCGTCATGCTTGCTCCGAGTCTGCGCCATTCCGTTGACACCGCAGACGCCGACGCTGCCGTGCACCACGAGGAAGCCCCCGGGAAACCGGGGGCTTTCGTCGTTCGGTCCCTTCGAGGACGCTCACGCCAGGACGCGGTTCCCCTGCCGGTCGCCCGGTCGTTCCCGTCTACGGTTGCCCCATGTCCGACGTCGGTGCGCTCCGGCCGCTCTCCCGGGTGACGGTCTCGGTGATCTGGGCGCTTGCGGCCGTGTTCAACGCGGCGTTCGTCGCCTTCTTCGCGTTGTACACGGAGGCTCACGACCGGGCTGTCGACCGTTCGGAGTCGACCGGCGCGTTCGACCCGTCACAGTTGCTGCCGCACGATGCTGCGCTCTGGGTGGTCGCGCACGCTGCGCTCGGCCTCCTCGTCGTGCTCGACGGAGTGGGCATCGCGCTCTCCGTGCGATGTCTCCGGGTCCGGGCTGGTCGGTCGGGCCGTGCTCCCGTGCGAGTCGAGCGGTAGGGAGTGAGCCGGATCAGGCGAGACCGATGCAGTGCGCCAGCACGGCCTGCTGCACCGGCAGCAGCGACCGCTTGAAGCCGTGTCCGACGAAGGCCGGGTGTGCCACGGCGTCCGCGCTGACCTCGCGCCCGCGCACGAACGGCGGACACGGGGCGAAGCGGACGCCGGCCGGTGCGGTGTCGAGCAGGTCCGCCGTGACCCGGAACGGCTCGAGCGCCTCGGCATGCCGTCCGGGCCCGTCGGTGATGACGACGTCAGCGGTCCGGATCGCGGTCGCGAGGTCGTCCGTCCACGCGGCTCCTGGGGTCGCGAGGTCGGCGGGGCAGCACTGCACCAGGTCGAGCTGCAGGACACGTGCGGCCTCCTGCCACGCCCGGGCGATGTTGCCGTCGGCGCCCACGAAACGGAAGCGCAGCGTGCCGAGGTCGCGCTGCTCCCGCCGCAGGGCGTACAGGTCGGACAGCACCTCGCACGGGTGGTTCTCGTCGGTCATCGCGTTCACGACGGGGAGTGCTCCGGCAGCCGCGAGACCCTCGACGACGGTGAGGTCGTGGTGACGGACGACGAGGACGTCCGCCCACGAGGCCAGGTACCCGGCGACGTCCGAGAGCGCCTCGGGCTTGTCGAGCGTGGTGTCCGGGAAGACGATCGGCTGCAGTCCCATCGTCGCGGCACCGCGCTCGAACGTGACCCGCGTGCGCAGGCTGGTCGCGGGGAAGAACATCACCGCAGAGCCGTCGGTCGTCGGCCCCTGACCGGTGCGGTACGCGTCCGCGAGGGCGAAGACCTCCTCGACCTCGTCTGCCGTCCAGTCGTCGAGCCGGGTCAGGGAGCGCATCGCACCAGCCTAGGGAACGCCACGAGACCCACGGCACGAGCCGACCGGGACGCCGCGTCGTTCAGGACTCGCCGAGCGCGGACAGCACCTGGTGCCGGACGTCGAGTGCACCGTGGGCGTACCGGTCGACGAGGACGGTGCGCATCCCCGCGGACCGGGCCCCGGCGACGTCGCGGACCGGGTCGTCGCCGACGAAGAAGCACGCCGACGCGGGCACCCCCAGTGCGTCGGCGAGCGCGTGGAAGGCTCCCTCGTCGGGCTTCTGCACGCCGATGCGCTCCGAGATGCACACCACGTCGAGGGCGGTGTCGAGTCCGGTCGCCGCCAGCTTCTCGGACTGTTGCGCAGCGGACCCGTTCGTCAGCAGCCCGAGGCGGTAGCCGCGCGTCCGGAGCTCGCGGAGCAGCGGCACAACATCCGGGAACGTCCGCCAGGCGGCGCGGTAGGCGTCGAGGTGCCGCTCGAACACGCTGTCCAGAGCGTCGGGGTCGTGGGGGAGCACGATCCCGAGCGGGGGCAGGACGGTCCGGAGCCGCTCGCGCCGCTGCTCCTGGAAGCCGATCTCGCCGGAGCGCCAGCGCTCGAAGTGTTCGTCCTCGGCGGCGGACCAGGCGTCGAGCACCGACGGGGTGACGGTGACGCCCAGCCCGGTGAGGAACTGCTCCGCGCCGGTGCGGGCGGCGCCCCGGTGGTCGAAGAGGGTCCCGTCGAGGTCGAACCCGACTGCTCGCGAAGGTGCCACGCGGCCAGGGTACGGCGTGTCCCGGCGACCGTACGATGGCGGTGATGGACATCTCGCTGCGCCCCGGTACCCCCGACGACGTGGAGTGGGTCGCGGAGCTCCGGGCCGAGGTGCTCCGAGCCGATCTCCGCCGACTCGGCCGGTACGACGACGTGCGCGTCCGGGAGCGGCTGCGGCGCGGGTTCCTGCCCGACAGCACGCGGGTCATCGTGGTCGACGGCGCCGACGTCGGCTCCGTCACGGTCCGGTTCGACGGCAGCGACCGGTGGATCGAGCACCTCTACCTCGCGCCGCACCTGCAGGGGTGCGGCATCGGGTCGACGGTGCTGCGGACCGTGCTGGCCGAGCCGCACGCCGGGGACACGCGACTCATCGTGCTGCAGGGGAGTGCGGCACAGCGGCTCTACGCGCGGCACGGGTTCGTCCGTGACCACGAGGACGACGTCGACGTGGTGATGGTGCGTCCCGGCGACCCGGACCCCGTCACGTCGGCGTACTCGCGTCGCGCCGCCGAGTACATCGAGCACCTGGGGTCGATGACGTCCGTGCACGCGGCCGACGAGGCGCTGGTGACGGCGTGGGCGTCGACCGTCGACGGACCCCTGCTCGACGCCGGGTGCGGCCCCGGACACTGGACCGCACAGCTCGCCTCGCTCGGTCACGACGCACGGGGTGTGGACCGGATCCCGGAGTTCGTCGCCCACGCCCGGCAGGCGCACCCGGGCATCCCGTTCGCGGTCGCGGACGTCGACGCGCTCCCCGACGAGCCGGAGAGCCTCGGTGGCGTCCTGGCCTGGTACTCGCTGATCCACCACGACCCGGCTGCCCTGCGACGTCCGCTCGAGGAGTTCGCGCGGGTCCTCCGCCCCGGCGGCCGGCTGCTCGTCGGGTTCCCCACCGGACCGGACGTGGAGCCGTTCGACCACGCGGTCACCACCGCGCACCGGTGGTCGGTGGACCGTCTGGCAACAGCGGTCTCCGCAGCGGGCTTCGACGTCGTCGAGGCGGTCACCCGAGACGCCGACGACGCGACCCCGCGGCCGCACGGAGCGATCTCCGCGCGGCGTCACGACCGACCGGTCGCCGTCACCACCCCGGGACCTCGACGCGCACGGAACTGATCCGACCGGCCCGGGTCCGTGCCGTCACGGCGGGGTCGTAGCTGTCGGCGGTCGCGAGGTAGAGCGTGCGCCCGTCATCGCCGCCGAGCGCACAGTCGATCGCACACCGCCCCGGGGCCTCGATGCGGTCCGTCACCGTGCCGCCCTCGACGACCCGCAGGAACTCGCCGGTGTCGACGGAGCAGACCCAGACCGCGCCGTCGCGGTCGACGGTGCTGCCGTCCGGCGTGGTGCCGGCGGGGAGCGCCGCCCACTCGCGTCGTCCGGCCAGGGAACCGTCGGGCTCGATGTCGAACGCCGTCAGACGACCACCCCACGTCTCGCTGACCACGAGCGTGCGGGTCCCCGGGAGGACGTTCGCACTGTTCGGGAAGACGAGCCCGTCCGCGGCGAGGCGGTGGGACCCGTCGGTGCCGATCACCCAGAGCGGGCCGGGGCGGAGCTCCTCACCGCCGTAGAGGTCGTAGCCGAAGGCGCCGATGTAGGTGCGGCCGGTCGCGTCGTCGACGACCAGGTCGTTGAGCAGCGAGGACTCGACCCCGGACAGGTCGGCGAACACCTCGGCCGCGCCGTCCCCGCCCACGGCCACGACCGTGCGGGACTCCATCGCGCTGACGATCAACCGGCCGTCCGGCAGCCACCCGAGGCCCGAGGACTGCCCGTACACCGTGGCCTCGAGCCGGGGCTGCGCGCCCGGGCCGGGGCGCAGCGAGAACACCTCGCCCGTGTGCATGTCGGAGTACCAGAGCCGGCCGTCGTGCCACCGGTTGCCCTCGGGGAACCGGATGTCGGTGACGACGTCGGTCGCGGTCGTGGAGTCGAGTGTGATGTGCACCGACCCAGCCTCTCAGAGCTCGCCGGGAGGCCCCGACTGCCAGCGGACCCACGCCTCGAGCTGCGCCTTCGCGCTCTCGAGACTGGTGTGGAAGCCCGTCATGTCGCCGTCCCGCAACCGCACGACGTACCGCGACCCGAAGACCACCGTGCCGATCACGACGGAGCCGCACCGCGCCTCCCAGGTCCGCGGATCGACCGCCGCCCAGCGGACGTCGTCGGTCTCGGAGTGGTCGGTGCTGGGGAGGGAGGTCATGGTGCTTCCGGTCGCTGGACGATGGGATCGTTCCGGCGGCCGTGGGCTGGGGTCACCTGGCTCGAAGGTAGTCCTCGGCGCCTGGGCGGCGGACGCCCCGGCTCAGGCCATCCGGTCGAGCCAGTCGCGGAACAGCGCCGCCGCGACGGCCGGACGTTCCAGGTGGGCGTTGTGCCCCGCCGCGTCGAGCACGGCGTACGTCGCGCGGGGGTAGTGGTCGCGCAGCGCCCAGCCGTCCTCGTACCCGACCACGTCGTCCTGACGGCCGAAGAGGTGCAGTGTCGGCGCGGTGAACGGATCGGGGTGGAGCGCCTCGGGTTCGGTGCGCAGCGCGTAGTCGGACGCGATCCGGTCGACCACGGCCTGGTCGGCGGCGCGCAGGCCGGGGAGCACGGACTGTTCGTACGCCTCGAGCGTCGCGGTGGTCTGGACGACGCTGAGCGCGGCGAAGTCGTCGCGGGCGGCACCGGGCTCGGCCGCGGCGACCACGGCCGGATCGGGGAGGACGACCTGTCGCGGGGGCACTCGTCGGCGTGCGTGGTCCGGTTCGACGACGCCGACGATCGTGGCGAGGCCGAGCACCTGGCCGCGGAGCTCGTGCGCGACGGAGCGCGCGACCATGCCGCCGAACGAGTTGCCGACGATCGCGAACGGCTCGTCGCCCAGGTGCGCACGGACCGCTTCCCGGACGGCGTCGGCGACGTCCTGCGCGCTCGAGGCCGAGGGGTCGTACCCCGGCGACTCGCGGACCCACGGCAGGTCGAGGTGGACCCACCGCCACGGCGCGTCCGTGACGGCGCGCTCGAGGGGGAGCAGGATGCGGTGGTCGATGCCGAAGCCGTGCACGGCGACGAGCGGGCGGCCCTGACCGGTGGTGCGTGTGATCACGCTCGGACCCTAGCGGGGACCGCCGACGGTCACGGGGCCCGGAATTGCTCGACCACCGGGCAGGCGAACGGATCGCTCGCCGCCAGGCCGACCTCGTTCAGGTACCGGACGACGATCACGTAGGAGTGCACGAGGGTCGTCTCGGTGTACGGCACCCCCTGCTCGTCGCAGTACCGGCGCACGAGGTCCCGCGCCGCACGGAGGTTCGGCCGGGCCATGCTCGGGAAGAGGTGGTGTTCGACCTGGTGGTTCAACCCGCCCATGAAGAACTCGACCCACCGCCCGCCGCTGATGTCGCGGGAGGTCAGCACCTGGCGGGAGAGGAAGTCGACCCGGCGTCCGGCCTCGATGATCGGCATGCCCTTGTGGTTCGGCGCGAACGCGATCCCCATGCAGAACCCGAACACCGCCAGCTGGACGCCGAGGAACGCGAACGCGATGCCGATCGGCAGGACCCAGAAGACCGCGCCGACGTAGAGCACGAAGCGTCCGGCGAAGACGGACCCCTCGGCCCAGCGGTGCTTGACGGCTCCGCGTCCCGTGTAGGTGCGGATCGACTGCCAGTGCAGGTTCGCGCCCTCGACGAGGAGCATCGGGAAGAACGCCCACCCCTGCACCCGGACCAGGACGTGCAGGAACCCGGTGCGGCTCCGCGCGTCCTCCGCCCGGAAGGAGATCGCGTCGAACGAGATGTCCGGGTCCTTGCCGACCGTGTTCGGGTTCGCGTGGTGCCGGGTGTGCTTGTTCATCCACCAGGCGTAGCTGATGCCGGTCAGGAACGTGCCGACGTACCGTGCGGCACGGTCGTTCCAGTCGTGACTGGCGAAGACCTGCCGGTGTGCCGCCTCGTGCGAGAGGAACGCGAACTGGGTGAAGAGCAGTCCGAGCACCCCCGCGACGACGAGCTGCCACCACGAGCCGCCGAGCACGGCGAACGCGGTGCCCGTGGCGACGAGCAGCGCCGTGAGGACGGCGACGAGCCCCCAGTACCAGCCGGTCCGACGCCCGAGGAGTCCGGCGGTGCGGACCTGGGCGAGCAGCGCGGTGTAGGTCGACGTCGTGTCGGTCAGGCCGACGCGCGGTGTGGTCTTCCGGTAGCCGACCGGTGCGGTCGTGTCGTCGACCATGGTGTCCTCCTGGGTGCAGCGGTGACGCTGTAACCGGGGACCGGGGCTACGTGGTGTCCTGCACGCTACGCGGAGCGACCTGCGCGGCTCAGGGGATGACGAGTCGCCGTTCCACGACCGCGCGCGCGACGTCGGCGAGCAGCTCCTGGTTGGACCGCGCGTGGGCGCGCAGCTTCGCGAAGGCCTGGTCCATGTCGATCCGGTGGGTCTGGGCGAGGAAGCCCTTCGCCTGCTCGATGACGATCCGGCTGTCGAGCGCGCGCTGGAGCTGCTGCTGCGCCAGGTTGGCGTGTTCGAGCGACCGCTGCTGCAGGATGCTGATCGTGGCCACGTCCGTGAGCGCCTGGGCGGCGAGGGCGTCTTCGCGGTTCAGGGCGCCCTCGGTCTCTCGGAACAAGTTGAGCGACCCGAGCGTGGTGTCGCGCAACCGCATCGGGATGGCGTGGACCGAGGCGTAGCCGGACTCGGCCGAGGCCGCGGCGAACGTCGGCCACCGGCGTTCCATCTCGGCGTGGTCGCGCACCGACACCGGGCGCCCGGTGGCGAAGCACTCCACGCAGGGGCCCTCGCCGGCGTCGAGCTGCAGGAGTCCGAGGAAGCTCGACCGGTCGCTCGTGGACGCGAGGACCTCGAGCTCCTGCGACTGGTTGACGAGCAGGATGCCGGCGGCGGACGCGTCGAAGATGTCGACGACGCTGTCGACGAGGTTCTGCAGGAGTTCGACCACGTCGTAGTCGTCCACGAGGATGTCGGTCAGCGCGACGAAGGTGTCGACGAGTCGGTGCTCGCGGGTCGGTGCCATGGTGCGTGCTCCCTAGGTCTCGGAACCGTACGGCCGGGCGAGGTCGAGTCGGCGTTCGATGATGTCCGCGGCGACGTCGCGGACGGTGCGTTCGGTGGCGTACGCGTGGGCCTGCAAGACGAGCAGGGCGTCCTGGACGCTGACGCCGAGCTGGGCTGCGACCATGCCGGTGGCCTGGTGCACCTCCCGCCTCGAGTATCGTCCGGGTTCCATGTCCGCGCGCCCGTCGGCGGCAGCGGCGAGCAGGGCGTCCCGGAGGACACGCCGCGCGGCGACCGTGCTCAGCTCGATCGCCCCCTGGACCTGCCCGCGGGTCAAGGTCCGTTCCTCGCCGACCGTGAGGTCGACGGCGCCGACGGGGATCGTGCCGATGCGCATCGGGAAGGAGAAGAGCGCACCGACCCCGGCACGGAGGAGTTCCTCGAGCGCGACGGGCCAGCTCGTGGTCGTCGTGGCGGTGAGGTCGGCCTCGAGGACAGGACGCCGGGTCTCGAGCGCCTGCCAGCACGGCCCCTCGCCGAGGTCGAGTTGGATCTCGTCCACACGCTCCGCCATCGCGTCACTCGCGCACACCGTCATCGAGCCCAACGGGTCGCCGAGCGTCGAGATCCCGACGCTCGTCACGGGGAGGGTGGCGAGGAAGGGCGGGCACAGGTCGGTGCCCTCCGGCGCGGCCTGCATGGCGGCCGCTGCTGCAGCGAAGTGATCCATGGGTGACACCGTTCTCGGTCGTCCGCCGTCGTGCGATCCGTCGCACGGTCCATCCGGCCGTCGATGCATTGTCCGTTTTCCGAGACCCTAGTGCACCTGCGCTGCCTCCGGGACGAAGCGGATGCGTTCCGCTGCCCGCGTCACGTCCTGCGCCCGGGCCGTCCGGTCGTCGAAGTCGGCCCGTGCGGCGTCCCGCGCGAGCTCCTTCTCGGCCAGCGAGGCGCGACTGACGGTGTCGACGATCGTCGCGACGGCGGTGGCGAGGCCGCGTTCGAGCTGCCCGAGGTTCGTGTGCCCGATCACCAGGCGGCGGTCCTGGACGTCGAGTGTCACGTCGGGGTACCCGGCTGCGGCGAGCCGGGCGTGTCCGTCGGCACCGCGCAGCGCCGTGGTCTCGGTGGCGTCTGGTCGACGGTTGAACACGGCCGGGACGTCGTAGTACTTCGCCGCCACGGGGCTGCCGAGTTCGCTGGGGAGCCCGGAGGCCACCACGCTCGTGAGTGCGAGGGGTGTCGTGGCCGCCTCGGATGGGTTCGTCATGGGGTCTCCCTCGGGGGTTCCCCAGGGTGACCGAGGGGTTCCGCGGTCCACCCTGGTGACACCGTGCCGTCAGTGTGGGGCCACCGGATGTGCAGGCTCCCAGCCAGGAGGGTCAGGGCTGCTGGACCGGCCGGTAGATCGCGATCGGGGGCGCCTGGTCGTCACCGTCGTCGTGGCTCTCGCCGGAGGACAGCCAGGTCCGACCCTCGTGCTCGATCGTCGTCGGCAGGTCGCCGTGCACGAGGATCCGCGCCGCTGGTTCGTCGCCGTCGACGAGGTCGACACCGTGGGCCTCGGTACCGCCGGGGTTGTCGTGCACGTAGCTCATGGTGTGATCGAACTCCCTCGGCCTGGTAGTGTTCTCGTGTACGCGGATGTGGCGCAGTGGTAGCGCATCACCTTGCCAAGGTGAGGGTCGCGAGTTCGAATCTCGTCATCCGCTCGGAACTGCGAAGGCCCCGGTCACTCGACCGGGGCCTTCGTCGTCCGGGCTGGTGGCCGGATCCGGTCCGTGGGGCGCAGGCTTCGGGTGCCCGCGCCCCTCGGACGCGCGGGCCACCGTGCCCTCTCGAGCGCCGGCGGATGGGTGGTCCGGTCGGCGCCCATCGGATGATCCGGAGCGGCGCCCCGTCCGGATGGGTCGGATCCCGGACCGTGCGGTTTCCCGCACGGATCCCGCATCCCCTCGCACGTGCTCGGCGTGTCGTTTGCACTCCGCCCGGACGGACGTTCTCAGTCGGCGTCGAGCGCGACCCGTGCACCAGGGATGCCGACCCACGGTCCGCCCGGAGCATCGACGACCGTGACGAGCACATCGTCGCAGTGTGGGCACCGCGCGACGAAGCCCATCGGGCTGGCGTGCACCCGGGTGCCCGCGAGCGCCCCGACCGTCCTGCACCCCGAGCACCGGAGCGCGGCCACCGTGGGGTCCGAGCCGAGGAACCCGATGAGCAGCCCGGCCAACGCGTTGCCGTCGAGCACGGTCATGCGCTGCCTCCGAACCGCTCGGCGCGGACGTCGCTCGTGTCGTGCCCGAGCTCGCCGAGCCACGTCAGCACCTGTTCGACGAACGGCGTCGACCCGCAGACGTAGACGAGGGCCCCGGCGTCCGGCGGGAACACCGCTGCGGCCAGGGCGTCCCGGGTGAGTCGGCCGGCCGGGACCGCGGCACCGTCCGGGGCACGGCGGCTGTACACGACGGTGATGTCGACCCCGGCGGCCTCGGCACGGGCGAGCTCGGTGCGGAAGAACACGTCCTCCGGCGTGCGCACGGCGTAGAGGAGCCGGAACGGTGCGGCGTCACCGGCGTCGGCGTGCGCGCTCGCGATCGCGGCGAGCGGGACGATCCCCGAACCGCCGGCGATGAGCTGCACGGGCCGCTCCGACACGCCCGGGCGCCAGACGAACCACCCGCCGAGCGGTCCGTGCACCTCGAGTGCGTCCCCGACCTCGACGGCGTCCACCAGGAAGGGCGAGACCTCGCCGTCCTCGACCCGGTCGACCGCGAGCACGACCGACGTCGTCGCGCCGGACGAGGCGATCGAGTAGGAGCGGGACGCCTGGTAGCCGTCCTCGGCGGTGAGGCGCAGGTCGAGGTGCTGGCCGGGGTCGTTGCCCGGCCAGGTCGGGACGTCCAGGACGATCCGCCTGGCGTTCGGGGTCTCGGGGGAGACCGCGGCGATCGTCGCTGCGTGCCAGGCCGGCCGCCGCCGGAGGGCAGCCGACGTCGGCGGGGTGATCCGTTCCTCCAGGCCCTCCACCGCGCTCACCAGTACCGCTCTTCCTTCCACGGGTCGCCGTGCAGGTTGTAGCCCGCGTTCTCCCAGAAGCCGGGTTCGTCGTCGGACTGCATGACGATGCCGCGCACCCACTTCGCGCTCTTCCAGAAGTACAGGTGCGGGACCAGCAGGCGTGCGGGACCGCCGTGCTCGGGGGTGAGCGGTTCGCCGTCGGCCTCGAACGCGATCCACGCCTGCCCGTCGAGGAGCTCGTCGAGCGGCACGTTCGTCGTGTAGCCGCCGAAGCTGTGCACCATGCAGTAGTCCAGCGAGGTCTCGACGTCGGCGAACAGCCGGTCGAACGGGACACCGCGCCACGGCATGTCGAGCTTCGTCCAGTGCGTCACGCAGTGGATGTCGACGGTGACGTCCTCGACGCCGAGCGCCTGCACCTCGTCCCAGGTCCAGCTGTGCAGGCCGGACTCGGTGCGGATCGAGAAGCTCCAGTCGGACGGTTCGATCTCGGGGGTGGCGCCGGCCGACAGCACGGGCCAGTCGCGGACGAGCGTCTGACCCGGTGGGATGCGCGGGTCGTCGCGGTCGTCACGGCGACCGCCGAAGCCTCGGGTGAACGTCGCCATCGGTGCTCCTCGGTCGCGTGTCCGGCGACCACGCGGGCGCCGCTCTGGTCGATCATCCCGCCTCGCACAGGCGCTCGTGTAACGGGTTGGTAAACGTTCCCGTGCCTCTGGTGCGGCTGCGGGAGACCGCTCGATCGCGGTCACCGTGCGGATCGGGGCCCCATGCAGACAGCCGGCGTCCGTCGCGTCGGGCTTGGCCGGGGACGATCCGCCCTCTATC
This sequence comes from Curtobacterium sp. YR515, assembly GCF_900113095.1. Classification (NCBI taxonomy): domain Bacteria; kingdom Bacillati; phylum Actinomycetota; class Actinomycetes; order Micrococcales; family Microbacteriaceae; genus Curtobacterium; species Curtobacterium sp. YR515. The sequence goes on along the minus strand of NZ_FOOD01000004.1, from coordinate 552,692 downwards.
GTTCACCGGAACGATTACCAGGAGGGGTCACCCCGAATGCAGCCCATCGTCCCCGAACCCCGGAACGCCCGCGGCCCGAGCCGTCGTGCGCTCCTCACCGGCGCCGCAGGACTCGCCGGCCTCGGCCTGCTGACGCTCACCGGGTGCAGCTCCGGCGCCTCGGCCGGCACCACCGACCTTCCCGAGGCCGCCGCCACCGGCACCGCCCGGAGCGGCGGTCGACTCCGGATCGCCCGACCCGCCGCGTCGGCCGCCGAGACCCTCGACTCGGCGAGCTCCCTGTCGGCGTACGAGTACCTCGGCGCGCTCTACAACCGGCTCGTCAAGCTCGACCAGCAGGGCCGGACCGTGCCCGACCTCGCCGAGGAGTGGTCGGCGAACCAGGACGGCACCGAGTGGACCTTCCGCCTCCGCCGGGGCGTGCGCTTCCACGACGGGTCGCGCTTCTCGGCCGACGACGCGATCGCGAGCATCCGGCACATCCTCGACGAGAAGACCGGCAGCCCGCAGGCCGGGGTGCTCGGCGAGGTGATGGACGCCCGCTCGATGACGGCCGTCGACCCGTACACGCTGCGGTTCGCCCTCACGAAGCCGAACGCGGAGTTCCCGTCGCTGCTCACCGCGTACCAGTGCTACATCGTGCCGGCCGGGGCGATCGCCGACATCGGCCGGACGGGCATCGGCACCGGGCCGTTCCGCCTGTCGTCCTTCACTCCGGCGGGTGCCGGCAGCGTCGAGGCGTTCGACGACCACTTCGCCGGCCGCCCCGCGTTGGACGGCATCGACTTCTACTCGATCCAGGACACCACCGCCCGGGTGAACGCCCTGCTCGCGGGGCAGATCGACCTCATCTCGCAGACGAACCTCGACTTCGCGACGGCTCGGGTCGTCGCCGCCTCCGATCGTGCGACCATCGCCCGCTCGAAGAACGCGCAGTGGTACACGATCCCGATGCTCGCCACCTCCGAGGAGTTCCGCGACCCGCGGGTCCGCCAGGCGATGAAGCTCGCCTACGACCCGCGCACGATCGTCGACACCGCCCTGCAGGGCACCGGGTCGCCGGGCTGGGACAACCCCGTGCCGCCGCAGCTCGCCGCCTTCGTGGACGACCACCGCGAGTACGACCCCGACAAGGCGAAGGCGCTGCTCAAGGCCGCCGGTCGGTCAGACCTCCGCGCGTCGATCTACACGTCGAGCTACGAGTCGGTCTTCACCCCGATGGCCGTCGCCTACCGCGACGCCGTCGCGGACGCGGGCATCCGCCTGACGGTGAAGAACGCCAGCTCGGACTCGTACTACACGCAGATCTGGATGCAGAAGCCGCTCATGGTGAGCTACTGGTTCACCGGCCGTCCGATCGACCAGCTGCTCAACCAGATCTTCCGGTCCGGCTCGTCGTACAACGAGAGCGCGTGGTCCAACGAGCGGTTCGACGGGCTGCTCGACGACGCCCGCGCCGAGATGGACGACGCGAAGCGACTGACCCTGTACCAGGACGCCCAGCGGCTCGTGGTCGAGGACGGCGCGGACATGACCCCGATGTTCGGCGACCGCCTGGTCGGGCTGTCCCGCGACGTCGTGAACTACTCGGAGTACGGCTTCGAGTTCGACTACCTCCGGATCGGACTGCGACGATGACGACGACCACGAGCAAGCCCTCGGACGTCCTCGTCCCCGTCCTCCGTCGGCTCGGCATCGCCGTGCTCACGGTGGTGCTCGCGTCGCTGTTCGTGTTCCTCGCCGTGCAGGCGCTGCCCGGCGACGTCGCGCAGCAGCTGCTCGGGCAGAACGCCACACCCGACGCCGTCAAGCAGCTCCGGGAGTCGCTCGGCCTCGACCAGAACGTCTGGCTCCGGTACCTGCAGTGGCTCGCCGGAGCGGTGCACGGCGACTTCGGCACCTCGCTGGTCAGCGGGGAGCCGGTCGCCCCGACGCTGTTCACGGCGTTCCGCAACAGCATGCTCATCGCCGTCCCCGCGATGGTCGTGGGCGTCACACTGTCCCTCGCGCTCGGCGTCATCGCCGGGGTCCGCCGCGGCCGTGCGTCCGACCGGGTGATCTCGATCGTCAGCCTCGTCGTGATGAGCGTGCCGGAGTTCATGGTCGCCACCGTGCTCGTGCTGCTCTTCGCGATCGGGCTGCCGCTCTTCCCCGCCGTCGTCCTGCGCGGTAGCGACGCCACGGTCGGCGAGCTCCTGCCGACGATCTGGCTGCCGATCATCGTGCTGACCCTGGCGATGGCCGCGTACATCGTCCGGACCGCCCGTTCCTCGACGATCGACGTGATGGCGTCCGAGTTCGTGACCACCGCGGAGCTGAAGGGCCTGACGATGCGCCGGGTCGTCTGGAAGCACGCGGTCCCGAGCGCGCTCCTGCCGACGCTCAACGTCGTCGCGCTCAACGTGGCCTGGCTGCTCGGTGGGGTGGTCGTCGTGGAGAACGTCTTCAACTACCCGGGCATGGGCAAGCTCATGCTCGAGTCCGTCTTCAACCGCGACCTGCCGACGATCGAGGCGATCGCGCTCCTCAGCGCCCTCGTCTACGTCGTGTGCAACCTCGCGGCCGACCTCGTCGCGCTGGTGCTCGACCCGAAGCTCCGAACACGACAGCGACGGGCGCGCACCCGCAGCCGCACCGGCACACGCCCCACCCGGAAGGCAGCAGCATGACCGCCATCGCCCCGCGTTCCCGGAACGTCATCGGCGCAGCCGTCGCCCCCCTGCGCAGCTCCACCGCGCTGGCCATCGGCCTCGGCCTGATCGCGCTGCACCTCGTGCTCGCCGTCCTCGCCCCCGTCATCGCCGGCCACGACCCGGTCGCGACGAACTCCGCCGACGTGCTCGCCGGCCCGACGTGGACGCACTGGCTCGGCACCGACCAGTACGGCCGCGACATCCTGTCCCGGACGCTCAACGGCGGCCGCTACGCCCTGCTCGTGACCTTCCTCGCGACGACGATCGCCGTGGCGGTCGGGACCGTCCTCGGCTGCGTCACCGCGTACGCCGACAACTGGTTCGACGAGGTCGTCATGCGGATCGTGGACGCCCTGCTCAGCGTGCCGTCGATCCTCGCGCTCCTCGTCGTCGTCACGGTGTTCGACGCCGGGCTCTGGGTGATCGTCCTCGCCGTGACGATCGTCTACGCGCCCGCCGTGACCCGGGTGGTGCGCGGCGCGGCCCGGACGGTGATCACGCAGGACTACGTCACGGCCGCGCGCGCCCGGGGCGAACGCTCCCTGTCCATCGTGTTCCGCGAGATCCTGCCGAACGTCCTCGACGTGGTCCTCGTCGAGTACGCGATGCGCGCCTCCTGGATCGTGCTGCTCGTGGCGTCGCTGTCGTTCCTCGGCTTCGGTGCGAACCCGCCGACACCCGACTGGGGGCTCATGGTCCAGGAGAACCGGACCGCCCTCACGGTCGTGCCCCTCGGCACGCTCGCGCCCATCGTGGCGCTCGCGACCCTGGTGGTCGGCCTCAACCTCGCGGCCGACGGGCTGAGCAAGTCGCTCGGTGTCGACCGCGCGACGAAGGGAGTCAGCGCGTGAGCATCGTCCAGGTCGACCGCCTCGCGATCTCGTACGCCGCCGGCAAGCGCTCCGTGCCGGTCGTCCGCGGCGTCTCGTTCGCCATCGAGGCGGGCCGCACCCTCGGGCTCGTCGGCGAGTCCGGCAGCGGCAAGTCCACCGTCGCCCGCACCCTGCTCGCGCACCTCCGGACCGGGTCGCGCGTCGAGCACGGCACCGTGCACGTCGACGGCGAGGACGTCTTCGCCCTCTCGCCGGCCGGCCGACGGGCGCTCCGTGGCGGCACCGCGTCGGTGGTCGCGCAGAACGCCGGACAGGCACTCACGCCGTCGATGCCCGTCGGCGAGCAGATCCGCGAGGCCCTCCGCGCCCACGGCGAGCCCGACGGCCCCGAGCGCGTGCTCGAGCTCGTCCGGCTCGTGCGGCTGCCGTCGCCGGAGACGATCGTCCGCCGGTACCCGCACCAGCTCTCCGGCGGGCAGCAGCAGCGCGTCGCGATCGCGATGGCCGTCGCCGCGCGCCCCCGCGTGCTCGTCCTCGACGAACCCACCACCGCCCTCGACGTGGTCACGCAGGCCGCCGTGCTCGACCTCGTCGCCGACCTCGGCCGCGAGCTCGGGATGGCCGTCCTGCTCGTCAGCCACGACCTCGGCGTCGTGTCCGCGATGGCCGACGAGATCGCCGTGATGCGCGACGGCGAGGTCGTCGAGCACGCCGAGACGGCGGCGCTCTTCGCCGCCCCGCAGCACGAGTACACGCGTGCCCTGCTGGCCGCGGTGCCGGACGGGCGCCGGCCAGGAGGAACGGACCACGTGTCCGAGACGGCGACCGTCTCGTCCACGGTCGCCTCCAGGGCCGGCCGGACCGTTGGTCTCCCCACCGGCACGGCCGGCCCGCCGCTGGCGCGTCGCGCCGGAACCGGCGGCGTGGGCCCAGAACCGCTCGTCCGCCCCGTGGTGACCGCCGAGGACCTGGTGATCCGCTACGGACGCGGCCTGCCGGCCGCCGTCGACGGCGTCTCGTTCACGATCGCGCCGCGCGAGACGCTCGCCGTCGTGGGGGAGTCCGGCAGCGGCAAGTCGACGCTCGCGACGGCCCTGGCCGGTCTGGTCCCGGCCGAGTCGGGCACGTTCTCGTTCGACGACGGGACCGTGAGCGGGGACCTGCGCGAGCCGATCGCCGGACGGTCCCCGGACCTCCGTCGTGCGGTGCAGCTCGTGTTCCAGAACGCCGACACCTCGCTGAACCCCCGCCGGACCGTCGGGGCCGCCATCGCGCGGCCGCTGAAGCTGTTCACCGGTTCCTCGTCGCGCGATCGGGTCGGGGAACTGCTCTCCCAGGTCGGCCTCGGGCCGGAGTTCGCTGACCGGCTGCCGGCGCAGCTCTCCGGCGGGCAGCGGCAGCGTGTCGGGATCGCCCGGGCCCTCGCCGCCGAGCCGCGCCTGGTCATCGCCGACGAGATCACGACCGCGCTCGACGTGCAGGTGCAGGCGGGGATCCTCGCGCTGCTCGCCGACCTGCAGCGCGAGCGCGGGCTGAGTTGCCTGTTCATCAGCCACGACCTCGCGGTGGTGCGGGGTGTGGCCGATCGCGTCGCCGTGATGACCGGCGGGCGCATCGTCGAGATCGGCCCGACCGAGGCCGTGTTCGGCGGCCCGAACCACCCGTACACGGCGACGCTCCTCGCGGCGACGCTCGAACCCGGCAGCACCGAGCTGCCCGACGTCGGCGACGGCGTGCCGCGGTGGCGCGAGGCTCCGGGGTGGACCGACCGCGGCGACGGACACCTGACCCGGAACTGGGAGGACGCATGACCGGCTTCACCGCACTCGGGGTGGACCCGGCCCTGCCCGACGGTGTGACCGTCCGCGACGAGTGGATCCCGATGTCCGACGGCGTCCGGTTGCACACGAGGATCTGGTCCCCGGCGGCACCCGACGGCCCCGTGCCGGTGCTGCTCGAGTACCTGCCCTACCGGCTCGACGACTGGACCGCGCCGCGGGACTCCGAGCGGCACCCCTGGTATGCGCAGCACGGGTACGCCTCGGTGCGGGTGGACATCCGCGGGACCGGCTCGTCGGACGGGTTCTTCGACGACGAGTACAGCGAGCAGGAACTCCGCGACGGCGAGGCCGTGATCGCCTGGCTCGCCGCACAGGAGTGGTCGACGGGCGCCGTCGGGATGTTCGGCATCTCGTGGGGCGGGTTCAACGCGCTGCAGCTCGCGGCCCGGGCACCTGAGGCCCTCAAGGCGATCGTGACGGTGTGCTCGACCGACGACCGGTACGACAACGACGTGCACTACGTCGGCGGTGCGGTGCTCGGGATCGACATGGCGGCGTGGGGTGCGACGATGTTCGCGTTCAACTCGCGGCCGCCGCGGCCCGAGGTGGTCGGCTCCGGCTGGGTCGACCGATGGCGTGACCGCCTCGATGCGAACCGCCCGATGACGCCCGTGTGGCTGTCCCACCAGGAGCGCGACGACTACTGGCGGCACGGCAGCGCTGCGGAGGAGTACGGGAACATCGGCGCCGCGGTCCTCGCGGTCGGCGGCTGGGCCGACCCGTACCGCGACGCCGTGCTCCGACTCGTGGCCAACGTGGACGCCCCGGTCAAGGGGATCGTCGGACCGTGGTCGCACCAGTACCCCGACCGGGGCCTCGCACCCGGGCCGTCGATCGGCTTCCTGCAGGAGACCCTGCGGTGGTGGGACCGCTGGCTGCGCGGGGTCGACACCGGCGTCGAGCAGGAGCCCGCGCTCCGGGCCTGGATCAACGAGGGCGAGCCGCCGGCGACGTACTACGAGACGCGCCGCGGCCGGTGGGTCGGTGCCGAGGCCTGGCCGTCGTCCGCCACCGCGTCCCGCACGGTTCCCCTCGCCGGGTTCCGCGGCGGCGCGGACGGCGCGGTCGTCGTCCGGTCGCCGCAGCACACCGGTGCCGACGCCGGACGCTTCTTCCCGTTCGGCAACGCCACCGACCTGCCGCCGGACCAACGCGCCGAGGACGGCCGCTCGGTCTGCTTCGACCTGCCGCTCGACGAGCCGGTCGACGTGCTCGGCACCGTCCTCGTCCACCTCGCCGTGACGAGCGACCAGCTCCGGGCCACCGTGACCGTACGCCTGTGCGACGTCGCGCCGGACGGGTCGTCGACCCTCGTGACCCGGGGTGTGCTGAACGCCGCGAAGCGCGACGGGATGGACCGGGGCGACCCGCTCGAGCCCGGCGCCGCGGCGTCGCTGCCCGTCCGGCTCGTGTCGACCGGTCACCGGTTCGCCGCGGGACACCGGCTCCGGATCGCCGTGTCGACGTCGTACTGGCCGTGGGTCTGGCCGCACGGCGTCGCACCGACCGTCACGATCGACCCCGTCGGCTCGCACGTCGAGCTCCCGGTCTGGACACGCGCCACCGACGACGGCGTGCGGTTCGAGCAGCCGGAGCGCTCCGAGCCGCTCGCGATCGAACGGGTCGCGCCGACCGAGGTCCTGCCGCAGCGCACCGTCACGCACGACGTCGAGTCGGGGGAGTGGACGCTCGACGTCGACCCCGGGTACGGCGGCGGACGCGTGTACCCGGACGGGCTCGTCTTCAGCGAGGACGCCCGCGAGACCTACCGCATCCGGTCCGACGACCCGACCAGTGCCAGCGCGACGTCCCGCTGGTCGATCGGCCTGGCGAAGCCGGAGTGGGCCGCACGGCTCGAGACCGCCTCCGAGGTCACCGCGGACGGCGACGCCTTCCACGTCCGGAACACCGTGCGTGCCTGGGCCCGGGACGGTGGTCCCGACGTCGCCGAGGTGCTCGTCGCCGAGCACACGTTCGTCGACGAGGTGCCGAGGACCTCGGCGTGAGCGGGCCGGAGCAGACACGGGTCCGGCAGCGTCCCGAGGTCCGGCGGGCGATGATCGTCGAGGCGGCACGCGCCGTGATCGTCCGGAACGGCGTCGGGGCGACGGGGCTGCGGGACATCGCCGCCGAGGCGGACGTCTCGGTCGGGACCGTCACGTACCACTTCGGCAGCGTCGCGGAGATCCTCAACGAGGTCGTCGTGCTCGAGACGGAGCGTTTCTACGGGGCGATCGTCGCCGCGGTCGACGCGGAGCCGGACCCCGTCGCCGGCATCCGCATGCTCGTGGAACCGCTCTTCGGGGACACCGAGCAGGTGCGGCAGCACTGGCGGATCTGGTCGGACTACTGGACGGCGGTCGTGCGGCGGCCCGAGGTCGCGGCGGAGTACGCGGAGCGGATCCGCGTGTGGGAGGCCTGCCTGGTCCGGGTCGTCCGTCGGGGCATCGAGGCGGGGGTGTTCACGCCCGCGGAGTCGCCCGAGATCGTGGCGCTCAAGCTCGCGGCGTACAGCGACGGGGTGGCGACGCAGATCGCGCAGGGGGTGCCGGACCTGACGAACACGGTCGCCCTGTCCTGGATGTGGACCTTCCTCGCCCACGAACTCGGTGTGGCACCTGCGCGTATCGGGGGAACCGCCGCAACGCCCTTGTGATGAGGCAAGGCTTGCCTTACCGTGGTCGCATGGCACGGACCCGGCGACAGCCCAGCGAACGCATCCTCATCGCCGGCAGTGTCGACGACCTTCCCGAGATGACCCGCATGCTCGAGGACCTGCCCGAGAACGCCTACGGCCAGGTCTTCGTCGAGGCAGCCCTCGCCGAGCAGGTCCGCACGCTCCCGGCGCCCCCGCGCGTCACGGTGACGTGGCTGCTCCGGAGCGCCCGGACGTCCGCGGTGTCACCCCTCGTCTTCGCCGACCACGGCGAGGCCCTCGCGCACGCCGTCACCGGGTGGGCGGCCGAGTGGTGCGTCGCCGACTGCGAACCGCGCACGAGCGTCTGGATCGGCTGCGCCGACAGCCCCTGGGTCGAGCGCGCCCGCTCCGTCGTGCAGATCGAACTGGCCGACGCCGGCTTCGACACACTCGTCGGCTGACCGGGTGAGGTCAGCCTTCGCTTCCTTGCGGCATACAAGAGAAGCGGGCACTGTTGTCACCATCGGATCCACCCCACTCGGGTGGGACCACGAGGCAGGAGGAAACGACATGACCAACACCACCAGCACCACGCCCACCACGTCCCCGTTCTCGACGACGCCGGAGCTCGCCGCTGGGGTGGCGCAGTTCCTCGCCCCCGTCGTGATCGACCTCGAGGCGCTCGTCGTCAACGGCAAGCAGGCGCACTGGCACGTCCGCGGCCGCAACTTCGTCGGCGTCCACGAGCTCCTCGACACCATCGTCGAGCACGCCCAGGAGTGGGCCGACCTCGCCGCGGAGCGCATCGTCGCCCTCGGCCTCCCGGTCGACTCCCGGATCGCCACGGTCGCCGCGAACACCACGATCCCGCCGCTGTCCGAGGGCTTCCAGAACTCCGACGTGACCATCACCGAGGTCATCGCCGAGATCGACGCCGCGCTGCTGCAGGTCCGCCGCGCCGTCGAGGGCCTCGACGAGGTCGACCTCAACAGCCAGGACGTCGTCATCGAGATCGAGCGCGGCCTGACCAAGGACCGCTGGTTCCTGCAGGCGCACCTCGCCGCGTAGACGCGACCGACTTCCGACGGGAGGCGCGGTGCCAGCTGGCACCGCGCCTCCCGTCTCGCTGTCACCGCGTCTGTTCATCGACCAGACCGGGCCCGTTCACCCGCCTGTACCCACGCACAGCCATCCTCGGATGGCACCCGTTCGGGGCACAGACGAGGGGAACACCCAATGCAGCACACTCCGCAGCGCCGCCGCCGCGCGGCGCTCGCACTCGGCGCCGCGCTCATCGCCGGCGCCGTCGCCCTGCCGGGCGCGGCCGAGGCCGTCGGGCAGCTCGCGCTGAACCAGCACGGCGGCGCACAGCGCCACCAGGGCGACCAGACCCGTTCGATCCAGCAGGAGATCAAGCGGGCCGGCGCGAAGAACGTCATCCTGCTCATCGGCGACGGGATGGGCGACTCCGAGATCACCATCGCGCGGAACTACCAGTACGGCGCGGCCGGTCGGCTCCCGGGCCTCGACGCGCTGCCGCTCACCGGCTCGTACACGACGTACTCCCTCTACAAGGACGGTGCGGACAAGGGCAAGCCCGACTACGTCACCGACTCGGCGGCCTCCGGCAGCGCCTGGGCGACGGGGACGAAGACGTACGACGGCGCGATCTCGGTCGACATCGACGGGAAGCAGCAGCAGACGCTCCTCGAGCTCGCGAAGGCGAACGGCCTCCGCACCGGCGACGTGTCCACCGCCGAGATCCAGGACGCCACCCCGGCGGTCCAGGTCGCCCACGTCGGCGCCCGCTCCTGCTACGGCCCGGACACGGCGTCGTGCGGCACGGACGCGCTGCAGAACGGCGGGCTCGGGTCGATCAGCGAGCAGCTGCTGAACACGCGCCCGGACCTCACTCTCGGCGGCGGTTCGGCGAGCTTCCAGCAGACCGCGAAGGCCGGCCAGTGGCAGGGCTCGACGCTCTTCGACCAGGCCGCGCAGCGCGGCTACCAGGTGGTCTCCGACGCCGACGGCCTCGCCGCCGTCCGTCGTGCGGACCAGTCGAAGCCGCTCCTCGGGCTCTTCACCCCGGGCAACTTCCCGACCCGGTACGCACCCACCACGGCGACCGTCGGCGGGGCGGACCAGGCACCGGTGCAGTGCACGACGAACCCGGCACGCCTGTCGACCGGGCTGTCGCTGCAGTCGCTCACGAACAAGTCGATCGACCTGCTGAACCGTGACCGTGCGAAGACCGGCAAGGGCTTCTTCCTGCAGGTCGAGGGCGCGAGCATCGACAAGCAGGACCACGCCGCCGACGCCTGCGGCCAGATCGGCGAGACGATCGACTTCGACGAGGCCGTGCAGTCCGCACTCGCCTTCGCGAAGAAGGACGGCAACACGCTCGTCATCGCCACGGCCAACCACGCCCACTCGAGCCAGATCGTCGACAGCACGCCGCCGACCTCGCTCTCCACGGCGCTCCGCACCGCCGACGGCACCACGATGAAGGTCTCGTACGGCACCTCCGCCGCGGGCAGCTCGCAGCAGCACACCGGCACGCAGGTCCGCATCGCGGCGTACGGCCCGGGTGCCGCGAACGTCGTCGGGCTGTCGGACCAGACGGACACGTTCTCCACCATCCGCGACGGGCTCCGGCTGCACGACGACCTCGCAGCACTGTCGCGCGGCGCCCGCATCGACCTGTCCGTCGGGGCATCGCGTCCGAACCAGCGCGTGACGCTCACCGGGTCGCGGTTCGCCGGTGACCGCCAGGTGCGGGTCGCCGTCGGGTCGACCGACCTCGACACGGTGGACGTCATCGACGGCACGGCGACGGTGGCGTGGAAGGCGACGTCGGGGAAGTCGACGATCACCTTCACCGGCGTGCAGTCGGGCAAGCAGGCCTCGAAGCAGGTGCGGGTCCGCTAGCCTCCTCGGCTCGGTCGAGACGGCCTGGTAGCACCGGTCCCTCAGGGGGCCGGCGTCACCAGGCCGGTCTCGTACGCCAGTACCACCGCGTGCACCCGGTCCCGCAGCTGCAGCTTCGCCAGGATCCGGCCGACGTGCGTCTTCACCGTCTGCTCGGCGATGTAGAGCTCCGCCGCGATCTCCCCGTTCGACCGACCCCGAGCCAGCAGCAGGAACACGTCGCGCTCCCGTTCGGTCAGCACCTCGAGCACCTCGGTCCGGGGTGCCGCCGGGAGCGGGCCCGCGACGAACGCCTCGACGAGGTGCCGGGTCACCCGCGGCGCCAGCAACGAGTCACCCGCCGCGACCGTGCGGACCGCCTGCACGAGCTCGTCGGCGCTGGCGTCCTTGAGCAGGAACCCGCTCGCCCCGGCACGGAGGGCGTCGAACACGTAGTCGTCGATGTCGAACGTCGTGAGCATGACGACCCGGACCGGCTGCGTGGCCGGGGCGGCCGTGATCCGTCGGGTCGCCTCGATCCCGTCGAGCTCGGGCATCCGGACGTCCATGAGCACGACGTCGGGTCGGAGCCGCAGCGCCTCGACGACCGCTTCGGCGCCGTCCGATGCCTCGCCCACGACCTCGACGTCGTCCTGGGCCTGGAGGATCGCCCGCAGTCCCATGCGGAACATCTGCTGGTCGTCCACCACCATCACACGCGTCATCGGGTTCCTCGGTCGGGCGGGCCTGCGTTCGGGCGAGCGGTAATCGGGTGGGCGGGCGGGGGCGTGCTCGGGTGGAGGGGCGGGGGCGTGCTCGGGTGGGCGGGCAGGGTCACGGCGACCCGGAACCCGCCGTCCGGGAGCGGCCCGTGCTCGATCGTCCCGCCGAGTGCCGACACGCGCTCCCGCATGCCGGCGAGCCCGAACCCGCCGTCGTCCGGGGGAGCGGCGGGGACGGTGCCGGCGGGTGGCGCGGCGTTGGTCACCTCGACCGCCAGCAGGGGGCCGCGCCGGGCGACCGTCACGATCGTGACCGCACCGGGAGCGTGCCGCGCGACGTTCCCGAGGGCCTCCTGCACGACCCGGTACGCGCTCAGTTGTGCCAGCCGGTCGTCCCCGTCGTCGGGTGCGGCGTCGTCGAGGTGGAGCTCGACCGGGATCCCGGCGGCCCGCGTGGCCTGCACGAGCGCGGGGAGGTCGGCGAGCCGGGGCTGCGGCGCCCGTTCGGCCGAGCCGTCGCCGCGCAGCGTGCCGAGCAGCTGCCGCATCTCGCGGAGCGCCGTCCGCGAGGTCTCGGCGATCGCCGCGAACTCGGCACGTGCTGCCGGCGGGAGGTCGGCCACGCGGAACGGCGCCGACTCGGCCTGCATGTGCACGACGGACATGCTGTGCGCCACGACGTCGTGGAGTTCGCGGGCGATCCGGGAGCGTTCCTCGACCGACCGGCGGCGGGCCTGCTCGAGTTCGGCGTCGCGGCGCGCCTCGGCGAGCTCCACCCGGACGGCCCGGCGCTGCCCGATCGCCACGGCCGTCCCGGCGAGGAGGAGGTCGCTGCCGGCGGAGACGACGAAGGTCGCGGCCCAGACGTCGGCCGGGTCCCACCGACCGGGAACGACCGCGACCAGGCCGAGCGTGAGCACCGTCGCCGCGGTCCAGACAGCCGCGGTGAGTCGCCAGTCCGTGCGGACGCCGAGCACGACGAGGAGCGCGCCGACGCCGATGATCGCGGTGACCGGGAGCGGCCACGGACCGGCCGGCGACCCGGCGGTGAGGAGCCCGAGGGCCGCCACCCCCGCCAGGTGCACCACCGAGGCCGTCCGCGGCAGCACGGGAGCGAGCCCGAGCGAGACGGAGAGCACCGCGGTCACGAGCAGCGCGAGCGGGACGGGCACGTCGTACACGGCGACCGTCACGGGTGCGGCCACCGCGAAGAGCGTCGCGGCGACGACGACGAGCACGATCCGGGCGGCGACGACGGGCCAGGTCGCCCACTCCCGGCGCGTCGACCACGGCCGGCGTCGGCGCGGCGTCGCGGGTGGGACGTGGGCGGTCACGGTCGTGCGGTCCCTCCGGAGTGGGCGAGGTGCGGGGCGGTGCGGGCGGCGTCGAGGACCGCTGCCCGGGCGTCCGCGCGGTCGTCCGCCCGGGCGGCTGCTCGGGCCTCCCGCTTCCGGGTGACTCTACCGATGACCCGGTCGACGGCGATCCCCAGCCCGGCGGCGACCACCATCGAGACCAGTGCTGCGACGAGCGGCTCGTGCAGCACGCTCGACGCCGCGAGGGCGATCCCGATCGACGTGGCCGACCACGCCAGCCCCGCGACCGAGCTGATCGCCAGGAACCGGCGGTAGGGGAGCCGGGTCGCACCGGCGGTCATGTTCACCGCGACTCGTCCGACGGGGATGTACCGACCGACGAGGATGAGGCTCGCGGACCGCCGTCGCATCTGGCGCTCGGCGAACGCGAACGCCGCGGCGATCCTCGGACGCCGGGACCGCGCGAGGCGTCCGAGTCCGATCCGACGGCCGATCCAGTAGGCGACGGAGTCCCCGGCGACCGCCCCGAGTGCGGCGGCCGCGAGGACCCCGGCGAGGACCGGCTGGCCGGAGGTCGCGGCGATGGCGGCGACCGCGACGAGGGCGGCCTCGCTCGGCACGGGTGGGAAGAAGCCGTCCACCAGGCAGAGCGCGAAGAGGACGACGAAGACGAGCGGGCTGGCCGCCAGCTCGACGACGAGCGGGGTGATCTGGTCGAACACGGTGGCTCCCTCCGCCGACGGACCTCGTCGACGGGTTCGACGCTACGGAGCGTGCGACCGGCTGCCATCCCGCGCGGGTCTCGACCACCCCCTACCGCGGTATGACTTCCCCCTGACGGGTCACGGTGTGGCCTCGGGGTCCGTCCGTGCGGCCTCGGTCGCCGCGGCCGCCTCGCGGATCCGTCGGACGACGGCGGTCGTGGAGTGCTCGGGCACGTAGTCGACCATGACGACCTCGCCGCCGTAGCCCTGCACCACCGCGGTCTCGCGCAGCATCTCGGGGGAGTAGTCGCCGCCCTTGACGTAGACCTCGGGGTGCAGCCGTTCGATGAGCGGGATCGGGGTGTCGGTGGCGAAGACCGTCACCAGGTCGACGCACGCGAGGGCGGCGAGGACACCGGCCCGGTCCTCGGCCGGGTTGATCGGCCGCTCCGGACCCTTCAGGCGCCGGACGGAGTCGTCGTCGTTCAGTGCGACGACGAGCAGGTCGCCGAGGTCCCGGGCCTGCCGGAGGTAGGTCGTGTGTCCGCGGTGGACCACGTCGAAGCAGCCGTTCGTGAACACGATCCGTCGTCCGGCCTCGCGCGCGGCATCCACCGCGGCGGCGAGCTCGTCGTGGTCGACGACGGTCGCGGCCGGCGCGGTCACCGACTCCAGCAGCGCCGCGGCCGAGCACACCGAGGTGCCGGCCTCGCGGACGACCACGTCGGCTGCCGCCTGGGCGACCGACACGGCGTCGCGGAGCGGGGCGTGCACGGCGAGCGCCACCGTGGCAGCGGCGCAGAAGGTGTCGCCGGCACCCGAGGCCTGCTGCTCCGACGCGGGGACCGCCCGCGTCCGGAAGCCACCGTCGGAACCGTGCTCGACCAGGACCGTGCCGTCGCGGTCCAGCGTCACGACCGCCGCACGTGCGCCGGTCCGTCGGAGCACCTCGTGCCGGGCATCGACGATCGCGGACGCCCGGTCCGGGCCGGTCCCGAGCGGCGCACCGAGCAGGGCGGCCGCCTCGCCGGCGTTGGGCGTCACGAGGTCGGGCCGGAGCGCCGCCCAGCGGGTGAGGTCGTGCGCGTCGACGACGACCGCGGTGGGACGATCGGCGTCGAGCACGGGGACGACGTCGGCCGGGTCCACCCCGAGGCCGTAGTCGCAGACGACTGCGGCGTCGGTGCACCGCAGCGCACGGGCGACGGCCTCGGCCAGCCGGACGCCGTGCTCGGCGGTGGGCTCCGCGGCGATCTCGTCGACGCGGACGACGACCCGGTCGCCGCCGACGACCCGCGACTTCGTCGTGGTGCGGGTGCCGGGGACGACGACCATGCAGGACGTGTCCACCCCGGCGGCGTCGAGGCGTTCGCGGAGCACGGCGCCGGCCTCGTCGTCACCGAGCAGCCCGACCATCCGGACGCGGGCGCCGAGTGCGCGGGCGTTCACCGCGGTGTTCGCCGCGCCACCCGGGACTGCAACGGTCTCCGTCACGCGGACCACCGGGGCCGGGGCCTCGCGCGAGACCCGTTCCGCCTCGCCGACGGTCCAGCGGTCGAGGATGCAGTCGCCGATGACGACGACGAGCGGCTCGCGGTCGTCGACCGTGGCGACGAGGTCCCGGACGAGCCGGACGTCGACGCTCACCGGTCACCCCCGGCCGTCGGGGCGGCCTCGAGGTGCACGACCGTCGTGGTGGTGAGCTCGTCGAGCAGGTGCGGGCCGTACCCGAACCCGGCACCGGAGGCACCCCGGGGCTGCGCGCTGCCACCCGGGGCCCCGCCGAAGACGGCGTTCACCTTCACCGTGCCGACGGGGAGTTCCGCGGCCGCACGCAGGGCGTGTCCGGTGTCGTTCGTGAGCACCGTCGCCGCGAGGCCGTAGCGGTCGGCCGCCGCGAGCCGCAGGCCCTCGTCGAAGTCCTCGACGACGCGCACTGGGGCGATCGGCCCGAAGGTCTCCTCGGTCATGACGAGCATGTCGTCGGTGACACCGGTGAGCACGGTCGCGGGGTAGAAGGCGCCCGGGCCGTCCGGTGTGGCCCCGCCGGTGCGCGCCGACGCCCCACGCTGCAGCGCGTCGTCGACGTGCGACTGCACGGTGCGCCGGAGCCGGTCGTCGACGAGCGGCCCGTACTCCGCGGCCGGGGCCGACGTGCGCCGCTCGGCCTCGGCGACGAGTGCGGTCACGAACGGCTCGGCGACCGCGCGGTGCACGTAGACCCGCTCGACGCTCGTGCAGATCTGGCCGGTGTTCGCGAAGGCGCCGAGGGCGACCTGGGCCGCGGCCCACACCGGGTCGACGTCGGCGTCCACGACGACCGCGTCGTTCCCGCCGTTCTCCCGGACGACGTGGGCACGGGTCCGCACCGCAGCCTCGGAGAGCCGGTCTCCGGTCGCGGTGGAGCCCACGTGCGCGTACACGTCGATGCCGTCCTGCGCGAGGAGCAGTTCACCCGTCGCGCCGTCGCCGTCCACCCCGACGAGGACGCCGTCCGGCAGGACCTCGGCGAGCAGGGCGTTCAGCCGGGCGATCGTCACGGGGGAGCGCTCGCTGCCCTTGTGCACGACCGTGTTGCCGGTGACGATCGCGGCGCCGAGGATCCCGCACGCCACGGCGACCGGGTCGTTCCACGGGGTCAGCGCGAGCACCACGCCGCGGGGGTGCGGCACCGACCAGTCGGCAGCGCCGAACGCGCCGCGCAGGGCCTCGCCGCGGTGCACGGGTCCGAGCTCGGCGTACTGCACGAGCGTCCCGACCCCGGCCTCGACCCCGCCGAGCGCGTCGCCGGGGACCTTGCCGGTCTCCCGGGTGTTCAGATCAGCCAGCTCCTGGGCGTGCGCGCGGACGTGCTCGGCAGCGCGGTGCAGCAGGGCACCCCGCTCCGCCGGTGCGGTCCGGGCCCACATCGGGGCCGCGGCGCGGGCACGGGCGACGGCGGTGCGGACCTCCTCCTCGGAGGCGCGGCGCACCGTCGAGGCGAGGGTCCCGGTGGCGGGGTCGGCCACCACGATGTCATCGGTAGCGGGGGGAGCGATCGTCATGGTGTCCTTCCGGGGGACGGGCGGGGGTCCGACGGTCCTCGCGGGAAGCTGGGCACGCCCACGGCATCGCGTTTCTCGTCCATCCGAGCCCGCTGCTGGACGTCCGGGCGGCCCCCGGTCGGTAGACGGGACGGGTGCAACTGATCGGCAACGGTGGAGAACGGTTCGACGACGTCCGCGAGATCGGGGTGCTCCGGGGCGGGGGCCTCGGCGACCTGCTCTTCGCGGTGCCGGCGCTCGAGGCCCTGGCAGCGGCGTACCCCGACGCGCGCATCACCCTGCTCGGCACGCCGACTGCCCCGGCGGTGCTGCGCGGCCGGACCGACGCCGTGCACGCGTTCGAGGAGCTGCCGGTCGTCCCGGGCGTCCGGGACTCCGGCGAGGGTGCCCCGACCCTCGCGGACTTCGAGTCGCGGCTCGCCGGGCGCTTCGACCTCGCCGTGCAGCTGCACGGGGGCGGACGGAACTCGAACCCGTTCCTCCTCCGGCTCGGCGCCCGGCACACGGTCGGCACCGCCACCGAGGACGCCGAGGTCACAGAGCGCTGGGTCCGCTACGTCTACTACCAGCACGAGGTCCTCCGGGCCCTCGAGGTCGTCTCGCTCGCCGGTGCCGCACCGGTGACCCTCGACCCCCGCGTGCGCGTCTCCGACGAGGAGCGCGTGGCGGTCCGCGACCGGCTCGGCGTCCGCACCGCGTCGGACCGCAGCGGGCGGCTCGTCGTGATCCACCCGGGGGCCACCGATCCGCGGCGCCGCTGGAGCCCGGACCGGTTCGCCGCGGTCGCCCGGGCTCGGCTCGCCGCCGGTGACGACGTCTTCCTCGTCGGTGACGCCACGGACGTGCCCGCGGCGGCAGCGATCCGGGCCGCGCTGCCCGCCGACACCGCGGACCGCGTGCACGACCGCACCGGCGCGCTCCCGCTCACCGACCTTCCGGCGGTCCTCGCGGCGGCGGACGTCATGGTCGGCGACGACTCCGGCCCGCGGCACCTCGCCGTGGCCGTGGGCACCCCGACGGTGGGCGTGTTCTGGTTCGGCAACGTGGTGAACGCCGGTCCGTTCGACCGCGGTCGGCACCGCGTCCACCTCTCGTACGTGACGCGGTGCCCGGTGTGCGGGGTCGACGTGACGCAGGTCGGGTGGACGGCCGAGCGCTGCGCGCACGACCCGTCCTACGTCGACGAGGTCGAGCCGCAGGCCGTGCTCGACGACGTCGCGGACCTGCTCCGCACCACGTGACTGGAGGCGCGGTGCGGGCCCGCACCGCGCCTCCCGTCCGTCAGACGGTCGCGTCTACGGCCAGCTCGGCTCCGTCGCCGGCATGATCGACAGCTCGCGGATCTCGCAGCCGGCCGGCTGCGCGAGCGCGAACAGGATCGCGTTCGCGACGTACTCCGGCTCGATGAGCTGCGCGTCCGGCCCGGGCTTGTACTGCTCCGTGCGGTCGGCGAAGAAGTTCGTCCGCATGCCCGCCGGGATCACGTTCGTGACGCCGACGCTGCCGCCGGTCTCGGCGGCGAGGGCCTGCGAGAACCCGCGGACGCCGAACTTCGACGCCGAGTAGGCGGTGCCGTCCCCGACGCCGCGGAGGGCGAGCGACGAGGAGACCGTGACGACCCGACCGTGCGACGCCTCGAGCGCGGGCAGCGCCGCACGGACGACGGCCGCCGTGCCGAGCAGGTTGACGGCGACGATCCGCTCCCAGTCGCCGGACGAGATGCCGCCGATCGGTGCGGGCTTGTCGATCCCCGCCGCGGTCACGACGGCGTCGAGGCCGCCGTGCCGCTCCGCTGCCTCGCGCACGGCTCGCTCGGTCGCCTCGGTGTCGGTGACGTCGACCGCGACGGCGTCGAGGCTGTCCGGGACGGCATCGATCCGGAGGTCGAGGACGATCGGCGTGCCGCCGGCCTCGGTGACCGCGGCGACGACGGCGGCCCCGAGGCCGGAGGCGCCGCCGGTGACGAGGACACGGCCGATGGGGGTGGTGGGGACGGGCATGGACTTCCTTCCGTGGTGGGGTGGTGGGGCGTGCCGGCTCAGCCGACGTGTTCGAGGGCCGCCGCGAGTCGCGTGGTCGACCGGCCGGGGTGGAACGGGACCGTCACGACGCGGCCGCCCCACTCGGCGAGGGTGTGCGACTCCGGGAGCTCGGCCTCGGTGTAGTCGCCGCCCTTCGCCCAGACGTCCGGACGGAAGCGGCGCAGGGCCTCGTCGGGCGTGTGCTCGTCGAAGACCACGACGGCGTCGACGCAGTCCAGCGCGAGGAGCAGCTCGACGCGGTCGTCCTGGCCCATGATCGGCCGGTCGGGGCCCTTGAGCGCCCGGACCGAGTCGTCGGAGTTCAGGCAGACCACCAGGCAGTCCCCGAGCGCCCGGGCTGCCGAGAGCGTGCGGGCGTGCCCGGCGTGCAGGAGGTCGAAGCAGCCACCGGTGGCGACCACGGTCCCGCCCGCGTTCCGCACGTCGTGCACGAGGCGCATCGCGTCGCGGTCGGCGCCGGGGACGCGCACGGGGGCCGGACCCTCCTGGGCGAAGAGCGCCGTGACGCCACCCGCGGCGAGGTACTCGGAGGCCGCGGTCACCCCGGCGGTGAGGGCTTCGGCGACGTCGGCTCCCGAGGCGAGGGCGACGGCCACACCGGCGGCGAGACGGTCGCCCGCGCCGCAGGGATCGCCCGCGGTGACGGAGGGTGCCGGGACGAAGCGGTTGCCGTCCCTGCTGCTCGCGACGAGCGCGCCGCGGTCGCCGAGCGTCACGGCGACGGCGTCGACGCGCCACGTTGCGACCAGGTGGGCCGCTGCCGCAGTGGCGAAGGTGACGTCCGCGCTGCCGGCGCTGCCCGCGCCCGCGTGGGGTGCCACGACCGCGTCGGCGGTGAACCGGCGCGCCTCGGCGGAGTTCGGGGTCACGACCGCGACTCCGGCGACCGGAGTGGCGCCCTTCGGGTGCGGGTCCCAGACGACGGGGGTGCTCCGGGCCGCCCGGGCGAGGGCCTCCCGCATGGTCGGGGCGGCGGCGACCCCGCGGCCGTAGTCGGCGACGACGACGGCGTCGACCCCGTCGAGGGCGGCGGTCATCGCGTCGGTGACGTCCGGGACGGGCGGGGTGCCGCACCCCTCGTCGATCCGCACGAGGGCGTGGTCGACGACGCGCACGCGGGTCTTCACGGGCGTGGGCGCTCCGGACGGACCCGCGACGACGGTGACGTCCGGGAGCAGGCTGCGGATCTCCGGTCCCCTGGAGTCGTCGGAGAGCACGGTGACGAGGGTCACGTCGTGGCCGTCGCGCGCGAGCATCGTCGCCACGAGGCCTGCGCCACCGGCACGGCGGTCGTCGGTGCGGACGTCGACGACGGGCACGGGCGCGTCGGGGCTGAGGCGCTCGCTCGTGCCGGAGACGTCGACGTCGAGCAGGGTGTCCCCGACGACGGCGATGCGGAGCCGCGGAGCGGTCGCGGACCCGTGCGGCACGGTGGGGTTCCCGCGCGGCACGGTGGGGTTCCCGTGCGGCCCGGTCATCGCCGTGCCCCGCGGCGGAGCGCCGGTTCCATCGCCCGGCACAGTGCGTGCACGAGGACGAGCTGCGCCTCCTGCACGTTCGCGGAGGGCCCGTCGATGCAGATCGCATCGTCGACCGCCTCGGCGAGCGGGTTCGGCCGCGGCCCGGTCATCGCGATCGTCCGGGCCCCGACGGCGCGGGCGGCCTCGGCGGCGCGGAGCAGGTTCGGGCTGCGGCCGCTCGTGCTCAGCAGGACGAGGACGTCGCCGGCCCGTGCGTGCGCCGAGACCTGTCGGGCGAAGACCTCGTCGAAGCCGTAGTCGTTCCCGATGGCCGTCACGGCGGAGGACTCGGCGTGCAGGGAGATTGCCGAGTACGCCGGGCGGTCCCCGTCGAAGCGACCGGTCAGCTCGGACGTGAGGTGCTGCGCCTCGGCCGCCGACCCGCCGTTGCCCGCGGCGAGCAACCGGCGTCCGGCGACGAGCCGCGCGGCGATGTCGTCCGCCCAGGCACCGATGTGGTCGCCGTGGTCGACGAGCGACGCGACCACGGGGACCGAGGCCGCCACGTGGTCGAGCACGATCCGCGCACTGGCGCTGGTGCGCTCGTCGACGGTCCCCGTGCGTTGGTCGATGGTCATCGTGCCGTCCTCTCGGTGGACAGGGTGGAGCGGGCGGTCCGTCCGGCCCGTGGACCGCGGGTCTCGGTGTCGATCGGGGCGAGGGCGTCGGGGGCGAGGGCGTCGGGGACGGGGGCGGCGACCGACCGGCTGCCGGCGAGCAGCCGCTCGTAGACCCGCTCGCTGTCCGCAGCGACCTTCTGCCACGTGTAGCGCGACTCGGCACGCTCGCGGCCGGCCCGTCCGTACTGCGCCCGTCGGTCGGGGTCGTCGAGCAGACCGCCGACGGCCGCGGCGACGGCGTGCTCGTCGCGCGGGGGCACGTGCAGCCCGGTGGCGTCCTCGACGACGGTGTCGATCAGCCCCCCGACGCTCGACGCGACGACCGGGCGTCCGCACGCCATCGCCTCGAGCGGGACGATCCCGAACGGCTCGTACCAGGGCGCGCAGACGACGACGTCCGCGCTGCGGTAGACCGCCGGCATGTCGTGCTGTCCGAGCTGGCCCCGGAAGGTGACGTGGTCGCGGACGCCGAGGGACCGCGCGAGCGCGTCGAGGCGCTGGTACTCCGGGTCGTCCGGGAGGTCGGCGCCGGCGACCCCGGCACCGCCGACGACGACGAGTTCGACATCGCGACCCTCGTGCACGAGCGCGGCGAGTGCGGCGATGGTGGTCCCGACGCCCTTGCGCCGGACGAGCCGCGACGCCGTGAGGATCCGGGCGGCACGGCCGCGCTCCTCCACGGGGAGACCGGCGCCCTCGGGTCGGAACAGCGACACGTCGACGCCGCAGGGCACCACGGAGATGCGGTGCAGCGGGACACCGAGCGCCTTCAGCTCGAACGCCTCGTCCGAGCACGTCGCCACGACCTGGTCGGCGCTGCGGCCCACCGCGGGCTCGAGCCACTCGCGCTCGGCCGGGCTCGTGTCGGCAGCGCCCTGGTGTCGGCGCTTCACGGCCCCGAGCGCGTGGAAGGTCTGGACGACCGGGATGCGGACGCCGCCGGTGCGCGCCTGGACCTGGGCGACGGCTTCGAGGGCCGCGTGCCCGGACATCCAGAAGTGCGCGTGCACGACGTCGGGCCGGTCGACGAACCACTCCGCGGCGAGCACCGACGCGAAGGTCCCCATGTACGGGAAGAGGTCGTCCTTCGGGACCGCCCGCGCGGGCCCGGCATCGACGTGCACGACCTCGACGCCGGGGCGGAGCAGGACGCGCACGGGCTGGTCGGTGTCGTCGCGTCGCGTGTACACCGTCACCCGGTGCCCGCGGTCCGCGAGCGCGCCCGACAGTTCGG
Source organism: Curtobacterium sp. YR515 (assembly GCF_900113095.1). Taxonomy (NCBI): domain Bacteria; kingdom Bacillati; phylum Actinomycetota; class Actinomycetes; order Micrococcales; family Microbacteriaceae; genus Curtobacterium; species Curtobacterium sp. YR515. Next base: position 530,578 of record NZ_FOOD01000004.1, on the reverse strand, counting down.
CGACGTGCACGTTCTGCCCGCCGGCGTCGACCCCGCCGAGGACCGCGAGCGGACTCGCGTGCTCGGACACCATCGCGATCCTCATCGCGCACTCCCTTCCAGCGCGGCGGAGGCCGTGCGGTTCCGCGTCACGGCGCGCGTCACGGCGTCGTCGAGCAGGTCGTCCCAGTCCGCGGTGAAGCGGCCGAGTGCATGCCGCGCGAGCGCGGCCTCGCGGGCGACGGCACCCCGTCGGCGCGCTTCGTCCGGGTCCTCGAGCAGGGTCCTGGAGGCGCGGACCAGCTCCTCGACGTCCGTCGCGATCGCGCCCGCCTCGGCCGGGACCGTGCGGGCCGCGTCCGTCGTCGCCAGGACCAGGACCGGCATCGCCAGGTGCATCGCCTCGATGAGCGACAGGCCGAGGGACGTCCACCGGTTCGGGTGCACGTACGCCCGGCGCTCGGCGAGGGCGGCGTGCATCGGGTCGGCGGGCACGTCGCCGCGGGCGACCACACGGTCGCCGAAGTCGAGTTCGGGCAGGCGCTCGGTGCCCATGCCCCAGACGTCGACCGGCGCGACCGCGGCGAAGCGGGGGAGCAGGTCGGTCCCGACGACGCGGCTGCGGCGCACGGGTTCGTTGATGACGACGCCGAGTCGGTCGAGCGTGCCGGTGTACCGGGGCCCGGGGTCGACGACGCCGTGCTCGACGACCGTGGTCCGCGTCGAGCCGCAGTCCCACATGAGCGCGTTCCAGTGCGTGACGTGGGCGATGGTGACGTCGTCGCGGTCCCGCAGCGGGTGGCGGCTGTTCGGCACGTCCACACGGGGTGCGTTGTGCTCGACGAACACCATCGGGACCTCGCGCCCGCCGAGCAGCCGGCGCGCCTCGTCGAGTTCCTCGGGCCGCTGCAGCACCACGACGTCGACCTCGGCGTCGGCGACGTCGGCCGGGTCGATCTCGACGACGGAGGCCGGCCAGGCGCGGTCGGCACGGCCGAGCCCCCAGGCGTCCCGGGCGGGCGTGGTCGGGACGAGGTACTCGTGCTGGCCGCGGACGAAGGCGTCCATCCAGCCGCCGTGCACGTGCCACACGAGGATCCGCATGCGGGGCCTTCCGGTCGGGATGAGGAGAAGAGGAGGAGGAGCAGTGCGGAAGCTACGCAGCACCTTCTGGCGTGCTCCGCAGACTTCTCCGGACCATCCGGGAAGCGCGGTCGAGCAGCCTCCGGTGCGCTTCGAGGACGTCCTCGATGCGCACGGAGGACAGGCACGGGTGCCCCGGCACCGGGCACGCTCGGGCTCGGCTGAGGCGACACGGAGCCCCCTGGTCGCCGAGCAGTTCGACGAGCGGTGCGTCCGGCGCCCACTTGACCGCCGGGACCACCGGCGAGAACAGGCTGACGATCGGCACGCCCACCGCTGCGGCGAGGTGCGCCGGCCCCGTGTTGCCCACGACGACGACCTCGGCACCGGCCAGGACCGCCGCGAGCTCGGCCGGCGTGGTGCGTCCGCCGAGGTCGATCGCGGTGTCGCCGGCGACCCGCGCCGTCAGGGCGCGCTCGCCCGGCGAGCCGGTGACGACGACGGCGGTGCCCTGCGCCGCGTACGCGGCGACGAGGGCCCGGTGACGGTCCTCCGGCCAGGCGCGGGCCGGGACGCTCGCGCCGGGGTGCACGACCACGTACCGGCCCAGCCCGGCCACCTCGGCAGGCGGGGCGACGTCGAGACGCACGCCGAGCCTCCTGGACGCACCCGACGGCAGTCGGAACCCGGCGGCCTCGGCGATGCGGAGGGCGCGCTCGGGTTCCGGGACGTCCTCGGGGAGGTCCTCGCCGGGTCGAAGCCGCACGTCGAGCAGTGAACCGGGGTGGTCGACGCTCGCGCCGGAGACGCGACGGACGCCCGCGAGGCGGAGCAGCAGCGCGACCGGCAACGGCGACTGGTGGAACGACGTGAGGACCACGGCCTCGTCCGGCGCCTCCTCGGCGACCAGGGCGCGGAAGTCGGCGAGCAGTGCGTCGTCGATCGGGCGGGCGGTCTCGGTGACCCACGGCGCCGCCCAGACCCGGACCCGGTCCACGCCGGGCAGCAGGTCCGCGGCGGGCGCACCCTGCGGCCCGCACAGCATCGTCACGTGGGACGCGCCGGCGGCCACGGCCCGGACGGCGGGCCCGGCGACGAGGACGTCGCCGAACGAGTCGAGCCGGACGACGAGGACCCGGGGTCCGGTTCTCACGACCGCACCGCCCGCACGTGGTCGAGGACGAGCGCCACGGCGTCCTCGAACGTCGCCGCGACCGTCGGCGCGGCGTCGACCTCCTCCTGCCGGGTGCGCGGTGTCGGGACCAGGACTGGCTGGGCGCCCGCGGCCAGAGCGGCGGCGACATCCGCGCCGATGTCGCCGACGACCACGAGCTCGGACGGGTCGAGGCCGAGTCGTCCGGCCGCGTCGAGGACCATCCCGGGCCGCGGCTTCCGGCACACGCAGTCGTCGTCGGCGTCGTGCGGGCAGACGCACCACACGTCGAAGGGTCCGACGAGTTCGTCCACCCGGGCGTTCGTGGCGTCGACCTGCTCGCGCGTCGCCATCCCCTTCGCGATCACCGACTGGTTCGTGACGACCCCGAGCGCCAGCCCGGCGGCACGGGCACGTGCCACCGCTCGACGCGCGCCGGGGACGGGCACCACCCGGTGCGGGTCGGCGTTGTACGGGACGTCGATGACGAGCGTGTCGTCCCGGTCGAAGAGGAGACCGCGCACGGTGCGGTCCGGAGCGAGGGCCATGCTCCTGACGTACCGACCGCGGGCCGGTGACGGGTTCAGGAACAGCCGCGGAACGCGTTCCCGGACGGGCGGGCGGGGGTGTTCGTCTACCGTCGGCGCGGTGACCGCCGACGACACCCTGCCCCCGTCCGACGGGCGCCCCGAGCTGCTCGTGCTCCGCGCCATCAAGCTCGGCGACCTGCTCGTCGCCGTGCCCGCACTGCACGCGCTGCGCCGCGCCTTCCCGGACCACCGGATCTCGCTCGCGACGACGGCCTGGCTGGCGCCCGTCGTGGAGCTCGTGCCCGACGTCGACGTGCACCTCGCCCAGCACGGTCTGGACCACCCGATTGGCGCACCCGCGGGCGCGGTCGACGTGGCCGTGAACCTGCACGGCGCCGGGCCGGAGTCGTCCGACCTCGTCGCCGCGCTCGGTGCCCGTCGGGTGATCGGCCACGCCGACCCCACGAACGGTTTCGACGGACCGGAGTGGCCCGACGCGGTGCACGAGCGCGACCGCTGGGCCGAGCTGCTCCGGTGGCACGGGATCGAAGCCGACCCCGACGACGTCGCGATCGCCCGTCCCGACGCGCGGCCGGTCGCCGAGGGTGCCGCGGTGGTGCACGTCGGCGCGTTCCACGGTGCGCGGCACTGGCCGACGGACCGCTTCGCCGCCGTGGTGCGCGGACTGCGTGAGCGCGGCCTCGACGTGGTGCTGACGGGAGGCGCGGACGACGTCGAGCGCGCCGCCGCCGTCGCGCAGGCGGCCGGGCTGGCGCCGGGGGCGGTCCTGGCCGGCGTGCTCGCACTGCAGGACTTCGCGGGCGTGATCGCGGCCGCACGGCTCGTCGTGACGGTCGACACCGGCGCCGCGCACCTCGCGTCCGCCTACGGCGTCCCGTCGGTGGTCGTCTTCGGTCCGGCGCCGCCGGAGGCGTGGGGGCCTCCGGCCTCCGGTCCGCACGTCGTCCTCACCGACGCCTCGGTGCGGCGCGGCGACGTCTTCGCCGAGGACCCGGACCCCGCGCTGCTCGCCATCGGGCCCGACGACGTGCTCGCCGCGGTGGACTCGCTCGGCGTGACCGACCCGTCCGCGGCCCGGTAGCGTCGACGGAGAGCGACCCGGACGCGCCGGGTGCTCGCGAGGAGGCGCACGTGTTCGAAGCCGCGAACATCCGGGACTGGATCGGCCTGCCGGTCGTCGACGAGGCGGACGACAAGGTCGGGACGCTCGAGAGCATCTACTACGACACCGCGACGTCCGAGCCCGCCTTCGGCGCGGTGACCACGGGGATGGTCGGCTTCCAGAAGCTCCTGTTCGTGCCCCTGACCGGAGCCCTCGTCGCGCCGAAGCACCTGCGTGTCGCGTACCCGAAGAAGACCATCAAGGCCGCGCCGACGATCGCGACCGACGGCGAGCTCGACGCGTCGCTCGAACCGGAGGTCTACCAGCACTACGGGCTCGAGTACCGCACCGGCAGCGGGGGAGAGCGGCGCCTGGGTCGTCGCTGACCGCGGCGCCCGGTCGGTCGCTGACCGCGGCAGCCGGGTCGACCGGTTAGCCTGGTCCGTCCGACCCGTCCCTGGAGGCCGAACCTGCTCCGCTCCGTCCGCTCGACGCTGCTCGCCGTGGTGGCGGCCTTCGTCGTGCTCGCCGGATCGGTCGCGGGTGGTGGTGCGGCGTCGGCTGCACCGATGTGGCCGGTCCCGCAGCCCTACCCGGTGACCGGTGTGCCGGCGGAGACGCTCGCGGACATCCCGCCGGGCAGCGAGTACGTCGCGCTCGGCGACTCGTACTCCGCGGGGTACGGGCTGTCCGACCCGACGCACCTGCCGACGAGTGCGTGCGGGCAGTCCGCCCAGGACTACCCGCACCGCATCGCCGCGCGCTTCGGGCTCGCCCTCACCGACGTCACGTGCGGCGGCGCCACGAGCGACGACGTCACGAGCGGCTTCCAGTTCAAGGGTGTGCCCCCGCAGATCCGGTCGCTGTCCGAACGCACCCGCCTGGTGACGCTGACGATCGGCGGGAACGACGCCGACCTCTTCGGCACGGCGGCGTCCTGCCTCGCGCTCTCGGCGAAGGGCCCGGTGTTCTCCGGACGCGACGCACCGTCCTGCCGGAGCACGCTCGTGACCGACGGCGAGGACCTGCTCGGCACGAAGATCGAGTCCCGCGTCGCCCTCGGCATCGCCGACACCCTCGCCACGGTCAAGGAAGCCGCGCCGAACGCGACGATCCTCTTCCTCGGGTACCCGGCGATCTTCCCGGACGCCGACCACACGCCGAAGGGCGGCTGCTTCCGGTCCGCCCTCGACCTCGGGACGCTCGCGGGGTCCTTCCCGACGAACTCGTACCCGTTCACGAACACCGACGTGCGGTACCTGCACGGGGTGCAGGAGGCGCTGAACGACGTCTCGGCGTCGGCGGCACGGGCGGCCGGGGTCCGGTTCGTGGACGTGTTCTCGTCCACCCAGGCGCACTCGGCGTGCGCGACGAAGAAGCCCTACGTGTCGGGCGTCTCGCTCGACGGCACCGGCGACCTGCGGCGGATCGACCTCGAGCCGGGCGCCCTGCACCCGAACACGCGGGGCGTCGCCTACCTCACGAAGCGCGTGGCCGCCGCCGCGCGCGACCTCGCCGGCTGACCGGTCGCGGCGGGGACCTCCGCGCTGCCGGCGTCGTGTGCGCCGTGCGCCGCCCGCGGGACCACGCACACCGGCGACGCGGTCTCCCGCAGGACGTCGTGCAGCACCGACCCCGAGAACGCCGTCACGTGCCCGAGGCCGAGCACGACGAGCGAGGCGCGGCGGGTGTGCGCGGCGATCGCGTGCCCCGGGTGCCCCTCGACGAGCAGCGGGTGGAACCGGACGCCGGGGTACCGAGCGGTCAGGTCCGTCGTGACCCGCTGCAGCAGCTCGGCGTTCCTGGTGCGCCACCGCATCGGGTCCTCGGCGAAGTCCGTGAGGCCCGTGCGGGTCAGCACCGGCATCTCCCAGGCACGCAGGAGCGTCACGCGACGGTGGAGTCGGTGCGCCTCGTCGACGGCGATCGCGAGGGCGCGTTCGTCGATCGGCTCCTCGACCGCGAGGACGACGTCGCCGTCGATCGGGTGCGGTCCCTCCGGCACGACGACCGTCGGCACCGCTGCACGTTCGGCGACCCGGGCCGGGTCCCCACCCGCCGTCGAACCGCGCCGGCCGCGGAAGGTCCCGACGACGAGCAGGTCGCCACCGTCCGACTCCTCGACGAGTGCCGCGGCGAAGGGCCCGGCGTGTCGACGCACCTCGACCCGGACGTCGGGCATCGCGCTGCGGGCAGCGTCCGCCAGGGCGTCGGCCACGCGCTTGCCGTCCGGACCGGTGCGCCCTTCGATCGCCGGGTCCACGCCGATGACCCGGATGCGTTCGATGCCCGTGCCGACCCGGGACGTGACCCAGTGCAGGGCTTCCTCGCGCGGCTTCGCCGCGTCGGCGGCCAGTGTGACCGTCGTCCACCGTTCGTCCATCCCGATCGACCTCCTCGTCCGGGGTCCTCCGGGGGCGTCGCCATGGCGCTCCTTGCGCTGCAAACTACTCCCGTTGCCCGCTGTGTAGCCTCGCGCTGTGGTGTTGAGCGCTGGACTCCTGCTGTACCGGGCCGACGACGCCGGCGTGCAGGTCTGGATCGCGCACATGGGCGGGCCGTTCTGGCGGAACCGCCCGCGCGCGTGGTCGATCCCGAAGGGGATCGTCGAGGGGGACGAGGACCCGCTCGACACCGCACGGCGCGAGTTCGCCGAGGAGATCGGGGTCGCCGCACCGGACGGACCGGTGACCGACCTCGGCGAGGTGCGGCAGGCGTCCGGCAAGCGCGTGCGGGTGTTCGCGGTCGACGCCCCGGGCTTCTCGGTCGATCGGGTGCGGTCGAACACGGCGCGGATCGAGCTGCCGCGGGGCTCCGGACGGTTCGTCGAGGTGCCGGAGGTCGACGACGCACGCTGGGTCCCGATCGACGAGGCGCGGTCGATGGTCGTCGCGGGACAGGTCGCGGCGTTGGACCGGCTGACCGCGGAGTGACCGGCTCCGGGCGCGTGTCACGAACACGTCTCGGTGTGGACGGACTTCGCGGTCGCTGGATAACCTGAGCGAGCGTCGTGGTGAGGCGGCGCCGAAACAGGGGAGTTCCACATGCGGCGTTGGCGCGCAGTCACCGCAGGGCTGACCGGGATCGTGCTCGGAGCGGGTCTGGCGATCGGGGGCGCCACGAGCGCGTCCGCCGCGCCGGCCGGCCACTGGGGCACGTTCACCGTCAGCGGGTCGAGCAAGGCCTACACGGGCACGATGACACTGCCGGGGTTCCCGGCGACGACGTTCTCGTCGAACTCACGGCAGTCCACCGTGATCAGCGGTGCCTCGACCTGGCAGGGGCCGTCGACGGGACCGGGCGCGGTGTACGGCTCGAGCCGCGGGAACACCTACATCAACCAGCGCCCGAACGCCGACTCGCCGACCTCGTCGGCAGCGTCGACCACGACCTACACCTTCGACGGTGCGACCCCGGGCAACGGCAGCTGGTCCTTCGTCCTCGGTGACGTCGACGCCGACCAGGCGACGATCTCCGCGACCGTCCAGGGCGGCGCAGCGGCGACCGCGGCACAGCTCGGCTACCAGAGCTCGTACAACTCGTGCTCGTCCGTCTCCGCCGGCGGATGGAGCTGCCCGGCCGATCCGGGCGGGGTCCCTGCTGGCCAGGACACCCCCACGTGGGACGCCGCGACCCGGACCCTGACGGGGAACGCGGCCGCCAACGACACCTCCGGCGCGACCGCGTGGTTCACGCCGACGGTCCCGCTCGAGACCCTGACGATCACCTACCAGCAGCGCAGCGGGTTCCCCGTCTACCAGACCTGGTTCGCCAACCGGACGGCGGCGATCACCGGCACCGCGACGCTCGACGACACCCCGATCCCCGGCGCGACCGTCACGGTGCAGGCACCCCGCGGCACGCTCTACACGACGACCACGGGCGCCGACGGCACCTACTCGTTCCCGGAGCTCCCGGTCATCGGCGGCTACACCGTGACGATCACGCCGCCGCCGAACGCCGACGGCACCCCGTCGACGACGACGTCCCTCAACACGGTTCCCGGCGGCGCCGACCAGGTCGTGGACTTCCCGTTCACCGCACCACAGGGCACCACCTCGGTGATCGGCACCGTGACCGACGCCGACGGCAACCCGGTGTCGAACGTCCCCGTGGTGATCGTCGACCCGTCCGACGGCGAGGAACTCGTCAACACGACGACGAACAGCGACGGCGTCTACACCGGTTCCGACCTGCCCGCCGGCACCGACCTCGGTGTCTCGGTCGGCGACGAGGACCCGACGACGATCACGACCGGACCGGCCGGTGGCGACCCCACCGCGCTCGACCCGATCGAGGCCCCCGCCGCGGTCATCGCGACCGTCACCGGTGTCGTCAGCCTCGACGGCGCTCCCGTCGCGGCCGGTCAGGTCGTGGAGCTGCTGCAGGGCACCACCGTCGTGGCCTCGACCACCACGGACGCCTCGGGCCGCTACACGTTCCACACCGCGGCCGGCACGTACACCGTCCGCACCACCGTCCCGGAGCCCGGCGCGACCGGCCCGACCCAGAACACCGGGGTCACCGTCGCCGGTGGCGCGAGCGCGGAGTCGAACCTGCCGTTCGCGACGCCCGCGGCGCCGGTCGTCACGACCACGGACCAGCCCGGCACGGTCACCGACACGAACGGCGACCCGGCCGCGGGCGTCGACGTCGTCGCGACCCCGACCGACCCGGAGGCCGGTGACCCCGTCCGGACCACCACGGGCACGGACGGGACGTTCGACCTCACCGGCCTCGCGCCCGAGACGGAGTACACCGTCGAGGTCGACGGCGCGGACCCGGTGACGATCACCACGCCCGCGAGCGGTTCGGCCGCGGCGCTGGCGATCACGGTCCCGGCCGCCGTCATGACCCCGACCCCGACGCCCACGCCGTCGGCTCCCGCTCCGGCTCCGACCCCCGGCGGCGGTTCCGGCACGACGCCGATCTCGTCCGGTGGCGGATCGACCACCGGCGGCGCGCTGGCGTACACGGGCGCCGACCTGACGCCGGGGCTCATCGCGGCGGGCGTGCTCGTGCTGCTCGGCGGCGGGCTGCTGACGTTCCGTGCGGTGCGCAACCGCCGCCGGACGTCGCACCTGCAGGACTGACCGCACGACGACGGGGCGGGGCCGGCGCTGCCGGTCCCGCCCCGTCGTGCGTGCGGGGCGCCTCAGCGCCGCCGACGCGTCGGCACCGAACCCGTCGCCACCGCGACCGACCCCGTCAGGGTCTGGATCGCCCGCGACACCACCGGCACCGAGGTCGTGACGACCGCGAGCGAGGACGTGATCGCCTCGATCGACGAGGTCGACAGGTGCTCCTGGTTGTGCGTGTGCACCGGGAAGCCCCGACGCGCCGCGATCACGACGCCGAGCGCCCCGACCAGCACGACGGCCCCGGCGAACGGCATGAACTGCAGCCCGACGACCCCGAGTGCCTGGCCGCCGATGGCCGCGCCGCCGGCGATGCCGATGTTCGACGCACCGTTGATGAGCGCACCCGCGATGTCGGGCGAGACACCGCCGGAGCGGATCGCCGCGGCCATGAAGAGCGTGCCGGTGGTGCCGTTCGCGGCCATCCACACACCGGCGACGACCATCGTGCCGAGCAGCGACCCGTGTACGAACGGCAGCACCGCGAACGCCGCTGCCATCACGGCGACGGCCGCGATGAGCGTCTGCCGCGGAGCCCGGTCGACGAACATGCCGGCGAGCCAGAGACCGACGACACCCGTGCCACCGAGGACGAGCAGCGCCCCGCTCACCATGTCGGCGTCGAGCCCGGCGTCGATCGCGTACGGCCCGATGTACGTGTAGACGACGTAGTGCCCGGCGAAGAGCAGCAGGTCGGCGATCACGACGGAGAGCAGTCCGGTGCGGGCCCAGGCCTTCGGGGATCCGATGTGCGGCGACGATGCGCCGCGGACGCTCGGCAGGAACAGGAGCGCGACGACGGCCAGTGCTGCTGCGGCGACGGCGACGGCACCGACGGCCGGGCGCCACCCGATCGACTGCGCGACCCAGGTCGCCACGGGCACGCCGATGACGAAGCCGAGCGAGCTGCCGGAGTACACGAACGCGATCGCGCGACCGGCGAGACGCGGCGGCACGATGCGCGTCGCGTAGGCCGAGGCGACCGAGAAGAAGAGTGCGTGTGCGACGCCGCCGACGATGCGGCCGGCGCAGACCACCGCGAAGGACGGCGCGAGCGCGATCATCACGTTCGACACCGTGTAGCCGATGAGCGTCGCCACGAGGACGGTCTTGCGGGGGAGCCGGGCGGTGAAGGACGTGAGCGGCAGCGCGAGGATCGCCACGGCGGCGGCGTACACCGTCACGACGATGCCCATGGTCGACTCGGAGACCCCGAGGTCGGCGCTCATGGTGCCGAGCAGCCCGACCGGCATGAGCTCGGTCGTGATCGCGAAGAACGTCGCGAGCCCGAGCACGGCGATGCCGACGATCGACTGCGTGGTGACGGTGATCGGCCGCGTGTTCGTCGACACGGCCGAGGTGGTGGTGTTGGTGGACACGATGCTGACCTCCTCCGGGGAACGGCGGAGCGCGCGTCGGTGTCGACGTGACGACGTGACGACGACCGGACCGGACGGTGCCGGCCGACGATGCGCGCTCGCTGTGGTGTGTGGATTGTGGGTACGACTCCACGGCGAGTGCGCTCTTCCAGTGTTGCACGCTGCAGCGAGGAGATGCGAGGGCCTTCGCCGAGAAAGTCCTAGGAGCGCTCCAACGCCGTCAGTGCCGAGACATTCCCGATCAGTTCTCGTTCGTCACGGTGCCCTGCACCCCGCCGCCCCGGAGGCTCAGCGTCAGCGTGCCGCTCATCGACTGCGCCGACAGCGAGACCGACCCGTGCAGCGCGTCCTGCCGCGGGTAGCACGCGGACGTCGACTCCAGCCGGTTCGCCGTCGCGACGAGGCAGATCGTCGAGCGGTCCGTCCCGACGCCGGCCCACACGCTCCAGGGCGTCTCGAACGAGCCGCCGTCGAGCGCACGGTTCGTGAAGATGAGCCGCGTCGTCCGGAGCGTGACCGGCGCCTCGACCGGTCCCGGCAGCTGGTCGGCGTAGGTCTGCGGCGCGTCGAGCAGGTCCTCGAGCGTGATCGTCCCGGCACTCGGCGTGACGCTCGGCGCCGCCGCCGGGTCCGGCCTCGAGGTCCCGACCACCGTCCCCGCCGCGAACGCCACGCCGACGGCCGCCGCGACGCCCAGCCCGATCCAGACGCGCGGCCGGGTGGTCCAGAGCACCCGTGCGGCTCGCGTCCGCCAGGCGCCGATGCGGTCCAGGAGGCTCGACCCGCCTCCGCCACGGTCGCCCGGCTCCGTCCCGTGGCCGGTCCCCACCCCGTGGTCCGGTCCGTCGGGGACCCCGCTCGTGTCGTCGGTCGCCGCCGGGTCGACCGGGCCCGGAGCATCCGCGGCGGCGGCCGCGCCCTGTGGTCCCGCGTCCGGTGTCCGCGGCCCCGGTGTCGACCGCACCGAGACCGGACCCGGTGCCGGCGTCGTGACCCGGTCGGCGACGGCTCCCGAGGAACCGGCGAGGGGCCGCGCACCGCCGGTGTGGAACGGGTTCGTCGTGCCGGACGTGACGGCCCGGTCGGAGCCGGCCGCGGAGGTCGGACGCGACCGCCCCGTCGACCGGGCCCGCGGGGAGACGGGAGCCGCGCCTCCTGGACCGCGCCGTCCTCGGCCGAGCCGCTCGAGGGCGAGCCGCGCTGCGGCCGCGTCGGTCTCGGACGCGGCACCACCCCATGCGAGCGCCTCGAGCCGTGCTCGTTCTGCTGCCACGTCGTCGTCGGCCATGCGCACTCCCGGTCCGGTCGCACTGTCCGCCCATCGTCCCACCGGCGCCGTGCGGGCGCGCACCCAGTTCGCGGGGCGTAGACGGGGATCATGAGCGACAAGCACGATCCCGACCCCGAGACCCTCGAGCCCCTGAGCCACGACGCGCAGTCCGGCGAGGCCGACTACGTCGCGACGAGCCCGGGCGGGACGGGCACCGAGCGGCACGTCCCCCTGCCGGACGAGGAGCAGGGACGCGGCACCGAGTACGACCCCGTCGACCAGGGCCCGCAGCAGGAGGGTCAGGGCGGCTGACACGCCCGCCGCCCGACCGCCACGTCAGGCGAGCACGCGTCGCAGCACCGCACGTTCCCCGAGCGTCCACGCGGCACTCGTGACGACGTAGAGTGCGGCGGCCAGGGGCGCGATCGCGGCGAACACCACCGTGACGAAGGGCGCCCACCGGCCGATCGCCGCCGTCGCACCCGCTCCCGGCACCGCGGCGTCCGGCACCGCCGCCGGGTTCCACCGCAGGTTCGCCCGCCGGGTGAGCTCGACCACGAGGGCGAGCACGGCGAGCAGGAGCACCACGACCCACGCGTGCCACCAGAGCGGCGAGGTCACGACGACCACGAGCGAGTGCCCAAGCGGGACGCCCGCGAGCGTGGCCGTCAGCAGGGTGTTCACCGTGCCGTCGATCGAGGCGTGCGTGAACAGCGTGTACAGGAGCGACAGCACCGGTGCCTGGGCGAGGACCGGCAGGCACCCGGCGAGCGGCGAGACCTTCTCGTTCGTGTAGAGCTCCTGCATCGCCCGCTGCAGCCGTTCGGCGTCCTTCGCGTGGCGCTTCCGGAGCGCGGCGATCTGTGGGGCGAGGCGTCGGCGGTCCCGTTCCGCGCGGACCTGCAGCACGGCGAGCGGGACGAGCACGGCCCGGACCACGAGGGTGAGCAGCACGACGGCGACGGCGGCGGCGAGCCCTCCGGCGACGGGGGAGAGCGCCGCGCTGGTGGCGGCGAGGAGGTCGGCGCCGCCGTGCAGCAGCGGCCCGACGAGGGGCAGGGTGGTGAGGTCCATGACGTTCCGATCGGTTCGGTGGGAGGGGTCGTTTGTACGGCCCGTCCACCGGTCGGTGGTCAGGGCCTCAGGCGACGGCTCCCGGTGCCCGGGGTCGGGCGTGCCCGTCGGCGTCGGGGTGGCTCCACGCGATCCGCGTCACGAGGTCGGCCGGGGCGCGGGACGAAAGCGACCGGACCGGCACCAGGCCGAGGACGATCGCGAGGACGCCGGCGACCAGCACCGCGACCGCCACGGCCGTGAGCCCGAGCGCGGCCACCGCGAGGAGCGGGACGGCACTGACCGACGGGTCGCCGAGCACCAGCGCGGCGGTGGCGCGCAGCAGGAGTTCGACGACGGTCATGGTCCGTTCAGGGTAACGCCCGCGCGCCGTCGTGGGGGAAGTGGCTGGTCACGGCAGGATCGTGCCCATGACCGCAGGTTCGCCGAGCACCCCAGCGACCGCCGCCCTCGAGCGGGCAGGGGTCGCGTACACGCCGCACGTGTACGAGCACCACGAGACCGCCACGAACTTCGGCGAGGAGGCCGCGGCCGCCCTCGGGCTCCGCGAGGAGCAGGTGTTCAAGACCCTCGTGGTGTCGGTCGACGGTGCCCTGGCCGTGGCGATCGTCCCGGTGGCGAACCGGCTCGACCTCAAGGCGATCGCGGCTGCCGTCGGCGGGAAGAAGGCGACGCTCGCGGACCCGGCCCTCGCCGAGAAGCGCACGGGCTACGTGGTGGGCGGGATCAGCCCGGTCGGGCAGAAGACGAAGCTGCCGACCGTGGTGGACGAGTCGGCGCTGTCCTACGCGAGCATCTTCGTGTCCGGCGGGCGTCGCGGCTTCGACATCGAGGTGTCCCCGGCGGACCTCGTGCGCATCACCGAGGCGACCGCAGCACCGATCGCACGGACCTGAGCCGGGTCGCCGCAAGTTTCTTCCACGACCGGGAATGACCCGGCCCCTCCTGCGTTGCATTGAGTCGAAGGCACTCAAGTTCCCAGGAGGTCCCTTTGCCAGCAACGTTCGGCCCGACCGGCGGCAACGACTCGTTCGACGAGTTCCTCGCCCGCCTGCTCGCGGCACAGGACTCCGGCGCCCAGCGATCCGTACCGCTGGGACGCCCGGTCGACATCACGCGACTGCTCAGCCGTCGCACCCACGAGCTGCTCCAGCGCACCGCGGAGTTCGCGGCCGAGCAGGGGCAGCACGAGATCGACGCCCTGCACGTCCTGCACGTGCTCGTCCGTACCGGCCCGTTCACCGCGGTCCTCCGGCACGCCGGTGTCGACCCCGAGCAGTTCGCGGACGAGGTCGAGCAGCGCCTGCCGATGGCGGGCGAACCCCGCCAGCAGCCCGACGGTCGCCCGGCCCTGACCGGGACCGCGCAGCGGATCCTGCTCGAGGCCACCCAGGCCGCCCGCGGGTTCGGCAGCACCTACACCGATCCCGAGCACGTCTTCTTCGCGCTCGTCATGGACCAGGACACCGTCACCGGGCAGCTGCTCGCCAGTGCCGGCGTCACCCCGCAGGTCATGCAGGACTACGCCGCGCAGGCCGCGGCGGCCGCCAGGGAGGGGCGCACGATGCCCACGAGCACCGACCAGACCACCGACACCGAGAGCGACACCCCGATGCTCGACCAGTTCGGCAGCGACCTCACCGAGCGGGCCCGCGACGGCCGCATCGACCCGGTGATCGGCCGCGCCGACGAGATCGAGCAGACCGTCGAGATCCTGCTCCGTCGCACCAAGAACAACCCCGTCCTCATCGGCGAGCCCGGCGTCGGCAAGACCGCCATCGTCGAGGGACTCGCCCAGCGCATCGCGGACGCCGACGTGCCCGTGCTGCTCCAGGGCAAGCGCGTGGTCGCCCTCGACCTCGCCGGCATGCTCTCCGGCACGCGCTACCGCGGCGACTTCGAGGAGCGCCTCACGAAGGCGATGGACGAGATCGCGGCGCACGCCGACGAGCTCATCGTGTTCGTGGACGAGCTCCACACCGTCGTCGGCGCCGGTGGTGGCGGCGAGGGCGGTTCGATGGACGCCGGCAACATCCTCAAGCCCCGGCTGGCCCGTGGCGACCTGCACATGGTCGGCGCGACCACGCTGAACGAGTACCGCCGGATCGAGAAGGACGCCGCACTCGAGCGTCGCTTCCAGCCAATCACGGTGGGGGAGCCGAGCGTCGAGGACGCCGTCGCGATCCTGACCGGACTCGCCCCGCGCTACGAGGAGCACCACAGCGTCACCTACACGCCGGACGCCCTGCGCGCCTCGGTCGAGCTCTCGCACCGCTACGTCACCGACCGGCACCTGCCGGACAAGGCCATCGACCTCATCGACCAGGCCGGCGCACGTCGTCGCCTGGCCCTGTCGGGCGACGTCGACGTCGAAGCGCTCCGCGCACAGGTCGCGACGCTCACCGCGTCGAAGGACGCGGCCGTCGCCGAGGAGCACTACGAGGAAGCGTCGCGCCTGCGCGACGAGATCGACGGACTGGAGGCGCGGATCACCGCCGCCGGATCGGCCGACGCAGGTCGCGCCTCCGGTCCGGAATCCGTGGGCACCTCGATCACGGAGGAGGACATCGCGGCCGTCGTGTCGCGTGCCACCGGGATCCCGGCGACCCGCCTGACGCAGGGCGACCGCTCCCGGCTCGCCGCGCTCGAGGACGAACTCCACGAGCGCGTCGTCGGGCAGGACGACGCCGTGCGGGCGATCGCGACCGCGGTGCGGCGCAGCCGGACCGGCATGGGCGACCCCCGTCGTCCGGTGGGCAGCTTCCTGTTCCTCGGTCCGACCGGTGTCGGCAAGACCGAGCTCGCGAAGGCGTTGGCCGGGTCGCTGTTCGGCGACGAGTCGGCGATGCTGCGCTTCGACATGAGCGAGTTCGGCGAGCGGCACACCGTGTCGCGGTTGGTCGGCGCCCCTCCCGGGTACGTCGGCTACGACGAGGCCGGGCAGCTGACCGAGCGTGTCCGTCGGAACCCGTACTCGGTCGTCCTGCTCGACGAGGTCGAGAAGGCGCACCCGGACGTGTTCAACCTGCTGCTGCAGGTGCTCGACGACGGTCGGCTGACGGACGGCCAGGGCCGCACGGTGGACTTCCGGAACACCGTCGTGATCATGACGTCGAACCTCGGCTCGGAGTTCCTCGCGTCGCGCTCCGGTGCACTCGGCTTCGCGCCGGTCGGCGCGGGGGACGGGTTCGCCGAGGACGACCTGCGCGCCCGGGTCATGGGCAAGCTCCGTGAGGCGATGCGGCCGGAGTTCATCAACCGCATCGACGAGATCGTGCTGTTCCGCAAGCTCGACCGCTCGCAGATCGAGTCGATCGTGTCGCTCCTGCTCGAGGACACCGCGCTCCGCCTCGTCGCCCAGGGGATGACCCTGACGGTGACGGACGCCGCGGTCGGGTGGCTCGCCGAGCACGGCTACGAGCCGGAGTACGGCGCCCGTCCGCTCCGTCGGCTGATCCAGCGCGAGGTCGACGACCGCATCGCGAGCCTCGTGGTCGACGAGGCCGTGGCCGCGGGCGACACCGTCCGGGTCGACGTGGTCGACGGCGCGCTCGACGCCACGGTCGCGGTCCCCGCCGCGGTCTAGGCACCTCGTCCGCATCGAACGCCCCGGTACCCCTCGTGGGACCGGGGCGTTCTGCGTGTCCGGCGTCCCCGAACTGTTCGGGAATGCAATTCCGGACGAATCTCGAGAAAAGGGTTGCGCGGGGAATACCGGTGTGGATAGTGTTCACGAGCAGCAATCACCGCGTCAGCACGAGACCGAGAGGGGGCCTGACCATGATGTTCACCGAAACGACTCCGTTCCGTGGAATCCGTACGTCCGGCGGCACCCCGATCCGGGTCCGCTGACACGGGGCGTCCCACACCAGTCGCATCTCCGACCGGCCCGTCCGCGCTGAGGTCCTCCTCGCCGTCCGGTGCCGTTCCGACCCTCGGTCGCAATCGCCCGTCGCCCTCGCGGTGACGCACTCGGCGCGTGCCCGACACCGGTCGTGAATGTCGGTGGCCGGTGCGACGCTCCTTCCATCGGCAGCAATTCCTGACCGCACCCGTCGTGCATTCTTCGACGGGGCGCGGAATGCATTCTCGCGCATTCATCTCCCTTGCCCGCGTTCCGGGCAGTACTGCCATGCCCTGGCAGTCGTCGTCACGCCTGAAAGGCACCACCTTGTCAACGAAGACCGTCAACCGTCCCCCCGATACCCGTGCGGTGCGCCGTCGGGTCTCGCTCTCCGACCGCATCGCACTCCGCATCGGGATGTCCCTGATCATCTGGAGTCGTCGGACGCACCACGTGCGTCCGTCGGTCGACCTCGAGACGCGCCGGCGCCTCGAACAGGAGCGCGCCGCCCGCGAGGTCGCGTGGCTCACGCAGGTCGGCACGCTCAACCGCTGGCGCTGAGCCGCGCTGCGCGCCGCGGCGCGCCGCGCGCGCCGCCCCGCGGCTGCCGCAGTGTGCGAGGTTCCGCTCTCCGTGCCCGGCCCCTGGCCCCGCACGGAGCGCGGGACCTCGCACACTGCCACGCGAACCGCGCCCCCGCGCGCTGCGCGCCCCACCTCGTACGGTGCGGGGCGGGTCGGGCGCACCCCGCGCCTCCCGTACCGTTGTCGGGTGACCGAAACCGCAGCTGCACTCGTCGAACGCCTCACCGCCATCGTCCCGGACTTCCCGTCGCCCGGGATCCTGTTCCGCGACGTCACGCCGGTGTTCTCCGACGCCGTCGCGTTCGGCCGCGTGTGCGAGGCACTCGCAGCACCCTTCGCGATCGGCGAGGGCTTCGCCGCCGTCGCCGGCATCGAGGCCCGCGGCTTCGCACTGGCCGGCGGGATCGCCGCGCAGCACCAGGTCGGCGTCCTCACCGTCCGGAAGGCGGGCAAGCTCCCCGGCGAGGTCCTCAGCGAGCAGTACGCGCTCGAGTACGGCGAGGCCGAGCTCGAGCTCCGCCCCGGGCAGCTGCCCGCGGGCACGCGCGTGCTCGTGGTCGACGACGTCCTCGCGACCGGGGGCACCGCTGCCGCGACCGTGACCCTGCTCGAGCGCGCCGGCTACGAGGCGATCGGCTTCGCCGCGCTGCTCGAACTCGACGGCCTGTCGGGTCGTGAGCGCCTCGAACCGCGCCTGCCCGTGCAGACCCTCGGCGCCGTCCCCGCGTGAGCCTCGGCAGGCGCCCCGCGCACTAGTCTTGATCCACCATCCAACCGAGGAGTCCCATCATCGTGACCGAGTCAGTCGCCGCAGCGCCGGAAGGCGCGTCGCCGGACAACGCCGAGCCCGCAGCCGTGCCCCAGGCACCCGAGCCCCGCACCGCGACGACGACCACGACGGGCACCGAGCTGTTCGACGGCGTCCGCGGCGTCGTGGCGATCCGTGTCGCGGGTGTGCTCAAGGACCTCGCAGCCTCGGTCGACGCCGGTGACCTCGTCGAGCCGGTCACCCTCGACGAGCAGGACGGCCTCGACATCCTGCGCCACTCGGCCGCGCACGTCCTGGCGCAGGCGGTGCAGCAGATCAACCCCGACGCCAAGCTCGGCATCGGCCCGCCCGTCACCGACGGCTACTACTACGACTTCGACGTCGCCGAGCCCTTCACCCCCGAAGACCTCAAGGCGATCGAGAAGAACATGGACCGGATCATCCGGCAGGCCCAGCGCTTCCGCCGTGTCGTCGTCACCGACGAGGAAGCCCGCGAGCGCATGGCGGGGGAGCCCTACAAGCAGGAGCTCATCGGCCTCAAGGGCGCTGCGGACGCCGGCGACTCGGGCGAGAGCGTCGAGGTCGGTGCCGGCGAGCTGACGGTCTACGAGAACGTCGACCCGAAGACGGGCGAGGTCGTCTGGCAGGACCTCTGCCGCGGCCCGCACCTGCCGCACACCCGCATCATCGGCAACGCGTCGAAGCTCATGCGCGTCGCCGCGGCGTACTGGCGCGGCTCGGAGAAGAACCCGCAGCTCCAGCGCGTGTACGGCACCGCGTGGCCCGACAAGGACCAGCTCAAGGCCTACCTGCTCCGGTTGGAAGAGGCTGCGAAGCGCGACCACCGCAAGCTCGGCGCCGAGCTCGACCTGTTCTCCTTCCCCGACGAGATCGGGTCGGGCCTGGCGATCTTCCACCCGAAGGGCGGCATCATCCGCCGCGAGATGGAGGACTACTCGCGCCGTCGGCACGAGCAAGAGGGCTACTCGTTCGTCTACACGCCTCACATCACCAAGGGCGACCTGTTCGAGACCTCCGGGCACCTCGGCTGGTACAAGGACGGCATGTTCCCGGCCATGCACATGGACGAGGCGCGCGACGAAGACGGCAACATCACCCGCCAGGGCGCCGACTACTACCTCAAGCCGATGAACTGTCCGATGCACATCCTGGCGTACCGCTCGCAGGCCCGGTCCTACCGCGACCTGCCCCTGCGGATGTTCGAGTTCGGCACGGTCTACCGCAACGAGAAGTCCGGCGTCATCCACGGCCTCACCCGCGTGCGCGGCCTGACCCAGGACGACGCGCACATCTTCACCACGCAGGAGAAGATGAAGGAGGAGCTCACCACGACCCTCCAGTTCGTGCTGTCGCTGCTCCGTGACTACGGCCTCGACGACTTCTACCTCGAGCTCTCCACGAAGGACCCCGAGAAGTACGTCGGCGACGACGACGTGTGGGACGTCGCCACGAACACCCTGCGCGAGGTGGCGGAGGAGACCGGACTCGAACTCGTGCCGGACCCCGCCGGTGCCGCCTTCTACGGCCCGAAGATCTCCGTGCAGGCCCGTGACGCCATCGGCCGCACCTGGCAGATGTCGACCGTCCAGCTCGACTTCAACCTGCCCGAGCGCTTCGGCCTCGAGTACGCGGCGGCGGACGGCACGCGGCAGCGCCCCGTCATGATCCACCGCGCGCTGTTCGGCTCGATCGAGCGGTTCTTCGGCGTCCTCACCGAACACTACGCCGGCGCGTTCCCGGCCTGGCTCGCCCCGGTCCAGGTCGTCGCGATCCCGGTCGCGGCGGAGTACGGCGACTACCTCGACGAGGTCGTCGCGAAGCTGCGATCGCACGGCGTCCGTGCCGAGGTCGACCACTCGGACGACCGCATGCAGAAGAAGATCCGCACGCACACGAAGCAGAAGGTGCCGTTCCAGCTCATCGCGGGCGGCGACGACCGCGACGCCGGCGCGGTCTCGTTCCGCTTCCGTGACGGTCGACAGGACAACGGTGTGCCCGTGGACGAGGCGGTCGAGCGCATCCTCACCGCGATCCGCGAGCGCGCGCAGGTCTGATGACCCCTCCAGGAGGCACGGATCCCGTCGGTGGGACCGGTCGCGTCGACGACGCGGCCGGTTCCACCGCCGTGCCCGCTGCCGACTCGTCGGGTCCGGCCGGTGCGGCCGGCGCCGGCGGGGCGGACGACCCGCTCGTGATCCGTGACGCCGCGACCGGCGCCGCGGTGCCCGATGCGTTCCAGCGCCTCTGGAACCCGCACCGGATGGCGTACATCGACGCCGGGCGCGAGGGCAGGGGCCGCGGCCACGACGACGACTGCCCGTTCTGCGAGGCTCCGCACAAGTCCGACGAGGACGGCCTCATCGTCGCGCGGGGCGAGCACGCGTACGTCCTGCTCAACCTGTTCCCGTACAACAACGGGCACCTGCTCGTCTGCCCGTACCGCCACGTCCCGCTCTACGACGAGGCGACGCCGGACGAACTCCGCGAGATCGGCGAGCTCACCCAGACGGCGATGCGCGTCCTGCGTGCCGTGTCGCACTGCGACGGCTTCAACATCGGGATGAACCAGGGCGAGGTCGCCGGCGCCGGTGTGGCCGGTCACCTGCACCAGCACATCGTGCCGCGGTGGCAGTCGGACGCGAACTTCTTCCCGATCATCGCGCGGACGAAGTCGATGTCCCAGCTGCTCGGCGAGACCCGCCGACTCGTCGCCGAAGGGTGGCCGTCGGAGCACTAGACTGTCGGCATCATGAGCGACAGCAGCAGCACCACGAGCACCCCCGGCACCTCGATCACCGGCTCGGACCGCGTCAAGCGCGGCCTCGCCGAGATGCTCAAGGGCGGCGTGATCATGGACGTCGTCGACGCCGAGCAGGCCCGCATCGCGGAAGAGGCCGGCGCGACCGCCGTCATGGCCCTCGAGCGCGTCCCCGCCGACATCCGCGCGCAGGGTGGCGTCGCCCGCATGTCCGACCCCTCGATGATCGAGGAGATCATCGCGAGCGTGTCGATCCCCGTCATGGCGAAGGCCCGCATCGGCCACTTCGTCGAGGCGCAGGTGCTGCAGGAGCTCGGCGTCGACTACATCGACGAGTCCGAGGTGCTGTCGCCGGCCGACTACGTCAACCACATCGACAAGTGGAACTTCACCACCCCCTTCGTCTGCGGTGCGACCAACCTGGGCGAGGCGCTCCGTCGCATCACCGAGGGCGCGGCCATGATCCGCTCCAAGGGCGAGGCCGGCACAGGTGACGTGTCCGAGGCCACCAAGCACATCCGCACGATCAACAAGGAGATCGCGGCGCTGCGCCACCTCAAGGAAGACGAGCTCTACGTCGCCGCGAAGGACCTGCAGGCCCCGTTCGACATCGTGAAGGAGGTCGCGCAGACCGGCAAGCTCCCCGTGGTGCTCTTCACCGCCGGTGGCGTCGCGACCCCGGCCGACGCCGCGATGATGATGCAGCTCGGCGCGGACGGCGTGTTCGTCGGCTCCGGCATCTTCAAGTCCGGCGACCCGGCCAAGCGTGCCGCTGCGATCGTCAAGGCAACGACCTTCCACGACGACCCCAAGGTCATCGCCGAGGTCTCCCGCGGTCTGGGCGAGGCGATGGTCGGCATCAACGTCGCCGACGTCCCCGCACCGCACCGTCTCGCTGAGCGCGGCTGGTGAGCGCCCGGCCCCGCATCGGGGTCCTCGCGCTGCAGGGCGACTTCCGTGAGCACATCGCGTCGCTGACGGAACTCGGTGCCGACGTGGTGCCGCTCCGTCGCCCGGAGGAGATCGGTGCCCTCGACGGCGTCGTCATCCCGGGCGGGGAGTCGAGCGTCATGGACAAGCTCGCGCGTGCCTTCGGCGTGGCCGAGCCGCTGTCCGAGGCGATCCGCGGCGGGCTGCCGACGTACGGCACCTGCGCGGGCATGATCATGCTCTCCTCGCGCATCGCTGCCGGCATCCCCGGGCAGCAGACGCTCGACGTGCTCGACACGACGGTGCGCCGCAACGCCTTCGGCAGCCAGAACGACTCGTTCGAGATCGACATCCCGATGCCGGCCCTCGGCGAGGCCCCGGTGCACGCGGTGTTCATCCGCGCGCCCGTGGTGGAGCAGCACGGCCCCGGGGTCGACGTCCTCGGCGCGCTCCCCGACGGGCAGGTCGTCGCGGTCCAGCAGGGCGCCGTCATCGCGAGTGCGTTCCACCCCGAGGTCGCCGGCGAGGACCGCTTCCACCGGCGCTTCCTCGACCTCGTCCGCGCCGCCTGACGCCGACCGGCCGGTCGCTCGACGGGGTCAGGCCACGCCGGCGGCGACCAGCACCTGCACCACGACGGCCCGGACGGCGAACACGCCGAACCCGAGGGCGATCACCGCGTACACGACGAGCCGAGCGCGCCGCGGCCGGGCCACCGCACGCAGGATCTCCGCCGCGCTCTGCAGCACGAACACCCGTGTGGCGAGCAGCAGCGGGACGGCGGCCACGGCCCACGTCCCCGTGGTCGGCGCCGCCAGCGCGACGATGCCCCAGGTCACGAGCGCGGCGAAGCCGGCGATGTACGCACCACCGCGGTCGTTCTCCTCCTTGCGACGCCGTCCGCGGTCGGCGACGAGCCCGTCCCACAGCCCGGACCGCACCTGACGTCGGCGTTGCACGATCGTGGTGACGTCCTGCGCAGCGGACTGCAGCAGCAGCGCGACGGCGAGCACGGTGACGACGGTGGTGTACCCGTCGCCGGCTGGTGGGACGATGCCGGCGAGCAGGAGCACCGCTCCGGCGGCACCGGTGATCCAGGTGATTGCCGCGACGCCGAGCACGACCGGCACGAGCGGGACCCGCCGCATCGTCCGGAGGAGCAGTCCGCGCGGGAACTTCGCGAACGAGTGCACCTCCACGAAGCAGACCCAGAGCGCCGCGATGCCGGTCAGGGTCCACCCGAGCGTCTTCGTGACGACGTTCGCACCGCCCCCGGCAGCGATGTGGGCGCCGAGCACCGTCACGACGAGCGACCAGGCGACGACGCCGACCGGCACGGACACGAGGCTCCAGAGCCCGTCGTCCACACGCCGGCGGGCCTCCCACGACGTCGGGTGCTGCGCGAGGACCCGAGCGGACTGCGCGACCCGCTCGGACAGCTGCAGGACCGACCCGGCGGCGAGCATCACCCACTCGTCGTTCGGGTCGAGCTCGAGTGCTCGGTCCATGGCCTCGCGTGCCCGTGGCGCGAGGGCCGCGTCGGTCCACGAGAGGGCGCGGTAGCACTGCGCCGCGTCGGCGAACAGCCGGGCGTCGTGGGGTGCGAGCTCGAGCGCGCGGTCGAGGGCTGCCGCGGACCGGGCGACGTCCGCCGTCGGCCACGCGGCTTCCTCCGCTGCGGACCGCTTCGCGTGCGACCAGCGTGTGTGTGCGAACGCCCACAGCAGGTGCGCGGTCGCCCAGTCCGGCCGGCGCTCGCGCAGTTCCTCGGCTGCGGCCTTCGCCACCTGGCGCTCGTTCGCGTCGAGCATCGCGTTCACCCGGGCGGACAGTGCGGTGGCGTTGTCGGGGTCGAGCGCGAGGGCGCGCTCGGCAGCGGTGCGACTGGCGGCGTGGTCGTGGCGTGCACGTTCCGCCCGTGCGAGCGTCGCCCACAGCCGGGGGTCGTCCGGTGTGCTCGCGACGGCGGCGGTGAGCACGGCCCGCGCCTCGTCCGGGCGCTTGAAGCCCAGGAGCGCGTCGGCGCGCTCGACCACGACGTCGACCGCGTCGGGCATCAGAGCTGCTTCTCCTCGCGGAGCCACTCGACCATGTCGTCGTACTCGCCGCTGCCGTTGGAGTACTCCGCGACGTTGCGGGCGGTCTGCACCCAGGGGCCGATCGACGGCTTGACCTCCTTGAGGGCGGCGCGCATGTCGTCCATCCGCATCGGCCGCACCGACCCGGTCCGGATCGACTCCGTCATCGCCTTCTCCGCCGCGGTGGTCACGAGGTGCTCCAGGTCGGCGCCGGAGAACCCCTTCGTGCGACGGACGAGGTCGCCGAGGTCGATGCCCTCGATCGGCCGTCGGCGGAGGTGGACACGGAGGATCGCCTCGCGGGCATCGTCGTCCGGCGGACGGACGAGGACCATCCGGTCGAAGCGTCCCGGTCGCTTCAGCGCGGCGTCGACCTCCCACGGGTGGTTCGTGGCCGCGAGGACGTAGACGCCGTCGTTCTGCGAGTCGACCCCGTCCATCTCGACGAGGATCTGGTTGACGACGTTCCGGAACGACGAGAACGTGTTCCCGCTCCGCTTCGCGCCGATCGCGTCCATCTCGTCGAAGAACAGCACGGCCGGCGCGTGCTCGCGGGCCGTGCGGAACACCCGGTGGATGTTCTTCTCGCTCTCGCCGATGAACCGGTCGAGCACGTCGCTGAGCGTGACGGAGATGAAGTGCGCCCCGAGCTCGCCGGCGATCGCGCGGGCGAGGAACGTCTTGCCGCAGCCGGGCGGACCGTACAGCAGCAGGCCGCCGCGGAGCTTCTTGCCGAACGCGGCAGCGATCTCGGGGTGCGCCATCGGCTGCAGGAACGACTCGTCGATCCGCCGCTTCACGACCTCGAGCCCGCCGACGTCGGCGAGTCGGACGGTCTCGCGGCGCAGCTCCGCCACCGGGTCGGCGTCCTCGGCGGTCTCGGCAGCCTCGGCCACGAGCTCCTCGTCGTGCTCGGCCACGACCCGCTCGACGAACGGCGGCTCGGTCGGGTTCGCGATCGACGCCTCGAGCTCGGACCAGTCGATGTCCTCGTGCCGGTCGCTCGGTGCGGGCGGGGCGACCGCCGGCTCCGGCGGCTCCGATGCCGCGAGGGCCGCGCGCCGGACGACCGCCGTCGCCGCCTCGTCCTCCGGCGCCTCGCGCAGCACGACGCTCGCCTGCTCGATCGCCTCGCCGTGCCGGCCGGCGTCGGCGAGCAGCTCGGCGTAGCGGACCCGGAGGGTCCGGTCGTCGGGGAGCGCCTGGACGGCGGCCTCGAGTGCGGACAGCGGATCGGTCATGCGTTCCCCCTGGTCGTCCCGGTGCTGCTCCCATCGTACGTGCGTCGACGAGCCCGCCCGCGAGGCGGGGCCGCACCGTCCCTCCAGGCCGCTAAGCTGGACGGGACTTTCCGCAAGACGCAAGGAGCACCGTGTCCGGGCATTCCAAGTGGGCAACGACCAAGCACAAGAAGGCCGTCATCGACCAGCGACGTGCCAAGTCGTTCGCGAAGCTCATCAAGAACATCGAGGTCGCCGCCAAGATGGGCGGCGCCGACCTCTCCGGCAACCCGACCCTCGTCGACGCCGTGCAGAAGGCCAAGAAGACCTCGGTCCCCAACGACAACATCGACCGCGCCATCAAGCGCGGTGCCGGCCTGACCGGTGAGACGATCGAGTACACGACGATCATGTACGAGGGCTACGGCCCGAACGGCGTCGCGATGCTCATCGAGTGCCTCACGGACAACAAGAACCGTGCCGCTGCCGAGGTCCGCACCGCGATGTCGCGGAACGGCGGGACGATGGCCGACCCGGGCAGCGTCGCCTACAACTTCTCCCGCAAGGGCGTCATCTCCGTCACCAAGACCGACGGCCTCGACGAGGACACCGTCATGACGGCGGTGCTGGACGCCGGCGTCGAGGACGTCATCGACCAGGGCGGCGGCTTCGAGGTCATCACCGAGGCGACCGACCTCGTCGCGGCCCGCACCGCGCTGCAGGACGCCGGGATCGACTACGACTCCGCCGACGCCGAGTTCGTCCCCGGCCTCAAGGTGCCGGTCGACGCCGACACGGCGCGCAAGGTGTTCCGCCTGATCGACGCGCTCGAGGACAGCGACGACGTGCAGAACGTCTACTCGAACTTCGACATCCCCGCGGACGTCCAGGCCGAGCTCGACGAGGACGAGGACTAGCCCGATGCTGCGCGTGCTCGGGGTCGACCCCGGGCTCACGCGGTGCGGCGTCGGCATCGTCGAGGTCGCATCGAACCGCCGCGCCCGGCTCGTCCACGTGACGGTCGTGCGCACCCCGGCGGACATGGCGCTCGAGCAGCGGCTGCTCCGCATCGCCGACGGCATCGCCGCCGAGATCGACGAGCACCGTCCCGACGCCGTCGCGGTCGAGCGGGTGTTCGCGCAGGCGAACGTCCGGACGGTCATGGGCACGGCGCAGGCCGCCGGCCTCGCCCTGCACGCCGCGGCGGCACGGGGGCTGCCGGTCGGGCTGCACACCCCGTCCGAGGTGAAGGCCGCCGTGACCGGGTACGGCAACGCGGACAAGCGCCAGGTGCAGACGATGATCGCGCGCGTGCTCGGCCTCGACGAGGCCCCCAAGCCCGCCGACGCCGCGGACGCGCTCGCCCTGGCGGTGTGCCACGCCTGGAGGCTCGGGTCACCCGACACGGTCGGCACGCGCGCCACGAACCTCACCCCGGCACAGCGTGCGTGGCGGGACGCACAGGGCGGCACGGTCGACTCGCCGCTGGCACGCGCCGCGGCCGCTGCCGCCGGTCGCTCGCAGCGTGGCTCGTCGGCATCGTCGGTGGCCGGCCGTAGGCTCGGGGCATGATCGCGAGTCTCCGGGGCACCTGCATCGACGTCGCCGGCTCCGGCGTGGTGATCGAGGTCGGGGGAGTGGGCTACGCGGTCACGGTGACCCCGGCGCACGCGCTGACGATGCGCCACGGGTCCGAGGTCTTCGTCCGGACCGCGATGATCGTGCGCGAGGACGAGCACCTCCTCTTCGGCTTCGAGTCCACCGACGCGCTCCAGGTGTTCGACCTCCTCCGCAGCGTGTCCGGCGTCGGCCCGAAGTCGGCGATGGGCGTCCTCGCCCACATGGACCCGGCCCAGGTCGCGAACGCCGTCGCACACGACGACGACGGCGCCTTCCGCAAGGTCTCGGGCATCGGCCCGAAGACCGCCAAGCTCATCATCGTCGCCCTCTCCGGCAAGCTCGCCGCGTTCGAGCAGGCCCCCGTCGTGGCGGCCCGCGGCGGCACCGCGCACCCGGCCGCGACCGACGTCGTCGCCGCCCTCGTCGGCCTCGGCTGGCGCGAGGACGCCGCGCAGCGTGCGGTCGACGAGACCATCGCGTCCGAGCCGGGCGTCGCCTCGATGGGCACCCAGGCACTGCTCCGCGCCGCCCTCGGCGCGCTCCGTCCCGCCGGTGCCGGCCGGTGAGCGGGATCACCGCCGCGGGCGCCGAGTCACAAGAGGAACTCGCGTTCGAGGGGGCCCTCCGCCCGAAGTCCCTCGACGAGTTCGTCGGGCAGCGGAAGGTCCGGGGGCAGCTCGACCTGCTCCTCAAGGCGGCGGCGCTGCAGGACCGGACGCCCGACCACATCCTGATGGCCGGCCCTCCCGGACTCGGCAAGACGACCCTCGCGATGATCGTCGCGCACGAGTCCGGTCGCCCCCTGCGGATGTCGAGCGGCCCGGCGATCCAGCACGCCGGCGACCTCGCCGCGGTGCTGTCGTCCCTCGTCCCCGGCGAGGTCCTGTTCATCGACGAGATCCACCGGATGGCCCGCTCGGCAGAGGAGATGCTCTACCTCGCGATGGAGGACTTCCGCATCGACGTGATGGTCGGCAAGGGGGCCGGCGCCACGAGCATCCCGCTCGACCTCGCGCCGTTCACCCTCGTCGGCGCCACCACGCGTGCCGGCCTCCTGCCGAACCCGCTGCGCGACCGCTTCGGGTTCACCGCCCACCTCGAGTTCTACGAGAAGGACGAGCTCGAGCAGGTCCTCATCCGGGCGGCGCACCTGCTCGAACTCGACATCGACCGGTCCGCCCTGCGCGAGATCGCCGGGCGCTCCCGGGGCACACCGCGCATCGCGAACCGCCTGCTCCGACGTGTCCGCGACTACGCCCTCGTGCACCGCACCACCGACGGCATGGCCGCCGTGCAGGGTGCTCTCGACCTCTACGACGTCGACGAACTCGGCCTCGACCGTCTCGACCGCGCCGTGGTCGAGACGATGCTGATGCGCTTCGACGGCGGTCCCGTCGGCCTGAACACCCTCGCGGTGTCCGTCGGGGAAGAGTCCGAGACCATCGAGTCGGTCGTCGAACCGTTCCTC
The DNA here is from genome assembly GCF_900113095.1 of Curtobacterium sp. YR515. NCBI lineage: Bacteria > Bacillati > Actinomycetota > Actinomycetes > Micrococcales > Microbacteriaceae > Curtobacterium > Curtobacterium sp. YR515. The sequence continues at coordinate 502,557 of NZ_FOOD01000004.1, read as the reverse complement.
GTCCGGGTCGGCCTCGTCACCCGCAGCCCCCGCGGCCGGATCGCCACCCCGCAGGCCTGGCGGCACTTCGACATGACACCCGGGCAGACCGGCCTCGCACAGCCCGGACTGTTCGACGACGACGCCGACTGACGTCCCCGTCCGCGGTCTCGGTGACATGCCACGCACAGACGTGTGCCCTAGACTGCTACGGCCCGAAACCGAGCAACCAGAGAAGGCAACGCATCATGGGTCAAGAAGTCATCCTCATCGTCATCGTCGTGGCGTTCGCGGCCTTCATGTTCTACAACAGCCGGAAGCGCAAGAAGCAGCAGGGCGAGCTCGCCACCAAGATGGTGCCGGGCGCGAAGGTCATGCTGTCCTTCGGTCTGTACGGCACGCTCCTGTCGGTCGACGACGAGAAGGTCACGGCCGACGTCGAGATCGCGCCCGGAACGGTCGTCACCGTCCACCGCCAGACCCTGTCGCGTGTCGTCGACGACACCGCGTCGGACATCACCACCACGGCCACGCCCGAGGATGAGCCGGCAGCGCCGAAGCCCGTCGCCGAGCTCAACGGGGAGCCGATCTACGGCGAGCGTGTCGAGTCCACGGACGCCGACACCGACGCGGCGAAGCGCAAGACCGAAGACTGACTCCTCGGCCGCCGGGTCCACCGACCCGGCGGCGACACCTGCCGCCGGTCAACCGCCGTCGGTCCTGACAGAAAGACGAGACGACCGGTGGCACGATCGACACCCGTCAAGAAGGCGATCCGCTCGCTGACCTGGTTGGTGATCCTCATGGCGGTCCTCGCGGGGTTGAACACCGCCGCGTCGGTCCTCGCCGGGAACACCAAGGACGACAGCGGCAAGTGGTTCGAAGGGGCCAGCTGGGTCCCGGAACTCGCCCTCGACCTCCAGGGCGGCACGCAGCTGACGCTCGCGGCGCAGAACACCGAGGGCGGCTCGGTGACGAGCCAGCAGCTCAACCAGGCCGTGAACATCATCCGGCAGCGCATCAACGCGACCGGTGTCTCGGAATCGCAGATCAACACCCAGGGGACGAACAACATCGTCGTCTCCATCCCGGGCAAGCCGGACAAGGCGACGATCGACCGCATCGAGGCGGCGGCGAAGCTCACGTTCCGCCCGGTCCTCTACACCGAGGCGGCGACCAACACCGCGGTGGGCGGCAGCGGATCCTCGTCGGCCTCCGCGACGCCGTACTCCCCGCCGGCATCGCTCGCCGCGACGCCGAGCGCCAAGCCGACCAACGGCAGCGACCTGAACTGGGTCACGCCGGCGCTGCAGGACCTGTACACGAACTACAACTGCAACGCTCCGGACGACGTCACGACGGCGCCGGACGACGAGCCCCTCGTCACCTGTGACCAGGACGGTGCCGCGAAGTACATCCTCGGCCCGGTCGAGGTGTCCGGCTCGGGCATCAGCAACGCCACCTCCGGCCTCGCGACCGACTCGCAGGGCACGTCGACGGGCCAGTGGGCCGTCAACCTGACGTTCAAGGGCAAGAGCTCGGACGACTTCCGTGACGTCACCAGCCGGCTCGTGAAGCTGCAGCCGCCGCAGAACCAGTTCGCGATCGTCCTCGACGGCTCCGTCATCACGGCCCCGGCGTCGAACGCGGCCATCACGAACGGCAAGGCGCAGATCACCGGCTCGTTCACGGCCGACTCCGCGAAGACCCTCGCCGACCAGTTGAAGTACGGCGCGCTGCCGATCAACTTCCAGGTCCAGTCGAACGAGAACATCTCCGCGACCCTCGGTACCGCGCAGCTCGTCGGTGGCCTCGTGGCGGGCCTGATCGGTCTGATCCTGGTCATCATCTACTCGGTCATCCAGTACCGGGCGCTCGCGTTCGTCACGGTCCTCTCGCTCGGTGTGGCCGCGGCGCTGACGTACCTCGTGATCGCGATCATGTCCTGGCGCGTCGACTACCGCCTGTCGTTGGCGGGTGTGGCGGGTCTGATCGTCGCGATCGGCATCACGGCGGACTCGTTCATCGTGTACTTCGAACGCATCAGGGACGAACTCCGTGACGGCCGGGGCCTCGAGAGTGCCGTCGAGTCCGGGTGGAAGCGTGCACTGCGCACGATCCTGGCGTCCGACTCGATCAACTTCCTCGCCGCCGTGGTGCTCTACATCCTCGCGGTGAGCGACGTGAAGGGCTTCGCGTTCACGCTGCTCCTCACCACCCTGATCGACGTCGTCGTGGTCGTGATGTTCACGCACCCGATGATGCAGCTCATCGCCCGCAGCCGCTTCTTCGGCGAGGGACACCGGTTCAGCGGGCTCGATCCCGCGGCCCTCGGGGCCGTCTACCGCGGTCGCGCGCAGTTCCGCGCGCCGGTCGTCGACGGCAGGCGTCAGCGCAGCGCCGGTGAGGCGCAGCGTCGACAGACGATCGCAGAGCGGAAGGCCGCGCAGGCCTCCGGCGAGAACGGCACGACGCCGGACGGGAAGGACGACTGATGGCCAGCTTCAGCCAGTTCGGCAGCGACCTCTACACGGGGAAGCGCTCGTACGACATCGTCGGCCGACGCAAGACCTGGTACGTCATCGCGATCATCGCGATCGTGGTCTCGCTGGCGGTCCCGTGGCTGCGTGGCGGGTACCAGCTCGGCATCGAGTTCACCGGCGGGTCCGAGTTCACGCTCTCCGACGTGAAGACGCTCGACCAGAACCTCGCCACCGAGACCGTCGAGTCGATCGTCCCCGACGGCGTCCCGCGTGTCTCGCAGCTCGGGACGCACGGCATCCGCGTGCAGACCGGCCAGCTCACCGACCGTGAGACCTCCGAGGTCCAGGACGCCCTGGCGAAGGCCTACGACGTCCCGGACAGCCAGGTCGCCGCGACCTTCATCGGTGCGACCTGGGGTGCCGACGTGCTCAACCAGGCGATCCGCGGCCTCGTGATCTTCCTCGCCCTCGCGGCGGTGTTCATGGCGCTGTACTTCCGCACCTGGAAGATGTCGGTGTCCGCGATGGTGGCGCTCCTCCACGACCTCCTCATCACGGCGGGCGTGTACGGCATCGTCGGGCTCGAGGTCACGCCCGCGGCGGTGATCGGCTTCCTGACCATCCTCGGCTACTCGCTGTACGACACCGTCGTGGTGTTCGACAAGGTCCGCGAGAACACGAGCCAGGAGTCCCACCGCACCTTCGTGCAGTCGGTGAACCTCGCGGTCAACCAGACGCTCGTGCGGTCGATCAACACCTCGGTCGTCGCACTGCTGCCGGTCGGCGCGATCCTCTTCATCGGGTCGTACATCCTGGGCGCCGGAACGCTCCGCGACATCTCGCTCGCGCTGTTCATCGGCATCATCGTCGGCACCTACTCGACGATCTTCATCGCGTCGCCGATGTACGCGCACCTGCGTGAGAACGAGCCGAAGATCAAGCAGGCCGACGCCAAGAAGCAGGCCGCTGCCGCCAAGCGTCAGCGCGAGGTCGACGCGACGGCGGGCGTCTGATGCCCGCGGAGATCGTCGACATCGACGTCGCCGAGGCCCGTCGGCGGATCGACGCCGGCGCGCGCCTGTTCGACGTGCGCGAGCAGGGGGAGTGGGACGAGGTCCACGCTCCCGAGGCGACCCTCGTGCCGATGTCCGAGTTGGTCGCCCGGTGGAAGGAGATCGACGGCGGCGACGAGCCCGCGATCATCGTCTGCCACTCGGGCGGACGCTCCGCACGGGTCGTGGCGGCGCTCGAGCAGTCCGGTGTCCCCGCGGTGAACCTCGTCGGCGGCATGGTCGCGTGGGAGCAGTCGGGCGCCCCCGTGGTGCGCGACGCCCAGGGCGAACCGCGTCACGAGCACTGACCGGACACGCGTAGTCTTGTCGGATCGAGCTCGGACGGGCATCCCGGGAGGCGCAGCATGACGGACACGCGTGAGTCCACGCCGCAGGACGCCTCTGCGCCGCGGGCAGGGCAGGACACCGGCTCCGCGAGCCGCCCCGGCTCCGCACCCCGGCCGACGAGTCCGCTCGGGCCGAACACGACCGGCAACCTCGGTTCGCTCCGGTCGCTGCTGCCGCGGCTGTTCTCGCGCGCCCAGCCCGCCGGTGCCGTCGACACCCTGATCCGTACCGTCCGGTCGCATCACCCCAAGGCCGACGTGACGCTCATCGAGCGCGCCTACTCGGTCGCGGAACGCGCGCACGACGGGCAGAAGCGCAAGTCGGGCGAGCCGTACATCACGCATCCGGTCGCGGTGGCGCAGATCCTCGCCGACCTCGGGATCGGGCCGATCACCATCGCCGCGGCGCTCCTGCACGACACCGTCGAGGACACCGACTACCAGCTCGACCAGCTGCGCGAGGACTTCGGCGACGAGATCGCCATGCTCGTCGACGGCGTCACGAAGCTCGACAAGGTCAAGTACGGCGACAGCGCCCAGGCCGAGACCGTCCGCAAGATGGTCATCGCGATGTCGAAGGACATCCGTGTCCTGGTCATCAAGCTCGCCGACCGGCTGCACAACGCCCGCACGTGGGGCTTCGTCGAGTCGACCTCCGCCACGCGCAAGGCGAAGGAGACCCTCGAGATCTACGCGCCGCTCGCGCACCGGCTCGGCATCCAGATGATCAAGCTGGAGCTCGAGGACCTCTCGTTCGCGGTGCTCCACCCCAAGCTGTACGTCGAGATCGACAGCCTGGTGAAGGAACGCCAGCCGAAGCGCGAGCAGTTCGTCCAGAACGTCATCGGCACGCTCAAGAAGGACCTCAAGGCCGCCAAGGTCCGCGGCGAGGTCATGGGCCGCCCGAAGCAGTACTACTCGATCTACCAGAAGATGATCGTCCGTGGGCGCGAGTTCGACGAGATCTACGACCTGGTCGGCATCCGCGTGCTCGTCCCGACCGTGCGCGACTGCTACGCGATGCTCGGTTCCGTGCACGCGCGGTGGACGCCGCTGCCGGGTCGGTTCAAGGACTACATCGCGACGCCGAAGTTCAACCTGTACCAGTCGCTGCACACCACCGTCCTGGGGCCGCAGGGCCGTGCGGTCGAGATCCAGATCCGCACGCACGAGATGCACCAGCGGGCCGAGTTCGGTGTCGCCGCCCACTGGAAGTACAAGCAGCGCGCGGCCGGCCGCGACGTCGACTCCTCGTCGGCCACCGACCAGGACATGGCGTGGCTGGCGCACATCACCGACTGGCAGGCCGAGACGAGCGACCCGGGTGAGTTCCTCGACTCGCTCCGGTACGAGATCGGTGCGAAGGAGACCTACGTCTTCACGCCCCAGGGCAAGGTCATCGGGCTGCCGTCCGGTGCGACCCCGGTCGACTTCGCGTACGCCGTGCACACCGAGATCGGCCACCGCACGATGGGCGCCAAGGTCAACGGGCGTCTCGTGCCCCTCGAGAGCGCCCTGTCGAGCGGCGACGTCGTCGAGATCTTCACCTCGAAGAACCCCGACTCCGGCCCCAGCCAGGACTGGCTCACCTTCGTCCGGAGCCCACGCGCCCGGAACAAGATCAAGCAGTGGTTCACCAAGGAGCGCCGCGAAGAGGCGATCGAGCAGGGCCGCGACGCGATCGCGCGGGCCATGCGGAAGCAGAACCTGCCGCTCCAGCGCATCATGAGCCAGGACTCGATCTCCGAGGTCGCGTCGTCGATGCGCTACGACGACATCTCCGCGCTGTACGCGGCCGTCGGCGAGGGGCACGTCTCCACGCAGTCGGTGATCGAGAAGGTCCTCGGGAACGTCCAGACCGAGACCGAGACGGAAGAGCCGGAGCTCAGCTTCCCCCGCCAGGTCACGAGCCGGCAGCTGCGCAACAGCGACAGCGGCGTCCTCGTGCGTGGCGCGCCGGACATCCTCGTCAAGCTCGCGAAGTGCTGCACGCCGGTCCCGGGCGACCAGATCGTCGGGTTCATCACCCGCGGCCAGGGCGTCTCGGTGCACCAGGCCTCGTGCACGAACGTGAAGTCGCTCATGAACGAGCCCGACCGGATGATCGAGGTCGAGTGGGCGCCGTCCTCGAAGTCGGTGTTCCTCGTGCAGATCCAGATCGAGGCGCTCGATCGGTCGGGGCTCCTCAGCGACGTGACGCGGGTGCTGACGGACCACCACGTGAACATCCTGTCCGCGACGGTCTCGACGTCCTCCGACCGGCTCGCGCTGAGCCGCTTCGTGTTCGAGATGGGCGACACGACCCACCTCGACCGTGTGCTCAACGCGGTGCGACGGATCGACGCGGTCTACGACGTCTACCGGGTCAGCGCGGGCTGACCCGAGACCCGGTCGACCAGACCGGTTCAGCGCGGGCTGACCGAGTCCCCGGCAGCGTCGAGCACAGCCCGCAACCGCCGCTCCGCCTGCCGGACCATCGGGATCGTCCCGAGCGTCGCGAGGGACCCGGCGACCGCGTCGACCGACACCGCACCGATCGTCAGGAGCCCGACCACCGCCGCGGCGTCCGACGGGTCGAACCCACCGGGCCGGTCCCCGGGGCTGCGCAGCAGGTCCACGACCGTGCGCAGCGGTGTGGTGACGCGGAGGCCACCGAGCACGAGGACGTCCTCGTCCGTGATCACGACCTCGCGGACGCGCAGCGCGCCGTCGACGTGCACGCGGACCCGGAGCGGGACACAGGCCTCGAGCGGGGTCGGTGCACGCGAGACGGCACCCCAGACCCACGCGGCCGTCCGGGTGCTCGCGATGAGGCGCGCGTCCCGGAGCACCCACGCCGCGGCTGCCGCCCGGAGCGCCGGGGTCTGCGGTTCGGCGGGGGAGGCCCAGCACGCCCCGACGGCCACGAGCTCGCCGGCGAGGACCGCTGCGCGCAGCTCGGCCTCGGGCCAGTCGTCGCTCGTCAGCAGCCGGGTTCGGGACACCCGGACATCCTGCCCGACGCGCACGGCGCGTCGACGCGCCCTGTGGAGAGCGACGGACGTGCGGCCGGGACGTGACCACCTGTGGGCCAGGAGGCGCGGGTCCGCCCCGCACCGCGCCTCCCGTCCGTCAGCACGTGCCGTCGAGAGCCGACGTCGTCAGCGCAGCACGTCGGCCCGGTGCACGAGCGCCGCGGCGCCGATCAGGGGACCGTCCTGCGACAGCCCCGTCGGGACGATCCGCACCTTGGTCACGAAGCCGAACTCGACGCGCTCCGCCACCGCCTCGCGCGCGTACTCGAAGAGGTCGGGCGTGACGTGCGAGAACCCGCCGCCGATGGCCACGACCTCGAGGTCGACGAGGCTCGTGGCCGCCGCGATGGCCTGCCCGAGGGCGCGACCGCTGCGCTTGACGGCCGCGACGGCGATCTCGTCGCCCGCCGCGTAGGCCGCGGAGAGCTCCTCGCCGGTGCTGCCCGTGAACCCCTGCCGCTGCGCCCACGCGACGGTCTTCGGGCCGCTGGCGATCGCCTCGAGGCATCCGGTGCCGCCGCACGCGCAGCGGTCGTCGAAGCCGCCGCACTCGACGTGGCCGATGTGCCCGGCGTTGCCCGTCGGGCCGCTGACGGTCCGGCCGTGCAGGATCAGGCCGCCGCCGACGCCGGTCGACACGATCATGCCCATCACGTGGTCGGAGCCCTGCGCCGCGCCGACCCAGTGCTCGGCGAGCGTGATCGCCAGGCCGTCCATGCGGAGCGTCACCGGGACGCCGGCGGGGACGTGCGCGGCGACGCGGTCCCGGAGCGGGTACCCGCGCCAGACCGGCATGTTGAGCGGGGAGACGAGTCCGTGCTCCTCGTCGACCGGACCGGCCGAGCCGATGCCGACACCGACGAGCGTGGCGTCCGTCGGCAGCGCGGCGAGGGCGGCCGTCACGACCTCGTCGACCGCGGCCTGCAGCTCGTCGGACGTCCGGCCGGGGCCGGTCGGGCTGCGGAACCGCGTGGCGGGGAGGACGACGCCGGCGTCGGTGACGAGGGCCGCCTCGACCTTCGTGCCGCCGAGGTCGACGGCGAGGGCGAGGGGGGTGGACTGGGTCGTGGACATGCGCGCTCCGATGCGGCGGTCTGGAGGCGCGGTGCCGGTCCCGCACGCGTCGTCGCGTCCGGTGGGCGCCGGCCCCTGGTGGTGGGTCGGGTGGTGCTGGAGGTCGCGGGGGCTCGCGCCCCGGACCGTCAGTAGGACGTGGTGTCGTCGCCGACGGCCGACGCGGTGCCGGTCTCGGCGCGGTGCGCGACCTCGTCGAGGATGCGTGCCGAGGCGCTCGTGCCGATGCGGTCCGCACCGGCTTCGACCATCTCGAGCAGCGTGTCGAGCCCGCGGACGCCGCCGGAGGCCTTCACGCCGGTGTCGGGGCCGACCGTGGCGCGCATGAGGGCGATGTGCTCCGCGGTGGCGCCGCCGCCGGCGAACCCGGTGGAGGTCTTCACGAAGGCGGCACCGGCGGACCGTGCGGCACGCGATGCGGCGACGATCTCGTCGTCGGTGAGGAAGGCGGTCTCGAGGATGACCTTGACGACGGTGCTGCCCGCGGCGTCGACCACGGCGCGGACGTCGGCCTCGACGCGCTCCCAGTCGCCGGACTTCGCGGCGCCGATGTTCTGCACCATGTCGAGCTCGAACGCACCGTCGGCGAGGGCCTGCAGCGACTCGGCGACCTTGGCCGCGGTGGAGGTGGTGCCGTGCGGGAAGCCGATGACCGTGCCGACGCCGACGCCGGTGCCGGTCAGGCGCTCGACGGCGTGCGCGACGTCGCTCGGGCGGACGCACACGCTGAACACGCGGTACGCGGCGGCCTCGTCGAGCTGGGCGTCGACGTCCGAACGCGTGAGTTCGGGCTTGAGGATCGCGTGGTCGATGAGACCACGGACGGCATCGGCGGTGACGGAGAACGCTGCTTTGTCCACCCGGCAAGCCTACCCGGAGCCGAGCCGCGTACCGTGCCCCGCATGCGCGTCCTCGTCACCGGGGCCACCGGCTACATCGGCGGTCGTCTCGTCCCACGTCTCCTCGAAGCCGGTCACACCGTCCGCGTCTTCGTCCGCACGCCCCGGAAGCTGCAGGACGTCCCCTGGCACGACGACGTCGAGATCACCGCCGGCGACCTGCAGGACGCCGACGCCGTGCGCCGGGCCGTCGCCGACATCGAGGCCGTCTACTACCTCGCCCACGCGATGGGGGCGGACGGCGACTTCGAGCGGGCCGAGCGGGACGCTGCCGAGACCATGGCGCGCGAGGCCTCGGCCGCCGGCGTGCGGCGGTTCGTGTACCTCGGCGGCCTGCACCCCGACGGCGAGCTCTCGAAGCACCTCCGCAGCCGCAAGGAGGTCGGGGACGTCCTGCTCCACTCCGGCGTCCCGACGATCGCGTACCAGGCCGGCGTGGTGATCGGGTCCGGGAGCACCTCGTTCGAGATGATCCGCCACGTCACCGACGTGCTGCCGTGGATGCCCGCGCCGCGGTGGGTCCGGAACCGCATCCAGCCGATCGCCGTCCGTGACGTCCTCTACTACCTCGTCAAGGCGCTCGACATCCCCGCCGACGTGAACCGCACGTTCGACATCGGCGGCCCGGACGTCCTCCGCTACGGGCAGATGCTCAACGGGTACGCGGTGGAGGCGAAGCTCCCGCAGCGCCCGATCTCGCCGCTGCCCGTCCTCACCCCGGGGCTCGCGGCGCACTGGTTCAACATCGTGACGCCGATCCCGCGGAAGCTCGCCAAGCCGATCATCGAGTCGCTCCAGTTCGAGTGCGTCCAGCGCGAGCACGACATCGACGACGTGGTGCCGCGGCCGGAGGGCGGGCTGACCGGGTACCGCCGCGCGGTCCGTCTCGCCCTGAGCCGCATGCGCACCGGCGAGGTCGAGACCAGTTGGCGGAACGCGACGCTCGCGGCCACACCCGCGGACCCGCTGCCGAGCGACCCGGACTGGGCCGGCCACACCGTCTACGTCGACGACCGCAAGCGCCACTCGGCCGCATCTGCGGACGACGTCTGGCGGGTCGTCGAGTCGATCGGCGGCGAGAACGGGTGGTACTCGTTCCCGCTCGCCTGGGTGGCCCGCGGGTGGATGGACAAGCTCGCCGGGGGAGTCGGCCTGAACCGCGGTCGCCGCGACCAGAAGCGCCTCGAACAGGGCGACGCCCTCGACTGGTGGCGCGTGGAGCGACTCGAGCGCGGGCGCTACCTGCGACTGCGCGCCGAGTTCAAGTCCCCGGGCCGCGCCTGGCTCGAGATGACCGTGACCCCCGCGGACGACGGCGGCAGCGACTACCGGCAGCGGGCGATCTACTTCCCGCAGGGGCTCGCCGGCCGCCTGTACTGGTACTCGATCCTGCCGTTCCACGGCGTGATCTTCCCCGGGATGGTCGAGCGCATCACGGCGGCCGCCGAGCGGGAGTCCGAGCACACCGAGTCGACGGGGCGGAACTGGACCCAGCAGAATGGGAACCCGGAACCCGCACACGAGGAGGCAGCATGACCGAGGAACGCACGAGCGTCCTGTTCCTGGGCGACAGCATCACCGAGCAGGGGTCGTGGGACGCCTGGCTGCCCGACGAGCGGACCGTCAACCAGGGCATCGGCGGTGACACGACCGACGGGGTCCTCGCACGCCTGGACGCCGTCGTGGCCGAGCAGCCCGAGGTCATCGTCCTGCTCATCGGCACGAACGACTTCGGCAACCACCGCAAGAGCGTCGAGCACGTCGTCCGCGGGGTCGAGTCCGTGCTCGTGACCCTCCGCCGCGAGCTCCCGGGTGTCCGGCTGCTCCTCGTGTCGATCCTGCCGCGGCAGGCGGAGTACACGGCCAAGATCGAGGAGGCGAACCGGCACCTCCGCCAGTTCGTCGCCACCTGCCACGCCCAGTACCTCGACGCGTGGCCGGCCCTCGCCGACGGCGACCACCTCGACGACCGGTTCACCGACGACGGGTTGCACCTCACCGAGGACGGCTACCGGGCCTACGTCGCCGAGCTCGTGCCCGCGCTCGAACGGGTGCGCGAGCTCCCGCCGATGTCCCGGTCCATCCAGGCGATCGACCTCGACGGGGCCACCGCCTGATGGCAGGACGGAAGGGCCGACCACCGGCGGGATCGTCGCTGCACGGCGTGCCGGTGGGCGGGGCGGAGCCGACGCGGTCTGGCTCGGCGTCCGGCCGAGGGGCAGGGCGCGAGTTGCCGCCGTTCACCCGGCCCGCCCTCGCCCCGTCGCTGATCGCGGCGATCGTGCTCCTCGCCTGCGTCGCGATCGTCGACTCGTCCGGCTTCGTGTTCGCCCGCTGGGGTGTCACCGTGCTCAGCCTCATCGTCCTCGTCTTCGCCGTGCGGGGGCGGACGTGGTGGGCGGCGCTCCTGATGGCCGCGATCGCCGTCTGCTGGAACCCGCTCGCGGTCGTGCCGATCCCCGGCGAGGTGTGGGCGGCACTGCAGCTCGTCGCGGCCGCACTGTTCATCGTCGTCGGCATCGTCGTGAAGGTGCCGCGCGAGGCGGAGGCGAGCCGCGCCTCCAGGCCCTAGCCCGGGCGACCGACGAGCGGACCGAGCGTCCGCGCGGACGGTAGGATGAGTCGCCGGGCAAACGGGTCCGGCGCACTGATCCGAAGGGTGTGGATGAGCAACGAGACCGAGCCGGTGACCGAGAGTCCTCTGCTGAACCCTCGACCGTCCTCCGGCGGTCTCGAACGTCCCGACGTCGTCGTGCGGAAGGGACGCCTGACGCTCGTCAACGGGCACCTGACGCCGCAGCAGTCGATGATCGAGGACCTCCTGTTCCTCGACGACGCCCTCACCGCCGGTGACGTCGACCACCTGCTCATCCGCGGCAACGACCAGCGGCCGGTGATCGCCCTCGACGAGCGCGACCGGCAGCGGGCGGAGAGCGCCGTGATGGCCGCCGCCGCGAACGAGCCCTTCTACGCGAAGCCACCGGGGAAGCCCGCGGTGCTCGTCATCGACGACGGCCTCGGCTCCGTCGACGAGCCCGTCCTGCGCGTGTTCCGGCCGCGCCTCGAGCCGCTCGGACGCCTGCGCTACGGCGCCGAGACGAGCGTGCAGCTCGAGTTCTGGCGGGTCACCGACACCGAGGTCCTCGCGCCGGTCGAGAACGCCCTGATGCGCCGCAGCCTGCCCGTCGACGAGTTCGTGCTCGTCGACATCGAGCGGTACGGCCGCACCTGGCGCACGGTCGAGCACATGTTCGACGACCACGTGTCCGACATCCGGTTCCCGATCGACATCGTGTTCTCGTGGGTCGACGGCAACGCCATCGAGTACCAGCGTGCACGACAGGCAGCGCAGTCCGGTGCGGTCCTGGGCGAGGGCGACGACGCGCCCGCCCGCTTCCGCCAGATCGACGAGCTGAAGTACGCGCTCCGGTCGGTGCACACGTTCGCGCCGTGGATCCGGCAGATCTACATCGCCACGGACTCCCCGGCGCCCGCCTGGCTCGCCGACCACCCCAAGGTGCGCATCGTCCGCTCCGAGGAGTTCTTCGCCGACCCCTCCGTCCTGCCGACGCACAACTCGCAGGCCGTCGAGTCGCAGCTGCACCACATCCCGGGCATCAGCGAGCACTTCATCTACTCGAACGACGACATGTTCTTCGGCCGCCTGGTCGACCCCTCGGTGTTCTTCAGCCCGGGCTCGGTGACGAAGTTCATCCTCGCGACGACGCGGATCGGCCTCGGGTCGAACAACCCGGCACGCAGCGGGTTCGAGAACTCCGCCCGGGTCAACCGCCGACTCCTGCAGCAGCGGTTCGGCGCGGTGACGACCCGGCACCTCGAGCACGCGCCGACCCCGCTGCGCGCCTCGATCATGACCGAGATGGAGCACGAGTTCGCCGACGAGTTCGCGGCCACCGCGGCCTCACGGTTCCGTGCTGCCGAGAACATCTCGGTGACGAACTCGCTGTACCACTACTACTCGCTGCTCACCGGCCGGGCGATCGTGCAGGAGAACGCCGAGGTGCGGTACATCGACACGACGATGCAGTCCGGTCTGCGGGCGCTCGGCGACCTGCTCAAGAAGCGGAACGCGGACTTCTTCTGCCTGAACGACGGGAGCTTCCCCGAGGTCAGCGACGAGGAGCGGACGCAGCGGGTGACGGACTTCCTCGAGAAGTACTTCCCGTTCCCGGCGCCGTGGGAGCGCCCCGCGGGCTGAGGCCGGGCGCGCGGGCGAGCCTGCCCGCGGGCCCCGCGCCGGCACATGGTGAGCAGAAATGGTCGGGTCCACAGTTCGGACCCGACCATTCCTGCTCACGAAGTGCGGCGGCCTACCGGTGGACGGGGGAGACCGGCACGGAGTCGAGCGTGAACACCGGGATGCTCGACGTCACCGGCGCGGGTTCCGCCGCCGCCGGGATCGTCACGCCGGCCGCTGCGAGCCGAGCCTCGGTCTGGGCGGACGACACCGGCTCGCCGACCGTGGCGTAGTGCCCGATCGGCACGACCGAGTGCACCACGTTGTGGCCGTAGACGTGCACGAGGTTGAACGACTGCGCGCCGTCCTGCCCTCGGGTACCGCCCTGGTACTCGGTGAGGTCCTGGGTGTAGCACGTGGCGCTCGCGACCGACACGGGGATGCCCGCGAAGACGGCACTCGTCGAGTAGTGCAGGTGGCCGGCGATGATGGCGATGACGTCACTGCCCTCGACCACCTCGGCCAGGGCGTCCTGGTCGCGGAGCTCGACCAGGACGGCGAGGTCCTGCACGCTCGGCACCGGCGGGTGGTGCATCGCCAGGATGGTGCCGTGCGGTGCCTGCTCCGACAGGACCTCGGCCAGCCAGTCGAGCTGCTCGGGGGAGACCTCGCCGTGGTGGGCACCGGGCACGCTCGTGTCGAGGGTGATCACCCGGAGGCCGTTGACGTCGTAGACGAAGTCGACCGGACGATCGGTCGGCTGGAGCCCGAACAGCTCCTGCCGGAAGGCGCCGCGCTCGTCGTGGTTGCCCATCGCCCAGATGACCTGTGCGCCGATCCGCCGCGCGGCCGGCTCGACGATGTCGCGGATGCGGGCGTACGCGCCGGGTTCGCCCTTGTCGGCGACGTCGCCCGTGACGACGATGGCCTCGGGACGCGTCCCCGACGACTCGATGTCGGCGATGATCTGGCCGAGCCGCGCAGCTGAGTCGACGTCACCGTAGAGGTCGCCGTCACCCGCCACGAGATGGGTGTCGCTGAGGTGGAGCAGGAAGTGGTTCGGCCTGGGGTGTTCGGCCGTCCGGCTGTCCATCGGGGTCTCATTCCGTTGGTCGGGTGCGTGGTGCAACACAGTGCCACACCGTCCTGGACGAGTCCAGCACGTGTCGGTGAATCGAACGTGAACGCGGCACGGCGTGTTCCCGCACGCACGACGAAACCCCCGCCACCGAGGTGACGGGGGTTCCGGTGCGCGGGGTGCCTAGTGCTTCGACTCGACCGCGGGCGCTTCGTGTCCGGCTTCGAGGTCCGGGCCGTGGTGCGCGGCGTGCGCAGCCTCGAGCTCGGCCTTGGACACCGGGGTGATCCGGTCCTCGAAGAAGAAGCGCGACATGCTGGCGCGGGCCTTCTGCAGGCTCGAGATCTTGCCTCGGGCGTTCGGACGGATCATGAGCGGCTTGTACTCGTTGAACTGCAGGAGCTTCCAACGCTCGTACTCGTCGAGCTGCTCGTGCACCTCGATGTACTCGCCGTGGGGGAGTCGCACGATGCGTCCGGACTCGTACCCGTGCAGGACGATCTCGCGGTCCTTCTTCTGCAGGGCGAGGCACACGCGCTTCGTGATCCAGAAGGCGACGAACGGGCCGAGGACCGTCGTGGCCTGGATCACGTGGATGACGTGGTCGATCGACACGTAGAAGTGGGTCGCGATGATGTCCGACGACGCGGCGGCCCAGAGGCTCGCGTAGAGCGTGATGCCGGCGGCACCGAACGCCGTGCGGGTCGGGGCGTTGCGCGGGCGGTCGAGGATGTGGTGCTCACGCTTGTCGCCGGTGACCCAACCCTCGATGAAGGGGTAGATGAAGATGGCGAGGATGAGGAACACCAGCACCGCGATCGGCACGAGGATGTTGAACGACACCGTGTAGCCGAACCACACGACCTCCCAGTGCGGCGGCACCAGACGGAGCGCGCCGTCGGCGAAGCCGATGTACCAGTCGGGCTGGGTACCGGCGGACACCGGGGAGGGGTCGTACGGGCCGTAGTTCCAGATCGGGTTGATCGTGAACAGCGACGCGATGAGGGCGAGGATGCCCGCGACGATGAAGAAGAACCCACCGGCCTTCGCCGCGAACGCCGGGAGGATCGGCACGCCGACGACGTTCTCGTTCGTCTTGCCGGGGCCGGCGAACTGCGTGTGCTTGTTGATGACGACCAGCACGAGGTGGACGCCGAGCACCGCGACGAGGATCGCCGGGAGCAGCAGGATGTGCAGCGTGTAGAGGCGGCCGACGATGTCGGTACCCGGGAACTCGCCACCGAAGAGCAGGTAGGCGATCCAGACGCCGATGACCGGCACACCCTCGATCATGCCGACGATGATGCGCAGACCGTTCCCGGAGAGCAGGTCGTCGGGGAGCGAGTAGCCCGTGAAGCCCTCGGCCATGGCCAGGACCCACAGGATGAAGCCGAACACCCAGTTGAGCTCACGCGGCTTGCGGAAGGCACCGGTGAAGAACACGCGGGCCATGTGCAGCATGATCGAGGCCACGAACAGCAGGGCCGCCCAGTGGTGGATCTGCCGGACGAAGAGCCCGCCGCGGATGTCGAACGAGATGTTGAGCGTCGACTGCAGTGCGGTC
This sequence comes from Curtobacterium sp. YR515, assembly GCF_900113095.1. NCBI lineage: Bacteria > Bacillati > Actinomycetota > Actinomycetes > Micrococcales > Microbacteriaceae > Curtobacterium > Curtobacterium sp. YR515. Next base: position 486,869 of record NZ_FOOD01000004.1, on the reverse strand, counting down.
GACATCTCGATGCCCTTCAGCGGGACGTACGAGCCGTGGTAGACCACCTCGGCCATGGACGCCTGGAAGAAGAACGTGAGGAAGGTACCGGACAGCAGGACGACGACGAAGCTGTACAGCGCCACCTCGCCGAGCATGAAGCTCCAGTGGTCGGGGAAGATCTTGCGCCCGACCTCCTTCACGAGGCCCGAGATGCTCGTGCGCTCGTCGATGTAGTTGGCGACCCCGCCGATGATGCGGGATCCGCGCTCCGGTGCCGGCTTGGTGGTCGACGACGCGGGTGCGTTGGTGGTCGTGCTGCTCATCAGCGTTCACGCTCCCAGAAGGACGGGCCGACGGGCTCGTGGAAGTCGCTCTGCGCAACCAGGTAGCCGTCGTCGTCGATCGCGATCGGAAGTTGGGGGAGGGGGCGTGCCGCCGGCCCGAAGATGACCTCGCAGTTGTTCGAGACATCGAAGGTCGACTGGTGGCACGGGCAGAGCAGGTGGTGCGTCTGCTGTTCGTACAGGGCGACCGGGCATCCGACGTGGGTGCAGATCTTCGAGTACGCGACGATGCCGTCGTAGCCCCAGTTCTCGTGGCCCTTGGAGGGGTTGAGGTCCTTGGGGTCGAGGCGCATGAGGAGGACGGAGGCCTTGGCCTTCTCCTCGAGCATGTCCTCCTTGTCGAGCATGCCGTCCGGGATGACGTGGAACACCGAACCGATGGTCACGTCGGACGCCTTGATCGGCAGACCCGTCGGGTCCTTCGTCAGGCGCGTGCCCTTCGCCCACATGGTGTGGCGGAGGAGTTCGTTCGGGTCGGCCGCGGGCGCGAGGTCGCGCACGAGGACGATGCCCGGGAGGGGGAAGGCCGCCAGGGCGCCGATCATCGAGTTGCGGATCAGCTTGCGACGGCTGAAGCCGGACTCCTTGTCGGCGAGCTGGAACGCCTCGACCGCCTTGGCGCGGGTCGCGTCGGTGCCGCGGGTGCCGTGGCGGAGCTCGGTGATCTCGCGGTCCACCACGAGCGACTTCGACCAGTACACGGCGCCGAGGCCCAGCGCGAGGAGGGCGAGGGCGATCGAGAGGCCGAGCCAGAGGTTGGCGGTCCGGACGGTCCCGAAGTCGTCGGAGTCGATCGGGAAGGCGACGTAGGCCGCGATCGCGAGGACACTGCCCACGATCGACAGGTAGAAGAACGTGGCGACCTGACGCTCGGCCAGGCGCTGCTTCTTCGGGTCGACGTCGGTGCGGCGTGCGCGGTGCGGCGGCTCGCCCGGGTTCTCGAACGGGTCCGTCGGCAGGACCGCGATCCCGGCCGAGGTGGTGGTCGTGCCGTGCTTCTCGACAGCCGAGGACGAGTTCAGTGCCTCGTCGTCGTGCTCTGCCATGGTGTTCCCTTCAGTGTCGTTCGACACGGACGATCAGTTGGACTTCGCGGTCAGCCAGACGGTCATCGCGACGACCGCGCCGAGTCCGAAGATCCAGATGAACAGACCCTCTGCCACCGGGCCGAGGGAGCCGAGTGCGAACCCGCCGGGCGACTTGTTGTCCTGCACGTACTTGAGGTACGTGATGATGTCGGCCTTCTGCTCGGGGGTGAGGTTCAGGTCGTTGAACACCGGCATGTTCTGCGGGCCAGTGACCATGGCCTCGTAGATGTGCTTGCCGGACACCGACTGCAGGTTCGGCGCGTACTTGCCCTCGGTCAGGGCACCGCCGGCGCCGGCCACGTTGTGGCACATGGCGCAGTTGATGCGGAAGAGCTCCGCACCTTCGGCGGCGTCGCCGTCCTCGCCGTTGGTGAGGCTCTCGGAGGGGACCGCCGGGCCGGGGCCGAGCGAGGCGACGTACTCGGCGAGTGCGTCGATCTGCTCGTCCGTGAACTGCGCGGGCTTCTCTTCGGCCTGGGGGCCCTGGGCGGCCATCGGCATGCGGCCGGTGCCGACCTGGAAGTCGACCGACGCGGCACCGACACCGATGAGGGACGGACCCTCGCTGGTGCCCTGCGCGGAGAGGCCGTGGCAGGTGGCGCAGTTCGAGGCGAAGAGCTTCTGGCCCTCGTTCACCTTCGACTGGCTCGAGGCCGCCACGGTGCTCGTGCTGTCGTCGGCGTTCGCCGTGGAGCTGAACAGCGCGTACGCACCGCCGGTGGTCATGAGACCGACGACGATGAGCGACACGGTCGCCATCGGGGAACGGCGGCCCTTCTTGGACTTGGTTCTGTTGAACATGCGGTGGGGGCTATCCAGTTCCTACTTGAGAAGGTAGATGACGGCGAAGAGGCCGATCCAGACGACGTCGACGAAGTGCCAGTAGTACGACACGACGATCGCGGTGGTCGCTTCCTTGTGACCGAAGTTCTTGGCGGCGAACCCGCGGCCGAGCGTCAGCAGGAAGGCGATGAGGCCACCCGTGACGTGCAGACCGTGGAACCCGGTGGTCATGTAGAAGGCCGAACCGTAGGCGCTGGAGGAGAGCGTCACGCCCTCGTGCCAGAGGTTCGCGTACTCGAAGATCTGGCCGCAGACGAAGATCGCGCCCATGCAGTACGTGACGAAGAACCACTCCGTCATGCCCCAGTCCTTGGGGTTCCAGCTCGTCCGGTGCACCTGGAAGCGCTCGGCCGCGAAGACCGCGAACTGGCAGGCGAAGCTGGACAGCACCAGGATGATCGTGTTCACCGAGGCGAAGGGCACCTCGAGCTTGGCGGTCTCGGTCGCCCAGAGTTCGGGCGAGGTGCTGCGCAACGTGAAGTAGATCGCGAACAGGCCGGCGAAGAACATGACCTCGCTGCCCAGCCACACGATCGTCCCCACGGCAACGGCGTTCGGCCTGTTCAGGACCGGACCGCTGGCGGATCTGGAGAGAGGGGTGCTAGTCACAGACTCCATTATGGCCGAAACCACGGACAGTGTTTTCGCAGCCAACTGGCGGGTCTCTCGAATTCACTACGATCAGAGCATGCTCGACGCTCTCACCTGGCCTGCCGTGATCAGCGCGCTCATGGCGCGCGAAGACCTGACGATCAGCCAGTCCACATGGGCCATGCAGGAGATCGTGGCAGGTCGGGCCACCCCGGCGCAGATCGCCGCCTTCGTCGTGGCCCTCCGCGCCAAGGGCGAGACCGTCGACGAGGTCGTCGGTTTCCGCGACGCGATCCTCGACGCGGCCGTCCAGCTCGACGTCGACCCGATGGCACTGGACATCGTGGGCACCGGCGGCGACGTCGTCGGCACGGTGAACGTCTCGACGATGAGCGCGATCGTGATCGCCGCCGCGGGTGTCCCCGTCGTGAAGCACGGCAACAAGGCGAGCTCCTCGAAGTCCGGGTCGAGCGACGTCCTCGCCGCACTCGGGCTCGACCTGACGATGGACGCCGCGCGTGTCGCGGACACGTTCCGGCGTGTCGGACTGACCTTCGCGTTCGCGAGCGCCTTCCACCCCGGGTTCGCGCACGCCGGACCCGTCCGCCGCGAGATCGGCGTCCCGACGGTGTTCAACTTCCTCGGTCCGCTCGTCAACCCCGCACGGTGCGAGGCGAACGCCGTGGGCGTGGCGCAGCTCGAGCTCGTCCCGATCATCACGGGCGTGTTCCAGACCCGCGGGGCGACCGCGCTCGTGTTCCGCGGCGACGACGGCCTCGACGAGCTGACGACGACCGGGCACAGCCACATCTGGGAGGTCACCGGCGGCCGCGTCACCGAGCACGACCTCGACCCGCGCGACCTCGGGATCGCCCGGGCCCGGATCGAGGACCTGCTCGGCGGCGACCCGGAGCACAACGCCGCCGTGGTGCACCGCGTCCTCGCGGGGGAGACCGGCCCCGTCCGCGACATCGTCCTGCTCAACGCCGCCGCCGGCCTGGTGTCCTTCCGCCTGGCGGAGGACCCGGCCGAGGTCGACCGCCCGATCCTGCAGCGCTTCCGCGAGCAGCTGGTCGTCGCGGCCGACGCGATCGACTCGGGCGCCGCCGCGCGCAAGCTGGCCGACTGGGTGGGCGCGACCCCCGTCGCGTGAGCGCAGACGCAACACAGCGGAGGCGCGGTGCCGGTCCGTGGGACCGGCACCGCGCCTCCAGGCAGTCACCTCAGGACAGGACTACTGGACGTCCTCGTCGACCCAGTCGAACGTCTTCGTGACGGCCTTCTTCCAGAGGCGCAGGGTGCGCTCGCGCTCGGCTTCGTCGAGCTGCGGCTCCCAGCGCTTGTCCTCCTGCCAGTTGGCACGGAGCTCGTCGAGGTTCGCCCAGAACCCGACCGCGAGCCCGGCCGCGTAGGCCGCGCCGAGCGCCGTCGTCTCCGCGACGACCGGACGGACGACCGGCACGTTCAGGATGTCCGCCTGGAACTGCATGAGCGCGTCGTTGGCGGTCATGCCGCCGTCGACCTTGAGCTCGGTGAGGTCCACACCGGAGTCCGCGTTGACGGCGTCGAGGACCTCGCGGGTCTGCAGCGCCGTCGCCTCGAGGGCGGCGCGGGCGATGTGGCCCTTGTTGACGTAGCGGGTGAGGCCGACGATGGCACCGCGGGCATCCGGACGCCAGTACGGCGCGAAGAGCCCCGAGAACGCCGGGACGAAGTACACGCCGCCGTTGTCCTCGACGGTCTTGGCGAGGGCCTCGACCTCCGGGGCGCTGCCGATCAGGCCGAGGTTGTCGCGGAGCCACTGGATCAGCGAGCCCGTGACGGCGATCGACCCCTCGAGCGCGTAGTGCGTCTCCTGGTCGCCGAGCTTGTAGCCGACGGTCGTGAGCAGCCCGTTCTCCGAGCGGACGATCTCCGTGCCCGTGTTGAAGATGAGGAAGTTGCCCGTGCCGTAGGTGTTCTTCGACTCGCCCTGGTCGAAGGCCGCCTGGCCGAACGTCGCGGCCTGCTGGTCGCCGAGGATGCCGGCGATCGGGACCTCGCGGAGGAGGTTCGAGGACTCGACGTGGCCGTAGACCTCGGAGGAGCTGACGATCTCGGGGAGCATCGACTTCGGCACGCCGAAGTCGGCGAGGATGTCGTCGCGCCACTCGAGCGTCTCGAGGTCCATGAACAGCGTGCGGGACGCGTTCGTGACGTCCGTCTTGTGGACGCCGCCGTCGACGCCACCGGTCAGGTTCCAGAGGACCCAGGTGTCGGTGGTGCCGAAGAGCAGGTCGCCCGCCTCGGCCTTCTCGCGCGCACCCTCGACGTTCTCGAGGATCCAGACGATCTTGGTGCCGGCGAAGTACGTCGCCAGCGGCAGACCGACGACCGACTTGTAGCGGTCGGTGTCGCCGTCGGCGAGCTTGTCGACGATCGACTGCGTGCGGGTGTCCTGCCAGACGATCGCGTTGTAGACCGGCTTGCCGGTGTTCTTGTCCCAGACCACCGCGGTCTCGCGCTGGTTGGTGATGCCGACCGCCGCGACGTCGTGGCGGGTGATGTCGGCACGGGACAGGGCCTGGCCGATGACCTCACGGGTGTTGTCCCAGATCTCCGACGGGTCGTGCTCGACCCACCCGGCACGCGGGAAGATCTGCTCGTGCTCCTTCTGTCCGACGGACACGATCGAGCCGGAGTGGTCGAAGACGATCGCTCGGGTGGAGGTCGTGCCCTGGTCGATGGCGACGATGTAGTCGGCCATTGGTGCTCCTAACGGTCTTGCTCGGGTGGGTGTGGTGAGGGTGGATCAGGCGAGGGGCAGGAGTGCGTACGACAGCCCGGCTGCGAGGGCACCACCGATGAGGGGGCCGACGACCGGCACCCAGGCGTAGGCCCAGTCGCTCGAGCCCTTGCCCTTGATCGGCAGGAAGGCGTGCGCGATGCGGGGGCCGAGGTCACGGGCAGGGTTGATCGCGTAGCCGGTCGGGCCACCGAGGCTGACACCGATCGCGATCACGAGGAAGGCGACCGGGATGGCGCCGAGCTCGGCCGGGGTCTTGCCGTTGGTGAAGGCGATGACCACGAAGACGAGCACGAAGGTGCCGATGATCTCGGTGACGAGGTTCCAGCCGTACGTGCGGATCGCCGGGCCGGTGGAGAAGACGCCGAGCTTCGCGGCCGCGTCGGGTTCCTCGTCGAAGTGCTGCTTGTAGGCCAGCCAGACGATGACCGCACCGACGATCGCGCCGATCAGCTGGGCGAGCCAGTAGAGGAACATCTCACCGATGGTGATGTTGCCCAGGATGGCCTGCGCGAGGCTCACCGCGGGGTTGAGCTGGCCGCCGGACTTGTACGACACGGTGACACCGGCGAAGACCGCGAAGCCCCAACCGATCGTCACCATGAGGAAGCCGGCTCCGAAGCCCTTGGACTTCGTCAGCGAGACAGCGGCGACGACGCCGCCACCCAGGATGATGAGCATCGCCGTGCCGACGAGCTCGGAGAGGAAATTGACGCCGATGCCGTCCATCGGTGACCTCCAGTGCGTGAGGGTGGGGGTCCGGTGGTACAGCGCCGGCACTCCCCGTTGAGTGATTGGGGCCGAGCATACTGACGGGCATCGACGGATGGCGATGCATTCGTGAGGGAAGTGCGCGATTGTGCACGAACGTGCATGGTCGGTGTGCGTGCGCGCATCCGAGGCCGGTGGGCCGCCCCCGGGGCGGTGCACGAACGTGCACACGGGGGGAACGCTCGCCCGGGGCGGCGATGTAGATTGAGGGCACTCCGGTCGACGACGGCGGTGCTGCCTCGCGATCGCCCGCACTCCGTGGAGGTCAGCATGAAGAAGCTCATCAACGATCCGCAGGCCGTGGTCGACGAGACCGTGCGCGGGTTCGCCCGTGCCCACGCCGGCCACGTCGTGCTGGTGGAGGACCCGATCCACATCCACCGCGCGGACGCCCCGGTGTCCGGCAAGGTCGGGATCGTCAGCGGCGGGGGCAGCGGACACGAGCCGCTGCACGCCGGGTTCGTCGGGTACGGCATGCTCGACGCCGCGGTGCCGGGGCCGGTGTTCACGAGTCCCACACCGGACCCGATCGTCGCCGCGACGAAGGCCGTCGACGGGGGAGCCGGCGTGCTCCACATCGTCAAGAACTACACCGGCGACGTCCTCAACTTCGAGACCGCCGCCGAACTCGCCAGCATGGACGACGTGCGGGTCGAGTCCGTCGTGGTGGACGACGACGTCGCCGTGCAGGACTCGCTCTACACGGCCGGCCGACGCGGGGTCGCCGGCACCGTCGTCGTCGAGAAGTGCGCGGGCGCCGCAGCCGAGCGGGGGGACGACCTCGACGCCGTCGCCGCCGTCGCCCGGCACGTGAACGACGTCACGCGCTCGATGGGGCTCGCGCTCGCCTCCGGCACCGTCCCGCACGCCGGCGAGCCGTCGTTCACCCTCGCCGACGACGAGGTCGAGCTCGGCATCGGCATCCACGGCGAGCCCGGCCGCGAACGCATCCCGATGGCCCCGGCCGACGAGCTCGTGGACCGCGTGCTCGAACCGATCCTCACCGACCTCGCCGCTCCCGCCGGGTCGAAGCTCCTGCTCCTCGTGAACGGCATGGGCGGCACGCCCCTCTCCGAGCTCTACATCGCCTACCGACGCGCCGCCGAGGTCCTCACCGACCGCGGGTTCGACGTCACGCGTAGCCTGGTCGGCGACTACGTGACATCCCTCGAGATGCAGGGGTTCTCGCTCACCGTCACGGTGCTCGACGACGAACTCACCGCCCTCTGGGACGCACCGGTGGAGACCCCGGCACTGCGCTGGGGACGCTGAACCCACCGCACCACGACCCGGCCCGTGAACGGAGCCGGACGCAGGAAGGAACACGAATTGGCGCTCGACACCGCATGGGCCATCGACTGGGTCCGACGCACCGCCGCGACGATCGACGAGCACCGGGCCGAGCTCGTCACGCTCGACCGTGAGATCGGCGACGGCGACCACGGTGAGAACCTCGACCGCGGCTTCCGTGCCGTGCTCGAGGCCGTGGACGCCGGTTCGTTCGACACCCCCGGAGCCGTGCTGAAGGTCGTCGCGACGAAGCTCATCTCGACGGTCGGCGGTGCCGCGGGTCCGCTGTTCGGGACCGCGTACCTCAAGGCCGCACAGGCCGCCGGGGACGCAGCGGAGCTCGACGCCGACACGCTCGTCCAGGTGCTGACCGCCGCCCGTGACGGCATCGTGTCCCGGGGCAAGGCCGCCGTCGGCGACAAGACCATGGTCGACGCCTGGTCGCCCGCGGTCGACGCCGCCGGTGCCGCCGCCGCCGCCGGGGACAGCCCCGAGCAGGTGCTCGCCGCAGCCGCCGACGCGGCCGTCACCGGCGCGGAGTCGACCGACCCGCTGGTCGCCCACAAGGGCCGCGCGAGCTACCTCGGCGAACGTGCCGTCGGGCACCGCGACCCGGGCGCGCAGTCCACCGTGTACATCCTCCGCGCGGCCGTGGACGCCGCGTGACCGTCGGGATCCTGATCGTCTCGCACAGCGCGGCGATCGCGACCGGCACCGTCGAGCTCGCCCGGCAGATGGCGGCGGACGTCCCGCTCGTGGCCGCCGGCGGCACCGACGACGGCGGCATCGGCACCTCGTTCGAGGCCATCACGGCCGGCATCGAGGAACTCGCCGACGCCGAGGCAGTGGTCGTCCTGTGCGACCTCGGCTCCGCCTACCTGACCACCGACACGGCGCTCGACTTCCTCGACGACGACGTCCGGGCACGCGTGCACGTCTCGCAGGCCCCGCTGGTCGAGGGCGCGGTCGCCGCGGCCGTCGCCGCACAGACCGGTGGCGACGTCGACGCGGTCCTGGCCGCTGCCGCGTCTGCCGCGGGCTCCGAGGCGGACGCGAGTCGTGCCTCCAGTCGGTCCGGCGACGGCCCAGGAGGCGCGGCGCCGGTCTCCGGGACCGGCTCCGTCGACGACGTGGCCGCGTCCGAGACGGTGGAACTCGTCAACGAGAGCGGCCTGCACGCCCGGCCGGCCGCGGAGTTCGTGAAGACGGCCGCCAGGTTCGACGCCGAGGTCCGGGTCAACGGGGTGGACGCGAAGAGCCTGCTCGCGATCATGGCGCTCGCACTGCCCAGGGGGGCGTCGGTGACCATCGAGGGGACCGGAGCCGACGCGCAGGACGCGGTCGACGCGCTCGTGGCGCTCGTGCGGTCCGGCTTCGGCGAGTAGGGCGCTGCGCCTCCTGCGGGTCAGGCGATCGAGACGGTGCCGGCGAGGTCGAGGTCGGACGGTCCGCCGGTGACCCCGGCGTCGGCGAGCAGCGTGGCGCCGAACACCGCGCTCCAGAACGTCCGTGCGTCGCGTCCGACGCCGCTCCGGCTCGTCCAGCCGTGTTCGGTGACGACCCGTTCGAGGTAGCGCTCCGACTGCCGGAACAGCACCTGCAGGAGCAGTCGCACCCGGTCGCGCTGCGCGGCGTCGTCGCCCGCGCTCGCGAGGGCCCGCACGACGAGCGGCGTCGACGGCATCGCGAGGGCGGTGCGGGCGAGGACCTGCCGGAACGCCTCGGCGCTCGTGGCGCGACGCCCGGCTGCCTGCAACCGGGTCGTGTCGCGCAGGAAGAGCGCGAACGCGGCGTCGAGCACCAGCCGGTCCTTCGATCCGTAGTGGTGCGTGATCTGGTTCGGGTAGACGCCCGCGGCCCGGGCGATCTCGCTCACGGTCACCGTCCGGTGCTCGGTCGGGCCGCCGGTGCCGCTGAGCAGTCCGGCGGTCGCGGCGAGGATCCGCGCCCGGGTGGCTGCCCCGCGCGGGGTGCCCGGGGCGTCGCTCGAGGTTGCCATGCCGGAATTGTACGTGGTACAACTCCACTTGTTCAACGTACAAGAAGGAGCCTCCCGTGCACATCTCCATCACCGGCTACGGAGCGATCTCGCCGTTCGGCCACGGCGTCGACACGCTCTGGGACGCCCTGGTCGCCGGCCGCTCCGGCGTGCACGACCTCGACCGGACCGGCACGCACTGGGACCAGGTCCCGATCCGTGTCGGCGCCGCCGCCGCACTCGACGCGGACGGAGCACTCGGGCGGGTCCGGGCGAACCGGCTCGACCGCAGCCAGCAGCTCGCGCTCGTCGCGGCGGAGGAGGCCTGGGCGGACGCCGGCGCCCCGACGGTCGAGGGGGACCGGCTCGCCGTCGTCGTCGGCACCGGGATCGGGGGAGTGGAGACGCTCCTCGACGCCCACGACGTGCTCGGCACCGCTGGCGCCCGTCGCGTGTCACCCCGCACCGTCCCGATGCTCATGGCGAATGCCGCCGCGGCGCAGATCAGCATCGCGTTCGGTGCACGGGCCGGGGCGTACACGACCGTGTCCGCCTGCGCCTCCGGGGCCGAGGCGATCGCGACGGCCGCGCGGTTGATCGTCACGGGGGAGGCCGACGTCGTCATCGCCGGTGGGACCGAGGCGGCGGTGACGCCGGTGACCATGGCGTCCTTCGCGCAGTCGCAGGCCCTCGCGAAGCCGGGCGACGACGACCCGACGACGCTCTCCCGCCCCTTCGACGCATCGCGCCGCGGGTTCGTGCTCGGCGAGGGTGCCGGGTTCGTCGTGCTCGAGCGGGCCGACCACGCCGCTGCCCGCACCCAGCGCTCGCACGGGACCCTCGCCGGATGGGGCATCACCTCGGACGCGTTCCACATCACCGCGCCCCTGGCGGACGGGTCCGAGCAGGAGCGGGCGATGACCGCGGCGATCCGGATGGCCGGGTTGACGGGCGACGACATCGACCACGTCAACGCGCACGCGACCAGCACGCCCGTCGGGGACGTCGGCGAAGCCGCTGCGATCGCTCGCGCCGTCGGCACCGGGGCCGTCGTGACCGCGCCGAAGGGGGCCATCGGGCACATGTTCGGGGCAGCCGGGGCCGTCGAGTCGATCCTGGCCGTGCGGGCGATCGAGACCGGGCTCGTGCCGGCGACGCTGAACCTGGAGCACCTCGACCCGGCGGTCGAGCTGGACGTGGTCGCCGGGGCCGCGCGGGAGGTGCCGATCCGGACGGCGCTGAACAACTCGTTCGGCTTCGGTGGGCAGAACGCGTCGCTGGTGTTCACCGCGGCGTGACCGGGCGCCCGGACTGCAGGGTGCGGGCGTAGTCGACCGTGGGGTACGGCGTGAAGCCGAGTGACTCGTAGAGCGCTCGCGCCGGGGCGTGGAAGGCGTCCCCGCCCGTGCCGATGTGCACCGCCTCGACCCCGCGGTCGCCGAGCTCGCGGAGGACGGTCGTGCACAGTGCCCGTGCGACTCCTCGTCGTCGGGCACGCGGGTGGACGGCGACCATCTCCAGCCGGCCGGACGCGCCGTTCGTGACGTGCCACCCGACGTACCCGAGAGGCCCGTCGTCGTCCTCCGCCAGCGTGATGAACCGGTCTTCGGCAGGGTCGAGCAACGCGGGCACCTCGTGCCGGTAGTCGTCCTCCCAGTGCGCGTGGTCGTGTGCCGTGACCTCCGGGCGCAGTCTCACCAGGTCACCGGCGAGGAGCGGGCGGAAGGTCTCGATCGTCAGTTCGGTGAGCGTGGGCAGATCGTCGGGCGTGCAGGCGCGGATGTGCATGGTGTGCCTCTTCTCTGAGCAGTCTGAAGGCGCCACACCGTGCTCGGTGTGGCGGTACGTGACGGCGAGGCCGTCGCCTTCAGTGGCGGGTGCGCCAGCTCGCGAAGCAGTCCATGGCCACCACGCTACCCACCGTTCCCGCCGCAGCGCCGCACGGGCCTGGGTAGCGTCGACCGGGACGGAAGGACGGACACGATGCGACCACTGATCCTCTCGGGTGGCCCGGCGGTCGGGAAGACGACCTGCGGTCGTGCCCTCGCTGCCGCGGAACCGCGCGGCGCGTACATCGACGGTGACGACGTCCGCCAGCTCGTCATCGCCGGGGATGCGACGCTCTGGTCGGGATCGGAGGGCCGTGCCCAGCACGCACTCGCCGCCCGCAACGTGAGTGCCCTGGCCCGGAACCTGCTCGCTGCGGGCTTCGCCGTCACCGCGTCGGACGTCCTCACCGCGGAGACGCTCGCCGTGTACCGCGCCGAACTCCCGGAGTGCTTCGTCGTGCACCTGGCGATCACCCTCGAGGAGGCCCGAGCGCGAGCCGCCACACGACCGGTGTCCATCACCGACGACGAGTTCGAACTGCTCCACCGGATGACCGCGGTCCCACCGGCGGTGGACCTCGTCCTCGACGTCACCGACATGGCCGAAGCCGACCAGGTCGCTGCGCTCCACCGTGCGTGGGCGACTGCGAGCGTGCGGTGAGGTGGAGTGCTCCACCCGGGCTCGGTAGGGTCCACGCATGGCGCTGGTGCTGATGTGCGGTCTCTCGTTCTCGGGCAAGAGCACGCTGGCGGTCCGGTTGTCCGACGCGCTGGACGGAGTTCTGTTGGGCCTCGACCGGATCAACGAGGAGCGCGGCCTCGACGGCGGCCAGGGCATCCCCCCCGGAGGAGTGGGCCACGACGAACGCCATCGCGCACGAGCGGGCGGGCGAATCGCTCGCGTCCGGCCGCGACGTGATCGTGGACGACACGGGCTCTCCGCGATTCGTCCGAGATGCCTGGCGTGCCACCGCGGCCGCCGCCGGGGCACCGTTCGCCCTCGTCTGGGTGCGGATCGCCCCGGAGCTGCAACGGCGACGCGTCCTCGCGAACCGGACCGAGCCGGCACGACCCGACGTCACCGACGCCGTGCTCGCAGAGCACGCCGCGAGCTTCGAACCGCCCGAGACGGAAGAGCCGGTGATCGTCGACGGTGCTCGTACGGCAGACGCGTCGACGGTCGCTGCCGTCGTCGACGCGATCAGGTCGCGGTAGCGGAAGGCGGCCGCGAGACGGCGGACCCCTCCTGCCATGACCAGGATACGGCCGGACCAGGGGCTTGCCGCAAGACCCCCGTCGTGCCCCACAATCGACCCTCGTGTCAACGCCGTACCCCGTCTTCGACCTCCCCGAACGCCTCGCCGACAAGGCCGATCCGGCCCTGATCGCCGACGACGAGCGGCACTTCGCCGCGATCGCCGCCACCCTCGACGCCTCGACCACGACGCTCACCCGACGCCTCGACGAGCTCCGCCGGACCCGAGCGGGCGGCGGGGAGTACACGGTGGAGCGCGATGCCGAGGTGCGCCGGGTCACCCGCGAGCTCACGGCTCTCCGGCGGTACGGGCTCGACCTGTGCATCGGGAGGATGGTGTTCGCCGACCGCCCGCACCCGGTCTACGTCGGCCGCTCGGGGCTCACCGACGCGGACCTCGAGCGGCTGCTGGTCGACTGGCGCTCCGCGACCGCCGAACCGTTCTTCGCGGCGTCGCACGGCGATCCTCGTGGCCTGGTGAGCCGGCGACGCTACCGCTGGCAGCGCGGTCGGATCGTGGACTACTGGGACGAGGCCTTCACCGACGAGGGCCTGCTGCACACCGCAGCGCTGGACGACCAGTCGGCGTTCGTCGCGAGTCTCGGCACCAGCCGCAGCCCGCGGATGCGGGACGTGCTCGGGACGATCCAGTCCGACCAGGACGCCGTGATCCGCGCGGACTCCGCCGGAGCACTCGTGGTGGACGGCGGCCCGGGGACCGGCAAGACCGTCGTCGCGCTGCACCGGGCGGCGTACCTGCTGTACGCCGACCCACGCGTGTCCCCGCGGCACGGGGGTGTGCTGTTCGTCGGGCCGACGCACGGGCACCTCGACTACGTCGGGGACGTGCTGCCGGCACTCGGCGAGGACGGGGTGCAGCTCGCGACCGTGACGGACCTGGTGCCCGAGGGCGCCGACGTCCCCGACGAGGCCGATGCGGACGTCGCGGCGATCAAGGCGGGTACGGCGCTGACCCGGGCGGTCGAGCGTGCGGTCCGCGGGTACGAGCAGCCGCCGGAGCGGACGGTCATCGTCGAGACGGACTGGGCGGACGTGCCGATCACGCCCGACGACTGGGCCGACGCGTTCGACGCAGCGGACCCGGGCGACCCGCACAACGCCGCACGCTCCGACGTCTGGGACGCGCTGCTCGAGATCGTGACCAACCGCCTGGCGGGAGCGGCCCCACCCAGGGCGATCCGCGCCTCCGTGGACGACAGCGACGTCCTGCGTGACGCGTTCCGCCGGGCCTGGCCCGTGCTCGACCCGGACGGTGTCGTCGCGGACCTGCTCGCGGTACCCGACCACCTGGCGCGGTGCGCGCCCGACCTCACCGCAGCCGTCCGCGCACGCCTGCACCGCCCGGACGCCCGCGCGTGGACCCGGTCCGACCTGCCCGTGCTCGACGCCGCCCGTCGGCGGATCGGGGACCCGGCAGCTCCGGCCCGGGAGCGGCGTGCTGCGGCCGCCAGGGCCGCCGAACGCGAGCGGATGGACCGGGTGATCGAGGACCTCGTCGCGAACGACGACTCCGAGCTGCAGCTCATGAGCATGCTGCGCGGAGCGGACGCGCGGAACAGCCTCGACGACGACGCGGTGACGGCGGCACCGGACGTCGATGCCCTGGCGGGACCGTTCGCGCACGTCGTCGTCGACGAGGCGCAGGAGCTGACGGACGCGGAGTGGCTGATGCTGCTCCGGCGGTGCCCGAGCCGGAGCCTCACGGCCGTGGGGGACCGGACCCAGGCGCGGGAGCCGTTCGCCGAGTCGTGGGAGGACCGGCTCGCCCGGATCGGGCTCCGGGACGTGCGGACCGCGCGTCTCCGGATCAACTACCGCACGCCGTCCGAGGTGATGGCGGTCGCCGAACCCGTCATCCGCGCAGCCGTGCCGGACGCGAACGTGCCGACCTCGATCCGCGACTCCGGCGTGCCGGTGCAGTACGGGTCCGCCGACGAGCGGGACGTGGTCCTGGACACGTGGGCCGCGGCGAGCGCCGACGGGATCGCGTGCGTGGTCGGCGACGCCGGGTACGCGGGGACGGACCGGATCCGTTCCCTGTCCCCGGAGGCGACGAAGGGTCTCGAGTTCGACCTCGTCGTCCTGGTGGACCCGGAGCGGTGGCGCCCGGTCGACCGGTACGTGGCGATGACGCGGGCGACCCAACGACTGGTCGTGCTCAGCTCGGCGTGAGTTCCTGCAGGCCGGTGACGCGCAGGAGGTCGAGCTTGGCGGCGTCCTCGGTGCCGGGGACCGCCGTGTAGACGACGATGCGGAGGTCCCCGCCCGGCACGCTCAGGACGTCGCAGTCGATCTCGATCGGGCCGACGGGGGAGTGCACGCGCTTGCGGCTCGCCCGGTGCTCGGCGACGCGTCCGGTGTCCCAGCGGCGCTCGAACTCGGGGGACTCGCGGCGGAGGCGTGCCACGAGCTCGGCGAGGTCCCGGTCGGCGGGATACCGTCCGACGGCGGCGCGGAGGTCGGCGGCGAGGTCGCTGGAGAACTCCTCCTGGTGCTCGTCGTCCCACTCGACCTCCTCGTGGCCGTGCATGAAGTGTCGCCACACGAGGTTCCGGTCGATGCCCGTGTACCGGGAGGGGTCACCGGTGAGCGCTGCCCAGAGGTCGTTCCACAGGACGATGTCGTGCGCGGCGGTGAACACGGCGAGGGGGACGTCGCCGAGGCGGTCGACGATGCGCTGCACGCCCGGGGCGACGTGCCGGGGGACGACCCGGCGCGACGGCGGCGCGGACCCGGCGACGCGGCAGAGGTGGTCGCGTTCCTCCTCGGTGAGACGGAGCGCGGTGGCGAGTGCGCCGAGCAACTGCGGCGACGGGTTCGTCGCGCGTCCCTGCTCGAGGCGGACGACGTAGTCGACGCTCACCCCGGCGAGCGCAGCGAGCTCCTCGCGACGGAGACCCGGCGTCCGTCGACCGGGCCCGGCCGGCAGGCCGACCGCTTCGGGACGGACCCGGTCGCGCCAGGAACGCAGCACACTCGCGAACTCGCTCATGCCCACCATCCTCGACCCGCGCCTCCCGGCCTGCCTGGTACTGGTGGTCCCACTGTCGAGCGGTGCCTGGGGGACCCGGCCACGGAGGCGGAGGCTGGGCGCATGACAACGACACTCATCACCGGAGCCAACCGCAGTCTCGGGCTCGAGACCGTCCGTCGCCTCGTCGAGGCCGGGCACACCGTGTACGCCGGCATGCGCGATCCGGCCACGGGGGACGCGGCGCGTGCCCTCGGCGCGCACGTCGTCCAGCTGGACGTCACCGACCAGTCCTCGGTCGAGCGCGCGGTCGCCGGACTGCCCGGACTCGACGTGCTCGTGAACAACGCGGGCATCCTCGGGACGTCGTTCGGGGTCGACGACCTCGACGCCGCTGCGATCGGAGCGGTGCTCGACACGAACGTGACCGGCGTCGTGCGCGTGACGCAGGCGGCGCTGCCGCTGCTGCGGGAGTCGGCGAACCCGGTCATCGTGAACGTGGCCTCGGGTGTGGGCTTCCCGCGGTGGCTGACGACCCCGGGGCGGGACGAGTACCCGGTGCCGGCGGTGCCGTACGCGGCGTCGAAGGCGGCACTCATCGCCCTGACCGTGCAGTACGCGAAGAACCTGCCCGGGTTCCGGGTGAACGCGAGCGACCCCGGGTACACGGCGACGGAGTTCAACGGGTTCGGCGGGCACCAGACCGTGACCGAGGGGACGGACGCCACGGTGGCGCTGGCGACGCTCGGCGCGGACGGTCCCACGGGGGAGTTCCACGACCGCGCCGGGCGCATCGCGTACTGAGGCGGGGCCGGGCGCGGGCGGGGCCCGCCCGCGGCCGCTTCGTGAGCAGAAGATGTCGGGTCGGCCGGATGGACCCGACACCTTCTGCTCACGAAGTGCGTCCCCACCGCGGGCGCGACGGCCTGGAGGCACGGCTCGCATCCGACGGGCGAGCTCGCTCCGTCCCGTGGCCGGGTCGCAGAGCGCCCGGTTCAGTCGTGCACGTCGGCACCGAACCCCGGCCCTGGACGCATCATCCAACCCGCGGCATCGGGGAGCGGGCGGAAGCCGAACTGCTCGTACAGCCCGTGGGCGTCCGCGGTGAAGAGTGCGAACCGCTTCAGGCCGAGCGGCTCGATGGCCTCGGTGACTCCCTGCACGAGGGCGACACCGGCACCGCGGCCTCGCGCCACCGGGTCGACGAAGACGTCGGCGAGCCAGCCGAACGTCACACCGTCGGTGATCACACGGGCGTACCCGAGCTGCTGACCAATGGTGTCGTCGTAGACGCCGAAGTTCCGGGAGCCGGCGATGATCGCGTCCTGCGTGGCACGGTCTCGGCCCCGAGCCCAGTAGGACTCCTCGCTCAGCCAGCGGTGGACACGGGGGACGTCGAGGTCGGCGGGGTCGGCGGAGAAGCGCAGTCCGTTCATGCAGCCAGTGAACCGGCGGTGCCATCTGGTGCGCAACGGCGGCGCTCACGCGGGGCACCGTCTGTCAGGATGGCCGGATGCGCGCAGTCCAGTACGACGAGTTCGGTTCCGTCCCCGCGGTCGTGGATGTCCCGGACCCGGTAGCCCCGATCGACGGGGTGGTCGTCCGGGTCGCCGCGACCGGGGTCTGCCGGAGCGACTGGCACGCGTGGAAGGGGCACGACGACTCGGTGCGCCTGCCGCACGTCCCCGGGCACGAGTTCGCCGGCGTGGTGTCGTCCGTCGGGCCCGACGTCCGCGGGTTCGCCGTGGGGGACCGGGTGACCGCGCCGTTCGTCTTCGCGTGCGGCGAGTGCGAGCAGTGCCTGGACGGTGCGACGCAGGTGTGCACCCGGCAGCAGCAGCCCGGCTTCACGCTGCCCGGTTCGTACGCCGAGGCCGTGGTGGTCCCGCACGCGGACGTCAACCTCGTCGCGCTGCCGGATGCCGTCTGGTTCGCCGAGGCCGCCGGACTCGGTTGCCGCTTCGGGACCGCCTACCACGCACTGCACGCCCGGGGACGGGTGGCCGCCGGCGAGTGGGTGGCCGTCTTCGGCTGCGGGGGAGTCGGACTGTCGACCGTCATCGTCGCGGTCGCCGCCGGAGCGAAGGTCGTCGCGGTGGACGTCTCGCCCGCCGCGCTCGCACGTGCGGAAGCCCTCGGTGCGGTCGCGGTGCCGATGGACGACGCGGTCGGGGAGGCCGTCCGAGCCGTCACGGGCGGCGGAGCCCACGTGTCCGTGGACGCCTTCGGCAGCCGCGCCACGTCGGTCGCCGCGGTCGCCGCACTCCGGCCTCGGGGTCGGCACGTCCAGGTCGGGCTGCTGCTCGACGACGAGGCCGCGCCGGCGATCCCGATGGGCCGCGTCATCGGCGACGAGCTCGAGCTGCTCGGCAGTCACGGGATCTCGGTGGGGGAGTACGCCGCGATGCTCGACGACGTCGTCGCCGGTCGTCTCCGCCCGTCGGAGTCGATCGGTCGGACGATCGGGTTCGACGAGCTTCCCGAGGCGATCCTCGCGATGGACCGACCGGCGACCTCGGCGGGCATGACGGTCGCGGTGTTCTGAGCGCCGGCGACCGCGCTCAGCCGCCGATCCGGAGCGATCGGACGTCCTCGACGATCTGCTCGGGCGACCCCGGGGTGTCGTCCGGCCAGTGGGGCGCATGTGCTGCCGCGGCACGCAGCCACTCGACCACGGCGACCCGCACGGCGTCGGACGCCTCGCGGAGGTCGTGTCCGTACTGCATGCCGAGCTGTTCGTCGGTCCACGGCACGCCGACGCCGATCGTGTCGAGCGGGTGCGGGGGCCGCTCGGGCAGGTCCTCCCACTCGGCCAGGGTCGTCGACGCTGCGCCACCCTCCGGCGCGGGAGCGGGCGTCCCGAGGACGGCGTCCGGATCCGCGAAGGCTTCCCGACCCTCGACCAGCACCCGTTCGATGGTCGTCGGGATCGCGAGCCCGTTCGCGTCGAACCTGGCGGCAGTCTCGAACCAGTGGTCGGACGCCTCCCGCAGGTCGGCAGCGGCGACCACGAGTCGCTGATCCGCGATCTCGGCCACCGACTCCGCGTCGGTCCGCATCGTGATGAACGCCGTCGAGTACCCCAGCGCGCTCATGAGGTCGACCGCCTCGGTACGGAGGATCGGTCGTGCGCCGTCCTCGACGGCCGCGACGACGTCCTCGTCCCACGGCCAACCGCGGAGCCGCATCCGGAACGCCACCGTCGATCGGTCCAGGTGCCCGAGTTCCCGACGCACCCGTCGGAGGTTCCGGCCGATCTGCTCGTCGTACGCACCCATGCCGGGAACGCTAGCGCTTCGGTCGGTACACGTCCGCCTTCGCGCCGCCGTCGAACACCGTCGAGCTGATCAGCGTCAGGTCGACTTCGTCCTGCAGCCCCGAGAAGATCCCGTCACCCGCCCCGAGGACCACCGGCAGGACCACCAGGCAGTACTCGTCGACGAGGCCCGCGGCCACGAGGCTCCGGCAGAAGTCCGTCCCGCCCTGTGCGAGGACGTCAGCGCCGTCCTCGGCCCGCAGCCGGTCGACCTCGGCCACGAGGTCGCCGTTCGCCACCCGGGCACCGGTCCAGGTCGCCGCCGCGGGGGAGTCGGCCCCACCCGTGTCGACCGTGGCGGGATCGAACCCGGCCTGGCGGGTGAAGACGACCTTCGGGACGGTGTTCATCGCACCGGCGACGGGTGTCGTCGCGTTCGCCCAGAAGCCGGCGATGGACTCGAACGTCCGCCGACCGAACGCGTGCACACCGGCGCCGGAAACGGTGTCGAGCACCCATGCGGCCGAGTCCGGACTCGCGGCACGGAACATCCAGTCGGACTCCGCACGTGCACCTGCGACGAAACCGTCGAGGGACATCGACATCTTGAGGACGAGCTTCCGCATCGGACACCGCCGCTTCCGAGCACCGCTCGGCGCTCATGACGGCGATGCTAGAGGGGAGTGGCGTCGACCACCAGAGTGCGGCCGCAGCGCGGCCCGATGGATCTGAGTTGACATAATATACATTATCGGCGCGCAGCGAGTGGGGCCAGGAGGCGCGGATCACCGCAGCTGGTCTGCTCACGCCAGCCGCGCCTCCCGTCCCTCCTGCAGCAGCGACGACCGTCATCCGCACGGCATCGACGGCTTGGGTCGCGCGGCGCGCGACGTCATCCCCAGGACCGATGACTTCCTCCGTGGTTTCGGTGACCATCGATATCATGCATATCAGTTCGGTAGCGATCTCCAGGAGGCAGGCATGACACCGTCGCGCCCACAGCTCGTCGTCCACGACGACGCCGTCCGCGCGAACACCGCCGTGTTCGCCGACCGGACGGACGGCGGCGTCATGGCCGTCCTCAAGGCCGACGGGTTCGGCCACGGGGCAATCGCCCGGTCGGTCCTCGCCGCCGGAGCGACGTCGATCGGCGTGACCACCATCGACGAAGCGATCGCCGTCCGGGCAACCGTGACGGACGCGCCGGTGCTCAGCTGGCTCAACCCGGTCGACGCGGACTTCGACGGTGCGCTGCTCGCCGACGTCGACATAGCCATCCCGAGCGCCGAGCTGCTCAGTGCCGTCAGCCGTGCAGCAGTCCGGACCGGACGCCGTGCCCGGGTCCACCTGCACGTCGACGTCGGGATGGCCCGCGACGGTGCCGACCCCGGGTCGTGGCCGTCACTGTGCACCGCCGCACGCGAGCTCGAGCGGCTCGGCACGGTCCGGGTCGTCGGGGTGATGGGCCACATGTCCTGCGCCGACCAGCCCGACGACCCGCAGAACACGCGCGAACGGCTGCTCTTCGACAACGCGGTCCGTACTGCCCGGCGTCGCGGACTGTCCGGCTTCGTCACGCACCTCGCCGCCACGGCAGCGACCGTCACCGGGGTCGGCGGCCGCCACGGTCTGCACCGCATCGGCGCGGGGCTCTTCGGGATCGACCCCTCCCGGACATCGACGGACCTGCAGCCGACGCTCTCCCTGACGGCTCCGGTCGTCGGTTCCCGGGTGATCGGCCCCGGGGCCGGCGTCGGCTACGGCCTCGACCACGTCGTCGACCGTCGGACCACCCTGGCGCTGCTCCCCCTGGGCTACGGCGACGGACTTCCCCGCGCGGCGTCCGAGCGGGCCGAGGTCCAGGTGCGCGGACGCCGTCGACCGCTCGTCGGCCGGTTCTCGATGGACATGGTCGTCGTGGACACCGGCGACGACCGGCTGGAGCTCGGCGAGACCGTCACGTTCTTCGGGCGCGGCCTCGACGGCGAGCCGACCGTCCACGACTGGGCGGGCTGGGCCGACACCATCGAGCACGAGATCGTCACCCGCATCGGCACGCGCGCCGCCCGGGTCCACCGCACCGTCACCACCCCGGAGGCCACCGTTGCCTGATCGCCACGACTCCCGCACCCCTACGGCCCGGACCCGGATCGCGGTCATCGGTGGCGGCGCGAACGACGAGCACGAGGTCTCGCTCGCATCCGCGGCCGCGGTCACGCGAGCCGTCCGGGCCCTCGGCTTCGACGCGGTCCCCCTGACGATCGACCGGACGGGCAGCTGGCGGCACACGAACGGTGCCGAGCTGTCCCCCGCGGACGCCGTCGCCGTGCTGACGTCGTGCCGCGCGGCGTTCCCGGTGCTCCACGGTGTCCACGGTGAGGACGGCGCGGTCGCCGGCTTCCTCACGATGATCGGCGTGCCGGTGGTCGGCTCCCCCGTCCGCGCCGGCGCACTCGGCATGGACAAGTGGGTCACGAAGACCGTGGCCGAGGCCGTCGGCGTCCGCACGGCGCCGGGTGTGCTGATCCGCGCTGGAGACGAGATCGGCCCGGTGCCCCTCCGGACGCCCTTCGTCGTGAAGCCGACGACCGGTGGGTCGAGCAACGGCGTGACGGTGGTCCGGACGCCCGACGCGTACGCGGCTGCCGTGGCACATGCCCGGGCTGCAGGCACCGACGTGCTCGCCGAGGCGTTCGTCACCGGGCGCGAGATCGACATCGCCGTGTTCCGCGACGACACCGGGACGCTCCGCACCGGCGCGACGCTGGAGATCGGCGTCGCCGACGGAGACGTCTTCGGGCGCACCGAGAAGTACGACGGGACCGCACGGTTCACGGTGCCGGCGGCGCTGTCTGCCTCCGACGAGGCAGCGATCGACCACGCAGCCCGGACCCTCTACGACACGCTCGGGTGCGCGGGCGTCGCGCGGTTCGACTTCTTCCTCACCGACGACGGCGTCGTGCTGAACGAGGTGAACACCGCGCCGGGGTTCACCGAGCAGTCGCAGGTGCCCCGGATGTTCGCGGCGGTCGGCTTGGACTACGTCAATCTCGTTCGCGCCCTGCTGCAGGCGGCGGAACGGGCCGTCTGACCGGTGAACCGTGCCGCCGTGCGATCAGGACTGCGGATCGACGCTCGTCGGGACGTCGTCGGCGTCGATCTCGAGGGAGGCATGTTCGCCGCCCTGCTCCTCGAGGTTCTCCTGGTCCGTGTCCGGCTGTTCCGGCTCCTCGCTGTGGGTGGTCTCCTCGGCAGGGTCAGGCTGGCTGTAGCTCATGTGGCGGAAGCTACAGGGGCCGACCTGGGCGCGCGTCCGGCGGTCCGGAACACGCGTTGCGTGGTCCAGGAGGAACGGTGCGGGCCCGACCCGCGCCTCCCGTCCGCCGTGGCGTCGGGACGTGGGGACGTGGGGTGCGACGCGCGGACGCCGAACGCCAGCGAGGCGGATCGGCATCGCTGCCGACCCGCCTCGCTGGCGGACCGCTGCGCGGCGACTCGGGGCGGTGATCCCCGGTCAGACGTCAGCGGCGATGTGGACTCAGGCCTGGGACAGCACGACCGCGGTGAGGATGTAGCCGACGATGCCGATGACGATCGCGATGGCCGACAGGATGATGCCGCCGAGGACGATCCCCCGACCGGACGCGCGTCGGCGAGCCAGGATGCCGAGGACGAGCCCGATGATGCCGGCGATCACGCCGATGATCGCGAGGAAGATGCCACCGACGACACCGACGATGCCGAGGACGAGGCTCGCGATGGCGAGTCCGCCACCCGTGCCGGCCGGTGCTGCACCGGGCGTGTTCGCTGCGGGGTAGTTCGGTCCACCGGTCTGGTCGGCCATGAGGTCTCCTTCGTCGTGAACGCTCGTCATGCGACCGGGTAGCCGCGGGCGGGGTGGCCCAAGCATGAGCGTCAGTCAGGACGGTAGACCGTTCGACCAGCTGGTGTTCAGGTACTCCGCCCGGACCTGTCCCCCGCCTCAGGCTCCGACGTAGGCCGCCAGGTGCTCCCCCGTGATCGTCGACCGAGCCGCGACGAGCTCGGCCGGCGTGCCCTCGAACACGACGCGGCCGCCGTCGTGGCCCGCGCCGGGCCCGAGGTCGATGAGCCAGTCGGCATGTGCCATCACGGCCTGGTGGTGCTCGATCACGACGACCGTCCGCCCGGCCTCGACCATGCCGTCCAGCAAGCCGAGCAGCTGTTGGACGTCCGCCAGGTGCAGCCCGGTCGTCGGCTCGTCGAGGACGATCACCCCGCCGGGGTCGCCGAGGTGCGTCGCGAGCTTGAGCCGCTGCCGCTCGCCGCCGGACAGGGTCGTCAGCGGCTGGCCGATCGTCAGGTACCCGAGTCCGACGTCGACGAGCCGGGCGAGGATCGCGTGCGCCGCGGGGATCCTCGACTCCCCCGTCGCGAAGAACGTCGCAGCGTCGGCGACGGGCATCGCGAGGACCTCGCTGATGTCCTTTCCCCCGAGCCGGTACTCGAGCACCGACTGGTCGAATCGCTTCCCGCCGCACTCGGCGCACGGCGTCGCGATGCCGGCCATCATGCCGAGGTCCGTGTAGATGACCCCCGCGCCGTTGCACGCCGGGCACGCACCCTCGGAGTTGGCGCTGAACAGGGCGGGCTTCACACCGTTGGCCTTCGCGAAGGCCTTGCGGATCGGCTCCAGCAGCCCCGTGTACGTCGCCGGGTTGCTCCGCCGGGAGCCGCGGATCGCGCCCTGGTCGATCGCGACGACACCGTCGCGCGGTGACAGCGACCCGTGGATGAGCGTGCTCTTGCCGGAGCCGGCGACACCCGTCACGACCGTGAGCACCCCGGTCGGCACGTCGACGTCCACACCCTGCAGGTTGTGCGCGTCGGCGCCGCGGATCTCGAGGACGCCGGTGCGTTCGCGCACGACGTCCTTCACCGACACCCGGTCGTCGAGGTGGCGACCGGTGACCGTGTCGCTCGTGCGGAGCCCGTCGACCGGCCCCTCGTAGCAGAGCGCCCCGCCGTTCGTCCCCGCCCCCGGCCCGAGGTCGACGACGTGGTCCGCGATCGCGATGACCTCGGGCTTGTGCTCGACGACGAGCACCGTGTTGCCCTTGTCGCGGAGGCGGAGCAGGAGCCCGTTCATCCGCTCGATGTCGTGGGGGTGCAACCCGGTGCTCGGTTCGTCAAAGACGTAGGTGACGTCGCTCAAGGACGACCCGAGGTGCTTCACCATCTTGACGCGCTGCCCCTCTCCCCCGGACAGGGTCCCCGTGGGGCGGTCGAGCGAGAGGTACCCGAGGCCGATCTCGACGAAGGAGTCGACCGCGTCCCGCAGGCCGTCGAGCAACGGCCCGACGGTCGGTTCGTCGATCCCCCGTAGCCAGGCGGCGAGGTCGGTGATCTGCATCGCGCAGACGTCCGCGATGCTCTTGCCGGCGATCGTCGACGACCGTGCGACGTCGTTCAGCCGGGTGCCACCGCAGGCCGGACAGGTGGTGAAGGTGACCGCGCGGTCGATGAAGGCCCGGATGTGGGGCTGCATCGCTTCGCGGTCCTTCTGCAGGAACGAGCGCCGCACGCGCGGGACGAGCCCCTCGTACGTCATGTTGATGCCGGCGATCTTCTGCTTCGTCGGTTCGCGGTACAGGAAGTCCTGGCGTTCGGCGTCCGTGAAGTCACGGATCGGCGTGTCCTTGTCGAAGTACCCGGACTCGGCGAACATCCGGACGTTCCAGCCGTCCGTGCCGTACCCGGGGATCGTGATCGCCCCGTCCGACAGGGACTTCGTGTCGTCGAACAGCTGTGTGAGGTCGATGTCGGTGACCGTGCCGCGGCCTTCGCAGTCGGCGCACATGCCGCCGAGCCGTGAGAACGAGACCTTCTCCGCCTTGGCGTCCTTGCCCTTCTGCACGGTGATGGCACCACCGGCCGTGACCGTGGCGAGGTTGAAGGAGAACGCGTTCGGGCCACCGATGTGGGGCGTCCCGAGGCGGCTGAACAGCACGCGGAGCATGGCGTTGGCGTCCGTCACGGTGCCCACCGTCGAGCGGGGATCGGCGCCGATGCGTTCCTGGTCGACAACGATCGCCGTGGTGAGGCCGTCGAGCACATCGACGTCGGGGCGTGCGAGCGACGGCATGAACCCCTGCAGGAACGCGCTGTACGTCTCGTTGATCATGCGCTGCGACTCCGCCGCGATGGTCGCGAACACCAGTGAGCTCTTGCCCGACCCGGACACGCCGGTGAAGACGGTCAGGCGACGCTTCGGGAGCTCGACGTCGACGTCGCGCAGGTTGTTCTCACGTGCACCACGCACCCGGATGCGGTCGTGGGTGTCAGCGGCGTGCTCGGCACTCGGTTCCATGCCCACAGGGTAGCGGTGACGTGTGACGTTCCACAGGACGGTTCCGCACCGGAACGAGCCGGCGCGTCAGGACGGCGCGTGGGTGCGGACGAGACCAGGGAGCTCGGCGGGCTCGAACGGCTCGTCGGTGGCGTCGAGCTCGTCGGCCGTCCACCAGCGCGACTGCAGGATGTCCACGCGCTCGTCGTCGGTCCACTCGGCGTCCGACAGCGTGAAACCGGGCGTCCGGACGACGTAGAACTCCGCGTGGCCGCGGTCGTGGTCGGCCAGGTCCCACTCGACGGTGAAGTCCCACGACCACACCGGCTCGCCCGGGTCGTCGATGACGATGCCGGTCTCCTCGCGCAGTTCGCGGATCGCGGCGTCGCGGTGGTCCTCGCCGGGGTCGACACCGCCGCCGGGTGTGATCCAGCGGTGCGCTCCGTCCGACGACGGGGAGTTGGTGTCCATCAGGAACACCCGACCGTCGGGGTCGAGCAGGATGATCCGGGAGGTGCGGCGCAGGCCGGGCTTCGCAGTCACCCGTCCGACGTTAGCCGACGAAGCCGCTGACGTCGCCGACGAGCTTGGTGTGGTCGGCGGGGATCGGCTCGATCGCGGCCGCGGCGATCTCGGCGGCGAACTCGGAGACGCTGTAGAGCTTGCCGACCTCGGCACGGCGGCCCTCGATCGCGCCCGGGTTCAGGCGGTTGAGGAGCGTGGCGGTGATCGTGCCCTCGATCATGTCGCCGGAGACGACCACGAACTCGATGCCCGCCGCGTCGAGCTGCGGCACGAGCTCGCGGAGGGCGAGCTCGCCGGCCCGCTTGCTCTTGGCGACCGGCACGTACTCGTCCATCGTCTCGGCGGTCTCGACGAAGTGGGCCTGGTGGCTCGTGACGAACACGACGCGCGATCCGGCGGGCATGTGCGGCACGGCGGTCTGCAGCATGTCCACCTGCGCGTCGCGGTTCAGGCGCAGCGCGTAGTCCTCGCCCAGGCCGGACTCCATGCCACCGGAGGCGTTGAGCACGAGCAGGTCGATGCCGCCCCACTCCTGCACGACGGTGTCGACCATCGCCTGGACGGAGTCGTGGTCGGTCAGGTCCGCACCGACGGCGAGTGCCGACCCACCCGCGGCGACGATCTTCTCGGCGATCTGCTCGGCACGCTTGGCCTTGTTGCGGTAGTTCACGACGACCTTGGCGCCGGCCTCGGCCAGGTACCCGACGGTGTCGGCGCCGATGCCGCGGGACGAACCCGTGACGAGGGCGCGCTTGTCGGCGAGGGATCCGGGGGCGAGGGGGTTGCTCACAGTCGTGTTCTCCAGGTCTGGTTCGGCGGGTCGGCCGCCGACGAGCCTACCAACCACCGCGCGGGCACAGCACGGACTTGATATGTTGAACGGAGTTGGACCGGCCGTCGCGACGCAGCGAGCAGCCGCGCGCGACCGAGGGAGGGAGATCGCGTGAACGGGATCGATTGGATCCAGACCGTCATCTGGATCGGACTGGTGCTCCTGCTGGGCGTGGTCGAGATATTCACGCTCGACTTCATCTTCATCATGCTCGCGGCCGGTGCTGCCGGCGGGCTGGTCGCCGCACTGCTCGGCGCGCCGTGGTGGCTGTCGGCCATCATCGCCGCGGGCGTCGCCCTGCTGTTGCTGTCGGTCGTCCGGCCGCGGCTCCTGACGGCACTCGGTCGGAACGCCGACCCGCACCGCACCAACGTCGAGGGACTCATCGGGCTGCCGGGCACGGTCGCCGTCGCCTTCACCGCGTCCGCCCCCGGCCAGGTCCGCCTGGCCAACGGCGAGACCTGGAGCGCCCGCATCTCCGCCGATGCCACAGACCGAACACCGCCGCTCGGGACCCCTGTGGTCGTCGAGTCCATCGAGGGGTCGACGGCTGTCGTCCGCCTCGGAGAAAGGGCCACCTCGTGACCATCTCAGCCGGGACGATCGCACTGCTCGTCCTCATCCTCGTCGTCGTCATCTTCGTGATCGTCGTCCTGTCCCGCGCGATCCGCATCGTGCCGCAGGCGACCGCGGGGATCGTCGAACGCCTCGGGAAGTACCACAAGACCCTCAACCCCGGGTTGAACCTGCTGGTGCCGTTCATCGACCGACTCCGGCCGCTGCTCGACATGCGCGAGCAGGTCGTGTCCTTCCCGCCGCAGCCCGTCATCACCGAGGACAACCTGGTGGTCTCGATCGACACGGTCGTCTACTTCCAGGTCACCGACGCCCGCGCCGCCACCTACGAGATCGCCAACTACCTCGGCGCGGTCGAGCAGCTCAC
This sequence comes from Curtobacterium sp. YR515, assembly GCF_900113095.1. Taxonomy (NCBI): domain Bacteria; kingdom Bacillati; phylum Actinomycetota; class Actinomycetes; order Micrococcales; family Microbacteriaceae; genus Curtobacterium; species Curtobacterium sp. YR515. Next base: position 459,237 of record NZ_FOOD01000004.1, on the reverse strand, counting down.
GACCACCACGCTCCGCAACGTCGTCGGTGGCCTCAACCTCGAAGAGGCCCTGACCAGCCGCGACAACATCAACGGCCAGCTCCGCGTCGTGCTCGACGAGGCGACCGGCAAGTGGGGCATCCGCGTCGGCCGCGTCGAGCTCAAGGCGATCGAGCCGCCCGTGTCGATCCAGGACGCCATGGAGCAGCAGCTGCGTGCCGAGCGCAGCCGTCGTGCCGCCATCCTGCAGGCCGAGGGGACGAAGCAGTCCCAGATCCTCGAGGCCGAGGGGCAGCGGCAGGCCGCCATCCTCGCGGCCGAGGGTGACGCGAAGGCCCAGGTCCTCCGCGCCGAGGGTGAAGCGCAGGCGATCGCCACGGTGTTCGACGCCATCCACACCGGCGACCCGGACGACAAGCTCCTGTCGTACCAGTACCTGCAGACCCTGCCGAAGATCGCCGAGGGCACCGCGAACAAGCTCTGGATGATCCCGAGCGAGTTCACCGAGGCACTCTCCGGCATCGCGAAGGGCTTCACCGCCGGGCGCACCGGCAGCGGACCGATCGCCGGCGGCGGTGCCGGGGGCGACTTCCTGTCGCGGATCTCCAAGCTCGCGAACGAGAGCCTGGCGAACAGCGCGGCCGCCGATGCCGCGGCCGGTTCGGTCCCCCGCCCGGACGCCACGGCGGCGGACATCGTCCCCGAGTCCGAGCTCGACCAGCGTCTCGCCGAGTCGAACAAGAGCGTCGACGCGCACCTCGCGGCGTCGGACGAGGCCGCGGCCGACGAGCTCCGCGACGCAGCGAAGGACGAGCACCACGGGAGCGCGACCGACGCCGGCCCCGACGCCTCCGGACACCGCACGAGCGACGGCTCCGGCCGCCGCTGACCGCCACCACGACGACGACGCCCGCCCCGGGAGACCGGGGCGGGCGTCGTCGTCGTGTGCGGGTCAGGCGCCGCGCCGTGCGCGCAGGAACTGCAGTCGCTCCTGCAGGAGCTCCTCGAGCTCTTCACGCGAGCGCCGCTCGAGCAGCATGTCCCAGTGGGTCCTGGGGGCCTTGACGTCCTCTTCGGCGACCTCGACGGGGATGCCGTCGTCGCCGAGAAGTCGTCCTTCGCGACCGGAGCGAGGCTCCGACCACGTCTGGGGGACGTCTGCATCCGCCGAGAAGACGATGTCGAACGTCTCCCCCGATTCCGTCTGGTAGACCGCACGCTTGCGGTCCGAGAGCTCGACGCCCTCTTCGCTCTGGAGACTCTGACTCCCGAGCCGCATGCCGCGGAGACTCCGATCAGCCATGTGTGTGCTCCTCTCGCTCGTCTGCCCTCCACAACACTGTCCCACGCGCCTGCACTCCCGGACCGGCGCATTCACAGTCCTCTCCCAGTGCGGGGCCGCGGCCGGGGCGCTCAGGCGCGGCGAGCACTCGCGCGGCGGCTCCAGGGCGCGCAGGCGAGCAGCGTGAGGAGCCCGCCGAGCGAGAGCAGGAGCGCGATCGATCCGGACGCCAGGGTCGCCGGGGTGGTGGTGGTCCCGAGCGGCACGTCCGTGATCATCGAGGTCGCGGTGTACGCCGGCACCCGGTCGATCGTCCGTCCGGTCGGGTCGATGACCTGCGACGCCCCGACGGTGGAGATGTTCACGAGCGACCGACCGGTCTCGATCGCCCGCATCCGAGCGATCTCGAGCTGCTGCAGGTTCTCGTCGGTGCCGTCGAAGTCAGCGTTGTTCGTCTGCGCCAGGATGACCTGCGCTCCCCCGCGCGCCATGTCGGTGGCGAGTCCGTCGTCGACGATGTCGAAGCAGATCGCGATACCCGCCCGGACGCCGGCGACCGACAGCACGTTCGGCTTCGTCCCCGGGGTGTAGTCGCGCTGCAGCAGCCCGATGAGCGACGGCGCGAGCTTGGAGAAGAACCAGCGGTCCGGGACGTACTCGCCGAAGGGCACCGGGCGCTTCTTGTCGTAGGACGACTGCCAGCCGTCCTTCGTCCACACGAACGAGGTGTTGTGCAGGACCCCCGAGGACGTCTGCGTGATGGCGCCGGCGACGATCGGCGCCCCGACGGAGTCGACGACCTGGTCGAGAGCCGACGCGATCACCGGCTGCTGGCGCGGATCGAACTCGGCGGAGCCCTCCGGCCAGACCACGAGGTCGACCCCCTTCGCCTCGACGTCGGTCGCCGCGACCTGCGCGCTCAGCACCGCGCCCGGCGCCGCCCGGTCGAAGTACCCGGCGGGGCCGTCGCCCTGCACCGACTCGATCCGGATCGTGCCGTCGGTGGCGGTCGGCCACGCGGGCACGGCGAGCACGGCGGCGACGAGCAGTCCCGCCGTCGCGACGCGGACGGGCACCCGGACGCCCCGGCCGGGACCGCGAGGCACGACCAGGGCGAGCGACACGACGACCGCGACGCAGTACACGACGACGAACGTCACCCCGAGCACACCCACGTAGGCAGCCAGGTGCGTGAACGGGCCCTGCGACTGCGAGAGTCCGACCCGCCCCCACGCGAAGCCGCCGTAGGGCCAGCTCCCCGAGAACCACTCGCGTCCGGTCCAGAGCGCGGCGACGACGGCCGGGAGGCCCCACACGCGTCCGGCGGTGGACGGCACGACACGCGCCACCCAGCGGTACGCGAGGGCGATCGCGACGCTGCCGAGGGCGAAGAACGCGGCTTCGAACAGCGCGAGCGCGAACCACGGGACCGGGCCGAGGTAGCGGCCGGCCCACGAGATCGCGGGGATCCAGAAGGCCGCGCCGGAGACGTACCCGAGCCAGGCCGCGCGCCGGGCACGCTGGCCCATCGCGGCGAGCAGCATGCACGCGAGTGCCGGGTAGGCGAGGAACCACCAGCCCGGCGACGGGAAGGCGAGTGCGAACAGCACGCCCCCGATGACGGCGAGCGGGAACGCCTGCGCGAGCGGCAGGGCGGCGAAGTCGGACCGGCGGCCCGCCGGCGGGCGCACGGCGGAACCGCGACCCCCCGCCGCGGACCCACGCCCAGCGGTCGCGTCCTGATCAGAGGCGACTGAGGAAGTGGAGGCAGCGGAGGCGGCGCCCTGCGGGCGCACGTCGGACTCGGGAACCGGCACCGTGCCTCCTGTCAGACCGCCGCGTAGGCGACGATGCCGCGGCGCACCGCGTCCGTCGCCCGCCGTGCGGTCTGGGCGAGGTCGTCGTCGCCGGCGTTCCGGATCTGGTCGAGCAGGTCGATGACCTGCTTCGACCAGCGCACGAAGTCACCGGCCGGCAGGTCGAGCGTGCGCAGCACGTCGTCGAGCGCGGAACCGGACGCCCAGCGGAACATGCCGACCGCGGCGGCCGGGGTCGGCGGCTGCGACCCGGCGAGTCGGGCGTCGCGCTCGATGTCGTCGAGTCGGGACCAGATGGTCAGGGTCTCGTCGAGTGCCGGACGGAACGCCCCGCGGGGCAGGGCGTGCTCGGTGCCGGGCGCGTCTTCTCGGCGGGGCTGGTAGACGATCGTGGCGGCCATCGCGGCGAGCTGCGCCGGGGTGAGGTCCTTCCAGACGCCCGCCTCGAGGCACTCGGCGACGAGCAGGTCGCGCTCACCGTAGATCCGCTGCAGCCGACGCCCGCCGGCGGCGACCGTGGCCTCGCCGTTGCCGGTGTCGACCAGGTAGCCGAGCTGCAGGAGCACGTTCGTGACCCGGTCGAACGTGGTCGCGACCGCACCCGTGCGGGAACGGATCTGCTGCAGGAGCTTGTCGTTGGCGCGCTTGAGCTTGTACCAGCGCTCGGACCAGCGCGCGTGGGCCTCTCGGTCAGGGCAGGCGTGGCAGGGGTGCCGCTGCATGCGCCGTCGGACGTCCGTGATGGCGGCCTGCCGTTCGGCCCGGGCGCCGTGCGAGGCCTCGCGCCCGCCGGGGACGTTCGTCCGCTCGAGATCGGAGAGTTCACGGCGCAGGGCCGCGTACTCGGTGAAGTCACCGAGGTGGCACTGCATCGCCTGCTGGTAGCCGTCGAGGGACTCCTGCTGCGACCGGACCTTCCGCGCGAGGTCGACGACCGAACGGTCGGCCTGGAACTGCGCGAACGACGTCTCGAGGACCTCGCGCGTGCGCTGCCGACCGAACTGGTCGATGAGGTTCACGGCCATGTTGTAGGTCGGCTTGAACGACGAGTTCAGCGGGTAGGTGCGGCGGCTCGCGAGCGACGCGACGCCCTGGGGGTCGAGGCCGTCCGACCACTGGATGACCGAGTGCCCCTCGACGTCGATGCCACGACGCCCGGCGCGACCGGTGAGCTGCGTGTACTCCCCCGGCGTGATCGGGACGCGGGCCTCGCCGTTGAACTTCTCGAGCTTCTCGAGGACGACCGTGCGGGCCGGCATGTTCACGCCGAGCGCCAGGGTCTCCGTCGCGAACACGACCTTGAGGAGCTTGCGCTGGAAGAGGTCCTCCACCACCTCCTTGAAGGCCGGCAGGAGCCCCGCGTGGTGCGCCGCGACGCCGCGCTCGAGACCCTCGAGCCACTCCCAGTAGCCGAGCACGGCGAGGTCCTCGTCGAGGAGGGTGCGGCAGTGGTACTCCGCCGTCTCGCGGATCTCGTTGCGCTCCTGCGCCGTCGTCAGCGACAGCCCCGACCGGAGGACGTTCCGGACGCCCTGGTCGCACCCGTTCCTGCTGAACACGAAGAAGATCGCGGGCAGGAGCATCCGCTCGTCGAGCATGTGGGCGATGCGCTCGCGGTGCAGCTTCTCGGTGCGCGGACCACGACGGTCGTGGTAGCCCCCGCGCCCCCGTCCGCCGCGGTGTCCGCCGCCGTGCCGTTCGCTGCGCGAGGCACCGCCGACGAGCCGGAGCAGCTCCGGGTTGACGCGGTTCGTCGCCGCGGCACCGCTGGAGTCGAACAGGTCGACCATCTTCGAGCCGACGAGCACGTGCTGCTCGAGCGGCACGGGGCGGTCCTCGGAGACGATGACGTCGGTGTCGCCGCGGACGGTCTGCAGCCAGTCGCCGAACTCTTCCGCGTTGGAGACCGTGGCGCTGAGGGAGACGAGCCGGACCTCGGTCGGGAGGTGCAGGATCACCTCTTCCCAGACGGCACCGCGGAACCGGTCGGCGAGGTAGTGGACCTCGTCGAGGACGACCCACGCGAGGTCGTCGAGCAGGTCGGAGTCCGCGTAGATCATGTTGCGCAGGACCTCGGTCGTCATCACGACGACGCGGGCCCGCGGGTTCACGTTCGTGTCGCCGGTCAGCAGCCCGACCTCGGACTCGCCGTAGACGTCGACGAGCTCGGCGTACTTCTGGTTGCTCAGGGCCTTCATCGGCGTCGTGTAGAACACCTTCGCCGTCGGCTGCCGCATCGCCAGCCAGATCGCGAACTCGGCCACGATCGTCTTGCCTGCACCGGTCGGCGCGGCCACGAGGACGCTGCGCCCCTGGTCGAGCGCGTCGCACGCGGCGAACTGGAACGGGTCGAGGTCGAACCGCAGGTCGGCGCGGAAGAGTTCGAGGTTGCGGGACCGGTTCCGGACCTTCGCCGCCCGGAACCGTTCGGCAGCGCTCGGCTCCGTCGTGCTCACAGGCCGTACTCTTCGTCGAGCTTCGCCTGGCGCTTCGCCACCCGGCGGTCGTGGAGCCAGGCCACCGCGCACGCGGCGACGTACAGCACGATCATCGGCACGGCGAGCAGGAACATCGAGATGACGTCGGCGCTGGGCGTCACGATGGCGCAGAAGACCAGGATGCAGAGGATCGCTACGCGCCAGGACTTGATGATCGAGGACGCGGACAGCACGCCGACGAAGTTCAGCAGCACGAGGAACACCGGCAGGACGAACGCGATGCCGACGGCGACGATGAGCTTGATGACGAAGTCGTAGTAGGCCTTGGCGTCGACGATCGAGGTGTCCTGGCTCGACACGAAGCTGCCGAGGATGCCGACCACGTGCGGCAGGATGTACCACCCGAACCAGCATCCGGCGAAGAACAACGGGATCGCGGTCCCGAGGAAGCCCCACACGTACTGCTTCTCACGTCGCACCAGTGCCGGGACGATGAACGCCCAGATCTGGTAGAGCCACACCGGGCTCGCGATGACGATGCCGATCGTGATGGCGATCTGCAGCTTCAGGTCGAACGCGCCAGTGATCATCGGGAAGTTCAGTTCGGCCGTGTGCCCGCCGACCTTGGCGAGCTGGGAGACCGGCGACCGGAGCGCGTCGAGCACGAACGGGGTGAGGAACCACCCACCGACCGCGGCGATGACGATCGCGATCACTGCGCGGAACAGGCGGTTGCGCAGCTCGATGAGGTGCTGCCCGAGCGACATGCGGCCTTCGGCGTCCTTCGTCGGACGCCCGGTCCGCCTCGCTCGCCCGCGCGCGGTCGTCGAAGCCATGGGTCGATCCTACGGGGTCGGGACCGACAGTCGGCCGCGACGTGCGTTCGCACAGGAGGGTCACGGGCCTGGAGGCGCGGGGCGGGCCCGCACCGCGCCTCCCGTCCGTCGGTCGGTACGTCGGCGGCGGGGCCGACGCGTGTCCGGTCCGGCGGTCGCGCGCAGCTCGGCGGCCGCGCTCGGTTCGAACCACGGAACCGACGTCGAACCACGTCGCGGTGCCGGTTCGACGTCGGTTTCGTGGTTCGACGTGCGCGACACGCAGCGCCGGTCCGGCGATCGCGCGCGGCTCAGTCGGCGGCGAGGGCCGCCGCGGCGAAGTCGCGCACCGCGGCCCGTGCGGCCGGCGGGTCGAGCACGACCGCGCGACCGGGCAGCCCCGCGACGAGCCGCACCACACCGTCGAAGCCGTTCGACGCCGCCAGCCGGATGCGCACCCGGCCGTCGGTGTCGGGCGCGTCGGCCGTGTCGGCGAGGAAGTCGGCCACGAGCGGCAGCGACGAGGAGTCGAGCTCGACGGTGACGATCACGTCCTCGGCCGCCTGCTGGAACAGCGTGTCCGGGATCACCACGTCGTCGATCGACTTCTCCGCCGGGCGGTCGTCGACCCGTACGCCGGACATCCGGTCGAGCCGGAACGTCCGGAGGGCCTGTCGGTCGAGGTCCCAGGCCCGCAGGTACCAGTCGGTGTCGATCGACTCCACGCGCAGCGCGTCGACGCGGCGGGTGCTCCCCTGCGTGCGCGGACCGGCGTACTCGAACGCGAGCCCACGACCGTCGGCCATCGCCTTGCGGATGACCGCGAGGGCGACGTCGTGCAGGTCCTGCCCGACGGCGACGTTCGCGGCCGCGCCGCCGGCACCGCGGGACAGCTTCGCCATGAGCGCGCGGATCGCGTCGCGGTCCGCGGCCTCGGGCAGGGCGGACAGGTACTGCAGCCCGGCGATGAGAGCGGACGCCTCGCGCGCCGAGAGCCGCGGGGAGTCGTCGATCGCGACGAGGTTCGTCAGCACGATCATGTCGTTCTGGTCGAAGTCGTCCCACGCGATGTCGAACAGGTCGCCGTGCTGGTACTGCATCGTCTCGCCGGGGACGCCGGACACCGCGATGAGCTCGACGGCACGGCGGATCCGGGTCTCGGGGACGCCGAAGTGCCGAGCGGCCTCGGCGACCGAGACGCGTTCGCGGTCGATCAGGTACGGCACGAGGGCGAGCAGGAACGCGAGCTTGTCCTGCGCCTGGAGTGGTTGCTGCTCAGCCACGGGGGCTCCCGTCCTGGTCGGCGGCGGGCTCGGCCTGGCCTGCGGGTGCCGGTGCGTCGGCGTGGTCCGCGGGTGCCGGTGCGTCGGCGGGTGCCGGTGCGTCGGCGTGGTCGGCGACGAGGGCCCGCAGGCGCTCGGTCACCCGGTCGCGCAGGTCGTCCGGCTCGAGCACGCGAACCTCGGGCCCGAAGGCGGCGAGCTCCTCGGCGAGGATCTGGGGGTCGACGTGGTGCAGGACGAGGGCACCGTCGTCATCGGTCTCGGTGTCCCGCCGGCGGGCGAGCCGACGTTCGGCGTCCGACCCCGGTGCGACCCGGATCCGGGCGGTGCGTGCCGCCCAGATGCGCTCGAGCTCCGCCAGCGCGCGTTCGCCCGCGCCGGCCGGGGCCGGGTGCTGCCCGACCTCGTACTGGGCGACGGGCCCGACGATCCGGGAGAGCAGGTAGTTCTTCTCGCTGTCCGTCGCGAACTCGTGCGCGGCGAGCATCCAGCGGCCGCCGTGCTGGACGAGGGCGACCGGGGCCACCGCACGCCGACGCGGCTCGTGCTGCCCCGGCGTGATGTAGTCGAAGCGGACCGCGGCGGACCGGTCGAGCGCCGAGCGCAGCGGTTCGAAGGCGACGTCACGGGCGCGGAGCCGCGGGGCGTACGCATCGACGCCGAGGGCCCCGGCGCCGTCGTCCTCGGATCCGGCGGACCGCACCTTGAGCAGGCCGCGACGGGAGTCGGCGGAGAGCGCGCCCTCGCGCCAGGCCATCGCGGCGAGGGACAGGAGCGCGGACTCGTCCGGCGTGAAGCGGACGTCGACGGGCAGGTCGTACTCGCCCTTCGGGATCCGGTAGCGGAGCGTCTGGTTGTTGCCGGCGGCACCCGGGGTCTCGATGGTCTCGAGTGGGATGCCCAGCTCGCGGACGTCGTCCTTGTCGCGCTCGAACTGGCGCTCCAGCGAGGCGTTGTCGCCGCCCGTCGTGAACCGCTGCCGGTAGCCCTGCACGTTGGCCAGGATCTCGGACTTCGTCAGCCCGGACTCCGTCGAGAGCAGCGCGAGCACCAGGCTGAACAGCCGTTCCTCGGCAGGCACACGGGGTACACGGGTCGCTGGCACGAGCCGATCCTACGGCAGCGCGGGTGCACCGGAGTGCACCCGCGCCGCGGTCCGTGGACGGTCCGGGAGGGTCAGGCGGAGATCTTCCCGAGGACGTCGATCACGTACGCGTACGCCGCGCCCTGCTGGTGCACGATCGTGAGCACCTGGTCGCCGACACGGTGCCCGACGATGGCGTTCCGGACGCCTTCCTGCACCTGGCCCTTGGTGAGCGGCACGGTCTGCGCGCCCGAGCCGTCGGTCCAGCTGGAGCCGGCCACCGAGGCGTCGGTGCCGTCAGCGGGCCACGACACGGCGGTGTACTTGATGACGGCGGTGTCCTTGTCGGTGAGCTCGGCGCCGTGCCCCTTGCGGAGCAGGTGCGTCTCGTCCGACTTCGGCGCGGACCACGAGGGGATCGTGATGCCGGGCGCACCCGACGGCGCGAGGACGACGGCGGGCATCCCGTCCCCGGCGAGCTGCGGCGTGCCGGTCGCGCGGGCGTCGAAGGCCTTCTTGACGTCGATGACGGCGATGACGGCGTCCTCGGTCTTGGTCGACGAGGTCTCCGTGTCGCCGGTGGTCGAGGAGCTCAGGGCGCTCTTCGGCAGTGCGACGGCGAGGCGGTCACCGACGTGCGCGCACTCGAGGGAGGCGCCGAGCGCCCCGTAGTTGTCGGCACCCGCGGTGATCGGGGCGGTCTGGCCGGAGTACCCGCTCGTCTGTGCGACCTCGCCGGTCGCACCGTCGACGAGGGTGTACTCGATCACGACGGGCGTGCCGTCCTCGATCTCGCGACCCTCGCCCTGGCGGAGGACCGAGACCTGGGTGCCCTTCGTGGTGAGGCCGCTCGGGATGTTGACCTTCGGCTCCTTGCCGAACGCACCCGTGGCGGTGACCGCCTCGGACGCGGCACCGGGAGCGGCGCAGCTCGACGGCGTGGAACCGGCCCCGCTCGCCGCGCACCCGGTGAGTGCTGCGGCGAGGCCGATGGTGACCAGGAGTGCGGGGATGGTGCGCACGGACCCTCTTTCCGTTCGATGCAGGACGGGCACGTCGCGTAGCCTACCGGTCGTCCTCAGCAGCGCCGTCCGCGTCGGACGCGGCGGGTCCGGCCTCGGCTGCGGCGACCTTGCGGGCCTGTGCCGCCGCCTGTCGCGCGACCTTGCGGAGCTTCTTGTCGCTGGCCGACCGCTCGCCGACGGCGCCGGGCGTCCAGGCCTCGACGTCCTCGTCGGAGAACTCCGCCTTGCCTGCGCGACGCTTCAGGTTCGGCAGCACGACACCGTCGGCCAGCCGGCGTGCCGTGACGAGGAACCCGGTGTGCCCGACCATTCGGTGGTCCGGGCGGACGGCGAGGCCCTCGACGTGCCAGGTGCGGACCAGGGTCTCGCTGGACTGCGGGTCCGTGAAGCGCCCGGTGTCGCGGAGCGCCTCGGCCGTGCGGGACAGCTGCGTGACGGTCGCGACGTAGCAGACGATGAGACCACCGGGGACGAGGGCGTCCGCTGCGGCGTCGACGCACTCCCACGGCGCGAGCATGTCGAGGACGACCCGGTCGACGCTCTGCGGTTCGGCGGCGCCGGGCAGCTCCTCGACGAGGTCGCCGACCGTGACCGACCAGTTGTCCGGGACGGCGCCGAGGAAGGTGCCGACGTTGCCACGGGCGATCGCGGCGAACTCCTCGCGGCGCTCGAACGACTGCAGCTGTCCGGTCGGTCCGATCGCCCGCAGGAGGAACAGCGAGAGCGCGCCGGAACCGACACCGGCCTCGACCACGCGGGCGCCCGGGAAGACGTCGGCGAAGGCCACGATCTGGGCGGCGTCCTTCGGGTACACGATGGCGGCACCGCGGGGCATCGACATCACGTAGTCGTTGAGGAGCGGACGCAGCGCGAGGTACTCGTCGCCGGTGCTCGCCCGGATCACCGACCCGTCCGGCTGCCCGATGACGTCGTCGTGCCGGAGGACGCCGCGGTGCGTGTGGTACTCCCCCGCGACCTCGAGCGACAGGGTCGTCAGCTTGCCCTTCGGACCGGTCAGCTGCACGCGGTCACCGGCGCGGAAGGGTCCGCGCGGCGGGGTGTGCGGTGCGCCGCCCGCGGTGTGCGGCAGCGACTCGGTGGGGTTCGGGAGCGCGTCGGTCATCGTGCGACCTCCTGGGTGCGGGCGGCGAGGGCCGGGCCGGTCAGCTCGACGAGCCGGTCGACGTCGACGTCCGCGAGGGTGGTGAGGTGGACGTCGCCGCCCGTGATGTCCGACAGCGGGACGATGTGCTCGACGGCCACCGTGACCGCGCCGGAGGCCACGGCCGAGGCGACGCCGGTCGCCGAGTCCTCGATCGCGACGCACGCGGTCGGGTCGACGCCGAGCTGTGCGGCGGCGGACAGGTAGGCGTCGGGGAAGGGCTTCGGCCGCTCGACGTCGTCACCCGCGACGACGACCCGGAACCCGCGGGCACCGAGCGCATCGGCGGCGACGAGCGCCATCTTCCGACGGGACATCGTGACGAGGGCGGTCGGGATGCCGCGGTCGTGCAGGCCCTCGATGAGCTCGCGGGCACCGGGACGCCACGGCAGTTCACCGTCGCGCAGGCGCACCATCACGTACTCGGTCATCCACTGGATGATCTCCTCGACCTCCATGTCGACGCCCTTGTCGCGGAGGATCTCCCCCGAGCGCTCGAGGCCGCTGCCCACCAGGGCGAGACCGTCCTCGTGGGTCCAGACGACGCCGTAGCGGTCGGTGAGTTCGACCTGGGACTGCTGCCAGATCGGCTCGGTGTCGATGATCGTGCCGTCCATGTCCCACAGCACGGCTGCGGGCGGGACGAGGGCGGAGGGTTGCGCGGTCACGGGCGACGAGTCTACCGGGGCGGTCCGCCCGCGTTCCGCTCACCGCGGACGCGTGGACGCACTCCGGTCGAGCGGCCCTATCCTTGTTGCTGCGAATGTCCGGTCGCGCGCGACCTGCGAGCCGCCCGCGCCCCGCTCCACCACCAGGAGGTCCCGTCCGTGCCACAGCACTCCCCCTTCAGCGACGGTCGGCTGCTCGTCGTCGCCTTCGAGGGCTGGAACGACGCCGGAGAAGCGGCGAGCGGTCTCGCCAGGCGCATCGTCGAGTCGCTCGAGCTCGACGAGCTGCGCGAACTCGACGGTGAGCGGTACGTCGACTACCAGTTCAACCGCCCGAACGTCGGCACGGACGAGAACGGCGGCCGGGGCATCCAGTGGCCGCGGATCGTCCTGCACGGTCCCGGTGCCGAGGGCCGACCCGTGATCGGAGCCACCGGCTCCCCGTCCGAACGCGACGTCTACGTGCTCGTCGGCCCGGAGCCCTCGCGGACCTGGCGCGGCTTCTGCGCGGAGATCATCGACCTCGCGGACGTCTACTCGATCGACGCCGTCGTCTTCGTCGGCGCGATGCTCGCCGACGTCCCGCACACCCGACCCATCTCGGTGTTCGTGTCGAGCGAGAACGCCGGCGTCCGTGCCGCGTTCGACGTCGACCGCTCCTCGTACGAGGGCCCGACCGGGATCCTCGGGGTGCTCGCCGACGCGATGGACAGCGCCGGCCTCACCACGCTGTCGCTCTGGGCCTCGGTGCCGCACTACGTGCACAACTCGCCGTCCCCCAAGGCGACGCTCTCGCTGCTCGACAAGATCGAGGAGCTCACCGACGTCACGGTCCCGCGGGGATCGCTGCTCGACGACGCCACCGAGTGGGAGGAGGGCATCGACGCCCTCGCCGCCGACGACGAGGACATGGCGTCCTACATCGGCCAGCTCGAGCAGGCGCGGGACACGGTCGACTCCCCCGAGGCGTCGGGCGACGCCATCGCGCAGGAGTTCGAGCAGTACCTCCGCCGCCGCGAGCGCAAGGACGGCAAGGACGGCGGGACCGCCGGGGGCGAGGGGTTCCGCCCGCCGCCACCGTCGCAGTAGACGCGACCACACGGACGGACGGGAGGCGCGGTGCCAGCTGGCACCGTCCCTCCAGGCACGGCCGTCACCCCGCTGGCGCGGTGCGCCGGTACCGGCTGGTGGGGCCCTCCTCCCGTCCGTCGTCTGGCCGCGTCCCGTCCCGTCCGCGCGAGCGGGCACTTTCGGTCACGCTCGGCGCCTGGAGTCGGGCGATTCCGCCCTCTCGGCGAACCTGAGCGGCATGTCCTGCCCGCTCGACGAACGGGGGCGGCCGACCGGGTCAGCCGAGGCGGATGCCGAGCAGGGCGTCGACCAGGTCCACGAGGTCCGGCGTGACCGCCGTCCCACCCGCGATCGCCGTGTCGACCGCGGCGACGGCGCCCGGCGTGTCGAGGTCGTCCGCGACACGGGCGCGGACCCGGGCGATGACCTCTGCCGCGTCGTCGGCGTGTCCCGCGTCGCTCCCGGAGGCCCAGGCGTCCCACGTGGCCAGGCGCGTCGTGGCGCTGGTGAGCTCGGTGTCGAACCACTCCCAGTCGTCGGAGTACTTGTGCGACAGCAGCGCGAGGCGGATCGCACGCGGGTCGGCGCCGTCGTCGAGCAGCCCACGGACCGTGACGAGGTTGCCGAGCGACTTCGAGATCTTCTCACCCTGGTAGGCGATCATCCCGGTGTGCACGAACGCCTGCGCGAGCGGCTGGTGCGCGAGCGCTGCGGCGTGCCCGGCGCTCATCTCGTGGTGCGGGAAGACGAGGTCGCTGCCGCCGCCCTGGACGCTGATCGGCAGACCGAGGCGGTCGCCGGCGATGACGCTGCACTCGATGTGCCACCCGGGGCGCCCGGGGCCGACGGCGGAGTCCCAGCTCGGCTCGCCCGCGCGTGCGGCGCGCCAGAGCAGCGGGTCGAGCGGGTCGCGCTTGCCCGCACGGTCGGGGTCGCCGCCGCGCTCGGCCGACAGCGCGAGCATGGTCTCGCGATCGAGGCCGCTCTCGTCCCCGAGCGACCAGGCCTCGGTCGGGCGGTTCACGTCGAAGTAGAGGTCGTCGCCGGCGGACTCCGGCGTCGGCACCGCGTAGGCGTAGCCGGTCTCCTGCAGGAACGCCACGGCCTCGGCGATGCGTTCGACCTCGTCCGTCACCGCCACGAAGTCGTCCGGCGGCAGGACCCGCAGCGCCTCCATGTCGCGCCGGAACAGGTCGATCTGCGAGGCAGCGAGCTCGCGCCAGTCGACGCCGTCCCGCGCTGCCCGTTCGAGGAGCGGGTCGTCGACGTCCGTGGTGTTCTGCGCGTACTCGACCTCGAACCCGGCGTCCCGCCAGACACGACCCAGCGTGTCGAACGAGAGGTAGGTCGCGGCGTGGCCGAGGTGGGTGGCGTCGTACGGGGTGATGCCGCACACGTAGAGCGCCGCACGCTCCTCGCCACCGGTCGGGTCGACGGGCTTGCCGGTCGCCGTGTCGTGCACGACCGGGCGGGGCGCGGTGCCCGGGACATCGGGGACGGACGGGACCTGCCAGGCCCTCACGGCTGGATCACTCCGAGCGACAACAACACGATGAGAACGATACCGAGTGCGATGCGGTAGACGACGAACGGCATGAAGCTGCGCTTGCTGATGTAGTTCATGAACGCCGCGATCACGACGAAGCCGACGACGAAGGCGACCACCGTGGCGATGAGCGTGTCGACCAGGCCGAACGGTGCGCCGGTGTCACCGAGGCTCGTGGCGGCCTCGTACAGGCCGGAGAGGAACACGGCGGGCACGGCGAGCAGGAACGCGAACCGTGCGGCCGCCGGGCGGGTGTAGCCGAGCGCGAGCCCCATCGACACGGTCGCGCCGGAACGCGAGACGCCGGGGACGAGGGCGAGCATCTGGGCGAGGCCGATCAGGATCCCGCCGCCGAACGTCATGTGCTCGATGCGCCGGACCTTCTTGCCGACGACGTCCAGCACGCCGAGCACGATGCCGAACACGATGAGGACGATCGCGACGATCCACAGCGACCGGAACGTCGTCTCGATCGAGTCCTTGAGCAGCAGGCCGGCGATGCCGATCGGGATGGTCCCGAGGATCACGAGCCACCCGAGTCGGGCGTCCGGGTCGTTCCGGGGCACGGTCTTCCCCGACAGCGACCGGAACCACCGACCGACGATCCGGGTGATGTCGCGCCAGAAGTAGATCAGCACGGCGGTCTCGGTGCCGAGCTGCGTCACAGCGGTGAACGCTGCACCCGGGTCCTGCGCGTCCGGCAGGAACAGCCCGACGATGCGGAGGTGGGCGCTGGACGACACCGGGAGGAACTCGGTGAGCCCCTGGACGAAGCCGAGGAAGATCGCCTCGAGGATGTGCACGGCTCGGGCCTTTCGGGAAGAGTCGGTTCAGGACACCGCCGGACCGGCGACCATGCACAATATCAGTACGTGGCGAGGAGGTCTCCGAGGACCCGCCGCCCGAACGCCAGCGAGTCGAGCGGCACCCGTTCGTCCACGCCGTGGAACATCGCCGGGAAGTCCACACCCGCCGGCAGCTGCAGCGGCACGAACCCGTAGCCCGCGATCCCCAGCGTCGACAGCGCCTTGTTGTCCGTCCCGCCCGAGAGCAGGTACGGCAGCACCGGAGCACCCGGGTCGTGCCGGCCGAGGACGTCCCGCACGGCGTCGACCAGGGGGCCGCCGAAGTCCTGCTCGAGCCCGATGTCGCGGAAGGACATCACGACCTCGACGTCGTCGCCCGCGAGCTCCCGGACACGCGCCAGCACCGTCTCCTCGTCGCCGGGGAGGCACCGGATGTCCACCAGTGCCTCGGCGTGGTCGGGGATGACGTTGTGCTTGTACCCGGCGGTGAGCACCGTCGGGTTCGTCGTCGTGTGCAGGGCCGCGTGGATGAACCGCGACGCAGACCCCGTGGCCAGCGCCACCTCGTCCGGGCCGGTCACCGTCGGGTCCACCCCGAGGAACCGTGCGACCTCGGCCACCATCGCGTCGGTCGTCGCCGACAGCCGCACCGGCCACTCCTCGCTGCCGATCCGGGCGACCGCCGCGGCGAGCTTCGTCACCGCGTTGTCGTGGATGACGTGCGACCCGTGCGCCGCGGTGCCGGTCGCGACGAGCTTGATCCACATCAGGGCCTTCTCGCCCGTCTGCAGCAGGTACGCACGACGGTCACCGAGGGTGATCGAGTAGCCGCCGACCTCGCTGATCGCCGCGCTCGCACCCCGGAACACCTCGGGGTGGTTCTCGACGACGTGGTGCGATCCGAGGACTCCCCCGGCCTCCTCGTCGGCGAAGTACGCGATCACGAGGTCGCGCTCCGGCGCTCCCTGCTGCTCGATGACGTCCGACAGCGACGTGAGCATCATCGCGTCCATGTTCTTCATGTCGACTGCGCCGCGACCCCAGAGCATGCCGTCGCGCACCTCGCCGCCGAACGGGTCCACCGACCAGTTCGCCGGGTCCGCCGGCACCACGTCCAGGTGGCCGTGCACGACCAGGGCGGACTTGTCGCGGTTGCGTCCGGGCACCCGCGCCACGACGCTCACCCGATCGGGTTCGGACTCGAACAGCTGCGGCTCGAGCCCGAGCGCACGGAGCTTCGCCTCGACGTAGTGCGCCGCCTCGGTCTCGCCGCGGGACTTCCCCTCGCCCCAGTTCGTCGTGTCGATGCGGATGAGGTCACGGGCGATCGCCGCGGTGGCCTCGAGGTCGGTCAGCGTGGCCTCCGGGTTCGTCATGGCCCAACGCTACCGGTCCGCGCCGACGGCCCCGGCGTCGGACGTCACAGCAGGACGCGCCCGGGATGCGCCGCTGTGTTCATCGGGCGTTCAGACCCGTGCTAGTGTCTTCTCTCGGCAGGAACGCCGGGGAAACAGCCCGGAACGACGGCCGACAAGTGAAGAAACACCTGTCCGGGTGGCGGAAATGGTAGACGCGCTAGCTTGAGGTGCTAGTGCCCGTATTAGGGCGTGGGGGTTCAAGTCCCCCCTCGGACACAGGAAATGGGATGCCCCCTGGCCTTTCGGCCCGGGGGCATTTCCTGTTCGTGCCTTCCCGGCGAGTGCCGCCGTCGCTTCGCTCGGGGCGTCACCGCCTCGAACGCGCCAGTTCGCTGCGCTCACGGCGCGGGCGGGGTGCGTCCGGCAGGTAGGTGCCGGTTCGCGGCGGCGCGTGACGAAACGGGGCGGGCGGACTCTCGCCTTCGGCACCGCAACCCGATGACCCGAGTCGACGGCCACGTCCCCGCTCGGTGCCGCGGGCCTGGCTGCCGCAGGAACCCGAGAGCCCGAATGCACCACCACCCTGTCCGATCCCGCGACCGACGCGGATCCGTCCTCCTCGCGGCCGGGATCGCCGCCGTGGCCGCCATCGCCGGCGGCATCAGCGCTGCGGTCCCCGCGTCCGCCGCCGCCGAGTACACCACGAACGCGACGATCGACGGTCTCCGCTTCACGTCCCAGACCGTCACGTCCGGCAGCGCCGCCGAACTCTCCGGCACGTGGTCCCTGCCGGACTCCCCCACCACCCCGGCCGGCTTCGTGGTGGACCTGCCGCACGAGCTCCAGGGCCGCTCCGACGGGTTCCCCCTGCTCGCACCGGACGGCTCCGCGATGGGACGGTGCACCGTGTCCTCGACCCAGCTCGACTGCGCCGTGGACAGCGCCTACGTCGCCGCCCACCCGAACGACCTGCACGGATCGTTCTCGTTCTGGGTCACCGTCGAGACCACCACGGAGTCCGCCACACCGACGACCTACCAGGTCGGTGGGACCGCCGTGACGACCACGGTCGAACCCGCACAGCCCGGCACCGGACCCGGGACGTGCACCGTCGACTGCACCTTCACCGGCCGGACGAGCGGCAAGTGGGGCAGCTACGACGCCGCCGCGGGTGTGGTCGAGTGGACCGTGGCGATCGGTTCCGGCGCCGACGGCATGCGGGACGGCCAGCGCATCACGGTCACCGACACCCCCGGGCCCGACCAGGAGCTCCTCACCAGCTTCCGCGGGTACCCCTTCGCCACGCTCTGGCAGACGAACCGGACGACCACCTGGGACGACGGGCGAGAGGGGCTCACCGGATGGGCACCGGCGGCCCGGGAGGACTACGCCAGCACGGCCGGGAGCGTCACGTTCACCGCGCGCCAGGGGTACTTCTACGACGTCCACTTCGCCACCCGGGTCACCGACGGCGGCTTGGCGGGCACCTACACGAACACCGCCACGATCAGCATCGACGGCGACGACGACTCCTCGGTCAGCGGCACGGTCGTGCACCAGGGTGGCGGTGCCTCGGGGTCCGGGACGGCACCGACGAGCACGCCGACGCCGACGCCGACGGCTCCGGCGACGGTCGAGCCCACCCCGACGCCGACCCCGACCGCTCCGGCGACGGCCGAACCGACCCCGACCGCCGAGCCGACCGTCCGGCCGA
Source organism: Curtobacterium sp. YR515 (assembly GCF_900113095.1). Classification (NCBI taxonomy): domain Bacteria; kingdom Bacillati; phylum Actinomycetota; class Actinomycetes; order Micrococcales; family Microbacteriaceae; genus Curtobacterium; species Curtobacterium sp. YR515. Next base: position 441,189 of record NZ_FOOD01000004.1, on the reverse strand, counting down.
CCGTGACGCCGGGTGCGTCGACCGCAGACGAGGAGACCGAGTCGCCGGTGCCCACGGCGATCGGCGCGGCGGTCGACACCGGAGGGACGACGTCCGACAGCACGGCCCCCTGGTGGTCCGTCGCCCTCCTCGGCAGCGGCGGCCTGACCCTGTTGCTCGTCCTCGGCGTGTTGGCCGCCCGTACGCGCGCACGAACGCGCGCACGAACGCGACCGTGACCCGTCGCCGCGGCACCCGTGCCGCGGCCCCCGACCGCTCCGCTCGACGACCCTGCGTCGGGCGGAGTCCAGCCGGGTCCGTCGCCCGAACGACGACCCGGCGCGCGGGCCGGTGGGCAGCACCCGAAGCGCCCACCGGTCCGCACATCCAGCGCGAGACCTGCCCCGACCACGACCGACCCATCGAGGAGACACCGTGCACGTCCGATCCGGTCGACGACCGTCCTCACTCCCGCTCGTCCTCGCCGCCGTGAGCGCGGTCACGATGCTCGGCCTCGGGGTCGGCGGGGTGGTCACCGCGACGAACTCGACGGCACCCGGCACCGCGCGCGACATGCACGGCGACCCCGTCCGGCTCGAGGCACCCGTCGCGAGCGCTCCCGGAGCCGGAGCGACGTCCAGTGGGTCCGGACGCCTCAGCGTCCCGTCCGTGCGCCTCGACGTCCCGCTCGGTGCCCTCGACGCCGTGCGCGGCAGGATCACGCCGCCGGAATTCCGGTCGGCGTACCTGGTCCGCGACGTCGGGGTCACCCCCGAGCACGCCGCGTCCGGCACCGTGGTCGTGGTGATGCACTCCCTGCGGGGCGGCGGCACCGCCCCGGGGAACTTCCTGACGGACGTCGATCGGGGTCGGAGTCGGGTCGCGACCGGTGCCGCGGTGACGGTCGCGGGCGTGGCGTACACGGTGACCGGCTCGACCCTGGTGGACAAGGACCGCATCGCCGACGACGCCGACGTGTGGGGCGACGTCCCGGACCGGCTGCTCCTCATCACCTGCCTCGAACTCCCGGACGGCTCACCGTCGACGCAGAACCTCGTGATCACCGCCATACGGGCGTGACACCATCCTCACCGGTCGGATCCACCGGGGTCGCGTGATGAAACGTCCGACCCGGACTCCTCGCATCCGAGAGCGGTGTGTTCAGATGGACTGCACCGCCCAGCCGGTGAACCCAGGACGAGGAGACGAACGACGTGCGCGGTGCCCCTGAGCCAGGCAGTGACGCTGCACTGATCCGGTCGACGCGTGACGGCGACCGGTCGGCGGTGGCAGCGCTGTGGAGCCGGCACCACCGCGCCGCCGTCCGGCACGCGATCGGACTCGTGGGCTCCTCGGACGCCGAGGACGTCGCCTCCGAGGCCTTCACGAACGTCATCGGTGCGATCGAACGCGGAGCCGGCCCGGACGAACTCTTCCGCCCGTACCTGTACACGGTCATCCGCAACGTCGCCAACACCGAGTTCCGCCGACGCGCCCGCCACACGGACGCCGACGTCGACTTCGACGCCTTCGAGGACTCCGGCGCCGACGCGGCGACGGAGATGGCCCGCGCCGCCGACCGCACGGCCCTCGGGCGAGCGTTCAGCACCCTGCCCGAACGCTGGCAGAGCGTGCTCTGGTACACCGAGGTCGAGGGACTGCGACCTCGACACGTCGCCCCGTTGGTCGACCTCCAGCCCGGCGCCGTCTCGTCCCTGGCGTTCCGAGCACGGCGGGCGCTCCGCGCGGCCTGGGTCCAGGAACACCTCGCGACGGACGGCCTGCCCGACGAGTGCCGTCGGCGACTGGCCGCGTTCGGCGCCTACGAAGCGGGCACGCTCACCGCGCGCGACCGTCGTCAGCTCGAGGCGCACATCCGCGACTGCGTGCACTGCCCGCCGGTGCTCGAGGACACGCGCCGACTCGCCGGACGGATCGCGGCGGCACTCCTCCCGCCGGTGGTCGGTCTGGGCATCGGTCACGCGGTGCTGCACGCGGACGCCCCCGCTGCGGCGGCCGTGTCCCCCGCTCGCTCGGCCCCGGCGACGGGTGCCGCTCGCCGAGCGCCCCTGCCGGTCACCGGGCTGGTCGGCGTGGTCGCAGCGCTCGTCGTCGTCACGACCGTCGTCGCGGTCGCCGGGACGTGGTCGGACGGCCACCCGACCGGCACGTCCACCGCCGGCGCGCGCGCACCAGGTCCCGCGGGCGTCCCGGCGCCGTCCGGTGAGCACCCCGCACCGGCAGACCGCACCGCCCCGGCCGACGTCGCCGAACCGAGTCCCCTGCCGTCGCCCGGTCGCGACGACTCCGGCGCACGGACGACGGTCCCGACCGCTCCGACCCCCGTCGTCGACACGGTCCTCGGGGACTCCTCCGCCGGGGCGTCCTCGACACCCGACGTCCGCACCGACGAACCGAGCGCGAACCCCACGTCACCGGGGACCGGCGGATCCTCGACCACCGGTGGCGTCGACCCGCGGCTGCCGCGCTCCGCTCCCCCGGTCCCGGCCGAGGACACGATGCTCGTCGCGAGCCGGACCGTCGAGCTCACCGGGACGGCGACGCCCGGCAGCCGCGTCGAGGTCCGCTCCGGCACCCTGGCCGCCACGACCACCGCCGGGTCCGACGGCACGTGGAGGACCACGCTGCGGTTCTCCGGGGACGGGGTCGAACGGGTCAGCATCACCGCGACGACGCCGGACCACGCCACCTCGGTCCCCGTGGTCGTCACGGTCACCGTGGACACCACGGCTCCGGCGGCGCCGACGATCTCGACGACCTGGACGCCCACCGACACCACCCCGCCGGTGTTCTCCGGCACCGCCGAGGCCGGCAGCACGATCGACGTCACCGTCCTCCGCGGCACGAGCGGCACGAGCGGCACAGGCGCCACGAGCGGCACAGGCACCACGAGCGACACGGCCACCGCGTCGACCACTACCGGTGCCGACGGTCACTGGCGCGTCGCGGTGGACGGCCTCGCCCCGACCGCCACCGGGATCCGCGCCACCGCACGGGACGCCGCCGGGAACACCTCCGCGACGACGAGCAGCTCCCCCTTCGCGTTCGTCCCGACCATCGCCGACCCCGCCGACGGGAGCACCGCGACGAGCGGCCCGCTGCCGGTCACGATCACCGGCTGGGCGGACACCGACGTCGAGGTCGCCGTCGACGGCGCGCTCGTCGGCACGGTGTCGACCGGAGCCGAGGGCCGGTTCAGCGGACACATCCGGCGCGGGGACACCGGGCTGGCGCCGGGTCGGCACACCATCACGGTGCGCTACCGCGACGATGCGGGCGCGTCCACCGAGTCCGCCACGGTGACGATCACCGTGGCGGACTGAGCCGCTCCCGCAACCAGCGCTGGGCACCCGCCGCGTCCTCGAAGCGCCCCTCGTCCTGCGCCTCGGCCGCGGCGTCCAGGACCTCCCGGAACCGCGGCCCCGGCGCGAGCCCCGCCGCGACGAGGTCCCGCCCGGTCACGAGGCGCACCCGGGGTCCCGCGGCCTCGTCGGCACGCATGACCGCGAGCCATGCCCATGCCGGTGACGGCCCGGACGCCGCACCCCGTCCCTGCGAGTCCGCCTCGCACACCCGGGCCCAGCACTCGGCGGTCGCCATCGACCCACCCAGGCGACGGAGCAGTCGGCGCGCTGCCGGCACCGACGGCGCTGCACCGTCGGTCGAGTGCACCACCATGTGCTCACGCACGATCGTGGCGATGCGCTCGGAGAGGGTGCGCGGCGCGCCGATCCGCCGCAGCAGGTCCCGCGCCGCATGCGCGCCCGAGACCTCGTGCCCGAGGCTGCGGACCCGGACCGTGCCGTCGTCGTCCCGCTCCCGCTGCGTCCCGTCGCCCGCCTTGCCGAGGTCGTGCAGGAGCGCGCCGAGCACCACGACGGCGCGGTCCTCACCGGTGACGCCGTCGGCCGTGCAGGCAGCGGCAGCAGCGTCCGCCGCGAGCCCCAGGTGCACGTGCACGGGCCCCTCGGGGTGCCACCGCGGGTCCTGCGGTACGTCGCGCACCGCGGCGAGCTCCGGGAGGTGCCGCTCCCACCCGGTGTCGTGCAGCACCTGGAGCGCCCGCGACTGGTGGTCGCCCCGCGCCGCCTTCCGGATCTCCGGCCAGACCCGCTCCGCGGCCACGGACGGGAACGCGTCCACCAGCGACCGGGCGACGTCGACCGTCGACGGGTCGAGCACGAGGTCGAAGCGCGCCACCAGCTGCACGGCGCGCAGCACCCGCAGCGGATCGTCCCCGAACCGGTCCGAGGTGTGTCGGAGCACACCTCGGGCAGCGTCGTCGATCCCACCGACCGCGTCGACGTACTCGTTCGTCGCCGGGTCCCACGCGACCGCGTTGACCGTGAAGTCGCGACGGACGGCGGCCGCGGCGAGCCCGTCGTCGTCGGCGTTCCCCGGCACGACCGCGACGTCGACGTGCACGCCCTCGACCACGACCTTGAGGACCTCGAAGCGCGCGCCCGTGGTGACGACGACGGCTCCCGCCGCGCGCACCGCGTCGACGACCGACGCGGTGTCCGTGCCGTGCACCTCGACGTCGACGTCGTGGTCGTCGGCGACGGGGACCGCGCGCCCGGACGCGCGGAACAGCGCGTCGCGGACCACGCCGCCGACGAGGAACGGTCGGCCGACACCGGCGAGCACGTCCAGGACCACGGCGACGCTGGTGCCCACGCCCAGCGCTCGGGCGGGGTCGTCCGGTCCGGGGCAGCGGTGCACCCCGGTGGGGCGGCGAACGGCTCGGCAGCGGGGGCAGGAGATGGTGGTGGTCACGTGCGGTGTCTTCCAGGACCTCCGTGCGGCGGCACCGAGGGAGTCAGTCTGCCGCACCACGCGCGTCGGCGCGACCGGACGACGGACGGGAGGCGCGGTGCCAGCCGGCACCGCGCCTCCCGTCCGTCAGGAACGCGCGTCTAGGACTTCGACGCCTCGACGAACGTGCGGCGCGGGTCGGTCTCCTTGATGAGGGACGTCGCGTCGCGACCCGACACGGCCCCGGTGACCCACCCGATCACGATGCGCACCTTGCGGTTCAGCGTCGGCATCGCGTACACGTGGTAGGCGCGGTGCGCGAGCCACGCGAGGAGGTTCGTCATCTTGATGCCCTTGATGTTCGCCGCGCCCTTCGCGACACCGTACGACGCGACGGTGCCGATGGACGGGTGGCGGTACTCCTCGAGCGGCTTGCCCGTGATCGTCGCGACCACGTTGTCCGCGGCCACGACGGCCTGGCGGACGGCGTTCTGCGCGTTCGGCGGGTAGTACGCCGGCTGCTTCTCGGCCGTCAGGTCGGGCACCTGCGCGACGTCGCCGAGGCCCCAGACGCCGGGCACGACCTCGTGGGTGTCCTCGCTCTCGACCTGCAGCTTCGCGTTCGCGGCGAGGTGACCCTTCGGGCCGCGCGGCAGGTCGGACGCGTCGAGGAGCGGGTTCGGCTTCACGCCGGCCGTCCAGACGAGCAGGCCGGTGGCGAACTCGTCGCCGTCGGAGAGCTTCACGACGCCGCCCTCGCAGCTCGGCATGGTCGTCTTCAGGCGGACGTCGATGCCGCGGGCACGCAGCGACTCGAGGGTCCACTTGGACAGCTCCGGACCGACCTCGGGTGCGACGCGGTCGAGCGCGTCGATGAGGACCCAGCGGGGGTGCTCGCCGGCGAGCGACGGGTAGGTCTTGATGGCGGCCTGCGAGACGTCGAACAGTTCGCCGATCGCCTCGACGCCGGTGTACCCGCCGCCGACGAAGATGCTCGTGAGCAGCTTGCGGCGCTCGTCCTCGTCGCGGGTGGCAGCGGCCTTGGCGATGTTGTCGAGGAGCTTCGCGCGGACGTAGGCGGCCTCTTCGACGCTCTTGAAGCCGACGCCGTACTCCTCGAGCCCGGGCGTCGGGAACGTGCGCGTGACGGAGCCGAGCGCGACGACGAGCTGGTCGTAGCCGAGCGTGCGGTCGTCACCGCCGGCCGTGGCGATCGAGACGGTCTTGTCGGCCGAGGAGATCCCGGTGACCTTGCCCTGGATCACCCGGGTCTTGCGGAGCGCACGGCGCAGCTCGAAGGTCACGTCCTTCGGGGCGATGTGGCCACCGGCGACCTCGGGCAGGAACGGCAGGTACGTGTAGTACGTGTTCTGGTCCACCAGCGTGATGCGCATCGGCACGGTCGCTGCGTGCTTCTGGAGCTGCTTGACGGTGGTGTAGCCAGCGGAGCCGCCGCCGAGGACGAGGACGTGAGGGATGGAGTCTGCCATTCCCCCGGTCTACCCGACTTCGGCTTGCGATGTCATGAGGTCCGCGGCCTGTCGCGGAGCCGCCACCACGCGGTCTCGGCGAGTTCGACGCCCGTGTACACCCCGTGGGGCGTCCGGCGGGACTCGGTGAGCGAGAACCGACGGAGCCGGTAGCCCCCGCCGAATCGGTCGATGATCGCCTCGGGCGAGGACTCCGCGTCGCGCTTGACGTACCAGGTGCGGTCGTCGACGGCCTCGATCACGCGGTGCTCACCGGCGGCCGCCGATGCGGGAGCGCAGCACGTCGATGCGCTTCTGGATCTGCTCGATGCTCGCCTGCGCCACGGCCGGGCCACCGCTGATGCGGCGGAGTTCGGCGTGGATGGCCCCGTGCGGTTCGTTCGCGTGTCGGGACCAGATCGAGACGAGCCGGTGCAGCTCGGACCGCTGCTCCTTGATCGTCTGGTACATCGGGCGGTCCTCGGGCGCGGGGGCGGCTGCCTTGGGCATGCCGTCCTTCGGGGTACGGCCCTTCGCTCGCTTCGCCTGCGTCGCCTGGCGTGCTCGGAGCAGGTCGCGCACCTGGTCGGGTTCGAGCAGCCCCGGGATGCCGATGAAGTCGAGTTCCTCGAGCGAGCCCACCTCGCCGCCGCTGCCGAACTCGCCGCCGTCGTAGAGGACACGGTCGAAGGACGCCTGCGAGTCGAGCGCCTCGAACGGCTGGACCTCGAGCAGGCTCTCCGACGCGCGGTCCTCCTTGTTGGCCTCGGCGACCATCGCGTCCTCGGGGTTGTACATCCCGTCGTCGGCGTCCTTCGGGCGGTCGAGGGCGTGGTCGCGCTCGAGCTCGAGGGAGGCCGCCAGCGCCATCAGCCCGGGCACGCTCGGCAGGAACACGCTCGCCGTCTCACCGCGGCGACGGGCCCGGACGAAGCGGCCGATGACCTGGGCGAAGAAGAGCGGGGTGCTCGCGCTCGTGGCGTACACGCCGACGCACAGCCGCGGCACGTCCACGCCCTCGGACACCATGCGGACGGCGACCATCCATCGGGAGGTGTCCTCGGCGAAGGCGCTGATCCGGCTCGACCCCGCCGCTTCGTCGGAGAGGACGACCGTCGGCCGCTCCCCCGTGATCTGCTGCAGGATGCGGGCGTACGCGCGGGCCGTGGTGGTGTCCGTGGCGATGACGAGGCCGCCGGCGTCCGGCACACCACGGCGGACCTCGGTCAGGCGCTTGTCGGCGGCGGAGAGGACGGCCGGCATCCACTCGCCCTCGGGTGAGAGCGCCGTGCGCCAGGCCTGGGCGGTGATGTCCTTCGTGACCTGCTCGCCGAGCGACGCCGACATCTCGTCGCCCATGCGGGTCTTCCAGCGCATCTGCCCGGCGTACGCCATGAAGAGCACCGGGCGGACGACGCCGTCCTTGAGGGCGCGCCCGTAGCCGTAGTTGTAGTCGGAGATCGAGGTGCGGATGCCCTGCTCGTCGGGGGCGTACTGCACGAACGGGATCGGCGCGGTGTCCGAGCGGAACGGGGTGCCGGAGAGGGACAGGCGACGAGTGGCCTTCGAGAACGCCTCTCTGATGCCGTCGCCCCAGGTCAGGGCGTCGCCGCCGTGGTGGACCTCGTCGAGGATCACGAGCGTCTTGCCGCCGGCGGTGATCTTCTGGTGGACCTCGGGGTTCATGCCGACCTGGGCGTACGTGATCGCCACGCCCTGGTAGTGCCGGCCGAACATGCCGTCGCCGTTCTTGAACATCGGATCGATCCGGATGCCGACGCGGTCCGCCGAGTCCGCCCACTGCCGCTTGAGGTGCTCCGTCGGGGCCACGACGACGATGCGGTCGACGGTGCCGCGGGCGAGGAGCTCGGTGGCGAGCCGGAGCGCGAACGTGGTCTTGCCGGCGCCGGGCGTCGCGGCCGTGAGGAAGTCCCGCGGCTCGGTCTCGAAGTACTTCGTGAGCGCTTCGACCTGCCAGGCACGGAGCTTCGACGCGGTGCCCCACGCGGCACGGTCCGGGAAGGCCGGCGACAGGTTCTGCACGGCCGAGTTGCCCGCCGCCTCGGCAGCGGCGACGGCCTCGTCGTGGGCGACGACCGCGTGCTCAGGCGCTGCGGTGCCGTCGTCCCACAGGGCCGCGGGCTGGTCCCCCGCCCCTGGCTGATCGGTGTACTCGGCTGCGCTCACTGCACGAGATTCTACCGTCACCCTTCGTCCTGCCGAGCGTGCGGGACGTGCCCCTCGGGCGTGCCGCGCACCAGGGATGCCGGTCGGAGCACGCCCGCGCCGAAGCGTGCGGCGACCGCGTCGATCGTCGTCTCGGTCTCGCGCCACGGCGCGTCGTCGTCCCAGAGCGCGTTGCTCGCCGCCGCCGGCACGAGGTTCTCGCCACGGACCCCGATGAGCCGGATCCGGTTGCCCGGCCGGTGCAGCACGTCGTACAGCTCGACGGCTTCGCGGTGCAGGCGCTTGGCGACGTCGGTCGGTTCCGCGAGGGTGCGGGACCGGGTCAGCGTGGTGAAGTCGGTGTAGCGGACCTTGAGCGCCACCGTCCGTGCCTGGACGTCGGCCCGTCGGAGTCGCACGGCCACCTTGTCGGCGAGGCGCAGGAGTTCACGGGCGACGTCGTCGCGCTCGGTGAGGTCGTGGCCGAAGGTGACCTCGTGCCCGATCGACTTCTCGCCGACGCCGCTCTCGACCACGCGCGGATCGCGGCCCCACGCGAGGTCGTGCAGGCGCTGACCGCCGGCCGGACCGAGCGCGGAGACGAGCGAGCCCAGTGGCGTGGTCGCGAGGTCCCCCACGGTGCGGATGCCGCGTCGTTCGAGGGTCTCCTGCGTCTTGCCGCCGACCCCCCACAGCGCCGACACGGGCTGCGGGTGCAGGAACGCCACGGTGTCGGCAGCCGGCACGACGAGCAGCCCGTCCGGCTTCGACCGACTCGACGCGAGCTTCGCCACGAACTTGGTCGACGCGGCGCCGACGGAGCAGTGCAGCCCCGTCTCGGCGTACACCGCCGCACGGATCGCCCGACCGATCTCCCACGGGGTGCCGTACAGCCGGATCGCCCCGGCGACGTCGAGGAAGGCCTCGTCGATGCCGAGCTTCTCGACGCGGGGCGTGAAGCGGTCGAAGACGGCCATCACGGCGTCGGACTTCGCGCGGTACTTCTCGAAGTGCGGCTCGACGATGATCGCCGCGGGGCACCGGCGCTTGGCGACGGCCATCGGCATCGCGGAGTTGACGCCGTACTTGCGGGCCTCGTACGTGGCGGCCGTGACGACCGAACGGTCGGAGTCGTGCCCGACGATCACCGGCAGGCCGCGGAGGTCCGGCCGGTCGAGCAGCTCCACCGAGGCGAAGAAGGCGTCCATGTCGACGTGCAGCACGCTCGCCGTCACGTCGTCGACGGGCGCGTCGGACACCAGTCGGTTGCGTCCGTCCTGCTTGCTCACACGGCGATGATGCCAGGACCCACCGACATCGCCCCGACGACCGTCGCGCGGTGGCGGTCGGCGAGCAGCGCGAGCGCCTCGTCGATCCGGCCGAGCGCGTGCGCGGCCGTCGCGATCGCCCGCTCGTCCGGCCGTCCGGAGGCGGCGGCCACCGCCTCGTCGAGCTGGTCGCCGACCCGGACCCATACCGCCGTCGGCGTGGCGGACCGGGGCCCGGCCACGATGCCGTCGGCGAGCTGCGCGATCGAGGCGGCGAGGCGGTCGGCCGCACCGCGCAGGGCCGCTGGCGGGTCCTGCGGGGCCGAGCCGAGCCTCCCGGCCGCCTCGCGCGCGAAGGTCGCGGCCGCCTGCAGGGAGGTGCGCGTCCTGGCGTCTGCGCGCGCCGGCCCGCCGGTCGGGAAGCGGACCATCGGACGCAGGACGGCGTCCAGTTGGTAGGTGGCGGCGTCGACCGCGCGCGACCGGGCGCGCAGCTGACGGGAGGCGCGGTCCGCCTCCGTCGTGTCGGCCGCGTCCGCCTCGTCGTCGTCCTCGACCCCCACCAGCGCGAGCACGAACGCGCGGACCGCGACCAGCTGCCGCCGCACCGCGCGCCGGATGACGGCACGGGTGGCGATCGGGAAGACGACCGCGCTGACGAGCACCGCGACCGCGGCACCGAGCAGGTTCTCGGCGAGCCGCATCGGGATGAGGGCGTCCGTGAAGGTGCCGGAGAACGCGTACGCCTGGCAGAGGACGACCACGAGGCACGCGGCCCAGACCGAGTACACGCCGCCGAAGCCGTACGTGCCGACGGCGAGCAGGACGCACACGAACACGATCGTCACCCACGGGTGCGTCGTGCCGAGCAGGTGCACGAGGACGATCCCGACCGCTCCCCCGACGACCGTCCCGACGCCGCGGTGGAGGCCCTTCCGGATCCGCTCGTGCGTGGTGTTCGTGCCGGCGAGGACGATCATCACGCCGATGACGCCCCAGTAGAAACGGCTCCCGTCGAGCAGGAGGGCGAGGGGTTCGACGATCGCGACGGCGATGGCGGCGTGGACGGCGGTCCGGAGCGACGCGGTGAGGTGCCAGCGGCGCCACGGCCCCTCGGCGACGGCGTCCGCGACGACCGGCACGGCTCCGGCCGGGCGCCCGCCGGCGAGGATCACCGGCGTGGCGAAGGGCACGCCGGCACCGCGGCGGGGCAGCTCGTCACGGAGCTCGCGCCACCGGAGTCCGGCGGACCGCAGGTCGGCGAACTCGGCGGCCATGCGGCGGACGATCGCGGTCGTCCGGGATCCGTCGTCGGCCGCCGAAGCCGTGATCCCGTAGCGTGCGAGGAGGGTGTGCGCTGCCTCCTGGCCGTGGCTGCCGCCGTGCCGGAGGACGAGCGTGACGGCCCGGAGCGCGGCGTGCCGGACGTCCGACGGCGCGCCCTGCTCGACCAGTGCCCCGGCCGCGCGGCCGAGCTCGTCGATCGCGAAGTGCGTGTCGAACACCAGGCGGTGCAGTTCCTCGGCGGTGGTGTCGGCGTCGACCCCGCTCGCGGCGAGCATGCCGTCGACCGTCAGGGCGATCTCGTGGTACCGGTCACGAGCGCGTCCGAGCCGGCGGAGGGCTCGGCGGCGGGCGCGCTGGTCGTCCGCGGCAGCGCCGACGGCTCCGGCGGCCAGGACCGCGGCGGCGGCCTCGAGCACGTCGGACCCCCGGGCGACGAACCCGCGACGGGTCCGGAGCAGCGCCCGGTGCGGGTCCGGCCGGAACAGCAGGCGGACGACGATCGTCACGGCGAGGGAGCCCGCGACGACGAGCCCGAGCGGGACGACGCTCGTCTCCGGCAGGGGCAGCAGGAGTCCGCAGAGGTACCCGGCGAACCCGACGATCGCCGCGTCCGCCGCCCACACGCCCCACGAGGCCGCCGCGAACTGCACGAACAGCAGCACCACGATGAGGACGAGTTCGAGGAGCCGGAGCGGCTGCAAGGCGATGCTCCCGGCGAGTGCGACGACGAACGGCACGAGGACCGCCCCGGTGCGCGCGGCGGTCCGGCCCGTGCTCGGGTCGACGATGACCAGGCAGGTGATGAAGGCCGGCATCGCGCCGATCATCACGCCGAGGATCGCCGGCAAGCCGAACGCCGTGGCGATCGCGTACCCGACGGCCATGCCGGCCGGGACGGCGACGAGCGTGCGGAGGGCACCGTCGGTCTTCACGAGCCCGGGGTCGAGTGCGAGGGCACGGTCCGTCAGTCGCTGGGTGCGGGTCCGTCGCCGCGGGGCGGTCCGGTTCGTGGTCTCGGTCCTCGGCACGCTCCGGCCGCCTCCTGTTCGCTGGGGAGGCCAATGGTACCGCAAGCGAACTAGTTTGGGGGCGCGCGGCGGCGACGCTACGGTGCGAGCGGCCCCAGCACCGACGCCGCGATCGTCCGCGCCGCCGAGTCCCGCGACGACGGGTGGTACTGGCCCGCCCGGACGTCCCGGGCCAGGCGCGCGAGCTCGCCACCGGCCCGGTAGGCGCCACCGCCCACGACCCGCATCGCCTCGTCCACGACGTGCTGCGCCGCGTCGACCGCCCGGGCCTTCGTCCCGACGAGCAACGGGAACCACCGCGGCCCGAGGTCGTCGAGCTCGTCGACCGACCGGGCGAGCGAGGCCACCTGCAGCTCGATCGCGTCGACCGTCCCGCGCATGTCCGCGATCGCCCGGCGCACGTCCGGGTCCGCGGACCGCGGTGTCCCGTCGAGTGCCGTGCGCGACCGCACCGCCGACACCGCGAGTGCCACCGCACGGGCGGCGATCCCGACGTACACCGACGCCACGAGCAGCTCGAACGCCGCGAAGACGCCGAACACGAGCGGGTCCTGGTTCGGCCCGACCGGCAGGATCCGCACGATCCGGTCGGCCGGCACGTGCACGCCGTGCAGCTTCGTCGTGCGACTCTGCGTCGCCCGCATCCCGAGGGTGTCCCAGTCGTCGAGGTGCTCGACGTCGCCGTCGGACCGCAGCACGAAACCGTGCACGAGCCGCGGCTCCGGCCCGGACCCGTCCTTGCCGAACACGCTCAGCACGTCCCACGCCGGGGCCAGCGAGGTGAAGACCTTCGTCCCCGTGAAGCGGTAGCCGCCGTCGCCGTCCGGCTCCGCCGTCGTCAGCGAGTCGAAGAGGACGGCGTCGTTGCCCGGCTCGCTCACACCGAACGCGAGCAGGTGGTCGTCCGCCGCGTGGTCGGTGACGGCCTGGAGGAACGACCCACCCCGCGCAGTGACGGCGCGCGCCGCCTGCACCCAGACCTGGTGCATCCCGAGTCCCAGCGCCGTCGCCGGTGCGGCTTCCGCGAGCCGCCGCTGCACCGCGGTCGTCGCGGCGAGCCCGAGCCCGGCACCGCCGCGTTCGACGGGCACCCCGAGCCGCAGGTAGCCGGCCGCCCGGAGTTCGTCGAGGTCCTCGGTGCAGAACGCGTTCGCGGCGTCGTAGCCGGGGGCGCGGGCGGCGATGCGCTCCAGCAGCTCGTCGCCCAGCACCGCCGCGGGGTTGGCCTTCGTCATGCCACGAGACTATGGTCCGAGGAGTGTCAGATCGTCATCCGTGGTCCAGGTACGTCGCGATCGGTGACTCGTTCACCGAGGGGATCGGCGACCCCGACCCCACCGTCCCCGGCGGGAACCGTGGCTGGGCGGACCGGGTGGCCGAGGTCCTGGCGAACCAGACCGACGACTTCGCCTACGCCAACCTGGCGATCCGCGGGCGACTCCTGCAGCAGATCATCGACGAGCAGGTCGAACCGGCACTCGCCCTCCGTCCCGACCTCGTCACGGTGTCGGCCGGTGGCAACGACATCATCCGGCCGGGCTCCGACCCCGACGAGCTCGCCGAGCGAGTGGACGCGATGGTGTCCCGGCTGCGGAGCGACGGCGCCACCGTGGTGCTCTTCACCGGTCCGGACGTCGGCATGACCCCGGTGCTCGGGATGGTCCGCGGCAAGACGGCGATCTACAACGAGAACCTGCACGCCATCGCGCTGAAGCACGGCGCCCTCGTCGCGAACATGTGGGCACTCCGGGTCCTCCGCGACCCGAGGATGTGGGCTCCGGACCGGCTGCACCACTCCCCGATGGGCCACGCGACCGTCGCCGCCGCGGTGCTGGACGCGCTCGGCGTCGAGCACGGGCTCGAACCGTTCAACCCCGAGCCGCTCGAGGCCCGTCCGTGGCGGGAGGCCCGCGCCGAGGACCTCGGCTGGGCGCGCGAGTACCTCGTGCCGTGGGTGGTCCGGCGGATCAAGCACACGTCCTCGGGCGACGGCGTGACCCCGAAGCGACCCGAGCTGCAGGACGTCGTCGAGCACAAGTCCGACACCCCGTAGCGCTCGATCAGTCGGCGGGGCGGCGCAGGGTCAGCGGACCGTCGTGCAGCGGCTCGGTCGCCCACGACGCGGTGGCGGTCCCGGCCGCGAGGTCGATGCGCACATGCGCGAGGTGCGGCGTCTCCACGAACCGGACGTCGACGAGCACGGTGCCGTCCGGTGCGAGCGCACCGCTCGCGGCGAGGGGACCGTCGACCGCCCACTCCCCCTCGCCGACCGGCACCGAGAGGGTCCCGCCGTCGACCTCGAGGGCCGCCCGCCACCGGTCGCCGTCGCGCGTGAAGCCGATCCGGTCGATGCCGTCACCGCGGAACGGACCGGCGCCGAGGTCGGGGAGGCGACCGCCCTGCACCGGGGGCAGTCCCAGGGAGGCGAGCCGCGCCTCCAGGTCCGCATCCGCGGCCGCGTCGAGGTCCGTAGCGTCGACGGCGGGCAGGAGGTGCTGCCAGGCCGCGTCGAGGACGGCCTGCATGTCGAGGCTCTGGCCGGTGAGTGCGAGGACGACGTGCTGCTCCGGCAGCACGACGCAGAACTGGCCGTAGGCGCCGTCGCCGCGGAAGCCGTGGCGGGCCATCCAGAACTGGAAGCCGTAGCCCTGCGACCAGTCCGGGTTCTCCTCGTCGAGGTTGTCGATCTGCTTGCTCGTGGCGGCGGCGACCCAGTCCTCGTCGAGGATCCGCTCGCCCTCCCACACGCCGCGCTGGAGGTACAGCTGGCCGAGCGCGGCGATCGCCGAGGTCGGGGCGTAGCACCCGCTGAAGCCCAGCTCGGCGCCGGCCTCGTCCCGGCGCCACGCCAGGTCGTCGATGCCGAGCGGGTCGAGCAGCCGCGGACGCAGGTAGTCGACCAGCGACCCACCGCTGACGCGGCGGACGATGGCGGCGAGGGTGTAGGTGCACGGCTGGTTGTAGGTGAAGAGCGTGCCGGGTTCCTCTTCCGGCGGCAGGAGCAGGAAGCCGCGCACGACGTTCATGCGGTCGAGTTCCCGGGCGCGGTCGATGGTGTCCTCGCGGTGGCCGCTCGCCATCGCGAGCAGGTGCCGGACGCGGATGCGGCGGCTGCGTTCGTCGGTGATCTCGGCGTCGAGCTCCGGGAAGTACGAGAGCGCGGTGGCGTCGAGGTCGATGAGTCCCTCGCGGACGGCGATCCCGACGGCGGCGGCGGTGAAGCTCTTGCTGAGGGAGTAGAGCAGGTGGACGCGGTCCTCGGCGTAGGGCTGCCACCAGCCCTGGGCCGCCATCTGACCGTGGCGGAGCAGGACGATGCTGTGGGGTTCGACGTCGGGCGTCGACTCGAGGGCGTCGAGGAACCGGGCGAGGCCACGGGCGTCGATGCCGAGGGCGGACGGGGTGGACCGGGGGAACGTCGTCGTCACCCGTCCGACACTACGTCGCCGGGAGTCGGCGCGCGCAGCGGTTCGGTCCGTGTCCTCGTCGGTCTGTCTGAGAGTCACGGCATCTGCGTCACGGGTGCCGTCCACCGGCGCACGCCAGGATCGATCGGCAGCTGCACAGCACGGACGGCACGACGGCACGAGGGGGTCCGATGACGACGGCGGACCACCCACGGAGACGACCGACCACGGCGGTCTGGGCGCTCCTCGTCGCCGTCGCCACCGGCCTGCTCGCGTGGGTCCGCATCGGGAGCCCGGCCCGCGGCGTCGCCTGGGCGGAGGACTCCGGGCGCTTCCTCACCGATCGGCTCACCCTCGGCCCGGTGCGTTCGGTGTGGCACCCGTACGACGGCTACCTGCACGTCCTGCCCCGGCTGGTGGTCGACGCCGCCGTCGCGCTCGGGCGGATCGACCTGTACGCGCTGTCCGTCTCGGCGATGTCGTGCGCGGTCCTCGGCGCGGTGTGCGGCACCGTCTTCGTCCTGGCGCGCGGCGTGGTGCGGGCCTGGCCGCTCCGTGTGCTCCTCGCGGCCGTCCCCGCCCTCGTCCCGCTGGCGCCCGTCGAGATCGCCGGGACCGCGGCGAACCTGCACTGGTACCTGCTGTTCGCGGCGCCGTGGCTGCTCGCCCACCGTCCGCGGAGCTGGTGGTCGTCCGCGTGGACCGCCGTCGCGGTGGCGGTCGTGACCACGAGCGAGATCCAGGCCGCCGTGTTCCTGCCGCTCCTGCTGCTGGGCCGTCGGCAGCGTCGGGTCATCCCCGTCGCAGCGGTCGCCCTGCTCGGTGTCGCGGCACAGGTCACGGCAGCGCTGACGCACCCCCGTTCCGCCACGCACCGGGGTGGCATCACCTCGTTCCGGGACATGACCGCCGGGTTCGTCGCCCAGGTCGTCGGCGGCAGCGGGAACGCCGACGCGCGTGCGGTCGGGGCGTCCGTCTCCGCCCACGGCTGGTGGGTCGTCACCGTGCCGGCCGTGCTCCTCGTGGTGGCGGTCGTGGCCGCCCTCGTCCTGGCGGACTGGCGGACCCGGTGGATGCTCCTCGCCGTGAGCGTCGGCGCCGGCGCCGTCTGGTACGCGGCGCTCATCGTGAACCGGACGCCCGGCACGACGTGGTCCTCCTTCACCCCGGCGGCGTGGGCGGGCACGGCTCCCCTGCGGTACGCGGCCGCGTCGTCGATGTTCCTGACCGCGGCGGTGGTCCTCGTCGCCGACGTGTTCCTCGCCCGCGCACGGTGGTCGTGGCGGGCAGCGGGCGGGGTGCTCGTCGCCGCCTCGCTCGTCGCGTTCGTGGCCGGGGCCGGGGCGGTGCCGCTCCGGGAGCCCGGGCCGCAGTGGTCCGCCGAGATCGAGCACCGAGCCTCGTACTGCGCGGCGCACCCGGGCGACACCGTCCGGGTCGGCGCGATGCCCAGGATCGCGGGGTGGGACGCGACCGTCCCGTGCGCGATGGTCGAGCGCGCCGTCGGCCGGTGAGGGCTCAGGCGCCCCGGCGCGCGTCGGCCGGGTCGCGAGGCGGCGGGCTGGCCGGGTCGCGGGGCAGTGGCACGGTGTCGAGGGTCGGGTCGGTCGCCAGGCGGGCGTGGGTCTCGACGTCGAAGCGGTCGTCGCCGTAGCGGAGCTTCTCGCGTTCCACTCCCTCGGCGCGGAACCCCGCCCGGGTCGCGACCGCGCACGACGCCGGGTTGTTCGTGCGGTGCCCGAGTTCGAGGCGGTGCAGGCCGAGGGCGAAGGCGTCCTCGGCGGCGGCAGCGAGTGCGCGGGTCGCCAGGCCCCGGCCGCGGGCCTCCGGTGTGAGCCAGTACGAGACCCAGGCGGTGCCGTGGGTGTGCTCGATGGCCGTCACCCCGACGCAGCCGACGACGCGGGCCCCGGCGCCCCCCCGACCCGTCCGCGACGTCCGCGACGTCCGCGACGATCGCCCAGTACCGCGCGTGCCCGTCGAACCGGTACGTCGCCCCGATGAACGCCTCCGCCGCCGCGACGTCGTCGAACCGCACACCGCCGAACTGGCGCGCGAGCTCCGGGTCCGCCGACGCCGCCAGCAGCACCGGCGCGTCGGACGACCGCCACGGCCGCACGGAGACCGGCACCGTCACGCGCCCTGGAACGGGTTCGTCCACCGCCACCAGACGCCCGGGTCGTCGATCGGCCGCTCGAGCACGAGCGGCACCGTCACCGGGTCGTGGTCCGTGATGGTGAACCGCACCGTGCCGACGCGCTCCCCCTTCGTGCCGAGGGTGATCCGTTCGAGCTTCGTCCTCGCGGACACCTTCGTCCTGCCCCACACGAGCACCTCGGCCGCGGACCGCGACACCGCGTCCGCCTCGTCCTGCCACGGCGTCGAGAACGTGCCGAAGGTCTGCCCGGCGTGGGCGAGCGTGACGACCTGGAAGTTGTCGGCGACCGACCGGAGCAGCCGCTGGACGTCGACGTCGAGCGAGTCGTGGTCGACGCCACCGAGCATCGCGCCGACGACCGTGACTTCCTTGCCGCCGCGCTCGTACGTCGCCGCGAAGAGCAGGCAGGCGCCGGCCTCGTCGAGCGTGCCGGTCTTGATGCCCTCGACACCGTCGAGCCCGAGGAGCTTGTTCGAGTTCTCGATCGCGCCGGCGCCGGGCACCGTGACCTGCTTCGTGCCGACGACCTCCTTCACCACCGGGTTCGCGAGGGCGAGCTGCCCGAGTTCGACGAGGTCGGTGGCCGTCGAGGTGTTGTGCGCGTCGAGGCCGGTCGGCTCCTCGATCGTGGTGTGGTCGAGTCCGTGCTCGTCGAGCCACTCGTCCGCCGCCTGGCGGTAGGCGTCCATCGAGCCGAAGGCCCAGAGCGCCAGCGACCCGGCGTAGTTGTTCGCCGACTTCATGAGCATGACCTGGAGCGTCTGGTACTCCGACAGCTGGAGGCCGGCGGGCATCGGCGCGACCTCGCCGTTCACCGCGAGGTACTTCGCGTAGAGCGCCTGCATCCCGGGGCTGAAGGTGATCGTCGGCCCGGGCTCCCCCGGCTGCAGCGGCTTCTCGTCGAGCACGACGAGCGCCGTCACGACCTTCGAGATGCTCGCGATCGACCGGGGCTTCGTGTCCCCGCTCGTGCGCAGGCTCTCGGGGAAGTCGGTGGCCTCGACCGCGGTGGCGCCGTAGCCGGGGAACGTCAGGTCCGGCACCGACGACGTGGGCGCGGAGTACGTCGTGGTCGAGGCGCTCGCCGGGGCGAACGGCACGACCGCTGCGGCCACGAGGTAGCCGACCGCCAGCACGAGCACGGCGACGACCGAGATGGTCACCGGCCTCCGGACGGCGGAACGGGGGCGGCGGACGACTCGTGACACGGGAACCGAGCGTACCGGGGGCGGGTACCCCGTGGCTGCGAGGACGCGCTAGGCGCGCGTCGGTGCGGGGTCGGACTGGAGGCGCGGCTCGCCCCCGACGGCAGCCGTCGCGTCCGACGGGACGCCGGCCCCACGGCCGTCGGGTCCCGTCGGGCGCGCGAAGGTCCACCTCCGCGACAGGTACGCGAAGACGGGGCCGGCGGCGTTCATCACCACGACGGACACCCACGCTGCCCACACGTTGCCCGGTGCGAAGCCGAAGCCGCCGAAGTACGTCGCGAAGAAGGACGCGAACCCGAGGAACATCCCGGGGACCAGCGCGAACGCACGGACCCGGCCGGTGCACATCAGCGCGGTGTTGCACACGAGGATCACGACGCCGAGCACCACGTTCCGGGCGAACTGCCCGTCGCCGAGGAGCGTGCCGATCCGCTGGTCGACGAGCACGATGACGAGGGCGAACGTCGACCCCACCGGCATCGTCGCCCAGAGCCGGGTGGCGTTCCGGAGCGTGGGCTTCGGCCCGAGCAGGAACATCCCCGCCCAGCTGATGAAGATCGCCCAGGTGGGCAGGTTCAGCGCCGTGCCCCCGATGAACGCGGTGGCGCCGGCCAGGACGGAGGCGACGATCTCGTGCGGGATCCGTTCACGCATTGCTGAGCTCCTTCGATCGGGTGGTGCCGGTGGTGAGGACGGTGGTGCGGGTGGTCTCGGCGACGACGCGGCCGCGCTTCACGACGAGGGCGCGGTCCGGGCGGTCGAGCAGCACGCCCGCCGGGTCGGTGGTCGAGAGCAGCACGAGGTCGGCGTCGGCGCCGGGACGGATGCCGTAGGTCTCGGCGATCCCGACGACCCGTGCGGCCGAGGTCGTCGCCATGTCGAGGACGCGGGCGAGGTCCTCCGGCCCGGACAGGTGCCCGACCTGCGCGAGCAGCAGCCCGATGTCGAGCAGGTCGGCGTTGCCGAACGGGGTGAAGGCGTTCCGCACGTTGTTCGACGAGTACGCGCTCGTGACGCCCGCGGCCCAGAGGTCGCGGACCGGGACGACACCGCGGCGGACGTCGTGGTCGTCGGCGCGACCGCCGAGGTGCAGGTCGGTCGCCGGCAGCGGGACGACCGCGACCCCCGCCTCGGCGAGCCGCGCGAACAGGTCGGCCCGCTCGGTCCAGGGCAGGCTCGCGGACGAGGTCATGTGCCCGAGCGCGACCCGGCCCTGCATCCCGCGGCGGACGACGGCGTCGGCGATGACCCGCGCGAGGGCGAACCGCGGGTCGCTCGTGTCGTCGGCGAAGTCGGCGTGCAGGTCCGCCGGCACGTCGAACTCCTCGGCGAGGTCGAGGACGGTCTCGACGTGCTCGTGACACTCGGCGAGGGTCCGCTCGTTGTACGTGCAGCCGCCGATCACGTCCGCGCCCGCTCCGAGCGCCTCGCGCAGGAGTGCGAGTGTCCCCGGCGCCTTCGCGATGCCCTCCTGCGGGAACGCGACGATCTGCAGGTCGAGGGCGTCGCGGTACTCGTCGCGGAGCCCCAGCAGGACCTCGACGCCGGTCAACCCGACGATCGGGTCGACGTCGGGGTGTGCGCGGACCAGCGTCGTGCCGTTCGTGATCGCCTGGTCGAGCAGGGTGCGCGCGCGGTCCCGGACCGAGCCGTGCGTGAACCCGCGCTTGAGCTCCCCGGTGACGGCGATCGCCCCGGCGAGCGTCCCGTCCGGGTTCGGACGTTCCCGGTCGAGCAGGGCCTTGTCGACGTGCAGGTGCGACTCGACGAACCCGGGCACGACCACGCGGCCGGCGCAGTCGACGACCCGGGTGGCCGGGTTGCCGGGGACGGTGCCGACGGCTGCGGCGACCGCGGTGATCGTGCCGTGTTCGACGACGACGTCGACGAGGCCGGGCTCGTCGACCAGGCGGGCGTTGCGGAGGACCAGGTCCACGACGGACCCCTCTTCTTCATCGGTGGTCGGTTGACGCCACCCACCATTCGCCCGTCGTGTTTCCGGCTCCGTCGCAGCGTGTGACGGACGTGTAAAAGTTGGTCGTACCAATGAGCCAAGCAGACCAATGGACCCTAGGCTCCTGCCCATGCAACGAGGACGCACCCTGAGCGCCGCCACCGCAGCGCACCTCGCGCGCCTGGTGCTCGAGGACCTCGCTCCGGGTGACAAGCTGCCCCCGGAACGGACCCTGGCCGAGGACCTCGCCGTGTCGCGCACGACCGTCCGCGAGGCCATGCAGGAACTCGAACGCCGACGCCTCGTGTCCCGGACGCCCGGTCGCGGGACGGTGGTGCTCCCCCGGTCCGAGGAGGCCACCGCGCTCCTCGAACGCCAGACCGGTGTCGGGCACGCCGAGGACCTCGCGCACCGGGCCGAGAACGTCGCCGAGTTCCGGACCGTCGTCGAGCCCCAGGTCGCCGCGCTCGCCGCAGCCCGTGCCGGCGAGGCCGACCTGCTCGCGCTCGAACGGATCCTGCAGGCCACGCACGCCGGCCTCAGCCCCGAGGAGTCCCTCGCGCAGGACGTCGCGTTCCACGTGCAGGTCGCCCGGGCCTCCGGCAACCCACTCCTGGTCTCCCTGTGCGAGCTCAGCAGCGGCTGGGTGCAGGACGTCCGCGCCCGTTCCCACAGCACGAGCGAGGGCCGCCGGTCGTCGTTCGTCTGGCACGAGCGGATCCTCGACTGCATCCGCCGACACGACGAGGGGGCCGCCCGCACGGCGATGACCGACCACCTCGCCGACGTCGCCCACCTCGTCGAACGGAAGGCCGACCGATGACGACCCCCACGATCCCGACCCTCCAGCCCGGAACGGGACCGGTCCGCGCCGACCGCTACCTGCCGGTCGACCCGGACACCGTCCTCTGGGGACGGCTGCCGAACGCCGACGACCGCCCGGCGATCACCGTCGTGCCGGGCGAGTCGGTGACGATCGACACCGTCAGCCACGAGGGGATCCTCCCCGACCAGGGCAGCGACCCACGTGCCTTCTTCGCCACGCACGGCGTCGCACCGGAGCACGTGCTCGACGACGCCGTCGCGATCGCCCGGACCGGACGCCGCGACCCCGACGCAGACGGACCGCACGTCGTGTCCGGGCCCGTCGGCGTCGCGGGCGCACGACCGGGGGACGTCCTCACCATGACCGTCGTCGAGACGCTCCCCCGCGTGCACTACGGCGTCGTGTCGAACCGCCACGGCCGGGGCGCGCTGCACGGCGAGTACCCCGTCGACGGCACGACCGTGAGCGTCTTCGCCGACGTCGTCGACTCCCCCGCCGGACTCCGCGGCCGCATCCCCCTGACACCCGCGCGCGAACGGTTCGCCCGGTTCCCGCTCGCCCCGTTCCTCGGGATCATGGGCGTCGCGACCCCCGGGGAGCGCCGGCACTCGGTCCCGCCGGGCCGCCACGGCGGGAACATCGACGTGAACCTCCTGCAGGCGGGCACGCAGCTGCACCTGCCCGTCCTCGTACCCGGTGCGCTCGCGTACGTCGGCGACCCGCACTTCGCGCAGGGCGACGGCGAGGTGGCGCTCACCGCGATGGAGGCCTCGCTCCGCGCGACGGTCCGGTTCGACCTGACACCGGCCGACGAGGCCGCGAGCCGGTTCGGCGACCTCGTGTGGCCGGTCGCCGAGACCCAGGAGTACCTCGTCCCCACCGGGATGGACCCCGACCTCGACGAGGCCGTCCGGGAGTGCGTCCGGCACGCCGTCGCGATCCTCGGTGCGCGCTGGGGCATGGAGCCGCACCTGGCGTACGCCTACCTCTCCGCCGCGACGGACTTCGACATCTCGCAGGTGGTCGACCTCGTCACCGGTGTCCACGCCCGCATCCGCAAGGCCGACTTCGAGGAGCCCGCCCGATGACCACGCACCCCGACGCCCCCGAGGGTCTCCTCGAGGCACTCGACGCGTACGAGGCCGCCCTGCTGACGAACGACCTCGACGCCCTCGACGACGCGTTCGTCGACGCACCCGGCACGATGCGCGGCGACGACCGCGGGCTGCTCGTCGGCCACGACGCGATCAGCGCCTTCCGCGGAGCACGCGGCGGGGTCGCGACCCGGACGCTGACGCGGGTCGAGGTCCGGCCCCTCGCCGAGGACCTCGCCCTCGTCGTGTCGGTGTCCCGGTTCGCCGCCGGCGGCCACGGCCTCCAGACCCAGCTGTGGCGCCGCACGACCGCACACGACGACACCGGCCCCGGCGCGCGCTGGCGCATCGAGGCAGCACACGTGACCGGCCGCCCCCGCGCCTTCGACCCGACCGTCTGGCGGGCCGTCGGCGACCCGCTCGTCGCACCCAGCGCCTCCGGGCCGCTCGACGGGCGCACCGTCGCGGTCAAGGACCTCTACGCCGTGCCCGGCCAACCCGTCGGTGCCGGCAACCCCACCTTCCTGCGCGAGGCGCCCGTCGAGACGGTCGCGGCACCGGCGGTCGCGGCGCTCCTCGCCGCCGGTGCCGCGATCCGCGGGATCGCACGCACCGACGAGTTCGCGTACAACCTCACGGGACGGAACGAGCACCACGGCACACCGCCGAACGCCGCGGACCCGACGCGGCTGCCAGGAGGCTCGTCCAGCGGCTCCGCGTCGGCCGTCGGTCTCGGGACGGCCGACATCGGGATCGGCACGGACACCGCCGGGTCCGTCCGGGTCCCCGCCTCGTACCAGGGGCTCTGGGGCCTCCGGACGACCCACGGCACGGTCCCCCGCGAGGGTCTGCTCCCCCTCGCACCGTCCTTCGACACCGTGGGGTGGCTCACCCGCGACGCCGAGACGCTCCTCGCCGCGCTCGACGCCACCGTGCCCGACCCCGGGACGGCCCCGGCACCGACACCCCTCGTCGTCCCGGAGGAACTGCTCGCCCTGGTCGACCCCGACACCGCCGCGGCGTTCTCCGCGTTCACCCGGTCCCTCGACGACGAACCCGACCGGGTCCGGCTCGCGGACCTCGGCGTCCCCGCCCCCGACGAGCTCCGCGAGCTGCTCCGCCTGGTGCAGGCCGCCGAGGCCGTCGCCGCCCACGGAGCCTGGATCGCCGGACACCCCGGCGCGCTGAGCACCGTCGTCGGGGACCGGTTCGCAGCAGCCGCGGCGAACGACCCCGCCGCCACCGCCGACGCGGTCCAGCGCCTCGATGTCGTCCGGCACACCATCCGCCGGGCGCTGGTCGGCCGGACCCTCGTGTTCCCGACCGTGCCGGGCCCCGCGCCGCTCGTGTCCGCCGACGCCGCCGCACTCGAGCGCACCAGGACCGCGACGACGGGGTTGACGAGCCTCGCGAGCGTGGGCGGCCTCCCCGCGGTGAGTGCCCCCGCCCTCACCGTCGACGACGCCCCGGTCGGCGTGTGCCTGGTCGGCGCGGTCGGCACCGACCGGGACCTGGTGCGCCGCGCACGGGACCTGACGACCCGCTGAGGCGCGCCGGACGACGGAGGCGACCCGCGCCTCCCGGCCCCTCAGGCCCGCGCGGAAGCGAGCCGCTGCGCGTGCGTGACCGCCCAGAGCCCGACGGCGCTCGCCGCGGCGACGTTCAACGAGTCGACGCCGTGCGCCATCGGGATCCGCACGGTGGTGTCGGCGGACGCGATCGCCGCCGGCGTGAGGCCCTGCCCCTCGGTACCCATCACGAGCGCCACGCGGTCCGGGACGTCCGCGACGAACGCGTCGAGGTCCACCGAGCGGTCCGTCAGGGCCATCGCGGCGAGGTGGAAGCCCTGCGCCCGGAGCTCCTCGCCGGCGGCCGGCCAGTCGCCGATGCGGGTCCACGGCACCTGCAGCACCGTGCCCATGCTGACGCGGACGCTGCGCCGGTAGAGCGGGTCGGCGCAGCGGGGGCTGACCAGCACGGCGTCGGCCCCGAGGCCGGCGACGCTCCGGAACACGGCGCCGACGTTGGTGTGGTCGACGATGTCCTCGAGCACCACCACGACCCTGGCGTCGCGCACCACGTCCGCGACGCTCGGCAGCTCTGGGCGGTGCATCGCGGCGATGGCGCCGCGGTGCATCCGGAAGCCGGTGAGGTCCTCGAGCAGGTCGTCGGGTCCGACGAACACGGGGCCGTCGTGGTCCGCGACGACCGGGAGCACACTGTCGAGCCACTTCTCCTGGACCAGCACGCTCCGCGGGACGTGCCCGGCGCGGACCGCCCGCTCGATGACCGTGTTCGACTCGGCGATGTACAGGCCGCCCTCCGGCTCGGACACGCGCCGCAGGGCGACGTCGGTGAGCCTGGCGAAGTCGTCGAGGCGGGGGTCGTCGAGGGAGTCGATGCGGACGGCGTGCACGGGGCTCGTTTCGGGGTCGGTGTGGGGGCCTGTGGCGGCGGGGCACGGCCTGGCGTCGTCCACGGGAAGTGACCGGGGCGGTCGGCTGTTGAGGGTACCGTGAACACGATGGCGACGAGCGAACCGACCAGCCCCGCGAGCGCGACCGCGTCCGGGCACGCCCTCGACCGCGCCGTCGAGGTCCTCGCCGGCAAGCGCATCGCCGTGCTCTCCGGCGCCGGGCTGAGCACGGACTCCGGCATCCCCGACTACCGGGGCGCCGGCCGCGTCGTCCGGAAGCCGATGACCTTCCAGGAGTTCCGCGCCGACCCCGCCAAGCGGCAGCGCTACTGGGCCGGCTCGCACCTCGGCTGGCGCACCTTCGCCTCGGCCCGTCCGAACGCCGGGCACCAGGCCCTCGCGGCACTCGAACGCGACGGCATCGTCACGGGGGTCGTCACGCAGAACGTCGACGGACTGCACCTCCGCTCCGGATCACGTCGGGTCGTCGAGATCCACGGGTCGATGGACCGTGCCGTCTGCCTCACCTGCGGGCAGGTGTTCTCACGCGCCGACCTCGCGACCGTGCTCGACCGGGACAACCCGTGGATCGACGAGCCCGGGTCGGTGCAGCTCCAGCCCGACGGCGACGTCGAGATCACCGACGTCGAGCGCTTCCGGGTGCCGGACTGCTCGGTGTGCGGCGGGGTGCTGAAGCCCGACGTGGTGTTCTTCGGCGAGTTCGTCCCGGCCGAGAAGTTCCGCGAGGCGGTCTCCATCGTCGCCGAGGCCGACGCGCTCCTCGTCGTCGGCTCGTCCCTCACCGTGAACTCCGGCGTCCGGCTCGTCGACCACGCCGCACGACGCAAGCACCCCGTGGTCATCGTGAACCGCGGCACGACCCGCAGCGACCCGCGGGCAGCGGTCAAGATCGACGCCGGCACGACCGAGACGCTCGAAGCCCTCGCGGCACGTCTGGGATGAGGTGCCGCGCCGCGTCCGGGACGAGGTGCCGCGCCGCGTCTGGGATGATCGTGCGGTGACGACGCTCCTGTACCTGGTCCGGCACGGCGAGACCGACTGGAACGCCGAACGGCGCATCCAGGGCTCGACGGACATCCCCCTGAACGACACCGGACGCCGACAGGCCCGCTCCACCGCGACCCTGCTCGACCGCCGGCGGTTCGACGCCGTCGTCGCGTCGCCGCTGTCCCGGGCGTTCGAGACCGGCTCGATCATCGCGGACCACCTCGGTCTCGCAGCGCCCGCCACGTACACAGGGCTGGCGGAACGCTCCTACGGCGAGGCCGAGGGCCTGACCGACGACGAGGTCCGCGAGCGCTACCCGCACGACGACATCCCCGGCCGCGAGTCCCGCAGCGCGTTGCTCGACCGCGTCACCGAGACACTCGCCGAGATCGCGGTCCGGTACGACGCCGGCAGCGTCGTCGTCGCGACCCACGGCGCCGTGATCCGCAGCATCGTCAACGCCGCCGCCCCCGGCACCGCCGACCGGCACAGCACCCCGATCCGGAACGGGTCCGTGCACTCGTTCCGGTGGGACCCCGAGCGCTTCCACGCCGAGCTCGTGCGGTTCGACGACCCGATCGACGGGGTCTCGGACGGGCCCGGCCGGTACGCCTTCGAGTACCAGAACCCGCTCGAGCGCCGCGGGTAGCCGCCGCGCGCTGTCGGTGGTGTCGTACTAGGCTCCGATGCACTCGCAGACCCGAGCGTGTGAGGGGGCTGACATGACCGTCGACGGACCCGGTGGTGGGGGCGCTCGGCCCGGCTGGCCGCAGTCGCCCGATCCGGACGACCTCGATCGTGCCTTCGGCCCGGGCACGGCATCCGTGCCGGTGCGGACCCCGCGGCAGCGTGTCCGACGCAGCGCCCTGGTCGGTGTGGGCGTGATCATCGCTGCCGGTGTGCTCGCCGTCGTGCTCGTCACCATCATCGGCAGCGTGCAGAACGGCGTCGGCGGAGTGTTCCCCCGCCCCGATGCCGCGCTCGACCGGTTCGGCAGCGCCGCGCGGGACCTCGACGGCGTCGAGGGCGTGCGCGACTCGGAACCGAAGAAGACGTCGTTCGCGAGCTACGACGTCGAGTCCACCGTCACGGTGTCGCCGACGCTCTCCGACGAGGAGCGGACCGCGGTCGTCGACGACCTGCGCGCCGCAGCGAAGGCGGCGAGCGGCAACGGCGTCCGGGTGTTCGCCGTGGCGGACCTCGGTGCGCTCGAGATCGGGGTCTCTCCGGACGAGCGGACCACGGAACAGCGTCTGACGCTCGCCCGGCAGCTCGACGCGATCGGCGGTGTCTCGGGCGTGCGGTGCTCCTGGAGCGACGGCGGCCCGTCGGACGAACCGGCCGACCAGGCGATCACGGTCGAGACGATCGGGCGCGGGGCTGCGCTCGATGCCGTGGTGGCGAAGGCGACGCAGGAGGCGCAGGCGGTGTTCCCGGGGGCCACGGTGTCGGCGGAGCGGCCGTCGTCCTGAGGCGGGTCGGTGTGCGCGACCGGTAGCCGACGCCTGCTGGCTCGGGCCGGCCTACTGCCCGGGGGTGGCCCCGCGGGCCGCGACCGCCTGCTCCACTGCGCGGACGACCTGTTCCGCCGAGGTCTCCCACCGGAACCGCCCGGCCTGCACGAGCGATGCCCGCGAGGCCTCGTCCCACCGTGCCTCGAGTCGGCGCACCGCAGCCGCGACGGCCGACGGCGACGACGGGTCGAAGTACTCCGCGACGTCCCCGCCGATCTCGCGGAAGATCGGGATGTCACTGACGACCACCGGCGTGCCGACGCCCATCGCCTCGACGAGCGGGATGCCGAAGCCCTCGTCGTACGACGCCGTCGCGAGGGCCGTCGCCGATCGCAGCACCGACAGGTACTCGTCGTCGGAGGCACCGTCGTGGAACACGATCGACCCCGCCGGCGCGAGCCGTTCGAGCCGCGCACGGTCGGCGGCGGACACCCGGGACATGCAGTGCAGCACCCAGTCCGCGCCGAGCAGCGGCATCGCGGCGGCCAGGGTCTCGACGTTCTTGTACGGCATGAACGAGCCCATGTACACGAGGGACTTCTCGCGCGGACCGCCCTCGGGCCGAGGAGTCGAGGGATCGGCGGCGTTGTACGCGACGGTGACGGGGCGCTTCGTCAGCCGGTGCTCGGCGATGAGGCCGGCGGTCGTCTCGGACACCGTCACGACCCCGTCGGCGCCGTTCAGGAGCAGGCGCTGCGGCACCCAGCTGAGGTGGAAGGCACGCCAGCCGAGGCGGAGGGGCCACGAGAACTCCCGCGGGGGCGTCCGGTTCCGGTAGTAGATCAGGTCGTGGAGGGTCAGCACGAGGGCGTACTGCCGACCGCGGGACCCCATGGTCTGCATGGGCGAGAAGACGGCGTCGAGCCCGAGGCGGTTGACCTTCCGCGCGACGAGGGGCTCCCCCGGCTCGGTCGGCGCGGGCAGGAGTTCCCACGGCAGGTCGGACGGCAGTGATTCGAGCTGCCGCTCGTCGTGCACGAGCAGGGTGTAGTCGTGTCGCTCGGGCAGGTGGGCGACGACGCCGGCCGTGAACCGGCTGATGCCGTCGTGGCGGCCGATGCGCACGTAGCGGCAGTCGATCCCGATGCGCAGGCGGGTCACGACGCGGCACCGCCGGCCGGCGGGGTCGGCGGCGCCTTCGGCTTCGGTGTCGCCGGCGGGTTCGGTGTCTCCTTCGGGTTCGGTGTCTCCTTCGGGGCACGCCTGGACCCCGGCTGCGCTCCCTTGCGGCCGCGCTTCGGGGCGTCCGCCATCCGTCGCAGCACCGCGGACGCAGCGGCGCCGGGCGTCTCGTAGTGCACGAGGTGTCCGACGTGCGGCACGACGACGAGCTCGGCGTCCGCGAGGCGTGCGGCCAGGGCACGCTGCTCGGGCACCGCCGTGATGTCGTCGCGCTCGGCCGCGATCATGAGCACCGGCACGGTGATGCGATCGGCGTACTCGGCGACGTCGTGCGTGACCGAGGTGCGGAACGCCTCGAGCACGCTCGTGCGGTTCGCGAACGCCGAGAAGTACCGGTCGTGCTGGTCGTGCACCCAGCGCCGGAGGTCACGGTCGTGCGACTTGAGCATCGCCAGGCTCATCACGCGCACGATCGCCGGGTTGCGGAGCAGTCCGAGCCCGAGCGGCTTCGGCAGCACAGCGCCGGCACGGTAGTACCCGATCGCGATCGCCGTGCCGACCGCACGCGGACCCTGCAGCGCCGGGGCGGCGATCGGGTTCACGAGCACGAGCAACCGCGTCGCGAGGCCGGCCGCGACCGTGGCGGCCACGACGATCGACCCGAACGAGTGCCCGAGCACCACGGTGTCTCCACCGAGGCCGAGCGCCGCGTGGAAGCCGCGCAGCCACGCGACGTAGGAGTCGATGTCGGACACGGGCAGCGGATCGGAGATGCCGAAGCCGGGCAGGTCCGGCACGATCACCCGGACCCCGTCGAGGTGCGCGGCGATCGTCTCGAGGCCGTGGTGGTCGCCACGGAACCCGTGCACGGCGAGGACCGTCTGGGTGGCGTCGGACGGGCCGTACTCCCAGAAGTGGGTGGTGCGGCCGTCGACCTGCACGGAGCGGTGGACGACCGGGGTGGCGGCCATCAGCGACTGGTACGGGGAGAGCACGGGCGGTTGCATCCCCGTCAGTCTACGAACGCGCGCCGGTGCGCCGACGTCACCCACGCGGGATGGTGGACGGCTCGCAGCCGCGACGTGCCTGTGGAGGACGACCCGCGCCTCCAGGCCGTGCATTCTCCGGACAACTCCATGCACCGCGGCCTAGCGTGTCCATGGTGACGTTCACCGCCCCGATCCAGCTCCCCGGCCTGACACTGGACCCGCAGTGGTACAAGCGCTCGGTCTTCTACGAGTGCATGATCCGCTCGTTCGTCGACTCGAACGGCGACGGCATCGGGGACATCCAGGGCGTGATCGGCAAGCTCGACTACCTGCAGTGGCTCGGGGTCGACGCGCTCTGGCTGCCGCCGTTCTTCCAGTCGCCGATGCGCGACGGCGGGTACGACATCGCCGACTACAAGGCGATCCTCCCGGAGTTCGGGACCCTCGACGACTTCCGCGAACTCGTCACCAAGTCGCACGAACGCAACATGCGCATCGTCATCGACATGGTGATCAACCACACCAGCGACCAGCACGAGTGGTTCCAGCAGTCCCGCGAGGACCCGGACGGCCCCTACGGCGACTTCTACGTCTGGCGCGACACGGACACCGACTACGAGAACATCCGCATCATCTTCGTGGACACCGAGGAGTCGAACTGGACCTTCGACCCGGTCCGCCGCCAGTTCTTCTTCCACCGGTTCTTCTCGCACCAGCCCGACCTCAACTTCGAGAACCCGGCCGTCGTCGAGGCCGTGTACGACGTCGTGCGGCACTGGCTCGACCTCGGCGTGGACGGGCTCCGGCTCGACGCGATCCCGTACCTGTTCGAGTCGGAGGAGGGCAACGGCGAGGGCGAACCCGAGACGCACGAGTTCATCAAGAAGCTCCGCGCGATGGTGGACGACGAGTACCCCGGGCGCGTCCTGCTCGCCGAGGCGAACCAGTGGCCGCGCGAGACCGCCGCGTTCTTCGGCACCGACGAGGAGCCCGAGTGCCACATGGCGTTCGACTTCCCGGTGATGCCGCGCATCTTCTACTCGCTCCGCGCGCAGCACGCCGCCGAGCTCAAGGCGATCCTGTCCGAGACGCTCGACGTGCCGGCCTCCGCTGCGTGGGGCGTCTTCCTCCGCAACCACGACGAGCTCACGCTGGAGATGGTCAGCGAGGAGTACCGGCAGGCCATGTACGGCTGGTACGGCTACGACCCGCGGATGCGCTCCAACATCGGCATCCGCCGACGCCTCGCGCCCCTGCTCGACAACTCCCGCGCCGAGCTCGAGCTCATCCACGCCCTGCTGTTCTCGCTCCCGGGGTCGCCGTTCCTCTACTACGGCGACGAGATCGGGATGGGCGACAACATCTGGCTGCCGGACCGTGACTCCTCGCGCACGCCGATGCAGTGGACGCCGGACCGCAACGCCGGCTTCTCCACCGCGGACCCGGGCAAGCTGTACCTTCCCGTCGTCCAGTCCCTCGTGTACAACTACGCGCAGGTCAACGTCGAGGCGCAGCTCGCCCAGTCCCGGTCGCTGCTGCACTGGGTCCGCAACGTCATCCACGTGCGGAAGGCGCACCCCGTGTTCGGGCTCGGGACGTTGGATGTGCAGGACACCTCGAACGACTCCGTGCTCGCGTTCGTCCGGTCGTGGGAGGGCTCCGGCTCCGGCCACCAGTTCGGCCCCTCCGCCGAGGACGTCCTCTGCGTCTTCTCCTTCGCCACCAACCCGACGTCGGTCACCATCTCGGCGCCGGAGTACGCCGGGAGGCCGTTGTACGACCTCTTCGGCGGCGGCTCGTTCCCGTCGTTCGACGCGGAGGGCCAGGTCACGCTGACGATGGGGACGCAGTCGTTCTACTGGCTGCACGTGGGTGCGCCGGTCGGGTAGCGGCGTCCTGGAGGCGCGGCTCGGCCCCGGTGGGCGGGTCGCGTCCTCGTCTGGTCGCGTCGCGCCCGGTGGGCGGGTCGCGTCGCGCCCGGTGGGCGGGTCGCGTCTCGGCGTGTCGGTGCGTCCGGTTAGCCTGACCGCGTGACGTTCCCCACAGCGCAGCTCGACTCCCCCGCTCCGGCCCAGGACCTCTCGGGTCGGCCCTGGTGGCACGCACTCGGCGTGTTCGACCTCGAGACCACCGGCGTCGACGTCGAGACCGCCCGGATCGTCACCGCCCACGTCGGCCTGATCGACATGACCGGACGTTCCATCGTCGAGGGCGCCTGGCTCGCCGACCCCGGTGTCGAGATCCCCGAGGGCGCCGCCGCCGTCCACGGCATCACGACCGAGCGCGCCCGCGCCGACGGTCGCCCCGCCGCCGAGGTCGTCGCCGAGATCATCGCCGCGGTCGAGGCCGTCTTCGCCCGGGGCATCCCGCTCGTCATCTACAACGCCCCGTACGACCTCACCGTCCTCGACCGCGAGGCCAAGCGCCACGGCATCGCCTCCCCGGTCATCGGGAACGTCGTCGACCCGCTCGTGATCGACAAGGCGCTCGACACCTACCGCAAGGGCAAGCGCACGCTCGAGGCCGCGTCGGAGCTCTACGGCGTCACCCTCTCCGATGCCCACGACGCCGGAGCCGATGCCATCGCGGCCGGGCGTGTCGCGCAGGCCATCGCGGCGAAGTACCCCGAGGAGCTCGGCGTCTCCGCCGAGGAGCTCCACCGCAAGCAGGTCGGCTGGTGCGCCGAGCAGGCGTCCTCGTTCCAGGACTACATGCGGAAGAAGCGCGACCCGGCCTTCACCGCCGACGGCCGCTGGCCCCACCGCAACGCCGGCTGAGGCGCCTGCCGGCGGGCACGGCTCGCCCGGCGTCGAACCACGCTTCCGACGCCGAACCACGCCGCTCGCCTGCCTTCGAACCACGAATCCGACACCGAACCACGCCCGTCGCCTGGTTCCACGTCGGATCCGTGGTTCGACGCGCCCGCCGCCACGGACGCCCGCGCCGCCGCTCACGCACGGCGTCCCACTCCGCTCCCGCACGGCGTCCCGCTCCGCTCCCGCACGGCCGCACAACCAAAGTCCGCCCGAACCGCGCCATCGCACGGCGCGCATGAACTTGCGTTGTGCGCCGGCAATCCGCACCGCGCGACCCTCCGGCCGTACCAGCGCTACGTCGGCCGCACCGCACGGAGCACACCGCACAGCCCCACCGCCCGCGCCACCTCGGCCGAGCGCGACGTCGAACCACGCTTCCGACGTCGAACCACGCCGCTCGCCTGGTTCGACGTCGGTTCCGTGGTTCGAACCGTCGCCGCGGCCACGCCCGCACCGCCCGGCCGCGACCCCCACCGCCCGCCCAACGTGCCGCCCCGGCCGCCCCGCGCACCGCCCGCCCGACCCGCCGCGCCACACGCGCGCCAACGACGGAACGGGCGGCCCTCCCGCAGGAGAGCCGCCCGTTCGAGCGTCCGGAGGACTGCTTACTTGCCGAAGCTCTTGAAGCGCTGGTTGAACTTCTCGACGCGACCGGCCGAGTCGAGGATGCGCTGCTTGCCCGTGTAGAACGGGTGCGACGCGGACGAGATCTCGACGTCGATGACCGGGTAGGTCGCACCGTCGAGCTCGATGGTCTTGTCGCTGTTCGCGGTCGAACGCGTCAGGAACGTCTCACCGGAAGCCAGGTCACGGAAGACGATGGCGCGGTACTCGGGGTGGATGTCGGTCTTCATGGAGATTCCTCGGTTGCGATGATGGGGACGTGCGCGGCACTCGTTCGAGCACGACGCGGGAAGTCTGCGGCTTGCGCCAGCCGTCTACGTTACCAGACGACCGGCCGGATCGGGAGCAGTGTCACGATGCGCGCGCCGTGTACCGGCCGGCGTCCTTCGACACGGTGAGTTCGATGCCGAACGCCTCGGTCAGGGTCGGAGCGGTGAGGACCTCGTCGATCGGCCCGGCAGCCTGCACGTGCCCGTCCGCGAGCACCAGGGCGTGGGTGAACCCGGCGGGGATCTCCTCGACGTGGTGGGTCACGATGACGATGGCCGGCGAGTCCTCGCTCTGCGCGTAGCCGCCGAGGGTCCGTACGAGGCTCTCACGCGCGCCGAGGTCGAGCGACGCGGCCGGCTCGTCGAGGAACAGGATCTCGGGGTCGGTCATCACCGCACGGGCGATCTGGACGCGCTTCTGCTCGCCGTCGCTGAGCTCGCCGAAGGTCCGGTCGGTGAAGGCACCGAGGCCCCACTCGTCGAGCACGCGCTGGGCGCGGCGGACGTCGAGCTCCTCGTACTCCTCGTTCCAGCGGCCCGTCACCGAGTACGCCGCGGTGAGCACGACGTCGATGACCTTCTCGGTGACCGGGATGCGGCGCGCGAGGGCCGTCGACGCGAAGCCGATGCGCGGACGCAGCTCGAACAGGTCGGCACCGCCGAGCTCGGTGCCGAGGACCTCGACCTCACCCGAGGTCGGGAAGGTCTGGGCGCCGGCGACCTGCAGCAGCGTCGTCTTGCCGGCACCGTTGGCACCGAGGACGACCCAGCGTTCGTCGTCCTGCACCTCCCACGAGATCCCGTCGAGGATGGTGGCCCCGTTGCGGACCACGGAGACGTCTGACAAGCGCACGACCGAGGGCATGCGACCAGCCTAGGGGTTCTGCCCGAGCACCTCGTCGTAGACCTGGCGTGTCCGCCGGGCGATCGCGTCCCAGGTGAACTCGGTCTCGACGCGGAGGCGTCCGGCGCGGCCCATGAGCTTCGCGAGCCCCTCGTCGGCGAGCACCTCGGTGAGGGTCGCGGCGAGGTCGGCCACGTAGCGGTCCGGGTCCGTCGGGGTCCCGGTGCCGTCCTGTGCCTGGTCGATCGGCACGATGCGACCGGTCAGTCCGTCCGCCACGACCTCGGGGATGCCCCCGGTGCCGGTGCCGACGACGGGGATACCGCACGCCATCGCCTCGAGGTTGACGATCCCGAGCGGCTCGTAGATCGACGGGCAGACGAACACGGTGCCCGACGACAGCACGTTGACGATCTCCTCGTGCGCGAGCATCCGGTCGATCCAGACCACCCCGTCACGAGCGGAACGCAGCGAGTCGACCAGACCCGTGACCTCGGCCATGATCTCCGGCGTGTCCGGCGCACCGGCGCAGAGCACGATCTGCACGTCCGCCGGCAGCGAGGCCACCGCCCGCAGCAGGTACGGCAGGC
The DNA here is from genome assembly GCF_900113095.1 of Curtobacterium sp. YR515. Classification (NCBI taxonomy): domain Bacteria; kingdom Bacillati; phylum Actinomycetota; class Actinomycetes; order Micrococcales; family Microbacteriaceae; genus Curtobacterium; species Curtobacterium sp. YR515. The sequence goes on along the minus strand of NZ_FOOD01000004.1, from coordinate 406,377 downwards.
CCTTCTGCCGGGTGATGCGTCCGACGAACACGACCGAGCGACGCGACGGGTCGATCCCCAGCGCGCGGACGGCGTCCTCGTCGACGGTGGGCTTCCACTCGTCGATGTCGATGCCGTTGTAGACGACGTGCACCTTCGCGGGGTCGATCGACGGGTACGAGCGGAGGATGTCCGCGCGCATCGCCTTCGACACGGCGATCACACCGTCGGCGTGCTCGAACGCCTCGCGCTCCATCCAGCTCGACAGCCGGTACCCGCCGCCGAGCTGTTCGGCCTTCCACGGGCGGAGCGGCTCGAGGCTGTGCGCCGTGACGACGTGCGGGATGCCGTAGGTGAGCTGCGCGATGCGTCCCGCCGAGTTCGCGTACCAGGTGTGCGAGTGCACGAGATCGGCACCCTCGACGTCCGCGGCGATCGCGACGTCGGTGCCGAGTGCCTGCAGCGCGCCGTTCGCCTGCTCGAGGCCGCCGGGCGTGCGGTAGGCCCACACGTCGGCCTCGTCGCGGAACGCCCCGAAGGCGCGGACGCGCACCTCGGTGTCGGTGTCGGACCGCAGCGCCGCGGTCAGTTCGGCCACGTGGACACCCGCACCGCCGTAGACCTCCGGCGGATACTCCCTGGTCAGCAGATCGACTCGCACGCGTTCAACGTAACGGGTTCCCAGTGCTGACGCCTACTGTGAGCGGCATGGCACCAAAGAAGGTCTTCGGCATCGTGCTCGCCGGCGGCGAGGGGAAACGGCTCATGCCGCTCACGGCCGACCGTGCGAAACCCGCTGTCCCGTTCGGCGGGAACTTCCGTCTCATCGACTTCGCGCTCTCCAACCTCGTCAACTCCGGACTGCAGAAGATCGTCGTCCTGACGCAGTACAAGTCGCACAGTCTCGACCGCCACGTCGCCGAGACCTGGCGCATGGAGGGCCTGCTCGGCTCCTACGTCGCGTCGGTGCCGGCGCAGCAGCGGCTCGGCAAGCGGTGGTTCGCCGGGTCGGCCGACGCGATCCTGCAGTCGCTCAACCTGCTCCGCGACGAACGCCCCGACATCGTCGTCGTGGTCGGCGCCGACCACGTGTACCGGATGGACTTCCACCAGATGGTCGAGGCGCACATCGCCTCCGGCCGCAGCGCCACGGTCGCCGCGATCCGCCAGCCGATCGGCCTCGCCGACCAGTTCGGCGTGATCCAGGTCGCCGACGACGACCCGACGAAGATCGAGGCGTTCCTCGAGAAGCCGAAGGACGCCGTCGGGCTCGCGGACTCCCCCGGCGAGATCCTCGCGTCGATGGGCAACTACGTCTTCGACGCCGACGCGCTGGTCGACGCCGTCCTCCGTGACGGCCAGATCGAGGCGTCGGACCACGACATGGGCGGCGACATCGTCCCGGACTTCGTCGCGCGTGGCGACGCGGGCGTCTACGACCTCAAGCGCAACGACGTCCCCGGGTCGAACGAGCGCGACCGGTACTACTGGCGCGACGTCGGGACGATCGACTCGTTCTACGACGCGCACATGGACCTCATCGCACCGGTGCCGGTCTTCAACCTGTACAACCAGGACTGGCCGATCTTCAACCAGCAGACGAACCTGCCCCCGGCGAAGTTCGTCCGCGACGCGAACGGCAACACCGGCTCGACGGTCGACTCCCTCGTGTCGCTCGGCTGCCTCGTGTCCGGCGCCCAGGTCGAGCGCAGCATGATCGGCCCCTGGTGCGGCATCGACTCCGGCGCGAAGGTCCTCGACTCGATCGTCTTCGAACGCGCTTCGATCGGCGCCGGCTCCGTCGTGAACCGCGCCATCCTCGACAAGGACGTGGTGATCGCCCCCGGCGCCCAGGTCGGCATCGACCGCGAAGCGGACGAAGCGCGCGGCTTCACCGTCACCGAGTCCGGCATCACGGTCGTCGGCAAGGGCGTCCGCGTCGACGCGTAGCGTCGCGCGGGCAGGAACGGGCGGCCCAGGAGGCGCGGCTGGCGTCATGAACGCCGGCCGCGCCTCCTGAGTCGGTACCGTTGGTGCGTGCCACGCTTCCTCGTCGTCCTCGATGCCGATTCCACGCTCCTCGAGGACGAGGTCATCGAACTCCTGGCCGACACGGCGGGGACCCGGCGACAGGTCCAGGCGATCACGGAGCGCGCCATGCGCGGCGAGATCGACTTCGCCGAGAGCCTCCGGGAGCGTGTCGCGACCCTGGTGGGCCTCCAGGACGACGTCTTCCGGGGTGCACAGCAGGCGGTCCGCGTGACGCGTGGCGCCGACCAGCTCGTCCGCGGCGTGCACGCCGCGGGCGGGACCGTCGGCGTCGTGTCGGGCGGCTTCCACGAGGTCCTCGACCCGTTCGCCGAGCAGCTCGGACTCGACCACTGCCGGGCGAACCGGCTCGAGGTGGTGGACGGCGTCCTCACCGGGCGGGTCCTCGGCGACGTCGTGGACGCGCACGCCAAGGCCGTCGCACTGCGCGAGTGGGCCGCATCCGACGACGTGCCGATCGTCCGCACCGTCGCGATCGGCGACGGCGCGAACGACCTCGAGATGATGCGTGCGGCCGGACTGTCGGTCGCGTTCGACGCGAAGCCGCTCGTCCGCGAGCAGGCGGACGTCGCGGTCGTCGACCGTGACCTGTCGAGCGTGCTCGCGACGCTCGGCCTGCGCGGCTGACCCGCCGCCCGCCGCGCCGCGCCGGCCGGCCGAGACTCGGCCCCGCGGACGGTTTCGCGGCCGCTTCGCCACGAAGGTGTCCGCCGAGGCGAGACTCGGCGGGCGCGCCCCGGCCTAGTGCCCCATCCCGAGGCCGCCGTCGACCGGGATGACCGCGCCGGAGATGTACCCGGCCCCGTCGCCGGCGAGGAACAGCGTGGCGTCCGCGACGTCGTCGACGGTGCCGTACCGCGCCGCCGGGATCTGCTTCTTGAACTCGGCCTGCAGTTCCTCGGGCAGCGCTGCCGTCATGTCCGTCTGGATGAACCCGGGCGCGACGACGTTGGCGGTGATGCCGCGGGAGCCGAGCTCGCGCGTGATCGACCGGGCCATGCCGACGAGCGCGGCCTTCGACGACGCGTAGTTGACCTGGCCGACCTGGCCGTAGGCGCCGACGACGCTCGACATGAGCACGATGCGGCCGAACTTCGCCTTCATCATGCCCTTCGTGGCGCGCTTGACGACCCGGAACGTCCCCGTGAGGTTCGTGTCGATGACGCTCGTGAAGTCCTCCTCCGACATGCGGAGCAGCAGCTGGTCGTTCGTGATCCCGGCGTTCGCGACGAGGACCTCGATCGGGCCGAGCTCGGCCTCGACCTGCGAGAAGGCAGCGTCGACCGAGGCCGTGTCGGTGATGTCGGCCTGCACCGTGAGCGCGCCCTCGGGGCCGCCCTGGCCGCTGCGGGACGTGACCGCGACGCGGTGGCCGGCGGCGACGAAGCGCTCCGCGAGGGCATGGCCGATGCCGCGGTTGCCGCCGGTGACGAGGACGGTACGGGGGGTGCTCATGGTCGCTCCGTTCGGGGTGGGTTGCACGGCGCGCCGGGCCCGGACCGGGTCGGACACGCCCGGAAGAGCGTACCGGAGCCGATACGCGCACCGTGTCCGCGCGCGGCGGAACCATCCGGGCCCGCGCGGAGTTAGGCTTTCCCTCGGGCAGAGGAAAGAACATCGGATGAAGACGACGCACAGCATCACCACCCTCCCGGACTCTCCGGAGCAGGATCGTGCGCACCGCCTGTCCCGGTACGTCTGGCAGATGGCCCTCCGCGTCGTGTTCTTCATCGGTGCGGTCGTCGTGTGGTCGATCTGGCACACGTGGATCGCCGTCATCCCGATCGTCCTCGCCGGCGTGATCCCGTGGGTCGCCGTCATCATCGCCAACGCGGGCAGCCGTGCCGAGAGCGACATCGTGACGCCTGCCGGTGCGATCCAGCTCTACGACGCCGTGGACCCGCGACTCCGCGAACAGCAGGAGGACGCCCGGGCCGAGGCGTACCGCGCCGAGCAGGACCGGCTGCGCGAGCAGGCGCAGGACGCGCAGGCCGAGTGGCAGCGCAACGGTGACCGCTCGCGTGTCTGGGGACGTCGCTGATGGGGGCCACGTTCGACCTCTTCACCGAACCCGGCTCGACCCCCGTGTGCTCGCGTGCCGGCTGCGTGTCGACCGCCTCGTGGCGCGTCAACTGGCGCAACCCGCGGATCCACGCGACCGACCGGGTGAAGATCTGGGCCGCGTGCGACGAGCACCGTGACTTCCTCGCCGACTACCTCCGGTCCCGGTCGTTCCCCGTCCGGGTCACGGGCATGCACGAGGACGTGGACCGCCTCGACGACGAACGCGACCCGGCCGACGCCCCGAAGAACGACGTCGGTGCACGCGCAGCCGGTGACCGTCGGTGAGCCAGCAGTTCGACCCGAGCTCCCGGTACGGCCGACGGCACGCGCAGAAGCTCGAGCGCGCCTCGGCCGCCTCCGCCGCATCCGCCGCCGACGGCGCCACCCGGACCGCTGAGCGTGATCCGGACGAGCCCTTCGTCGGCTGGCGCTTCGTCCGGAGCCGGCGGTGGCTCGGCTACTTCGCCATCGCGGTGGCCTTCGCGATCGTGTGCGCGCTGTTCGGCATGTGGCAGTGGGACCGCCGGAACGAGGCCGTCCGCCAGAACGAGCAGGTCGCGCAGAACTACGAGCACACCCCGGTCCCCCTCGACGAGGCGCTCCCGACGGCGTCGAGCTGGAACGACGGCAAGACCTGGCTCCGCGTGAGCGTCACCGGCCGCTACGACACCGACGACCAGCTGCTCGTCCGGAACCGCGTGCACAACGGCCAGCCCGGCTTCGAGGTCCTCACGCCGCTCGTCACGGCCGACGGTCGTGCGTTCGTCGTCGACCGCGGCTGGGTCCCCACCGGCAACGCGCAGGACGCCCCCGACCACGTGCCCGCTCCCCCGTCCGGCGAGGTCACGGCGATCGTCCGCCTGCAGCCGAGTGAACCGCGCATCCCCGGCCGCACCGACCCGGCACACACCGACCAGGTGCAGTCCGTGACGCTGTCCGACGTCGGCAAGAAGGTCGACACGCCCATCTACACCGGGGCGTACGGGCAGCTCGCGTCCGAGTCCCCCGCCCCGACCGAGGCTCGCCCGCTCGGCTGGGAGCGCCCGACGGCCGACACGGGGCTGCACCTCAGCTACTTCATCCAGTGGTTCATGTTCGCGGTCGGCGGGTTCGGGTTCCTCGCCTACCTGATGGTGCAGGAGTTCCGGAACCTGAACCAGGACGACCCCGAGGAGCGCGAGCGCGCCCTCGAGCGCCAGCGCCGCAAGGACGCGAAGCCGAAGACGGACGCGCAGATCGAGGACGAGCTGCTGAACGCGGGTCGCTGACGCCAGCACAGGGCTGACGCCACCCAGGACGGACTGGAGGCGCGGTGCCAGCTGGCACCGCGCCTCCTGTCCGTCGACGGGTCGCGCCCGTCGGCGGTGCGGGTCACGCGAGCTCGATGAGCTCCGCGTAGTCCTTGTTCCAGTGGTCCTCGGTGCCGTCCGGCAGGAGCAGCACCCGCTCGGGGTTGAGCGCCTCGACCGCACCGGCGTCGTGCGACACCAGCACCACGGCCCCCTCGTAGCCGGCCAGCGCGCCGAGGATCTCCTCGCGCGAGGCCGGGTCGAGGTTGTTCGTCGGCTCGTCGAGCAGCAGCACGTTCGCGCCCGACACGACGATCATCGCGAGCGAGAGCCGCGTCTTCTCACCGCCGGAGAGGACACCGGCCTTCTTGTAGCCGTCGTCGCCGGTGAACAGGAACGAGCCGAGGACCCGTCGCGCCTCGGTCTCGTTGAGGTCGTTCGACGCGGACACCATGTTCTCGATCACGGTGCGGTTCACGTCGATGTTCTCGTGCTCCTGCGCGTAGTACCCGATCCGCAGGCCGTGCCCTGGAAGGATCTCCCCCGTGTCCGGCTGGTCGGCGCCCGCGAGGATGCGCAGCAACGTCGTCTTGCCGGCACCGTTGAACCCGAGGATCACGACACGTGAGCCCCGGTCGATGGCGAGGTCCACGCCGGCGAAGATCTCGAGCGACCCGTACGACTTCGACAGCCCCTCGGCCATCAGCGGGGTGCGGCCACAGGGTGTCGGGGTCGGGAAGCGCAGCTTCGCGACGCGGTCGACGGCGCGCTCGTCCTCGAGCCCGGCGAGGAGCTTCTCGGCACGCGCGACCATCTGGTGCGCCGCTGCCGCCTTCGTGGCCTTCGCACCGAAGCGGGCGGCCTGGTCCTTGAGCGTGGCGGCCTTCTTCTCGGCGTTCGCGCGCTCCTTGCGGCGGCGCTCCTCGTCGGCGGCACGCTGCCGCTGGTAGAGCTTCCACCCCATGTTGTAGACGTCGATCGACTGGCGGTTGGCGTCGAGGTAGAAGACGCGGTTGACGACCTCGTCCACGAGCTCGACGTCGTGGGAGATGACGATCACACCGCCCGGGTACGTCTTGAGGTGTTCGCGCAGCCAGATGATCGAGTCGGCGTCGAGGTGGTTCGTCGGCTCGTCGAGGATCATCGTCTCGGCGTCCGAGAACAGGATCCGGGCGAGCTCGATGCGACGGCGCTGACCACCCGACAGTGTCTTGAGCTGCTGGTCGAGGATGCGGTCCGGCAGCTTGAGGTTCGACGCGATCGACGCCGCCTCGGCCTCGGCTGCGTAGCCGCCGAGCGCGTTGAACTGGTCGTCGAGCCGGCTGTACCGCCGCATGGCCTTCTCGGCGACGGCGGTGTCCGTGCTGGCCATGTCGAGCGTGGCCTGGCGGATGCCCTCGACGAGCTCGCCGAGCCCACGGGCGTCGAGGATGCGCTTGCGGGCGGTGTCCTCCGGGTTGCCGGAGCGGGGGTCCTGCGGCAGGTACCCGATCTCGCCGGAGCGGTCGATCTTGCCCCCGGTCGGCTGGGTCTCACCCGCCAGGGCCTTGGTCATCGTGGTCTTCCCCGCGCCGTTCCGGCCGACGAGGCCGATCTTGTCGCCCTTCTCGACGCGGAAGGACACGTTCTCCATCAGGAGGCGAGCCCCGACGCGGATCTCGAGGTCGTGCACGGCAAGCACAGCAGACGTCCAATCAGTTGGTGGATGTGCACAACGGTGTGTGCGGGAGGTGCACCGCTACGCTGACGGGACCGATGGTCCCGAACGGGACCAGCAGTCCATTCTAGGAGAATCCATGACGAACGCCACCGGGTTCGCTCGCCGCGCAGTCCTCGCCGACCGTCTGCGCACCCACGGCCTGGCCACGAACGCCGCCCTGGTCGCCGGCGGAGCACTCTTCACCGCCGCCATGGCGCAGGTCGAGGTGCCGATGTGGCCGGTGCCGATCACGGGCCAGACCCTGGCGGTCGTGCTCGTCGGTGCCACCCTCGGTGCCCGCCGCGGCATGCTGTCGCTGCTCGTCTACGCGGTCGCCGGACTCGCCGGTGCGCCGTTCTTCGCCGACTTCACGGGTGGCCTCGGCGCCCTCGCCGTGCCGAGCTTCGGCTACGTCATCGGCTTCATCCCCGCCGCCGGCGTCATCGGCTGGCTCGCCCGTCGCGACTGGGACCGCCACGTCGGCCGTGCCGCGGTGGCGATGCTCGTCGCCAGCGCGATCCCGTTCGTCACCGGTCTCCCCTACCTGGCCGTCGTGCTCGGACAGCTCGGCGCGCCGAACGACCTGCAGTCGGTCCTCGCGGCCGGGCTGTACCCGTTCATCGTGGGTGGCATCGCGAAGGCCCTCATCGCCGCGGGCATCGTGCCGCTGGCGTGGAAGGTCCTCGGCCGCCGCTGAGTCCCGTCGCAGAAGGGCCCCGCACCGTCCGGTACGGGGCCCTTCTGCGTGCGCGGGGGCGCACGGGGGCGGTCGGGGGCGTGCGCGAGCGGGCAGGACACGCCGCGGGCCGCCCGCCGAGCGGGCGAAACCGGCCGCTCCAGAGCGGCGAGCGTGACTTTTTTGGCCCGCTCGGGGCGCGCCCGAGACCCGACGCACAGACGGACGGGAGGCGCGGTGCCAGCCGGCACCGCGCCTCCCGTCCGTCAGGGGGTCGCGACTAGATCGAGAACCCGAGCGCGCGCATCATCTCGCGCCCGTCGTCGGTGATCCGCTCCGGGCCCCACGGCGGCATCCAGACCCAGTTGATCCGGAACGCGTCGACGATGCCGTCCAGCGCGTTCGCCGTGTCGCCCTCGATGACGTCGGTCAGGGGGCAGCCCGCGCTCGTCAGGGTCATGCTGATCACGAGCGCGGTCGCCTCGTCGTCCCAGGCGAGGTCGTAGATGAGCCCGAGATCGACGATGTTCACGCCGAGTTCCGGGTCCTGGACCTCCTTGAGGCCCTCGACGACCTCGTCGAACTTCTCCGGTGCGAGTGCGGTGATCATCAGTTCCCCGCCGCGGCGGCTGCGGCCTGCACGTAGCGGTCGTAGCCCTCGTTCTCGAGGCGCTCCGCGAGCTCGGGGCCACCCTGCTCGGCGACCTTGCCCGCGACGAACACGTGCACGAAGTCCGGCTTGATGTAGCGGAGGATGCGCGTGTAGTGGGTGATGAGCAGCACGCCGAGGCCGGTCGCGGCCTTGGCACGGTTGACGCCCTCGGACACGATCTTCAGCGCGTCGACGTCGAGGCCGGAGTCGGTCTCGTCGAGCACGGCGAACTTCGGCTTGAGGAGCTCGAGCTGCATGATCTCGTGGCGCTTCTTCTCGCCGCCGGAGAAGCCCTCGTTGACGTTGCGCTCGGCGAAGGCCGAGTCCATCTTGAGGTCGGCCATCGACTGGCGGAGGTCCTTGACCCAGCTGCGGAGCGCCGGGGCCTCGCCGTCGATCGCGGTCTTGGCGGTGCGGAGGAAGTTCGACACCGTCACGCCGGGGATCTCCACCGGGTACTGCATGGCGAGGAACATGCCGGCACGGGCACGCTCGTCGACGCTCATCGCGAGGACGTCCTCGCCGTCGAGCGTGATCGAGCCACCGACCACGTTGTACCGGGGGTGGCCGGCGATCGTGTAGGCGAGGGTGGACTTGCCCGAGCCGTTCGGCCCCATGATCGCGTGGATCTCGCCCTCGTTGATGGTGAGGTCGACGCCCTTGAGGATCTCCTTGACACCCTGATCGGTGTCGATCGAGACCTGCAGGTCGCGGATTTCGAGAGTGGACATTGCGTTCCTTCGGTTGCAGCTGGTGTGCGGCGTCAGCCGCGGGAAGTGAGTGGAGGCCGGGGACGGCCGGGTCGGAGCGGTCTCAGTCGACCGGGACGGGGTCGTGCACGTCGACGTAGACCTCGCCGTCACGGATCTCGACCCGGAAGACCGGGACGGGTTCGTACGCCGGGAAGTTCTGCGGCTTGCCGGTGGCCAGCGAGAAGCGGGACCCGTGGGCCCAGCACTCGAGCGTGTCGCCCTCGACGAACCCCTCCGCCAGGGAGATGTCCCCGTGGGTGCAGGTGTCGCCGATCGCGTGCACGGTGCCGGCGGAGTCCTTGACGATGGCGACCGCGGTGCCGTCGACCACGGCGCGCATCGGGCTGTCCACCTGGATGTCCGCCTCGGCACAGACCTTCGTCGACATCAGGCGGAGGCCTCCGGTGCGGCCTCGGCGATGACCGAGCGCCCCTCGGCGAGCTCCTGCTCGACCGCGGCGATGAGGCGTTCCTCGAGCTCGGGCGCACCGATCTTCTGGATGACCTCGACGAGGAAGCCGAGCACGACGAGACGACGTGCCTCTTCCTCGGGGATGCCGCGGGACTGCAGGTAGAACAGCTGCTCGTCGTCGAAGCGGCCGGTCGCACTCGCGTGGCCGGCGCCCTCGATGTTGCCCGTCTCGATCTCGAGGTTCGGGATGCTGTCCGCACGCGTGCCGTCGGTGAGGACGAGGTTGCGGTTCTGCTCGTACGAGTCCGTGCCGTCGCCGGCGCGCCCGATGAGCACGTCGCCGATCCAGACCGTGTGCGCGCCCTGACCCTGCAGCGCGCCCTTGTAGTTGACCCGACCGCGCGTGTTGGGCGCGTCGTGGTTCACGTAGACCTGCTGCTCGATGTACTGACCGGCGTCGGCGAAGTACACGCCGTACATCTCGGTGTCGGCACCCTGCGCACCGAGGTGCGTCGAGGGGTTGACCCGGATGACGTCGCCGCCGAGCGAGACCACGACGTGCTTGAGGAAGGCGTCGCGGCCGACCTCGGCGAAGTGGGTCGACACGTGCACCGCGTCGTCGTCCCAGTCCTGCAGGCTGACGACCGTCAGGCGGGCGCCGTCGCGGACGACGATCTCGACGTTCTCGCTGAGGAGCGCCGAGCCACGGTTGTCGAGCACGACGATGCCCTGCGCGTGCGCCTCGGCCGTGATGACCGTGTGCGCGGCGCGGGGCTGCGTGCCGAAGTCGGAGCGCGTGATCGTGATGAACTCGTGCGCCTCGGTGGACTTGACCGTGACGGCCAGGACCGCGTCGCGAGCGGTCCAGGCGGCTGCGGCGGCGCGGTCCTCGGGCAGGCCGGCGGTGCCGACGCGGGGGTCGTCGCTGCGACCCCACTCGACGTCGGCGCCGTCGGACTGGCGCGCGAGGAACGGGTAGGCGGATCCGTCGAGGCCACCGTCGAGCAGGGGCTGGAGCTTCGCGAGGGGCGCGAACTTCCAGTTCACCTCTCGCCCGGTGACGGTCGGGAACGCGTCGACGTCACCGGACTGGAACCGCTCGGAGCGGGTCTGCACCGGGATCGTCTTGTCGGGCGCGTCCCAGCCGCCGTCGGAGTGTGCTCCGGCGCCGTGCTGCGTGGTCGCCGCGGGCTCGATCGGCTGGTCGATGTGGGGAGGGGTGGTGCTGGACATCTAGCCGACGGATCCTTCCATGCTCATCTCGATGAGCTTGTTGAGTTCGAGTGCGTACTCCATCGGGAGCTCGCGGGCGATCGGCTCGATGAAGCCGCGGACGATCATCGCCATCGCCTCGTCCTCGGGCATGCCGCGCGACATGAGGTAGAACAGCTGCTCCTCGCTCACGCGGGAGACCGTGGCCTCGTGCCCGAGCTGGACGTCGTCGACGCGGATGTCGATCGCCGGGTAGGTGTCCGACCGGCTGATGGTGTCCACCAGCAGCGCGTCGCACCGCACGGTGTTCGCCGCGTGGTGGGCTGCCGGGTCGACCCGGACCTCACCGCGGTACCCCGCGCGACCGCCGCCACGGGCGATCGACTTCGAGACGATCGAGGACGTCGTGTACGGCGCCATGTGGATCATCTTCGCGCCGGCGTCCTGGTGCTGGCCGGGGCCGGCGAAGGCGACGGAGAGCGTCTCGCCCTTGGCGTGCTCACCGGCGAGGTAGATCGAGGGGTACTTCATCGTCACCTTGGAGCCGATGTTGCCGTCGATCCACTCCATCGTGGCGCCCTCGTGCGCGATCGCACGCTTGGTGACGAGGTTGTAGACGTTGTTCGACCAGTTCTGGATCGTCGTGTAGCGCACGCGGGCGTTCTTCTTCACGATGATCTCGACGACGGCCGAGTGCAGGGAGTCCGACTTGTAGATCGGGGCGGTGCAGCCCTCGATGTAGTGGACGTAGGAGTCCTCGTCCGCGATGATCAGCGTCCGCTCGAACTGGCCCATGTTCTCGGTGTTGATCCGGAAGTAGGCCTGCAGCGGGATCTCGACGTGGACGCCCTTCGGGACGTAGACGAACGAGCCGCCGGACCACACGGCCGTGTTCAGCGCGGCGAACTTGTTGTCGCCGGCCGGGATCACGGTGCCGAAGTACTCCTCGAAGATCTCGGGGTGCTCGCGCAGCGCCGTGTCGGTGTCCATGAAGATGACACCCTGCTGCTCCAGGTCCTCGCGGATCTGGTGGTACACGACCTCGGACTCGTACTGCGCGGCGACGCCGGCGACGAGGCGCTGGCGCTCGGCCTCGGGGATACCGAGCTTCTCGTAGGTCGCGCGGATGTCCTCGGGGAGGTCTTCCCACGACTGCGCCTGCTTCTCGGTGGAGCGCACGAAGTACTTGATGTTGTCGAAGTCGATGCCCGTCAGGTCGGCACCCCACGTCGGCATCGGCTTGCGGCCGAAGAGCTGCAGGCCCTTGAGCCGGTTCTTGAGCATCCACTCGGGCTCGGACTTGAGCTTCGAGATGTCGGTCACGACCTCTTCCGAGATGCCGCGGCGAGCAGAGGCGCCGGCCGAGTCGGAGTCGGACCAGCCGAACTCGTATTGGCCGAGCCCTTCGAGCTCGGGACGGTCGATGAGCACGTCGGACATGGTCTCCTCGTTTCCTTCTCGCGGCAGCGTCTTCGGGTGTCAACCCGTGGCGTCTGGACGCCATTCCACCGCAGACCCCCGACACGCTCGTCGCGCGCACGGTGGACACGGTGTTGCTCCCTCGCAACGTCGATGGTTCCACACAGCCCTGAGTGTCGACGTCCTGGGTGTGAACGGCGATCTCGGACCATTCGGAGCCGGCGCCTGCCTAGACTTGACTGCTGCTGAACCCTCGAATCCTACAGGTTCGCTGCACGGAACAACAGGAAGGCACCACGCTCGTGACTCGCGTCGCATCCCCCGTCGACCAGGACGTCCGCCGTGCGCGGTGGTGGTCGCTCCCCCGTGTCGTCGACCAGCGTGTCGTCGTCCTCGCCTGGGCGTCGTTCGTCGTCGAGGTGATCCTGATCGGCACGGGCGGCCTCGTCCGCCTCACGGCATCGGGTCTCGGGTGCCCGACCTGGCCGAAGTGCACGGCGGACTCCCTCGTCTCGACGCCCGAGATGGGCATCCACGGCCTCATCGAGTTCGGCAACCGACTGCTCACCTTCGTGCTCGTCGTCGTCGCGATCGCCATGTTCCTGCTCGTCGTCCGGATGCGCCGCACGCGCCCCGAACTGTTCTGGCTCGCGTTCGCCCAGGGCGCAGCGATCCCGGTGCAGGCCGTGATCGGCGGCATGAGCGTCTGGACCAACCTCAACCCGTTCGTCGTCGGGCTGCACTTCGTCGTCTCCGCCGCGCTCACGGCGGTCACCGCCGCACTCGTCTACCGCGCCATCCGTGGTCCGCGCACCGCCGAGCGGCTCGTCCCCGGCTGGTACACGGGCGTCGTGCGCGGCACCGTCGCCGCGGTCGTCGTCACCGTGCTCGTCGGCATCCTCACCACCGGAAGCGGCCCGCACGCCGGCGCCGACGAGGCGGTCGACGGCGGACGACTGCACCGCACGGGCTTCGACCCCGCCGTGATGGAGCACCTGCACGCGATCCCCGCCTACGTGCTGTTCGCCCTGACCCTCGTCCTCGTGGTCGGCGCGGTCCGCCTGCGCCTGTCGAGCAAGTGGGCGCTGCTGCTCCTGGTGGTCGAGTTCGTCCAGATCGCCGTCGGGCTCACCCAGGCGCGCACGGGGCTGCCGGTCGGTCTGGTGGGGACGCACATGGTCCTCGCGGGGCTGCTCGTCGGCGCCACCACGGTCGTGACGCTCTCCACGCGCGGCACCGCCGGTCGCCAGGCCGTCCGCGAGCCGATCGCGGGCTGACGCGCGACGCACCGCACGCGGTCCCCGACACCCCACGAGTCGATCGGCTCGTGGGGTGTCGTTCGTCGTGCGCGGAACGCGACCAGGCCGACGGACTGGAGGCGCGGTGCGGGCCCGCCACGCGCCTCCAGGCCGGTGGGTGGTCGCGACCGGCGCCTCCTGCGGACCCGGAACGACCACCCCGTCGTCGTACGACGACGGGGTCGTCGCACGCCATCGCGTTCGACAACCCGCGTCCGCAACGAACGACATCGTCGCCGTCGTACGACAGCGACGATGTCGCACGGGGTCCGCAGCCGAGACGGCCGCGCCCGGGGCCGCGCGCCCCGCGCTAGAAGGTGAAGACCTGCGGCAGCAGCGGGTCGATGCCCACGGCGATGAACAGCAGCGTCAGGTACGTGATCGAGCTGTGGAAGACGCGCATCGGCTGCACGTGCTCCACGTGCTGGATCGCCCGCGAGTACAGCCGGTGCGACTCGACGACGAACCAGATGCCACCGGCCAGCGCGACCACCGTGTAGAGCGGCCCCATGTGCGCGACCGGGATGAGCAGCAGCGAGCAGACGAGCGTCGCCCACGCGTACAGGACGACCTGCAGACCGACCACCGTGCGACCGCGGACGACCGCGAGCATCGGCACGTCGGCGGCGTCGTAGTCGTCGCGGTACTTCATCGACAGCGGCCAGTAGTGCGGCGGCGTCCAGAGGAAGATCACCATGAAGAGGATGACCGGCGCCCAGGTCAGCGACCCGGTGACGCCCGCCCAGCCGATCAGCACGGGCATGCAGCCGGCCGAACCGCCCCAGACGATGTTCTGCGGGGTGCGGCGCTTGAGCCACAGCGTGTAGACGAAGACGTAGATGAGGATCGCGATGACGCTCAGGGCGGCCGCGAGCCAGTTCACCAGGAACCCGAGGACCGCGGTGGACGCGACGCCGAGCACCCACGAGAAGACGAGTGCCTCACGGTCGGAGAGCTCACCGGTCACCAGCGGCCGGGTGCTCGTGCGCTTCATGAGCCGGTCGATGTCACGGTCGATGTAGCAGTTGAAGGCCGAGGCGGACCCGGCCGACATCGCGCCACCGAGCATCGTCCAGAAGACGAGCCACAGGTCCGGCACCCCGCGCTCGGCGAGGAACATCGTCGGCGCCGTCGTGACGAGCAGCAGCTCCATGACCCGCGGCTTCGTCAGCGAGACGTAGGCACGCACCTTGCGCGACAGCGTCGAGCGGGGTCGATCGGTGTCGGGCCGGGTCACGGTGGCAGTCGGCAAGGGAACCTCAGTCTGTTCGCGTCAGCTCACACGCTCGGTGGACGGCTCCGTCGTCGTCGGGGCGTGCGTCGACCCGGAATGCGCACGGGTCCCCGACAGTTTACGTGATGGAGGCGCCGCGATGATGCCCCGCCCCGCCATCCGGACCGAAGTCACCCACCGACACGCCCGGCCGACGGCGGGTCCCCGCGACGACGAGTGAACAACCGGCGTCACCTGAACCCCTTCTGAGTGCATGGTCACTATGCTGGAGTCGCCCTCCCGCAGTGCGTGCCCCGATGACGTCGGCCGCGAAGAGCCGGTCGGCCGCCGCGAGACGGCGACCCGACGAAGGCCCCGGGATGGCGATCATGTCCGTGCGATGGCACGAGCCCTCGCACATGTCGCATCAAGAAGGGTCAACATCCAAGTGGCTGAATTCACCTGGGACGCCATCGACAGGAAGGCCGTCGACACGGCCCGCGTACTCGCCGCCGACTCGGTCGAGGCCGCCGGCAACGGTCACCCCGGCACCGCGATGAGCCTCGCGCCGGTCGCCCACCTGCTCTTCCAGAAGGTGATGCGTCGCGACCCCAGCGACTCCACCTGGATCGGCCGCGACCGCTTCATCCTCTCCGCCGGTCACGCCTCGATCCTCCAGTACGTGCAGTTCTACCTGCACGGCTACGGCCTCGAGCTCGAGGACCTCCAGCACCTCCGCAAGTGGGGCTCGAAGACCCCGGGTCACCCGGAGTACGGCCACACCGACGGCGTCGAGATCACCACCGGCCCGCTCGGCCAGGGCCTCGCCTCGGCCGTGGGCTTCGGCTACGCCCAGCGCTTCGAGCGCGGCCTCTTCGACCCGGAGACCGCCGACGGCGAGTCGCCGTTCGACCACTTCACCTACGTGATCGCCGGTGACGGCGACATGCAGGAAGGCGTCACGAACGAGGCCGCGAGCCTCGCCGGCCGCCAGCAGCTCGGTCGCCTGGTCGTCTTCTACGACTCGAACCAGATCTCGATCGAGGACGACACCGACATCTCCTTCTCGGAGAGCGTCCCGGACCGCTACGAGGCGCTCGGCTGGCACGTCCAGACCGTCGACTGGAAGAAGACGGGCGAGTACTCGGAAGACGTCGAGTCCCTCTTCGCCGCGGTCGAGGCCGCCAAGGCCGTCACCGACAAGCCGTCGCTCATCGTCCTCAAGACGATCATCGGCTGGCCGTCGCCGACCAAGCAGAACTCCGGCAAGATCCACGGCTCCGCCCTCGGTGGCGAGGAGCTCAAGGGCCTCAAGGAGGTCCTCGGCTTCGACCCCGAGCAGACCTTCCACGTCGACCCCGAGGTGCTCGAGTACACCCGCGGTGCCGTCGCCAAGGGCCAGGCGCAGCACGCCGAGTGGCAGAAGACCTTCGACGCGTGGGCCGCGGCCAACCCCGAGAAGAAGACGCTCCTCGACCGCATCAACGCCGGCGAGCTCCCCGAGGGCCTCGAAGAAGCCCTCCCGGTCTTCCCGACCGAGAAGGCCGTCTCGACCCGTGCCGCCTCCGGCAAGGTCATCAACGCCATCGCGCCGCTCATGCCCGAGTTCTGGGGCGGCTCGGCCGACCTCGCCGAGTCGAACCTGACCACGATCGAGGGCGCCAAGTCCTTCGGTCCGGTCGAGGCCTCGACCAAGGCGTGGAGCACCGACCCGTACGGCCGCGTGCTGCACTTCGGCATCCGCGAGCACGCGATGGGCTCGATCCTGTCGGGCATCGTCCTGCACGGGAACACCCGCCCCTTCGGCGGCACGTTCCTCATCTTCAGCGACTACATGCGTCCGGCGGTCCGTCTCGCCGCGCTCATGCAGGCGCCGGCGATCTACGTCTGGACGCACGACTCCGTCGCCCTCGGTGAGGACGGCCCGACGCACCAGCCGATCGAGCAGCTCAGCGCCCTCCGCGCGATCCCGGGTCTGGACGTCGTCCGCCCGGCCGACGCCAACGAGGTCGCCTACGCCTGGCTCGAGATGCTCAAGCACAAGGACCGCCCGGCCGGCATCGCGCTGAGCCGTCAGAACCTCCCCGTCTTCGAGCGTGGCGAGGGCGACGCCTCCGGTGAGGTCTTCGCCTCGGCGAAGAACGTCGCCAAGGGCGCGTACATCCTGGCCGAGGCGCCGAACGGCACCCCCGACGTGATCCTCATCGCGACCGGTTCCGAGGTCCAGATCGCCGTCGAGGCACGTGAGCAGCTCAAGGGCGAGGGCATCAACGCCCGCGTCGTGAGCGCCCCGTCGCTCGAGTGGTTCCGCGCCCAGTCCGAGAACTACCAGGACCAGGTGCTGCCGAAGAACGTCACCGCGCGCGTCTCGGTCGAGGCCGGGATCGCCATGAGCTGGCGCGACATCATGGGCGACAAGGGCCGCAGCGTCTCGATCGAGCACTTCGGTGCCTCGGCCGACTACCAGACGCTGTTCAAGGAGTTCGGCTTCACGACGGAGCACGTCGTGGCCGCCGCGAAGGAATCCCTCGCGGCTTCCTGACCCCCCGAGGGCCGGGTCCGGTTCGCCGGATCCGGCCCTTCTTCCGGGAGGCGCGGCTCGGCCCCGCCACGCGCCTCCCGGTCCCCCAGACCCCGGCCACCAGGCCGATGAAGGAAAGAAGAGAAACACATGGCTGAGAACACCCCCACCGCCGCGCTCTCCGCGGTCGGCGTGAGCATCTGGCTCGACGACCTGTCCCGCGAGCTCCTCGAGACCGGCAAGCTCGAGTCCCTCATCGCCGAGAAGAACGTCGTCGGCGTCACGACGAACCCGACGATCTTCGCCTCGGCCCTCGCCAAGGGCGAGCGCTACGACGCACAGGTCAAGGAGCTGGCCGCCGCCGGCACCGAGGTCACCGACGCGATCTTCGAGATCACCACGCAGGACGTCGCCAACGCGTCCGACGTCTTCAAGCCGATCTACGACTCGACCAAGGGCTTCGACGGCCGCGTGTCGATCGAGGTCGAGCCGGGCCTCGCGCACGAGACCCAGAAGACCATCGAGCAGGCCAAGTTCCTGTTCGACAAGGTCGGCAAGGAGAACGTCCTCATCAAGATCCCGGCAACGGTCGAGGGCCTCGAGGCCATCACCGAGGTCATCGCCGCCGGCATCTCGGTCAACGTCACCCTGATCTTCTCGCTCGAGCGCTACCGCGCCGTCATCGACGCCTACCTCGGTGGCCTCGAGAAGGCCAAGGCCGCCGGCCACGACCTCTCGAAGATCCACTCGGTCGCGTCCTTCTTCGTGTCGCGCGTCGACTCCGAGATCGACAAGCGTCTCGACGCCGTCGGCACGGACGAGGCGAAGGCCCTCAAGTCGAAGGCCGGCATCGCCAACGCGCAGCTCGCCTACCAGGTCTGGACCGAGGCGTTCGCCTCCGAACGCGCCCTCGGCCTGCTCGAGGCCGGTGCGAACACCCAGCGTCCGCTCTGGGCCTCGACCGGTGTCAAGGACCCGTCGCTCCCCGACACGCTCTACGTGACCGAGCTGGCCGCGCCGAGCACCGTCAACACCATGCCGGGCAAGACGCTCGACGCCACGTTCGACCACGGCGAGATCCACGGCGACGCCATCGCCGGGTCGTTCGACGCGGCGCAGCAGGTCCTCGACCAGCTCGCCGCCCAGGGCATCGACTACGACGACGTCGTGGCGCTGCTCGAGAAGGAGGGCGTCGACAAGTTCAACGTCTCGTGGGGCGAGCTCGTCGACACCGTCAAGAACGCACTCGAGGGCGCCAAGTAGTGACGGTTTCCATCGCCGCCAGCGGTGACGCGGCGCGGGCCATCGACCAGGTGGTCCCGCGTCTCGTCACCGATCTGGTGGCGTCGGGCATCACCGCCCAGGACCCCGAGCTCTGGGGTCCCGACGCCGAGGCCGAGGCGTCGAAGCGCCTCGGCTGGGTGGAAGCCGTCTCGGTCTCCCGCCCGCTCGTCGCCGAGGTCGCGGCGCTGCGCGAGTCGCTCCTCGCCGAGGGGGTCGACCACGTCGTCCTCGCCGGCATGGGCGGCTCGTCGCTCGCGCCGGAGGTCATCACCCGGACCGCGGGCGTGCCGCTCACGGTCCTCGACTCCACCGACCCGGCGCAGGTCCGCGCCGCCGTGGAGCACCAGCTGGACCGCACCGTGCTCGTCGTGTCCTCGAAGTCGGGTTCGACCCTCGAGACCGACTCGCAGCGCCGTGTCTACGAGCAGGCCTTCCGCGACGCCGGCATCGACCCGGCGAAGCGCATCGTCGTCGTCACCGACCCGGGCTCCCCGCTCGAGGCCGTCGCGACGGACGCCGGGTACCGCGTCTTCACCGCCGACCCGAACGTCGGCGGCCGCTACTCCGCACTGACCGCGTTCGGCCTGGTGCCGTCCGGCCTCGCCGGTGCCGACATCGCGGAGCTCCTCGACGAGGCCGACGCCATCTCGGCGCTGCTCTCGGTCGACATCGACGAGAACCCGGGCCTCGTGCTCGGCGCCGTCCTCGGGGGCACCGCGCCCCTCCGCTCCACGATCGGCATCGTCGCGGACGGCACGCACATCGTCGGTTTCGGCGACTGGGCGGAACAGCTGATCGCGGAGTCCACCGGCAAGGACGGCCGCGGCCTGCTGCCGGTCGTGCTCGACGTCGACTCCCCCGAGGTGACCGCCGGGCTGCCCGACCTGCAGGTGATCCGACTCGTCGGCTCCCGCGAGGACGAGCGCCACGTCGCCGAGGGCGAGGTCGAGATCACCGGCACGCTCGGCGGCCAGCTCCTCGTGTGGGAGTACGCCGTGGCCGTTGCCGGTCGCCTGCTCGGCATCGACCCGTTCGACCAGCCCGACGTCGAGGCCGCCAAGTCCGCGGCCCGCGCCCTCCTGGACGACCGCCCGGCACCGACCGAACCGGCCTTCACCGAGGACGGCACCGCCGTCCACGCGACCGAGGGCCTGGCGGTCGGGACGACGATCGCGGAAGCCGTGTCGCGCCTCCTGGACCACGTCGGCCCCACCGACTACCTGGCCGTGCAGGCGTACGTGGACCGCACCGCGCACCCGGACCTCGAATCGCTGCGCGACGCCTTCGCGGCGCGCACCGGCCGACCCGTCACGTTCGGCTACGGACCGCGCTTCCTGCACTCGACCGGCCAGTACCACAAGGGCGGCCCGGCGAACGGCGTGTTCCTGCAGATCGTGGCCGACGAGCCCGACGACCTGGCCATCCCCGGTCGTCCGTTCACGTTCGGCCAGCTCATCCAGGCCCAGGCCTCCGGCGACGCGAGTGTCCTCGCGCAGCACGGCCGCCCGGTCCTGACCCTCACGACGACGGACGTCGCAGCTGCCACCGCAGCACTGACGGCCGCCGTCACCCTCTGACTCTCGAAGGAGTTCACCGACTCATGTCACCGGTGGCAATCACCCCGGAGCACAACCCGCTCCGGCTGCCGACGGATCGTCGACTGAACCGGATCGCGGGACCCAGCACCCTCATCATCTTCGGCGTGACGGGCGACCTGTCCCGCAAGAAGCTGATGCCCGCGGTCTACGACCTGGCGAACCGAGGGCTCCTGCCCCCGGGGTTCGCCCTCGTCGGGTTCGCTCGACGTGACTGGGAGGACCAAGACTTCTCCCAGCTCGTCCACGACGCGGTCCAGGAGCACTCTCGCACCCCGTTCGACGAGGACGTCTGGCGTCAGCTCGAACAGGGCATCCGGTTCGTCCAGGGATCGTTCGACGACCCCGAGGCGTTCCGCGAGCTCAAGCGGACCGTCGACACGCTGGACGCGGAGCGCGGGACGCTCGGCAACCACGCGTTCTACCTGTCCATCCCGCCGAAGATGTTCCCCGTGGTCACCGAGCAGCTCAAGCTGTCCGGGCTGACCGAGAAGCGCGAGGACTCGTGGAGCCGCGTGGTCGTCGAGAAGCCCTTCGGCTCCGACCTCCGCACGGCGCGCGAGCTGAACGCGATCGTCGAGAGCGTCTTCGCTCCGGACGACGTGTTCCGCATCGACCACTACCTCGGCAAGGAGACCGTCCAGAACCTCCTGACGCTGCGGTTCGCGAACCAGATGTACGAACCCATCTGGAACTCGAACTACGTGGACCACGTGCAGATCACGATGGCCGAGGACATCGGCGTCGCCGGACGTGCCGCGTACTACGACGGCATCGGTGCGGCGCGCGACGTCATCCAGAACCACCTCCTGCAGCTCCTCGCGCTCACCGCGATGGAGGAACCGGTCTCGTTCAAGGCGGCGGACCTCCGCGCCGAGAAGGAGAAGGTCCTCTCCGCGGTGCGCCTGCCCGACGACCTGTCGGCCGCCACGGCCCGCGGGCAGTACGCCGGCGGTTGGCAGGGCGGCGAGAAGGTGCTCGGCTTCCTCGAGGAAGCCGGCATGGACCCCGAGTCCGGCACCGAGACCTACGCGGCGATCAAGCTCGACATCGCGACCCGTCGCTGGCAGGGCGTCCCGTTCTACCTCCGCGCCGGCAAGCGTCTCGGTCGCCGCGTGACCGAGATCGCGATCGTGTTCAAGCGTGTCCCCGAGGACGTCTACGGCAACTCGCAGTCGCCCCTCGGCCAGAACGCGCTCGTCATCCGTGTGCAGCCGGACGAGGGCGTCACGCTCCGCTTCGGCTCGAAGGTCCCCGGCGTCGGCACGCAGGTGCGCGACGTGACGATGGACTTCGGCTACGGCCACGCGTTCACCGAGGCCTCGCCCGAGGCGTACGAGCGGCTCATCCTCGACGTGCTCCTCGGTGACCCGCCCCTGTTCCCCCGTCACCAAGAGGTGGAGCTGTCGTGGAAGATCCTCGACCCGATCGAGGAGTTCTGGGCCACGCAGGGCCAGCCCGAGCAGTACCGTCCCGGCACGTGGGGCCCGGCATCCGCCGACGCCCTGCTCGCCCGCGACGGCCGGACCTGGAGGCGTCCATGAAGATCGACCTGCCGAACACCACGGTCTCGAAGATCCAGAAGAAGCTCGTCCACATCCGCGAAGAGGGCGGCGCCGTCGCCCTCGGTCGTGTCCTGACCCTCATCATCTCGACGGCCCTCGGCCACGAGGAAGAGGCGATCGAGGCCGCGAACGAGGCGTCCCGCGAGCACCCGATGCGTGTCATCATCGTGTCGAAGAACGACGGCGACACGAAGTCGCCCGGTCGCCTCGACGCGCAGATCCGCGTCGGCAGCGACGCGGGTGCGAGCGAGGTCATCGTCCTCCGTGCCTACGGCGAGACCGCGACCGACGAGGAGAGCCTGGTCACCGGCCTCCTGCTGCCGGACGCGCCCGTCGTGGCCTGGTGGCCGCAGACCGCCCCGGAGCAGCCCTCGGCGTCGGCCCTGGGTCGCATCGCCCAGCGACGGATCACCGACGCGGCCGCGCAGAAGGACCCGAACGGCGCGATCGAGGCCCTCGGGGCCTCGTACGTGCCGGGCGACACCGACTTCGCGTGGACCCGACTGACCCTGTGGCGCAACCAGCTCGCCGCGGCGCTCGACCAGCCGCCGTACGAGCCGATCACCGCCGTCGAGGTCTCGGGTGCGTACGACAGCCCGTCGACGATCCTGCTTGCCGCGTGGCTGCAGCTGCAGCTCGAGGTGCCGGTGGCCGTCGTCACGTCGCCGCGCGCGACCGGGTCGAGCGGCATCCACGGCGTGAAGCTCGTGCGCGAGTCCGGCACCATCGAGCTCGAGCGGTCCCTGGTGGACGTCGCGACGCTCTCGATGCCCGGGCAGCCGACGCACGACCTGTCGCTGCCGCGCCGCAACCTGCGCGACTGCCTGGCCGAGGAACTCCGTAGACTCGACCCGGACGTCCTCTTCGGAGACGTCGTCAAGCACGGGGTCCCCCAGCTGCGCGAGTCCATCGCCGGCTGAGCAAGCCCCACACGACCGGTCGGGCCGGCCGTCGTTCGTCCAGCGCGAGCGGCGGCCGGCCCGGACGGTCGGACCGACGGTGGTCGTACGACCGGTCGACCACCACGAACACGGGAGTCACGTGACCAACGAACGGCGGGTGCTGGTGCACCCGGACAAGCAGGCCCTCGGCGCTTCGGTCGCCGCACGCTTCATCACGAAGATCATCGACGTGCTCGACGAGCAGGAGCGCGCGGACATCGCCATCAGCGGTGGCTCCGTGTCGTCCCTCGTCCTCGCCGCGATCGGCCAGTCGCCGGCGCGTGAGAGCGTCGACTGGTCGAAGGTGCACGTGTGGTGGGTCGACGAGCGCTGGGTGCCCGCGGGCGATGCCGATCGCAACATCACCGGCACGCAGACGGACTTCTTCGACCACGTCGACATCCCGGAGTCGAACATCCACCCGATCGCGGCGTCGGACGCTGGCATCTCGATCGAGGACGCTGCGACCCGCTACGAGCAGGAGCTCCACGCTGCCGCGCCGGACGACGCCATCGCGCCGCGGTTCGACATCACGCTCCTCGGGGTCGGACCCGACGGTCACACCGCGTCGCTCTTCCCGGAGTTCCCGCAGCTCACCGTGACGGACCGCATCGTGCTGCCGGTGGACGACTCCCCCAAGCCGCCGCCGCAGCGCCTGACCCTCACCTACCCGGCGATCAACGCGTCGCAGCGTGTCTGGGTCATCCTGTCGGGTGCCGAGAAGGCCTCGGTCCTCGGGCTCGCGCTCGCGGGTGCCTCGGTCGACGAGGTCCCCGTCGGTGGCGTGCAGGGGCGCAAGCGCACCGTGTTCTTCGTGGACCAGGACGCCGCTCGCGACGTCCCCGAGAACCTCATCGCGTCGACGTACTAGACGCGGGTCCCTGACGGACGGGAGGCGCGGTGCCGGCTGGCACCGCGCCTCCCGTCCGTCCGTGGGTGCGGCTGCCGCGCCCGCCCGCCCGCCCGCCCGCGAGCGGGCAGAATACGTCACGCTCGGCGCGCCGGAGCGGCGCGTTCCGCCCGCTCGAAGGGACGCCTCCGGCGTGTCCTGCCCACTCGATGCCGCCCCCGCGCACCCACCACACGCACGAAGGCCCCCGTACCGGATCGGTACGGGGGCCTTCGGACGTCTCGTGCGACTACTTCGCGGTGCCGCGACGCTGACGGAGCTGCTGCAACGCGTCCTCGAGGAGCTGCGCCGCCTCTTCTTCGGTGCGGCGCTCCTTCACGTACGCGAGGTGCGTCTTGTACGGCTCGGTCTTGGAGACCACAGGAGGGTTCTCCTTGTCGCGACCAGCCGGGAGCCCGGTCGACGGCGAGTCCACCGTCTCGGGGATCTCGTCATCGGGGAGGCCGGCGGCGAAGTACCGCACGACCTCGTTGCCGAGGGCGTCCCAGTACGAGATCGCCACACGCTCGGCCTGGACCCCGCGGTCCTGCTCCCCCATCGGGCCCGCGCCGACGCGCGAACCCCGGATTGCACTGCCTCCGGATGCCATGGATCAGCTCCCCGCCGTGAACTTGTTGATGAGACCGAGCACGATGATCGACACGATCCAGAGGAGACCGAGGATCACCGTGATGCGGTTGAGGTTGCGCTCGGCGACGCCGGACGCCCCGAGGTTGCTCGTCACGCCGCCGCCGAACATGTCGGAGAGGCCACCACCGCGGCCCTTGTGCAGCAGGATGAGGAGCGTGAGCAGGAGGCTCGTTATCGCGAGCAGGACCTGCAGCACGACGGAGAGAATCGCCACGACGTACCTTTCGTGTCAGTCAGCCATCCGAGTATACCGGCCTGGTGGTCGGCCGAGGTCCCCGGGCTGGGCGTGGCACAGGCCGGCCGCACGATGGCGACCGGCCTGTGTCCGGTGGATCAGAGTCCGACGTGCTGCCGGAAGCGCGCGATGGCCGCGAACTCCTGCACGTCGAGGGAGGCGCCACCGACGAGCGCGCCGTCGATGTCGGGCTCGCGCAGGAAGCCGGCGATGTTGCCCGACTTCACCGAGCCGCCGTAGAGGACCCGCGTCGCCGCGGCTGCCTCGTCGCCCCAGGCTGCAGCGATCCCTCGACGGATCGCAGCGCATTCGTCCTGCGCCTGCTCGGCGGTCGCGGCCTGGCCGGAGCCGATCGCCCAGACCGGCTCGTACGCCACGACGATCTCGGAGGGCTGCACGGCGTCGAGGACGACCTGCAGCTGCTCGACCGGCACGACACCGGCGCCGCGCTCCTCGCGCTGCTCACCCGTCTCGCCGACGCAGACCACCGGCACGAGACCGTGCTTGACGGCCGCGGCGGTCTTCGCGGCGACGACCTCGTCGGTCTCCGCGTGCAGCGTGCGTCGCTCGGAGTGTCCGACGATGACGTACTGCGCGTCGAGTGCGGCGAGGAACGCCCCGGACACGTCGCCCGTGTAGGCGCCCGAGTCGTACTGGGACAGGTCCTGCGCACCGAAGCGGATCGGGAGCTTGTCGGCCGAGATGAGCGTCTGCACGCTCCGGAGGTCGGTGAAGGGCGGGAAGACCGCGACCTCGACGTCGTCGAAGTCGTGGCGTGCGTCCTTCAGCGTCCACGCGAGCTTCTGCACGGTGGCGATGGCCTGGAGGTGGTCCAGGTTCATCTTCCAATTGCCCGCGATCAACGGCGTCCGGGTCATCGCGACCACCCCAGTGCTTCGAGACCGGGGAGCGACTTGCCCTCGAGGAACTCGAGGCTCGCACCGCCACCAGTCGAGATGTGCCCGAACTGGTCGTCCGAGAAGCCGAGCGACCGGACGGCCGCGGCGGAGTCGCCACCGCCGACCACACCGAGGCCGTCGACCTCGGTCAGGGCCTGTGCGACGGTCTTCGTGCCGGCGGCGAAGGCCGGGAACTCGAACACGCCCATCGGACCGTTCCAGAACACGGTCTTCGACGAGGACACCGCGGACGCGAACCGCGCCGCCGTCTCCGGGCCGATGTCGAGGCCGATGCCGTCCGCCCCGAAGGACGACGACTCGATCGCGTCCGCGGCGACGGTCTCGTGCGACGCGTCGGCCGCGAACCCGGACGCCACGACGACGTCCGTCGGCAGGTCGATCGTCACGCCGAGTTCCTTCGCCCGCGAGAGGTACTCGCGGACGACGTCGAGCTGGTCGGCCTCGAGCAGCGACTTCGCGACCCCGTGGCCCTGGGCCGCGAGGAACGTGAAGAGCATGCCGCCGCCGATGCACAGCGTGTCGACCTGCGGCAGGAGGTGGTCGATGACACCCAGCTTGTCGCTGACCTTCGACCCGCCGAGCACGACCGTGTACGGCCGCTCCGGCGTCGTCGTGAGGCGTTCGAGCACGCCGAGCTCGGTCTCGATGAGCGACCCCGCTGCGCTGGGCAGCGCGGACGCGAGCTCGTACACCGAGGCCTGCTTGCGGTGCACCACACCGAAGCCGTCGGACACGAAGGCGTCCCCGAGGGCGGCGATGCGGTCCGCGAAGCCACTGCGCACGGCAGCGTCCTTCGAGGTCTCCTCCGGGTTGAACCGGAGGTTCTCGAGCAGCAGGACGTCGCCGTCCCCGAGTTCCCCGGCGGCCGCGGTCGCTTCGTCGCCGACGGTCTCGCCGACGAACGTGACCTCTTTGCCGAGCAGCTCGGAGAGCCGCTGGGCCACCGGCGCGAGCGAGAACTCCGGCTTGGGCTCGCCGTCGGGGCGGCCCAGGTGGGAGATCACGATGACGCGGGCGCCGGCGTTGATGAGGGTGTTCAGGGTGGTCAGCGACGCGCGCACGCGGCCGTCGTCCGTGATCACGCCGTCCTTGAGCGGGACGTTGAGGTCACAACGGACGACGACACGCTTGCCGGCGAGGTCGCCGAGGTCCTCGAGGGTGCGGAGTGCCATGGGTTAGAGGCGCTCGCCCACGTACTCGGTGAGGTCGACGAGGCGGTTCGAGTAGCCCCACTCGTTGTCGTACCACGAGGTGATCTTCACGAGGCCGCCGATGACCTTGGTCAGGCCGGAGTCGTAGATCGAGGAGTGCGGGTCCGTGGTGATGTCGGTCGACACCAGCGGGTCCTCGCTGTAGAGCAGGATGCCCTTGAGCGGGCCCTCGGCTGCCTCCTTGTAGGCGGCGTTGATCTCGTCGACGGTGACCTCGGACTTGGTCTCGAGGGTGAGGTCGGTGATCGAGCCGGTCGGCACCGGGACGCGGAGCGCGAAGCCGTCGAGCTTGCCGGCGAGCTCCGGCAGGACGAGGCCGATGGCCTTCGCCGCACCCGTGGAGGTCGGGACGATGTTCAGGGCGGCGGCACGCGCACGACGCGGGTCCTTGTGCGGGCCGTCCTGGAGGTTCTGGTCGGCGGTGTAGGCGTGGACCGTGGTCATGAGACCGCGCTCGATGCCGAACTTGTCGTGGAACACCTTGGCGAGCGGCGCGAGGCTGTTCGTGGTGCAGGACGCGTTCGAGATGATGTTGTGGTTCGCGGGGTCGTACTGGTCCTCGTTCACGCCGAGCACGATGGTGACGTCGTCACCCGTGGCCGGGGCGGAGATGATGACCTTCTTGGCACCGGCGTCGATGTGCTTCTGCGCATCGGCGGCCTTGGTGAAGAAACCGGTCGACTCGATGACGATGTCGACACCCAGCTCGCCCCAGGGGAGGTTGGCGGGGTCGCGCTCCGCGAGGACCTTGATCGCCTTGCCGTCGACCACGATGTTGTCGCCGTCGAGCTCGACCGTCGCCGGGAGCTTGCCGGTGATGGAGTCGAACTTCAGCAGGTTCGCGAGGGACGCGTTGTCGGTGAGGTCGTTCACCGCCACGATCTCGAGGTCGCTGCCCTTGGCCAGTGCGGCCCGGAAGAAGTTACGGCCGATGCGGCCGAAGCCGTTGATACCGATCTTGACGGTCAATGGATCTCCTGGTGGGTGTGGAGCGCCCGGGGGGCGCTGCTTTCGGAGTCGTGTGGCCCTTCGGGCCCACGTGTGGTGGACGATACGCCCCGTAACGTCGCCGTAACGACCCTAGCAGTCGGACTCTGCCAGACCGCGCGGGATGACGGTCCGTCCGGACGGTCGCGAGCGCCGCCCTGGACCACCCCGACGACGGACGGGAGGCGCGGTGCCAGCTGGCACCGCGCCTCCCGTCCGGAACGTCGTCACGACCGTCGATCAGGCCCCTTCGAGCTCCTCGGGAACGCTCGCTTCGGTCCCCGGGATCCCGAGGTCGGACGCGCGCTTGTCGGCCATCGCGAGGAGGCGGCGGATGCGCCCGGCGATGGCGTCCTTCGTCATCGGCGGATCCGCGTGCTGGCCGAGCTCGTCGAGGGACGCGTCGCGGTGCTGCAGCCGCAGCGATCCGGCGTACTGGAGGTGGTCGGGGACCTCGTCGCCGAGGATCTCGAGCGCACGCTCGACCCGCGCGCACGCGGCGACGGCGGCCTGCGCGGAGCGACGGAGGTTCGCGTCGTCGAAGTTGACGAGACGGTTGGCGGTGGCGCGGACCTCGCGGCGCTGGCGCATCTCCTCCCAGTCGGCGGTGGTGCGGGCGGCGCCCATCACGGTCAGCATCTGGCCGATGGCCTCGCCGTCGCGGATGACCACGCGGTGCACGCCGCGGACCTCACGGCCCTTCGCCGCGATGCCGAGCCGCGAGGCAGCGCCGACCAGGGCCATCGCTGCCTCGTTGCCGGGGCAGGTGACCTCGAGTGCGGCGGCACGACCGGGGTCGGTCAGGGTGCCGGCGGCGAGGAACGCACCACGCCAGATCGCGGCGAGGTCCTCGCGGTTGCCGGTGGTGAGCCGGTTCGGCAGACCGCGCACCGGGCGGCGGCGGGCGTCCATGAGGCCCGTCTGCCGGGCGAGGGTCTCTCCCGCCTCGAGCACGCGCACGAGGTACCGGGTGCCACGACGGGCGGACGCGGACGACCCCACCGACGCCTCGCTCCGCACGCCGTACAGCTCGGCGAGGTCCTTGCGCACGCGGTGCACGATGATCCGGGTGTCGAGTTCGACCTCGACGGCGATCCGGCCCGAGATGACGTGCAGGCCACCCGCGAACCGCAGGATGGTCGCGAGCTCGGCAGCGCGGACCGTGTTGCGGTTCACGACGACCCGGGCCAGTTCGTCCTTGACCTCGGCAGTCAACGGCACAGCATCATTCCTAACGTTTCTTCTGGTGGGGTCCGCGTGCCCGGCGCACGTCGTGTGGAGCGGCCGGAGGGACGGTCACTCTCGGCCGAGGTCTCGGTTCTTCACACGCACGGCGACGTCGGGCATCCCGCGGAGGAGGTTCGCCAGCTCGGCGACGATGGCGACCGAACGGTGCTTGCCGCCGGTACAGCCGATGGCGATCGTAGCGTGTCTTTTGTTCTCGCGCTGGTACCCCTCGAACACCGGCTCGAGGACGTCGGCGTAGCGCTCGACGAACGTGCGGGCTCCGGGCTGGGCCAGGACGTAGTCCGAGACGGGTCGGTCGAGGCCCGTGTGCGGGCGGAGTTCCGGGACCCAGTAGGGGTTCGGCAGGAACCGCACGTCGGCCACCATGTCGGCGTCGGCGGGCAGTCCGTACTTGAACCCGAAGCTCATCAGGGTCACCTGGACACCCGTGAAGTGGTCGTCGGCGAACTGCTCGGTCACGGCGTTCGCGAGTTGGTGGATGTTCAGGTCGGAGGTGTCGATGACGAGGTCCGACGCCTCGCGCAGGGCAGCGAGCCGACTGCGTTCGCGGCCGATGCCGTCGAGCAGCGTGTCCTCACCCTGGAGCGGGTGCGGTCGCCGCACCTGCTCGAAGCGCCGCACGAGGACCGCGTCCGTCGCCTCGAGGAACAGCACCCGGACCCGGGCCGAGGCGCTCTTGCGCACCTGCTCGACCGCCTGCTCGGGGTCGGTGAAGAACCGGCCGCCGCGGACGTCGACCACCGTGGCGATCTTGGGGATCTTCTCACCGGCACGGTCCGCGAGCTCGGTGAGCGGCGCGAGCATCTGTGTCGGGAGGTTGTCGACGACGTACCAGCCGAGGTCCTCGAGCGCCTTCCCCACCGTCGAACGACCGGCTCCGGACATGCCGGTGACGATGAGGATGTCGTGCTGCTGCGGCGATCGTGTCGGCGCTGGGACGCTGTCGGTCATCTGGGAGTGGGCTCCGTCGTGGCGGCCCGGGCGCGTCGCCCGGGGAGGTCTCGGCTGCGGGACAAGGGTATCGCCCGGACGCCGGGCTCGGGGTGCGTCATCCGGTCGGGTGCGGTCCGTCCGTCGGCCGTGGCCCGTCGGTCGGGTGCGGTCCGTCGGTCGGGTGACGTCCGTCGGTCGGGTGTGGCCCGTCGGTCGGGTGCGGTCCGTCGGTCGGGTCCTGTCCGTCGGTCTGGTGCCGTCCGCCGGTCGGGTCCTGTCCGTCCGTCGGCCGCACGGGAGGCGCGGTGTGCGTCATGCGGGCAGGTGCGGGCCGTCGTCGGTCACCTCGGGGAGCCGGGCCGGCCCTCCGGAGCGGGTCGCTGCCGACTGCGTGGCAGCTGCCAGGTCGGGCGCGCTGGCTGGGCCGGGCGCGCTGGCGGTGCCCGGTTCGCCGGCTGCGTCGGCCGCGCTGGCGCTGCCGGGTTCGATCGCCGTGTCCGGCGCACCGGCCCCGTCGGGAGCACTCGTCGGCGTCGGGGCGCCCGCGGCCTCCGGCGCGCTCGTCGGCGTCGGGGCGCCCGCGGCCTCCGGCGCGCTCGTCGGCGTCTGCGCGAGCTTCGTGACCACGGCCGCCGCAGTCGCCGGCCCGACGCCGTTCACCTCGGCGATCTCCTCCGCCGTCGCCTCGCGCAGCCGCGCCACCGACCCGAAGTGCTTCAGCAGCGCGTTCACCCGGGTGGGGCCGAGACCCGGGATCTCGGACAGCCGCGACCGGACGTCCCGCTTGCGCCGGGTCCGCTGGAGCGTGATCGCGAACCGGTGTGCCTCGTCACGGATGCGCTGGATGAGGAACAGTGCCTCGGAGTTGCGCGGCAGGATCACCGGGAAGTCGTCGTCCGGCAACCAGAGTTCCTCGAGCCGCTTCGCGATGCCCACGAGCGCGATGTCGTGCACCCCGGCCTCGTCCATCGCGCGCTTCGCCGCCTGCACCTGTGGCTGCCCGCCGTCGACGATGAGGAGCTGCGGCCGGTACGCGAACCGCTTGGTGGGCTTCGAGCCCTCGACGACCTCGTCACTGGTGACGTCGGGAACGTCCGGCAGCTCGGCGTCCTCGTCGAGGCGCGCGAGCCGGCGGGACAGCACCTGGTACATGCTGTCGGTGTCGTCGGTGGTCTCGGCGATCGAGTACCGCCGGTACTGGTCCTTGCGGGGCAACCCGTCCTCGAACACGACCATCGACGCGACGACGTTCGTCCCCTGCAGGTGCGAGATGTCGTAGCACTCCATGCGGAGCGGTGCCTCGGTCATGCCGAGGGCGTCCTGGATGTCCGCCAGCGCCGCGGACCGCGTCGTGTAGTCGGCGGAGCGCTTCGTCTTGTAGAGCATGAGCGCCTGGGCAGCGTTCTGCGCCGCGGTCCGGGCGAGCCCCGCCCGGTCACCCCGCTGCGCGGTGCTGAGCTTGGTGCCCCGACCGCCACGGCGTTCGCTGAGCCACTGCTGCAGCGCGTCGGCGTCCTCCGGCAGTTCCGGCACGACGACCTCGCGCGGGGGTTCCTCGCCCGTCGCGTACTGTCCCTGCACGATCTGCTCGATGAGGTCGCCCGTCGAGATGTCGAGTTCCTTGTCGACGACCCACCCGCGCACACCGCGGATGCGCCCGCCGCGCACCGAGAACAGCTGCACGGCCGCGGCGAGCTCGTCCTCGGAGATGCCGAACAGGTCGAGGTCGACCGAGTCGCGGAGCACGACCGCGGACTTCTCGAGCACGGCCTCGAGCGCGCCGACCTGGTCGCGGAACTTCGCGGCCTGCTCGTACTGCATCGCGTCGGCCGAAGCGGCCATGCGCTGCCGCAGCTGGGTGATCACCCGGCGGTCGTAGCTCGCCATGAAGCGCACGAACTCCTCGACCAGCGCGCGGTGCTCGGCGATCGTGACCTTCTGGGAGCACGGGCCGCCGCACTTGCCGATCTGCCCCGGGAAGCACGGCTTGCCGGTCTGCATCGCCTTCTTGTACGACGAGTCCGAGCAGGTGCGGATCGGGAACACCTTGATCATCAGGTCGATCGTGTCGTGCACGGCCCAGATCTTCGGGTAGGGCCCGAAGTACTTCGCGCCCTTGATCTTCCGGTTCCGGGTGACCATCACCCGCGGCGACTCCTCGCCCAGGGTGATCGCCATGTACGGGTAGGACTTGTCGTCCCGGAACTTGACGTTGAAGGGCGGATCGAACTCCTTGATCCACGTGTACTCGAGCTGCAGCGCCTCGATCTCGGAGCCGACCGTCGTCCACTCGACGCTCCGTGCTGTGAGCACCATGCGCCGGGTGCGCTCGTGCAGCGTCGGCAGCGGTGCGAAGTAGTTGCTCAGCCGGGCACGGAGGTTCTTCGCCTTGCCGACGTAGAGCACCCGGCCGGCTTCGTCACGCCAGCGGTAGACGCCCGGATCAGTCGGGATCTCCCCCGCCTTCGGACGCCACGGGACGGTGTCCGCCACCTACCGAGCACCCGCCTTCTGCTTCGCCTTCGGCCGCTTCTGGCTGGCCGTGCGTGCGCCGACCGCCTGTTCCTTGCCGACCCGCGCGTCCTGCGCGTCGAAGATCTCCTTGAGGAAGACCCCGGTGTGGCTCTCGGGCACGTTCGCCACGTGCTCGGGCGTCCCCGTCGCGAGGACCGTCCCGCCGCCGGATCCACCCTCGGGTCCCATGTCGATCAGCCAGTCCGCCGACTTGATGACGTCGAGGTTGTGCTCGATCGTGATGACCGTGTTGCCCTTGTCGACCAGGCTCTGCAGCACGAGGAGCAGCTTGCGGACGTCTTCGAAGTGCAGACCGGTGGTCGGTTCGTCGAGGACGTAGACCGTCCGGCCGTTCGACCGGCGCTGGAGCTCGGTGGCGAGCTTGACGCGCTGCGCCTCGCCCCCGGAGAGGGTCGTCGCGCTCTGTCCGAGCCGGACGTAGCCCAGCCCGACGTCGACGAGGGTCGCCATGTACCGGTGGATCGCGGAGATCGGCTCGAAGAACTCGGCTGCCTCGCTGATCGGCATGTCGAGGACCTCGGAGATGTCCTTGCCCTTGTAGTGCACCTGCAGCGTCTCGCGGTTGTACCGCGCACCGCCGCAGACCTCGCACGCGACGTAGACGTCGGGGAGGAAGTTCATCTCGATCTTGATCGTGCCGTCACCGGAGCAGTTCTCGCAGCGACCGCCCTTGACGTTGAAGCTGAAGCGACCGGGCTGGTAGCCGCGCGCCTTCGCCTCGGGCGTCTCGGCGAAGAGCTGTCGGATCCGGTCGAACACGCCCGTGTACGTCGCCGGGTTGGACCGCGGGGTCCGACCGATCGGCGCCTGGTCGACGTGCACGACCTTGTCGAGCTGGTCGAGCCCCTTCACGCGGGTGTGCTTGCCCGCGATGTGCCGTGCGCCGTTGAGCTGGTTGGCGAGCACCTTGTAGAGGATGTCGTTGACGAGCGTCGACTTGCCCGAGCCGCTCACCCCGGTGACCGCGGTGAACACTCCGAGCGGGAAGTCCGCATCGATCGACTTGAGGTTGTTCGCCCGCGCACCCTGCACGCTGATCGTGCGCTTGAGGTTCACCGTGCGACGCTCGGCCGGGACCTCGATCGCACGTCGGCCCGCGAGGTAGTCGCCCGTGATCGATTCGCGGTTCTCGATGATCCCCTCGTACGAGCCGGAGTGGACGACGTTGCCGCCGTTCACACCCGCGCCGGGGCCGATGTCGACGACCCAGTCAGCCGTGCGGATCGTGTCCTCGTCGTGCTCGACGACGATGAGCGTGTTGCCGAGGTCCTTGAGCTTCACCAGGGTGTCGATCAACCGCCGGTTGTCGCGCTGGTGCAGCCCGATGCTCGGCTCGTCGAGGACGTAGAGCACGCCGGTCAGACCGGACCCGATCTGGGTGGCCAGACGGATGCGCTGCGCCTCGCCGCCGGACAGCCCGCCCGCGCCACGGGAGAGCGTCAGGTAGTTCAGACCGACCTCGAGCAGGAACTCGAGCCGCGCCCGGATCTCGCGCAGGACCGCCGCCGCGATGTGCGCCTCGCGCTCGGTGAGGGTGAGGCTCTCCATGAAGCCGTACGCGTTGTCGAGCGACATGTCCGTCACGTCGGCGATGCTGCGGCCGTCCACCGTCACCGCGAGCACCTCGGGCTTGAGACGCGTGCCGTCGCAGACCGGGCAGGGGACCTCTCGCAGGTAGCCCTGGAAGCGCTGCCGCTGCGAGTCCGACTCGGCCTCGGCGAACTTGCGCTCGATGTAGGGCATGACGCCCTCGAACCCGCTCGTGTACCGCATCTCGCGGCCGAACCGGTTGCGCCAGGACACCGACACCTGGAAGTCCTTGCCGGTGAGGATCGCTGCCTGGACCGAGGCGTCGAGACGGTTCCACGGGGTGTCCAGGTCGAACCCGAGGTCCTTGCCGAGGCCGGCGAGGAGCTTCTCGAAGTAGGAGTAGAGCCCGCTCGTGCCCGTCCACGGCAGCAGGACGCCGTCGCGCAGGGACGCCTCGGGGTCGCCGAGGACGAGGTCCGGGTCGACCGACATGCGGGTACCGAGGCCGGAGCACTCGGGGCACGCACCGAACGGCGCGTTGAACGAGAACGTGCGCGGCTCGATCTCGGTGAGCGCCAGCGGGTGGTTGTTCGGGCAGGAGAGGTTCTCGGAGTAGGTCCGGACCGCACCGGGTCCCTCGGCGTCGACGAGGTCGATCGCGACCGTGCCGTCGGTCAGGCGCAGTGCCGTCTCGAGCGAGTCGGTCAGACGCCCGAGGATGTCCTCGTTCGCGACGAGACGGTCGACGATGACCGAGATGTCGTGCTTGACCTGCTTCTTGAGCTTGGGCGGGTCGCTGAGCTGGATGCGCTCCCCGTCCACGATCGCGCGGGCGTAGCCGGACGCCGCCAGTTCTTGGAAGAGGTCGACGAACTCGCCCTTCTTCTTGGAGATGACGGGCGCGAGCACCTGGAAGCGCGTGCCCGACTCGAACTCCATGAGCTGGTCGGCGATCTGCTGCACGCTCTGCTTGCTGATCACCTCACCGCAGACGGGGCAGTGCGGGATGCCGATGCGCGCCCAGAGCAGACGCATGTAGTCGTAGACCTCGGTGATGGTGCCGACCGTCGAGCGCGGGTTGCGGTTCGTCGACTTCTGGTCGATCGAGACCGCGGGCGAGAGCCCTTCGATGAAGTCGACGTCCGGGCGGTCGACCTGCCCGAGGAACTGGCGCGCGTACGCGGACAGCGACTCGACGTAGCGGCGCTGTCCCTCGGCGAAGATCGTGTCGAACGCCAGCGAGGACTTGCCGGATCCGGACAGACCCGTGAACACGACGAGCGAGTCGCGTGGGATCTCGAGGTCGACGTCGCGCAGGTTGTGCACGCGGGCACCGCGCACGCTGAGCGTGGAGGTGCTGTGCGGTGCCGTGCCGCCGGGGATGTGGAGGTCTACGGGCTCGCCGAAGGCATTCCGGCCCGACGTCGAGGTTCCGCGGTCAGAGGTGATGGTCATCGTCGTCGATTCTACGAAGCGGCACCGACATTCGGCCGCGATGGACGGTCAGACGAGTGCGTCGAGAGCGAACGCGACCCCGGCGGCACGCTCGCTCGCCACCCAGAGCCGGGCGGCCTCGGCCCGGTCGTGGGCCCGCGGTTCGGCCCGGACGACCGCTGCCGGCCCCCGGAGCTGCATCCAGCCCGACGGCCCCCAGTACTCGCCGGATCGGACGCCGTCGGCGATCGCCGCGTGCACGAGCGGGTCGGCGCCGGCGTCCTTGCCCTGGGCGTACAGCCGCTGCGCCGGACGGGTCCACGCCGGCTCCGATCGGGACGATGCGACGTCGGGACGCTCGGGTGACAGCAGGTCGAGCGAGAACCCGGGATGCGCGACGACGCTGGAGACCGGTGACCCGGCATCGGCGAGGCGTTCGGCGAGCTCGAAGCCGAAGAGCATGACCGCGAGCTTGCTCCGCCCGTACTGGCGGTAACTCGAGTAGTGGCTCGCGCCGAGCGGGCCCGCCGGGTCGAGCCGTGCCCACCGGTGGGCGATCGACCCGAGGTGCACCACGCGGCCCGCGCGGCGGTCGAGCAGTGGGAGCGTCAGCGCCGTCCAGGCGAAGTGCCCGAGGTGGTTCGTGCCCACCTGCAGCTCGGTGCCCTGGGCCGTTCGCTGCATCGTGCTCGCGCCCACCACGCCGGCGTTGTTCACGATCGCGTCGACACCCTCCGGCTGCAGCGCCGCGAGCTCGTCGGCGGCTGCCCGCACGCTGTCGAGGTCGGCGAGGTCGAGGTGCACGTGCGCGAGGTCGGCGCCGTCCACGTGGCGACGGATGCTCCGCTCGGCCGCCGCAGCGCGCTCGCGGCTGCGGGTCGCGAGGACGACGCGGTGACCGGCGGCGGCGAGCTGCTCCGCGGCGAAGTACCCGAGGCCGGCACTCGCACCGGTGACGACGACGGTGCGACGAGACCCGTCGCGCGCGGCGCGCGCGCCGGCGTCAGCTGACATGGCCCGCCGACTCCATCTGGCGGAGCGCCTTCTTGAGGTCCTGCACCTCGTCGCGGAGCCGTGCGGCGAGTTCGAACTTCAGCTCGGCCGCCGCCTGCAGCATCTGCTCGTTGAGGTCGCCGATGGTCGCTTCGAGCTGCATCGCCCCCTCGCCGGCGATCCCGCCGCGCTTGAGGTTCGGCGTCGGCGAGCGTCGGCCGTCCGCTCCGGGGCGACCTTCGAGCAGCGCCTTCGTGTCGTCGTTCTCACGCGCCAGGATCTCGGTGATGTCGGCGATCTTCTTGCGCAGCGGCTGCGGGTCGATGCCGCGCTCGGTGTTGTACGCCACCTGCTTCTCGCGGCGCCGGTCGGTCTCCTCGATCGCGGTCTTCATCGAGTCGGTCATCTTGTCGGCGTACATCAGCACCTGGCCCGACACGTTGCGGGCGGCACGACCGATCGTCTGGATGAGCGACGTCGACGAGCGGAGGAAGCCTTCCTTGTCGGCGTCGAGGATCGCCACGAGCGAGACCTCGGGCAGGTCGAGCCCCTCGCGCAGGAGGTTGATGCCGACGAGCACGTCGTAGACGCCCTGGCGCAGTTCGGTCAGCAGCTCGACGCGCTTGAGGGTGTCGACGTCGGAGTGCAGGTACCGGACCCGGACGCCGGCGTTGCCGAGGAAGTCGGTGAGTTCCTCGGCCATGCGCTTGGTCAGCGTCGTGACGAGCACACGCTCGTCCTTCTCGACGCGCTGGTTGATCTCCTCGAGCAGGTCGTCGATCTGGCCGTCACTCGGCTTCACGACGATCTCGGGGTCGACCAGGCCCGTCGGGCGGATGATCTGCTCGACGACGCTGTCGGTCACGCCGAGTTCGTACCGGCCCGGGGTCGCCGACAGGTAGACCTTCTGGCCGGAGCGCTCGAGGAACTCTTCCCAGGTGAGCGGTCGGTTGTCGAGGGCGCTCGGCAGCCGGAACCCGTGCTCGACCAGCGTGCGCTTGCGGGAGGCGTCCCCTTCGTACATCGCGCCGATCTGCGGCACGGTGACGTGCGACTCGTCGATCACGATGAGGAGGTCGTCCGGGAAGAAGTCGAGCAGGCAGTGCGGCGGTTCCCCCGCGGCACGGCCGTCCATGTGGCGCGAGTAGTTCTCGATGCCGGAGCAGAAGCCGATCTGCTCCATCATCTCGATGTCGAACGTGGTGCGCATCCGGAGCCGCTGGGCCTCGAGCAGCTTGCCCTGCCCCTCGAGCTCGGCCAGGCGCTCGGCGAGTTCGTCCTTGATCGTGGCGATCGCCCGGTGCATGACCTCGGTGTCGGCGACGTAGTGCGACGCCGGGAAGATCGACACGGCGGGCATGTCCTCGATCACGTTGCCGGTGAGCGGGTGCAGGTACGACAGGGCCTCGACCTCGTCGCCGAACATCTCGATGCGGATCGCGTGCTCTTCGTACATCGGGATGATCTCGAGCGTGTCGCCGCGGACCCGGAAGGTCCCTCGTGCGAAGTCGACGTCGTTCCGCTGGTACTGCATCGCGACGAACTTGCGGACGAGCTGGTCGCGGGAGATGGTCTGGCCGACGTGCAGCGCGACCGAGGCG
This sequence comes from Curtobacterium sp. YR515, assembly GCF_900113095.1. Taxonomy (NCBI): domain Bacteria; kingdom Bacillati; phylum Actinomycetota; class Actinomycetes; order Micrococcales; family Microbacteriaceae; genus Curtobacterium; species Curtobacterium sp. YR515. The sequence continues at coordinate 368,591 of NZ_FOOD01000004.1, read as the reverse complement.
TTCATGTACTGCTCCGGCGTCCCCAGGCCGTAGATGCAGGACACCGTCGAGACCACCACGACGTCGCGCCGGCTGAGCAGCGAGTTCGTCGTCGAGTGCCGGAGCCGCTCGACCTCGGCGTTGACCGAGGAGTCCTTCTCGATGAAGGTGTCCGTCTGCGGGACGTACGCCTCGGGCTGGTAGTAGTCGTAGTACGAGACGAAGTACTCGACGGCGTTGTTCGGCAGCAGGCTCCGGAACTCGTTCGCGAGCTGGGCCGCCAGGGTCTTGTTGTGCGCGAGCACGAGCGTCGGCCGCTGCACCTGCTCGATGAGCCACGCGGTCGTCGCCGACTTGCCCGTACCGGTCGCACCGAGCAGCACGACGTCGGTCTCACCGGCGTTGATGCGACCGGCCAGTTCGGCGATCGCCGCGGGCTGGTCGCCGCTCGGCGAGTACTCGCTGATGACCTCGAACGGGCGGACCGCGCGCGTGGGCTCGATTGACACTGCCATGCCCACCACGGTAGTCGGCACCCCTGACACCGGAGCCGTCTGCTCGCCCTCGGCGTATCGTCCACGCCAAGCACGCTCCGAGACCGCTGATAGGGACCCGGCATAGCCTCCGATCCGTTCAGCAACCCGACTCGCTCTCACTCCCCGAAGAGGCCCCCATGACGACGGCGACCCCCGCCGCACCGACGAAGGGCACCCCGTTCCGCGGACGCATCCGCGGACGAGTGCTCATCCTGCTGTGCTGCATGTACGCGATCTCGTACATCGACCGCACCAACATCTCCACGGCGCTCCCCCACATCACCGAGGACTTCGGCTTCAACGAGACGACCGCCGGGCTCATCGTCTCCGCCTTCGCACTCCCCTACGCCCTGCTGCAGGTCTTCGGCGGCACGATCGCCGAGAAGTTCGGTCCCCGGAAGGCCCTGTTCGTCATCACCGTGATCTGGGGTGTCGCCACCCTCTGGACCGGGTTCTCGGTCGGCTTCTGGACGCTCTTCGCCGCCCGCGCCCTCCTCGGCCTGAGCGAGGCCGCCGCGTTCCCCGCCGCCACCCAGGCCATGAGCCGCTGGATCCCCCGCGACCGCAACGGCTTCGCACAGGGCGTCGTGCACTCCGCGGCGCGCCTCGGCAACGCCCTCGCACCGCTCCTCGTCGCCTGGGTCATCGGTGCGACGGGCAGCTGGCGGTGGGCCTTCTTCGCGACGGCCGTCCTGTCCATCGCCTGGGCGATCGTCTGGTTCGTCTGGTTCCGCGACAAGCCCGAGGACACCGCCGGCATCCAGCAGGTCGAGCTCGACGAGCTCCCGCCCGTCGAGACCCGCGCCACCCGGCCGCCCGTCCCGTGGCGCACGCTGGCCCGGCAGATCTCCCCGGTGACCTTCGTCGACTTCGGGTACGGCTGGGTGCTCTGGGTGTTCCTCACCTGGATCCCGACGTTCCTCAGCGACACCTACGGCCTGCCGATCAGCCAGTTCGCCCTCTTCACCACGCTCGTGCTCCTCGCGGGCGTCGTCGGCGACACCGTCGGCGGGATGCTCAGCGACCGCATCATCCACCGCGGCGGCGACAGCCGGAACGCCCGGAGGATCGTCCTCGTCATCGGCCTCGGCGGCTCCCTCGTCTGCCTCGTCCCCCTCGTGATCGGGCAGGGCCTGGTCGTCGCGACGATCTCGCTCGCCCTCTCGTTCTTCTTCCTGGAGCTCTGCAACGCCAACCTCTGGGCCATCCCGATGGACGTCGCCCCGCAGTGGTCCGGCACCGCGTCGGGGTTCATGAACACCGGCTTCGGCATCGCCGGCGTGATCTCGCCGATCGTGTTCGGCGCGCTGATCGACGCCTCCGGCTGGCAGCTGCCCTTCGCGCTCTCCTGCGTGCTGCTCGCCGCTGCGGCCGTGGTCGCGTGGTTCATGAAGCCGACGCGACTCACGATGACGGACGGCGTCCTCGAGATCGGCGTCCCGAAGGCCGAGCAGCACGCCGGCTGATCCGCGTCGCGACGACCGCTGCACGCTGCGGACGGGAGGCGCGGTGCCAGGCCGACCCGCGCCTCCCGTCCGACACTGCGCACGACGGGAGGCGCGGTGCCAGCCCGACCCGTGCCTCCAGTCCCCACGCGGTGCGGGCGACGCCCCATCGACGGACGCGCTCAGCGCGTCGACCGCGGCCCGACGTCGTCCGTCTCCCCCACGAGCGCATCGTCCGGCTCGACCGGCTCGGCCGGCTCGACCCGCGGTTCCGGGGCGACCACCGGCACGGCACCAGCACCCGCACCCCGAGCAGCCGCCTCCCGCTTCCGCGCCCGCGCCGCCCGTTGCCCACGCGACGACAACGACGGCCGCCCCGTGAGCGGCACGCTCAACGGCGTCCACCGGAACAGCTCCGTCACGGCCACCGACAGCACGAGCACGAGCACGTAGGTGACCAGCGTGAGCCAGGGCGGGGGCACGACCCGTTCGAGCCAGCTGTCGCCGTACAGCAGGATCCAGATCGCGAACGGGTGGCTGAGGAAGATGCCGAACGACCGGTCCGAGCCGTAGTCGACGACGCGGGCGAGCGCGCTCCCGGGCCGACGCCGATCCGCCCAGCGCGCGCCGATCGCCAGGAACCCGACGAACACGGCGCTGCTCCAGAGCACCTGGACGGGCTGCAGGGGCGTGCCGGCGGCGTAGAGCGACTGCCCGAGACCGACCTGCAGCCACCACACGCCGAGGGTGAGCGCGCCGACGCCCGCGAAGCCCCAGAGGACGGCGCGGCGGTGCACCCGGATGAACCGGAGGAAGGCGTCCGCGTGGTCGGCGGCGATCGCGCCGGACACGATGAAGAACACGTACGAGAAGAAGAACTGCTTCTGGTAGCCGTGCATCCACGCGTCGCTGGCGGGGAAGTACTTGTACCCCGCGAAGACCACGAGCTGGAACACGAGCGTCCCGGCGAGGACCGCGACGTGGTGGCCGCGCGTCCTCCGGACCAGCCACGCGATGACCGGCAGGAGCAGGTACACCTGCATCGTCACGAGCAGGAAGTAGAGGTGGTACCAGGAGACGCCGGTGACGATGCCCTCGGCGTAGGTGCGCACGAGGTCGGGCACGTCGCCCCGGCGAGTGGCGCTGAGGAGCCAGGACGACGCCACGTAGACGAAGGACCACGCCAGGTAGGGCACGCCGACGAGCAGGAAGCGCTTCGGCCAGAACTGCGCCATCGGCCGCGGTCGGAGCGTGTAGCTGTAGACGAGCACGAAGGCCGTCAGCGAGAAGAAGACCAGGCGGGTGAAGTGGAGCAGGCCGAGCAGGGCGTTCAGCGGGACGTCGTCGGCGGCGACCGTGTGACTCGTGGTGTGCACGCCGATGACGCAGGCGAAGGTCAGGATGCGGAGGACGTCGACCTCGTAGAGGTGCCGCGGCTTCCCCTCGGCGGTGCGGGTCGGCGTCTGCACCCGACGGTCGGCAGCGTCGGCGGTGGGCGTAGCGGCGCCGGCGGTGGGCGTGGCGGCGTCGGCGGTGGGCGTGGCGGCGTCGGTCACGGGTGTTCGGCCATCGTCCGCACCTTCGCCCGCTGGACCTTGCCGGTCGGCGCGCGCGGCAGGTCGGGCACGACGACGATCTCGACCGGACGGCGGAACCGTGTGAGGTGCGCCTCGGCTCGCGCGGTGAGGTCGGCGACCAGGGCCTCGGCGTCCACGGCCTCGTCCGGCTGCGGGATCACGTAGGCGATCGGCACCGCGCCGAGGACCTCGTGCGGCCGCCCGACGACCACGGCCTCGAGCACGCGGTCGTCGCCGAGCAGCACGTCCTCCACCTCGGACGGGTACACCTTCTCGCCGCCCCGGTTGATGACGTCGTCCGAGCGACCGGCGAGCGACACCCAGCCGTCCGCCGAGACCGATCCGACGTCGCCCGTGCTCAACCAGCCGTCCGCGTCGAACCGCTCGGCTGCGCGACCGAAGAGGTAGCGGTGGACGATGCCCTCGCCGCGGATCCAGAGGGCGCCGACCTCGTCGGCGGGCAGCACCGTGCCGTCCTCGCCCCGGACCTGCACCTCGGACCCGACCGGCACGCCGACGGTCCCGACGCGTGCGGGTGCACCGAGCGGCGTGGCGGTGATCTGCGACGCCCCCTCGGTCATCCCCCAGCTGACGACGAGCGGGACGTCGCCGAGCGCCTGCCGCACCGGATCGGGCAGCGGAGCGGAGGCGCTGCGGACGAACCGGAGCCCCTCGGGGAAGTCGAGCGGACCGGTCTTCGCGAGGACCGCGAGGATCGCCGGGACCGCGTTCAGCCAGGTGATCCGGCGCTCGGCGAGCAGCTCCCAGAAGCCGGTGCGACGGAACCGCCGGTCGAGCACGAGGGTCCCGCCGGCCACGAGGGTCGCCAACAACCCGACGACCTCGGCGTTCACGTGGAAGAGCGGGAGGGAGTTGAACCCGCGGTCCTCCGGCGTGAGGCGGTTGTGCTGCGCCACGGACCGGGCCACGAACAGCAGCTGCGACTCGGGCAGCTCGACGCCCTTCGGGGTGCCGGTGGAGCCGGAGGTGAAGAGCACGACGGACCCCTCGCCGGGTGCGTCCGGGTTCTCCGACGGCAGGTCGCCGTCGCGGACGGCTGCCGGGAGGAACGTGGCCGCGTCGATCCCGCTCGCCGGCGCCCCGGGGACGGTCGCGTCCACGGCGCGGTCCGACACCACGAGCGAGGCGCCGCCGATCAGGTCGGCGAGACGGCCGGGTTCCGAGGTCGGCTGTCCGGTGTCGACGGGGATCGCCCGCCGACCGGTCGCGAGGGCGGCGAGGTGCACGACCGCGAACGAGAGCGGGTCGGCGAGGTCGACCAGGACCGCCCCGGACGGCGCGACCCCGATCGCGTCGAAGGTCGACGACCACGCCGACACCGCGTCCTCGAGCGCACGGTAGGTCAGGACGCGGTCACTGCGCGCGTCCTCGAGGTAGCTGCGCTCCCCGTCCTGCGCCGCGCGGGCACGGATGGTCGAGCGCAGGTCGGGTCGTTCGCCTGCTTGCTGCACGGACTCAGAGTATTGCGGGATCCTATGACGGGTCCGAGGGGAAGCGGTGGAGCAGCCACTGCCACAGCGCCTCCATCCGCGGGAGCCCGTCGCGGCCGATCGGGGTCGTGTCCTTGATCGTGCGCGAGTGCGCCTCGGCCGGCGACCCCACCGCGATGTCGGTGAGGATCGCGTGCGGGTCCTCGTCGGGTCCGGGCGGCGCGGTGTCGGTCCGGAACGGCCCGTCGGGACCGTCGAGCCCGAGCACCTTCCAGGAGCCGCGGATCCGGGGGCCGAAGACGTCGCGCACGTCGTCGATCGCGTACATCCGGGCGACCGGTGTCCGCCCCGGGCGGTCCATCCAGGCCGCGTGCTCGCTGCCCAACGACTCGACGGGCGAGGAGAACATCAGCGCGCCCTGCACCGGCCGGATGTGCGCGATGTACGCAGCTTCTCCACCGCCCTGCGAGTGCCCGGCCACCACGATGTCGTGCCAGGCGATGTCCGAGTCGCCCTGGACGAACCGTCCCCACCCGCCGTCCGGGTCGTGGTCATCGAGGTAGGCGATCGCGTCGCGGAACCGCGAGACGATCGAGCCGGCCGGCTGCACCGAGCTGAACCGTGACGGCCGGGTGCCGTCGAACCGGTTCCGCTGCACCTGCCCGTAGCAGTGCGGATCCGCCTCGCACGTCCCCGACAGCGTCTTGCCGAGGTTCCAGTAGTCGAGCCCGAGCACGTGGTACCCGTCGCGCAGCGCCGCGGACAGGAACAGCTGGTAGTCGGCGGGCCGGGCTCGGGTCGCCGGCAGGAACAACAGCAGCGGTCCGCCGGAGTCGGTGCGTGCCGCGAAGTCGTCACGGTTCGGCTCGAGCCGCTGCCCGTTGATCGTGCCGAGGCGGAAGCGGTGGAACTCCCCCACCGGACCGTGCTCGTCGCCGCGCGGTCGGTCGGCTGCGGACACCCGGCCGTGCTCCGCGACCCGATCGCCACCGAGGACGTTCGCCGCGACGAGCGACGCGGCGCCGATCGCCACGAGGAGGACGGCCGCGAGGACCAGGAGCACCCGGTGCTTCATCGGCCGATGCGCTCCCAGACCTTATCGGCGGATCGGATCGTGTCGGCGAGGGTGCCGGTGGCGTCCACCACGTGGTCGGCCAGCGCCAGTCGGTCGGCGTCGCTCGCCTGTGCGGCGACGCGGCGCTCGGCTTCGTCGCGGGGCATGCCGCGGTGCTCCACGAGCCGCTCGATCCGCTGGGCAGCGGGAGCATCGACCACCACGACCGCGTCGAACCGCAGCGGCCGGCTCCCCCGGGCTTCGGCGAGGAGCGGCACGTCGTAGACCACGACGGCGCCCGGGTCCGCTGCCTCGGCTGCGTCGAACGCCGCCTGGGCGAGACGCCAGACCTCAGGGTGGGTGATCCGCTCGAGGTCCTTCCGCGCCGCGGCGTCGGCGAACACGATCGCGCCGAGTGCCGGCCGGTCGAGCGAACCGTCGGGTGCGATCACGCCGGGGCCGAACCGCTCGGCGACCTGCGCGAGGCCCGGGCTGCCGGGAGCGACGGCGTCGCGCGCCAGCCGGTCGGCGTCCACCACGACCGCGCCGTGCTCGGCCCAGCGGCCGGAGACGGTGGACTTGCCCGCGGCGATGCCGCCCGTGAGACCGATGATGCGCACACCGACAGGCTACCGACCCGCACCGGCGAGACCCCCGACGACCGTGCGCGGCACCGGGTCGAGACGGTGAGCACCGCAGCGGGGGGTGTTCGTCGTCGTCCTGCGGAAGCGTCTACCCACTCACGAGCGCCGGCACCCGGGTCACGCGCCGTTGCATCGGCCGACCGGTCAGGCTCCAGCTCAACGGCGTCCGGCGGACGACGAGCACGAACCCCAGCGTCGCGATGACCGCACCGACGAAGAACACGGGGGTCAGTACCGCGAACGGCACGGGCCCGGAGACCGGGGCGAGCACAGCGGCCACCCCGTACAGGAGGAGTTCGTGGGCGAGGAAGAGGCCGTACCCGAGGTCCTGCATGCGTTCACCGGCGCGCTTCGCCATCGACGACCATCGCCCGGTCGACGCGACCAGCTGCATGCACATCGCAACGGCGGCGAGCCCGAAGAGCACGTTCCACACGAATCGGAGCTCGCTGAGCAGGAGGTCGTTGCCGAAGGAGCGCGGATCGTCCACCGACGTAGCGATGCCGATGTACGCAGCGGCGAAGGCCCCGAGTCCCACGGTCAGGTGCACGACGTGCGCACGGAACCACGTCGTCGCCACCTCGAGGTTCGCCGCGAGGGCCACGCCACCGATCACCCAGAACGGGTACGCGATGCAGAGTCGGCCCAACGGGAACTGTATCGGCGCGATCACCAGGCCGAACCCGACGACGGCGAACTGTCCCACGGCCGCAACGACGACGAGAACGACCTGCGTACGTCGCCCCAGACGGGCGAGGAACTGGATGAGCGGCGCCAGGAGCGTCAACTGGATCGTGACGAACACGAAGTACAGGTGTGGGGCCGCGGAACCGGTCAGGATCGACACCACGATGCCACCGACCCCGCCTGGGCCGGAGCCGTTCGCCGCGATCTCGACGCCGGCGTACACAGCGGACCAGACCAGGAACGGCCACGCGATCACGAACAACCGCTTGACCGTCGACGACGACGATGCCGAGCGCGCGATGAGACATGCGGTGATGGTGACGAACAGGAATCGTCCCTCCGGCAAGAGCGAGAAGAGCAACTGCGCCAAGGGATCATCCGCGGTGCGCTCTCGGGCGAAGGCCTCAGCGTGGTTCCAGACCACCGTCAGGAACATGACGATCCGGAGTGGTGAAAGGAAGTGGATCCGCGGCTTGCTGCTCGTCGATGCACTCATTTGGCGTCTCCATCACCTCATGTGCGCAAAGCGCAACCCATGCATGTACGAAATACAATATACCACAGACTTTGAGGTGGCGCCGGAACGGCCGGAAGCCCGGCACCCCTTCTCAGGGATGCCGGGCTTCCGGTACGGCTGCGCCGCTCGATCAGTTGGTCGAGCTGAGCTTCTCGCGGAGCGCTGCGAGCGAAGCGTCGTCGGCCAGGGTGCCCTGACCGTTCGACTCGGTCGCGAACGTCGAGGACGACGACGACGAAGCGGTCGCCGGGAGGTCGAAGCCACCCTGCGCCTCGTCGGCGATGGTCTTCGCGACCTGCGCCTTGTGGGCCTCCCAACGCGACTGGGCGGCAGCGTACTGACGCTCCCACTCCTCGCGCTGGGTGTCGAAGCCCTCGAGCCACTCGTTCGTCTCCGGGTCGAAGCCGTCCGGGTACTTGTAGTCGCCCTTGTCGTCGTACTCGGTCGGCATGCCGTAGAGCGCCGGGTCGAACTCGGAGCCTTCCGGGTCCACGCCCTCGTTCGCCTGCTTGAGGCTGAGCGAGATGCGACGACGGTCGAGGTCGATGTCGATGATCTTGACGAAGACCTCGTCGTTGACCGAGACGACCTGCTCGGCGAGCTCGACGTGCTTGTTCGAGAGCTCCGAGATGTGCACGAGGCCCTCGATGCCGTCGGCAACGCGGACGAAGGCACCGAACGGCACGAGCTTCGTTACCTTGCCCGGTGCGATCTGGCCGATCGCGTGCGTGCGGGCGAAGACCTGCCACGGGTCTTCCTGCGTGGCCTTGAGCGAGAGCGACACGCGCTCGCGGTCCAGGTCCACCTCGAGGATCTCGACGGTGACTTCCTGACCGACCTCGACGACCTCGCTGGCGTGCTCGATGTGCTTCCAGCTGAGCTCGGAGACGTGGACGAGACCGTCGACGCCGCCCAGGTCGACGAACGCACCGAAGTTGACGATCGACGACACGATGCCCTTGCGGACCTGGCCCTTGTGGAGGTTGTTGAGGAACGTGGTCCGCGACTCGGACTGCGTCTGCTCGAGCAGCGCGCGGCGCGAGAGGACGACGTTGTTCCGGTTCTTGTCGAGCTCGAGGATCTTCGCCTCGAGCTCCTGACCGAGGTACGGCGTGAGGTCGCGGACGCGACGCAGCTCGATGAGCGACGCCGGGAGGAAGCCGCGGAGGCCGATGTCGACGATCAGACCGCCCTTGACGACCTCGATGACCGTACCGGTCACGACGCCGTCGGACTCCTTGATCTTCTCGACGTCGCCCCAGGCGCGCTCGTACTGCGCACGCTTCTTCGACAGGATGAGGCGACCTTCCTTGTCCTCCTTCTGGAGAACCAGGGCCTCGACCTCGTCGCCGACCTCGACGACCTCGTTGGGGTCGACGTCGTGCTTGATGGAGAGTTCGCGCGAGGGGATGACACCCTCGGTCTTGTAACCGACGTCGAGGAGGACCTCGTCGCGGTCGATCTTCACGACGGTGCCGGAGATGAGGTCTCCGTCGTTGAAGAACTTCAGGGTCTTCTCGACCTCGGCCAGGAAGTCATCAGCCGAGCCGATGTCGTTGATGGCGACCTGCTTGGGAGCCTTGGTCGTGGTGGTTGTCATGTAGAGATTGCTCCGAACGGACATGAGTCGGGCCGAGACGGCGAGGGAGCGACCCCCTGGTCCGAACCGGATGCCGGTTCGAGCCGTCCTGGCGATGTGTTTGGTGAGCGCGGATTGCGCCGCACAAGTCTAACCGCAGCGAGCGAGCGCCCACAACCGGGCGTGTCGGATCGTGTCGGCCCCGATCGATCAGCCGAGCAGGGCGCTGCGGAGCGTGTCCAGACCGATGCTGCCGAGCGCGAGGGCCCGGTGGTGGAAGGCCTTGAGGTCGAACCACGCACCCTCGCGGGCGGCCACCTCGTCGCGGATGGACTCCCAGACGCGCTGACCGACCTTGTACGACGGCGCCTGCCCGGGCCAGCCGAAGTAGCGCGCCACCTCGAACTGGACGAACTCGTCGGACATGTTCACGTTCTGGCGCATGAAGTCGAGGGCGTACTCCCACGTCCAGGCGCCACCGTCGGGGTTCGTCTTCTGCAGGTGGACGCCGATGTCGAGCACCACTCGGGCCGCACGCATGCGCTGCCCGTCGAGCATGCCGAGCCGGTCCCCGTCGTCGTCGAGGAAGCCGAGCTGCTCCATGAGGCGCTCGGCGTAGAGCGCCCAGCCCTCGACGTGCCCCGAGGACCCGGACAGCTGCCGACGCCAGGTGTTCAGCTCGCCGCGGTTGTAGACGCCCTGGCTGATCTGGAGGTGGTGGCCGGGGACACCCTCGTGGTAGACCGTCGTCTTCTCGCGCCAGGTGCCGAACTCGGTGACGCCCTGCGGCACGGACCACCACATGCGGCCGGCGCGCGAGAAGTCGTCGGACGGGCCGGTGTAGTAGATCCCGCCCTCTTGTGTGGGGGCGATCCGGCACTCGAGGCGCTTGATCGGGTCGGCGATGTCGAAGTACTTGCCGTCCATCGCCCGGATCGACTCGTCGCTCGTCTCCTGCATCCACCGCTGCAGGGCGTCGGTGCCGTGCAGCACCCGCGCCGGGTCGGCGTCGAGGACCTCGATCGCCCGGGCGACGCTCGCACCGGACTCGATGCGGTCGGCGATGCGCTCCTGCTCGTCACGCATCCGCGCGAGTTCCTCGATCCCCCACTGGTACGTCTCGTCGAGGTCGACGACCGCACCGAGGAATCGCCGCGAGTGCAGCTCGTACGCCTCGCGCCCGACGGCGTCGACCGGCGTCGCGAGCGGCATCAGCTCGTGCTCGAGGAACTGCCCGAACGACCGGTACGCAGCAGCGGCGACCTCGGCCCCGCGGGCGAGCTCGGCCCGGAGCGGCTCAGGCACCGGACCACCGTCGTCGAACGCGGCGCCGTCGACCAGCTGCCGGAAGACGCCGTCCGCCGCACCGGTGCGGGTGGCCTGCTCGGCGATGAGCGCGACCTGGCGACGAGCGGGCGTGACGTCCTCGCGCGTTCCCTCGAGCAGGGTCTCGCGGATGCCCTCGATCGCGTCGGGGAGCGCGTGCAGCCGACTCGCGATGTCCTGCCAGTCGGACTCGGTCGCGGTCGGCATGAGGTCGAGGACGTCGCGCACGGACTGCGCCGGGCTGGCGATGACGTTGAGGTCGCGGAGGTGGAGCTTGCGGTCGAAGGACTCCTGGACGAGGTCGAGCTCTGCGCCGAGATCGGTCTTCGTCACCTCGTCGACGGCGTCCACCGCGTCGGCCGCGTCCAGCGCACGCTTCGCGGCGCGCGCCGCGTCCGCCATGGCCGCCGCACCGGCGGGCGACGTGTCGCCGTACTCCCCCGTGCGCCCCGGGACGCCGATGTACGTGGCGACGGTCGGGTCGAGGTCGACGAGGGTGGACACCCAGTCCTCGGCGACGCGGTCGACGGCGGAGGGCTGGCGGTCGGGACGGTCATCGGTCATGCTCACGACCCTATCCACGACGGCTCACGACGAGGAACCTGCGGGACTGGAGGCGCGGTGCGGGCCGGCACCGTGCCTCCAGTCCCGCGACCGGTCGCGCCTCAGTGCGCGGCGGCTTCCCAGTTCGGGCCGACGCCCACGGACACGTCCAGCGGGACGGTCAGCTCGGCCGCGCCGCCCATGCGGGTGCGGAGGATCTCCTCGACCCGCTCCTGCTCGCCGGGCGCGACCTCGAGGATGAGCTCGTCGTGCACCTGCAGCAGCAGGTGCGACGCGAGCTCGCCGTCGCGGAGGTCGGCGGCGACGCCGAGCATCGCGATCTTCATGATGTCGGCCGCCGAGCCCTGGATCGGCGCGTTCAGCGCCGCGCGCTCGGCGTTCTCGCGGAGGACGCGGTTTGGGCTCTTCAAGTCGGGGAACGGGCGACGGCGACCGAAGATGGTCTCGGTGTAGCCGTCCTCGCGCGCCTGCTCGACGACACCGCGCAGGTAGTCGCGCACCGCGCCGAACCGGGCGAAGTACTCGTTCATGAGGGTGCGCGCCTCTGACTGCTCGATGCGGAGCTGCTTCGACAGGCCGAACGGGCTGAGGCCGTACGCGAGGCCGTACGACATCGCCTTGACCTTCGTGCGCATCTCGGGCGTGACGTCGGCCGGCTCGACCGAGAACACCCGGGCGCCGACGAACCGGTGCAGGTCCTCGCCCTCGTTGAAGGCCTGGATGAGACCCGGGTCACCGGACAGGTGCGCCATGATGCGCATCTCGATCTGCGAGTAGTCGGCCGTGATGAGCGTCGTGTAGGGCTCGGCGACGGCGAACGCCGACCGGACCCGGCGCCCCACCGCGGTCTTCACCGGGATGTTCTGCAGGTTCGGGTCGGTCGACGAGATGCGGCCGGTGCTGCTGCCGGTCTGCTCGTACCGGGTGTGGATGCGACCGTCGACGATCGCGGCGTCGAGCGTGTCCACGATCTGCCGGAGCTTCGTGGCGTCGCGGTGCTGGAGCAGCAGGCCGAGGAACGGGTGCGGGTGCTGTTCCTGCAGGTCGGCGAGGCTCGCGGCGTCGGTCGAGAACCCGGTCTTCGTCTTGCGGGTCTTCGGCATCGCGAGCTCGATGAAGAGGACCTCCTGCAGCTGCTTCGGCGACCCGAGGTTCACCTCGTGCCCGATCTCGGCGAAGGCCTGCTGCGCGAGTTCGGCCGCGCGCTCCCCCAGGTCGTGCGACAGCCCGGTGAGCACCGGACGGTCGATCGCGACACCCGTGGTCTCCATGCCGGCGAGGACCGGGACGAGCGGGAGCTCGATGTCGTCGAGGACGGTGAGCGAGGACTCGTCGAGACGCGCACGCAGCGCGGTGGTGACCCGGAGCACGAACCACGCGTGCACGCCGACGTTCACCGGGTCGGTCTCGGGGACGAGCTGGTTCGGGTCGGCCGTGGGGAGCTCTTCGCCGAGTTCCTGGTAGACGAGGTCGGCGAGGGGCTGCCCCTGCTTGCCCGGCTGCGCGAGCCACCCGGTCAGGCGGGCGTCGCCGGCGATGCCGTTCACCTCGAAGCCGACCGTGGCGAGTGCCTTGATCGCGGTCTTGGCGTCGTGGAAGTGCTTCGGGGCGTCGGAGGCGAACCACGCCGACAGCTGCTCGTAGTCCTTCGCGCCGCTGCCGCCCGGGACGAGGACGGCGTCGTCGTGCGTGGCGATGCCGATCGCGCTGAGGCGCCCGTCGATGACCTCGACCGCGACGCCGTAGCCGTTCGCCGCCTCGGCCGCGTTGCGCCGCTCGAGCCAGTAGCCGAGCTCCTCGTCGATGAGGGTCTTGACCGCGGGCGGCGTCGGCGCACCGCTGTCGACCGAGCCCTCGACCGCGCTGGACTCCGACGCCTCGCCGGAGCCCGCGACCTTGAACACGCGGTCGAGCAGCGTGCGGAACTGCAGCTTCGCGAAGAGCTCGCGCACCGCGGCCTCGTCGAGGGGACGGAGTGCGACGTCAGCCGGCCCGACGGGCAGTTCCACGTCGTTCACGAGCCGGTTGAGCTTCCGGTTGCGGATCGCCCGGTCCTTCTGCTCGCGCAGGTTGTTGCCGACGACGCCCTTGATCTCGTCGGCGTGCTCGAGGACGCCGTCGAGGGAGCCGTACGCCGTGATCCACTTCACCGCGGTCTTCTCGCCGACCTTGTCGATGCCGATGAGGTTGTCGCTGGTCTCGCCGACGAGGGCAGCGATGTCGGGGTACTGGTGCGGCTCGATGCCGTACCGCTCGTACACCTTGTCGCGGTCGTACCGGGTGAGCTCGGAGACGCCGCGGACCGACGGGTACAGCAGCGTGACGTCGTCGTTCACGAGCTGGATCGAGTCGCGGTCGCCGGACACCACGTAGACCTGGTAGCCCTGTTCGGAGCCCTGGCGGGCGAAGGTGGCGAGGATGTCGTCGGCCTCGTAGTCCTCTTTCGTGACGGTGGTGATGCCCATCGCCTCGAGCGCCTGCTGGAGGAGCGGGATCTGGCCCTTGAACTCGGCCGGGGTCTCGGAGCGGGTGCCCTTGTAGTCCTCGTACTCACGCGTGCGGAACGAGAAGCGCGAGATGTCGAACGCGACCGCGAGGTGGGTGGGCTTCTCGCGCTGGAGGAGCATGAGCAGCATCGAGATGAAGCCGTGGATGGCGTTCGTGTGCTGCCCGTCACGGTTCACGAAACTGTCGACCGGCAGCGCGTAGAAGGCCCGGAAGGCGAGCGAGTGGCCGTCGATGACCATGAGGGTAGGCTTTGCGGAGTCCGACACCCGGACAGCCTACCGACGCCATCCGACACGGGAGTCCGCCAGCGTGACCGATCGAGCTGCCACCACCGGGACCGTCGACGAGCGCCTCGCCGACCGTGGGATGGGCGAGCTCGCCGAGAAGATGGGCATGGTCATCACGGAGCTCACGGCCGAGCGCGCGGTGGGCACGATCCCGGTCGAGGGCAACCGTCAGCCCGTCGGACTCCTGCACGGCGGCGCCTACGTCGTCCTGGCCGAGAGCCTCGGGTCGATGGCCGCGAACGTGCACGCCGGTCCCGGCCGGTACGCGGTCGGCATCGAGCTGAACGCCTCGCACTCCCGGAGCGCCACGAGCGGCCTGGTCACCGGTACCTGCACGGCACTGCACCTGGGCAACACGCTCACCACGCACGAGATCGTCCTCACCGACGACCAGGGGCGGCGCTGCTCCACCGTGCGCATCACCAACATGATCCGCGAAGCCCGCTGACCCCGGCGGGCGTCACGAAGGAGTGACCCGTGCCCGCCACCGACTGGAGGATCGAACTGATCCTCGTCCCCGTCAGCGACGTCGACCGATCCCGCGAGTTCTACGAACGGATCGGCTTCTCGATCGACCACGACCAGCGCGTCTCCGACGAGCTCCGCTTCGTGCAGGCCACCCCGCCCGGGTCCGCCTGCTCCATCGCGTTCGGTGAGGGCATCATGTCCCCGGACGTCGTCCCCGGCTCGCTCAAGTCGATCCAGGTCGTCGTCCCGGACGCCGACGAGGCCCTCGCGCACCTGCAGGGGCTCGGCGTCGACGCGATCGGGGTGGACGAGATGGCGTGGGGACGCTTCGTGTTCTTCACCGATCCCGACCGGAACGCGTGGACGCTGCAGCAGCTCCCGGCGCGCGGATGACGGGTCAGTCCTCGGGCGGGCGCTGCAGCAGCAGTCGGGCGTCGCCGAACCCGAGGCGGCGGTAGAGCGTCTCGCCCTCGACGCTCGAGTGCACCGACGTCCGCTCCGCACCGAGCTCGTCGGCGGCGTCGAGCAACGCGGTCACGAGGCGCTTCGCGACGCCGGCGCCCCGCAGGTCTGGGTGGACGTAGACGGTCTGCACGTCAGCGGTCAGCCGTCGCCCGGGTCGGTCCGGCGTCGGGGGCCGTGCGACGAGCCCGAGCCACGCCATGCCGAGCACCCGGTCGTCGCGTTCGGCCACGACGCAGCGGTGCGTGTCGGGGTGGGCGGCGGCGAACGCCGACATCGCCTCGCGGTACTCGTCCGGGGTCACGCCCGGCGTCGCACCGCCTTCGTCGACGCTCCACCGCCATCGCAGATCGGCCACCGCCGGCATGTCTTCGGGCCTGGAGGCACGGATCACCACGTCGTCCATGGCTCCACCCTGCCAGGTGGTCGGCCTGGTGCGCGCTCGGGTCGCTACTTCTTGGCGCTGAGCTGCTCGATGATCGCCTTGGCGACGTCGTGCATGGTCAGGCGGCGGTCCATCGAGGCCTTCTGGATCCAGCGGAAGGCCTCGGGCTCGGTGAGGCCCATCTTCTCGTTGAGCAGGCCCTTGGCGCGGTCGACGAGCTTGCGGGTCTCGAAGCGCTCGACGAGGTCGGCGACCTCGGCCTCGAGCGTGATGATCTGCTGGTGCCGCGAGAGGGCGATCTCGATCGCGGGCAGGAGGTCGTTCGGCGTGAACGGCTTGACGACGTAGGCGAGGGCGCCGGCCTCGGTCGCACGCTCGACGAGGTCCTTCTGGCTGAACGCCGTGAGGAGGACCACGGGGGCGATGTGGTTCTTCGAGAGCTTCTCGGCGGCGGAGATGCCGTCGAGCTGCGGCATCTTGACGTCCATCACGACGAGGTCGGGACGGAGGTCGGTCGCGAGCTGCACGGCGGTCTCGCCGTCACCCGCTTCGCCGACGACGTCGAACCCGTTGTCGCGGAGGATCTCGACGATGTCGAGGCGGATGAGCGACTCGTCCTCGGCGACGACGACGCGACGGGGTGCTGTTGCAGTTGCTTCTGTGTCACTCACACGCAGAAGCCTACTAGACCTCGGAAGTGCCAGTTGTACGAGTGGCGGGACTCGAACCCGCACGCCGTGAAGCAGAGCATTTTGAGTGCCCCGTGTCTACCATTCCACCACACTCGCGTAGGGCATCAGGCTAGCAGGACGCCCGCTCGCGGACGTGCACCGGCCGGCACCGTCGCGCTCGCGGGCAGGCGCACGTCGAACACCGCGCCGCCGAGCTCGCCGTCGCCCCCGTGCGCGAGCGAACCGCCGTGCGCGACGGCGATCCCGCGCGCGATCGGCAGCCCGAGGCCGGCGCCGCCGGAGCGGGTGTCCCGAGCGTCCTCGAGCCGGACGAGTCGGTCGAACACGCGCTCGCGGTCGGCTGCCGGGATCCCGGGGCCGTCGTCCTCGACACGGAGTCGAGCCCCCTCCGGTCCCACGCTGAGGCGGAGCCAGACCGTGCCGGTGCCCCCGGTGGCCCTCGCGGCGTTGTCGACCAGGTTGCCGAGCACCTGGGCGAGTCGGTCCGGGTCCACGTCGGCGTCGACCGGGTGCTCGGGGACCTCGACGTGCAGCTCCACGCCGGGCAACCGGATGCGGAGCCGCTCGGCCTCGGTGTCGAGCCAGTCGACGAGGTCCGTCCGGTGCCGGTCGAGGGCGATCCCCCGGTCCAGCCGCGCCATCGTCAGCATGTCGTCGACGAGCCGAGCCGCCCGGTCGGCCTGCCGCACGACGTGCACCGCGAGCAGCTCGTTCGTCTCCGGGTCGTCCGGGCCGTTGCGCACGAGGGTGTCCGCCGCGGCCCGGACACCGGCGATCGGCGTCCGCAGCTCGTGGGCGGCATCGGACAGGAACGCGCGGACACGTTCCTCGGCGGCGACGGCCTGTGCCTCCGCGCCCTCGACCGCGTCGAGCATCTCGTCGAGGGCGAGCGCCACCCGGCCGATCTCCGTGTCGGTCCGGGACGGCCGGAGTCGGCGTCCGCGGTCCCCCGCGGTGATGGACCGGGCGGCGGCGGTCATCTCGTCGAGCGGGCGCAGCGAGCGTCGGACGACGAGCACGACACCCACGACGGCGACGCCGAGGAACGCGGCGGACGCACCGCCCATCACCCAGCCGAGCTGCGTCAGGGTCTCCTGCACGTCGCGCGTGCCGGCGGTCAACGTGATGCGGGTACCGTCCTCGAGGTCCGAGCGGAGGGTCAGCACGCCGTCGTCCTCGTGCACCGACGACGACGTGATGGTGTCGCCGGCACTGTCGGACGTGCCGGTGGTCGACGGAGCCGCCGAGGACCGGGCCGCCGGTCCGGGCAGGCCCGTCGGGTCGGCTGGCCCCTTCCGCAACTGCTCGGGGCTGGGGCCGGCCTCGACCGCGGCGCCGTCGGGTTCGACGATCCGCACGGAGAGCCCCTGCGCCGACAACCGATCGGCGAGGTCGCTCGCGTCGAGTACCCCGACGAGCGCGGCCGCGGCGGACGCCCGGTCACGCAGGCGGTCCTCGACCTGCGCGGTCAGTCGGGCGCCGAGGACGGCCTCGACCGCGACGACGAGGGCCGTCAGCAGGACCGCGAGGAGCACCAGGATCGCGACCACGGTCCGCAGCCGGAGCGAGGTGGTCCGCAGGCGTCCGTCGCGCATCACGCCGCACCCCGGTCCACCGCGAGCCGGTACCCGAGGCCCCGGACGGTGTGCACGAGCCGCGGCCCGTGCGCCTCCATCTTCCGCCGCAGTGCGCTGAGGTGCACCTCGACCAGGTTGGGTGCGATGTCCTCGTAGCCCCAGACCTGGGTCGTGATCTGCCCCTTCGACACCGTCCGTCCGCGGCTCTCGGCGAGGAACCGGAGGAGTCGGAACTCGGTCGCGGTCAGGTCGAGCAGCACGCCGGCGCGACGGACAGTGGAGCCGTCGGGGTCGAGCACGAGGTCGCCCACCTCGATCACGGACGGCACCCGTCCTCGGCGCCGGAGCACCGCCGTCACCCGGGCGACGAGTTCGGCCATCGCGAACGGCTTCACGACGTAGTCGTCCGCCCCCTCGGCGAACCCGCGCAGTCGGTCGTCGAGCTCGTCCCGCGCGGTGGTCATCACGACGGCGGCGTCCGACCGGGCCCGGATGCGGGCGGCGAGCAGGATGCCGCTCGGCCCGGGGAGCATCCAGTCGAGCAGGACGAGGTCCGGGGCGGTGCGGTCGAGGTCGGCGGCGATGGAACGGCCGTCCGCGACCTCGGCGACGGAGAACCCCTCGGCGCGGAGGGTCGTCACGACGGCGGTGCGGAGGGAGTCGTCGTCCTCGACGACCAGGATGCGGGCGGGTGCGGTCACGGCGGACACCGTAGGTCGGCTCCGCCAGCACGGAGCATGGAACGGCCTGGAGAAACCCTGTGCTCCACGAATGCTTCAGTCCTGCTTCAGATTCGAACCCGAGCGTCGTCCTCGTCGGCGGACCGACCCGGTCGACCGACGGACGAACAGGAGAACACCATGGAGAACGAACAGGGCACGAAGCGTCGCCGGACCCTCCGCGCGGTCGGGATCGGATCCGCAGCGGCGGCCGTGCTGGTCCTCGGCGGGATCGGGGTGAGCGCCGCGGTGGCGGCCCCCGCCACGCCGAGCGCAGCGGCGACCGGAACCCCGTCCGGAGCACCGAGCGGCGCACCGACCGGCGCGCCCACGGACGGACCCGCCGCCGGGCCCGCCGGGAAGGGCGACACCGGCACCGCCCCCGGCTGCGTCGCCGGCCCGCTCGCCGACGGGAAGGCGCCGACCCCGCCGAAGGACGGCACGGCTCCGACCCCGCCGAAGGACGGGAAGGCACCCAAGCCCCCGAAGGACGGGAAGGCACCCAAGCCCCCGAAGGACGGCACGGCACCCACCCCGCCGAAGGACGGGAAGGCACCCGAGCCCCCGAAGGACGGCACGGCACCCACCCCGCCGAAGGACGGAACGGCACCGAAGCCGCCGAAGGACGGGAAGGTTCCGACCCCGCCGAAGAACGGAACGGCACCGACCCCGCCGGCCGCACCCGACGCGGACGCGACCTCGACACCGGAGCCGACGACCGGGTCCTGACCACCCCGCACCCGCCGCGGGAGGCGCGCGCCGTCGGCCGACGGACCGACGTGTGCCGTGCCTCCCGAGCCGGCGGAGCCGTCCGCTCAGGGACGCTCGATCGCCTCGATCGCCGCCACCACGCCCGCCCGCCGCGGCGACCGACGCGGCAACGCCGCGAGCAGCGCCCGCAGCACCTGCTCGTCCGCCGCACCGTCCGCGGTGCGTGCCCACGCCTGCAGCGCGTCCACCCCGCCGTCCTGGAGGAGCGACTCACGGAACCGGGACCGGACGCGGTCACGCAGGTCGTCGACCCCGGGCGACGCGGACCCCGGCAGGACCGGTCCGGTGTACCGGTCGACGGCCTGGAGGCGCGCCCCGCGGTCGAGCGCGGACAGGACCGTCTCGACGTCGGTCCGGATCCCCTCCAGGCGGTACGGCCTGGACGTCAGGCGCGCGTCGAGCGCGTGGTGGGCGAGGACACGGCGGAGCCGCACCACCTCGGCCCGCAGCGTCTGGACGGCGCGCGGGTCGCCGTAGACGGCGACCGCGAGGTCCGCGGCGGCCAGTCCCTGCGGGTTCGCGGCGAGCACCGCGAGGATCTCCGAATGCCGCTCCGACAACGCGACCGACCGCGACCCGACCTGCAGCGTCGCGGTGTCGGACCCGAGCAGCGTGAGCTCGGCGGACGGGGCCGCAGCCGGACGGTGTGCGGTCCGGGCCGAGAGCGCCGCCAGTGCGAGTTCGGCCTCGGCCGCCGCGGCCGTCGCCGTCAGGAGCGGCAGCGTGTGGCGTTCGACGGCGCGGTCGTCGCCCGTGATGTCGAGCGCGCCGACCACCGTGCCCGCGGCGTCGCGGAGCGGGACCGCCGTGCAGGAGAACCCCTTCACGGCCGTCGCGTAGTGCTCCTCCGCGTGGATCTGCACGGCGCGTCCGAGCCGGAGCGCGGTCCCCGGAGCACTCGTCCCGGCGCGTTCCTCCGCCCAGTCGGCACCGGGGACGAACCCCATGCCCTCCGCGGCGCGCCGGGCGGATCGTGCGCCGTCCACCCAGACGAGCCGACCCGATGCGTCCGCGAGGGCGACGACGCACCCCGCCGACCGGACGTCGTCGAGCAGGAGCCGTCGGACGACCGGCAGCGCCGTGCCGAGCGGACCGGCACGGCGGAGGGCGTCGAGTTCGTCCTCGCCGATCGAGGGCGTCGGCACGGTCTCGGGGTCGACGCGGGCGGAGCGACGCCAGGACGCGGCGACGAGCGGGCGGAGACCGGACGGTTCGCGCATGCGCCCTCCTGTCCGGTCCCCGTCGCGTCGTCGCGAGCGGTGCGGTCAGCCTACGTCCGGCACCCCGCTCGGGCCAGGGCCGGCGCTGACCAGGCCGAGATCCGCGAGCTCGGCGTCGTCCAGCATCCGGGAGCGGGTGAGGAACCGCTTGCCCTCCGGCACCTCGAGGGAGAAGCCCGCGCCACGACCGTCCACGACGTCGATCGTGAGGTGGGTGTACTTCCAGTACTCGAACTGCGACCGCGACATGTACACCTCGACGGGCGCGATGCCGTCGACCTCGAGCGCGCCGAGGAGCACGTCGCCCGAGCCGGTCATGAACATGCCGACGGGGTAGCACATCGGGCTGGAGCCGTCGCAGCACCCGCCCGACTGGTGGAACATGAGCGGGCCGTGCCGGGCGGCGAGGGAGCGCAGGAGCTCCCCCGCCGCCGGCGTCACCGCCACGCGGGCGGTGGCGGGCCGGTCGTCGGTGGCCGGCCGGTCGTCGGTGTCGGGCATCAGAAGAAGCCCATCGGGCCCTCGGCGTAGGACACCAGCAGGTTCTTCGTCTGCTGGTAGTGCTCCAGCATCATCTTGTGGTTCTCCCGTCCGATGCCGGACTGCTTGTAGCCGCCGAACGCCGCTCCGGCGGGGTACTGGTGGTAGGTGTTCTCCCACACGCGCCCGGCCTGGATGTCACGGCCGGCGCGGTAGAGCGTGGTGGCCTCGCGGCTCCACACCCCGGCGCCGAGGCCGTACAGCGTGTCGTTGGCGATCGAGATCGCGTCGTCGTAGCCGCTGAAGCTCGTCAGCGCGAGGACCGGGCCGAAGATCTCCTCCTGGAAGATCCGCATCGAGTTGTCCCCCTCGAAGACCGTCGGCGTGACGTAGTACCCGCCGGACAGCTCCCCGCCGAGGTCCGCCCGCTCGCCACCGGTGAGGAGCTTCGCGCCCTCCTGCTTCCCGATGTCGATGTAGCTCAGGATCTTCTCGAGCTGGTCGTTCGACGCCTGCGCGCCGATCATCGTCGACAGGTCGAGCGGGTGCCCCTGCTTGACCGCGCGCACCCGGTCGAGGCCGTCCGCGACGAAGCCGTCGTAGATCTCCCTCGCCACGAGTGCCCGCGACGGGCAGGTGCAGACCTCGCCCTGGTTGAGGTTGAAGAACGCGAAGCCCTCGAGTGCCTTGTCGTAGAAGGCGTCCTGCTGCTGGGCGACGTCGGCGAAGAAGACGTTCGGGCTCTTGCCGCCGAGTTCGAGCGTCACGGGGATGAGGTTCTGCGACGCGTACTGCATGATGAGCCGGCCCGTGGTCGTCTCCCCCGTGAAGGCGACCTTGCGGATGTCCGGGTGCTGCGCGAGCGGTGCACCGACCTCGATGCCGAAGCCGTTCACGACGTTGAGGACACCGGCCGGGAGCAGGTCCCCGATCAGGTCGATGAGCACGTGGATGGACGCCGGCGTCTGCTCGGCCGGCTTCAGGACGACGCAGTTGCCCGCCGCCAGTGCCGGGGCGAGCTTCCACACCGCCATCAGGATGGGGAAGTTCCACGGGATGATCTGCCCGACGACGCCGAGCGGTTCGTGGAAGTGGTAGGCCACGGTGTCGTGGTCGATCTCCCCCGTCGAGCCCTCCTGCGCGCGGATCGCCCCGGCGAAGTAGCGGAAGTGGTCGATCGCCAGCGGGATGTCCGCGCCGATCGTCTCGCGGATGGGCTTGCCGTTCTCCCACGTCTCCGCGACCGCCAGGGCCTCGAGGTTCTGCTCCATCCGGTCCGCGATCCTGTTGAGGATGCCGGCGCGTTCGGCGACGCTCGTCCGACCCCAGGCCGGGAACGCCTTCCACGCGGCCTCGACCGCACGGTCGACGTCGGTGGAGTCACCGCGGGCGATCTCGGTGAAGACCTTGCCGGTGACGGGTGTGGGGTTCTCGAAGTACTGCCCCCCGGCCGGCGGGACGTACGCGCCGCCGATGTAGTGGTCGTACCGGGAGCGGTACGAGACGAGGGACCCCTCCTCGCCGGGTGCGGCGTAGGTGGATGGTGACGGTGCGATGGTCATGGTGGACACCTTTCGACGACTCTGTCGGGGCGCTGGGTCCGCGCCTGCCCGAACGCTACGGCGGCGCAGGTTGCATCCGGTTGCACCGCTTCGCGGCGCTTCGCCCTCCGCGCGACGAACCGACCGCTGCCGGCCGAGGTAGCGTCGGACCGAGCAGACCTGACAGGGAGGAGTGCTCGTGGACTCTCGTGCCGTCCGCACGTTCCGCGTGTTCGTCATCGTCACCGCGGTCGTCGCCATCGCGCTCGGCATCGTCGCGATCGTCTGGCCACGGCCGTCGCTCGTCGTCGTCGCGCTGCTCTTCGGCGTGTACCTCGTCGTGGCCGGCGCACTGCGGGTGTTCGCCGCGGTGCGGGGCCACGGCACGCCGCCGGTGTGGCGCTGGACCTCTGGCGTCGTCGGTGGCCTGGTCGGGGTCGCCGGACTCGTGACGCTGCTGGACCCCGCCGTCCCGCTCGTCGTCTACGCGGTGCTCGCCGGCGTCGGCTTCATCGTCGAGGGGATCGCGTCGTTGATCGGCGGCTTCGTGGGACACCCGGGGTCGTCGCGGGTCCCGTCGATCGTGAGCGGGGTGCTCTCGATCCTCGGGGGCGTGGTCGTGCTGGTCGCGCCCGGGCTCGCACTGACCGTGTTCATGGTCTTCTCGGGCATCGCGCTCATCGTCGTGGGCGCCGCGGCCCTGCTGCTGCTCCCGCCCCGGGCGGCCGTCCGTCGCTAGCGGGGCCTCTACGGTCCTCGGGCTAGGCGCTGCCCGTCCCGAACAGCAGCCCGAGCCCGTAGGTGACCGCTGCCGCACCGAACCCGATCGCGAGCTGCCGGAGCGCCCGACGCAGCGGCGACGCACCGCTCAGCACGCCGACCACCGCGCCCGTGCCGAGCAGGGCGATCCCCACGAGGAGCGCCGCGACCACGATCGCCGCCCACCCCTCGAGGCCGAACAGGTACGGGAGCACCGGGATGATCGCCCCCGACGCGAAGAAGCAGAAGCTCGAGACCGCCGCGCTCATGCCGTTGCCGATGGCCTCGTGGTCGTCCACCGGCGCCGTGCCCGTCACCGCGGCTCCGCCGAGGACGTCGTCGGCGTGCTGCTGGGCCTCGGCCTCGGACATGCCCCGAGCGCGGTACACGAGGGCGAGCTCGTTCGCGTCCACGTCGAGGTCCGCGACGGCCCGGCCGGCTTCGGGGTGCGGGGCCGATGCCGTGAGGAGCTCGCGCTGCGACCGCACCGAGACGTACTCCCCCGCCCCCATCGACAGCGCGCCGGCGAGGAGTCCCGCGATGCCGCTCAGGAGGACGAAGTGCCGGTCCGCCCCGGACGCGCTGACGCCGATGATGAGCGCCAGGTTCGACACGAGGCCGTCGTTCGCGCCGAACACCGCGGCTCGGAAGGTGCCGGACAGACGCATCCGCCCGCGGTTGGCGAGCCCGCGGACGACCTCGCCGTGGATCCGTTCGTCGGCCGCCATGCTCGCGGTCGCGTCGGCGTCGTCGGCG
Organism: Curtobacterium sp. YR515; assembly: GCF_900113095.1. NCBI lineage: Bacteria > Bacillati > Actinomycetota > Actinomycetes > Micrococcales > Microbacteriaceae > Curtobacterium > Curtobacterium sp. YR515. The sequence goes on along the minus strand of NZ_FOOD01000004.1, from coordinate 344,607 downwards.
TAGGGCGAGCGGTCCTCGGCGCGCTGCATGAGCGCGAGGACGAACACCGACCCGAACCGCTTCGCCAGCGACGCGAGCACCCGGGTGCGGAGGCTCCCGCGCTGCGGCCGACCCACGTCGTCGCCGAGCAGGTCGAGCCAGTGCTGTTCGTGCCGGCCCTCGGCCTCGGCCAGGGCGGACAGGATCTCGCGTTCCTCACCGTGTCGCCGGGCGGCGAGGTTCCGGTAGACGGCGGCTTCCGCCCGTTCGTCCGCCAGGTAGCGGCGCCAGCGTCGGACGTCGGTGCGCTGGGCGGTGGGTCGGGACTGGAGGCTCACACCGGCCATCCTGCCCGCTCGCGCGACCGCGTGGTCACGCGGCCGCGGGGCGGAACGCGACAGGGCGCGGACCGGAGGCTGCGTGCGTCGCCGCACCGCGCCTCCCGTCCGCGCCCTGTCGGGACGCGACGCGACGTCAGTCGCGCACGTAGGCCGGAGCGGCCTCGGCGTGGGCGTCGCCCACGCGGTGCACGCGCAGGTCGTTCGTCGACCCCTCGATGCCGGGAGGGGAACCGGCCGTCACGATGACGCGGTCCCCGGGGGCGGCGAGGCCGTTCTCGAGGAGGACGTCGTCCACCTGCGAGAAGAGCTCGTCGGTGTGGGTCTTGCGCTCGACGAGGAACGAGCGGACACCCCAGGTGAGGGCCATGCGGCGACGCGTCGCCTCGTTCGGGGTGAACGCGATGATCGGCAGGCCGTGGCGCAGACGCGACATGCGTCGGGCCGAGTCGCCGGACTCGGTGAACACGCAGAGGTACGAGGCCTCGGTGAACTCCGCGATCTCGACCGCGGCGAGCGTGATCGCCCCGCCGAGGGTGCGCGGCTTGGTGCCGAGCGGCGCGATGCGCTCGAGGCCGTGGTCCTCGGTGGACTCGACGATGCGGGCCATCGTGCGGACCGTCTGCACCGGGTACTCGCCGACGCTGGTCTCGCCCGAGAGCATGACCGCGTCCGCGCCGTCGAGCACGGCGTTCGCGACGTCGGAGGTCTCGGCGCGGGTCGGGATCGGCGACGAGATCATCGACTCGAGCATCTGGGTCGCGACGATGACCGGCTTCGCCATGCGGCGGGCGAGCTCGACGGCGCGCTTCTGCACGATCGGGACGGCCTCGAGCGGGAGCTCCACACCGAGGTCACCGCGGGCGACCATGATGCTGTCGAACGCGTCGATGATCTCCTCGAGCGCGTCGACGGCCTGCGGCTTCTCGATCTTCGCGATCACGGGGAGGCGCTTGCCCTCTTCGTCCATGATCTCGTGCGCACGCTCGACGTCGGCGGCGTTGCGCACGAACGACAGCGCGATGAGGTCGGCGCCCTGGCGGATGCCCCAGCGGAGGTCCGCCTCGTCCTTCTCGCTGAGCGCGGGGACGTTCACGGCGACGCCGGGCAGGTTGATGCCCTTGTTGTTGGACACGGTGCCGCCGACGACGACCTCGGTGCGGACGCGCACGCCGTCGGTGTCGAGCACGCGGAGGCGGACCCGGCCGTCGTCGATGAGCAGCGGGTCACCGGGCTTGACGTCCTGCGGGAGGCCCTTGAAGGTCGTGCCGCAGATCTCCTTCGAGCCGGGGACGTCCTCGGTGGTGATGGTGAACACGTCGCCGACCGCGAGGTCGTGCGGGCCGTCGGCGAACTTCGCGAGGCGGATCTTCGGACCCTGCAGGTCGACGAGGATCGCGACGGGCTTGCCGAGCTCCTCGGCGGCGCGACGGACGTTCTCGTAGTTGGCCTCGTGGACGCTGTAGTCACCGTGGCTGAGGTTGAGGCGGGCGACGTCGACGCCTGCCTCGATGATCTCCTTGACGGTCTCGTACTCCGACGTTGCCGGTCCGAGCGTCGAAACGATCTTTGCGCGTCTCAATGGATTCCTTCGTGGTGGTGGATGGTGCTTGGGTTTCCGCGCTGTGGGGCCGCGCGGAACGAAGCGAGGCCACCAGCACCCTATCGAGTGCCGGTGGCCTGTCGCTCACTGCTGGGTGGGCATCGGGTGGACGTCCATCGTCAGACCGAGATCGCCCGGTCGGTCGCCTTGACCGGAGCCGGGAGGATCGTCGAGCCCTCGAGGTACTCGTCGACCTTCGCGGCGGCGGCCCGGCCCTCGGCGATCGCCCACACGATGAGCGACTGCCCACGACCGGCGTCGCCCGCGACGAAGACGCCCGGCTCGTTGGTCGTGTAGTCGGCCTGGCGGGCGACGGCACCGGAGACCGTCACGGGCAGTCCGAGCTGCGGCGCCAGCGTGTCGGTCTCGGGACCGGTGAAGCCCATGGCGACGAGGACGAGGTCCGCGGGGATCTCGCGCTCGCTGCCGGCCTTCGGGACCCGGCGGCCGTCGAGGTACTCGGTCTCGGCGACGCGGAGCGCCCGGACCTCGCCGGCCTCGTTCGCGAGGAACTCGACGGTGGACGCGAGGTAGTGGCGTTCGCCGCCCTCTTCATGGGCGCTCGTGACCTCGAACACGGTCGGGAACATCGGCCACGGCTGCTCGGACGGACGCTCCAGCGGCGGCTGCTTGCCGATCGCGAGGTTCGTCACGCTGAGCGCACCCTGCCGGTGGGCGGTCCCGATGCAGTCCGCACCGGTGTCGCCGCCGCCGATGACGACGACGTGCTTGCCCTCGGCCGTGACCTGGTTGTCGACGGTCGTGCCGGCGTTCGCCTTGTTCTGCTGCACGAGGTAGTCCATCGCGAAGTGCACGCCGGCGAGGTCGCGCCCCGGGATCGGCAGGTCGCGCGGGACCGTGGCGCCGGTGGCGACGACGACCGCGTCGTACCGGGACTTCAGGTCGTCCCAGGTGATGTCGCGCCCGATCTCGACGCCCGCACGGAAGCGGGTGCCCTCGGCCTGCATCTGGGCGAGCCGCGCGTCGATCTGACGCTTCTCCATCTTGAAGTCCGGGATGCCGTAGCGGAGCAGACCACCGATGCGGTCGTCGCGCTCGTACACCGCGACGGTGTGGCCGGCGCGGGTCAGCTGCTGTGCGGCGGCGAGCCCGGCGGGACCGGACCCGACCACCGCGACGGTCTTGCCGGTCAGGCGCTCCGGCGGGTGGGGCGTGACCCAGCCGTTCTGGAACGCCTCGTCGATGATCGAGACCTCGACCTGCTTGATCGTCACCGGCGGCTGGTTGATGCCGAGCACGCAGGACGCCTCGCACGGTGCCGGGCACAGCCGACCCGTGAACTCCGGGAAGTTGTTCGTCGCGTGGAGTCGCTCGATCGCCTGCCGGCCCTCGCCGCGCCAGGTGAGGTCGTTCCACTCGGGGATGAGGTTGCCGAGCGGGCACCCCTGGTGGCAGAACGGGACGCCGCAGTCCATGCAGCGTCCGGCCTGTCGCTTGAGCGCGCCGGACTCCTGCTGCTCGTAGACCTCTTTCCAGTCCATGAGCCGCACGGGTACGGGTCGTCGGGCCGGGAGCTCGCGCTCCTGGACCTTCAGGAATCCCTTGGGGTCAGCCACCGGTCACCTCCAGAATGCGGTTCCAGACGACGTCGCCGTCCGGGTCGAGGCCCTCGTCGACGGCCTGCTGTCGGGTCTCGAGCACGGCCGCGTAGTCCCGCGGCAGCACCTTGACGAAGTCGCTCAGGTCACCGGACTCGAGCAGTTCGCTCGCGAGGGTCGACCCGGTCTCGGCAGCGTGCCGCGCGAGCAGGTCGTTCACGATCTCGACGTCGGCGCTGTCGAGCGGCTCGAGCCGGAGTTCACCGGACGCGAGCGAGTCGGTGTTCACGTGCTCTTCCCGCAGGCCGCGGACGTACGCGGTCCCGCCGGACATGCCGGCACCGAGGTTCCGACCCGTCTCGCCGAGGATCAGGGCGAGCCCACCGGTCATGTACTCGAGCGCGTGGTCCCCCACGCCCTCGACGACGGCGGTCGCACCGGAGTTGCGCACCAGGAAGCGTTCGCCCACGATGCCGCGGATGAACATGCTGCCCTGGGTCGCGCCGTAGCCGATGACGTTGCCGGCGATGACGTTCTGCGCGGGGTCGAAGCCACTGCCCGCGTCCGGACGCACGACGATCTCGCCGCCGGACAGCCCCTTGCCGACGTAGTCGTTGCTGTCCCCGACCAGGCGGAGCGTGATGCCCGCCGGCAGGAACGCACCGAGCGACTGCCCGGCGGAACCGCGCAACGTCACGTCGATCGACCCCGACGGCAGGCCGTTCTCGCCGTGGCGGAGCGTGACCTCGTGGCCGAGCATCGTGCCGACCGCGCGCTCCGTGTTCCGGATCGGCAGGTCGAGCGCGATCGTCCCGCCGTGCTCGAGGACGTCGGCCGTCTGCTGGATGAGCTGCACGTCGAAGTGCTGCTCCAGCTCGTGGTCCTGGTCGCGCTGGTGCCGGCGGGGTTCGTCGGCGTCGAACCGCGGTCCCTTGAGCACGGGCTCGAGGTCGAGGCCGGACGCCTTCCAGTGCTCGACCGCGCGGTCGACGTCGAGGGCGTCGGCGTGGCCGATCGCCTCTTCGAGGGACCGGAAGCCGAGCTCGGCGAGGAGCTCGCGGACCTCTTGCGCGATGAACTCGAAGAAGTTCACGACGAACTCCGGCTTGCCGCTGAATCGCTTGCGGAGCTCGGGGTTCTGGGTCGCGACGCCGACCGGGCACGTGTCGAGGTGGCACACCCGCATGAGGATGCAGCCCTCGACCACGAGCGGCGCGGTCGCGAAGCCGTACTCCTCGGCGCCGAGCAGCGCGGCCACGACGACGTCACGGCCGGTCTTCATCTGCCCGTCGACCTGCACGACGACGCGGTCGCGCATGCCGTTGAGCATGAGCGTCTGCTGCGTCTCGGCGAGGCCGATCTCCCACGGGGTGCCCGCGTGCTTGAGCGAGTTCAGCGGCGACGCACCGGTCCCGCCGTCGTGTCCGGAGACCAGGACGACGTCGGCGAGGGCCTTCGTCACACCGGCGGCCACGGCCCCGATGCCCGACTGGCTCACGAGCTTCACGTGGACGCGTGCGGACGGGTTCGCCCGCTTGACGTCGAAGATCAGCTGCTTGAGGTCCTCGATCGAGTAGATGTCGTGGTGCGGCGGCGGCGAGATCAGACCGACACCCGCGGTCGCGTGCCGGGTGCGGGCGACCCACGGGTACACCTTGGTCGGGGGGAGCTGCCCGCCCTCGCCCGGCTTCGCACCCTGCGCCATCTTCAGCTGGATGTCGGTCGCGTGCGTCAGGTACATGCTCGTGACGCCGAACCGCCCGGACGCGACCTGCTTGATCGCGCTCCGACGCTCGGGGTCGAGCAGGCGGTCGACGTCCTCGCCGCCCTCGCCCGTGTTCGACCGGCCGCCGAGACGGTTCATCGCGATCGCGAGCGTCTCGTGGGCTTCCTTCGAGATGGACCCGTAGGACATCGCACCGGTGTTGAACCGCTTGACGATCGACTCGATCGGCTCGACCTCGTCCAGCGGGACCGGCTTGCGGGCACCCTGCGCGAAGCGGAAGAGGCCGCGGAGCGTCATCAGCTGCTCGGACTGGTCGTCGACCGCCTGCGAGTACTCGCGGAAGATGTCGTAGCGACGGGAGCGCGTCGCGTGCTGCAGCCGGAACACGGTGTCCGGGTTGAAGAGGTGCGGCGGGCCTTCGCGACGCCACTGGTACTCGCCGCCCGTCTGCAGGCGCTCGTGCGAGAGGACAGCGCCGTCCTGCGGGTACGCCTGGGCGTGCCGCTCGGCGTTCTCCTTCGCGATGACCTCGATGCCGACGCCGCCGAGGATCGACGAGGTCCCGGTGAAGTACCGGTCGACGAACTCCTGGCTGAGCCCGACGGCCTCGAACGCCTGCGCGCCGGCGTAGCTCGACACCGTCGAGATGCCCATCTTCGACATGATCTTCAGCACGCCCTTGCCGAGCGCCTTGATCACGTTCTTGACGGCCTGCTCCGGCGTGATGCCGCTGATCATGCCCTGGCGGACGAGGATCTCGCAGGTCTCCATCGCGAGGTACGGGTTGATGGCCGAGGCGCCGTAGCCGATGAGGGTCGCGACGTGGTGGACCTCGCGCACGTCACCGGCCTCGACGATGAGCCCGACCTTCATGCGCTGCTCGGTGCGGATCAGGTGGTGGTGCACGGCGGCGAGCAGCAGCAGGCTGGGCACCGGTGCCTGTTCGGCGTTGCCGTCGCGGTCGGACAGCACGATGAACTGCTTGCCGGCCTCGATCGCCGCGTCGACCTCGTCGCACACCGCGGCGATGCGCTTCTGCATGGCCTTCTTGCCGGCGTCGACGCGGTACAGGCCCTTGATCGTCACGGTCAGGTGGCGACCGGACTCGGTCTCGAAGTGCTGGATCTTGGCGAGCTCGTCGTTGTCGATCACGGGGAAGTCGAGCGTGATCTGCTTCGCGTGCTCGGGGCCGGCGCTCAGGAGGTTGCGCTCCGGCCCGAGACCCATGCCCATCGAGGTGATGACCTGCTCGCGGATCGAGTCGAGCGGCGGGTTCGTCACCTGGGCGAACTGCTGGGTGAAGTAGTCGAAGAGCAGCCGGGGACGCTGGGACAGCACCGCGATCGGCGTGTCCGAGCCCATCGCACCGAGCGGCTCCGCTCCGGTCTGCGCCATCGGACGCAGCAGGATGCGGACCTCTTCCTCGGTGTAGCCGAAGGCGCGCTGGCGACGGGTCACCGAAGCGGGCGTGTGCACGATGTGCTCGCGGTCCGGCAGGTCACCGAGGTTGATCCGGCCGCCGTCGAGCCACTCGCCCCACGGGCCGGACGTGGCCAGCTCGCGCTTGACCTCGTCGTCCTCGATGATGCGACCGGCCTCGGTGTCGACGAGGAACATCCGGCCGGGACGGAGCCGGCCCTTGCGCACGACCTTGTCGGCCGGCACGTCGATGACGCCCGTCTCGGAGCCCATGACGATCAGGCCGTCGTCGGTCACCAGGAAGCGACCGGGGCGCAGGCCGTTGCGGTCGAGGGTGGCACCGACGAGCGTGCCGTCGGTGAACGTGATGGCTGCCGGGCCGTCCCACGGCTCCATGAGCATCGAGTGGTACTCGTAGAACGCCCGGAGCTCGGGGTCCATCCCGACCTGGTTCTCCCACGCTTCGGGGACCATCATCGACACCGCGTGCGGCAGCGACCGGCCGGTGAGCGTCAGGAGCTCGAGCACCTCGTCGAAGGACGCCGAGTCGCTGGCGCCCGGGCTGACGATCGGCAGCAGGGGCGCCATGTCGCCGAGCAGTTCGCTCTGCAGCTGCGACTGCCGTGCCCGCATCCAGTTGCGGTTGCCACGGACGGTGTTGATCTCACCGTTGTGCGCGAGCGTGCGGAACGGCTGCGCGAGCGGCCACGAGGGGAACGTGTTCGTGGAGTAGCGGGAGTGCACGATCGCGAGCTTCGACGCGAAGCGCTCGTCGCTGAGGTCCGGGTAGAACGGCTCGAGCTGGAGCGTCGTGACCATGCCCTTGTAGACCATGGTCCGGCTCGACAGCGACATGAAGTAGACCTCGGTGTCGTGCTCGGCACGCTTCCGGAGGCGGAAGGCCTGGCGGTCGAGCGCGACGCCGCTCCACGACGCGCCGTGCACGTCGTGCCGGATCGAGGCGACGAAGAGCTGCTCGAACGCGGGCATCGCCGCTCGGGCCAGGGTGCCGAGGACCTCGGGTCGGACGGGGACCTCGCGCCAGCCGAGGACGCGCAGGCCCTCTTCACGCGCCAGTCGCTCGACGGCACCCTTCACCGCGTGCCGGTCGTCCTCGTCGACGGGCAGGTACGCGGTACCGACCGCGTACTCCCCCGCTGCTGGAAGATCGAAGGACACCTCGGCGCGGAAGAACTCGTCGGGCACCTGGCAGAGGATGCCCGCACCGTCGCCGGTCCCGGCGTCCGAACCGACCGCGCCCCGGTGTTCGAGGTTGCGCAGCGCACCGAGGGCGGCGTCGACGATGTCGTGCCCGGCCGTGCCGCGGAGCGTCGCGACCATCGCCAGGCCGCACGCGTCCTTCTCGTTCGCCGGGTCGTACATGCCGGTGGCGTCCGGGATCGCGGAGAACCGACGGTGCGGCGGCACGAGTGCCGCCGGGGACTGGGGTGGCTGGAGCGCCATGGGGAACCGTCCTCACGAGGAAGTGGAACAGGGACAGCGGTGGCCCGGTGGTGCGTTCCGCCCAGATGGGCGGGACTGGTGCCCGTGCCCGCCGTCAGTGAGTTGCCCTGGCGGCGTGCGAGGTGTCGGACCCGCTTGTGGTGGGTCCGGGAGGTGCTGCTGACACTCGTGACCGATCGGGATCGGTCACGCAGGAGGGGTGCTTCCTACGCGCGGCCAGCGGTGCTGCTGGTGACCGGATCGGAGTCGGTGACGGCCGCCGGAGCGTCGTCGTCGGACTCTGACCAGGTGTCGTCCGAGTCTACCCCGGACTTCGAGCGGGGCTCGCGACCGGGCAGGTACGGGCTCGGCTCCTTGCCGAGGTGCCGCTTGGACTGGACGAGGAAGATGATGATGCCCAGCAGGATCGCCGCGAAGGACATCCACACGTTCGTCCGGATGCCGAAGAACGTCTCGCTCGTGTCGACGCGGATGGACTCGAGGACCGAGCGACCGATGCCGTACCAGATCAGGTAGAGCGACAGGACCTTGCCCCACTGCAGGCGGAACTTCTTGTCGAGCAGCAGGATCACGACGACGCCGACGACGTTCCAGATGATCTCGTAGAGGAACGTCGGGTGGAAGAGCGTGCCCTCGGGCAGGCCCTTCGGGAACGCCGCGTTCGACGACTCGATCTGCAGGCCCCACGGCAGGCTGGTCGGCATGCCGAAGAGCTCGTGGTTGAAGTAGTTGCCGAGGCGACCGAACGCCTGGGCGAGCAGCACGCCCGGCACGACGGCGTCGATGAACGCGGTGAACCGCAGGCCGACCTGGCGGCAGCCGATGTAGGCGCCGACCGAACCGAGGATGAGCGCGCCGAAGATGGCGAGGCCGCCCTCCCAGATGTAGAGGAAGGACAGCGGGTCGCGCCCGGGACCGAAGTAGTCGCTGACGTGTGTGAACACGTGGAACAGGCGACCGCCGATGATCCCGGCGGGGACGGCCCAGATCGCGATGTCGATGATGATCCAGCGCTCGACGCCGCGCGCGTTGAGCCGGCGGTTCGCGAGGATGACCGCGGCGACGATCCCGAGCAGGATGCAGATCGCGTAGGCGTGGATGCGGAAGTCGAGCGGCAGCGACCAACCGAACGCGTCGCGCAGCCAGGCGGTCAGGTCGAAGTACTGCCACGCGGTGCTCGGGCTCGGGATGCTCAGGAGGGGCATGGAGGTGCTGTCGCCTTTCGGTGCTGGCTGGGCGCGGTGCCGACGTGCCGTCGGCCCCGCTCACTGTAGCGCGGGAGGTGCGTGCGTCAGGAACCGAGGGCTCGGTCCTGTGGAAACTGTGACCGACGCCAGGCGCGGTGCGGGGCGGACGCGTCGCTCACCCGCACCGCGGTGCAGGTGGGCCGACGGGGTCGCCGGCACCGCGCCTCCTGGACGTCAGCGGCGCTGCGCGCCCGAGGTGAGGTCGGCCGCCCGGTCGGCCACGCCCTGCACGCCGAGGTCCGCGAGGGCCCGGACGAAGGCGGACCCGATGATGGCGCCGTCGGCGTACTCGAGGACCTCGCCGACCTGCTCCGCCGTCGAGATGCCGAGACCGACGCACGTGCGCTCGACCCCGGCGTCGCGGAGCCGCGACACGACGGTGCGCGCTGCGACGTCGACGCCCTCGCGCGCGCCGGTGACGCCCATGGTGGAGACGGCGTAGACGAACCCGCGGCTGGACCGGACCGCCTGCTGCATGCGCGTGTCCGAGGAGGACGGCGCTGCGAGGAACACCCGGTCCAGGCCGGTGCGCTCCGACTCGCGGATCCACTCGGCGCCCTCGTCGGGGATGAGGTCCGGCGTGATGAGCCCGGCGGCACCCGCGGCGACGAGGTCGTCGGCGAACCGCTCGACGCCGTACCGGAGCACCGGGTTCCAGTAGGTCATCACGAGCACGGGCACGTTCGCCCGCTCGGTGATCTGGTGCACGGCGTCGAAGACCTGCGCGACGCGGAAGCCGTTCGCCAGGCTCTCCTCTGCCGCCCGCTGGATGACCGGGCCGTCCATCACCGGGTCGGAGTACGGCAGGCCGAGCTCGATGACGTCGACGCCGTTCTCGGCCAGGGCCACGGCGGCGTCGACGCTCGTCTGCACGTCGGGGTAGCCGGCGGGCAGGTAGCCGACGACGGCGCCCGCGCGCTCGGCGTTGGCGGTGTCGATCGTCGTCGCGACCGTCTGGTTCGTGGTCACAGCTGCACCGCGTTCTCGTCGAGGATGCCGAAGTAGCGACTGGCGGACGCGACGTCCTTGTCACCCCGGCCGGACAGGTTCACGAGGATGACGCCCTCTGGGCCGAGCTCCTTGCCGAGCTTGATCGCCCCGGCGAGGGCGTGCGACGACTCGATCGCCGGCAGGATGCCCTCGGTGCGGCTCAGCAGGCGGAAGGCCTCCATCGCCTCGTCGTCGGTGATCGGCTCGTACTTCGCACGCCCGATCGAGGCGAGGTAGGCGTGCTCCGGCCCGACGCTCGGGTAGTCGAGCCCGGCGGAGATGCTGTGGCTCTCGATCGTCTGGCCGTCCTCGTCCTGCATGAGGTAGGACTTCGTGCCCTGGAGGACGCCCTCGCGACCGAGCGTGATGCTCGCGGCGTGCCGACCGGTCTCGACGCCGTCGCCACCGGCCTCGAAGCCGTGCAGCGCGACGGACTCGTCGTCGAGGAACGCCTCGAAGATGCCCATGGCGTTCGAGCCGCCGCCGACGCACGCGGCGACCGCGTCGGGCAGGCGTCCGACCCGGTCGAGGACCTGCTGGCGGGCCTCTTCGCCGATGACCTTGTGGAACTCGCGCACCATCTCGGGGAACGGGTGCGGGCCGGCGACGGTGCCGAGCAGGTAGTGCGTGGAGTCGACGTTGGCGACCCAGTCGCGCAGGGCGTCGTTGATGGCGTCCTTCAGCGTGCGGGAGCCGGTCTCGACCGGGATCACCTCGGCACCGAGCAGGCGCATCCGGGCGACGTTCAACGCCTGACGCTCGGTGTCGACGGCGCCCATGTAGACGACGCAGTCCATGCCGAACAGCGCCGCCGCGGTGGCCGTCGCCACGCCGTGCTGGCCGGCGCCGGTCTCGGCGATGAGGCGCGTCTTGCCGAGGCGCTTCGCCACGAGCGCCTGACCGAGCACGTTGTTGATCTTGTGCGAGCCGGTGTGGTTGAGGTCCTCGCGCTTGAGGATGATCCGGGCACCGCCGGCGTGCTTGGCGAACCGGGGCACCTCGGTGATGATCGAGGGCCGCCCGGTGTAGTCGCGCTGGAGTGTGTCGAGCTCGTCGCGGAAGGCCGGGTCCGCCCAGGCCTCGCGGAACGCCGCTTCGAGTTCGTCGAGCGCGAGGACGAGCGACTCGGGGACGAACCGCCCGCCGAAGTCGCCGAAGTACGGTCCGTGCAGGTCGCGGAGTGAGGTCACGATGGGTCTCCCGGGACACGCCCGGCGAACCGGGCTGGGATGGATGCTGTCGTCGGTCAGTCGCGGTCGGCGGCTGCGATGAACGACGCGAGTGTGGCAGCGGGGTCGTCGCCCGTCACGAGCGCCTCTCCCACCAGGACGACGTCGGCGCCGGCGGCACGGTAGTGCGCGACGTCGGCCGGACCGGCGACCGCGGACTCGGCGACGCGCACGACCCCGTCGGGGATCCGGTCGGCGAGCGATCCGAACAGGTCGCGGTCGAGCGAGAAGTCGGTCAGGTCGCGGGCGTTCACCCCGAGGATCCGGGCTCCGGCGTCGAGGCCGCGTGCGACCTCGTCCGCCGAGTGCGCCTCGACCAGGACGCGCATGCCGAGTTCTTCCGCCAGGGTGTGGAGCTCCACCAGCTGCTGCTGCTCGAGCGCCGCCACGATGAGCAGGACGACGTCGGCACCGGACGCCCGGGCCTCGATCACCTGGTACGGGTCGGCGATGAAGTCCTTGCGGAGGACGGGGACGCCCACCCGGGCCTTGACCGCTTCGAGGTCGGCGAGGCTGCCGAGGAACTTGCGCCCCTCGGTCAGGACGCTGATCGTCGAGGCACCGCCGCGCTCGTAGTCGGCGGCGAGGGACGCGGGGTCCTCGATCGGGGCCATGGACCCGCGGGACGGGCTGGCACGCTTGACCTCGGCGAGGATCTTCACCCGGTCGCCGGGGGCCAGGAACGTGAGGGCGTCGAGCGGGGACGCGACGCGGTCCAGGTCGCGTTCGACGTCCGCGTAGGGACGGTCGACGCGACGGGCCGCGGCGTCCTCGAGCGCGCCCGCGACGAGGGTCTCGAGCACGTTCGGCATGCCGGACCTACTCGGAGTGGTGCTTGGGGACGAACTTCGGGCCGTCGACGCCGTAGCCCGCCTTCTTCATGACGCCACCGACGATGAGGCCGATGAGCACCACGCCGGCGGAGGCCCAGACGCCCCACGGCTGGTCGAACCAGAAGAACAGCGTGCCGGCCGCGAATCCGATCAGCATGATCACGACGGCGGTCCAGGCTGCCGGCGAGTGGCCTTCGCCGAGTTCTGCGGGCTCAGTGTTGCTCACGGTGCTCCTCGTTCTGCTTCGACGCCGTCGTTCGACCGGCGTCCGTTCGATCCTACCGTGTCGTCCGGGGCCGCTCCGGCAGCGCCCGCGCTCGCGTCGTCGGGGCCCGTGGCTGCGCTGTCGGGGCCCGCGGCTGCGCTGTCGGGGCCTGCGACCGCGTCCGAGGTCGGGTCGACACCGGCGCTCAGGTCGTCCCAGTCCACGACGGCGTCACGTTCGACCGGCGCCACCGCACGGGCATCCGCCGCCGCACCCGCGGTGGCCGCACCGTACTTCCGGCTCGGCCCCGGCCAGGACCGCTGCACGACGAGCACGACGACCCCGAGCGCCATCGCGAGCAAGCCGCCGACGATGCCGACGACCGGCCACGCCGACACGTCCACGCTCGACACGGCCCGGCGGACGGCGGACAGGTCCGCGACGCCCGCGACCTCGCCCACGGCACCCTTCGCTGCGGCGACCGGGTCGGCCAGGGCGGTGATGCCGGACACCACCACGCCGACGCCGAGCAGGATCTCGACGGCGGCGAGCACGATCCGGACGACCCGACCGGCGATGGTCATCGCCAGGAAGAGCGCGAGGCTCGCGATCGCCAGGGCGGTGTACTGCGGGACCGCGGCCGCACCGTCGGCGTCCACCTTCGCGGCGACGGCAGCGCCCGCGTGGAGGTGGACCGTGAACCAGGTCTGCGTCCACGAGAGCATGATGATGCCCGCGACGGCAAGGCCGGCGACGACGACGAGCGGCCGGGAACGGCGGGCCGTCACGAGTGCACCCCGCGCATCCGGTTGGCGGTCGCGATGGCACGCAGCGGTGCCGCGGCCTTGTTCACGGCCTCGATGTGCTCGGTCTCGGGGTCGGAGTCGGCCACGAGCCCGGCCCCGGCCTGCACGCGTGCCACACCGTCCTTGATGAGGGCGCTGCGGATCGCGATCGCGAGGTCGGCGTCGCCGGCGAAGTCGAAGTAGCCGACCACGCCCGCGTAGGCACCGCGCTTCGCGGGTTCGAGCTCGTCGATGATCTCGAGCGCCCGCGGCTTCGGCGCCCCGGAGAGGGTGCCGGCCGGGAAGGTCGCCCGGAACACGTCGATCGCCGAGGCCCCGGGCCGCACGGCGCCCTCGACGCTCGACACCAGGTGCATGATGTGGCTGAACCGCTCGACCGTCATGAACTCGGTCACGGCGACCGTGCCCGGCTCGCAGACCTTCTGCAGGTCGTTGCGCGCCAGGTCGACGAGCATGAGGTGCTCGGCGCGCTCCTTCGGGTCCTCGAGCAGGTCCTCGCCGAGACGGACGTCCGCCTCGGGTGTGGCGCCGCGCGGACGCGACCCGGCGATCGGGTGGGTGATCGCCCGGCCGTCCTGCACCTTGACCAGGGCCTCGGGCGAGGCGCCGACGATCCAGAAGCGCTCGTCCGCGGTGTCCGCCAGGGACAGGAAGTACATGTACGGGCTCGGGTTGAGCGTCCGCAGCACGCGGTAGACGTCGAGGGGATCCGCGGTGACCTCGTGGTCGAACCGCTGCGAGATGACGACCTGGAAGACGTCCCCGTCGCGGATGAAGCCCTTCGACCGCTCGACGGCCGCCATGTAGTCCGCGGGGGTGGACCGGTGGGTCGGCGTCGGCTCGGCGATGTCGAACGCCTCGGCGACGGTCGCGGCGGAGGGCTGCACGAGGTCGGCCTGCATCCGGTCGAGTCGCGCCTGGGCGTCCGCCCACAGCGCCTCGGCGTCGTCGACACCGTCGTTCAGCACGCTGGCGACGAGCAGGACGAGCCCGGTGCGGTGGTCGAGCGCGGCGAGCTCGGACACGAACGCGAGGGCCTGCCCCGGGACGTCGAAGTCGGCCGGCGGCACGTTCGGCAGGTGCTCGAGCTGACGGACGGCCTCCCAGCCGATGAACCCGACGGTGCCACCGACGAGCGGCGGGGTGCCGGGGATCCGCGGGGTCGCCCAGCGCTCGTGCAGCCGCGCCAGGACCTCGAGCGGCTCGCCGTCGAGCGAGTCGACGGCGCGGGACGCCGGGATGCCGGTGTCGATCCACGCGGCACGGTCGCCGTCCTGGGTGAGCACGCCGAAGCTGCGCACCCCGACGAAGGACCAGCGCGACCAGAGGCCACCCTGCCCGGCGGACTCGAGCAGGAAGGTACCGGGCCGGCCGTCGGCGAGCTTCCGGTAGACACCGACCGGCGTCTCGCTGTCGGCGTAGAGCGCGCGCACGACGGGGACGACGCGGTGGGCGTCGAGCAGGGCGTCGAACTCCGGACGGGAGGTCGTGTGCGGCGTGTCGGAGAGCGTCGCGGTGCTCATCGGGTCTCCTCCACGGCCCCACCAGCGAGAGCGGACGGCGCACCAGCGAGATCGGACGGCGCACCAGCAAGATCGGACGCGGCGCCGTCGGGCGCGGACGCCGTCACGGGCTCGAGGGGGTCGACGTCGAAGCAGCGGTGCGCGCCGGTGTGGCACGCGGCGCCGACCTGCTCGACGGTCACGAGGAGCGTGTCCGCGTCGCAGTCGAACGCCGCCCCGCGCACGTACTGCGCGTGCCCCGAGGTGTCGCCCTTGCGCCAGTACTCGTTCCGGGACCGCGACCAGAAGGTCACTCGTCCCTCGGTCAGGGTGCGGCGGAGGGCTTCTCGGTCCATGTAGCCGAGCATGAGGACGTCCTTCGACGACTCCTCTTGCACGATGGCGGGGAGCAGCCCGTCCGCACCGAACCGCGCGCGGTCGAGGACCGCGTCCGTGCTGGTGCTGGTGCTGTCGGTCATGAGACTCCTAGCCTACGGCGGCGGGTCAGCGGACGGCGTGCCCGGTCGCGCGCAGCGCGGCCTTCACGTCACCGATGGTCATCTCGCCGCGGTGGAAGACGCTGGCGGCGAGGACGGCATCCGCGCCCGCCTCGATCGCGGGGGCGAAGTGGTCGAGCCGACCCGCGCCTCCCGAAGCGATGACCGGGACCGACGCGACCGCGCGCACCGCCGCCACGAGCTCGACGTCGAACCCGTTCTTCGTGCCGTCCGCGTCGATCGAGTTGACGAGGAGCTCCCCCGCGCCGCGCTCGACGGCCTCGCGCGCCCAGGCAAGCGCGTCGAGGTCGGACTCGGTCCGACCGCCGTGGGTCGTCACGACGAAGCCCGACGGCATCCGGTCGGACCGCTTGATGTCCAGGGAGAGCACGACGGCCTGCGCGCCGAACCGGTCCGCGATCTCGCCGACGAGGTCCGGACGCGCGATCGCGGCGCTGTTCACGCCGATCTTGTCCGCACCGCACTGCTGCAGTCGCGACACGTCGTCGACGCTCCGGACGCCGCCACCGACGGTGAGCGGGATGAACACCTGCTCGGCCGTGCGCGTCACCGTGTCGTACATCGTCGCGCGGTTCTCGACCGTGGCACCCACGTCGAGGAAGGTCAGCTCGTCCGCGCCCTGCTCGTAGTAGCGCGCGGCGAGCTCGACCGGGTCACCGGCGTCCTGCAGGTCCAGGAAGTTGACGCCCTTGACGACCCGGCCGCCCTTGACGTCCAGGCAGGGGATGACCCGGACGGAGACCCCGGTCACAGTCGTGCGGCGTGGATCGGGCTGACGAGGATGGCGCGCGCGCCGAGGTCGTACAGCGCGTCCATGATGAGGTTCGCGTCGTCGCGCGGGATCATCACGCGGACGGCCGACCAGTCGCGACCGTGCAGCGGCGAGACCGTCGGCGACTCGATGCCCGACGCGACGGCGGTCGCCTGCTCGAGGAGCCCGGTGGGGATGTCGTAGTCGAGCATCACGTAGCCGCGCGCGACGAGCACGCCCTGCAGTCGGCGCCGCAGGACGTCGATGCCGGGGATCGTCTCGTCGGTGGAGATGAGGAGCGCGGTCGACTCGAGGATGACCGGCCCGAAGATCTCGAGCCCGGCCGCCCGGAGCGTGCTGCCCGTCGAGACCACGTCGGCCACGGCGTCGGCGACACCGAGGCGCACGGCGCTCTCGACCGCGCCGTCGAGCTTGACGAGCGTCGCGGTGACGCCGTGCTTCGCGAGGAACTCCCCCACGAGTCCGGGGTAGCTCGTGGCCACCCGCACACCGTCGAGGTCCTGCAGCGTGCTGAACCGGCCGGGCGTGCCGGCGAACCGGAACGTCGAGTCGGCGAACCCGAGCGCGTCGACCTCGTGCGCAGCGGAGCCGGAGTCGAGCAGCAGGTCGCGGCCGGTAATGCCGACGTCGAGCGCGCCGGAACCCACGTACGTGGCGATGTCGCGCGGGCGGAGGAAGAAGAACTCGACGCCGTTGCGCTCGTCGAGCAGGTGGAGCGCCTTCGGGTCGCGGCGGCCGGCGTACCCGGCCTCGCGCAGCATGTCGGACGCGGTCTCGGACAGGGAGCCCTTGTTGGGCACGGCGATGCGGAGCATCAGGGGGTCTGCTTTCTGGTGGAGGGTCGGCGGCTGATCAGCGGATCAGAGATGTCGCCAGACGTCCGCCGGGGTGAGCCCCTTCGCCACCATGAGCACCTGCAGGTGGTACACGAGCTGCGAGATCTCCTCCGAGGTGCGCTCGTCGCCCTCGTACTCGGCCGCCATCCAGACCTCGGCCGCTTCTTCCACGATCTTCTTGCCGATCTGGTGCACGCCGGCGTCCAGTTCGGCGACGGTGCCGGAGCCCTCGGGGCGCGTGCGCGCCTTCTCGGTGAGCTCCTGGAACAGGTCGTCGAACGTCTTCACGCGCACCAGGCTACCGTCCCCCGCCGACACGGCCGACGTACCGTCCGGACGGGAGGCGCGGCTCGTGTCCGTCACGCCCGTCACCTCGGGCACCGGTCCGGTCACGAGCCTGCTGCCGCGGCCGCCTCGCGCAGGTCCGCGATGCGCGCGGCCGGCTCGCCGCCGTAGACCGCGGAGCCCGCCACGAGGGTGTCGGCACCGCTGCGGACCGCCTCGGGCACCGTGTCGACCGCGATCCCGCCGTCGACCTCGAGCCAGACGTCGAGCCCCGAGGCGTCGACCGCCGCACGGGCGTCGGCGAGTTTCGGCATCACCGAGCGCATGAACGCCTGGCCGCCGAACCCGGGCTCGACCGTCATGAGCAGGATCATGTCGTAGGCGTCGAGGTGGTGGAGCACCTGGGTGATCGGGGTGCCGGGCTTCACCGCGACGGCTGCCCGGGCACCGTTCGACCGGATCGCCGCGGCGGTCGCCACCGGGTCGTCGGCGGCCTCGAAGTGGAAGGTCACGCTCGACGCACCCGTCTCGGCGTACTTCGGCGCCTCGGTGTCGGCGTTCGTGATCATGAGGTGGACGTCGAGCGGCACCAGGGAGACCTCCTGCAGGCGCTGCACGATCGGCAGGCCCAGCGTGAGGTTCGGCACGAAGTGGTTGTCCATCACGTCGACGTGCACCAGGTCGGCGGTCTCGATGCGGTGGAGCTCGCGTTCGAGGTTCGCGAAGTCGGCGGACAGGATGCTCGGCGAGATGCGGATCGTCACCCGTCGAGCCTACCGGGGCGCGTCCGTCTGCCCGCTCCGCACCCGCTTCAGTTCGCGCCGACCGCGCGGGAGCCGAGGTCCGAGCGGAGCATCGTCTCCAGCGCCGCGTCCACCAGCCGCTCCCCCTCGGCGCGGTCGATCCGACGCGAGACCACGAGCGCGGCGATCCCCTGCATGGTGGCGGCGAACAGGAGCTTGAACAGGTGCCGGGCGTCGCCGTCGCCGCCGTCCGCCAGCGCGCTCCCCATCGCGCCGTCGAGCACGGCGAACAGCGACGAGGCGGCGGCCTGCACCGACCCGGCCCGGGTGGTCGTCTTCGCCTGGAACATCAGGTCCATCAGCGCGGCGTCGTCGATCGCGAAGTCGACGTACGCGAGGGCGACCCGGCGGAAGCGGTCGTCCAGGTCACCGGCCCCGGCCAGCGCTCGGCGCACCGCGGCGGCCAGCCGGTCGAAGCCGAGCTCGGCCACGGCGTCGAGGAGCGCCTGGCGATCGACGAAGTGGCTCCGTGGCGCTCCGTGGCTCACACCGGCACGGCGCGCGAGGTCACGCAGGGACAGCCCGTCGACACCGTCCTCACGCAGGACCGTCACGGCCTCGTCGAGCAGGACGGCGCGGAGGTTCCCGTGGTGGAAGGGACGATCCGGCATGCCTCCACCCTACCCCGCGACTAGGCATTGCCTATTTTCTAGTCAGTGCCTAGATTGGGACCATGACATCGCAACAGCACCTGCTCGTCTTCGGCGCGACGGGCCAGACCGGCCAGCACTTCACGCAGTTCGCCCTCGACGCCGGACACCGGGTGCGCGCCGTCGCCCGCACGCCGGCCAAGCTCACGATCCAGCACGACGACCTCGAGGTCGTACCGGGCTCCGTCCCCGACGACCTCGACCTCGACGCACTGCTGGACGGTGTGACCGCCGTCGTCGTGATGCTCGGGGACGTCGACGCGCAGCGTGACCGTCTGGTAAACACGCCCTTCGTCCAGGCGCTCGTGCCGGCGATGCGTCGGAGCGGCGCCACCCGCCTGCTCTACCAAGCGGGCGGGTTGAGCGCGCCTCCCGGCCGGCGGCTCGCACCGGTGCTGCGGCTCGTGCGGGCGACGCTCGCCCGCGCGTACCGCGGGCAGCACGCCGACAACGAGGCGGTGATGCGCTACCTCGACGCCGAGGCACGGGACATTGCCTGGACGGTGCACCGGGCCGGCATCGGCTCGGACGGCCCCGCGAAGGGCGAGCTCCGCCGCTCGGCGCGGTGGATCAGCATCGCGACCTTCCGCGACTGCGCCGCGTACAACCTGCGGGCGCTGTTCGACGAGGACGCCGTGCACACCTGCGACGGGAGCGCGTACCGCCGGTCACGCTGAGCCGGCGGCCTGCTGCTGGGCTCTCGTGCTACGCGACGCGCCGGAACAGCGCGATGAACATCGCGTCCGTCCCGATGCGGTGCGGCCAGAGCTGCACCGTGTTCCCGTCGGCCACCCGCGGGTCCCGCGCGGCAACCGACCGCACGACGGACGCGGTGTCGAGCTGCTCGAGCTCGCCACCGTGCCGCGCCATCAGGGCGTCGACCTGGCCGCGGGTCTCCGCCAGGTGCGGCGAGCACGTCACGTACGCCAGGGTCCCGCCCGGTGCGAGCACTCGCACGGCGGCGTCGAGCAGTTCGGCCTGCAGCGCGGCGAGCTCGGGGACGTCCTCGGGCTGCTTGCGCCACCGGGCCTCCGGACGACGCCGGAGCGCTCCGAGTCCGGTGCACGGCGCGTCGAGCAGGATCCGGTCGAACGTCACCCCGGCGCCGTCACGACCGAAGCGCCGACCGTCGCCCTCGACCACGGTCACGCCGTCGCCGGAGCCCGCGAGGGCCTTCCGCACGAGTCCGGCACGCGCCGGCACGAGTTCGTTCGCCACGAGGGTCGCCCCGCCCTGTGCGGCCTCGGCCGCGAGGAGCGCCGCCTTGCCGCCGGGTCCGGCGCAGAGGTCGAGCCACCGCTCCCCCGGCCGGATCGCCGACGACCGGCTGAGCGCCAGTGCCGCGAGCTGGGAGCCCTCGTCCTGCACGCGGAGCCGTCCGGCGGTGACGCCCGGCACGCGGGCGGGGTCGCCGGAGATCCCGCGGATGCCGACGGGCGAGACCGGCAGGTCCGCCTCGGGGTCCGTGAGCGGCTCGGGAGGCGCGACCTGCGTCTCGTCGTCGGCGTCCGTCTCGTGTTCGGTCGCGGTCGCGGCGTGGGCCCGGGCAGCGGCGACGTCCTCGTCGGTGGCCAGCCCGGGCAGCGCGGCGAGCTGCACCCGGGGTGCGGCGTTGTCGGCCGCCAGGAGCGCGGCGAGCTCGTCCCGCGAGCGTTCGGCAGCGAGGGCGTCCCGCAGCGCGGACACCACCCACGTGGGGTGCGACCACCGGGTGGCGAGCAGTGCGTCCCCACCGCGGCCCTCGGTGATGAGCGCGTCCCACTCGTCGTCGGTCCGTGCGGCCACCTTGCGCAGCACGGCGTTGACGAAGCCGGTGGCACGGCGGGCACCGACCTCGCGGGCGAGCTCGACCGTGGCGTCGACGGCGGCGTGCGTCGGGGTGCGCATCCCGAGCAGCTGGTGGGCGCCGAGCCGGAGGACGTCGAGCACGTCGGACTCGACGTTGTCGATGCGACGACCGGAGGCGAGGGCGATGATCGCGTCGTACCGGCCGAGCATCCGGATCGACCCGTAGGTCAGCTCGGTGGCGAACCCGGCATCGCGCGCGGAGAGCCCGGCGCGGCGTATCCGGGTCGGGAGCAGGAGGTTGGCGTAGGCGTCGTCGACCTGCACCGCCCGCAGCACGTCGAAGGCGACACGGCGGGCGCTCGTCTGCCGCGGTCCGTGGTGCCGGCGCTGCCCGGTGCTCGCGGCGCTCACGCCAGGACCTTCCCGTCGAGGGAGCCGAGGCCCCGGGCCCAGGCGGCGGCGTCCATCGCCTTCTTGCCGGCGGGTTGCACCTCGGTGAGCACGAGCGGGTCGTCGGCGGTCCCGACGAGCAGCCGACCGCCCTGGACGCTGAGCGCACCGGGGGCGAGCGACGGGGCGGGGTCTGCCGCGCCTCCTGGCAGTCGGTTGCTGCGGAGCAGCTTGACGCGGGTTTCGCCGAGGTGGGCGTACGCGCCGGGCTCGGGCGTGACGCCGCGCAGGCGTGCGTGCACGACGGCGGCCGGCGCAGCGAAGTCGATGCGACCGTCGTCGATGGTCAGCTTCGGGGCGAGGGTGGGCTCGCCGGTCTGCTCCACGGCGACCGCGGTGCCCGCGGCGATGTCGTCGACGACGCGGACGACGGTCTCGGCGCCGGTCTCGGCCATCGCGGCGAGGACCTCGCCGGAGGTCGCCTCGGGGTCGATGTCGAACGGGTCGCTCGCGTACACCGGACCGGCGTCGAGCGCCTCGACGAGCTGGAACACCGTCGCGGCGGTGCGGGTGTCGCCGGCCATCACCGCGCGCTGGACGGGGGCGGCGCCGCGGTACTGCGGCAGGTCCGAGAAGTGCAGGTTCACCCAGCCGAGCCGCGGGGCGTCGAGCGCCGGGCGTCGGAGCAGGGCGCCGTACGCGACGATGACGCCGAGGTCGACCCCGAGGTCGGCGATGCGGGCGGTGACCTCGTCGTCGACCCGGGACGCCTCGATCACCGGGAGGCCGAGCTCCTGTGCGACCTGGGCGACGGGGGTCGGGGTGAGGACGCGCTTCCGGCCGTGCGGGGTCGCCGGACGGGTGAGCACCGCGGCGATCTCGTGCTCGGACGCCGCGAGGCGGCGGAGGGTGGGGACGGCCGCAGCGGGGCTGCCGGCGACGACGAGACGCATGGGTTCGATCCTCCCATGTTCCCCACGTGCTCCGCGTCCGACGGCAGCTCCGATCGTGTCAGGACCACTGGTCGCGGAGCACCGGCGCGGCCGTGGCGGCACCCGACGTCCGGCGGGCACGGACCAGCAACACGAGCGACTCCGGCGAGTCGATCTCGTGCAGGCGGCACGGACCGACCCGGCGGCTCCAGTCGGCGGCGAACGCCTCGGCATCGGCACGGCGACGTCCCACGGCCGCCGGCACGGCGAAGTACCGGTCGCCCGGGGTGACCGCACGGGCCACGGCCAGGGCCACGACGAGCAACGGCGCCCGGCGCACGGTCGCGCGCTCGGTGCGGCTGACCTGCAGCAGGAAGCGCGGGGTCCGCACCGGGCCGAAGAACTCGGCGAGCGCGCCGGTCACGACGCGGCGGTCCTCGGGGCGTGCGCCGAGCACCTCCATCGTGAAGCTCTGCGGCACCTTCCCCGCCATCTGCGCGGTGACGCGGACGTCCCCCTCGCCGAACGCCGGGACCCGACCGGCCCGGTGCAGTGCGTCGACGACGACCCGGACGGCTCTGCGGTAGGCGCCGACGGTGCTGAACCGCTGGCGGAGGGCGAGGCCGAGCTGTCGGGCGACGGGCCAGACGAGCAGGACGGCGAGACCGATGACGACGAGGAGCCCGAGCACGCCGGGCACCGAGCCGAGCCGCCAGAGGGCGACGATGCCCCGGGCGGACTCGGCGAGCAGCCAGAGGACCGCGCCGAGGACGACGGCGAGCACGAACTCCGCGGTCGGTCCGGTGCGGAACGGCTGCGTGCGTGGTTCCTCGACGACGGTCGCCGTGCTCTCGCGGTCGGCGTAGGGCTCGCCCACGCGCCAGGCGGCCCAGCTGTCTGCCCGGGTGGGGAGTTCGGCGGCGATGGTCTCGTCGAGGGCCCGCACGGTCTGCCGCTCGTCCTTGGCGACGAGTCCGGCGAGCCGGCGGGCCTGTCCGTCGGTGAGCGCGATCGACGTGCCGCGGACCACCTGCGCAGCGTCGGAGCGGAGGAGTCCCCAGATCTGTTCGTGCTTCCGGCGCATCCGGGAGACGTCCGGGGCGGCGTCGAGCGGGACGTCGGCCGGGATGACGGCGGTGACGGTCCAGTTGTGGGCGACCTTGCGGGGCCACGCCGGGTCGAGGCGGAGCGTGCGACCGCGGAGCTGCTGGGTCGCCGACGAGGTCGCGACGGCGGTGAGGTCGATGAGGGTGTTCGCGGCGGGGCAGTCCCAGCCCTCGCCGAGCAGGCCACGGGTACCGATGACGAGTCGGGTGGTGCCGTCCGCGAGCAGGGCGGAGACGGCGGCCAGCACGGCGGCCGATCCGGCACCGGGGGTCTCGACGCTGAGCACGTGCGGGTCGTCGGGCACCGGTTCCGTGCTGCAGGTCGTGCCGAGGCGCTGCTCGAGTGCGGGGAGCAGGACGTCGGCGTCCCGGGCGGCGATCCGGAGGTGGCGTGCGGTGACGAGCACGGGGCGCAGCGGCACGGGGTGGTCCTCCGTCGCGACCGTGGCGAAGGTCCGGAGTGCGCCCGCGGCGGGGACGGCGCTCCCCCGGGTGTTGCCGTGGGTGGCGTGGTCGGTCACCACGACGGCCCGGACCCGGTCGGCGGCGTCCTGGGAGAGTTCGAGGTGGAGCAGGTCGACGACGGCGCGGTCCTTCGCGGCGGACGATGCGAGCACGGTGTCGATCGGGTCGCGGCTCCGTCGGACGCCGCGGTCGGTCAGGGTGAAGCCGAAGTCCACGATCGAGCGCTTGATGCGCTGCCACTGCTCCGCACGGTCGGGGTCGGGCAGCAGTCGGTCGAGGGCGTAGCGGGCGAGGACCCGGATCCGCCCCTCCGCGTCGGGGGCGCGTCGGACGTCGTCGGGCAGGAGCGCGAGCAGTGGGTGGTCGGGGCGGAACTCGGCGAGGGTGCGTGCGGCGGCCTCGGCGACGGGGAAGTCGGCGGCGAAGGCTGCGGCGAGTCGTTCCTCGGCGGTGGCGGGCCGTGTGCCGGGGTCCGGTCCGGGGACCGGGCCGGTGCTTGTCTCCGGTTGCAGCGTCGTCTCGAGCCAGTCGATCCCGTCGGGTTCGGCGAGCGCGCCGCGGATCAGCGCGGCGAGTCGGCGTTCGTGGTCGCGCAGGAAGGCGAGCTCGTCCGGCGTCGGCTCGACGAACCAGACGTGGTCGCGGTAGGGCGCGAGGTTGCCCTCCTTCACGACGGCGGGTGTCGGCACTTCGTGGTCGACGTCGCCGAGCAGTGCGGTGTAGGTGTCGTGGGCGTCGCGGTCGTCGGTGGACGGCAGGGTCGCGGTCAGGCCGATGACGACCGGTTCGCGGCCGGACGCGCGGATGCGGCCGAGCAGGTAGGCGACCACCAGCGCCCAGTGGTCGAGGAGGTGGTGGCACTCGTCGAGGACGACGGTCTCGACGCCGTGTGCCACGAGCCGGTCGACGAGTGCGCGGGCGTTCGGGTGCAGGGCCTCGGCGAGGCGCTCGGGGTCCTCGCGCGCGAGCCGCTTCCGGATCGCGCGGGAACGGCGACGGACGCCCTTCCGGAACGCTGCCGGGTTGCTGGTGCGGAGGTCGTCGATCCACCGTGCCGCGGCCGCGTCGTCCCGTCCCCCGTCGATGAGTTCGCGACGCCAGTCCGCGGTGGCGAGGTCGGTGAGCGGACTGCCGGTGTCGAGGACGGAGAGCATCTGGTAGGTCAGCGCGGTGAGGTCGCCGGGGCGGTCCGGGTCCTCGGACACCGTCGCCTCGCCGTGCAGGGCCGACGCCGATCGGGCCCACTGCGAGCGGATCGTCGCGGTCGGCGCGAGCACGAGGGCGCGCGCACCGTGGCGTCCGGCGAGGAGCAGCCCGAGCAGGGTCTTGCCGGCCCCGGGGGGCGCGACGACGTGGACGGGGTCGCCGGGTTCGACCGGCACCCGGTCGAGGACGTCGCGTTGGTACGTGCGCAGCGTGCCCTGGTAACGCCAGCTGGCGAGCGGGAGCGTGCGGGCCCCCGTGCGGTCGTTCGTGCGGTCGTTCGTGCGTTCCCCCGTCGTCACCGTCCGAGTCTCCCACGGGTACCGTCGCCAGCAGCCGAACGAGGAGGTTCCACCATGTCCGACGTCACCACGTCCGCCAACCGCTACGCGGGCTCGAGCATCCAGGCGATCGCACTCGTCGTCGGGATCGTCTTCCTGCTCGTCGGGATCGCCGGGTTCGTCCCCGGGCTGACGACGGGCGACCTCGGCGGGGCGGGGCACGGCTCGATGGCGATGCTGCTCGGACTGTTCCAGGTGTCGGTGCTCCACAACGTCGTGCACCTGCTGTTCGGGGTCGTCGGACTGCTCGCGGCGCGGTACGCCACCGGGTCCCGCATGTACCTCGTGATCGGTGGCGTCGTCTACTTCGTGCTGTGGGTGTACGGGCTGTTCACCGCCGGACACGACTTCGGGGCGAACTTCGTGCCGCTGAACTGGGCGGACAACTGGCTGCACCTGGTGCTCGCGATCGGGATGGTGGCGCTCGGCGTGGTCTTCCCACGCGAGCGCCACTCCGCCGTCAGCGCGAGCTGACCGCGTCGCCGACCGGACCCGCGGCCGCTCGCGCCGCGGCCGCTCGGGCCTCGGTGAAGGCCGTCACGCACCGCCGGACCTGCTCCTCGGTGTGCGCCGCCGAGAGCTGCACACGGATCCGCGCCCGGCCCTTCGGCACCACCGGGTAGCTGAACGCCGTCACGTAGATTCCGCGCGCCTGCATCTCGTCGGCGATCCGTGCGGTCAGGGCCGCGTCGTGGAACATCACCGGGACGATCGGGTGCTCCCCCGGCAACAGCTCGAACCCGGCGTCGGTCATGAGCGACCGGAATCGCGCCGCGTTCGCCCGCAGCCGTTCGCGCGCGTCGTCCGACCGCTCGATGAGGTCGAGCGCTGCGACCGTCCCCGCGGCGATCACCGGCGCGAGCGAGTTCGAGAACAGGTACGGACGGGACCGCTGCCGCAGCAGGTCGACGATCTCCTGGCGGCTGGCGACGTACCCGCCGCTCGCACCCCCGAGTGCCTTGCCGAACGTGCCCGTGCACACGTCGACCCGGTCCGCGACGCCGCACAGCTCGGGCGTCCCCCGGCCGTGCTCGCCGACGAACCCGACGGCGTGCGAGTCGTCGACGATGACGAGGGCGTCGTAGCGGTCCGCGAGGTCGCAGATCTCGGCGAGCGGGGCGATCGAGCCGTCCATCGAGAAGACGCCGTCGGTGACGATCGCGCGGAACCGGGCGTCCCCGGCGGCGACGAGCTGCGCCTCGAGGTCCTGCACGTCGCGGTTGCGGTACCGGTACCGCTGCGCCTTCGACAGCCGCACGCCGTCGATGATCGAGGCGTGGTTCAGCTCGTCCGAGATGATCGCGTCCTCCGGCCCGAGGAGCACCTCGAACAGGCCGCCGTTCGCGTCGAAGCACGACGAGTAGAGGATCGTGGCCTCGGTGCCGAGGAACGCCGACACGCGACGCTCGAGGTCGAGGTGGAGGTCCTGCGTGCCGCAGATGAACCGGACGCTCGCCATGCCGTAGCCCCAGCGGTCGAGGGCGTCCTTCGCCGCGTCGACGAGATCGGTGGAGTCCGCCAGCCCGAGGTAGTTGTTCGCGCAGAAGTTCAGCAGCGGAGCACCGTCCGCCTCGATCGCCGCACGCTGCGGACCGGCGATGCCGCGCTCCCGCTTCGTGAGCCCGGCGGCCTCGATGCCCGCCAGCTCGGCCGTCAGGTGGTCCTTGATCGCGCCGTACATCAGATCTCCGTCCAGTCGATGACGACCTTGCCGCCGTCCGCGCTCGCCGCCGCGGCGAACGCTGCCTCCCAGTCACGCGCCGCGAAGCGCCCCGAGACGATCGACGCGATGCGGTCGCGCAGCACCTCGCTCGTCTGCAGCATCGAGCTCATGGTCTGCCACGTCTCGAACATCTCGCGGCCGTAGATGCCCGTGACCGTGAGCATGTGCGTCACGACCTTGCCCCAGTCGACCGCGATCTCGCCGGTCGGGAGTCCGAGCATGGCGATCCGCCCGCCGTGGTTCATGTTGTCGACCATCGCCGGGAGGGCGGTCGGGGCGCCGGACATCTCGAAGCCGACGTCGAACCCCTCGCGCATGCCGAGCTGCTCCTGCGCCGCCCGGATCGGGTCACCGGCGGCACCGACGTCGACGCCGAGGTCGGCGCCCATCGCCGTCGCCATCGCCAGGCGCTCCGCACTGACGTCGGTGCCGACCACGAACCGGGCACCGGCGTGCCGGGCGACCGCGATCGCCATGAGGCCGATCGGCCCGCACCCGGTGACGAGCACGTCCTCGCCGACGACGGGGGACGCGAGCGCCGTGTGGACCGCGTTGCCGAGCGGGTCGAACAGGGCGCCGACCTCGGGGTCGACGTCGGCGTGGTGCACCCAGACGTTCGCGCCGGGCAGCGTCAGGTACTCCGCGAAGGCGCCGTCCCGCTGCACGCCGAGGCCCTTCGTGCGGATGCACATCTGGCGTCGGCCGGCCCGGCAGTTCCGGCACGTGCCGCACACGATGTGGCCCTCGCCGGAGACCCGGTCTCCCACCGCGACGTCGCGCACGGCGGAGCCGACCTCGACCACCTCGCCGAAGAACTCGTGTCCGGGGACCAGCGGGGCCGTGACCGCCGAGGCCGCCCAGTCGTCCCACCGCCGGATGTGCAGGTCGGTCCCGCAGATCCCGGTGCGGAGGACCCGGATGAGGACCTCGTCCTCCGTCGGGACCGGTACCGGCCGCTCGGTCATGATCAGTCCCGGAGCAGCGTCCGGCTTGTACAGCGCCCTCATCGGCGTCATCCGCGTCACCTCGTCGTGCGTGATGTGTGTCGTCGGCGGCTCGTGACCGCCGTCGTCCACCCTGGCACAGGTCGCGCGCGTGGGCCGCGCATGTCGCATGCACGGCGTGGACACGGGCGCCCGGGCGGCCGGTGCGTGCGCATGCGTCGACAGAACACACGTCGATCGACGGGCGGAACGTCGGAACATGCGCACGCAGACGGTGCGTGCGCATGTGGCGACAGAACACGCGTCGATCGACGGGCGGAACGTCGGAACATGCGCGCGCGGGCAACGCGCGGCACGCGGCACGCGACAGGCGCCCTGGAGGCACGGCGCACGACCGGCGCGACGGCCCGCGCCCGGCAGCGCGCGGCCGGCCGGGTCAGACCTCGCTGAAGGGCTCCGCGTCGTCGAGCCGCACCCGGAGCGCCGGCGCCGCCCGACGTCGGTTCCCCCCGGGCAGCACCCGCCGCGTGGACGCACGCCGGATCACCTCGGCCTTGAGGGTCGCCGCCACCTCGGCACCGTGCGCGTACGGGAAGCGCACGATCGCACGGACGGTGCCCGGGAGTGCGTCGTCCTCGACCGGCACCGGACCGAGCACGGCGCCGACCGTGAGGCCGTCGAGCGCCTCGACCGCGGCCGTCACCGCCTCGTCCGTGCCCGTCAGCGTCGCGACCCGCACGGCCGGTGGGAAGTGCAGCTCGCGGCGGTCGGCGAGCTCGTCGTGCGCCGGACCGTCGAGCCGCCACAGCGCCATGGCCGTCGCGAGCTTCCCGCCGATGCCGACGAGGTACGCCTCGGCGCCCGGGGCTCCCTTGGCGGCGGCGTTCGTCCAGAAGCGCAGGACGTCCTCCTGCACGCGGAGCCCCTCGCGCGCGAGCATGCGCTCCCCGTCGAGCAGGAGCACGCACGCGTACCCGCCCGGGACGCTCGGCTCGGCACCGCGTGTGGCGACCACGACCGAGGGGCGCGCCGGGACCTCGTCGAGCGGACGGGAGCCGTCGGCGACCACGATGCGCGTGCCCGGGAACGCCCGGCCGAGCTCGTCAGCGGTGCGCTGCGCCCCCTGCCCGACCGGCTTCACCGTGCCGTTGCCGCACGTCGGGCAGCGGAACCCGACCGCCAGCGCGCCGCAGAACCGGCACTGCGGCGTCGCACCCCGGTGCGGGCTGCCGAGCGGACCGCCACAGATCCGGCAGTGCGCGCGCTCACCGCACTCGGCGCAGACGAGCCCGGTGCCGAACCCCGGACTGGCGACCTGCACGAGGACGGCTCCGTGCTGGCTGGCCTCGCGCGCGGCGCGCCACGCCGAGCTCGGGATGCGGGCCTGTGCCGCGTACCCCTCGGCACCGGTCTGCTGGACGGTCGGGATGACCTTGGGTGTCTTCACCCGGTACGGCGTGACCTCCTGCAGCCAGTGCAGCTCGACGAGCCGTTGCACGTCGGTGCTCCGGGCGTGCGACAGGAACAGCAGCGCGGCCCCGGACTGCGCGGCCCGGACGAGGGCGACGTCCCGGGTGTGCACGTACGGGGCGCGCGGCTCGATGAACGAGGCGTCCCCGTCGTCCCACATGGCGATGAGTCCGAGCTCGGTCGCCGGCGCGTACACCGCCGTGCGGTTGCCGATCGCGACGACCGCGTGGGTCCTCGCCTGCAGCAGGGCCTTCGCCCGCTGCCCGTTCGTCTGCTTGGCGTCGAACCGCACGACCCGTTCCGGCGGCAGCACCGCGAGGAGCGCACGCTCGAGGTCGGTGACGTCGCGGAAGTCCGGCACGGCGATCACGGCCGACTGCTCCGCGGCGACCGTGTGCGCGGCCGCCTGGGCGAGCGTGGCGGCCCACCCGGGGACCCAGACCGGCGCGTCGGCGGCACCGAGCGCTGTCGGGTGGGGGACGGCGGCGACCGCAGCGCGACCGTGGTCGGCGACCAGCGCCTCCAGGACGCCCTCGGCGTAGCCGGTGACGGGCGGCGGCTCGACCGCCGGCGGCGACCACGCGGTGTCGCGGGCCAGCCAGGCCTTCTCGGCACGGACCTGGCGCGTCGGCACGGCGAGCCGGAGCACGTCGGACGCCACCCCCGCGGCACGGTCGGCCACGGCGCGCGCGAGCGACCAGATCTCCGGCGCGAGGACCGGCACCGGGGAGACGACCGTCTCGATGGCACTGAGCTCGCCCGGGTACTCACCCTCGGTGACGATCTCGACCACGTAGGCGTCGGACATGCGCGCACCGGTGCGGAGCGGCACCTTGACCCGCACCCCCGGCACGCAGTCGTCCTCGAGCCCGTCCGGCACCCGGTAGTCGAACAGACGGTCCAACTGCGGGAGCGGCGAGTCGAGGACGACGCGCGCGACGGTGGTCACGCCGAGGCCTCAGACGGCAGCGGCGACGAGTCCTGCGGCGGCGCGGAGTTCCTCGACGCGGTCGAGCTGCTCCCAGGTGAACCCGGGGAGCTCGCGGCCGAAGTGCCCGTACGTCGCGGTCTTCGCGTAGATCGGACGGAGCAGGTCGAGGTCGCGGATGATCGCGGCCGGCCGGAGGTCGAAGACCTGCAGGATCGCGGCCTCGATCGTGGCGTCGTCGACGTGTCCGGTGCCGAACGACTCGACGTAGAGCCCGACGGGCTTCGCGCGGCCGATCGCGTAGGCGACCTGCACCTCGAGCCGGTCGGCGAGGCCCGCGGCGACCGCGTTCTTCGCGACCCAGCGCAGCGCGTAGGCGGCCGAGCGGTCGACCTTCGAGGGGTCCTTGCCGCTGAAGGCGCCGCCACCGTGGCGGGAGGCACCGCCGTAGGTGTCGACGATGACCTTGCGTCCGGTGAGGCCGGCGTCGCCCTGGGGGCCGCCGATCTCGAACCGGCCGGTCGGGTTCACGATGACGTCGACGTGCGACGAGTCGAGGTCGACCTGGGCGAGCACCGGACGGATCACGTGCTCGGTCACCGCGGCGGTGAGCTCGTCGAGCGTGACGGACGGCGAGTGCTGCGTGGAGAGCACGACGGTCTCGACGGTCTTCGGCACCACGCCGTCGTACCCGACCGTGACCTGGGTCTTGCCGTCGGGACGCAGGAACGACAGCTCGCCGGACTTGCGGACCGCGGCCAGTCGCTCGGCCAGGCGGTGCGCCAGCCAGATCGCGACCGGCATGTACTCGGGGGTCTCGTTCGTCGCGAAGCCGAACATGATCCCCTGGTCGCCGGCGCCCTGGCGGTCGAGCGGGTCGACGCCGGCGCCGGAGCGCGCGTCGAGGGACTCGTCGACACCCTGGGCGATGTCGGGCGACTGCGCACCGATCGAGACCTCGACGCCGCAGGTGTGGCCGTCGAAGGAGACCTCGGACGAGTTGTAGCCGATGCCCGTGATGACGTCACGGACGAGCTTCGGGATCTCGACGTAGCCCGAGGTCGTGACCTCGCCGGCGACGTGCACGAGCCCGGTGGTGACCATCGTCTCCACCGCGACGCGTGCGTGCGGGTCGACGGTCAACAGCGCGTCGAGGATCGTGTCCGAGATCTGGTCGCAGATCTTGTCGGGGTGCCCCTCCGTCACCGACTCGGACGTGAAGAGGCGCAGGCTGCTGCTCGTCACCGCGGTCAGTCGGTGGGCTGCTGCTGCTTGGTGACGGTGAGCTTGTCCTCGTTGATCTCGTGCAGTGCGACGGACAGCGGCTTGTCGTCGATCGTCGAGTCGACCAGCGGGCCGACGTTGTCGAACAGCGAACCCTCGTGCAGGTCGGCGTAGTAGTCGTTGATCTGTCGCGCGCGCTTCGAGGCGAAGATGACGAGTGCGTACTTCGACTCCACCTTGGCGAGCAGGTCGTCGATGGGCGGGTCGATGATGCCCTGGGGGTTGGCCATGGTGTCTCCAGTCGACGGAACGGGGGGACGCCCGGTCAGGGCGCAGTGAACAAGTCTACGACCTCACGCGCCGCGGTGCCGACATCGGAGTTCACGATGCGCACGTCGAACTCGTCCTGGGCGGCGAGTTCGACCTTGGCGGTGTCGAGCCGGCGTGCCTGTTCCTCGGCCGATTCGGTGCCCCGGCCGATCAGTCGGCGCACGAGTTCCTCCCACGACGGGGGCAGCAGGAAGACGAGCACCGCGTCGGGCATGGCGTCCCGGACCTGGCGTGCGCCCTGCAGGTCGATCTCGAGCATCACCTTGTCGCCGGCGTCCAGCGCGCGGTCGATCGGCGGCCGGGGCGTGCCGTACCGGTACGAGTTGTGGACGGTGGCCCACTCGAGGAGTTCGCGGTCGCGGATCATCCGGTCGAACTCGGCGTCGTCCACGAAGTAGTAGTGCACGCCGTCGACCTCGCCCGGACGCGGCTTGCGGGTCGTCGCCGAGACGCTGAGGTTGACGTCCGGGTACTGCTCGCGGATGTACGCGCTGACGGTGCCCTTGCCGACCGCGGTGGGGCCGGCGAGGACGACGAGCTTCGACGACCCGCGCTTGCGACCGCGGGCCGCGAGCCAGTCGGCGAGCTCCGACCGCTGCCGGGTGCCGAGGCCGCCGAGGCGCTTCGACGGCGCGATCCGCAGCTCGCCCATGATCGACTCCGCCCGTGCCGGTCCGATGCCGGGCAGGCTCGTGAGCAGGTCGCGCACCCGCAGGGACTTCTCGGCCGGTGCGTCGGCGTCCGACCAGGCGGTGCGGGCGACCTCGAGTGCGGAGCGCTCCCCCGACGCGACGGCGGCCTTGACCGCGGCCCGGGCACGGCGGGCGGCCACCGCAGCGGCAGCCGCGGCGACCCGGTCGACCTCGGGTGGGTTCCGGTGTGCGGGCAGGCCGTCGCGGTCCGTCGTCATGCGGCGGCCCCCAGCGCAGCGCGGATCCGGTCCGCACGGTCGGTCACGAGGGCGGCGACGCCGTCGGGACCGTCGGTGAGCAGGCCGCGCGACTCGCTGACGAGCACCTGCTCGGCGCGGGCGCCGTACAGCGCGCGGAGGTCCTCGATGCGGGCGCCCTGGGCACCGAAGCCCGGGGCGAGGATCGGCGCGGTGCCGATGGTGTCCGCGTCGATGCCGAAGTCGTCGAGGTCGAGGGTCGCGCCGAGCACAAGCCCGACGTCGCCGAGGGGCTGGTCGCCGCCTCTCCGGTTGTCGTCTGCCACGTCCAAGACGATACCGGCAGCGACGCTCCGCCCCGAACGAGGTCCCTCGGCGAGCACCGCGGTCTGCAGCACGCGCGCCTCGGGGTTGCTCGTGGCGGCGAGCACGAAGACCCCGGCACCGTTCCGGCGCGCCACGTCGACCGTTCCCGCGAGGGAGCCGTAGCCGAGGTACGGCGACACCGTCATGGCGTCGGCGGCGAACGGACCGTCGCGGTCCAGCCACGCGAGCGCGTAGTCGTCCCCCGTCGACCCGATGTCGCCGCGCTTGACGTCGGCGACGACCAGGAGGCCCGCATCGCGTGCCCGACGGATCGTCGCGTCGAGCGCACGGTAGCCCGCCACCCCCGCGGCCTCGAAGAACGCGATCTGCGGCTTCACGACCGCGGCGCGGCCGGCGGCCGCGTCGACCAGGGTCGCGCCGAACGCGGTCAGGCCCTGCTCGTCGCGGCCGAGCCCCCACGCCGCCAGGGTGGCGGCGTGGGGGTCGATGCCGACGCAGAGGGCGGAACGCGACCCGATGGCGGCCGCGAGCCGGACGCCGAAGGAGGCCGCGCCTCCTGTACCGGGGTCGCTCACCAGGTGGCGCGCTCGAGCGCGTAGTCCTGCAGGCTCCGCACGCTGTGCGGCGACCCGATCGTCTCGATCGCCGCGACCGCGGCCCCGAGCTGCGCGATGGTCGTGAACAGCGGCTTGTCCGCCGCGACCGTCGCCGCACGGATCTCGTACCCGTCCGCACGACCGGCGGCACCCGACGGCGTGTTGATGACGATGTCGACCTCGTTCCGGGCCAGCAGGTCGACGACGCTCTCGCCGCCCTCGCTGTACTTGCCGACGAGCGTGACCTCGATGCCGTTGCGGCGCAGGATCTCCGCCGTGCCCTCGGTCGCCGTGATCGTGAAGCCGAGCTGCTGCAGCCGGTGCACCGGGAGCACGATGGCGCGCTTGTCGGTGTCGGCGACGCTCACGAACACGGTGCCGCTCGTCGGCAGACCGCCGTACGCGGCTTCCTGCGACTTGAGGAAGGCCCGCGGGAAGTCACGGTCGATACCCATGACCTCGCCGGTGGAACGCATCTCCGGGCTGAGCACCGAATCGACGACCTGGCCGTCGTGGGTGCGGAACCGGCGGAAGGGCAGCACGGCCTCCTTCACGGCGATCGGGGACTGGATCGGCACGAACGCGCCGTCACGGGCGGGCAGGAGCCCCTCGGCCACGAGCGTGTCGATCGTCGTGCCGGTCATGATCCGCGACGCGGCCTTGGCCAGCGGGATGCCGAGCGCCTTCGAGACGAACGGGACCGTGCGGCTGGCGCGCGGGTTCGCCTCGAGGACGTAGAGCACACCCGCGCCGATGGCGAACTGCACGTTGAGCAGGCCCTGGACGCCGATGCCGCGCGCGATCTTCTCGGTCGCGTCCACGACGCCCTGGATCTCGGCACGGCCGAGGCCGACCGGCGGCAGGGTGCAGGCCGAGTCGCCGGAGTGGATGCCGGCCTCTTCGAGGTGCTCCATGATCCCGCCGATGTAGAGCCGCTCGCCGTCGAAGAGCGCGTCGACGTCGATCTCCACCGCGTCGTCGAGGAAGCGGTCGACCAGCAGCGGGAGTTCCGGGCCGATGATCGCCTGGTCGGCCATCCGGTCGAAGTAGTCCGCGAGCGACGGGGAGTCGTACAGGATCTCCATGCCGCGACCGCCGAGCACGAAGGACGGGCGGACGAGGACGGGGTACCCGATCTCCTCGGCCACCGCGGTCGCGCTGGCGAGGTCGTGGGCGGTGCCGTTCCGCGGTGCGAGCAGGCCGGCGGCGTCGAGGATGGCGGAGAACTGGCCGCGTTCCTCGGCGGAGTCGATCGCGCTCGGGCTGGTGCCGAGGATCGGGATGCCCGCCGCCTCGAGCGGCTTCGCGAGCCCGAGGGCCGTCTGGCCGCCGAGCTGCACGACCACGCCGACGAGCTCGCCGGAGGCCGCCTCGGCCTCGATGACCTCGAGGACGTCCTCGGTGGTCAGCGGCTCGAAGTACAGGCGGTCCGAGGTGTCGTAGTCGGTCGAGACCGTCTCCGGGTTGCAGTTGATCATGATCGTCTCGAACCCGGCGGCGCTCAGCGCGAAGGACGCGTGGACGCAGGAGTAGTCGAACTCGACGCCCTGCCCGATGCGGTTCGGACCGGAGCCGAGGATGACGACCTTCTTGCGGTCGCTCGGGGCGACCTCGGTCTCGGCGTCGTACGACGAGTAGTGGTACGGCGTGAGGGCCGGGAACTCGCCGGCGCAGGTGTCGACGGTCTTGAACACCGGGCGGATGCCCTCGGCGTGACGGGCGTCACGGGCCTCCTGCTCGGTGATCCCCCGCAGGCTGCCGATCTGGGCGTCGCTGAAGCCGTGCTCCTTGGCCCAGCGGAGGGTGTCGGCGTCGAGGGTCTCGGCGTTCTCGACCTCCAGAGCGACTTCGTTGATCAACACGATCTGGTCGATGAACCACGGGTCGATCTTGGTGGCCTCGAAGACCTCGTCGGCGGTGGCGCCCGCGACGAGCGCCTGCTGCACGGTGACGATGCGACCGTCGGTCGGGATCGCCGACTTCTGCAGCAGCGCGTCCTTGTCGAGCTCGGCCGCCGGGGTGTCCCAGTGGAACGACGAGCCGCGCTTCTCGAGCGAGCGGAGCGACTTCTGCAGCGCCGTCGCGTAGTTGCGGCCGATCGCCATCGCCTCGCCGACGCTCTTCATCGTCGTGGTGAGCGTGGCGTCCGCCGCGGGGAACTTCTCGAACGCGAACCGCGGGGTCTTCACGACCACGTAGTCGAGCGTCGGCTCGAAGCTGGCCGGGGTGACGCGGGTGATGTCGTTCTCGATCTCGTCGAGGCGGTACCCGATCGCGAGCTTCGCGGCGATCTTCGCGATCGGGAAGCCCGTCGCCTTCGACGCGAGCGCCGAGGAGCGGGAGACGCGCGGGTTCATCTCGATGACGATGACGCGGCCGTTCGACGGGTCGACGGCGAACTGGATGTTGCAGCCGCCGGTGTCGACGCCGACGCGACGGATGATGTCGATGCCGATGTCGCGCATGTTCTGGTACTCGCGGTCGGTCAGCGTCAGCGCGGGGGCGACGGTGATCGAGTCACCGGTGTGGACGCCCACGGGGTCGACGTTCTCGATCGAGCAGATCACGACGGTGTTGTCGTAGTTGTCGCGCATCAGCTCGAGCTCGTACTCCTTCCAGCCGAGGATCGACTCCTCGAGCAGGACCTCGGTCGTCGGGCTGGACTGCAGCCCGTCGCCGACGAAGCGGACGAGTTCTTCCTCGTTGTAGGCGAAGCCGGAGCCGAGGCCGCCCATGGTGAAGGACGGACGGACGACGAGCGGGTAGCCGAGGTCCTGCGCGTACTCCTTCGCCTCTTCCAAGGTGTGCGCGATGTGGCTGCGCGCGACGTCGGCACCGGACTCGAGGACGAGCTCCTTGAAGAGCTGGCGGTCCTCACCGCGCTGGATGGCGTCGACCTTCGCGCCGATCAGCTCGACGCCGTACTTGTCGAGGATGCCCTCGGCGTCGAGCTTGATCGCGGCGTTCAGGGCGGTCTGGCCGCCGAGGGTCGGCAGCACGGCGTCCGGCTGCTCGATCTTGATGATCTCCTCGAGCGAGGCGCTCGTGATCGGCTCGATGTACGTCGCGTCGGCGAAGTCCGGGTCGGTCATGATCGTCGCCGGGTTCGGGTTGACGAGGATCACCCGGACGCCCTCGGCACGGAGGACGCGGCACGCCTGGGTGCCGGAGTAGTCGAACTCGGCGGCCTGCCCGATGACGATCGGGCCGGAGCCGATGACGAGGACGGAGTTGATGTCTGCGCGCTTCGGCATCAGTTGGCTTCCTTGGTGATGTCTGCTGCGGGGGTCGTGGCGTCGGCGGTCGCCGCGTCGAGCGGCTCCCCGTCGCGACGCTCGCGCACCAGGTCCGCGAACCGGTCGAAGAGGTACACGGAGTCGTGCGGGCCGGCCGCTGCCTCGGGGTGGTACTGCACGCTGAACGCGGGCACGTCGAGCGCGCGGAGGCCCTCGACCACCTGGTCGTTCAGGGAGTAGTGCGAGACCTCGACGCGACCGAAGCCGGCCGGCGACTCGACGACCTCGCCGAGGGGCGCGTCGACCGCGAAGCCGTGGTTCTGGCTCGTGATCTCGACCTTGCCGGTCACGGTGTCGAGCACCGGCTGGTTGATGCCGCGGTGCCCGAACGGGAGCTTGTAGGTACCGAACCCGAGGGCGCGTCCGAGCAGCTGGTTGCCGAAGCAGATGCCGAAGAACGGGCGCCCGGTCTTCAGGCTGCCCTGGAGCAGCTCGACCTGGGCGTCCGACGCGGCGGGGTCGCCGGGGCCGTTCGAGTAGAAGAGCGCGTCCGGCGCGAGGGCCTCGAGCTCGTCGGCGGTGATGTCCTGCGGCACGACGTGCACCTCGAAGCCGCGCTCGGCGAGGTACCGCGTGGTCGAGGCCTTCACACCCAGGTCGAGCACGGCAAGCTTGCCGATCTGCTCGCCGACCGCGGGGACCACGTAGGTCTCGGGCGTCGACACGATCGACGAGAAGCTCGCGCCCGCCATCGTGGCCTGCGCGCGGACCGCGTCGAGCTGCTCCGACTCGGACAGCGCGGCGTCGGCGCCGCTGAACACGCCGCCCTTCATGGCGCCCGCGTCGCGGATCCGGCGGGTGAGCGCCCGGGTGTCGATCCCGGAGATGCCGACGATGCCGTCGCGCACGAGGTGGTCGTCGAGCGACGCGTTCGCGCGGTGGTTCGACACGACGCGGCTGGGGTCGCGCACGACGTAGCCGGCGACCCAGATGCGACGGGACTCGGGGTCCTCGTCGTTCACACCCGTGTTGCCGATGTGCGGCGCGGTCTGCACCACGATCTGTCCGGCGTAGGAGGGGTCGGTGAGCGTCTCCTGGTACCCGGTCATGCCGGTCGCGAAGACCACCTCGCCGAGCGTGCGCCCGCGGGCGCCGTAGGCCCAGCCGTCGTACCGGGTGCCGTCCTCGAGGACCAGTACGGCCCGTTCGCGTGTCATCAGTTCGTCCCTTCGCCCGCGGTGTGCGGGTGTTCGTGCTTCGTCGACAGTCCCTGCAGGGCGGCCAGTGCTGCGCCGTCGCCCTCCGGGAACCGGAAGTAGGTGTCGAGGTCCGACGCACCTGCGGCGCCGGTCGCCGTCCATCGCAGACGGACCAGTCCCCCGGGCTCGACCACGCGGTCGATGGCCCACGTGGCGCGGTCGGCGCCGCGGACGGCGGAGGCTTCGATCCAGCGGTCCGGGGTGCCGGCGTGGTGGAGCACCACGCCGGTGTCGTGGACGGTCACGCCGCCGCGGCCCCGGAAGCCGAGTCCGCCAGCGGTGATCCGCTCGAGCGGTTGGTCGGCGCGGGTCGTCGCGACGGTGAAGCCGTCCCACGATCCGGCCGCCGGTCCGACGTCGGTCGGCACCGGGACGGGAGGCACGGATTCCGCCTGCTTCCTCGCCCGCGTCCGCCAGGTACGTGCCATGGCGACGAACAGCGCGACGACGAGGGCGAGGATGATGCCCCCTTCGAGCCAGCGCAGCGCGTCACCGCTCATGCCGTCGCCTCCGTCCGCGCGGCGCGCGCGTGCCCGGCGACCGTCTCGGCGTCGACGAGCTCCCCCGCCAGGAGCGTGGGGTACCCGTGGTGGAAGGTCGCGACGACCCGGCCCGGGAGCTGCATACCGAGGTACGGCGAGTTCTGCGACTGCCCGGCGAGGTCGGCGACGGAGAACTCGCGGACGGCCGCCGGGTCGTACAGGGTGATCTCGGCCGGTGCGCCCTCGGCGATCCGCTGCCCGTGCCCCTCGACCTGGCCGATGCGCGCGGGCGCCTCGGACAGGACGCGCGCGACGTCGGCCCAGTCGAGCCGGCCGTCGTCGACCACGGCGGCCTGCACGACGCTCAGCGCGGACTCGAGGCCGACCATGCCGTTCGCCGCCGCGGGCCACTCGCAGCACTTCGCCTCGGCGGTGTGCGGCGCGTGGTCGGTCGCGACGATGTCGATCGTGCCGTCGGCCAGGGCGGCCCGGAGCGCGTCGACGTCCTCGCGGGAGCGCAGCGGCGGGTTGACCTTGTACCGGGCGTCGTAGCCGGGTGCGCCGTCGTGCCCGGCGATGAGGTCCTCGGTCAGCACCAGGTGGTGCGGCGTGACCTCGGCGGTGACGTCGATGCCGCGGGACTTCGCCCAGCGGATCACCTCGACGCTGCCGGCGGTCGAGACGTGGCACACGTGCAGCCGGGCCCCGACGTGGTCGGCGAGCAGGACGTCGCGGGCGATGATCGCCTCTTCCGCGACCGCCGGCCAACCGGCGAGCCCGAGCTCCGACGACAGCCGCCCCTCGTTCATCTGGGCGCCGATGGTCAGCCTCGGCTCCTGCGCGTGCTGCGCGAGCACCCCGCCGAAGCCCTTGATGTACTCGAGCGCCCGGCGCATGAGGAGCGGGTCGGACACGCACGAGCCGTCGTCCGAGAAGACCCGGACCTTCGCCCGGCTCGTCGCCATGGCGCCGATCTCGGACAGGTGGGTGCCCTGGAGTCCCTGCGAGACCGCGCCGATCGGGCGCACCGTGACGTACCCGGCGTCGTCGCCGAGCGCCTGCACCTGCTCGACCACACCGGCGGTGTCCGCCACGGGCGACGAGTTCGCCATCGCGTTGACGGCGGTGAAGCCGCCTGCGGCGGCGGCACGCGAGCCGGTGAGGACCGTCTCCGACTCCTCGAAGCCGGGCTCGCGCAGGTGGGTGTGGAGGTCCACGAGGCCGGGCAGGGCGATCAGACCGTCCGCG
This sequence comes from Curtobacterium sp. YR515, assembly GCF_900113095.1. NCBI lineage: Bacteria > Bacillati > Actinomycetota > Actinomycetes > Micrococcales > Microbacteriaceae > Curtobacterium > Curtobacterium sp. YR515. The sequence goes on along the minus strand of NZ_FOOD01000004.1, from coordinate 304,962 downwards.
TCGACGACCGTGGCGCCGGCCGCGTCGAGACCGGACCCGACCGCGGTGATGCGCCGCGCCTCCAGGCGGATGTCGGCACGCGTGCCGTCGACCAGCTGCGCGCCGCGGATGAGGTGGGCGGTCATGCGACGGTCTCCTTCGTTGCTGCGGTCGCTTCGGACCCGGTCAGGGCCAGGTAGAGCACGGCCATCCGGACCGACACGCCGTTCTCGACCTGCTCGACGACCGTCGAGCGGGGGTCGTCGGCGGCGACGCCGGCGATCTCGAGCCCGCGGTTCATCGGGCCCGGGTGCATGATCAGCGTGCGCTCGTCGAGCCGGGCGAACCGGCTCGCCGTGAGGCCCCAGTGCCGGGTGTACTCGCGCGGGTTCGGGAAGAACGCGTCGTTCATCCGTTCCTGCTGGATGCGCAGGGTCATCACGACGTCCGGGTCCTCGGCGAGGGCGACGTCGAGGTCGTGGTGCACCGCGGCGCCGAACGGCGTGCTCGCGACCGGGAGCAGGGTCGGCGGCGCGGCGAACGTGACGCTCGCGCCGAGGGTCTGCAGGAGCCAGGCGTTGCTCCGGGCGACCCGGCTGTGCAGCACGTCGCCGACGATGAGGACCCGGACGCCGTCGAGGCCCTGGCCGCGGCTGCCGGCGCCGTGCAGGCGCCGACGCATCGTGAACGCGTCGAGCAGGGCCTGCGTGGGGTGCTCGTGCGTGCCGTCGCCGGCGTTGACGACCGGGACGTCGATCCAGTCGGCGTCGGCGAGGACCCGCGGCGCACCGGAGGCGCCGTGGCGCATCACGATGCCGTCGATGCCCATCGCGCCGAGGGTCTGCACGGTGTCCTTGAGGGACTCGCCCTTGGAGACGCTCGAGCCCTTCGCCGCGAAGTTGAGCACGTCGGCGGAGAGGCGCTTGGCGGCCGCCTCGAACGAGATCCGGGTGCGCGTGGAGTCCTCGAAGAAGAGGTTCACGACGGTCTTGCCGCGCAGCGCGGGGAGCTTGCGGACCTCGCGCGTGTTGACCTCGGCCATCTCCTCGGCGACGTCGAGGATGTGGATCGCCTCGGCGCGGGAGAGGTCGGCGGTGGAGAGGAGGTGCTTCACGCTGCACCCCCGTCGCCCTGCTCGATGACGACCTCGTCGGTGCCGTCGGTCTCGGTCAGCCGGAGCGTCACCCGCTCGTCGGAGGCCGTCGGCAGGTTCTTGCCGACGTGGTCCGCGCGGATCGGGAGCTCGCGGTGGCCCCGGTCGACGAGCACGGCGAGCCGGACCGCCCGCGGGCGACCGATGCCCTGGAGCGCGTCGAGCGCCGCCCGGACCGTGCGACCGGAGTACAGGACGTCGTCGACGAGGACGACGACCTTGCCGTCGATGCCGCTCGCCGGGATGGTCGTCCGGTGCGGCGCGCGACCGATGCCGTGGCCGAGGTCGTCGCGGTGCATCGTGACGTCGAGCGTGCCGACGCGGTGCGACCTGCCGGCGTCCGCGCCGGTCGCTGCCGGTTCGCTCGTCCACTCGGGCTCGATGTCCGCCCACTCGGGCTCGATGTCCGCCAGGATGCGGTCGAGCCGCTCGGCCAGGACGGCACCCCGTGTCGGGATGCCCAGGAGCACGAGGTCCGAGGCACCGTGGTTGGCCTCGAGGATCTCGTGCGCGATGCGTGTCAGAGCACGCGTGATGTCGGAGTGCTGCAGGACCGTTCTGGTGCCCACGCCGACCTCCTTCCCCGCCTCACCGGACGGCATTAAAGGATGCTGACGTGGTCAACCCTACCGGGACTCCTGGTCCTCTGCGACCGTCCGACCGGACGGTGCACCGCTCGACTTCTCGCCCGGCGCGCGGCCGCCGGCGACGGCCCCGAGCACACCGTTGACGAACCCGGCGGACTCCTCCGTCGAGAGCGACTGGGCCAGCTCGACCGCCTCGGCGATCGCGACCGCGTCGGGGACCTCGGGGTTGAACCGGAGCTCCCAGACGCCCATGCGCAGGATGCAGCGGTCGAGCACCGGCATGCGGGCGATCGACCAGCCCTGGGCGTGCTCGACGATCACGGCGTCGATCTCGTGGCGGGCGTCGTCGACACCCGTGACGATCTGGCGGGCGTAGTCCCAGCTGGAGGCACGCTCCGGCTGGTCGAGGTGCCGGACGGTCTCGGTCGCGAGGACGTCCGCGATCGGGAGCTCACGCACCTCGGCCACGTACAGCATGTCGAGGGCGCGCTTGCGGGCCTTCGAACGAGCACTCATACGGGCGTCGCCTAGGAGTTGACGCGGCCGAGGAAGCTGCCGTCGCGCGTGTCGATCTTCACCGTGGTGCCGCTCTCGAGGTAGAGCGGGACCTGGATGCGGTGGCCGGTCGCGATGATCGTCGCGTCCTTCGTGCCACCGGACGAGCGGTCGCCCTGCAGGCCGGGCTCGGTCTCGACCTCGGTCACGATCGACGTCGGGAGCTCGACGTAGAGCGGGTTGCCCTCGTTCATCGCGATGGTGACCATCGCGGACTCGAGCAGGTAGTTCTTCGCGTCGCCGACGACCGTCGCCGAGACCGGGATCTGGTCGTAGGTGTCGGTGTCCATGAACACGTAGGAGTCGCCGTCCTCGTAGAGGAACTGGTAGTCCCGGCGGTCGACCGTCGCGGTGTCGATCTTCGCGCCCGCGTTGAAGGTGCGGTCGACGACCTTGCCCGACACGACGTTCTTCAGCTTGGTGCGGACGAACGCGCCGCCCTTGCCCGGCTTGACGTGCTGGAACTCGACGACCGACCAGAGCTGCCCGTCGATGATGAGAACGGCGCCGTTCTTGATGTCAGTGGTACTGGCCATGAGTCTTCGATGTCCCGTTCGATCGTGTTGTGAAGGTCTGCGGACCGCGCTGGGTCCCGGACGAGTGTAGCGGACGGGTCGTGGCGTCCCCGCGCAGTGCGCGCTGCGCCTGCGCCTGCGCCTGCGCCTGCGCCTGCTGCGCCTGCTGCGCCTGCTGCGCCTGCGGTCACTCCCGTCGTCGCGCGCGGATCGCGTCGACCGCCGCCCAGGCGAGCAGCACCACCGCCGCTCCCCCGAGCAACGCTCCGGCCACCCCGGTCGAGATGACCGCCGTCGGCCGGGCCGGCAGCGCGAGGTACACGATCGACAGGATGCCGGCCCCGGCGCCGAGCAGCACGAGCAGCACCCGCCGGACCACCCCGTTCAGCGTCCGTCGGTCCCGCCGGTCCGCGAACAGCCGGATGTTGACCGACAGCTTGCCGGTCTCGATCGCCTCGCCGATGCGGTCCACCCGGCGCGGCAGCCGGCGTGCGGCCGTCACCGCGCCGAACAGCTCGCGCACCGCCACGTCCCGGAGCTTGCCCGGTCGCAGCTGGTCGCGGATCTGTTCGGAGGCGAGTCCGCGTGACTCCTCGAGCAGGTCGAACGAGGGGGCGAGCGTGCGCAGCGTCCCCTCGAAGATCGCCAGGGCGCGCGCGGCGGCGACGAAGTCCGGCGGCGCCTTCAACCGGTACCGCCCGAACACCGCGACGGCGTCGTCCACCGTGTCAACGCCGATCCGGGCACCCGGACCGAGCTCGTCCGCGACGAAGCGCGCGATGTCCCGGCGGAAGTCGGGTTCGTCCTGGGCGTCCCGGACCGGTGCCATCCGGAGCACCGCGTCGGCGATCCGCGACGTGTCGTCCTGGATGTACGCGGCGAGCAGCTCCTGCACGATGTCCCGCAGGCCGGGGTCGAGCCTGCCCACCGATCCGAAGTCGATGAGCGCCGGCCGACCGTCGGGCAGCAGCAGGACGTTCCCGGGGTGGAGGTCACCGTGGTACACCCCGTCGAACACCACCTGCCGGAGGAACGCCCGGAGGATCGACCGCATCGGCTGGTCGAGGTCGCGGTCGCTCCGCTCGGCCCGGATCGCGCTGAGGGTGTCCCCCTCGAGGAACTCCATCACGAGCACGCGCCGACCGGAGAGCTCCGGGTACGGGTCCGGGAAGCGCACCTCGTCGGGGCGTGCGCTCCGGCGCTGCGCAGCCCGCAGTGCCTCGAGGTTCCGGAGCTCTGAGCTGAAGTCGACCTGCCGCACGAGGTCGTCGGCGTACTGCTGGGCCACGTCCTGCACGCCGACCTGACGGGCCTCGACCGACCAGCGCGCCATGAAGCGCACGACACGGAGGGCGATGTCGACGTCGCGCCGCACGGCCTGGTCGATGCCGGGCCGCTGCACCTTGACGGCGACGCTCGTGCCGTCGGCGAGGCGGGCTCGGTGGACCTGTGCGATCGACGCCGCGGCCACCGGGACCGGGTCGAAGGCCGCGAAGACCTCGTCCACGGGCGCGCCGAGTTCGCGTTCGAGCAGCGCTGCGACCTCGTCCGCGGGTGCCGGGGACACGTTCCGCTGCAGGTGCGCGAGCCCCTCGGTCCACTCCTCGGGGAGCAGGTCGTCGCGGGTGGAGAGGAGCTGGCCCATCTTCACGAACCCGCCGCCGGCCTCCTCGAGCGCACGGCGGAGGTGCTCGGCCTGGCTGCGGCGGAGGTCCGAGGTCGCCGGGTCGTGCGAGAAGTCCAGGCGCCGGAACGGGACGAGGCCGTGCCGGCGTGCGATCGACAGCAGCTCGGTGAACCGGCGGGCACGGGACCGGACGGTCCCGGGGTCGGTCGCGTCGGGTGTGGACAGGTCGCTCAGGCGTGGCGGGGTGGGCACGGCTCCAGTCTGCTCCCCCGCCCTGCGTGGTCGGTTCCTCCACAGCCTGGAGGCGCGGCTCGCCGTCCCCAGGTCGGCCGACGCCCGTCCTGCGGCCGCCTCCACTGCGTCAGGCTGCGGTCATGGAGACAGCACTCGTCACGGCGCTCATCGCCGCGGCCGCGGCGATCGTGGCCGCCGTCGTCAGCTGGTTCGGCGCGTTCCAGAACCGTCGGACGGCCGATCGCGACCACGCCTGGGATCGATTCACCTGGTCCGTTTCGCAACACCAGAGTGATCAGACATACGACATTTCGACAACTGTGCTCCGGGGACTCGCCGACGTATCGTGGTGGTCCAAGGCGGACCGGCGGCTCGCAGACCGCGCGTTGCGCCGCCGCGTCCCTCGGAGCAGGCCGACCGTCGACACGAAGGAGCCGGAGTGATGCCGATCTTCAGACGCCTCCCGGATGCGCTCGATCCCGACCGCGACGACGACGCGTACTGGGCATGGGAGAACGGAGCGACCATCGCCGAGTTCCACGAATGGAAGCGGACGGATGTCCTCACCGTGTCGATGCGGGTGAAGTGGTGGTGGCGACGGACCCGCCGCGTCCTCCGCTGAGCTAGACCCCGACCTCCTGGTAGGCGGTGAAGAGCAGGTGGTCCTCGGGTCCCTCGAGCGTGACCGGCTTGCCGACACCGTCGAGGATGATGAACCGGAGCATGCCGGCGCGGGCCTTCTTGTCACGACGCATCGTGGCGAGGAGTCGCTCCCAGCGGCCGATGCCGTAGGTCGTCGGCAGCTCGAGCGACTCGAGGATCGCGCGGTGCCGGTCCACCGTGGCGTCGTCGAGGTGTCCGGTGAGGCGCGCGAGCTCGGCGGCGAAGACCATCCCGACCGCGACGGCCGCTCCGTGTCGCCACTGGTACCGCTCGGCGTGCTCGATGGCATGCCCGAGGGTGTGCCCGTAGTTCAGGATCTCGCGGCGGCCCTGCTCGGTGAAGTCGTCCGAGACGACCTGCGCCTTGAGCTCGATCGCGAGCTCGACGACGCGACGGAACTCCGGCGTGGTCGGGTCGGTGACGCGGTCGACGTCAGCCTCGATGATGTCGAGGATCTCCGGGACGGCGATGAAGCCGGCCTTCACGATCTCGGCGAAGCCCGTGAGGATCTCGTTGCGGGGCAGCGTGGCGACGAGGTCGATGTCGGCGACGACCGCGCGGGGTGCGTAGAAGGCGCCGACGAGGTTCTTGCCCTCGTTGGTGTTGATGCCGGTCTTGCCGCCGACGCTCGCGTCCACCATGCCGAGCACGCTCGTGGGGATCGCGACGTACGGCACCCCGCGCAGCCAGGTCGCTGCGACGAACCCGGCGAGGTCGGTCACGGCACCGCCCCCGAGGCCGATGACGGCGTCGGTGCGGGTGAAGTCGGACTGCCCCATGATCTGCCAGCAGAACGCGGCGACCTCGACGCGCTTGGCGCCCTCGGCGTCCGGGACCTCGGCGATGAGGGCCTCGAGGCCGGCGTCGACGAGCAGGTCGCGCAGCGCGTTCGCCCGGGCGCCGAGCGTCGGGGCGTGCACGATGAGGACCTTGGCGACACGGGGGCCGAGGAGCGCCGGCACCGAGCCGAGCAGGCCGTTGCCGACGGCCACGACGTAGCCGTCCGCGCCGCCGACGCGGATCTCGGTGGTGCCCTCGGGGAGGACGGACTGGGTGGGGTCGGTCACACTGTTCCTTCGCTCGTGGGTGCACCGGTGCGGACCGGAGGGGTCTCGTCGCGCAGCCACGCGACGACGTCGTCGACGACGCGCGACATCGGCCGGCGCGAGGTGTCGAACACCGCGTGCGCGAGCTCGGCGTAGGTCGCCGCCCGCGCGTCCATGATCGTCTGCCACGCGTCGATGCCGCCGCTCGCCAGGAGCGGGCGGTCGCTGCCGGCGATTCGGTCGGCGACGGCCTCGGGCGAGACGGTCAGCAGGACGATGCGCGCCCCGGCCATGGCCTCGCGCGTGGCGACGTGGGTGACGGCCCCGCCACCGACGGCGATGACGCCCCCGGTCGACAGCGCTGCCCGGACGGCTGCCGCCTCGAGTGCACGGAAGGCTGCCTCGCCACGGTCCGCGAAGATCCCGGGGATCGGACCGTGCTCGCGGACGATCACCCGGTCGGTGTCGGTGAACGGGACGCCGAGCGCCTTCGCCACGCGCTTGCCGACGCTGGACTTGCCGGCGCCCATCGGCCCGATGATGACGACCGGGGCTGCGGGACCGGCCGACGGCGACGCCGCCGCCGGCTCGGGTGTGTGCGTCACCAGGCCGAGGAGTGCTCGGCGGCCTCGGTGCTGCGGGTGCGCAGCGTCTCCGGGATCGACGCGAGGTACGCGTCGAGGTTCCGCTTCGTCTCGACGACGTTGTCGCCACCGAACTTCTCGAGCACGGCGTCGGCGAGGACGAGCGCGACCATGGCCTCGGCCACGACACCGGCGGCCGGCACGGCACAGACGTCGGAGCGCTGGTGGTGCGCCGAGGCGTCCTCACCCGTGGCCACGTCGATGGTGTGCAGCGCGTGCGGGACGGTCGCGATCGGCTTCATGCCGGCGCGGACGCGCAGCACGGTGCCCGTGGACATGCCACCCTCGGTGCCGCCGGCGCGGTCGGACGTGCGGTAGATCTCGCCGTCTTCGCGGAAGAGCTCGTCGTGCGCCTCGGACCCGCGGCGGGCAGCGGTCGCGAAGCCGTCGCCGACCTCGACGCCCTTGATCGCCTGGATGCCCATGATCGCCGCGGCGAGACGGGCGTCGAGCCGGCGGTCCCACTGCACGTGCGATCCGAGTCCGGGCGGGACGCCGTAGAACAGCACCTCGACGACGCCGCCGAGGGTGTCACCGTCCTTCTTCGCGGCTTCGACCTCGGTCACCATGCGAGCGGAGGTCTCGGCGTCGAAGCACCGCAACTGGTCGTCGTCGAGGCGGTCGACGTCGTCCGGCAGGGGCAGCGCGGTGCCGTCGGGGACGCGGACGGTGCCGACCTGCAGCGTGTGCGCGACCGATCGGATGCCGAGCTCGGCCAGGAAGGACTTCGCGACGGCGCCGAGCGCGACCCGGGCCGCGGTCTCGCGAGCGCTCGCGCGTTCGAGGATCGGGCGGGCCTCGTCGAAGCCGTACTTCTGCATGCCGACGAGGTCGGCGTGGCCCGGACGCGGACGGGTGAGCGGGGCGCTCCGACCACGGGAGAGGTCGGTCTGCTCGACGGGCTCGGGGTTCATGACCTCGACCCACTTCGGCCACTCGGTGTTGCCGATGCGGATCGCGATCGGGCTGCCGAGCGAGTAGCCGTGCCGGACGCCGCCGGAGACGTGCAGTTCGTCCTGCTCGAACTTCATGCGGGAGCCGCGGCCGTAGCCGAGCTTGCGTCGCGCGAGATCGGTACGGATGGACTCGAACGACACCGGGACACCCGCGGGCAGGCCCTCGAGCATCGCGATCAGTTCGGGTCCGTGGGACTCACCAGCAGTCAACCAACGAAGCATGGTGTCCATCTTCCCACAGCCCGGGCCCCGTGCGACGCCGCTCGACTACTGGTAGTCGGGGTGTGCCCGGAGCCACGCCTGGAACTGGTCGACGGCGACGAGGTGCTGCGCGTACGTGTCGGAGAACACCGTCTCGCCGGTCTCGAGGTTCACCGTCACGAAGTACAGCCACTTCCCCTGCGCCATGTTCGTGACGGCCTTGATCGCGATGTCGCCGGGGTTCGAGATCGGTGCCGGCGGCAGGCCGTCGTGCACGTAGGTGTTGTACTTGTTCGACGCGTCCTTGCGCTCGGCGTCGGTCGTCGTCACCCGGTGGGTGTTGCCCGTGCCGTAGGCGACCGTCGCGTCGGACTGCAGCGGCATGTCGATGTCGAGCCGGTTCTGGAACACCCGCGCGACCTTCGGGTAGTCGGCGGCGAGGCCGGCCTCCTTCTGCACGAGCGAGGCGAAGACGATCACGCGCTCCTGGTCGGCCTCGGCCACGCCTGCCGCCGAGAGGTGCTCCTTCATCGTGTCGACCATCGACTTGAAGTACTCCGTCGCGCTCCACCCCGGGTTGATCGGGTAGGTCGCCGGGAACAGCCAGCCCTCGAGCGTGGTCGTGTTCGCCGGCAGGTCGTACGCGGAGAGGTCCTTCGCCGCAGCGGAGACCTCGGCGGCGGAGAGTCCCGCCTTCGAGACCATGCCGGCCTCGATGTCCTTGAGCGCCGTGCCCTCGGGGATCACGATCGAGGCCTGGACGCGGTTGTCCTTGTCCTGCAGCGCCGCAAGGGCCGCCTTCGAGCTCATCTTCTTCTTGAGCGCGTACGACCCCGGCTGGAACTGGACGTCCGGCGAGGCGAGCAGGAGCTTGTAGAAGACCTTCGAGTCCTTCACGACACCGCTGCGCTGCAGGGTCGCGGCGACGTTCTCGCCGATGTCGCCCTGCTTGATGGTGATCGTCACCTTGCTGGTGCCGTCGCCGGAGTAGTCGTCGGGCTCCTGTGAACCGCTGATGGCGGCGACGAGCTGCTGGACCTTGGGCGCCGCGAAGGAGTACGCGGACACCCCGACCGCGAGGACCACCGCGACGATGACGATGCCCGCGATGAGCGGGCCGCGACGACGCTTCGGACGCGGCTCACGCGGGCCGCGTGGCGACCTGGAGGCGCCCCCACGTCCACCGCGACCGCCGCGTCCACCGTCTCCCGCGCCTCCGGGGCCGTTGCCGGGCTGGTCGGGACCACCTGCGCCGGCACCCGCGCCGGCGGCCGTGGCCGCGCCGGCGTCACCGCCGCGTGCCGCGGCACGCGCGTCGTCGTCGACGTGGAGTTCGCCGGTGAGGAGCGCGTGCACGTCCGGGTGCAGCTCGTCGGGTGACGACGCCACCGGGGCGTCCGCCGCGGCGGCGCGACGGTCGTCGTCGGCTCGGCCGAGGTCGGGACGGTCGGTGCTCGACCCGGCCGCGTCGGTGGTGGCCGGGCTCGCGTCCGCGGGGCCCGCGTCGGCGCGCGCCCGCGCGGCTTCGGCGGCGCGTGCTTCACGTCGGGACATCGGTCGACCGGTCGCGTGCGGGGCGCCGTTCCGCACGCCGGTGGTCTCGCCCGCGTCGCCGCGTGCGTCGGGGGTCTCCGCACGGTCGGAAGTCGTCTTCCGCCGCTCGGCGTCGTTGCCGGGCGCGATGATCGCGTTCCAGTCCAGGTCGTCTGCCAACGGTCCTCGGGTCTCTCGGTCGGGAACTCCGCCTGGGCTCGGGGTGCTGGGCGACGGTGTGGCAGCCGCGTTCAGGCGAGCACTGCGGTGGTCCGCAGTTTCAGGGGAGCGTGGCCCCGGGTGGGGCACTGGCCGCACGCTCGTGGTCGAGCGCGTGTTGCAGAATGATAACAGCGGCCGCTTGGTCGATCACGGCGCGGGACTTCTTCGTGTTCTTGCCGGCCTGGTGCAGGCCGCGCTGGGCCGTCACGGTCGAGAGTCGTTCGTCGACCAGGCGCACCGGACGGTGTTCCGCCAGGCGCCCGGCGAACTCCCGGGCGTCCGCCGTGGACGGGGTGTCCCCGCCCGACATCGAGAGCGGCAGCCCGACGACGATCTCGAGGACGTCGTACTCCTCCGCGATCTCGAGGATCCGCCGGACGTCCGTGGCGTCGTGCCGGGCGACGGTCTCGACGGGCGTCGCGAGGAGCCCGTCACGGTCGCACACGGCGACCCCGATCCGGGCGCGGCCGACGTCGACACCGAGCCGGCGCCCGGAACGGATCGCCACGATCAGGCCGCGAGCCGGTCGGTGACCGCGCGGAGGGCCGCCGGGAGCGCGGACGCGTCGGTGCCACCGCCCTGCGCGAGGTCCGGCTTGCCGCCGCCACCACCACCGAGGACGCCGGCGGCCTCCTTCGCGAGCGGTCCCGCCTGCACACCGGCGGCGCGGGCGGCGTCGTTCGTCGCGACGATGACCACCGGCTTGTCGTTGATGACCGCGCCGAGCACCACGACGGCGGCACCGTCGCCGAGCTGGCTGCGGACACCGGTCGCGAGCGCGCGGAGGTCGTCACCGGACTGGAGTCCCTGGACGGACTCGGCCACGACGGTCGTCGCGCCCACGGTCGTCGCCTGGCGTGCGATCGCCGGGACGCGCTGCTGGAGGTTGGCGGACTCGAACTCGGCGACGCGCTTCTGCGCCGTCCGCAGGTCCTCCATCAGGGACTGCACGCGGGTCGGCAGGTCCTCTCGGGGGGCCTTGAGTGCGCTCGACAGCTGGGAGACGATGGTCCGCTCGACGGCGAGGTCGCGGAAGCCCTCGAGCCCGACGAGCGCCTCGACGCGGCGGTTGGTCGAACCGACGCTCGACTCCCCCACGAGGTTGACGAGCCCGACCTGGGCGCTGGACGCCACGTGCGTGCCACCGCAGAGCTCACGGGACCACGGGCCGCCGATGTCGACCATGCGGACCTCGGAGCCGTACTTCTCGCCGAACAGCGCCTGCGCGCCGAGCGACTTCGCCTCGTCGAGCGGGAGCACGCGCGTCGAGACCTCGAGGTCGGAGCGGATCGCGTTGTTCACGACCTCCTCGATCTCGGAACGGGTCTCGAGCGAGACCGGCTGCGACCACGAGAAGTCGAGCCGCATGTAGCCCGACTTGTTGTACGAGCCGGCCTGGAGTGCCTCCGGGCCGAGGATGTCGCGCAGTGCGGCGTTCACGAGGTGCGTCGCGGAGTGCGCCTGGGTCGCACCGCGGCGGTACTCGGCGTCGACCACGGTCGTCGCCGGCGCACCGACACCGACCTCGCCCGAGCGCACCTGGACCGTGTGGCTCCACAGACCGGCGACGGGACGCTGGACGTCGAGCACCTCGAGGTCGAAGCCGTTGCCGACGATCGAGCCCTGGTCGGCGTCCTGACCACCGGACTCGGCGTAGAGGGAGGTCTCGCCGAGGATGACCTCGGCGATGTCGCCCGCGACCGCACGGTCGACGCTCACGCCGCCCACGATGATGCCGAGGATGTTCGTCTCGGCCTCGAGCGCGTCGTAGCCGAGGAAGACGGTCTCGCCCTTCGCCCGGAACGCGCTGTAGACGCTGAGGTCGGCGAGTGCGGTCTTCTTGCTCTTGGCGTCCGCCTTCGCCCGCGCCCGCTGCTCGGACATCAGGGTCTCGAACGCGGACCGGTCGACCTGGACGCCGGCTTCCTCAGCCATCTCCATCGTGAGGTCGATCGGGAAGCCGAAGGTGTCGTGCAGGAGGAACGCCGTGTCCCCGCCGATCGAGGGCGCGCCGTCCTGCTTCGCGCGCTCGACCGCGACGTCGAGGATCGTCGTGCCCTGCGCGAGCGTGCGGAGGAAGGTCTCCTCTTCCGCGTAGGCGATGCGTGCGATGCGGTCGTAGTCGCTGCCGACCTCGGGGTAGGCGTCGCGCATGGCGTCGCGCGACGCGGGGAAGAGCCGGGGGAAGGTCGCGCCCTCGACGCCGAGCAGGCGCATCGCGCGCACGGTGCGGCGGAGCAGGCGGCGGAGGATGTAGCCGCGGCCCTCGTTCGACGGGGAGACGCCGTCCGCGATGAGCATGAGCGCCGACCGGACGTGGTCCGCGATGACGCGCATGCGGACGTCGTCCTCGTGCACGGCGCCGTACCGACGACCGGAGATCGCCGCCGCCTCGTCGAGGACCGGGCGAACCTGGTCGATCTCGTACATGTTGTCGACGCCCTGCTTGATGAAGGCGACGCGCTCGAGCCCCATGCCCGTGTCGATGTTCTTGTTCGGCAGCTCGCCCGTGATCTCGAAGTCGTACTTCGAACGGACGTCGGCGATCTGGTACTGCATGAACACGAGGTTCCAGATTTCGACGTAGCGGTCGTCGTCGGTCGCCGGACCGCCGTCGATGCCGTACTCCGGACCCCGGTCGAAGAAGATCTCGGAGCAGGGGCCCGCCGGCCCGGGCTGCCCGGTCGACCAGTAGTTCGTGTCCTTGCCGAGCCGCTGGATCCGCTCGTCGGGGAGCGAGGAGTGCTGCTTCCAGAAGGCGATCGCCTCGTCGTCGTCCTCGTACACGGTGACCCAGAGGTCGTCGGGCGAGAAGCCGAGCCCACCGTCCGGCTCGGGCGTCGTCAGGAACTGCCAGGCGTACTCGATCGCCTGCTCCTTGAAGTAGTCGCCGAACGAGAAGTTGCCGTTCATCTGGAAGAACGTGCCGTGCCGCGGGGTCTTGCCGACCTCTTCGATGTCGTTCGTGCGGATGCACTTCTGGACACTCGTGGCGCGGGGGTACGGCGCCGGGACGAGCCCGGTCAGGTACGGGATGAACGGCACCATGCCGGCGACCGTGAACAGGAGCGAGGGGTCGTCCGAGACGAGCGAGGCGGACGGGACGACGGTGTGGCCGCGGTCACCGAAGAACTGGAGCCAACGGCGGCGGATCTCTGCGGTCTGCATGGTGCTTCCTGGTTTCAGGTCGTGTGCGTGGGAGGGGTCGTTGGTCAGACGTCGGTGCGGAGCTCGGCCTCGCGAGAGCGGTAGCCCTCGGCCACGGCACCGCGGAAGGCCTCCGCGCGAGCGTTCACGTCGGCGAAGAACCGCGCGCCACCGGGAGTGTTCGCGACCTTGTGCGCGACGGCGAACCCGATGACGACGCCGACGGCGACGAAGAACAGCTGCTTCACGGTGCCTCTCCCTCTTGTGCACGCGAGCGGTGCGTGCCCAGACGATCTTACCGACGACACCGGCCACCGACGCCGAACGGCGGGCCGCCCTCGTGAGAGGACGACCCGCCGTTCGGGTGTGATCAGTGGATCAGCGAGCTGCGTAGTACTCGACGACGAGCTGCACTTCACAGGTCACGGGGACCTCGGCGCGCTTCGGGCGACGGACCAGGCGGGCCTGGAGCTTGTCGATCTCGACCTCGAGGTAGCCCGGGACCTTCGGCAGGACTTCCTGGTGCCCACCGGCGGCGGCGACCTGGAAGGGCTCGAGGGACTCGGAGCGCTGCTTCACGTGGATGAGCTGGCCCTCCTTCACGCGGAAGGACGGACGGTCGACGAGCTTGCCGTCGACCAGGATGTGACGGTGCACGATCAGCTGACGGGCCTGCGCGGTGGTGCGGGCGAAGCCGGCACGGAGCACGAGGGCGTCGAGGCGCTGCTCGAGGAGCTCGACCAGGTTCTCACCGGTCAGGCCCTTCGTCTTGCGGGCCTCTTCGAAGACGATGCGGAGCTGCTTCTCGCGGATGCCGTACTGGGCGCGCAGACGCTGCTTCTCACGGAGGCGGACGGCGTAGTCGCTGTCCGCACGACGGCGGGTGCGGCCGTGCTCACCGGGGCCGTAGGGGCGCTTCTCGAGGTAACGGGCCGCCTTCGGCGTCAGCGGGATGCCGAGCGCGCGCGAGAGGCGGGTCTTGCTGCGGGTACGTGACTTGGTAGACACAGGGTCCTTTTCTCTGTCTGAACTGAATGACTCGAGGGGATCCGTCCGACCGTGGGCAACGAGACACACGGAAGGGATCGGTCCCGACGACGGGATCCAGAGGGATGAGCCTGTGGGATCGGACGGCTACAGTCCGAACCTCTGCCCCCGTACCACCGGAGTGGCACTCTGTCCTCGACGCAGCCGTGCTCGAGGACCAGGACGTAGGCCCGGCAATGCTAGCAGGAACTCGGGGCGGCCACTACTCGCCGCGGGTGATCTTCCGGAGGCGCTCGAGTCGCGGCCCGACCTCGCGCTCGAAGCCGTTCGCCGTCGGGGTGTAGTACTCGGTGCCCTCGAGCGCGTCGGGCAGGTACTGCTGCTCGGCGACACCGTGCTCGGCGTCGTGCGAGTAGACGTAGCCCTTGCCGTGGCCGAGCCGCTTCGCGCCGGGGTAGTGCGCGTCGCGGAGGTGCATCGGCACGACCCCGAGCCGCCCGGCCTTGACGTCGGCGATCGCGGCGTTCACCCCGTTGTAGGCGGCGTTCGACTTCGGCGCGGTCGCCAGGTAGACGACCGCCTCGGCCAGGGGGATCCGACCCTCGGGCATGCCGATGAGCTGGACGGCCTGTGCGGCCGCGACGGCGATGGGCAGGGCCTGCGGATCGGCCATGCCGATGTCCTCGGACGCCGAGATGATGATGCGACGGGCGATGAACCGCGGGTCCTCGCCCGCCTCGATCATGCGCGCCAGGTAGTGGAGTGCGGCGTCGACGTCGCTCCCCCGGACCGACTTGATGAACGCGCTGATGACGTCGTAGTGCTCGTCGCCCTGGCGGTCGTAGCGGAGCAGTGCCCGGTCGACCGCTGCGGCGACGGTGTCGGCGTCGACGACCGGGACCGTGTCGACGCCGTCGAGGGTCCCGTCCGCGTCGTCGTCGGCCTGCGCTGCGACGGCCGAGGACGCCGCGGCCTCGAGCGCGGTGAGTGCCCGACGGGCGTCGCCCGAGGACAGCCGCACGATGGCGCTGCGGGCCTCGTCGCCGAGGACGACCGATCCGCCGAGGCCCCGCGGGTCCTCGACCGCGCGGTCGACGAGCATGCCGAGGTCCTCGTCGGTGAGGGGCTTGAGCGTGAGCAGCAGGGAGCGGGACAGCAGCGGCGAGATGACCGAGAACGACGGGTTCTCGGTCGTCGCCGCGATGAGGATGACCCAGCCGTTCTCGACGCCGGGCAGCAGGGCGTCCTGCTGGGCTTTGCTGAAGCGGTGGATCTCGTCGAGGAACAGGACCGTGGTCGAGCCGTAGAGGTCGCGGTGCGTGAGCGCCTTCTCCATGACCTCGCGCACGTCCTTCACGCCGGCGGTCACGGCCGACAGCTCGACGAACTCGCGACCGGACTGCCGCGCGATCGCCTGCGCCAGGGTCGTCTTGCCGGTGCCGGGCGGTCCCCACAGGATCACCGAGACGCCGCCGGGGTTCTCGCGCGTGCCCGTCGCGAGCTGCACGAGGGGGCTGCCGCGGCCGAGCAGGTGCTGCTGGCCGGCGACCTCGTCGAGGCTGGTCGGCCGCATCCGCACCGCGAGCGGGACGGACCCCTGCGCCAACCCGGCGCGACCGCCGGTGGTGGGCGCGCGCATGCCCGAACGGTCCGCTGCCATGTGACCAATCGTAGGCCGACCCACCGACAGGGGCGTGCCTCCAGGCCTCCGACAGGGCCGTTCACAGTACGCTCGTCGCACACTCGACGAGAGGTACGACCAGCACCGTGGCACCGAAGAACCAGGCGCGTGACAACCGGGAGGCGCGCGAGCGCCTCCGCCTCTACACGGCACGGCAGGGCCTGCACGAACGGCAGCGGCGCCGTCGGGTGCGGGACAACGTCGTCGGCGCCGGTGTCCTCGTCCTCGTCGCGGCGTTGGCGACCGGTTCGCAGCTCGCCTTCGCCGGGTCGCATGGTGGCGGGGCGGACGCGAGCGCGAGTGCCTCCGCGACCGCGACGCCGACCCCGTCCGCGAGTGCCACCGCCGCGAACACGGGCGACGTCCCGAGCAAGTCCATCGCGAAGGACTCCACCTGGACCGGGTCGCTCACCCTCAACAAGGACGTGAAGCTCGGCATCGAGCTGGACGGCGAGAAGGCACCCCAGGCCGCGAGCGTCGAGATCAAGCTCATCCAGGAGCAGTTCTACAACGGCACCACCTGCCACCGACTCGCCGACAGCACCGGGTTCGAGTTCCTGCAGTGCGGCTCCGCGAACGGCGACGGCACCGGTGACGCCGGCTTCCAGTACGGCCCGCTCGAGAACGTCCCGAGCGACGGCAAGTACACCAAGGGGACCATCGCGATCGCCCGCAGCTCGTCGGCGTACTCGCAGACCACGCAGTTCTTCATCGTCTACGGCGACACCACGCTGGACGGCTCCACCGGCGGCTACACCGTCGTCGGGAAGGTCACCAGCGGCCTCGACGAACTCGAGTCGAAGATCACGTCGAAGGGCATCGCCTCCGCCGGCAGCGACGGCACCGGCGAGCCGAAGGTAGCGACCAAGATCACCGGCGCGACGATCGAGCAGGAGAAGTAGTCCACAGGCGCGCCGACCCGGCGGGTCGCAGATGCTCTCCGTGCAATAGGCTGACGACCTGACCGTGCCGACGGCGACGTCGGTGATGCACGACCACGATCGAGGCGAGACCTGTGGGACCTGACGAAGCAACGACCTGGGGGCGGGTCGACGAGAACGGGACGGTGTACGTCCGGTACGAGGACACCGAGAAAGCCGTCGGTGAGTACCCGGACGCGACACCCGACGAAGCCCTCGCCTACTTCGCGCGGAAGTACGCCGACCTCGAGGGGCAGGTGAAGATCGCCGAGCAGCGCGTCCAGCGTGGCGCCTCGGCGAACGACGTCGCCCGCACGGTGGAGCACCTGCAGGCCCTCGTGGCCGAGGCACGGGTCGTCGGCGACCTCAAGTCGCTCGAGACCCGCGTCGCCGCCCTGACCGAGCAGCTCGGCTCCCTGACGAAGGAGCAGGCGGAGCAGGCACAGCAGGCCCTCGCGGACGCCCTGGCGCACCGCACCGCCCTGGTGGAAGAAGCCGAGGCCCTCGCCGCGGTCGACCCGGCACGGGCGCAGTGGAAGCAGATCACCGCGCAGCTCGACGACGTCTTCGCGCGGTGGCAGCAGCACCAGCACGACGGCCCGCGCATCCCCAAGAACGAGGCGAACGAGCTCTGGAAGCGTTTCCGCGCGGCCCGCTCGACCGTCGACCAGCACCGTCGCGCGTTCTACTCCGAGCTCGACGCCCAGCACCGCGACGCCCGCAACCGCAAGCAGGAGCTCGTCCAGCAGGCCGAGGCGCTCGCTCCCCGCGGGTCCGACGCGATCCCGGCGTACCGCGAACTGCTCGACGACTGGAAGGGCGCGGGGCGCGCCGGCAAGCGGCACGACGACGCACTCTGGGCGCGCTTCAAGGCCGCGGGTGACGTGCTGTTCGAGCAGCGCCACGCCGAGGCCGCTGCCGAGAACGTCGAGTACTCGGCGAACCTCGAAGCGAAGCAGGCCCTCCTGACCGAGGCCGAGCCGCTCCTGAAGGTGACCGACCGGGCCGCCGCACGCAAGACCCTCACGGGCATCCAGCGCCGGTGGGACGAGATCGGCAAGGTCCCCCGCGGCGACGTCCGGCGCATCGAGGACCGTCTGCGCGCGGTCGAGGACCACGTGCGCAGCCTCGAGGACGAGCACTGGAAGGCGTCCGACCCGGAGCGCAAGGCCCGTCAGACCGGTCTCGCGAGCCAGCTCGAGGACGCGATCGGCAAGCTCGAAGCGGAGCTCGCCGATGCCCAGGCCTCGGGCGACGCCCGCAAGATCAAGGACGCGCAGGAAGCGCTCGACGCCCGCAAGATCTGGCTCGACGCCCTCGGCGGCTGATCCGCCCCGTACGACGAAGCCCCCGCGACCGTTCGGTCGCGGGGGCTTCGACGTGCGGTCGCAGGGCTTGGGGGACGTCCGCAGTGTGCGAGGTCCCGCACACCGTGGGACGCGGATGCCCTCGCACCGAGGCCGGAACCTCGCACACTGCGACAACTGGTCAGACGACGGCGGGGAGCCCCAGCAGCGTCCGGATGTCACGGTCGTCCTGCCGCATCTGCTCGGCGAGCTCGTCCATCGAGTCGAACTTCACCATGCCCCGCACGTACGAGACGAACAGCACCGAGATCGTGTCGCCGTAGAGGTCGATGTCCACGTCGAGCAGGTGCGCCTCGATCTGCTTCGCCGGCACGCCCTCGAACGTCGGGTTGTTGCCGACCGAGACGGCAGCCGGGTACACCGTGCCGTCGTGCAGGACCCGTGCGGCGTAGACGCCGTCGGCGGGGACGAATCCCTCGGACGCCGGGTCGAGGTTCGCCGTCGGGTAGCCCATCGCCCGACCGCGCTCGTTCCCGTGCACGACGACGCTCCGCACCGCGTGTTCACGGCCGAGCAGGCGCGCGGCCTCGGCGACGCGGCCGTCCCCGAGGAGCTCGCGGATCCACGTCGAGGACACCCGTCGCTCACCGTCCGGCCGGACGTCGTCGACCAGGTCGACGTCGTCGATGAGCTCGACGGTGAAGCCGTGCTGCTCCCCCAGCTCGCGCAGGAGGGCGACGTCGCCGGCGCCCTTCGCCCCGAACCGGAAGTCGCTGCCGACGAACACGAGCTGGGCGTGCAGGGTGTCGACGAGGATCTCGGACACGAAGGCCTCTGGAGCCTTCGACTGGAGCTCGTGGTCGAACCGGAGCAGCAGGGTGGCGTCGACCCCGACGTCGTCGAGCAGCTCGCGCCGCTGGGCGATGCTCGTCAGGGCGGGCGGCACCTTGTCGGGGTCGATCACGTCGAGCGGGTGGCGGTCGAACGTCACGACCGTGGACACGAGGCCGTGCTCGCGCGCCGCACGCTCGAGGTGCGCGATGACCGCACGGTGCCCGACGTGGACCCCGTCGAACTTCCCGATGGTGACCGCGCTCGGCCCGAAGCCCTGCGCCACGTCGGCGGTGTCGTCGTAGTACTGCACGTCGGTCCCTACTCGCCGGCCGGTACGGCGGACGGGGTCGTCTCGGTCGCGGTGGCGGTGCGGTGGTGCTTGCGGAGCCACCAGAGTCCGGCCACCGGCAGCACCAGCGGCGCGAAGGCGTAGCCCATGCCGTAGTACGACCAGATGGTGTCGTCGGGGAACAGCTGCCGGTCGAATAGTGACAGCGTGCCGATCACGAGCACGCCGGTCATCTCGAAGACGATCGTGACGCAGGCCACGCGGTACCAGAACCGACCCGGCACGATGAGGGCGATCATCGCGACGATGTACACGACCGCGGCGACGGCGCTGAGGGTGTACGCGAACGGTGCGAACGAGAACTTCTCGATGATCTGCACGACGCTGCGTCCCGTCGCTGCCAGCGCGAGGATGCCGTAGACGGCGATGAGGACGCGGCCGATGCCGGTCGCGAGGGAGGATCTGGTCGCCATTGCACCGATTCTACCGACGGCGGGCGGCCACGATGACGCACCACGACGAACCCGCAGTCGCCGAGGGCACGCGAGCGGGTCAGTTCAGGGCGAACCAGATCTGGTACATCCGGTAGACCATCACCGCGACCGTGAACGCACCGGCCCCGAGGACCACCGTGCTCCACTTCGTCCGGTCGATGAGCGCCCAGACGATGGTCGCCGGCGGGACGAGGAGCACCGAGACCGCGTACACGCCGAACTCGAGCGCGTTGCCGACCGGCGGGCTGCCCGTGGCCGGCAGGACGAGGGAGATCACGCCCTGGGCGAGGAGCAGCAGCTCGATGAGCGCGAGCGACCCGACCGTGTAGTCGTTCGGCTTCCAGCCGATGAACCCCACGACGACCGCGAAGAGCCCGGCGAGCACGGCGATGACGAGCTGCACCCACATGAACCACTCGATCACGCGCCCACCCCCGATGCCGTCGGGAAGTTGGTGATGACGCGCAGCAGTCCGCGTCGCACCGAGACGAGCCCGACGAGCCGGTCCCCCTCGGTGGCGACGGCCGCGACCGGGCCGTCGGTGTCCGGGTGGTCCGCCGCGACGCGCTTGCCGTCGGCGAGGTCCTTCGCCGCGGCCGGGTCGAGCGGCACGGACGGGAACAGGGTGCGGGCGACGTCGACCGGTCGGGCGAGTGCGGCCCGGACGTCGACGGACTCGTCCTCGAGGTCGATCGCGTCGTCGACGCTGAAGGGGCCGACCTCGGTGCGGCGGAGCGCGGTGAGGTGGGCGCCGGTGCCGAGTGCGGCGCCGACGTCACGGGCCAGCGCGCGCACGTAGGTGCCGGACGAGCACGACACGACGACGTCGAGGTCGATCACGGCCACGTCCTCGCCGTCGACGGAGACGACGCGGTCGCCCCGGCCGGTGACGTCGAACCGCGACACCGTCACGGTCCGGGACTGCAGGACGACCGCTTCACCCTTGCGCGCGAGGTCGTAGGCGCGGCGGCCGTCGACCTTGATGGCGCTGACGGTCGACGGCACCTGCGAGATCTGTCCGCGCTGCGCGGCGACGGCCCGCTCGACCGCGGCCTCGGACACGTCCGCCGAGGACGTGCCCACGGCCGCGGTGGGGGTCCCGTCGGCGTCGTCCGAGTCGGTCGAGACCCCGAGACGGATCGTGGCGGTGTAGGTCTTGCCGAGCCCGACGAGGTGCGTCAGGAGCCGGGTCGACGGGCCGATCCCGAGCAGGAGCAGGCCGGTTGCCATCGGGTCGAGCGTGCCGGCGTGGCCGACCTTCTTCAGACCCAGCCGACGTCGGGCGATGGAGACGACCCGGTGGCTGGAGATCCCCTGCGGCTTGTCGACGAGGAGGATGCCGTCGGGCGCGGTTTCGAGCACCAGAGGAGATTACCAGCGCTCCGGCGACTCAGCAGGCGTCGTTCCACTCGCGACGCGGGTGCTCGGGGTCGGTGACGTCCAGCACCGCGGACGCGGCGATCTTGACGTCCGCGCGGCGCTCGAGGCGCCCGGACTCCTGCTCCACCCACAGCGACCAACGCCAGAGTCGGTGGGCACCGTGTGCCAGCACCCCGTGTCCGTGCACCACGAGGATGCCGGGGCCCTCGCCGGTGGACCGGAACGGCGCGACGAGGTCGGCCCGCAACGCGTCGACGTCGCTCGACGGTGCGGCGGCGGCCATCGCGGACACCCCGTGCTGCTGGAAGCCGTCGACGAGCCCGGAGGCCACGCGTTCGAGGTCGACGCCGTCCTGTCCGTCGATGCCGACGACGGTCCGGTTCGTGCCGACCTGTGCGATCACCTCGGCCGCGATCGCGGCCATGGTGTCGGTCTCCTGGGGTGCCCAACGTGCCATGCACCCACCGTAGGCTGTCGTGGTGAACGCGAGTCGTGCCTCCAGTCCGAATGTGGACAACCCGACCCGTCCACAGGACGCGGCACGAGGAACGGACATCGCGACGCCGCTCATCGCGTGGTTCCGCGCCGAGGCGCGCGACCTGCCGTGGCGGCGTCCCGGGTTCCCCGCGTGGGGCACGCTGGTCAGCGAGATCATGCTGCAGCAGACGCAGGTCGCGCGCGTCGTGCCCCGTCTGGAGGCATGGCTCACCCGCTGGCCGACGCCTGCGGACCTCGCGGCCTCACCCCCGGCGGACGCGGTGCGTGCCTGGGACCGGCTCGGCTACCCGAGACGGGCGCTCGCGCTGCACGCGGCCGCGACGGCGATCGCCGAGCAGCACGACAACGTGGTGCCCCGGGACGTGGGCGCGCTGCTCGCGCTGCCCGGGATCGGGGACTACACGGCCCGAGCGGTCGCCGTGTTCGCGTACGGCGACCGGCACCCGGTCGTCGACGTGAACGTCCGGCGCGTCCTCGCCCGCGCCCTGCTCGGCCAGGGCGAACCGGGCCCGGCGAAGGCGAAGCAGGACCTCCCGCTGATGGAGTCGGTGCTGCCGGACGACCGTGCCGACGCCGCAGCGACGAACGCCGCGGTGATGGAGCTCGGTGCGCTCGTCTGCGTCGCCCGCTCCCCCGCGTGCGACGCGTGCCCGATCGCCGACCGCTGCGCGTGGCGGGCCGCCGGCTACCCGGAGCACGACGGCCCACGCGCGCCGAAGCAGGCGAAGTTCGCCGGCAGCGACCGGCAGGTGCGCGGACTCATCATGGCCGAGCTCCGCGCGAGCGACGTCCCCGTCACGCGCGACGAGATCGAACCGGTGTGGCCCGACGCCGAGCAGCGGGACCGGGCGCTCGCGTCGCTCCTGCGCGACGGACTGGCCGTCGGGGACGACGCGAGCGGCTACCGGCTGCCCGAGGGCTGATCGGACGGGTCAGGCGCGCGCCGCGTCGGCGTCGTCCTCGTCCTCGTCCTCGTCGTGCTTGTACGGGTCGGCGTCGCCGGCGTAGGTCGCGCCGGCCGCGGCTGCACGGACCTGCTCGTCGCGCACCTGGGCCTGCACGAGCAGGTCCTCCATGTGCGCCGAGGTCTCCGGCAGGGCGTCGGCGATGAACTCGAGCGACGGGGTCAGACGAGCGGTGATGTTCTTGCCGACCTCGGACCGGAGCATCCCGGTCGCGGCCTTGAGCGCCGCGGCGGAGTCGGCACGCTCCTCGTCGGTGCCGTACACGGTGTAGAAGATCGACGCGTGCTGCAGATCACCGGTCACACGGACGTCGGTGATCGTCACGAACCCGAGTCGCGGGTCGCGAAGGCCCTTGTCGAGTCGGCGTGCGACGACTTCCTTGATGCGGTCCGCCATCTTGCGTGCGCGCTGCGGATCGGCCATGGGTGCCTCCTGTGGAGATGTCTTGCTCTGGAACGGGGCTGGGCCCCGACCTCCCGTGAAGGAAGCCGGGGCCCAGGGTAGTCACGCGATCAGTCGCGCGGCTTCTCGACGAGCTCGGTGGTCTCGATCTCGTCGCCGATCTGGATGTCGTTGAACTTGCCCAGACCGATACCGGCTTCGAAGTCCGTGCGGACCTCGGTCACGTCGTCCTTGAAGCGACGCAGCGACTCGATGGCCAGACCATCGGCGAGCACCACGCCTTCGCGGATGACGCGCGCCTTGGCGTTGCGCGTGATCGTGCCGGAGCGGACGATGACACCCGCGATGTTGCCGAACTTCGAGGAACGGAACACCTCGCGGATCTCGGCGACACCCGACTGGACCTCTTCGTACTCGGGCTTGAGCATGCCCTTGAGGGACTGCTCGATGTCCTCGAGTGCGTTGTAGATGACCGAGTAGAAGCGCACGTCGATGCCTTCGCGCGCTGCACGCTCACGGGCCTTGACGTCCGGGCGGACGTTGAAGCCGACGACGATCGCGTTGTCGATCGTGGCCAGGTCGATGTCCGACTCCGTGATCGCACCGACGCCGCGGTGCAGGATCCGGAGCTGGACGCTGTCGTCGACCTCGATGTCCAGGAGCGACTGCTCGAGTGCCTCGACGGCACCGGAGACGTCACCCTTGATGATGAGGTTGAGCGAGTCGACCTTGCCCTCTTCGAGTGCACGGGTGAAGTCCTCGAGCGAGATGCGCTTGCGGGCCTTGGCCAGCTGGGCGTTGCGCTCGGCGGCTTCACGCTTCTCGGCGATCTGACGTGCCGTGCGGTCCTCTTCGGTGACGAGGAACGTGTCACCGGCGCGGGGCACCGAGGACAGACCCTGCACCTGGACCGGGCGGCTCGGCGTCGCGGCCTTGACCGCCACGCCGTTCTCGTCGGTCATCGCACGGACGCGGCCGTAGGCCGTCCCCGCCACGATGGCGTCGCCGACGTGCAGTGTGCCCGACTGGATGAGCACGGTCGCAACCGAACCACGGCCCTTGTCGAGGCGTGCTTCGATCGCCACACCGCGGGCGTCCTTGTCGGGGTTCGCACGCAGGTCGAGACCGGCGTCGGCCGTGAGCAGCACGGCGTCCAGGAGGTCCTGGATGCCGATGTTCTGACGAGCCGACACGTCGACGAACATGACGTCGCCGCCGTACTCCTCGGCCACCAGGTTGTACTCGGTGAGCTGCTGGCGGACCTTGGCCGGGTTCGCGCCTTCCTTGTCGATCTTGTTCACCGCGACCACGATCGGCACACCGGCCGACTGCGCGTGGTTCAGTGCCTCGATCGTCTGGGGCATGATGCCGTCGTCCGCCGCGACCACGAGGATCGCGATGTCCGTCACCTGGGCACCACGGGCACGCATGGCCGTGAAGGCCTCGTGACCCGGGGTGTCGATGAAGGTGATCGGGCGCTCGATGCCCTCGTGCTCGGTGACGATCTGGTACGCACCGATGTGCTGGGTGATGCCACCGGCTTCACCCTCGACGACCTTCGAGTTGCGGATCGCGTCGAGCAGGCGGGTCTTGCCGTGGTCGACGTGACCCATGACGGTGACCACCGGGGGCCGCTGCTGCAGCACCGAGTCGTCCTCGTCGTCCAGCTCGGCTTCGAGGTCGATGTCGAAGCCCTCGAGGAGCTCCTTGTCCTCGTCTTCCGGCGAGACGATCTGGATCTTGTAGCCCAGCTCCTCGCCGAGGACCTCGAACGTGGCCTCGTCCAGCGACTCGGTCGCGGTCGCCATCTCACCGAGGTGGAACAGCACCGTCACCAGGTTGCCGGGGCTCGCGTCGATCTTGTCCGCGAAGTCCGAGATGCTCGCACCGCGACGCAGACGGACGACCGTGTTGCCGTCGCCACGAGGGACCTGCACACCGCCGAGCGACGGCGCCTGCCGCATCTCGTACTCGGCGCGCTTCGTCCGCTTCGACTTGCGGGCACGGCTCTTGCCGCCACCGCGACCGAACGCACCAGCGGTACCGCCACCGGGGCCACGACCGCGGCCACCGCCACCGGCGGGACGCGGGCCGCTGAAGGCCGGACGCGGGAAGCCGCCACCGGCACCACCGGCACCGCCCGGACGACCACCGGGGCCGCCACGACCGCCGCCACCCTGGCCCGGGCGCTGCCCGAAGCCGTTGGGACGGCCTGCCTGGCCGGGACCACCGGGACGCGGAGCGCCCGGACGGGGAGCACCCGGACGCGGCGGGGCCGGACGCGGGATGCCGTTGCCGCCACCGGCGCCGGCGGCGGGGCGCTGGCCCATGCCCTGGTTGGACGAGTACGGGTTGTTGCCCGGACGCGGCGGGCGCGAGCCCATGCCCTGGCTCGACGCGTAGGGGTTGTTGCCGGGACGTGCGCCCGGCTTCGGGCCGCCCGGCTTGGGGCCGGCTGCGGCACCGGGCTTCGGTGCGCCGCCGGGCTTGACGGCGTCGTCCTTCGGCTCGGCTGCTGCGTCGGGACCGGCGTCGCCGGACTTCTCGGCAGCGGCCTTCTCGGCAGCGGCGGCCTTGCGAGCGGCCTCGGCCTCGGCCTGTCGCTGGGCGACGGACTTCGGGGCGGCCGGCGTCGGCACGTCGGCGGCGGGCGCCTGCACCTCGGGCTCGGGCTCGGGGGTGGGTGCCGGACGGGCCGGACCCGGGCGGGGGCCGCCGGGCTTCGGTGCGCCCGACTTCGGCGCCGCGGTCTTGGCCGGCGCGCTCGGGGTCTGTGCCGCAGCGGGCTTCGACGCCGAGGCGCCGTCAGCCTGCAGCGCAGCACGGAGCTTGCGCGCGACGGGGGGTTCGACACTGGAGCTCGGGCCCTTGACGAACTCGCCGAGTTCCTTGAGCTTCTCCATTGCGGTCTTGCTGTCGACACCGAGTTCGGATGCGATCTCGTGTACGCGTGGTTTTGCCACTGTTCTCCTTCACGGGTCCCACCCCGTGGAGGGGCAGGACTCAATGGATGACGGGTCTCATTTCGAGCCGCTCATCAGTTGTCCATAAGCCGTTCAGCCTGTTCTGTCATGTCCTGGTCGCGTGCCTGTGGTTCGGGGCGCCGGAGCGCTTCGAGGTAGTCACGCACCGCGGACGTGTCCGGTTCATGATCGAGCCGGAGCGCCCGGCGGTACGCCTTGCGCTTGACGGCCTGATCATGTGCTTCGACGGTCGGGGTGAGCCACGCTCCCCGCCCCGGCATGACTGCCTTCGGGTCCGCCACGACACGACCGTCGCTCAGGGCGACGACACGGAGGAGGGAGGACCGGGGAGCACGACGGCGACTGCCGATGCATGTTCTGACGGGAACCACCTTACTCCTCCCTCTCGACGACCGCGATCCGGCACGCCCGGACCGGACGTGCCACGAGCGAAACCGTCAGTCCTCGCCGTCCAGGATCGAGTCCGGCTGGATGTCGATCCGGGCGCCCGTGAGCTTCGCGGCGAGGCGGGCGTTCTGCCCTTCCTTGCCGATCGCGAGCGACAGCTGGTAGTCCGGCACGAGGGCGCGGACGGCCTTCGTCGAGGCGTCGAGCACGAAGGCACTCGTCACCTTGGCCGGCGACAGGGCGCTGGCGACGAACGAGGCCAGGTCGGACGAGTAGTCGACGATGTCGATCTTCTCGGCGCCGAGCTCCGTCGTCACGGCGCGGACGCGGGCACCGAGCTCGCCGATGCACGCACCCTTCGCGTTCACGCCGGGCTCGTTCGCCTTGACGGCGATCTTCGTGCGGTGGCCGGCCTCGCGCGCGAGGGAGGTGATCTCCACGACGCCGGACGCGATCTCCGGGACCTCGAGCGCGAACAGCTTGCGGACCAGGCCGGGGTGGGTGCGCGAGACCGTGATCTGCGGGCCCTTCATGCCGCGGCCGACGCTCGTCACGTAGACGCGCAGCCGTGCACCGTGCTTGTAGTCCTCGCCGGGCACCTGCTCCTCCGGCGGCAGGATCGCCTCGACCGTGCCGAGGTCGACGTGCACCATCTTCGGGTTCGGGCCCTGCTGGACGATGCCCGCGACGATGTCGCCTTCCTTGCCGCGGAACTCGCCGAGGATCTTGTCGTCGCCGATGTCGCGCAGGCGCTGGTTGATGACCTGCTTGGCGGCGAACGCGGCGATGCGACCGAAGTCGCTGGGCTGGTCGACGGCCTCGCCGATCACGGTGCCCTCGTCGTCGCGCTCGGGCACGTAGACCGAGACCTCGCCCGACTTGCGGTCGAGCCCGACGCGGACATCCGCGTCGACGGGCTCCTCGTTCTCGGTGCGGTGCTTCTGGTACGCCGTCAGGATGGCCTGTTCGATGATCTGGACGAGTTCGTCGAACGGGATCTCCCGCTCACGCTCCATGAGTCGCAGGACTGCGAGATCGATCTTCACCGAGGGCCTCCGTATTCAGATGAGTCGCTCCCGCGGATGGAACCGCGCGGAAGTCGGCGACCAGACTACCGCACTGCGGGTCACGGACCCGGCCGGACGACGGACGGGAGGGACGGTGCCAGCTGGCACCGCGCCTCCCGTCCGCCGTGTCGTCACGTCGAGGACGTGACCCGCTAGATCGCGCGGACCGCCTCGAGCAGCTCGGCGACCGGCACGTCGCGGCGTTCGCCGCTCGCCCGGTTCCACAGCTCGACGACGCCGTCGGCGGCGCCGCGACCGGCGACGACGACGATCGGCATGCCGAGCAGCTCGGCGTCGCGCAGCTTCACCCCGGGCGAGACCTTCGGACGGTCGTCGTAGAGGACCTCGAACCGCTCGCCCTCGAGCTCGGCGACGATCGACGTGGCCAGGTCGTAGGCGACCTCGTCCTTGCCGGTCGCGACGACGTGCACGTCGAACGGTGCGACGTTCTTCGGCCAGGCGAGGCCCTTCTCGTCGTTGTGCGCCTCGGCGAGGATCGCCAGGATGCGCGTCACGCCGATGCCGTACGAGCCCATCGTGACCGTGGCGAGCTTGCCGTTCTCGTCCTGCACCTTGAGGCCGAGCGCCTCGGCGTACTTGCGGCCGAGCTGGAAGACGTGGCCGATCTCCATGCCGCGGGCCGTCTCGAGCGGGCCGGAACCGTCGGGGGCCGGGTCGCCGGCGCGGACGTCGGACACCTCGGCGACGCCGTCGGCCACGAAGTCACGACCGGCGACGAGGCCGGAGACGTGCGCGCCGCGCTCGTTCGCGCCCGTGATCCACGCGGTGCCGTCGACCACGCGGGGGTCGACGAAGTAGCGGATGCCCGTCGTGCTCTCGGCGCCGAGGACCTGCGGCCCGATGTAGCCCTTGACCAGGCCCTTGTGCTTGCGGAAGTCGTCGTCACCGGCGGGCTCGACCTCGGCCGGGGCGAAGGCCACCTCGGCGCGCTTCAGGTCGACGTCGCGGTCACCGGGGAGCCCGACGACGACGATCTCGCGCGTGCCGTCGAGGTGCGTCAGGGCGAGCACGACGTTCTTCAGCGTGTCGGCGGCCGTCCAGGGGGCGCCGTCGCGCGGTGCGATCTCGTTCGCGTGCGCCACGAGCGTCTCGATCGTCGGGGTGTCCGACGCGGGCAGGAGCACGGGTTCGGGCTGTCCCTCGATCGGCAGGGCGTCCGGCACCGGGGTGACGTAGGCCTCGACGTTGGCCGCGTAGCCGCCGGCACTGCGGACGAAGGTGTCCTCGCCGACGCCGATCGGGTGCAGGAACTCCTCGGACTTCGACCCGCCCATCGCGCCGGCGTCCGCCTTGACGATGACGTACTCGAGGCCGAGTCGGGCGAAGATCTTCTCGTACGCGTCGCGCATGACCTGGTAGCTGCGCTCGAGGCCCTCGTCGGTGAGGTCGAACGAGTACGCGTCCTTCATGGTGAACTCGCGGCCGCGCAGGAGTCCGGCGCGGGGGCGTGCCTCGTCGCGGTACTTGTCCTGGATCTGGAACAGCGTGACGGGGAGGTCCTTGTACGAGCCGTACAGGTCCTTCACCAGGAGCGCGAACATCTCCTCGTGCGTGGGCGCGAGCAGGTAGTCGGCGCCCTTGCGGTCCTGCAGGCGGAACATGCCGTCGCCGTACTCGGTCCAGCGGTCCGTCGCCTCGTACGGCTCGCGCGGCAGGAGCGCCGGGAGGAGGACCTCCTGCGCGCCGGCGGCGACCATCTCGTCGCGGATGATCGCCTCGATGCGCGCACGGACCTTCAGGCCGAGCGGCAGCCACGCGAAGATGCCCGGGGCCTGGCGACGGACGTACCCGGCGCGGACGAGCAGCTTCGCGCTCGTCACCTCGGCGTCGGAGGGGTCGTCGCGGAGCGTACGGAGGAACAGATGCGAAAGCCGTGTGACCACGGGGCAAGCCTAGCGGCGCGTGGGAGTGGGTGCGGCGGGCGACTGCGGTCGGGAGGCGCGGTGCGGGCTGGCACCGTGCCTCCCGTCCTGCGTTCGGTCCGCTGTGCGGCACTTCGTGAGCAGAAGAGGTCGGGTGCGTTCGCGCGACCCGACCTCTTCTGCTCACGAAAGCGCTGCGCGCGCTTCGGGCGCGCCCGCGCGCGCGCCTACGACGTGACGACGAGCGGCTTGCCGGTGCCGGCCGCCGGCCCCATCTCGTCGGCGAGACGGTTCGCCTCGGTGATCAGGGTCTCGACGATCTCGGCTTCCGGAACCGTCTTGATGACCTCGCCCTTGACGAAGATCTGCCCCTTGCCGTTGCCGGACGCGACGCCGAGGTCGGCCTCACGCGCCTCGCCCGGGCCGTTCACGACACAGCCCATGACGGCGACGCGGAGCGGCACGGTCATGCCCTCGAGCCCCTTCGTCACGTCGTTCGCCAGCTGGTAGACGTCGACCTGGGCCCGGCCGCAGCTGGGGCACGAGACGATCTCGAGCTTGCGCTCGCGGAGGTTGAGCGACTGCAGGATCTGCAGGCCGACCTTGACCTCTTGCGCGGGCGGGGCGGAGAGGGACACGCGGATGGTGTCGCCGATGCCCTCGGCCAGCAGGATGCCGAACGCCGTGGCGCTCTTGATGGTGCCCTGGAACTCCGGGCCGGCCTCGGTCACGCCGAGGTGCAGCGGCCAGTCCCCCGCCGCGGCGAGCTGCCGGTAGGCCTTCACCATGACGATCGGGTCGTTGTGCTTGACCGAGATCTTGAAGTCGTGGAAGTCGTGCTCCTCGAACAGGGAGGCTTCCCACACGGCGGACTCGACGAGCGCCTCGGGCGTGGCCTTGCCGTACTTCTGCAGCAGGCTCGGCTCGAGGGAACCGGCGTTGACGCCGATGCGGAGCGAGACGCCGGCGTCCTTCGCGGCCTTGGCGATGGCGCCGACCTGGTCGTCGAACTTCCGGATGTTGCCCGGGTTCACGCGGACCGCGGCGCACCCGGCGTCGATGGCCTGGAAGACGTACTTCGGCTGGAAGTGGATGTCGGCGATCACCGGGATCTGCGACTTCTTCGCGATGATCGGCAGCGCGTCGGCGTCGTCCTGGCTCGGCACCGCCACGCGGACGATGTCGCAGCCGGACGCCGTGAGCTCGGCGATCTGCTGGAGGGTCGCGTTGATGTTCGTCGTCGGCGTCGTGGTCATCGACTGGACGGACACCGGCGCGTCGCCGCCCACGAGCACCTTGCCGACCCGGATCTGCCGGGACTTGCGGCGCGGGCTCAGGGTTTCGGGGACTTTCGGCAGACCGAGGTTCACTGCAGGCACGAGGTGCACTCTACGCGCTCCCGGTGACGCCCAGCCCCGCGCACGCGTGATGCTCAGACGACGGTGATCAGCGGCGCGTAGAGCCGCATCGCCGCGAGGGCGCGCTCGTGGTCCTCGTCGCTCGCCCCGGCGCACGCGTCCGCCACGACGGTCACCGTCGCGCCGGCGTCCGCGGCCGCCAGCGCGGTCGACAGGACGCAGCAGTCGGTGGACACCCCGACCAGGACGAGGTGCGGGTGGTCGCCGGTGACGGCCTGGAGGCGCGTCCCCCACTTGCCGAAGGTCGTCTCGGTGACGACGGGGTCGCGTCGGTCCGCCGCGGCCGTCGCGAACGGTTCGGTCAGGTCCCAGAGCGGGTCGGTGTGCGGCACGAGCGCGAACGACCAGTCCCGGTAGTAGGGCACCCAGGCACCCCGCGGGTGCTCCGGAGCGACGAAGCGGGTGAACACCGTGCGGCCGGTGAACCGCGGGAGCAGGCGCTCGATCCCGGCGGCGGCGTGGTCGAAGCGCCCGGTGGCCCAGGGGCTCTCACCCGTGAAGACCTCCTGCATGTCGACGACGACGAGCCACGCGTCCTCCGGTACCCCGGCGACGGCGGCCTCGACCGCGCTCATGCCTGCTCCTGCCGGCGGACCGAGCCGCGGGCGAACAGCAGGGTGCCCAGGAACCCGACGACGAGCGCCACGAGCACCCCGAGGTTCGCGTACGCCCAGGCGCCGGTTCGCCCGCCGAGGCCGAACGGCTCGAGCAGGTACCCTTGCCAGTTGAGCCAGGACGGCACGCCGTACGTGTTCGTCACCAGGCCCCAGCCGAGCGCGGTCCCCACGACGACGAGGCCGACGGCGAGCCAGCGCACGTCGCCGTACCGGCCACGGCGGTCCTCGAGCTCCCGCTCGGCGTACGGAGCCCGGCGGATCACGACGTCGGCGACGAAGATCCCGCACCACGCGGCGATCGGCACGCCGAGCGTCACGAGGAACGCCTGGAACGGCTGGATGAACGAGTCGGCGAAGAACACCACGTACACGGCGCCCGCCACCATGAAGACACCGTCGACCCCGGCCGCGACGGGCCTCGGGATGCGGATGCCGGCGCTCAGCAGGGCCAGTCCGGAGCTGTAGATGTCGAGCACCGCACCGCCGACGAGCCCGAGCACCGCGACGAGGGCGAACGGGATGAGGAACCACACCGGCAGCACGGTCGTCAGCGCACCGATCGGGTCGGCGGCGATCGCCGTGTTGAGGTCCTTCGACGAGCCGGCGAGCAGGACGCCGAGGACGACGAGCACGATCGGCGCGAGCGCCCCGCCGAACGTGGTCCACCAGACGACCCCGCGGGTCGAGGCCGACCGTGGCAGGTAGCGCGAGTAGTCCGCGGCGGCGTTGACCCAACCGAGGCCGAACCCGGTCATCACGAGCACGAGGGCGCCGACGACGTTCTGGGCGCTCCCGGCGGGCAGTGCGGCGATCGCACCGAGGTCGATCGAGGGCAGCGCGAGCACCACGTAGACGATCGTCAGCACCGCGGTGATGACCGTGATCCACGTCTGCAGTCGCATGATCACGTCGAACCCGGCGATGCCCGCACCGACGACGAGTGCGGCGACGACCACGAGTGCGACGAGCTTCGTCAGGACACCGCCGTCCCACCCGAGCTCCCGGAACACCGTCGACGTGGCCAGGACCGCCGCCGACGCGAGCGCGGTCTCCCACCCGACGGTGAGGATCCAGCTGAGGAACGCCGGCAGCCGGTTCCCCCGGACGCCGAACGCCGCGCGGCCGAGCACCATCGTCGGTGCCGAGCCCCGTTTGCCGGCGATGGCGACGATCCCGCACAGCAGGAACGAGAACGCGACCCCGATGACGGAGACGATCGTGGCCTGCCAGAAGGAGATGCCGAACCCGAGGACGAACGAGCCGTACGACAGGCCGAGCACCGAGATGTTCGCCGCGAACCACGGCCAGAAGAGGTCCCTCGGACGTCCCTTCCGGTCGGACTCGGCGATGACGTCGGTGCCCTGCCGCTCGACCGTGCGGACTTCCGGAGCTGTGCTCATGTGCGAAAGCGTAGTGCGCGGCCGAGACCTCGTCGCTACCCGAACAGGTTCACGGGGCGCACGATGTCGGCGTAGATGAGCAGGGCGCTCATGCCCGCGAGCAGGACCACGACGACCATCGTCAGCGGCATCGTCTTCGCGAGGTCGATCGGCCCCGGGTCCGCCTTGCCGACCAGCGTGAAGGAGCGGCGCTTCACGGCCTCCCACAGGGCGCCGGCGATGTGGCCGCCGTCCAGCGGGAGCAGCGGCACCATGTTGAGGACGAACAGGCCGATGTTCAGCGAGGCGAGCAGTCCGAGGATCGTGTACGCCTTGTCGACCACCGGCACGCCGCTCATCGACGAGACCTCGCCGATCGCGCGGCCGACGCCGACGACCGACACGGGGCTGTCCTGCGATCGCTCCTGCGAGCCGAACGCCGCGTTCCACACCGCGACCAGGCGCTGCGGCAGGTCGATGATGAGGTGCGCCGACGCCGAGATCTGCGCCCCGGTGGCCGGCAGCACCGCGGCCGGCGACTGCCGCACGAGCGACTGGCCGATGCTCACGCCGACGACGCCGACCTGCTGCGTCTTCGTGCTGCCGTCGTCGTTCTTCGCGACCGTGCCGTCGGCGGTGTAGACGTCCCGCGTGGCGGTCGTCGGCGTGATGTGCAGCGTCTTCTCGGCGCCGTCACGGGACACCACGACGGTGACGTCCTCGCCGGCGGACCGCTGGAAGACCTCGGAGACCTGGGCGATCGTCGGGTCCTGCTTCCCGTCGACCGAGAGCACGACGTCACCAGACCGGATGCCGGCCTGCTTCGCCGGCGAGACGGCGTCCCCGGAGGTGCACGTCGTCGCCTGGCTCGTCGGCAGCACGCAGTCGACGCTCGACGTGAACGTGGTCGTCGGCGCACCGAACCCGACGAGCAGCACCCCGAACAGCACGATGCCGATCACGAGGTTCATCGCCGGACCAGCGACCATCACGATGATCCGCTTCCACGGGGTCAACCGGTAGAACGCACGCGAGTCGTCGCCGCCGGAGTCCGCGATCTGCTCGGCGCTCGCCTGCCGTGCGTCCTGCACGAAGGCGCCGTACATGCCCGTGTTCGTGATCGCACTCGGTCGCCCGGACGCCCGCGGCTTGAGCATGCCGACCATCGAGATGTAGCCGCCGAGCAGGATCGGGCGGATGCCGTACTCGGTCTCGCCCCGCCTGAACGACCAGATCGCCTTGCCGAAGCCCAGCGAGTACTGGGTCACCTTGACGTTGAACAGCTTCGCGAAGGACAGGTGCCCCAGCTCGTGGAGTCCGATCGAGACCAGCAGGCCGATGATGAAGACGACCACGCCGAGGACGAAGAGCAGGACGGTTTCGACGGTCACCGGGAAAGGGTACGGGACGGTTCCCATGACCGAGCCGAGCGCACCCTGGGAGGTGCGCCGCGCCTCCTGGACCGCCCGGTCCGTCTGCTCCCGCAGCCGTGCTGACGGACGGGAGGCGCGACTCGCCTCAGCGGGAGAGCATGCGGTCGGCCGCGGTGCGCGCCCAGCGCTCCGCTGCCAGCACGCCCTCGAGGGAGGGCTCCCCCGCCGTGTGCTCGTCGACCACGCGCTCGACCGTGTCGACGATGTCGAGGAAACCGATCGCTCCCGCGTGGAACGCGGCCACGGCCTGCTCGTTCGCCGCGTTGAACACGGCCGGGAACGTGCCCCCGAGCTGTCCGACGCGCTTCGCGAGGGCGACCGCACCGAAGGCCTCGTCGTCGAGGGGCTCGAACGTCCAGGTGCTCGCCGTCGTCCAGTCGAGCGGCACCCCGACGCCCGGGACACGGTCGGGCCACGCGAGACCGAGGGCGATGGGCAGCCGCATGTCCGGCGGCGACGCCTGTGCGATCGTCGAGCCGTCGACGAACTCGACCATCGAGTGCACGATCGACTGCGCGTGCACCGTCACGTCGATGCGGTCGTAGGGGACGTCGAAGAGCAGGTGGGCCTCGATGACCTCGAGGCCCTTGTTGACGAGCGTCGCGGAGTTCGTCGTGACCACGAGGCCCATGTCCCACGTCGGGTGCGCGAGCGCCTCGGCCGGGGTGACGTCCGTGAGGTCCGCGCGCGATCGCCCGCGGAACGGGCCGCCGCTCGCGGTGAGCACGAGCCGGCGGACCTCGTCCGTCGTGCCGGAGCGGAGCGCCTGGGCGATGGCGGAGTGCTCGCTGTCGACCGGGACGATCTGCCCGGGTGCCGCGGCGGCCTGCACGAGGGGGCCACCCACGATGAGGCTCTCCTTGTTCGCCAACGCCAGCGTGGCGCCGGACTCGAGCGCGGCCAGGGTGGGGCCGAGGCCGACCGACCCGGTGATGCCGTTGAGGACGACGTCGGCCTCGACGCTGCGGACCAGGCGTTCGGTGTCCGCGGCGCCGAACGCGGTGTCACGGACGCCGAAGCGTGCGGCCTGCTCGGCGACCACGGTGCGGTTGCTGCCGGCGGTGAGGCCGACGACCTCGAAGCGGTCGGGGTTGCGGGCGACGACGTCGAGTGCCTGGGTGCCGATCGAGCCGGTGCTGCCGAGGATCGCGATGCGCCGCTTCTGGCGCACGGTCAGCCCTTGGCGAGGATGTCGACGACGAAGACGAGCGTGGCGTTCTTCGGGATGCCCGAGCCTTCCTGCGGGTTCGCGCCGTAGCCGTCCTCCGGCGTGACGACGATCAGGACCTGCGAGCCGACCTTCTGGCCGACCAGCCCGGTCACGAAGCCCTTGATGAGCGAGCCCTCGGAGATGGTGAAGGTCGTCGGGACGCCCTTCGACCACGAGGAGTCGAACTCCTTGCCGGTGTCGTAGACGACGCCCTTGTACTGCACGAGCGCGGTGTCGCCGTCGGCGATGGTGTCGCCGGTGCCCTGCTTGATGACCTCGGGCGTGGTCTTCGACGGTGCCGCGACGCCCTTGGGGATCGTGATCTCCGGCTCGCCGTCCGCCTTGTCCTGCACGGTCGGGAGCTTCGGGTCCTGCGCCTGGGCCTTCCCGGTGGCCTTCGTCGGGGTCTGCGCCACGACGTCGGCGACGACGACGATCTCGCCGCCGGTGTTGAAGCCGAGCGCCGACGACTGACCGACCGCCGCGATGCGGTCACCGACCTTCGAGCACGCCAGGAGGGCGCCGAAGCCCGAACCGCCCACCGAGAGGACCTGCGGGTTGCCCTGGTCGAAGCCGACCGTGCCGAGCTTCTTCGCGTCTGACGCCTGGTACACGCTGTACGAGACCTGCGCGTAGTCGCCCTCGTCCAGCGAGGCACCCTTGCCGCGTACGACCGTGCTCGCCTGGGGCTTGCTCGCGGTGAGGCCGCCCGTGAACTTCACCGTCGGTGCGGTGCTGCCGCCGAACGCACCGGACACCGTGATCGCCTTCGACGCCGAACCCGGGTCGGGGCAGGACGTGATGGCTGCGGCGGTCGCGCTCGACGACGCACTCGGGGTGGCGGTCGAGTCGCTCGACCCGGATCCGGAGCACGCGGCGAGTCCCAGCACGACGGCGGGGACGAGGGCGATCGGGAGGAGACGCAGACGCTTCACGAGGACCTAGTCTGCCGCACGGACCTTGGTGTGCGGGACGTGGTGCACAGGAAAGGCCACCGAGCGTGCGATGAAGCAGAGGCTGTTCGCGGTGGCGTGCGCGGCCTCGGCATCGGCGACGCGGTCCGCCTCGAGGATGGTGACCACCGGGTGCAGCGTCGCCTCGGTGAGCTCCCCGGAGCCGTCGCGGTTGAGGTTGAGGCTGGCCGTGGCGCGGTCCTCGTAGTCGACGACGGTGAAGCCCTCGGTCACGGCGACGTGGAGGTAGCTCAGCATGTGGCACTGGGCGAGGGACGCGACGACGAGCTCCTCGGGGTTCCAGCGGTCGCGGTCCCCGCGGAACGTCGGGTCGGCGGAGCCCTCGATGTCGTGCTTGCCCGCGGCGCGGACGTCGTGGTCGCGCCCGTAGTCGCGGTAGCCGCTCGTTCCGGTGCCGCGGTCGCCGGTCCAGTGGACGGAGACCTCGTAGGAGTGGTCGGACACGGTGGGCTCCTCGAAGATCAGTACGATTGCGGCATGACGGTGCTCTCCGACGTCCACACTGACCGCCATCCTCTCACCGCCGAGGGGTCGGTCGAACTGGCGGTCCTCGACCGCAACGGGTTCGACGAGAGCCGGCACGTCGGTGCCGGGGTCGTCGTCGCCGCGGACGGCACCGTGATCGACGCCGTCGGTGACGTGCAGGCCAGCGTCTACCCCCGCTCCACGATGAAGCCCTTCCAGGCGCTCGCGGTCCGCCGCGCCGGAGCCGTGTTCTCCGACGAGGAGCTCGTCCTCACCACCGCGAGCCACGCCGGCACCCCCGCGCACCAGGCCATCGCGCTGCACATGCTCGAGTCGTACGACCACGTCGAGTCGGACCTCGGCTGCCCGCCGGACATGCCGTTCGACCGCGCCACGGCCCGCACCATGACCGAGCCGAGGCGTCTCGCGATGAACTGCTCCGGCAAGCACGCGGGCATGCTCGCGGCGTGCCGGGTGAACGGCTGGGACGAGGAGACCTACCTCGAGATGGCGCACCCGCTGCAGCAGCGCGTCCGCGAGACCGTCGAGGAGTTCACCCACGAGACCGTCGACGTCGTCGGGACCGACGGGTGCGGGGCCCCGGTGTTCCCCCTGACGCTGGCCGGACTCGCCCGGGGCTTCGCCGGTGTCGTCGCGCGGGCCGAGTCCGACACGGCAGCGCTCACCGACGCGGTGCTCGACCACCCGTGGGCCATCGACGGCATCGGACGGGCGAACACGGTGACGATCGAACGACTCCGGGTGCTGGCGAAGCTCGGTGCCGAGGGCGTCATGGTGATGGGGCTGCCCGGTGGTGCAGCGGTCGCGGTCAAGACCCTCGACGGCGCGCAGCGGTCGGGGACGCTCGCGGCCCTCACGCTGCTCGAGCGCAACGGCATCGTGGACGCGGCGGGGGTCGCGGACGTCATGGCGGCCACGGGCGAGCAGGTGCTCGGTGGCGGGGTGCCGGTGGGGACGCTGCGGGCTGGGTCCGGGCTGCGCTGAGGGCGGGTTCGTGGGGTGGCCCTGTGCCGAGGTCATCCGGGTTCGTCCTGCTGCAGCTGCGGCAGTGCCGGTGCCACGGGGGTAGCCCGCCGTTCGTGCGGGTGTCGGACGGCGCATCCGTGGCGGGTGACCTCGACGGCGACGTCCCAGTGCCGGGGCAGGACGCTGAGGCCGGGTACGAGGACCACGGTCGTGCGGGTCGGCGGGCACGCCCGGTCCGGGCGCTCGGGGTTCGCTGCGTGGGCTGGGCCGTTCGGGCTCCCTGGGCGGTCTGCGTCGTCGGGGCTCGCTGCGCTGGCTGCGTGGTCGGGGTTCGATGCGCGGGGTGGGCGCTCGGGGCTCGCTGTGTGGGCTGGGCGGTCGACCACGACGGCGGCCGTGCCGGAGGGCATCGCCGGGCAGTGATCGGTGCCCGCAGCCACCACCGCGCGCGCTTCGGCACCGCACGCGGCTCGGACCTCGTCGTCCGGACCGGCCGCGGCGCGGACCTGCGACGCGACAGCCCGGAACACCGCCAGCGCGAGCACGCCGGACCCGATCACGACGATGTGGGGCCGCGACCGATCGTCGACGGCGAGCTCGCGCCCGTTCGACGCCGTGCCGAGGACGATGAGCCGCCGGTGCGTCCCCGTCCCGACGGTCTCGTTCTCGGCGCCCGGCGGTCCGGACGACGTCGGCACCAGGACCGCCACGTCCGCCACGCACTCGGTGCCGCGGGAGCGACGGACCCTGGTCGCACGGACCACGAGGACGTCGAGCACCGCGCAACACCCCGCCGCCCCGAGGAGCACCGCGCGCGACGGCCACTCGACCGGCACGACGAGCCCCACCACGAGCAGCACCACCGCTGCGCCGACCAGGGTGCAGCGGGCGGTGAAGGGGCTCATGCCTCCAGAGCACCACACGACCCCGGTGCCACCGACGCTCAGCCACCGAACTGTGGAGAGCGCTGACGATCACACCGCTGTGGAGGACCCCCCGCCGTCACTGCACGAGGAAGAACTGCTCCCCGATGTCCACCCGCGCGCCGCGCTCGACCCGGTAGCGGCGGCCCGGCTCGCAACGACGGATCGACCCGTCGATGTGCCGGACGACGGTGCCGTTCCCCGAGAACCGGTCGGACACCCACAGGTCGTCGCCGTCGCGCCCGAGCTCGAGGTGGGTCTTCGACACGGACTTGCCCGGGTCGTGGACGGTCAGCAGGTCGTCGAACCGTTCCCCGGGCTGGGGGCGCGGGAGACGTCCGACGAGGCCGGTGCCGTGCACGCCGAAGCGCTCCCCGGTGCTGAAGTGCAGCACGAAGGGCGCATGGGTCGGGGTCGCGGAGACGATGCGGGTCTCGTCGACGTCGTCCTCGAGGTCGCCGTCGGCGCTCGTCGGAGCGTCGATCGTCGCCGGTGCCGGCAGCGCGGCACCGGCCACCCCGGGCAGCGGCGGCAGCGGTGCGGCCATCGGTACTCCGATCGCGCCGCTGTCCTGTGCTGAGGGTGCCGACGACGGGACGGTCGCGGAACCGGGAGCGGGCGGGAGGAAGGGTGTGCCGACGGCTGGTGACACGGGCTCCGAGGCCGCGTGCAGACCGCGCGGTCGGAGCGGGGCGTCGCCCGCGGGTGCACCGTCGCCGCCACCGTTCACCCACGAGGGGAGGATACCGGCGGAGCCCTCGGCGCCGTCGTCGGCGACCGCAGGCTCCGGCAGCGCATCGCCGTCACGCACGACGTCCGGAGCAGCGTCGTCCGACACCTCGGCGACTTCGTCGTCGGTGACCTCGTCATCCGGAGCGTCCGCCGCGCCGTCCGGAGCGTCAACCGCGTCGTCGGGAGTCTCGGCAGCGTCGTCCGCCGCCCAGTCGGGTCGGTCCATCGGGAGCGGCACGATGGGTCCGGTGAACGCCGCGGTCACGGCGGGCCGCACGGCGCCGCACTCGGCACAGAAGATGTCGTCGGGCTCGAGACGGTGCCCGCACACGTGGCACGTCGTCGCCTGCGAGCCCGGAGTGACCAGCGGCGCCGGGCGCGGCGGGCGTCGGTCGACCAAGGGCTCGACGACCGCGGTGTCACCGGGCTGCGGCGGAGAGACGACCGCGTCCGGAGTACCGGCGGTCTCGGGGGTCACGTTCGCGGCGTCCGCAGCGGAGTCGTTCGCAGCCGTGGATCGTCCGACCCACCACGAGGGCCCGGACGGCGCCGGTGCAGCGGCCTGCTCTGCTGGCGGCGCCCAGCGCTGGGCGGCTGGGCGCTCGGCGATGCGGGTGACCTCGGGGTCCTCCCCCTCTGGCGACGAGACGGACTTCGCGTCCGCGTCGGCGACGGCGTCGGCGTCGGACGGGTACGCGTCCGGGTCGAGCGGCGGCTCGGGCGGCTGCGGGGTGAACGGCACCGCCGGCGGCTGCGGGGTGAACGGCTCGTCGAGCTGCGAGGGCTGCGAGGGCTCCGACGGACGAGCAGGCTCCGACGGGCCGACCCCACCCGGCTGCTGCCCGGACCAGTCGGTGAGCCCGGAACCGCTCCCGTGCACGTGGCTCGGTGCCGTCCGGGGCGTGAAGTCGTCGGGACGCTCGACCGGCACGGCCGCAGGCTGCTGCTCGCCACCACGGTCCGCACCCGTCAGCCAGGCACGGGTCGCGGGGTCGAGGGTCGATTCGGGCAGCCAGGCCTCGGCCGCCGGGTCCTGACGGCGTCCGTGCAGGTCCGGCTGCTGGAGCGGCGGCGGCGGTGCCTGCTCGACGGGGGGCGTCGCGACCGGGCGCCGACTCGCCGCAGCGGTCACGGCGCGTCCGCACTCACCGCAGAAGATGGCTCCGTCCGGGAGCGTCGATCCGCAGTGTTCGCATCTGATCACGTGTTCCGCCTGTCCTCACTCGGCCGTCCACGACGCTCGCCGGCCTGCACGCCATCGTAGTCGCGCCCTCCAGCGGCTCCCTGGCCACCTGTGGAGCGTCGGCCCCGGACCGTCACCGCGGAGGCGACCGATGCCCGCGCAGACCGGGTGGCGTCGACGACGCGGAGCGAGCGCAGGGACACCGCCGCGCGGATCCGTTCCTTGCGGGTCCGGCCGGCCCGCAGGCTCGTGATCGCGTCGTCCGTCGCCGACCACATCCGGTCGGCAGCGGTGCCGTCGGCCTCGCTCGGCCCGAAGACGGACCGGTCGGCCAACGCCGCGAGTCCGGTGCCGCCCTCCCCCGGAGCTCCCACGACGGCCTCGCGTCGGGTCGCTGCCCGAGCGACGTCGTGACCCCGGTCGACCAGGGCGTCGCGGTACTCGTCCCACGCCCCGACGATCCGGGCACGTGGCGTCGGGGCTCGGCGCCGGCGACGACGCCGGATCCGCTTGAGCAGCACGATGACGCCGAACGGCAGCAGCACGAGCGCGGCGAGCCCCAGCACCCCGAGGGCCCACGGCAGCACGGCGAGCAGGATCTGCAGCCAGAGCGGCTGGACCGGAGGCGTGTTGCGGTCGCTCTGCGGCGGCGCCTGCTGCGACTGGTCCTGCTGCTCGGCCGGGGGCGGCGGCACGACCGTCTCCGGGCGCGTGACCGGCTGCGGCGTCTGCTGCTGCTCGTCCGGGATCTCACGGACGGCGGGGTTCGGGTCGATCATGACCCACCCCCACTGCGCCGTGTCGACCTCGACCCGCGCGGTGACGTCGGACCCGCGGAACGTCGTCGTCCCGCCCGAGGTCGCGCTCCGGCCCGCTCCGCCGCCCGCGTCGCCGCCGGCGGTGAACCCCATGACCACGCGCGCCGGGAAGCCGAGCTGGTCCGCCATCAGCGCCGCCGCGGCGGCGTACTGCTCCTGGTCGCCGATCATCAGCGGCGACGTCAGGAGCTCTTGGATGCGATCGGCACCGTGCCCGGAACGACTCGCTCGGTCGTCGCCGACGCCGTGGCTGACGTACCCGTTGCGCTTGAGCGCCTGCACCATCGCCACGAGCTTCGCACCGTCGGTGCCGGCATCGTCGGAGTAGGCGTCCACGGTGTCCCGCACCGCGTCGGGGACCGACCGCGGCGTCGGCACCGAGGCGCTCCCCGGGCGTGCGGACGCGAGCTGCTCGTCCGTCGGTTGGTCCGGCACGACGGCGGTCAGGTCGTACCGGGTTCCTTCACCGACACCACCGACGACCGCTCCGGTCGCGGTGGAGCCGTTGTAGAAGAACGCGCCACGCTCCTGCTCGGCCCCGGACCCGGTGAAGTCGACCCGCTCGAGGTCACCCACCGTCGGCAGCCACACCCCGCTGTACCCGTCGACCCGGACGCCGACGCGCACGGTCGTCCCCTCGACGCCCCGGACGTCGACCGAGGTCGGGACGCGCTCGAAGGTCCCGGACGCCGTCGATCCGTCCGACCCGCCGACGCGGTAGACGACCCCGTCGTAGGTGTCGAGCGTGGCGATCCGGACGAACCCGTTCTCCGGCAGCCCCGTGACCGTGAGCTGCGGCGTGTTCGACGCGGTGTCCTCCTCGTAGGCGCGGAAGCCGCTGAGCGGACTGACGTAGTCCCGCGGGTCGAACGGCTTCACCACGTCGGTCCGGGCGACGGTCCGGCCGACGGACGGCGGAGCGACGAGCCCCAGTCCGGTCGCGACGACCGCCGCGGCGACGATGGTCCCCGTCCCGACGAGCGCCGGCCGGATCACCGAACGCGCCACCGGCACGCGGGACCCGATGGTCGTCGCGACGGCCACGGCACGCCGTGCGTGCCGCACCGTCAGCGCCCACACCAGCGCGATCCCGGTGAGCGCGACGGCCGTCACGATCGACGTGTCGAGCCGACCGGGTCCGACGACCACACCGGCCGCGAAGACCACCAGCGCCGGGATGCTGGCGAGTTCCTGCCTGGAGGCGCGGGTCGCCACGCTCACGCCGGTCACCGTGGCGACGAGCAACGTCGCGAAGTACGGCACGAGCAACGACTCGTAGGAGCCGACCGGCAGGCTGATGGTCACCAGCTGCTTCCAGCCGAGGGCGACGCCGGCGAACAGGTCGACGAGTCCCTGGCCGGTCGGCAGGATCCCGTTCGCCTCGCCCGGCACCGCTGCCGGCACGCCGGTGAGCGCGAACGCTGCGACCGTGGCGACGGCGACGACCGCGGTGGGCAGCCGGAACACCGTGCCCAGGAGCGCGACGAGCGTGCCGAACACCACCGCGGTGACGGCGGCGACGATCATGGCGTCGTCGCGGTAGACGGGCCACCAGGCGACGCTCGCGACGGCGAGGACCAGCCACACCGCGAGCGTGCCACCCACCAGCCGGAAGGGCGAGAGGCGGCGGGCGACACGGCGGGCATCGCGCCGGACCGTCTTCCGTGCCCGGGTGTCCGGGCCCGCTGCGACGCTCATGCGGCCGACGCCGATCGGTGCAGTGCGTGGCGGAGGTCGTCGAGGTAGCCGATCGTCATCACCGTCAGGCCCGCCACACGCAGGAACCGGGGCTGGGCCTCGGGCTCGCAGATCACCGCGACGACCTCGACGCCGACCGGGAATCGCGTCGCGGCCAGTCGCAGCGCCGGCAGCTCGACCGTCGAGCCGACCACCAGGAAGGCCACGGAGATGCCCGCGGTGTCGGTGCCGACGATGCGCGCGACCTCGGCGATCGGCAGGCAGGCGTCGGCGAGTCCGACGGACGCGAAGTCGTCGAGCAGGCGGGTGGGCGTCACG
Source organism: Curtobacterium sp. YR515 (assembly GCF_900113095.1). Taxonomy (NCBI): domain Bacteria; kingdom Bacillati; phylum Actinomycetota; class Actinomycetes; order Micrococcales; family Microbacteriaceae; genus Curtobacterium; species Curtobacterium sp. YR515. The sequence goes on along the minus strand of NZ_FOOD01000004.1, from coordinate 261,667 downwards.
GTGGGCAGCGGGTGCACGGCGTACACGGGGCGCTTGGCGAACTCCGGCGTCCGCTCCGACACCACCACGGTGACCTCGCGGCCGTCGCGGATCGCGCGTGCGCCGAGCGACGCCGCTGCGCTCACCGCGAGCTCGAACTCCTCGTCGTCGGCGAACTCGGCACGTGAGAGGCCGAGGGCCACAACGAGGTGCGACCGGCGGGTGTCCTCGAACTGGCGCACCATCAGCGCACCGGACTTCGCCGTGGACTTCCAGTGGATCGTGCGGGGATCGTCACCGGGCATGTACTCCCGGATGGCGTGGAAGGCGATGTCGGACGGCGACAGGTCGGTCGTCGCCTGCCCCTCGAGGTCCCGCACCAGGCCGGTGCTCGTCGACGGGATCGCGATCGTCCGCGGGTGCACGATGACCTGCTCCCGGGCCGTCCAGACGATCTCGCGTCGGACCAGGCCGACCGGGTCCGCTCGCACACCGGTCACCGGACCGACGTCGAGCACGCCGCGCCGGACCGTCGGCACCGGGACCTCGCGCTCGAACGTGCCGCGCGGGCCGATCGACGGGATCGCCACGTCCACCAGCCCGGACCCGACCGGCACCTCGACCGTCGTCGGGACCGAGGGGAACCGCACCGGGTTCTCCGCCGTGACCACCACGCCGGCGGCATCGCCCACCGCCACCCGGTGCTGCGGCAGGCGCATCCGGATCACGAGCCGCGAACGGCCGATGAGCGCGACCGCAGCGACGACCACGAGGAGCGCCCCCGCGAAGCCCACGACGACGACCTCGCGCAGGCCGAACCGGTAGCCGAGCACGAACGCGACCAGCGTGAGCGCCGCGACCGTCCACCCGAGGCCGGTGACCACGGACGAGACCTCTGCCCACCCACGCTTGACGAGCCTCCAGGCCGTCGACCAGGCCCTGGCGAGACCGACGACCGCGTCCGCTGCCACGCCGTCACGGTCGCCCACCAGGCGCGTCCGGACGTTCGTGAGGCCGGCGACCGTCCCGGTGCGCTCGTAGGCCGTCGTGCCTCGACGCGACCGCGTCGAGGACGGACGGCGCGAGCGCGTCGAGACGGGCCGGCGGTCGGTCACGACCCGGCCCGGTCCGCCGGCGGCGGGGTCTCGACCAGCAGCTGTGCGATGACGCTCGTGGCGCTGACGCCGTCGAACTCGGCCTCGGCGTCGAGGACCAGGCGGTGCGCGAGGATCGGCACCGCGAGTGCCTTCACGTCGTCCGGCGTGACGTAGTGGCGACCGGCCAACGCCGCGAAGACGCGGGAGGCGCGCATGAGGCCCATCGCACCGCGGACGCTGACGCCGAGCCGGACCTCGCTCGCCGAGCGGGTCGCGTCGACCAGTCGGGCCACGTAGTCGGCGATGACCGGGTCGACGTGGACCGAGCGCGCCAGCGTCGCCATCTCGGTGATCGTCGCCGCGGGCACGACACTCGCGAGCGGCACCGAACTCGACGGCGCCGACGACGTCTCGAGGATCTTCACCGTCGCGGCGTGGTCCGGGTACCCGATCGACGCCTTCATGAGGAAGCGGTCGAGCTGGGCCTCCGGCAGGCGGTACGTGCCGGCCTGCTCGACGGGGTTCTGGGTCGCGATCACCATGAACGGCGCCGCGAGTCGGTGGTTCACGCCGTCGACCGTGACGGCGGACTCCTCCATCGCCTCGAGCAGGGCCGACTGGGTCTTCGGGCTCGCACGGTTGATCTCGTCAGCCAGCACGATGTTCGAGAAGATCGGGCCCCGGTGGAAGTCGAACTCCTGGGTCTTCTGGTCGTAGACGCTGATACCCGTGATGTCGCCCGGCAGCAGGTCCGGCGTGAACTGGATGCGGTTCGTCGAGCCCTGCACGCTCTGGGCCATCGCCCGCGCCAGGCTCGTCTTGCCCGTGCCGGGGACGTCCTCGAGCAGCAGGTGCCCCTCGCTGAGCATCGCCGTGACCGCGAGGCGGATCACGAACGTCTTCCCGAGGAGCACCTGCTCGACGTTGGTCACGATGCGGCCTGCGACGTCGGCGAACCAGGTGGCCTGCTCCGGGGTCATGCTCATGCGGTGTCGTTCCTCGTTCTCGGGGATGGCGTTATGGGCAGGCTATGGCCTGGTGGCGGCAAGCCAAGGCTATGTACTCGGCGGCGTGGATGGCGCGACCGCAGCCACATCCTGCTCGACTGGAGCAGCATCAGTTTTTCCATCTACTCGGGCGACTACAGTGATCGATTTCCCGTCCGAGGGGATCGTGGACCCATCCGCGTACGGTCGTCCGTCTGCACCACTCGTCGGGCACCCCAAGAATTCGAGCGCCGATCCGGTGCAAATGTAGATCGAGTACCTGATGTCATGGTTGCCGGTGTTGGCCGGGGCAATCACCTTCAGTGTTTTGTCTGCCTGCGGATTCTCGGCAGTCGCGCGGGTGGCGACGGGTATCGCGCTACCCACCTTCGTTGGATCAGCGCAGTATGTACCGCCGCCGTCGGGCAGCCTGCAAGCTTCGATGGTCACGCCGAGTTCGCTGCCGTAAGCGCTCGGGTACAAGGTCACGTCTGAACCGTCGGTCGTCGTGCTCGTCCCGGCCTCAAGGCTCACCTTGAAGAAGGTCGCAGTGCCGCCGACCGCACGGATATCGGAGACCACAACTGGAAAGTTGCCGTCCCGATCCGAAGTCGGCGGAAGCGAGACACGTGCCGACGCCGAAGATGGCGACGTGTACGACGAAACCGGCCCGGTGACGCTGGCCGCGCAGAAGCCGAGTCCATTCACTGCGACCACCGCGTAGTACACGTCTCCCTCGCCGCCTGGCATGTCGGAGAAGCCGGAGGCTCCCGCGCCCGCGGTCTTCGTTGCGTCCTGTGCACGCACAGCTTTGCAATCGAAGGTCTTACTGGGGAGCCGGAACAACCAGTACGCCTGGATTCCGCTGCCATTTCCATTCGCCGGCGAGAAGTTCACGGAGACGGCCGTCGAATTTCCGGACTCTTCACCGGTCGCCCTGAGGTTCCCAGGGGCCGTCGGTGCGCCGACGGCGGAGCCGGTCGCCGACGCCGAGTTCCACTGCACCACGGTCCCGTTGCGGTCGGCGCCGTTCCGGGCGGACACCGTCACCGTGTACTGCGCCCCGCTCTGCGCCCCCGTGAAGGAGGTGTTCGTGGCCGTACCCGTGCTGCGTGTCGTCGATAGATCCGGCCCCTCGATCGAGACGACGTAGTTGTCTACGGCGCTGCCGTTGTTCGGCGCCGCGACTGCGTTCCAGTTCACGTCGAGCTGGTTCGGCGTGCTCTTGCTCGGGGTGACGCTGATGCCGGTGGGCGGCGCGGGGACGAAGTCGGCGCTGATCGGCGCGGAGTTCGCGGAGGCGGCCGAGTCGCCGACGGCGTTCGTGGCCACGACGGAGAACTGGTACGACCCCTTCGGGTCGAGCCCCTTGATCGTGCAGACCGTCGCCGTCCCGCAGTCCTTCGACACCCCGTTCGTGCCCTGCAGTCGGTAGCCGGTGATGGGCGAGTTGTTCGCCTGCGGCGTCGACCACGTCAGGGTCGCCTGCCCGCCTTCGTACGATCCGGTGCGGGTGGGAGCACCGGGTGCGTCCGGGACGTCCTGCACCGAGATCGTCACGTCGCCCCACACGTACCGGTCCGGATCGTCGGTGGCGTCGGCGACCTGGTACTGCAGGTGCGTGTCGACGGGCTTCGCACTGTCGGAGACACTGACCTGCAGCCGCGACTTGTCGGCGCTCGGCGTGACGGTCACGCCACCGGGGAGCCCGCCGCCGAGGCCGCGGATGTTCACGACGCGCAACCGCTGGCCAGGGAACGGGTTCGTGGGCTGGTCGTTGGCGAGGACGTCGATCGTGGTCGTCTGGCCACGCTTCGTGACCGACTTGTCCGCCCCGGGCTGCACGAGCGGCCGCGTCGAGGCGACGACGTCGACGCTCACGACCCCGGACCGGCCGGCGTTGGCGTCGTCGGCGACCCCGATGCCGATCGAGGCGGTCGTGTTCTTCTTCGCGGTGTCGGCGACCTTGATCGTCAGGTTCTGCCCGCTGATCGTGGCGGTGGTGCCGTCGCTCGGCTTGCTGACGACGGAGTACTTGAGCTCGGGGAGGTCCTGCGGGTACGGGTAGTCGGTCAGCTTGCTGAGGTCGATCGTGCGCGACTCCCCCGGCTGCATGTCGACGGCGGAGCCGGTGAACGCCGGCGGCTGGTTGGACCGGGGCGTGACCTTGACCGGCAGCACGAGCGTCGCGACGCGTCCCTTGCCGCCGTTGGCGTTCGAGCCGTCGGTGACCTCGAACGAGATGGAGGCGTTGCCGTAGTAGAGCTTCGACGAGGTGAACTGCAGCGTCGAGGAGTCGACGACGAGGCTCTGCCCGTTCGCGTGCGTCGCCTTCACCGTGCCGCGGTCGGTGATCTTCGCGGTCTGCCCGTTCGCTGTGACGACGTACTTCGACAGCGGGATCCGGACCGTCGCCTCGCTCTTCACCGTGATCGCACCGGCGGTCCGGTTGACCTGCGGCAGGGCGTCGTCGAAGCCGGGCACGTGGATGAACCCGTAGGAGACGATGTCCGGGTGGTCGACGCGGGCGACCGAGAACGGGATCACCTGCGAGTCGTCGGAGAGCCGGACGACGATGCGCCCGTCGTCGGTGGTGCGGGCGTTGTCGCCGTAGCCGTCGACGACACCGACCTTCAGGTCGGCCGTGGTCCCCTCGGCGAAGAAGACGTTCTCGAGGACGTCGACCGTGACGCTCTGCCGGTGCAGGATGTCCTGCAGGTCGAGCGTGGTGTCGTCGACCTCGGGCCGCAGCGGCTGGGCGTCGGGGTCGACCGTGACGGTGAGGAAGGCCGTGCTCGCTCCGCCGTTCTCGTTCGTCACCGTGTACAGCACCGCGTAGTCGCCGTTCTTCGCGGTCTTCGGCGGTGTGACCCGGATCTGCTGCTTCTGCAGGATCTTGGCGGAGACCGACTCGGCGGTGGGCTCGGCCTTCGTGACGGTGAGCTGCCCGCCCTCGGGGTCGGAGTCGTTCTGCAGGACCCGCACGGTGACCGAGCCGCCCGGCCGGATGGTCACGTGGTCGGCTTCGGCGACGGGGTTCGACGCCTGTTCGGCACGGGGCGCGATGCCGACGCGTACGGTCCCGGTCGCACGGGCGCCGAGCGCGTCGACGACCGTGTACGTGAACTCGTCGGTGCCGGCGGAGTAGTCGCCGGCCTCGTACGTCAGCGAGTCGGACGACACGTCGGCGACGGAGCCCTTGTCGGGGTTCGAGGCGACACCGACGAGTTGCACCGAGTCACCGTCGGGGTCGATCCCGTTCAACGGGATGGACACCCTGACGGACTGCCCGGCGACGACCCGCGCGGTCACCGTCTGCGGGACAGGCGGGTTGTTCGTCGCGGCGTCCTGCTCGCGCACCGAGATCGAGACGGTCGCGTCGGCGTACTGGCCGTCGGGCCCGGCGACCCGGTACACGGCGGTGTAGTTGCCCGGGGTCTTCGGGGCGAGGTACCGCAGGTGGTCGCCCGAGACGAACAGCAGGCCACCGTCGCCGGGGACGTTCTGCACGAGGTCGGGCTGCAGCGTGAGCGGCTCCCCCTCGGGCTGGGTGTCGTTGTCGAGCACGTCGATGTTCGCCACGTCGCCGACCCGCACGGTCGCGGTGTCCGGCTGCGCCACGGGCGGCTGGATCCGGTCCGGCTTGGGGATCTCGACGACCGTGATCGTGCCGGTCGCCGAGGCGAGTCCGTTCGTCTCGGTGTAGCCGAAGGAGACCGGACCGTCGAGCGGCGCGGTGAGCGTGACCCGGACGGTGTGCTGGTCGAGGATGCTCGCCTCGACCCCGGAATCACTGCCCGGACCGTCGAGCGCGGTCACGAGCAGCACGCCGCCGGCCGGGTCGATGTCGGTGGCGGTGACGTCGGTGTCCTTCGTCGACAGGGTGTTGACGAACACGGTCTTCGGCGTCGTGATCGGCGCGGTCGAGGCGTCCGGCGGAGCGAGGATCGTGACCCGCACGATGCCGCTCGTCGTCTTCGTGCCGTCGGTCACGGTGTACTCGAGCTGGTGGTCCCCCGCGCCGGCGCCCTGCACGCGGAACGTGCCGGAGTCGTAGCTCGGGGTGACGGTGAGGCCGGTCGACGACGACACGCTCGTGAGCGTGACGGTGCCGTTCCCGCCGCGGACGTGGTCGAGCGGGTCCACCGTGAACGCCTTGCCCGCGTACCCCTGCACGGGGAACGGGTCGGCGTAGAGCGGCACGCTGCCCTGCTTCGCCACGTGGACCGTGACCGAGCCCCGACCGTCCGCACGCCCGTCGCTCACGACGAGCTGCACGGCACGGTCGCCGGTCCGCGCGCTCGCGTTCCGGTAGTCGAGCAGCCCGTCGGGTGTCGTCGACACGCGGTCGCCGTCGGCCGCGGTCGCCGACTTGAGGTACACCGGGTCGCCGTCGGGGTCGACCCAGTCGCCGAGCACGTTCGAGACGACGTGCCCGTTCTGCACGACGTCGGCCGAGGTGTCGCGGACCTGTCGGGGCGGGTCGTTCTCGGAGTCGGGGCGGACGGTCACCCGGACGGTGGCGGTGTCGGACCCGCCGTTGCCGTCCGTGATCGTGTACGGGAAGGAGACGGTCCCGGTGGCGCGGCCGGACAGCGTGATCTGGAGGCGCTGGCCGTCGCCGACGATCGCGACGTCGCCGACGGCGTCGTCGATCTTCCCGACCTCGCTCACGACGATCGGGTCGCCGTTCGGGTCGTAGTCGTTCAGCAGGACCGGGAGGCTCGTGGTGCGTCCCGGACGAGCGCCCAGGTCATCGTCGACCGCCACCGGCGGCTTCTGGTCCTTCTCGACCTCGGGGTCGTCGTCGGACACCTGCTCCTGCTGCTGGTCCTCGTCCTTCTTGATGAGGTCGGCCCAGTTGTCGATGAGCTGTCCACTCCGGTCGATCGCCCAGGAGCGCCCGCTCTGCGGGTCGTTCGCGACGACCGTCTCGCCGTTGTGCAGGATCTGCAGGTCACCGGTGCCCGCGGTGCTCGCGAGTCGCTGCAGCCCGGAACCCTTGCAGGTGTCGATCGCCTGCCCGCCGGCCCACGCCGCGTACGTGCAGGAGCCGACGACCATCGGTCGTGCAGCACGACCGGAGACCTGCATCGCAGTGCTGCTGACGTCGCCGGATGCCGAGACACGGACCAGTCCGGCGGTGCCGGCGACGACGACCTCGGACGAGCTGTCCGTCGAGTGCTGCAGGGCGGGCGCACTGCCGACGCGGTCACCGAGGTCGACCGTGCGACCGTCCACCGACATCCGGCCCGAGCTGCGGTCGAGCACGGCCAGGTGGTCCCCGAAGGACGCGACCTGGAAGTCGTCGGCGCGGTCCATCTTCACCGTCCACCGCTTCGCGACCGTCGGCGTGGTGCCGACGTCGACGAGTGCGGCGGTGCCGGTCTTCGGCGAGTAGACGGCGACGTGGTCGTCCGAGGCGTCGAAGACGGCGTCGGCGCCGAGCGTCAGGTCGGCCTTCGTCGACGCGTCGAACTCGCCGAGGTCCTTCGCCGGGGTCGCCCAGAGCTCGCCGGTGTCCCCGTTGCCGATGACCGCCGTGGAACCCGCGAAGAAGACCTGCGGCGTCCCGGCCGGCAGCGTGACCGGGTCGGCCACCGTGGCGTCGGCCACGTCGACCTTCGCGACCGTGCCCTTCGTCTCGTCGACGCTGTAGACCGTGGAGCCGCGCTGCAGGACGGACAGGTCGTCGCTCGCGGTCTCGACGGCGGTGTTGAGCTGCAGGACCCCGGTGTTCGCCCGGCCGACCGCACCGTACTCGGCGGACGGCACCCACACGGTGCCGTCACCGAGGTCGACCCGCTGCGTGTGGTACCCGGTCGACGCGATGGCCGCGGTGGCGACGACCGCGCCGACGACGACCGAGGCGCCGACCGTCACCGCTGCGGACCGGTGCTTGGCGAGGAACGCCCGGATCACCCGGCGCTCCCGATCGTGGCGCACTTCTGGGCGCTCGCGACCCCGGTCTTGCCGTCACGGTTGACCGCGACGGCGATGCACTCCTCGTCGCCCTTCTGACCCGAGACGACGAAGCTGGTGCCGGTCTGCTGGCTCGCCGCACCGTTCGACGAGATGACGTAGGTGTCCCCCGTGCGCAGGCCCGGGTCGGCCCAGGTGAAGGTCACTGACGACGGGGACGGCTCGGCGCGCACGTCGGCGACCACCGGGATCGCGCCGGAGCCGAGGCGACCGATGACGAGCACGGTGGCGACGGCGAGTGCGGCGACCACCACGACCGCGATCGAGGTCGCCCAGACCAACGTCGACCGCGTGCGGCGGCGGGCGCGCGTGACGGAGCCGGTGCGGTGGACGGTGCCGACGCTCTGCGCCGCGGCCCCCGCCGATCCGCCCTGCAGCGCCTTGCGCGTGCGACGACGTGCACCCACGCGGGTCGGGGGCTGGAGCTCGCGGATCATCGTCCGGTCACCGTGCGGGGTCGGCGTCGCGACGGCCCACGCCTCGACCGCGACGTCCGCCGAGGTCTGCGGGATGCCGAGCTCGGCCTCGACCTGCTGGAACCCACGGACGAGCTCCATGACGGTGGACGGCCGACCGGCGACCTTGCGCGACATCGCGGATGCGAGCAGCCGCTCGAGCGACGGCGGGACGTCGGTCCGCCCGGTGGGCTTCACACCGCCCTTGTCGATGCGCCCCATGAGGTCGGCCGCGCCGTTCTTGCCGCCGCGGACCTCGAAGGGGCTCCGGCCCGCGAGCAGGGAGAAGACCGTCGCCGCCAGCGAGTAGACCTCGGACTGGATCGTGCCGCGGGACTCGTCGATGAGCACCTCGGGCGCGGACCACGGGATCGACATGCCGATCGGCTCGTCGGGGTCGGCCTCGCCGATGGTCGCCGCGATGCCGAAGTCGGACAGCACCGGGTTGCCGTACGCCGTGAGCAGGATGTTCGACGGCTTGATGTCGCGGTGCAGCACGCCTTCACGGTGCGCGGTCTCGAGCGCGGATCCGATGCGGATGCCGATCGCGAGGACCTCGGACACGGGGATCGGCTCGCGGCGGTACCGCTCGCTGAGGGATGACGAGCAGAGCTCCATCACCAGGTACGGCCGGCCGTCGGAGGCCACGCTCGCCTGGAACACCGTGAGGATCGACGGGTGCGTGCTGAGTCGCGCCATCAGGTTCGCCTCGGCCTGGAACATCTGCCGGACGCGGTCGTCCACGACCTCGTCGAGCAGGACCTTCACGGCGACCTGCCGGCGCGGCATGTCCTGCTCGTAGAGGAAGACGTCCGCGAAGCCACCGGAACCGAGGACGTGCACGGGGCTGAAGCCCGCGATGACGGGCGGGGTGGACGGCAGGCGTCGCGCCATCGTCCCCTCCTCCCCGGCCGAGCGGCCAGCTCTCTCGTCACGGCCATGCCATTGTACGAACCGTGGGTGACCGACATTCCGCACACTGCGCGCAGCCCGAGGTCACCCGTCCCCCAGTTCGGGGGGCACTCAGTGCCGCGGCAGCGTGTCCTCCACGTCGCCGTCGTCCGGGGCGTCGTCCACCTGGAGGACGACGACCGTCACGTTGTCCCGACCGCCCGCGACGACCGCGTCGCCCACCAGACGCTCGGCGAGGTCCTGCGCCGCCGGCACGCGTGCGGCGATCCGGGCGATGCCGGCGTCGCCGAGTTCCTTGGTGAGCCCGTCCGAGCACACGATGTACCGGTCCCCCGCACGGAGCGGCAGGGTCCACCAGTCCGGCTCCGGCGGTTCGCCGAAGCCCACGGCCCGGGTGATCACGTTGCTGTCCGGGTGCCGCTCGGCGTCCTCGGCGCGGAGGAGGCCGGCGTCGACCATCTCCTGCACGACCGAGTGGTCGACGGTGACGCGTCGGAGGACGCCGCCCTCGATCCGGTAGGTCCGGGAGTCGCCGACGTTGAAGACGAGCGCGGCCGGCTGTCCCTGCGCGGCGACGAGCGCGATGCCGGTGACGGTCGTCCCGGCGCCGATCGCGTTGCCGCCCGCTGCGCGCTCGATGTCGGCGGTGGCGAGCAGGAGCGCCCGCTGGATGGACTGCCGCGTCGTGAACGCGCTCTCCGTCGCCTGCTCGAGGCGGCGGACCACGGCGTCGCTCGCACGGTCGCCCGCGAGGTGGCCGCCCATCCCGTCGGCGACGACGAAGAAGGGCGCCCCGACGATGTAGCTGTCCTCGTTGTGGTCACGGCGCCGACCGACGTCGGTCGCGGCTCCCCACGAGAGCGTCAGGGTGGCGCCGTCGGCACCGGGGACGTCGATGGCGTGCGCAGTCGCTGCTCGGCCGAGTTCGGTCACGTTTCAGGATCGCTCTCTGGGGGTTCGGGGCGTGCCGGCGGGTGGGTCGGTCGGCCACGTGGGAAGGGGTGGGAGGTCCCTCGACGACGGTGCGACCCGCAGGTGTGGCGAGAGGACCTCGATCACGTTGCCGTCACCGATCTCGACAACCGTACCCGTCAGCACGACGTTCGACGCACCCGCCGGCATCCGGAACGGCGCCGACCCGGCGGGCCGCACGACGGTCCCGTTGGTGGACCGGAGGTCGTCGACCACGGCGGCTTCGCCCTCGGCGTGCAGCATCACGTGCGACGACGACACCTGGCCGCTCGACGACGGGACGGACACCAGTTCGGGAGCCGGACCGCGCAGGATCCGCGGCAGCGCGGGCCGCCGGCCGACGATGACGGGGTGGTCGAGTCGGATGACGCGGTCGCCGATCCGCACGGACGGCACCCTGGTCGTCGGTGCGGGGACGTCGGACGGGAGGCGCGGCTCGCCCCCGACGGGCGTCCCGCCCTGGGTGGTGGGGTGCGTCCGGGCCCCGACCACGGTGTCGTCGATCGAGCCGCCCTCCGGGCGCGGCGCGCGACCGGGCCGCAGCACCGTGTCGTCGAGGGAACCGGTCGCCGGAGCGGCAGGCGCACCCGGCACGGGCGGCACCGGACGGATCACCGTGTCGTCGACGTCCTGCGCTTCCGAGACGCCGCGCACCACCGGCGCGGCCGGCAACGGCGGCACCGGACGGATCACCGTGTCGTCGACCGAGTCGGCGGTCGGAGCGCCCGGGAGTCGGGATGCACCGGGGACGGGCGGGACCGGACGGATCACGGTGTCGCCCAACGGGTCGTCCACTGACGCGTGCACCGGTTCGTGGGACGCGGCGGTGCGGGGTCGACGGACGACCGTGTCGTCGATGTCGTCGTCGCGCACCCGAGCCCTCCAAGCGTGGTCGAGACAACCGTAGACGATCCTGTCCGCCGACCGTCATCCACGGTCCCACGCGGGACCGCTCCCCGCCCGGACCGAGCGCAGCACCAGGCCCGCCAACGGATCGTCCGCCCGGGTGTCGAGGGCGTGCTGCGCGCGCGTCTGTGCCCGCGCGGCGGACCCGAGCGCCCAGGAGCACCACGCCGCGACGGCCAACGCCCCCGCGGCGCCGGCGGCCGAGTCGGCCGACGGGTCCTCCGCACGCCAGTGCCGCCAGGCATCGGCGCACCGGTCGCCCGCGGTCCGGAGTCGCGCCCGGTCCGGCTCGGGACCGAACCCGCACAGCGCCGGCGGTGTCGGGTCGGAGAAGGGGTCGAAGGCGGCCACCGCACGGGGCTCGATCGGCGCGGGGTCGGCGAGGAACCGGATCACCGCGAGCCGGGTCGCCAGTGCTCCGCACGCCGTGACGACCGCGATCGACGCACCACGCGACGACGGTGCGTCGCCGGGCGCGACGAGGGCCGCGCAGGCGGCGGGGAGGGTGACGGCGGCCGCGATCTCGCGCGGGTAGCGCACTGCGGCGTCGGGGTGGCTTCGTGTCGTGACGGGGATCATGCACGTCATCGAAACGCACGCCGCGCCTCCTGGACCCGCCGACGTGGGCACCTGTGGAACGCGACCCGCCCCACCCGTCCTGTGGAGGACGAGCGGGGCGGAACCGGGATCAGACCGTCGCGGGCTCGAGGCTCTCCGCGACGAGGTCCCACGAGCCGTCGTGCTCCTCGAGGACGACGCCGTGCGCGCGGGCCCAGTCGACCAGCTCGGCCGTCGTCGTGACCGCCGCGCCCGTCCGGGCGAGGAGCGCGACCAGGCGACCCTTCGCGGTCTTGTTCCAGTGGTTCAACGCCTTGCGCCGACCGGAACCGTCGACGCTCACGACGCGCGGGACGACCGCGCCCGCGACGGGGCCGAGTTGCCGGTACCCCTCGGAACGCAGGTCGAGCACGAGCCCGTCCGCCGTGTGTGCCGCGAGCACCCGGGCGGACGGCTGCGGCCAGTGCGACGCGAGCCGGACGGACCCGAGCCGCGAGTCGTGGGAGAGCCGGTAGGCCGGGATGCGATCGCCACCGCGGACGGGACCGAACATCGCGGACTGCACGACCACGTGCTCGAACCACCACGCACGCGTCGCAGCGTCCGCGTCGAGGGAGCCGAGCGGGTCGTAGAGCACGCCCGTGTACCGGTCGATCGCCGGCATCGTGCCCGACGTGTCGAGCTCGAGGTTGCGGAACCGCTCCCCGATCGACTTCGGGCCGAGCTTCAGGGCCGTCCGGGCCGAGGACTCCTCGGAACTGACGGAACGGGCCGCGGTGATCACCGCGGCCCGTTCAGCAGCCAGTTCCGGGAACGACAGCGCACGCAGGTCGAGCGTGCGGTCCGTGTCCCCGCCCTCCCGCTTCGTCTCCGAAGGCGGGAGGAGGACGGTCAGTCCGGTCAGGACGCCAGCGCGGCCTGCCGCGCCACGATCGTGACCGTGTCGTGCTCGACCGACAGGAAGCCGTCCTCGGCGTCCGCCGCCACCGTCGAGCCGTCGGCTCGGGTGATGCGGACCTGTCCCTGCGCGAGGGTCGCGAGCAGCGGCTCGTGTCCCGCGAGGATACCGATCTGGCCCTCCGTCGTGCGAGCGACGACCATGGTGGCGTCGCCCGACCAGACCTCACGGTCGGCCGAGACGACGCTCACGGTGAGTGCCGCCATGTCAGCGGTTCTCCTTCTGGATCTGCGCCCACTTCTCTTCGACGTCGTTGATGCCACCGACGTTGAAGAAGGCCTGCACGGCCACGTGGTCGAACTCGCCGTCGGCGATGGCGCGGAAGGACTCGATGGTGTCCTTCAGCGGGACGGTCGAACCCTCGACGCCCGTGAACTTCTTCGCCATGTACGTGTTCTGCGAGAGGAACTGCTGGATACGACGAGCGCGCTCGACCGTGATCTTGTCCTCTTCGGAGAGCTCGTCGACACCGAGGATGGCGATGATCTCCTGCAGTTCCTTGTTCTTCTGGAGGATCTGCTTGACGCGCGTGGCCGTCTCGTAGTGGTCGGCACCCAGGTAACGGGGGTCCATGATCCGCGAGGTCGACGTCAGCGGGTCGATCGCCGGGTAGAGACCCTGCGAAGCGATCTCACGCGACAGCTCGGTCGTGGCGTCGAGGTGCGCGAACGTGGTCGCCGGCGCCGGGTCGGTGTAGTCGTCAGCCGGCACGTAGATCGCCTGCAGCGAGGTGATCGAGTGACCACGCGTCGAGGTGATGCGCTCCTGGAGCACACCCATCTCGTCGGCGAGGTTGGGCTGGTAGCCCACCGCGGACGGCATGCGACCGAGCAGCGTGGAGACCTCGGAGCCGGCCTGCGTGAAGCGGAAGATGTTGTCGATGAAGAGGAGCACGTCCTGCTTCTGGACATCACGGAAGTACTCCGCCATCGTCAGCGCCGACAGGGCCACGCGCAGACGCGTTCCCGGCGGCTCGTCCATCTGGCCGAACACGAGGGCGGTCTTGTCGAAGACGCCCGCCTCTTCCATCTCGCCGATGAGGTCGTTGCCCTCACGGGTGCGCTCGCCGACACCGGCGAACACCGACACACCACCGTGGTCCTGCGCGACGCGCTGGATCATCTCCTGGATGAGGACCGTCTTGCCGACGCCCGCACCACCGAAGAGGCCGATCTTGCCACCCTGCACGTACGGGGTGAGGAGGTCGATCGACTTGATGCCGGTCTCGAACATGGAGGTCTTCGACTCGAGCTGGTCGAAGGCCGGGGCCTTGCGGTGGATCGGCCAGCGCTCGGTGATCTCGAGCTTCTCGTCGGTGTTGAGCACGTTGCCCAGCACGTCGAAGACCTTGCCCTTGGTGACGTCGCCGACGGGGACCGAGATCGGAGCGCCCGAGTCACGGACCTCCTGGCCACGGACCAGACCGTCGGTCGGCTTCAGGGAGATGGCGCGGACGAGGTCGTCGCCGAGGTGCTGCGCGACCTCGAGGCCGATCTCCTGCGACGAGTCACCGATGGTGATGGTCGTGAACAGGAGGTTGTACATCTCGGGGATGGCGTCGTGCGGGAACTCGATGTCGACGACGGGGCCCGTGACACGGGCGATCCGGCCGACACCGGGCGCCGACGACGTCTCGACCGCGGTGGTTGCGGTGTCGGTCATGGCTGGTGCCTTCCTGAGGGTGGGTAACTGTCCGCGAACGACGCGGACTACTTCTTCTTCGACGAGAGGGCGTCGGCGCCGCCGACGATCTCGGAGATCTGCTGGGTGATCTCGGCCTGTCGGGCGTTGTTCGCGAGACGCGTGAAGTCGCGGATGAGCGAGTCGGCGTTGTCGCTCGCCGCCTTCATCGCCTTCTGCCGGGCGGCGTGCTCGGAAGCAGCCGACTGCAGCATGGCGTTGAAGATGCGGCTCTCGATGTAGACCGGGAGCAGCGCGTCGAGCACCGCGTCGGCGTCCGGCTCGAACTCGTAGAGCGGGAGCGGCTCGTCGTTCGACGGTGCCTCGACCCCCTCGACGACCTCGAGCGGGAGCAGCCGGACGACCTGCGGCTCCTGCGTGGCGAGGCTCAGGAAGCGGTTGAAGACGATGTGGATCTCGTCCACGCCACCCTCGGCCGTGTCCTGCAGGAACTTCGCCACGACGGCGTCACCGATCGACTTCGCGGTCGAGAACTCCGGCTGGTCGGTGTTGCCGACCCACTGCTGCTCCGACGCGCGCTCACGGAACGCGAAGTACCCGACGGACTTGCGCCCGACCAGGTAGAACACGACGTCCTTGCCCTCGCTGCGGAGCAGGGAGGCCAGCTCCTCGCCCTGCTTGAGGACGTTCGTGCTGAACGCACCGTTCAGCCCGCGGTCCGACGTGAACAGCACGACGGCTGCACGCGTCGACGACTCCGGCTCGGTGGTCAGCACGTGGTCGACGTTCGAGAACGTCGCCACGGCCGACACCGCGCGCGTCACGGCCCGCGAGTACGGACCCGACGCGGCCATGCGGGCCTGCGCCTTCTGGATCCGCGACGCCGAGATCAACTCCATCGCGCGAGTGACCTTCTTCGTGGTCTTCGCGGACTTGATTCGCTGTCGGTAGACCCGGACCTGCGCTGCCATCTAGCGACGACCCTTGACGATCTGCTCCTGGTCGACGTCGTCGGCCGAAGCGGCCTCGAACTGCTCGGACCCGAGCGTCTTGCCGTCGCTCGTCTGGAAGCTCTTGGAGAACTCGTCGATCTGCTTGGTCATCTCGGCGACGGTGTCGTCGCTGAGCTGGTTCGTCTCACGGAGCGTCGTCAGGACGTCCGAGTTGCGACGCAGGTGGTCGAGCAGCTCCGACTCGAAGCGCAGGACGTCGGCCACGGGGACCTCGTCGAGCTTGCCGTTCGTGCCGGCCCAGATCGAGACGACCTGCTCCTCGACCGGGTACGGCGAGTACTGCGGCTGCTTGAGGAGCTCGGTCAGACGGGCACCGCGCTCCAGCTGACGACGCGACGCCTGGTCGAGGTCGGACGCGAACATCGCGAACGCCTCGAGCGAGCGGTACTGCGCGAGCTCGAGCTTGAGCGTGCCGGAGACCTTCTTGATCGACTTGACCTGCGCGTCACCACCGACGCGGGACACCGAGATGCCCACGTCGACGGCCGGACGCTGGTTCGCGTTGAACAGGTCCGACTGCAGGAAGATCTGGCCGTCGGTGATGGAGATGACGTTGGTCGGGATGTACGCCGAGACGTCGTTCGCCTTCGTCTCGATGATCGGGAGACCCGTCATCGATCCGGCGCCGAGCTCGTCGGACAGCTTCGCGCAACGCTCCAGCAGGCGGGAGTGCAGGTAGAAGACGTCACCCGGGTAGGCCTCGCGGCCCGGCGGACGACGCAGGAGGAGCGATACCGCACGGTAGGCCTCGGCCTGCTTCGACAGGTCGTCGAAGATGATCAGGACGTGCTTGCCCTGGTACATCCAGTGCTGGCCGATGGCCGAGCCGGTGTACGGGGCGAGGTACTTGAAGCCGGCCGGGTCGGAGGCCGGGGCGGCGACGATGGTGGTGTACTCCATCGCGCCGGCGTCCTCGAGCGCACCCTTGACGGAGGCGATCGTGGAGCCCTTCTGACCGATGGCGACGTAGATGCAGCGGACCTGCTTGTCCTCGTCGCCCGACTCCCAGTTGGCCTTCTGGTTGATGATCGTGTCGATCGCGATGGCCGTCTTGCCGGTCTGGCGGTCGCCGATGATCAGCTGACGCTGACCGCGGCCGACGGGGATCATCGCGTCGATGGCCTTGATGCCGGTCTGGAGCGGCTCGTGCACCGACTTGCGGGACATGACGCCGGGCGCCTGCAGCTCGAGGGCACGACGACCCTCGGCCGGGATCTCGCCGAGGCCGTCGATCGGAGCGCCGAGCGGGTCGACGACGCGACCGAGGAAGCCGTCGCCGACGGGAGCCGAGAGGACCTCGCCCGTGCGGGTGACTTCCTGGCCCTCTTCGACACCGGCGAACTCGCCGAGCACGATGGCGCCGATCTCGTCCTCGTCGAGGTTCTGCGCGAGGCCGAGCGTGCCGTCCTCGAAGCGGATGAGCTCGTTCGCCATGACGCCGGGGAGGCCCTCGACGTGCGCGATGCCGTCGCCGGCGTCGATGACGTGCCCGACCTCGGCCGTGGAGGCCTTCGTCGGCTCGTAGTTCGAGACGAAGTCCTTCAGGGCATCACGGATCTCATCGGGGCTGATGGTGATGTCTGCCATGGGATTTTCCTTGTTGGTTTCCGGGGCCCTTCGGCTCCGAGAGGGTGACGCTGCCTGACTCGGCAGTTCCCGTTGTGGACTTGGGAGGAGCGGCTTCGACGGTACGCCTAGCCGGCGACCTGGAGCCGGAGCTCCGAGAGCCGCGTGGACACGGTGCCGTCGATGACGTCGCCGCCGATCTGCACCCGGACCCCGCCGACGACCGAGGGGTCGACCACGTGGTTGATGCTGATGCCCTTGCCGTGCTGCTCCGCGAGGGCACGGGCGACGCGAGCCGCCTGACCGTCCGTGAGCGGCGTCGCGGTGATGACCGTCGCGACGAGCTTGCCGGCCTGCTCGGCCACGATGCGCGAGGCGTCGCGGACGAGTTCACCGATGCGACGACCACGCGGCTGCTGCACCAGGTGCGACAGGATCACGATGGTCTGCTCCGATGCCTTGCCGCCGAGCAGGCGCTCGACGAGGGCGCTCTTCTCCGACGGGCTGCCGAGCTTGGTGCCCAGCGCCAGCTCGAGGTCGGCGTCCGAACGGACGGCGGTCTCGAAGGAGAACAGTTCGGCTTCGATCGGCATGCCGGACGCTGCCGTGGCGGCGACGGCGCGGATGCCCGCGTCCTCGATGCCGACGAGCAGGTCCTGGTGCGAGGACCAGCGCGAGCCGGCCACCGCGGTCAGGACCGCACGCGTCGCGGCCGACTGGCCGGCGAAGACGCGGTCGAGGACCACCTTCTTGCCGGCCGGGTCGGCCGTCGGGTCGGACAGCAGACCGAGCAGCTGCGGCGCACCGGCGATCGCACGCCCTGCGGCGAGGATCTCGGCACCGGCGGCGAGGTCGGCCGCACCGCCGAGGTCGGCGAGCACCGCCCTCGTCGACGCCAGTGCTTCCCTGGTGGCGCTGCGCATGCTCAGCGCTCCCCGGCCGACGATGCCGACGAACCCTGCGAGGCTTCGAGGTCAGCGAGGAACCGGTCCACGACCGCGGTCGACTTGGCGTCGTCCTTGAGCGACTCCCCGATCACGCCGGAGGCGAGGTCGAGGGCGAGGGTGCCCACCTCGGTCCGGAGCGACTGGAGCGCGCTCTGACGCTCGGCCTCGATCTGGGCCTGCGCGTTGGCGGTGATGCGTGCTGCATCGGCCTGCGCCTGCTCGCGGAGCTCGTTGCCGATCGCGTTGGCGTCGGAACGGGCCTGCTCACGGATGCGCGATGCCTCGGCACGGGCCTCGGCGAGCTGCTTGTTGTACTCGTCGAGCGCGGCAGCGGCCTGCTCCTGAGCAGCCTCCGCCTTCTTTATGCCACCCTCGATGGCCTCGGTGCGCTCGTCGAGCATCTTCGTGATCCGCGGGATGATGACCCGCCAGAAGACCAGCAGGATGACGACGAACGCCACCGCGGACCACACGATGTCGTACAGCGGCGGTACGAGGGGATTGTGCGTCTCCTCGGCCGCGATGATGAGTGCGTTCTGCATCGAGAGGCCTTAGTTGGTGAAGATGAAGTACGTCGCGATACCGATGAAGGCGAGGGCCTCGGTGAAGGCGATACCGATGTACATGAGGGTCGTCAGGCGGCCCTGGAGCTCCGGCTGGCGAGCGACGGACTCGATCGTCTTGCCGACGACGATGCCCACGCCGATGGCCGGGCCGATCGCCGCGAGGCCGTAGCCCACCGTCGCGATGTTGCCGGAGATTTCCGCGAGAACGGTCGTTGCGTCCACGTGTTTTCCTTTCAGGATGCGGCCCGGCGGATGCCGTGCCGTATTGGGGGTCAGTTCAGGTCGTTGGTCAGTGCTCGTCAGCCAGCGCGAGCTGGATGTACACAGCGGTCAGCAGCATGAAGACGTACGCCTGCAGCAGCGCGACCAGGATCTCGAAGAAACTGAACGCGATGCCGAACGCGAGCGTCCCGACTCCGAACGCCTTGAAACCGAGCGAGGCGTCGAAGAAGAAGAACTGCGTGGCAGCGAAGAAGAGGACGAGCAGCAGGTGGCCGACGACCATGTTCATCAGGAGTCGCAGGGTCAGCGTCACCGGACGGAGCACGAAGGTCGAGACGAGCTCGATCGGCGTCACGATGATGTACAGGTACCACGGGACCCCAGGCGGGAACAGCGAGTTCCGGAGGAAGGTGCCCGGGTGCTTGCGCAGACCCGCGTAGATGAACGCCACGTAGGCGACGATCGCGAGGATCATCGGGTACGCGATACGGCTGGTGCCCTGCAGGTTGAGCCCCGGGATCAGACCCGTGAGGTTCAGGAACAGCACGGAGAAGAAGATCGTGGCCAGCAGCGGGAGGAACCGCTTGCCGTCCTTCTCACCCAGGTTGTCGAAGGTGTTCCGGCGGACGACGTCGAACGCGTACTCGATGAGCGCCTGGCCGCGGCCGGGGACGAGCTTGAGCGAACGGGTCCCGATGATGCCGATCAGCAGCAGGACCGCGACGGCGATGAACCGGATGATGACGAGTCGGTCGATCTCGAAGGGCGTCCCGGCGAAGAAGATCGCATCCGGGAAGAACTCGTTGATCGACGGACCATGGAACTCGGCGGCCTTGCTGCTCCCCGCCGCAACGGTGTTACCCGCAGCGGTGAGGGACAGGGGAAGAGCGTGGGATAGCAGCGCTGTCTCCTGTGTCGGCGCGCGCACGCATGGCACGCGATGGTGGACGTTGTGGAGGCTCGTCCGCTCCGAGCAATGCTCCGGACGCGGACTCCGAGAAGCCTATCAGGTGCGAGAGGCTTCCCGGGCTCTCAGTTGCGGGGCGCGTCCTTCTCAGGAGACGCGGAGTCTCCGGGAAGGCTGACCCCGATCGGGATCCGGGCCTTCGCGACCGCGACCACGTCGATCACGAGCGAGCCGACGACCCCGACGATGATCGCGATCGCGAGCACCGGGAAGTCCACCCAGCCGCGGTCGCGCAGCAGGACGAGGACGACGATGAACACGACGAACTTGAGCAGCCACGTGCCCATCACGATCCCGAAGAACGCGCCGGAGATCATCTGCCCCTTGGAGACCCGCAGCGCCACCAGCACGCTCACAGCGGTCAGCCCGAGGAACACGACGCTGAGGACGGCTCCGAGCAGGCCACCGGCGAGCCCGGGACCGCCGGCGACGAGCAGTCCGACGACTCCCCCGACGACGGCGAGTCCGACGGCCAGGAGCGCGCCCCAGGTGATGATGCGGCGGAACACCGGCCGGACGTGGTCGAGCGCGTTCGGTGCGGTCACGAGTTGTCTCCTGGGATCGAGCGGTCGTTGGCGGCCCGGTCGAGCGGGTCGAGGCTGGCGTCCACCACGGCGGTGGACCGGGTGGCGACTTGTGCGGCGAACTCGGCGCGTTTGCGGCCGAGCGGGGCGAAGGTGGCGACGGCGCAGACTATGAAGCCGACGGCGACGAAGACGACCACCCAGTACCAGTCCACGAAGAGGAACAGCAGGCAGCCGATCGCCACGGTGGCCGTCCACGCGTAGAAGATGAGCACGGCGTGGAAGTGCGAGTGCCCCATGTCGAGCAGGCGGTGGTGCAGGTGCTTCCGGTCGGCCGAGAACGGGGACTTGCCCGCGCTGAGCCGACGCGTGACCGCGAGTCCGAAGTCGAGGATCGGCACGATGAGGATCGCGAACGGCAGCAGGATCGGGATGAACGCCGGCAGCAGCGCCTGGCGTGTCTGCACCGCTGCCGGGTCGATGTTGCCCGTGACCGAGACCGCGCTGGTGGCCATCAGGAAGCCCACGAGCAGGGCGCCGGCATCCCCCATGAAGAGCTTCGCGGGGTGCCAGTTGAGGATGAGGAAGCCGAAGCAGGCACCGACGAGCACGGCGGTGAGCAGTGACGGCAGGTTGAAGAAGAACTCCGTCTGCACGACCACGCGGTTGATGAAGAACGTGTAGAGGAAGAACACGCCGCCGGCGATGATCGCCACCCCGGCGACGAGGCCGTCGAGGCCGTCGATGAAGTTCACCGCGTTCATGACGAGCACCACCGCCAGCACGGTGAAGATCAGGCTCATGTAGGACGACCCGACCCCGAGCGTGTTCCCGATCGGCAGCGACACGATCGCCACGCCCTGCCAGGCGAGGATCCCCGCGGCGATGATCTGCCCGGCGAGCTTCGTCATCCAGTCGAGGTCCCAGATGTCGTCGGCGACGCCGAGGACCACGATGATGGTCGCCCCTCCGAGCACCGCCAGCACACGACCCGGCTCGGAGAACACCAACCGGAAGTAGTCCGTGCCGGCGATCGACGGGAAGAGGAACCACGCCGCGAGCAGGGAGACGATGACGCCGATGTACATCGCGATGCCGCCGAGCCGGGGCGTCGGCGTGCGGTGCACGTCCCGCTCACGGACCTTCGGGTACCACTTGTACTTCAGCCCCAGCTTCCAGACGATCCAGCTGACGCAGAAGCTCACCACGGCCGCGATGGCCCCGGCGAGCAGGTAGTACTTCATCCGACGAGGTCGGCTCCGACGACCCTGGTGATCTCCTCGTCCGGGATCACACCGTGGCGGACGATCCGGAGCTTGCCGCCGTCGGAGAGCCCCGTGGCGTCGACGATCGTCGAACCGGTCGACTCCGCGAACCCCTCGTGCGGCTCGAGCGAGCCCCCGTCGAGGTACACCGCGACGCTGTCGCCGAGCATCGCCTCGGCCTGGTCGGCGTCCATCGCGGCCGGGTCTCCCGTCGTGTTCGCCGAGGACACCGCGAGCGGACCGACCTCTTGCAGGAGTTCGAGGGCGATCCGCGAGTCCGGCATCCGGAGCGCCACGGTGCCCCGTGTCTCGCCGAGGTCCCAGTCGAGGGACGGCTGCGCACGGAGGATCACGGTGAGGCCGCCGGGCCAGAACTCGTCGACGAGGTCGCGCACCTGCTGCGGGATGTCGCTCGCGAGCGCGTCCAGGGTCGGCGGTCCGGGGATGAGCACCGGCGGCGGCGACTGCCGGGTGCGTCCCTTCGCGTCGAGCAGTCGCTGGACGGCGGCCGCGCTGAAGGCGTCCGCGGCCACGCCGTAGACGGTGTCGGTGGGGACCACGACGAGCTCTCCGCGCCCGAGTGCGGCACGTGCGAGCCGCATCCCGGTCAGGAGCCCGTCGGAGTCGGTGCAGTCGTATCGGGATGCCATGACTCGACGATGATAGTGCGACACAATGGGTGGCATCGTGAACGAGTCCCCTGCGCCCCGCCTCCTGTTCCTCTTCGACATGGACGAGGTCCTCGTCCGGTACGACTGGCAGGTGCGGATGGCCGCACTCGCCGAGTTCACCGGGCACGAGTTCGCGGAGCTCCGTCGCCGCTGGTGGGACTGCGGCAACGAGCAGCGCGCCGAGGCCGGCGGGTACGCCGACGGCGACGAGTACCTCGCCGCCTTCGCCGAGGCCATGGGCTGCGACGTCCCCGAGACCGAGTGGGCGCGGATCCGCGGCGCCGCGATGACCGAGCTGCCCGACCGGATCGAGGCGGTGCGCGTCGCGAGCGAGCACGGTCGCGTCGGTCTCCTGACGAACAACGGGCCACTGGCCGGCCGGTGGATCCACCGCTGGGCGCCGTCCCTCGCGCCCGTCTTCGGCGAGCACCTCGACACCACGAGCAACTTCGGGGCGCGCAAGCCCGAGCCGGAGGTCTACCGCCGCGCGCTCGAGCACCACGGCGTGCCCGCCGAGCGCACGTTCTTCGCGGACGACATGCCGATCAACGTCGAGGGCGCACAGAGTGTCGGCATCCACGCGGTGCTCGTCGAGGAGCACACCGACCTGCGCGAAGCCGTCCTCGCCTTCGTCGCGGAACAGCAGGCCGCCGCGCCCCTAGCGGAGCAGCCGGACCGCAGCGCGAACGTCCCATCACGCGTGCGCTAGGAAGCAGAATCGCGCGTACCGGGCAGGAACGGACGACCAGGTACGCGCGGAACGGCCCGCCATTCGCGGAACGGCACCGACTCACGGCGGCGGGCTGACCGGCGGAGGTGATCCGCGCCTCCAGGCCCGGACCGCCGCGCGATCCTTCCCATCACGCGTGCGGTAGGAAGCGGAAACGCGCGTACCGGGCAGGAACGAACGACCAGGTACGCGCGGAACGGCCTACCATGCGCGGAGCGGCCCACAGGACCACGCGCCCACACCGGGTCCAGGAGGCGCGGCTCGACCCCGCCTAGCGTGTCGCCGTGGTCGTGCGGTCGCGTCCCGTCAGGTCGACGTGCGTCTCCGGGGAACGGAACCCCCGGCGCGCCAGGACCTCGCGCACGCCGGCGCCCTGCGGCTCGGCGTGCTCGATGACGAGGACTCCCCCGGGGACGAGCAGGCGCCACGCGGTGTCGGCCAGGGCACGCACCGCATCGAGTCCGTCCGGACCGCCGTAGAGCGCCACGGCCGGGTCGTGGTCGCGGACCTCGGGGTCGATCGGCACCGCGTCGTCGGGCACGTACGGCGGGTTCGACACGACGACCGACACCGTGCCGTCGAGCTCGGGCAGCGCGTCGGCGAGGTCGCCCTCGACGAGGCGGACCGTCCCGCCGTGGGCATCGATGTTGCGCCGCGTCCACGGGAGCGCCTCGGGCGAGCGTTCGACCGCGTACACGACCGCGTTCGGCACCTCGGTGTCCATGGCGATGGCGATCGCGCCGCTGCCGGACCCGAGGTCGACGGCGACCGGCGACGGCACGGGCACCGCGCGGAGTGCGTCGATGCCGAACTGCACGACGCCCTCGGTCTCCGGCCGCGGGACGAACACGCCGGGGCCGACGGCCAGGGTCAGCGCCCGGAAGTACGCCTCGCCGGTGATGTGCTGGAGCGGCTCGCGGGTGACGCGTCGGGCGACGGCGTGCCGGAAGCGCTCGACGTGCTCGGCAGCGATCGCGCCGCCGGTCATCGCCCGGGCCTGCACGGCGCCGCGCGAGGTGTCGGTCGCCCAGGCGAGCAACAGCTCCGCGTCCACCTGCGGGGTCGGGACGCCGGCCGCGTCGAACGCCGCGGCCGCCTCGCGCAGGAGGCGGTCCGCGGCGAACGCGACGGGCGTGTCGGAGGCGGGTCGCGCCTCCAGGCCGTCCGAGGGGACGTCGCTCACGCGTCCTGGTCGCCGATGGCGGCCAGTCGTGCCTCTTCGTCCGCCTGGATGGCGGACTGGATGACGGGTTCGAGCGCACCGTTCATGACGCGGTCGAGGTCGTACGCCTTGTACCCGGTGCGGTGGTCCGCGATGCGGTTCTCCGGGAAGTTGTACGTACGGATGCGCTCCGAACGGTCCATGCCGCGGATCTGCGACTTGCGCGCGTCCGAAGCGATGGCGTCGAGCTCCTCCTGCTGGCGCGCGAGGATGCGGGCACGCAGGACGCGCATGCCGGCCTCGCGGTTCTGCAGCTGCGACTTCTCGTTCTGCATCGCGACCGTGATGCCCGTGGGCAGGTGGGTGATGCGGACCGCGGAGTCGGTCGTGTTGACGGACTGTCCCCCGGGCCCCGAGGACCGGTAGACGTCGATCTTGAGGTCGTTCTGGTTGATCTGGACCTCTTCGGGCTCGTCGACCTCGGGGAAGACGAGGACACCGGTCGTCGAGGTGTGGATGCGCCCCTGCGACTCGGTCGCCGGCACACGCTGCACGCGGTGCACGCCGCCCTCGTACTTGAGGTGCGCCCAGACGCCCTGCGACGGGTCGGTCGCGTTCGACTTGATCGCGACCTGGACGTCCTTGTAGCCACCGAGGTCGGACTCGGTGCGCTCGAGCATCTCGATCTTCCAGCCCTTGGACTCGGCGTAGTGCGAGTACATGCGCAGGAGGTCGGCCGCGAAGAGCGCCGATTCCTCGCCGCCCTCGCCACCCTTGATCTCCATGATCACGTCGCGCCCGTCGTCGGGGTCGCGCGGGATGAGCAGCCGGCGGAGACGCTCCTGGCGCTCCGACAGCTGCTCCTCGAGCGCCGGGACCTCGTCCGCGAACGCCTCGTCCTCACGCGCGAGCTCCTGGGCGGCGGCGAGGTCGTCCCCCGCCGCCTTCCAGGACTCGTACGCGGACTTGATCTGGTTGAGCTCGGCGTACCGCCGGTTCACCTTCTTCGCCCGGGCCGCATCGGCGTGGAGCGCGGGGTCCGACAGCTGCTGCGTCAGGTCCTCGTGTTCCGCCAGCAGCCCTGCCACCGACTCGAACACGCGTTACTCCTGGTGACCGTTGTGGTGCCCACCGGTCGTGGGGACCGACTTCTGCACCTGGACCAGGAACTCGACGTTCGACTGCGTCTCCTTGAGGTTCCGCAGCACGATCTCGAGGGCCTGCTGCGGGTCGAGCCCGGCGAGGGCACGGCGCAGGCGCCACGTGATCTTGACCTCGTCGGCGGAGAGCAGCTGCTCCTCGCGACGGGTGCCGGACGCGTTGACGTCGACGGCCGGGAAGATCCGCTTGTCGGCCAGGTGACGGTTGAGGCGGAGCTCCATGTTGCCGGTGCCCTTGAACTCCTCGAAGATCACCTCGTCCATCTTCGACCCGGTCTCGACGAGCGCCGTCGCGAGGATGGTCAGCGACCCGCCGTCCTCGATGTTGCGCGCGGCGCCGAAGAAGCGCTTCGGCGGGTAGAGGGCCGACGAGTCGACGCCACCGGAGAGCACGCGACCGGAGGCCGGCGTCGCCAGGTTGTAGGCGCGGCCCAGACGGGTGATCGAGTCGAGGAGCAGGACCACGTCGTGACCCAGCTCGACGAGACGCTTCGCACGCTCGATGGCGAGCTCGGCGACCGTCGTGTGGTCTTCTGCCGGACGGTCGAAGGTCGAGGCGATGACCTCGCCCTTCACCGTGCGCTGCATGTCGGTGACCTCTTCGGGCCGCTCGTCCACGAGGACGACCATGAGGTGCGCCTCGGGGTTGTTCTTCGCGATCGCGTTGGCGATGGCCTGCAGCACGACCGTCTTGCCGGCCTTCGGCGGGGAGACGATCAGGCCGCGCTGGCCCTTGCCGATCGGCGACACGAGGTCGATGATCCGCGTGCTGAGCTTCGAGGGCTCGGTCTCGAGGCGGAGACGCTCGTTCGGGTACAGCGGGGTGAGGTCCTGGAAGTCGACGCGCGCGGCGGCCTCTTCGGCGGTCTGCCCGTTGACCGAGTCGACCTTCACGAGCGCGTTGTACTTCTGGCGGCTCTGCTGTTCGTTGTCGCGCGGCTGCTTGATCGCACCGACGACCGCGTCGCCCTTGCGCAGGTGGTACTTCTTCACCTGGCCGAGGGAGACGTAGACGTCGTTCGGGCCCGGCAGGTAGCCGGTCGTGCGCACGAAGGCGTAGTTGTCGAGGACGTCGAGGATGCCCGCGATCGGGATCAGGACGTCGTCCTCGGTGATCTCCGGCTCGAACTCGTCGTTCTGCCCGCCGCGGCCGCGCTTGCGGTCACGCTGGCGACGGCTGCGGCCGCCCTCGGTCTCGTCGGCGTTCTGCTGGGCCTGCTGCTGCTGCTTCTGCTGGCCCTGCTGGCCCTGCTGCTTCTGCTGGCCGTTCTGCTGCTGGCCGTTCTGCTTCTGCTCGTTCTTGTCGTCCTGCTGGGCGTTCTTCTGCTCGCCCTGCTGGCCCTGGCCGTTCTGGCCGTTCTGGCCGTTCTTCTGGGCTGCGTCGGTCTTCGGGGCGTTGTCGCGACCGTTCTGGTCGCCGCCCTGCTCGCCGTTCTCGGCGTTCTGGCCACGGCCACGACCGCGACCACGGCTCCGACGGCCGCGGCGCGAGCCGCCCTCGCCCTGCTGTTCGTTCTGGTCGCCCGACTCGGTGCCGTGCGCGGACTGCTCCTGCTGGTCGCCCGCGGCGTCCGGCTGGGTCGGCTGCTCGGCCTGGTCCGGCGTCTGCTCGGAGCGCTCGGTGCGCTCGGCCTGCTGGCCGTTCTGCTGGTCGCGCTGCCCGCGGCCACGACGCTGGCCGCCGGTCTGCGCGGCTTCCTGGGCGTCCTTCTCGGCGCGGACCTGGTCGAGCCCGGCGAGGAGGTCCTCGGTGCCGGTCTGACCGTGGTTGGTGTGCTCGGCGGCCGAGGTCGGCGCGGCGCTCACGGTGCCGCCGGAGGAGGCACGGCGCGAACGGCGGGCCCGCGAGGACGCCGGCTGCTCCGCAGGGGCCTCGGTCGCTGCCGCTGCGTCGGCGACGGCCTCGGCAGCGGGTGCCTCGGTCGGCTCCGGCAGCGTCGGCTGCTCGGCCACGGGGGCCTCGACCGCGGGTGCGGCCGGCTCGGCGGGAGCGTCGTCCGTCACGGGACGCTTGTCCTCGATCGAGGCGATGAGGTCACCCTTGCGGAGCTTCGAGAGCCCCGTGATGCCGAGGGAGGAGGCGATGCGCTGGAGTTCCGGGAGCCGGAGGGCGCGCAGATCGCTGGGGATCTCCACCTGGGTGGAGTCGTTGACGTTCGTCAAGGTCGGTGTTTCCTTTCGAACCGCAGAACGCGGAGAGTTTCCACCGTCCCGGATGCACGGGTATGCATCGACCGCCGTTCAGACGACGGACCGGGATTCGGTGATCAGAAAGAGATTGCCCCCGCGCACCGGACCCAGCATGGCGAGGAAGTTCCTGCTGCCTACGCGGGTTCGGCTTGGAGCGCCGAGTGCGGCACCACTGTAGCACCACCGAGGTCGACGGCCAGCATGAGCGCCCGCCAGTCGGATTCCCCGTGTCGCGACACGAGGTCGGCCGCGGTGAGTCGCTGCGCGGGGTCGCTGCCGAGGACCAGGAGGCTCGGGCCGGCTCCGGAGACGACCGCCGCCAGGCCGTGCTGCCGCAGCAGGCCGATGAGGGCGTCGGTCTCCGGCATGGCGCTGGCACGGTAGGCCTGGTGCAACCGGTCCTCGGTCGCCGCCAGGAGCAGCTCGGGGCTCTGGATGAGCGCGGCGACGAGCAGGGCGGAGCGGGACACGTTGAACGCGGCGTCCTCGTGCGGGACGCTCGCCGGCTGCAGGGAGCGCGCGAGCTTCGTCGAGAGCGTCGAGGTCGGCACGAAGACCACCGGCGAGACACCGCGGTGGACGAGCAGGCGCTTGTACGCCGGGCCCTCCGCGGTCATCCACGCGATGGTCAGCCCGCCGAACAGCGCCGGCGCGACGTTGTCGGGGTGCCCCTCCATCTCGGTCGCGAGCGTGAGCAGGGTCGAGGCGTCGAGGTCGACGACGCCTTCGAGCAACCCGCGCGCGGCCATCAGCCCGGCGACGATCGCGGCCGCCGAGGACCCCATGCCGCGGCCGTGCGGGATGGCGTTCACCGCGTGCAGCTCGAGGCCGGGCTGCTGTGCGACGCCGGCGTGCTCGAGCCCGCGGCGCA
Source organism: Curtobacterium sp. YR515 (assembly GCF_900113095.1). Taxonomy (NCBI): domain Bacteria; kingdom Bacillati; phylum Actinomycetota; class Actinomycetes; order Micrococcales; family Microbacteriaceae; genus Curtobacterium; species Curtobacterium sp. YR515. The sequence continues at coordinate 233,367 of NZ_FOOD01000004.1, read as the reverse complement.
CGGCGCGGACGACGAGGTTCGTGTCGTCGGTGGCGACCTCACCCGCGCCGACACCGTCGACCGTGACGGTCGCGCCGGGCTCGGGCCGGACCCGGACGACGACCTCGTCGTAGAGCGACAGGGCGAGGCCCAGGGAGTCGAACCCCGGTCCGAGGTTCGCGGAGGTCGCCGGGACCCGTACGCGGACCGCCCGTCCGGCCGGTACAGCGATCTGGGCGGTCATGCCCTCCCCCGGTCCGGACGAGCGGTCGGGGCTCACTCGGCGCCGACCAGTCCGAGCACGTCGGCGACCGACTTGGTGTCGACCGGGACGCTCGTCGGGGTGACCTCGCCGCCGTCCTGCGTGCGGAGGGCCCACTGCGGGTCCTTGAGGCCGTGGCCGGTCACCGTGATGACGACCTTCGCGCCCTTCGGCACGACGCCGGCGTCGGCACGCTCGAGGAGCCCGGCGACGCCGATGGCCGAGGCGGGCTCGACGAAGACGCCGACCTCGGCGGAGAGGATGCGGTGCGCGGCGAGGATCGCCTCGTCGGTGATGGCACCGAAGTAGCCGTCGGTCTCGTCACGGGCCTCGAGCGCGAACTCCCACGAGGCCGGGTTGCCGATGCGGATCGCGGACGCGATGGTGTCCGGGTTGCGGACGACCTCGCCGCGGACGATCGGGGCCGAGCCCGCGGCCTGGAAGCCGAACATGCGCGGGAGCCTGGACGACCGACCGGCGGCCACGTCCTCGCGGTAGCCGCGGGAGTACGCCGTGTAGTTGCCCGCGTTGCCGACCGGCAGGAAGTGGAAGTCGGGCGCGTCACCGAGTACGTCGACGACCTCGAACGCGGCGGTCTTCTGCCCCTCGATGCGGTCGTTGTTGACCGAGTTCACCAGGTGCACCGGGTAGTTCGCGGCGAGGTCGCGCGCGATGTCGAGGCAGTCGTCGAAGTTGCCCTGCACCTGCAGCAGCTGGGCGTCGTGGGCGACGGCCTGGCTGAGCTTGCCCATGGCGATCTTGCCCTCGGGCACGAGCACCGCGGCGGTGATGCCGGCGTGCGTGGCGTACGCGGCGGCGGAGGCGCTGGTGTTGCCGGTCGAGGCGCAGATGACGGCCTTCGCACCGTGCTCGACGGCCTTCGAGATCGCCATGGTCATGCCGCGGTCCTTGAACGACCCGGTCGGGTTCATGCCCTCGAACTTGACGTAGACCTCGGCCCCCGTGCGCTCGGACAGGCGGCGCGCCGGGATGAGCGGGGTCCCGCCCTCACCGAGCGTGACGACGGGCGTCGCCTCGGTGACGTCGAGACGGTCGGCGTACTCGCGCAGGACACCCTGCCACTGGTGGGCCATGAGGCTCCCCTTCTTGTCGGTTCTGGAGTTCGGTCGGGCGCGGCTCAGGCGCCGACGACGCGGAGGACGCTCGTGACCTCGGCGACGACGTCCTCGTTGCGGAGGGCGACCACGGTCGCGGCGAGGTCGGACTCGCGCGCCAGGTGCGTGCCGATGACGAGGGTCGCGGTCGCGTCGGACCCGGTGGCGACGGTCTGCTCGACGGTCTCGACGCTGACGCCGTGCTTCGCGAGGACGCCGGCGACGGTCGACAGCACACCCGGGGCGTCCGTGACCTGCAGCGTGATCTGGTAGCGCGTGCGGACGGTGCCGATCGGGAACACCGGCAGCGCGGACTGGGTCGACTCGGCGATGCCGGGGCCACCGATGACGTGTCGGCGTGCGGCGGACACCAGGTCGCCGAGGACGGCCGAGGCGGTCTCGACCCCGCCGGCACCGGCGCCGTAGAACATCAGGTCGCCGGCGGCCTCGGCCTCGACGAACACGGCGTTCTTCGCCCCGTGCACGCTCGCGAGCGGGTGCGACTCCGGCACGAGGGCCGGGTACACGCGGGCGCTGACGCCCTCGGTGCCCTGCTCGTCGGTCAGGCGCTCGGCCGTCGCGAGGATCTTCACGACGTACCCGGCCTTGCGCGCGGCCCGGACCTGCTCGATCGTCACCGAGGTGATGCCCTCGCGGTGGACGGCGGCGAGCGGCACCGAGGTGTGGAACGCGAGCGACGCCAGGATCGCGGCCTTCTGCGCGGCGTCGTAGCCCTCGATGTCGGCGGTCGGGTCGGCCTCGGCGTACCCGAGCTCGGTGGCGGTCGCGAGGGCGTCCTCGAACGTCGAGCCCTCGCGGTCCATCAGGTCGAGGATGAAGTTGGTCGTGCCGTTGACGATGCCCATGATGCGCTCGATGCGGTCACCGGCGAGGGAGTCGTGCAGCGGTCGGATGATCGGGATCGCGCCGGCGACGGCGGCCTCGTAGTAGAGCTGTGCGCCCACCTGCTCGGCGACCGCGAAGAGCTCCGGGCCGTGGGTCGCCAGGAGGGCCTTGTTGCCGGTGACGACGTCGGCGCCGGACTGCAGCGCCTGGAGCACGAGCGTCCGTGCCGGCTCGATGCCGCCGATCAGCTCGACGACGATGTCCGCGCCGAGGATGAGCGACGCCGCGTCCGTCGTGAAGAGCTCCTTCGGCAGGTCGACGTCGCGCGGGGCCTCGAGGTCGCGCACCGCGATCCCGACGAGCTCGAGGCCGGCCCCGGCGCGCGAGGCGAGCTCGTCGCCGTGTTCGAGGAGGAGCCGCGCCACCTGGGAACCGACCGAGCCGGCTCCGAGCAGCGCGACGCGGACGTTGCGGTATTCGATCATCTGGTGCGGGTCCTGTTCGTGGGGAGTCGGGTCGTCCGAGGGGCTCAGGCCCCCGGGACCACCCCGGTGTCGCGGGCGAGGAGGTCGTCGATCGACTCGCCACGCACGAGGATACGGGGTACGCCGTCGGCGACCGCCACGACCGGCGGGCGTCCGACGTGGTTGTAGTTGCTCGCCAGGCTCCAGCAGTACGCACCGGTGGCGGCGACGGCGAGGAGGTCCCCGCGGTGCACGTCACCGGGCAGGTACTCGTCGTTCACGACGATGTCGCCGGACTCGCAGTGCTTCCCGACCACCCGGGTGAGGACCGCGGGGGCGTCGGACGTCCGGGCGAGCCGGGCCGTGTAGTCGGCGCCGTAGAGCGCGGGTCGGGCGTTGTCGCTCATGCCGCCGTCGACCGACACGTACGTCCGGGTGGCGGGCTCCTGCTCGTCGTCCGAGAGCGTCACGGGCTTGATGGTGCCGACGCGGTAGAGCGTGATGCCCGCGGGCCCGACGATGTACCGGCCGGGCTCGACCGCGATCTCGGGGACCGGGATGTCCCGCTCGGCGCAGGCCTCGGCCACGATGGTCGCGAGCGCGTCGGCGACGTCCTCCGGCTCGAACGCCGAGTCGGCCTCGGTGTAGTCGATGCCCCAGCCGCCGCCGAGGTTGAGCTCCGGCACCGGACCGGTCGCCACGAGCGTGGCGTGCACGTCCATCAGGCGACGCGCGGCCTCGCGGAAGCCGGACTCGTCGAAGATCTGCGAGCCGATGTGCGAGTGCAGGCCGACGAAGGCGAGCGAGGGCTCGGCGCGGACGGCCTCGGCAGCGGTGACGGCCTCGGTCAGGGGGATGCCGAACTTCTGGTCCTCGCGCGCGGTGGCGAGGTACTCGTGCGTCGACGCGTGCACCCCGCTGTTGATCCGGATGCGCACGCGCTGCACGACCCCGGCGTCGGCCGCGGCACGGGCGACGCGCTGCACTTCCTCGTGGCTGTCGAGGACGATGGTGCCGACGCCGACCTCGACCGCGCGGGCGATCTCGGCGTCCGACTTGTCGTTGCCGTGGAAGCCGAGGAGCGCCGGGTCGACTCCGCCGGCCAGGGCCACCGCGAGCTCGCCGCCGGTGCACACGTCGACGCGGAGGTCGGCCTCGACCATCCACGCCGCGACCTGCGTCGTCAGGAACGCCTTGCCGGCGTAGTAGACGTGCGCCCGGGTGCCGATCCGCTCGAACGCCTCGGTGAAGGCGTTCCGCACCCGCACCGCACGGGACTGCACGTCGCGTTCGTCGACCACGTACAGCGGCGTGCCGAACTGCGCGACCAGGTCGGACGCGGCGATCCCGCCGACGACGAGCTCGCCGTCGTCGGTCCGGGTCGCGGAGGCGGGCCAGATCCGCGCGGTCAGCGCGGAGGCGTCCGTCGGGAACCGCAGGTGCTGCGGGGCAAGGGGGTTCTCGCTCACGGGACCCGATCCTACCGAGCCGAGCCGCGCCTCCTGGCCGTGTGACGCAGCCACGTGCTCAACCGCACGAACCGACCGTCTGCAACCCCGCCTCGTTGAGCGGCAGCGAGTCGGCCGTGACGCGCACCGTCGCCTCGGAGGCGGTGACGTCGAGCGACCGCACCAGGAGCCCCGACGGCAGGAACTGCGCCGTGCAGACCTCGACGGGGACGTTCGTGACGCCCGGGATCGAGTCCACCTTGAGGCCGAGCGACGAGTTCGTGATCCGCACCGTCTTCGGCGTGATCGTGATGCCCTTGCCGTCGTCCTGCGCGGCGACGTCGCCCTTCGCCGCGTAGGTGATGTCGTAGCCGAGGACCGCGGTCTTGCCGGAGAGCTCCACGCCGCCGTCGACCAGGCTGAGCCGGTCGAACAGCGGGCTGTACTTCGACAGGTCCTTCACGGACGCGGCCGCGAGCCGGACGTGGCCGTCGACGTCGCGCACGTCGCCCTTGCCGTCGACGGGCACGTCTCGCGCGGTGACGTCGGCGGCGAGCGGGATGCCGTCGATGGTGAGCTTCTCGGAGGAGATCTCGACCTCGTCGAGCTGCCCGCTGATCAGCTGCGGGATGACGATGCCCTTCGCGTGCGCCTCGACCTCGCCGGTGGCGCCGGACGGCAGCGACTGCTCGACCTGCTGGGCGATGATGCGGTCGACGACACCGCGGAGGACGAACTCGGCGATCACGACGAGCGCGGCGAGGACGACCACGACGACGATCAGCACGACGGGCCAGCGACGGCGCTTCCGGGGGGTCACGGTGGCGGCGGACATGCGTCCCACCTTGCCAGGTGGCCCCGGCAGCGAGCCTGGAGGCGCGGCGTGCGCCCGGCGCGCCGGCCGGACGGCGACCGCTACATGCGCTCCGGCGCCGTCACGCCGAGCAGGCCCAGCCCGTTGCGGACGACCTGGCCGGTGGCGTCGTTCAGCCAGAGGCGCGTGCGGTGCAGGTCGGTCACGGCCTCGTCGCCGAGGGGCGTGACCCGGCAGGCGTCGTACCAGCGGTGGTAGAGCCCGGCGAGCTGCTCGATGTACCGCGCCACACGGTGCGGCTCGCGGAGCTCGGCAGCCTGGCGCACCACGCGCGGGTACTCCGCCAGGGCGCCGAGCAGGGCCCCCTCGGTGTCGTGCGTCAGGAGCGAGGCGTCGAAGGCCGACCGGTCCACCCCGGCGTTCGCGGCGTTGCGGGCCACGGACTGCGTGCGGGCGTGGGCGTACTGCACGTAGAACACGGGGTTGTCGTTCGTGCGCTTCGTGAGCAGGTCGAGGTCGATGTCGATCGCGGTGTCGCTGGCGAACCGGACGAGCGAGTACCGGCCGGCGTCCACGCCCACGGCGTCGACGAGGTCCTCCATCGTGACGATCGTGCCGTTGCGCTTCGACATGCGCATCGGCTCGCCGTCCTTGAGCAGGTTGACCATCTGCCCGATGAGGATCTCGAGGTTCTTGCCCGGCTCGTCCCCGAACGCGGCGCACATCGCCATCATCCGGCCGACGTAGCCGTGGTGGTCCGCGCCGAGCATGATGAGGTTCCGCTCGAACCCGCGCTCGCGCTTGTCGAGGTAGTACGCCAGGTCGCCGGCGATGTAGGCGGGCTCGCCGTCCGACTTGATGACGACGCGGTCGCGGTCGTCGCCGAAGTCGGTGGTCCGGAGCCACTCGGCACCCTCGGCCTCGTACATCACGCCCTCCGAGCGGAGTCGCTCGATGGCGCGCTCGACGGCCTTCGACTCGTGCAGGGCGTTCTCGTGGAAGTACACGTCGAAGTCGACGCCGAAGTCGTGCAGCGACGACTTGATGTCGGCGAACATGAAGTCGACGCCCTCGCGCCGGAAGAGCTCCTGCGCCTCGTCGCGCGGCAGGTCCTCGACGTCGACCGACGGGTCGAGCGTCGCGATCACGCGCGCCGCGATCTCGGCGATGTACGCGCCGCCGTAGCCGTCCTCGGGCGTCGGCTCGCCGAGGGCCGACGCGACGAGGGAGCGGGCGAAGCGGTCGATCTGCGCGCCGTGGTCGTTGAAGTAGTACTCGCGGGTGACGAGGCCGCCCTGCGCCTGGAACACCCGCGCGAGGCTGTCGCCCACCGCGGCCCAGCGCACGCCGCCCATGTGGATCGGCCCGGTCGGGTTCGCGGACACGAACTCGAGGTTGATCCGCACGCCGTCGTACAGGTCGCCGTGCCCGAAGGACTCGCCGCCCTCGACGATCGTGCGCGCGATCTCGCCGGCAGCGGCGGCCTCGAGCGTGATGTTGATGAAGCCGGGGCCCGCGACGTCGACCGAGTCCACGCCGTCGAGCTCGGTCAGCTCACCGGCGATCTCCGTCGCGAGCTCGCGCGGGTTCGTGCCGAGCCGCTTCGCGAGCTGCATCGCCGCGTTCGAGGCCCAGTCGCCGTGCGCGCGGTTCTTCGGACGTTCGAGTGCCGCGTGGGACTCCTCGATGGTCACGGTGTCGGACGCGCCTCGTCGCTCGACGATCCCGGTCAGGATCGACAGGTACGCGGCGGAGAGTTCGGCAGGAGTCACGAGGGTCGAGTCTACCGGGACGCACAGGTCCTCCCCGGTCGATGCACCATCATGTCGGGATGACCACCCGCAGCCGCGTCCGGGCGATCAGCGTCGCCCTCCTCACCGTGTCCGCGTCCGTCGCCCTGGTGGCGTGCTCCGGCGGCGGCTCGGACGGCGCCACGCCGAGCGCCACGGCGGGTCCGATCGGGAAACGGGTCGCACAGACGTGCACCGAGCTCCTGCCCGCCGACGCCCTGTCCGTCTACGGGAAGACGTTCACCCTCGACGACGACTTCACGCCGGAGAAGGGGACCCCGGCGGCGCGCATCGCCGAGCAGCGGGGTCGCGTGTGCCACTGGAGCGCGACCGACGACGCCTCGACGACGATCACGGTCGCCGTCGCCGACCTGCCTGAGAAGTCGCTCACGAACCTCAAGGACGCGCTCTACGAACGGGGCGGATCCGTGCCGACCTACCGGGTCGAGGGGTACTTCTCGCTCACCGACGGCGTCGGGCGCGCGGACGCCTTCGCCGACCCGTACTGGATCACAGCGACCTCCACCCTCTTCACCGAGCCCGGCGGCGCGCAGCCGGTCGTCGACGCGGTGCGGAGCGTCGTGCAGCCGAGCGCGTCCGCGACGCCGGCCGGCTGACCCGACACGGGTCGGACGGGAGGCGCGGTGCGGGCCCGACCCGCGCCTCCCGTCACGACACGCGTGGTCTCGGACAGCCGTGCGGACCTGCTACGGTTGGTTCCACCCAGGGCCCCCATAGCTCAGGGGATAGAGCACTGCCCTCCGGAGGCAGGGGCGGAGGTTCGAATCCTCCTGGGGGCACAGTGACATTCCCGCGCAAGGCGAGTTCTTCGCTTCGCTCAGGACGCGCCGCGCGATGTCGGCTTCGCCGACCTTCCCTCTGGGAGCAGTCGGGGCAGGGGCCATCGGGGGCGCACAACGCGGTAGCGTCGGGCGCATGAGCCTCGTGTTTCCGGAACCTGGTGTTGCGCCGCTGCGAGGTGGGCCGAGGCTCGGGTGGGGCGTGATCGGTCCCGGCGAGATCGCGGGCGACTTCACGTCGACGCTCCACGCCAACTCCGACCAGCGCGTCGTCGCCGTCGGCTCCCGCTCCCCCGAACGCGCCGCCGCCTTCGCCCGGCGACACGGGATCCCCGGCGTGCACGGCTCGTACGAAGCCCTCGTCGCCGACCCCGCCGTCGACGTCGTCTACGTCGCCTCACCGCACCCGCAGCACCTCGGCCACGCGCTCCTCGCGATCGCCGCGGGCAAGCACGTCCTCGTCGAGAAGCCGATGACCACGTCCGAGGCGGACACCCGCACCGTCGCCGAGGCCGCCCGTCGCGCCGGGGTGTTCGCGATGGAGGCGATGTGGACCCGGTACCTCCCGGGGACCACCGTCGTCGCACGGCTCCTCGCGGACGGCGCCCTCGGCGACGTCCGGCTCGCGTCCGTCGACGTCGGCTGGCCGCACGACCCCGACCCCGCCGATCGCATGTTCGACCCCGCCGCCGGCGGCGGCGCCCTCCTCGATGCCGGCGTGTACGGGCACTGGTTCGCACGGTTCGCCACCGGCACCCCGGTGACCAGCAGCACGACGGGAGCGGTCTCCGGACGCGGGGTGGACCTCCAGTCCGTCACCGTGTCGACGTCGGCCGGCGGCGCGCAGGCCGTGGTGACCACGACGATGACGGCGTGGACGCCCGGACTCGCGGTCATCGCGGGGAGCACGGCCACCGTACGGTACACCGACCACTTCGTGTTCCCGGCGTCCTTCGCGCTGCACCACGGCGCGGAGACGGCGCACTGGGAGGACGAGAGCGGCCTCCGTGGCAGACAGGGCCTCGTCTGGCAGACCGCGGCGCTCGCGCAGGACGTCGCCGAGGGGCGCACGGAGTCGCCGCTGCACTCGCTCGACGACTCGATCGACCTCGCCGCGACGCTCGACGCGGCGCGGTCCGCGCTCGGTCCCCGGGCGGACGCCCCCGGTGTTTCCGAACGCGACACGTCCACCCCCTAGGATCACGGGCCGGTCGACCCCGCACGCGACCGGGAAGAGGACTCGATGACCGCAGCCACCGGGAACCCGCAGCACGAACTCGCCCGGGGCGCCGACGCCCCAGCACCACGGACCCTGCTCGACGTCCTCACCGCGACCGCCGCCGAGCACCCCGACGCCACCGCGCTCGAGGACCCGGCCGGCACGATCGACTACGCGACGCTCGTGCGACTGGTGCACGAGCAGGCCGACGACCTCGCGCGACGCGGGGTCCGACGGGGCGACCGGGTGGGCGTCCGGATCCCGTCCGGCGGGCGCGACCTGTACGTGTCGATCCTCGCGGTCCTCGCGGCCGGCGCGGCGTACGTCCCGGTGGACGCCGACGACCCCGAGGAACGCGCCACGCTCGTGTTCGGCGAGGCCGGCGTCGTCGGCGTGATCGGAGTGGGCGGCGTCCTGCGTGACCGCGACGGCGCGGAACTCCCGGTGACCGACCCCGCGGCGAGCGGCGAGCTCCCCCGGCAGGACGACGACGCGTGGATCATCTTCACGTCCGGGTCGACCGGTGTGCCCAAGGGCGTCGCCGTGACGCACCGGTCCGCGGCGGCGTTCGTGGACGCCGAGGCGCGGATGTTCCTGCAGGCCGCGCCGATCGGTCCCGGCGACCGGGTGCTGGCGGGTCTGAGCGTGGCGTTCGACGCGTCGTGCGAGGAGATGTGGTTGGCGTGGGGCCACGGTGCGTGCCTGGTGCCGGCGCCGCGGTCGCTCGTGCGCACCGGGGTGGACCTGGGGCCGTGGCTCATCGCGCACGGGATCACGGTGGTGTCGACGGTGCCGACGCTCGCGGCGCTGTGGCCGGACGACGCGCTGGAGCAGGTGCGGTTGGTCACCTTCGGTGGTGAGGCCTGCCCGCCGGAGCTCGCTGCGCGGATCGCGAGCCGCGGGCGGGAGGTGTGGAACACGTACGGTCCGACCGAGGCGACGGTGGTGGCGTGCGGTGCCCTGCTCGACGGGAGCACGCCGATCCGGATCGGGTTGCCGTTGGACGGCTGGGACCTCGCGGTCGTGGACGCGGCGGGTGCCCGGGTGGAGCCCGGGGGTGTCGGGGAGCTCGTCATCGGCGGCGTCGGGCTCGGGCGGTACCTGGACCCGGCGAAGGACGCCGAGAAGTACGCGCCGTTCCCGGAGCTCGGGTGGGAGCGGGCGTACCGGAGCGGGGACCTGGTGCGGTACGACCCCGAGGGGCTCGTGTTCCAGGGTCGTGCGGACGACCAGGTGAAGCTCGGCGGTCGTCGCATCGAGCTCGGGGAGATCGACGCGGCGTTGCAGGGGCTGCCGGACGTGGCCGGGGGTGCTGCCGTGGTGCAGCGGACGCCGGCGGGCAACCAGGTGCTGGTCGGGTACGTCGCGCCGGTCACGGGTGCGACGGTGGACGTGGCGGCGGCGAACGCTCGGCTGCGCGAGGAGCTCCCGGCGGCGCTCGTGCCCCTGCTCGCGGTGGTGGACTCGCTGCCGACGCGGACCTCGGGCAAGGTCGACCGTGCCGCGCTCCCGTGGCCGTTGCCGGGGTCGTCGGACACGGCGATGCTCCCGGACACGGTGGCGTGGATCGCCGAGCGGTGGTCCGCGATCCTCGGGGTGCCGGTGGCGAGCGTCGACGACGACTTCTTCGCGCACGGCGGGGGGTCGCTGACGGCGGCGCAGCTCGTGTCGGCGATCCGTGAGCGCTTCCCGACGACGACGGTGGCCGACGTGTACGACCACCCCCGGATCGGGGCGCTGGCGGACGCGCTCGACGACTCCGGCCCGGTGACGTCGGTGCCGCGCGACGTCCGGCCGGTCCCGCCGGCGACCGGTGTGGTGATGACGGTGCTCGGGCTGCCCCTGCAGGTGCTCCGCGGTCTGCGGGTGCTGACGTGGACGGCGCTCGTGGCGGCGGTGCTGCACGCGACGACGCTACCGTCCGTCCCGGTGCTGCCCTGGCCGGCGCTCGTCGTGGCGCTCGTGCTGTTCGTCACCCCGGCGGGGAAGATGGCCGTGACGGTCGTCCTCGTCCGGGCCCTGCTCGTCGGGGTGCGTCCGGGTGACCACCCCCGTGGCGGGTCGGTGCACGTGCGGGTCTGGCTCGCGGAGCGGATCGCCGAGGCGGTGGACGGCCCCTCGACGGCAGGTGCGCCGTGGATCAGCTACTACGCCAGGGCCCTGGGCGCGACGATCGGCAAGGACGTGGACCTGCACGCGCTGCCGCCGGTGACCGGGATGCTGACGGTCGGCAAGCGGGCGTCGATCGAGCCCGAGGTCGACCTCGCCGGACACTGGGTCGACGGCGACGTGTTCCGGCTCGGCCGGGTCCGGATCGACGCGGACGCCGTGGTGCACAGCCGGACGACGCTGCTGCCGGGTGCGCACGTGGGCGTCGGTGCCGAGGTGGAGGCCGGTTCCGCGGTCGCCGACCGGGTCCCCGACGGGGAGCGGTGGGCGGGGTCGCCGGCGGAACGCGTCGGGTCGGCTCGGCACGACCGGGAGGCGCGGCCCCCGTCCCGACGCCGGTGGCTGCTGGCGTACGGGGCCGGGTCCCTGGCCGTGGCCGGGTTGCCGGTGATCGGTGTCGCCGCGGGGGTGGGGCTGGTGTGGCTCCTCGTCGGACCGGTCGCGTCCCTCCAGCGGGCCGTGCTGCTCGCGCTGGCGTGGGTACCGGTGGGGACGGTCGTCGCGGGGCTCGTGTACGCGGCACTCGTCGTGGCCGCGGTGCGGTTGCTCGGGATCGGTCTGCACGAGGGTCGGCACCCGGTGCGCTCTCGGATCGGCTGGCAGGTGTGGACGACCGAGCGGATCCTCGACGGCGCCCGGACGCTGCTGTTCCCGGTGTACGCGTCGCTCGTGACCCCGCTCTGGCTCCGGCTGCTCGGGGCGCGGGTGGGACGGAACACCGAGATCTCGACGGTCCTGCTCATCCCGGCGCTCACGCAGATCGCCTCGGGGGCGTTCCTCGCCGACGACACGATGGTGGCGACGTACGAGCTCGGCGGCGGTCGGGTGCGGATCGGTCGGTCGAAGGTGGGGCGGCGGGCGTTCCTCGGCAACAGCGGGATGACCGGCGCCGGACGTTCGGTGCCGCGCGAGGCCCTGGTCGCGGTGCTGTCCGCCGTCCCGAAGAAGGCGAAGCGCGGATCGTCGTGGCTCGGCTCTCCCCCGGTGCGGCTCCGGCGCGCCACGGCGGAGTTCGACGAGGAGCGCACGTTCCGGCCGCCGCGGTCCCTCAAGGTCGCTCGAGGCTGCTGGGAACTCCTGCGCCTCGTCGCCCCGATGGTGTCCGCGGGGATCGCGCTCGGGGTCGTCGGCACGCTGCTCGCGCTCTGGACGGCAGTCGGCATCGGGTGGACGGTGCTGCTCGCCGGGCCGGTGCTCATCGTCGCCGGTGCCGTCGCAGCGGTGGTGTCGACGATCGCGAAGTGGTCCTTCGTCGGCCGGATCGCCGCCCGTGAGCACCCGCTCTGGTCGTCGTTCGTGTGGCGGAACGAGGTGCAGGACACGTTCGTCGAGACCGTCGCCCGGCCGTGGTTCGCCGAGCAGGCGACGGGGACGCCGGCCCTCGCGGCGTGGCTCCGCAGTCTCGGGGCGACGATCGGCCGCGGCACCTGGCTCGAGACGTACTGGCTCCCGGAGGCCGACCTCGTGACGATCGGGTCCGGAGCCGCCGTGGCCCGCGGCACGGTCGTGCAGACGCACCTGTTCCACGACCGGGTGATGCAGCTCGACGAGGTCCGTCTCGACCCGGGTGCGACGCTCGGGCCGCACAGCGTGGTGCTGCCGGCGGCGGGCATCGGACCGGGCGCCACCGTCGGGCCGGCGTCCCTCGTGATGCGCGGCGAGCAGGTGCCCGGCGGGACGCACTGGTCGGGCAACCCGATCGCTCCGTGGACATCGGCGCCGCCGGTGCCGGCGCGGTCGTCCGTCGAGCACGTCGCCGTGGCAGACTCGACGGCACCGTGAAGCCCGCCTCGACGAACCCAGACGCCGACCCGTACACCCCGCACAGCGGCGACCGACGGTGGAGCGCCCACCACTACGACCTCCGTCTGGAGTACCGCGTCGCGACGAACCGCCTCGACGGCACCGCGACGATCACCGGCCGTGCGCACGAGGACCTCGACCGTGTCGTCCTCGACCTGCACGGCATGACGGTCGACCGGGTGGACGTCGACGGCAAGCGGGCGAAGAAGCACACGACCGCGACGCACAAGCTCACCGTGACCCCGGCCGAGCCCGTCGCCGCCGGCACGGAGTTCACCGTCCACGTGAGGTACCGCGGCACACCGCACCCGCTCCGCAGCCCGTGGGGCCAGATCGGCTGGGAGGAGCTGACCGACGGCGTCATCGTCGCCGCGCAGCCCACCGGCGCCCCGTCGTGGTTCCCGTGCAACGACCGACCGGACGACAAGGCCACCTACCGGTTCGAGATCACCGCCGAGGCCGCGTACGACGTCGTCGCGAACGGCGAGCTGCTCGGCAAGGAGCGCGCCCGCGCCGGCACGACGTGGACGTACGCCACGACCGAGCCGATGGCGACCTACCTCGCGACGGTGCAGATCGGGCGCTACCGCACGACGAGGCTCCGCGGCTCGGACACCCCCGTCACGCTGCACCACCCCGCCGACCTCGGCACGGCAGCGAAGACGGACTTCGGGCGGGTGCCGGACATGCTCGCCCTGTACGCGGACCGGTTCGGGCCGTACCCGTTCGCATCCTACGGCGTCGTGGTGACCGACGACGAGCTCGAGATCCCGCTCGAGGCGCACGGCCTGGCGGTCTTCGGCCGGAACCACGTCGACGGCGAGCACGGCACCGACCGGCTCATCGCACACGAGCTCGCGCACCAGTGGTTCGGCAACTCCGTGACGGTCACCAGGTGGAAGGACATCTGGTTGCACGAGGGCTTCGCCTGCTACGCCGAGTGGCTCTGGTCGGAGCACCGCGGCGGCGAGTCGGCGGACACCCTCGCGGCGACGTACCGCGACGGGCTCCTGGAGCAGCCCGAGGACCTCGTCGTGGCCGACCCGGGCCCGAAGGACATGTTCGACGACCGGGTCTACAAGCGTGGCGCCCTGGCCCTGCACGCCGTCCGCCGGTCGGTCGGCGACGACGCGTTCTTCGCCGGGCTCCGGACGATCACCGAGCGACACCGGTACGGGTCGGTCGCACCGGAGGACGTGCACGCCGCGTTCGCCGACGCAGCAGGGACCGCCGTCGACGCGGTCCGGGCCGTGACGGCACCCTGGCTCGACGAGCCCACCGTCCCCGCGCTCTAGGGATCGGTCGGCGGCGTCGCGCGCGTCAGCTCGCGGTCTCGACCAGGTCCGGAGCGCCGCCGACGTCGGCCGTCTCCGGGGTACGGTTCACCTCGGCCCACACCGCGTCGAGGGACAGCCCGACGACCCCGGCGACGGACGCGATCGTCGAGAACGCCGGCGTCGCGATGCGGCCGGTCTCGATCTTCCGCAGCGTCTCCGGCGAGATCCCGGCCCGCAGCGCCGTGTCGAGCATCGAGCGCTCCCCGCGGGCACGACGGAGCAGCGCTCCGAGCCGCCGACCACGGGCGACCTCGGCGGGGCTGAGCGGGAGACGGACCATGTGCCCACACTAATACCGGTCTTCCAGTACCGGTATGATCATCCCATGATCGAGATCCTCACCCCGGCCGAGGTCGACCGTGCCCGCGCCACCGGAGCCCTCGTCGGCACGATCCTGCAGACCCTGCGCGAGCGCACCCGCGTCGGCACGAACCTGCTCGAGATCGACCGGTGGACGAAGGCGATGATCGAGGACGCCGGCGCCGAGTCCTGCTACGTCGACTACGCCCCGTCGTTCGGACGCGGGCCGTTCGGCCACCACGTGTGCACCGCCGTCAACGACGCCGTCCTGCACGGACTCCCCCACGACCGGACCCTGCAGGACGGCGACCTGCTGACGCTCGACCTGGCCGTCTCGCTCGACGGCATCGCCGCCGACGCCGCCGTCAGCTTCGTGGTCGGCACACCGGACCCGGCCGACCTCGCCCTCATCGACGCCACCGAGCGCGCCCTCGCCGCAGCGATCGAGACCGCCGGCCCCGGGGTCCGCACGGGCGACCTGTCGCACGCCATCGGCACGGTGCTCGAGGGCGCCGGCTACCCGGTCAACGTCGAGTTCGGCGGCCACGGCATCGGCTCGACGATGCACCAGGACCCGCACGTGTCGAACACCGGGCGACCCGGACGCGGCTACACCCTCCGCCCCGGGCTGCTCCTCGCGCTCGAGCCGTGGGTGATGGCGGACACCGACGTGCTCGTCACCGACCCGGACGGCTGGACGCTCCGCAGCGCCACGGGAGCACGCACCGCGCACACCGAGCACACCGTGGCGATCACCGAGGACGGCGTCGAGGTCCTCACGCTCCCACGCTGACCGGAGCCCCTCCCGCCGCGACCGCGAGCACCACGTCGACCGCGGGGAACAACACCGAGACCGGCTGCGACATCCCGTCCAGGGCCGCCGTGCCCCGACCCAGGTCGACGTCGACGCGGGTCGGATCCACCCGGAGTCCTCGGCCGTCACGCTTGAGGACGGCCTCCTTCACCGCCCAGCACGCCGCCCGGGCAGTGTCGTCGCCGGACCGGGCGAGTTCCCCGGGCGTGAACGCGTCGAGCGGGGCTGCTGCGACCCGCGACACGCGCTCGAGGTCGACGCCGATCCCGGGTGGTCCGACGGCCAGTGCGACGAGGTCGGTGGTCCGTGCGAGGCTCACGCCGACGGCGGAGCCGTCGACCTCGGCCCAGGGGCGGCCGTGATCCGTCGCGGCGCAGTGCGGGCAGACGCGCCCCGCGCGCACGGCGGAGACGTCGACACCCGCCGCCGACGCGACGGCGGTGAGCAGCGCCTCCCGGTCCGCGTCGGGACTGCCGCCGGACCGCCGGACCGTCACCACGACGGTCTGGAGGCGCGGGAGACTCACGCAGGCGAGCCTACGTCGGGTGGTTCAGGCGTGGGTGAGCGCGATGAGCGCGACGTTCATCGTGCTGTAGAGCCCTTCGGACCGGGTCGCCTGGCGCACCCGTCCGCGGAGGACCTCGTAGCGGCCGTCGTGCTCGCGCACGAAGCCGATGACACCGCTCGCCGGCGTCGACACACGGTGGTAGCCGTCCTCGAGTGGGACGACCTCGGTGCTGGTTGTTCGCTCCATTGCAGTTCCCCTGTCTCGTTCGTCGTCGAACGCTCCCCGAGCATACCCCGGCCCGGGGTACAACACCTGCACAGGCCCGGGGTTCCACGAGGGTTCGCCCGGAGTCTGTCCGAGCGCTGCGCGGCGTGGATAGACTCCGGGCAACAGCGCTCCGGGGCGCGGTTCCGGGGGTACTCGGACCGTGACCACGGCGACGGACGGAGGACGGATGCGAGCGGTCCAGGGCGGATCGGCCACGGGCAGGACGAGGACCGACAGGGGGACGCCGGGGCTGGTGGGACGCATCGCTGCGGCACTCCTCGCCGTGTTCCTCGTACTGGCGCCGGCGGCGACGGCGCGAGCGACCGCGCCGGTCGATCTCGGTGGCGCGTACGTCCTCGACGAGGCCGACGTGCTCAGCTCCTCGCAGCAGTCCCAGATCGAGAACGCCGTGCAGCAGTTTTACACGGACACGAAGACCCAGCTCTACGTCGTCTTCGTCCCGACGTTCACGAACCCGTCGGACCACACCGAGTGGGGCGCCGCGACGATGTCGGCGAACCAGATCGACTCCGACGGCATCCTGCTGTCGGTCGCCGTCGACGACCGGAACTACGACGTCCAGCAGACGAACGAGACGAGCATCTCGTCGTCCGACGTCCAGTCCGCGGTGGACGACGACCTGCTGCCGGCCCTCAAGCAGAGCGACTGGTCCGGTGCCGCGCTGGCCTTCGCGAACGGCCTCGCCGACACCCAGGCGCCGCCGGACCTCACCTGGCTGTGGATCCTCCTCGCCGTCGTGGTCGTCGCGGTCGTCGTCGTGGTGCTCGTCATCCGGACGCGGAACAAGCGCCGGACGGCCGCCGCGACGAAGGCGCAGGAAGCGTCCCTCGCCGACCTCGAGCGGACCGCCGGCGGCGCCCTCGTGACGATCGACGACGAGCTGCGCACCGCCGAGCAAGAGGTCGGGTTCGCCACCGCGCAGTTCGGGGCCGACGCCGCGAAGCCCTTCGCCGAGGCGGTCGCCGCGGCGCAGCAAGCCGTGCGCAAGGCCTTCACGTTCCAGCAGCAGCTCGACGACGAGATCCCGGACTCCCCGCAGCAGCGCGCCGACTGGGCGAACCAGATCATCGCCATCTGCGAGCAGGCGCACGCCTCGATCGAGGAGCAGACGGAGTCGTTCGACAAGCTCCGCTCGCTCGAGGACGGCGTCGAGGAAGCCGCTGCCGCGCTCGCGCAGGCCGTCGCCGCCGCCCCGGCATCGGTCCAGCAGGCGAGCGCCTCGTTGGACCGGGTCCGCTCGGCGTACACCGGCCGGACCCTCGCGACCGTGTCGGACAGCGTCGACCAGGCCGAGCAGGTCCTCGCCTACGCGACCGAACGGTCCCAGGCGGCCACCGCAGCGATCGCCGCGGGCGACAAGGGCGAGGCCGTCGTCGCCGTGCGCGACGCCCAGCACGCCCTCGCGCAGGTGCAGCAGCTCACGTCGAGCGCGAGCGCTGCCGAGGCGAGCTTCGCCGAGGCCACCGCACGCGCCGAGGCGATGCGCGTCGACATCGAGGGCGACGTCGCCGCGGCGCGCACCCTCACCGTCGGCGGATCGGAACTCGCCGCCGCGGTCACCCGTGCCGAGACCGTGCTGCGGCAGGGCTTCGACCCGAAGGACCCGATCACCGCGGTCGACGCCCTCACCAAGGCGAACACCGAGATCGACCAGGCCATCGCCGCGGCCCGTGGCGCCGAGGAACAGCAGCGTCGGGCATCCCGTGCGCTCGACGACGCGCTCCGCGACGCCCGGAACCGGATCAGCCAGGCGCGCGAGTTCATCTCGCTGCACCGCGGCGGGGTCGGACCGACGGCGCGGACGCGGCTGTCCGAGGCGCAACGAGCACTCGACGACGCCGTCCAGCTCGCCACGACGGACCCGGGGCAGGCGCTGCAGGCAGCGCGTGCGGCCGAGCAGTACGCGGCGGCCGCGATGGACGCCGCGAACGACGACATGGGCGGCTGGGGCGGTGGCGGCGGCTTCGGCGGCGGTGGCGGCAACGGCGCGCAGCTCGGCGGCCTCGTCACCGGCATCGTGCTCGGTGGCCTGCTCGGCGGTCGCGGCGGCAGCTACGGCGGCGGCTCCTTCGGGGGTGGCGGCTTCGGCGGAGGCGGCGGCTTCGGGGGCGGCGGCGGCTTCGGCGGGGGCGGCGGAGGCGGCGGGGGCGGTTTCTCCGGCGGCGGCCGCTTCTAGACCGGGCACCACAGACCAACAGCACCACACCAGTCCTTCCACGAAAGGGAACAGCAATGGCAAAGCAGACGATCTTCGGGCGGATCTCGACCCTCGTCCGGGCGAACATCAACCAGCTCATCGACGACGCCGAGGATCCCCAGAAGATGCTCGACCAGCTCGTGCGGGACTACACGAACAACATCGCGGACGCCAAGACGGCGATCGCGCAGACGATCGGCAACGTCCGACTGCTCGAGCAGGACCACGAAGAGGACAAGCGGGCAGCGGTGGAGTGGGGCCAGAAGGCCGCCAACGCCTCCTCCGCTGCGGACAAGTACCGCACCGAGGGCAAGACGGCCGAGGCGGACAAGTTCGACAACCTCGCCAAGATCGCGATCGGCAAGCAGATCGCGGCCGAGCAGGAGGTCAAGGACGCCGAGCCGAACCTCGCCTCGCAGAACGAGGCGGTGGAGAAGCTCAAGTCGGGCCTCGCCGGCATGGAGCAGAAGCTCGAGGAGCTCCGCTCGAAGCGCGACAACCTCGTCGCCCGGTCGAAGACGGCCGAGGCGCAGTCCAAGGTCAACGACGCGCTCGGCAACATCGACGTGCTCGACCCGACGAGCGACCTCGGCCGCTTCGAGGAGAAGGTGCGCCGCGAAGAGGCGAAGGTCCTCGGCCAGCAGGAGCTGCAGTCGTCGAGCCTCGACTCGCAGTTCGAGAGCCTCGAGGACGTGGGCAAGGACGCCGAGGTCGAGGCACGGCTCGCCGCCCTGAAGTCCGGCGGTTCGTCGAGCATCTGACGCGCTCCTCGGACGACGCCGGACCCCGCCTGACAGACTGGCACGATGCAGTTCCTCGTGGTCGGTCAGTGGCAGGGTTCGGCGTCGTCCCGTGCGATGCGCCTCGGGGACGGAGCCGCGGCGATCGCGGCCGACCTCCCGCGCGCGTCGACCACCGTGGTCGACGTCCCGGCGGGCGCCGGCGATCGTCTCGAGACGGCCGTCGCCCGGTACACCTCGGTGCTGTCGGTGGCCGAACGCGTCGCCGAGGAGACCACGGTGTCGAGCGAGCCGGTCCTCGTCGTCGGCGGTGACGGTGCGAGCGTGCTCGGTGCCACGGTCGGGCTCGGACCGGACACCGCCTTCGTGCGGATCGCGGGGTCGAGCGGCTTCCGGGCTCTCAACCGCGCCCAGCCCGTCGCCGCCGAGACCGCCGTGCTCCGCATCCTCGTGGACCGCCCCGACGACCTGTTCCCGGCCCTTCCGACCCTGGCGGCGTCGTCCGTCGTCGTCGCCGGCGTGCGTGGGGTCGAGGACGCCGAGGCAGGTGCCCTCGACCGTGCCGGGATCGCGCACCTCGACGTCGACGCCGCCACCCCGGACGCGATCGCGGCAGCGGTGGACGCCACCGGTGCCCAGGCGGTGTTCGTGCACGTCGACCTGGACGTCCTCGACCCGTCGGAGGTCGACGGGCTGCTCGAGCCCGTCCCGTTCGGGTTGGACGGCGCCGGACTCGTCGAACGCATCCAGGCCGCCACGCGCGGACGACGACTGGCGGGCGCGGCCCTCACCGGGTTCGCGCCGGTCGACCCGGACCGCGCGGTCGACGACCTCGGCGTCATCCTGCGTGCGGTCGGCGCGCTGACGAGCGCGTCCCGCACCGCCTGACGGTCCCGACACTCCCCCGCGGACCCGTTCTCCACGGGTACGCACCGCGCCCGGCATGACCCATGCCGATCCGCGTACGCTCGGCGACATGACGGACTACGACCTCATCGTGATCGGCGCCGGCGCAGTCGGCGAGAACGTGGCGGACTACGCCAAGAAGCGCGGCCTGTCGGTCGCCATCGTGGAGGCCGAGCTCGTCGGCGGCGAGTGCTCCTACTGGGCGTGCATGCCGTCCAAGGCCCTGCTGCGCAGCGGGCACGCCCTCGCCGCGGCGAAGCGACTCGACGGTGCGAAGCAGGCGGTCACGGGCGACCTCGACGCGGCGCACGTGCTCGCCCGACGGAACTCCTTCACCTCGGACTGGAAGGACGACGGCCAGGTCTCGTGGCTCGAGTCCGCCGACATCGACCTCATCCGCGGCCACGCCCGGATCACCGGCGAGAAGACGATCGAGGTGGACGGCACGACGTACACGGCAGCCGCGGCGATCGCGGTCGTCACGGGCTCGCTGCACATCCTCCCCGACGTCCCGGGGCTGGCCGACGCGACGCCGTGGGGCACGCGTGAGGCCACCAGCGCGCAGACGGTGCCCGAGAGCCTGCTCGTCATCGGCGGCGGGGTCTCCGGCTCGGAGCTCGCGACCGCGTGGGCGTCCCTCGGGGCGAAGGTCACGCTCGTCGCACGGCACGGGCTCCTCGGCGGCATGGAGCCGTTCGCGGGAGAGCTCGTCGCCGACTCCCTCCGCGAACTGGGCGTCGACGTCCGCACCGGCGTGAACCCCACCCGCGTCGACCGCGACGAGCACGGCCTCGTCACGACGACGCTCGACGACGGCTCGACGGTCATCACGAGCGAGGTCCTCGCCGCGACCGGACGCGCCGCGACCACGAAGGACCTCGGCCTCGAGTCCGTCGGGCTGACCGCGGGCGACTGGCTGCAGGTCGACGACACGATGCTCGTGCAGGGCACCGACTGGCTCTACGCCGTCGGCGACGTCAACCACCGCGTGCTCCTCACCCACCAGGGCAAGTACCAGGC
This sequence comes from Curtobacterium sp. YR515, assembly GCF_900113095.1. NCBI lineage: Bacteria > Bacillati > Actinomycetota > Actinomycetes > Micrococcales > Microbacteriaceae > Curtobacterium > Curtobacterium sp. YR515. Next base: position 212,548 of record NZ_FOOD01000004.1, on the reverse strand, counting down.
GCGCGCCGCGGGCGAAGCGATCGCCGCTCGGCACCAGGGCACGCCGCTGCACACCGAACCATGGGGTGCGCACGTCGCCACCGCCGACCACGCTGCCGTCCCGCAGGTCACCTTCACCGACCCCGAGGTCGCGAGCGTCGGCCTGACCGAGGCCAAGGCCCGCGAGCAGGGGCTGAACGTCAGGGCGGTCGAGTACGAGCTCGGCAACGTCGCCGGCGCCTCGCTGCAGGCGGACGGCTACACCGGGCGGGCGAAGATGGTCGTCGACGAGGACCGCGGGGTCGTCGTCGGCGTGACCTTCGTCGGCCAGGACGTCGCCGAGATGCTGCACGCCGCGACGATCGCCGTCGTGGGCGAGGTCCCGGTCGACCGCCTCTGGCACGCCGTCCCCGCCTACCCGACGATGAACGAGATCTGGCTGCGACTGCTCGAGACCTACGGCCGCCCGGAGTAGCGGTGCGGAACCCCCTGCTCGACTCCCCCGTGTCCCGGGCGGGGTGGGCGTTCGCGACCGCGGTCGGCCTCGCCGTCGGCGTCCCGCTCTCCACCGGGAAGGTACGGGTCGTCGACGGGCTGATCGTGTGCACCGGGCTGCCGCGGTGGGTGTTCCGCCGCGGTGGCACCTGCGTGGGGTCGGTCTACCTCACGCGGGACAACGACGGCGACCGGGTGCTCCGGCACGAGCGGGTGCACGTCGACCAGTGGCGGCGGTACGGGATGCTCATGCCGATCGTGTACGCGTTGGCCGGGCAGGATCCACTGCGGAACCGGTTCGAGATCGAGGCCGGCCTCGAGGACGGCAACTACCGCTGACGCGCGGCGCCCTCGCGCCCGCCCCGAGCGGGCGAAATCCGTCCCGCCCGACGCCGGCGAGAAGCAGGTTCCGCCCGCTCGGCAGACGCGAGCGGCGTGTCGTACCCGCTCGGCTGACCGGCTGCGGCCCGGCCCAACCCGACCCAACCCGGGCCGGCCCGGCCCGGCCCGGCCCGGCCCAACCCGTGCCGAGCGGGCGAAATCCGTCCCGTTCGACGCCGGCGAGCAGCAGGTTCCGCCCGCTCGGAGTACGCGAGCGGCGCGTCGCGCCCGCTCGGGGAGCGCCCCGCCCGGAAGGAAGTGCATCCGAAGCCACGGCCGGACGGGAGGCTCGGCTCAAGCCCGCCCCGCGCCTCCCGTCCGACGGTCGCACCGCACCGGACGCGCCGCCCCGAGCGGGCAGAATACGTCCCGTTCGGCGCGGGCGAGCGGCAGGTTCCGCCCGGTCGGCAGACGCGAGCGGCGTGTCGTGCCCGCTCGCGGGCGCGCGGCGCCCCGCGCGCCCGCAGCGCGTCAGGCCGCGGGGCGCCGCGGCACCACGAGGGGCGTGCCCGTCTCGGGGTCGGCGACGACGACGCACGGCAGCCCGAACACGTCCTCGACGAGGTCGGCCGTCACCACCGACGCCGGCGGCCCCGACGCCACGATCGACCCGTCACGCATCGCGATCACGTGCGTGGCGTACCGCGCCGCCTGGTTGAGGTCGTGCAGCACCGCGACGACGGTCCGCCCGGCCGCGTGCAACGCCGAGGCCAGCTCGAGCACGTCGTACTGGTGCGCGATGTCCAGGAACGTGGTGGGCTCGTCGAGCAGGACGATGTCGGTCTCCTGCGCGAGCACCATCGCGATCCACACCCGCTGTCGCTGCCCGCCGGAGAGCTCGTCCACGCTGCGGTCGGCGAGCGACACGGTCGACGTCTGCTCGAGCGCGGCCTGCACGGCCCGCCGGTCCGACCCCGACGAGGGGTGCAGCAGGTCCTGGTGCGGGAACCGCCCGCGGGACACCAGATCGCGCACGGTGATGCCGTCCGGCGCGATCGGGGTCTGCGGGAGCATCCCGACGCGGCGCGCGACGGCCTTCGGGCGGAGGGACGAGATCGGCGACCCGTCGAGGTACACGGTGCCGGCGGTCGGCTTGAGCGTCCGCGCGAACGACTTCAGCAGTGTCGACTTGCCGCACGCGTTCGGCCCGACGATGACGGTGAGTTCACCGTCCGGGATGTCGACGTCGAGCGCGGACACCACGACCCGGTCGTCGTACGCGAGCGTCAGCCCCCTGGCCCCGAGCGCGGTCGCCGGCACGGACGACGCAACCCCGGCACCGTCGGCGGAAACGCTCAATTCTCGGCCTTGCCGTGCCGCCAGTACCCCATGAACGCGACCTGCTTCCGGTCGAGCCCGACACCGCGCACGAGGTGCCGGCGAAGTTCCTTGACGCATCCGGCCTCGCCCGCGATCCAGGCGTAGACGGGTCGCGGCTCGTCGCCGGCCGGGATGTCCCAGAGCAACTGCTCGTCGACGTCGACGTCCGCGAGCTCCCCCGCGTCGCCGCACGCCGGCCCCGCCGCGACGGTCGACGCCCAGGCGTGCACCTGGTCGGTCATCCGGACGCCGTGCGAGGCGCCGTTCCGGGCGATCCAGCGGACCTCGACCCCGGCGGGCGCGGACACCGGCAGCCGATCGGCGTCGGTCGGGACCTCGATGAAGACGTGGCCGACGGTGGCGACGTCGAGCGCCTCGAGGATGGCGCAGATGGCCGGCGCGGCGGTCTCGTCGCCGGCGAGCAGGATCCGGTTCGCGGCGCCGGGGTCGAACTCGGCCGCACCGGTCGGGAGCTCCGCGGGCGACGACGGCACCGCCGGCCCGACGATGCGCAGTTCGTCGCCGACCCGGCACGCCGAGACCCAGCGCGAGGCGGGTCCGGTGTCGCCGTGCGCGACGAAGTCGATGTCGAGCTCACGGGCGTCCGGTCGGAAGGAGCGGACCGTGTAGGTGCGGAGCGGGTTCCGGACCGCGTCGGGCAGGGCACGCCAGGCGCCGTACCAGTCCTCGCCGTCGGGCAGGTCCGTGAAGCCGTGCCCGGGGATCGGCAGCACGATCTTGATGCGCTGGTCGAGGCCGACGGACGAGAACTCGGCGAGGGCGTCGCCCGTCAGGGTCACCCGGACGAAGTGCGGGGTGAGGGACGTGACGGCTGCCACGCGGACGGAGAAGACACGGTACCGGGCTGCCACGACGGCAAGTATGGCATGCCTTACCTAAGAGACCCAAGGGTCCGCACGGTGCGAGGATCGTCCCCGTGCCCGATGCCGACGACGAATTCGCAGACCTGGCCGACCTCGCCCACGCGAGCGGCGTGACGGCGCCGATGCGCGCCTCCAGGCAGGTGGTCCGCACCACCGACGGACAGGAGATCGCCGCGATCCGCTGGGACACGGCGGACGGCCAGGAGGCGCGGATCACCTACCTGCACGGGCTCGGCATCGACGCCCACAGCTTCGACCAGACCGCGCTCGCCGTCGGCGAGCCGGCGGTCGCCGTGGACCTGCCCGGCCACGGCCGGTCCGGGTGGCGCGACGACGCGGACTACGGGGCCGGCGCGACGGCACCGAGCGTGCTCGCTGCCCTCGACGCGCTCGGGGTCCGGCCGGGGATCGTCGTGGGGCACTCCCTCGGCGCGATCCTCGCCGCCCGGCTCGCAGCGACCGCGCCGGAACGCGTCACCGGACTCGTGCTCGTCGACATGTCACCGGACTTCGCCCAGCGAGCCGTCGACCGGATCGCCCGCGCGCTCGAGGCCGAGGAGCCGTTCACGTCGCTCGAACAGGTCGTCGACCGCGCCGTGGAGGCCCGCGTCGGCGACGACCGCGCGGTGCTCCTGCGCGAGGCCCGGCACACCACACGGCTCGGGGCCGACGGGCGGCTCGTGCGGCGCCACCACTTCCCGCACCTCCCCGCCGGGCGCACCTCGTCGGTGGGGCGGTTCGCGGACGCGTGGCCGGACCTCGAGGCCCTCGACGTCCCGATCCTGCTCGTCCGCGGCGACCGCGGCTACGTGTCACCGAAGCTGCACGCGCAGTTCGCCGAGCGCCTGCCCGACGCCGAGATCGTCACGGTCGAGGCCCGGCACGCCGTGCAGAACCAGGCCCCCCTCGAACTGGCCACGGCGATCCGGGCATGGGCGGAACGTAACGGTTTGTTGCACCGGATCGAAGAACCGTCGCCGGAGCACCCCGGCCGCCGCTAACCTCGTGCAAGCGCGCGCGACGACCGTCGCCACCGCGCCGGAAGGAACCCACCACCCATGAGTCCGCTCCCCGCCCGCAGCACCTCCCGCCTCGGCCGCGCGGCCCTCGCCGCCACCGCGGTGGCCGTCGCCTCGGCCCTCGTGCTGACCGGCTGCTCCGGATCCTCGAACGAGGACGGCGGCACCGACGCCACCGTCCGCGTCGGTCTCGTCCTCGAACCGACGAGCCTCGACATCCGCACGCAGTCCGGTGCAGCACTCGACCAGGTGCTCATCGACAACGTCTACCAGGGGCTCGTCGGCCGCACCGCGGACGGTGACGTCCGCGACGTGCTGGCGTCGAAGCACGCGGTGTCGGACGACGGTCTGACGTACACGTTCACGCTGCGCGACGGCACCACGTTCCAGGACGGCAAGGACGTCACCGCGGCCGACGTCGTCTGGTCGCTGCAGCAGGTCAAGTCGAACGATTCGTACGTCGACTCCGCGCAGCTCGCCAACGTGACGTCGATCACCTCGCCGTCCTCCGGTGTGGTGGAGCTCAAGCTGGCGAAGCCCGACTCCGACCTGCTCTGGAACCTCACGGGGCGCGCCGGCCTCGTGCTCGAGAAGGCGGCGAAGAACGACCTGTCGGACACCGCCAACGGCACCGGCCCGTACGAGGTGTCGAGCTGGAAGCAGGGCGACTCCCTCACCTTCGAGCGGAACGCCGACTACTGGGGCACGAAGGCGAAGGTCGCCAAGGTCGTCTTCCGCTACATCACGCAGCCGTCCACCGCGGTGAACGCGATGGCGAACGGCGACCTCGACGTGCAGACCGCCGTCGACGGCACGCTCAAGAGCCAGCTGCAGAACAGCTCGGACATCTCGCTGCACACCGGCAAGACGACCGACAAGTACACGCTCGCGTTCAACGACCAGAAGGCGCCCTTCACCGACAAGCGGGTGCGCCAGGCGATCCGGCAGGCGATCGACGCGAAGGCGATCATCAAGGCGATCGGCGGCACCGGCGTCGAGCAGGGGGGGCCGATCCCCGAGCTCGACCCGGGCTACCAGGACCTCACCGACATCGACGCGTACGACCCCGCGAACGCGAAGAAGCTCCTCGCCGAGGCCGGCCACCCGAAGCTCAACCTCACGCTGACGTACGCGAACATCTACTCGGCGACGATCGGCGACGTGCTGAAGTCGCAACTCGCCGACGTCGGCATCACCCTGACGGTCAAGCGCGTCGACTTCGCCACCTGGCTGTCGCAGGTGTTCGAGGCGCCGAAGAGCGGCACGCGCGACTTCGACCTGTCGATGGTGAACCACGTCGAGGCGCGCGACTTCGGCAACTGGGCGAACCCGGAGTACTACTTCGGCTACGACAACGCCGAGGTGCAGTCGCTCTACGCCGACTCGGTCGCCGCGACGGACGAAGCCGCCAAGGTCGACGACCTGCAGAAGGCGGCGCGGATCGTCAGCGAGGACGCCGCCGGCGAGTGGCTCTACACGGCGACGTCGATCACGGCGGTACGGAAGGGCGTCACGGGCTTCCCGTACGACGGCACGAACTCGCGCCTCGACCTGTCGAAGCTCGCCGTCAAGTGAGGCGGGCACGGACCACGGCTCCCGTAGCATCGGTGTCGTGACCCGGTTCCTCATCGGGCGGGTGCTCCTGCTCGTCGTCGGCCTGCTCGTGGCCAGCGTGATCATCTTCGCGACGCTCCGGGTGCTGCCCGGCGACGTGGCGCAGATCGTCGCGGGCACCCAGGCGTCGCCGGCGCAGGTGGCCGAACTGCGCCAGCAGCTCGGGCTCGACCGACCGGTCGTCGTGCAGTACCTCGACTGGATCGGCGGGCTGTTCCGCGGCGACCTCGGGCGGTCACTCGTCACCGACGGACGGGTCGCACCCGAGATCGCCCAGAAGCTCAGCGTCACGCTGCCGCTCGCGGCCATGTCGCTCGTCGCCGCGCTCGTCATCGGGGTGCCGCTCGGCGTGCTCGCGGCGGTGCTGCGGCGTCGCCCGGGCGGGGCCGTCATCGCCTTCGCGGCGCAGGCGGTCGCGGCGATCCCGATCGTCTGGGCCGGCATGCTCCTCGTGGCGCTGTTCGCCGTCACGCTGCACTGGCTGCCGACGCAGGGCTTCCCGCTCGACGGTTGGGACGAACCCGGTCGGGCGTTCGCCGCGCTCGTGCTGCCCGCGCTGACGATCGGCGCCGTCGAGGGTGCGGTGATCCTGCGCTTCACCAGGTCGGCGACACTCGGGGTGCTCGACGCCGACCACGTCCGCACGGCGGCGGCGATCGGCCTCACCCGGACGCAGGCGCTCGTCAAGCACGGGCTCCCGTCGGTGGCGCTGACCGTGCTGGCCGTGCTGGGCGTGCAGATCGCCGGGCTCCTGGTCGGGGCCGTCGTCGTGGAACAGCTCTTCTCGCTCCCCGGCGTCGGACGCATGCTCGTCACCGACGTGGGGCGCCGTGACATCACGAAGGTGCAGTCCGAGCTGCTCGTGCTCACCGGACTCGTGCTGCTCGTGGGCTTCGCGGTCGACGTCGTGCACCGCACGCTGGACCCCCGACAGCGCGAGGTGTCCGAGTGATCCGCCGCCTCCTCGCCCGGCCGACCGGGGTCTTCGCCGTGGTAGTCCTCGGCCTGCTCGTCGTCCTCGCCGTGGTGTCGCTCGTGTGGACGCCGCAGGACCCCTTCCGCGCCGACCCCTTCCACCAGTGGGAGCCACCGAGCCCCGCGCACTGGTTCGGCACCGACGCCTCCGGCCGGGACATCGCGAGCTACCTGCTCGCCGGCACCCGCACGACCGTGCTCGTCGCGGTGGGCTCCGGCGTCATCGCGAGCGTCGTCGGCATGGTCCTCACCGCGATCGGCTCGCTCACCGCGCGCTGGGTCCGCGAGGGCACGGCCGTCCTGCTCGACATCCTCGTGGCGTTCCCGACCCTCCTCACCGCGATGCTGCTCACCGCGATCGCCGGCGGGTCGCTCGGCGTCGTGATCGTCAGCGTCGGCCTGTCCTTCGGCGTCACGATCGCCCGGGTGGCCCGCGGGGAGATCCGCCGCATCGCCCGCAGCGACTACGTCACCGCCGCGCGGGCGTCGGGCGTGGGCGGTGCCGGGGTGCTGTTCCGCCACCTCGTGCCGAACGCGGCGCCGCTGTTCACCGTGCAGCTCTCGCTCGCGATGGCGACCGCGGTCCTCGCCGAGGCCGGGCTCTCGTACCTCGGGTACGGCGCCGGCTCGAACACGGCCTCGTGGGGCAGCATGCTCGCCGACCTGCAGACGTACATCGGCGTGCACCCGTGGAGCGCCACCTGGCCCGGTGCGGCCATCGCCCTGGTCGTCGCGGCACTGTCGCTGCTCGGCGACGCCGTCCGCGACGCGACGGACCCGCGCCTGACGACGAACGACCGCGCGGCCGGTGGCGGACCCGCGCCCCGCACGCCGGACGACCCGGCCACGACGAGCACGGGGGTGACCGCATGAGCGACGCGACCACTCCGGGCACCGCAGCCTCCGGGCTCGAGGTGCGGGGGTTGACGGTCCGCATCGACCGTCGGACGATCCTCGACGACGTGACGTTCACCGTGCCTCCTGGCCGCCGCGTCGGCGTGATCGGCGCGTCCGGGTCCGGCAAGTCGATGACCTCGCTCGCCCTGATGGGACTCGAGCCGACCGGCGCGACCGTCACCGGCAGCGTCCGGTTGGACGGCACCGAGCTCGTCGGCCTACCCGACCGCGAGCGGGCCCGCCACCGCGGCGCCGGCATCGGGATGGTCTTCCAGGAACCCGGCACCGCGCTCGACCCGCTCCGCCGGGTCGGCGCGCAGATCGCCGAACCGCTGCGACTGCACCGCGGGCTCGACCGGCGTGCCGCAGCGGCTGCCGCGCTCGACCTGGCGGTCAGCGTGGGGCTGCCGGATCCGGAGTCGCTGCTGCGGCAGTACCCGCACCAGCTCTCGGGTGGGCAGCGGCAGCGGATCTGCATCGCGATGGCGATGGCGGGTCAGCCGTCCTACCTCGTGGCCGACGAACCCACCACGGCGCTCGACGTCACGACCGAGGCGCGGATCCTCGAGCTGTTCGAGGGCCTCACCGCGGGCATGGTCTTCGTCACGCACGACCTCGCGGTGCTCGCCCGGATCGCGGACACGGCCGTCGTGCTCGACGCCGGCCGGGTCGTCGAACACGGGTCGGTCGCAGGACTCCTCGCGGCGCCGCAGCACCCCGCGACGGCCGCCCTCGTCGACGCTGCCCGCGCCACCGCCCGTCGTGCCCCTCGGACCGGAGGCTCCGCATGACCGACGTCCTGCACGCCAGCGACCTGCACCGCACCTACCGACTCCCCCGCCGCGGACCGTTCGAACCCGGGCCCGTCCGGACCGCGGTGGACGGCGTCGACCTGACGGTCGCGCCCGGCGCACGCCTGGGGATCGTCGGCGAGTCCGGATCGGGCAAGTCGACGCTGGTGCGGCTGCTCGCCGGCCTGGAGGCGCCTTCCGCGGGCAGCGTGACCGCCTCCGGTCGTCCGGTGGTGGCGTCCGGGTCCGCGGCCGCGATGCGCTGGTTCCGTCGCGAGACCGGGGTGGTATTCCAGGACCCGTACGCGTCGCTCGACCCGCGGATGCGCGTGGGCGCGATCGTCGCGGAACCGCTGCGGGCGCTCCGGATCGACGGTTCGCACGACGCGCTCGTCCGGGACGTCCTCGCGCGCGTCGATCTCCCCGCCGACGTCGTCGACCGGTACCCGCACGAGTTCTCCGGCGGCCAACGGCAGCGCATCGCGATCGCCCGGGCCGTCGTGCACTCGCCGCGGATCCTGTTCGGGGACGAGCCGATGAGCGCCCTCGACGTGGTGGTCCGGGCCCGCGTGATCGAGCTGTTCCGGTCGCTCGCTGACGACCTCGGGCTGACGCTGGTGCTGGTGTCGCACGACATCGGCGTGGTGCAGCGGCTGTGCGACACGGTGGCGGTGATGTCCGCGGGGCGGATCGTCGAGCACGGGCCGGTGTCCCTGCTCGATGCGCCCGAGCACCCGGTGACCCGGTCCCTGGTGGAGGCGGCGCCCACGCTGCCGTAGCGCCGGCGATGTGCGACTCCTGTTCGACTGGGCGGGATTCCTTGCCCACTGTGCGGGACCCTCGGGAGCATCGACGTGCATCGATCGCTTCTCGAAGGGGAGAACGCATGAGCACGTCGAACGACATCACCAGACGGACGGCACTCGGTCTCGGCATCGTCGCCACCGCATCGGCCGCGAGCGGGGTCCTCGGACCAGGGCACGGCCGACCACACCTCGCCGCCACGGTCACGAAGGAGTTCGCGGCCGACACGACCACGCTGCTGAAGAACCCGCTCAACGGCTGGGCGCTGTACGGCTCGTCCACCCCGGCGGCGGACTACTGGACGCAGTACGACGACGTCCCGCTGCCCGACGGCACCACGATCACCGTGTCCGACCACGCCTCGGTGCTGTACATGCGGGTGTCGTGGACGATCCTCGAACCGTCAGAGGGCGTCTACGGATGGGACACGAACGCTGCCTTCGCGGGCATCCTCGCCGAGGCCCGCCGTCGGGGACTCCGGCTGGCGTTCCGGGTGGTGGTCGACAGCCGCGACAAGGCGTCGAACTTCACGCCCGACTGGGTGCGGGCCGCGGGTGCCTCCGGGTACGAGACGCAGACCGGCAGCAAGACGGTCTGGTCGCCCTACCCGGACGACCCGGTGTTCCAGGCGAAGTACGCGGCGTTCGTCGCCGCCTTCGCCGCGCAGTACGACCACCCGGAGACGACGGACTTCATCGACGGGTACGGCCTCGGCAAGTGGGGCGAGGGACACTCGATGCTCTACCGGGACGCCGCGAACCGCGAGCCCGTGTTCGACTGGATCATCGACCTGTACCAGCGGCACTTCACCACGGTGCCGCTGGCGTTGAACTACCACCGGATGATCGGCGGCGGGAAGGACTGGGGTGCGCCGGACCCGGAGAGCGAACGGATGCTCGACGGCGCGTACGAGAAGGGGTACGTCCTCCGCCACGACGCCTTCGGGATGACCACCTACTACTCCGACTGGGAGAGGTCGATGGCCGCGAAGTGGCGGTACCGGCGCCCGATCATCATGGAGGGCGGTTGGGTCACCGCCCAGCACGACGTCACGCAGGACCCCCGCGGCTACGAGACGGTCGCCGACGTGCGGCAGGGCGAGTTCGACGACTCCGTCGAGGCCCACGTCAACATGATGGACTTCCGGAACGGCGAGACACTCTCGTGGTTCGCCGCCGAGACCGCCCCGCTCACGCAGCGCTTCGACGCCGAGGGCGGGTACCGGCTCTACCCGTCGAAGGTCGTCGCCCCGGACGCGCTCCGCGCCGGCGGTACCGCTGCGATCACCCACGAGTGGACGAACCTCGGCTGGGGCTTCCTGCCGACGAACCTCCCGGTCTGGAAGCACAAGTACAAGGCCGCGCTCGCGCTGCTCGGGGCGGACGGAACGCCCGTCCGGGTCGTCGTGGACGCGGCGTCCGAGCCCTCGGACTGGCTGCGGGGCACGCCCACCGCGTACTCGTACACGCCGTCGGTCGCCGGCGTCGCCCGCGGCTCCTACCGCTGGGGCGTCGCGATCGTGGACACGACCCGGTCGGACACCCCGGCGATCGCGCTCGCGGCGCAGGGGACGACGACGAACGGCTGGCTCGTCGTCGGGGACGTCACGGTCTCCTGAGCCGTCGTGACCGTTCCGGTTCGCGATCCCCCGCGATCGCGAACCGGAACGGTCACGAGCCGGACTCGGTCAGGAATCCCAGCGCCTGTGCGACCAGCCGGCGGTGATCCGGCGAGGCGAACGACGCCCCGGCGTGACCGAGGCCGTCGTAGACCGTGACGCCGCCGCCCGGACGCTCGTGCACCCAGACCAGCGGGTGTCGGACACCGTCGTGCTCGTGGTCGACCAGGACCCGGACCACCGCCGAGACCCGCTGGTGGGAGTACCGCTCGTCGTCGAGCGAGAAGTCGCCGATGCCCGCCGTGACCGGGTGCTGGTCGTCGACCACGTGCACGGTGCACGGTCCGGACGGCGGGTGCATCGTCGTGCCGCGCACCCACACGCCGCCGAGGGCCCGTTCCCAGTCGTCGTCTCCGGCGAAGGACGTCGACGACACGTGCATGACGAGCATCGGCACGCGGCTCGCGAGCAGCCGACGGAACCCCGGTTCCGCTGCGGGCAACGGCACCGGCAGGCCGTCCCGCGGCAGGCCGAGGTCCACGACCACGAGCGACGGCAGCGGGCCGACCCCGAAGGACTCGAGCGTCCGGTCGACGTCCGACGACGATGACAGCCCGATCCCCACCTGGGCCGCGATCGCCGTCAGCGCCGCGGTCGTCTCGTCGAAGGGGTGCCAGGGGTCCGTCCACCGTCCGACCCCGCCGAGCAGCACCGCACTCACGCGGTGGCCCGGGTGATGCGGACGGTGTGCGACCCCGCGCGGGCGGGCTCGCGTTCGACGAGCAGGACCCGGTGCAGCGCCGCGCCCCAGGCCGCCCGCAGCTTCTCGTCGTCGAGCTCGCGTCGCTCCGTGCGCACCTCGAAGCGCGCGCCGTCGACCGCCACGTGTGCCGGCCCGACGTGCAGACCGCCGGGAGTCACCACCGGTTCGTGGAGCGTCAACAGCACGAGCGTCATGACACCCGGTTCCGCGAACGCCCACTCGTCATGCAGCTCGACGACCTCGGCGGCCCGGTCGAGCGAGGCGATCCGCACCGCTCGCACCAGCCCGGACGACGCGGGGTACGCCGCGGTCAGGTCCGTGGACAGCGTCGCTCGGTCGCCGTCGTCGGCGAACTCGGTGCCCGTGGCCCGGAACGACTCCCCCTCGTGCTGCTCGACCCCGTTCGGCCACGGCACGCTGTGCCAGCTCGACCGCATGGTCCAGATGCCGTACCGGTGCTCGGGCAGGAACGTCTCACGGCGGTACACCCCGACACCGGCGTCCACGACGACGGGTTCGCCGTCGAGCGAGACGATGACGGACCCCGCGTCGTTGTGGTTGTGGCTGACGGCGTTGTGGCCGCCCTTCGCCGACAGGAAGAAGGCGTCGGAGCGGGCAACGGCCACCTCGGTGCCGGGCAGGTACAGCGACGTGGGCATGCCCGGCGCTGCGGGTCCGGCGTCCTGCCACCCCGGTGCCCGGAGCTCGGCGAGGGTGCGGCGGAAGAGCGCTGCGAGCTGCCCGTCGAACCGCAACGCGTGCCGGCGCCCCATCCACCGGGCGTGCTGCACGACCTCGTCGTCCCCGACGCGTGCACCGAACCGGGCCAACAGGTGCCAGTTCGCGTTCTCGGGCAGCACCGGCGACCCGTCGGAGTGGTTGACCTGGCGGTGGGCGTCGATCTGCATGCCCATCGGGAACCGTGCCGTGGCGGCCACCGGTTCCACCACGAAGCCGCCGAAGGCCCCGTCGGTGAGCTGCTCGACGAGGTCGAGGGCCTCGAACAGCGTCGCACCGGCCCACCACCAGTAGGTCGCGCCCTCGTCGCAGCTGCCGTCGGCGTCGTACCCGGCCCGGAACCGGTCGAGGATGACGAGCGCGCGGTCGATCGTCGCTCCGAGTCGCTCGGCGTCGGGCTCCACCACGGCAGCACAGACGAGCACGTTCGACACGATCCACGGCGCCCAGTTGTTGGGCGGCCCGTCGGCCCCGTGCCAGAAGTACTCCTCGCGTTCCCACGGGTCCAGGACGCGGCGGCGGACCTCGTGGTGCACGTGGGCGCGGATGCCCGGCGCGTCGCGTTCGAGCCGCTCACCGGCGATCGCGTCGATCGCCGCCAGCATGCCGCCGACGTACGCGTCCGACAGGTCGAGCACGTCCCGGCCCGGCACCGGCAGGAACGGCCGCTCGCCGCTCTCCGGCAGCGCGTAGTGCGACGGCAGGCACCACGCGCGCAGTTCGCAGATCCGCCAGACCTGGTCGGCGAGGACCGTCGCCCACTCGTCCTCGTCGGTCACCGCGAGCGCGAGCGCGGCCGAAGCGGCCGACTCGAGCAGGTTCCGCTGCGCGCGCTCGTACGGCTGCCGGTCGCCATCCCGGCTGTAGCGCGCCCAGAGCGAGAGGGTCGGGAAGGCGACCGCGGCGGCGTCGCGACGGTCCCTCGCCAGCGCGAGCAGCGCCTCCTGGTCCGCCGTCCCCACGTCGGCCCACGCGGCGCGGTCGGTGACGGGAGGCGCGGGTCGCCACGTCCTCGGTCGGAGCGCCCGGCGGGCGGTCGCGGTGAAGCGGTCGGTGAGGGTCTGGGCGTCGACGGTGACGGTGACGGTGACGGTCATGGGGGTTCCAGCGATCAGGCCTGGACGGCGAAGCCGTCGGGGACGATGGGGTCGGTGAAGGCGCCGGTCGCGGCGAAGGCGATGGTCTCGCGCACCGCGTTCTCGGCGAGCCGGCGGAGCTCGTTGCCGAGTGAGCCCGCGATGTGGGGCGTGATGAAGGTGTTCGGCGTCGAGCGGAGGCGCGCGTCCGGCGGCAGGAGCTCGGGTTCGGTGACGTCGAGCACGGCGGCGAGGTCACCGCGGTCCAGTCGGTCGGCGAGGGCGTCCTGGTCGAGGATCGCGCCACGGGCGGTGTTCACGACGGTGGTCCCCGGCCGGAGCAGGCCGATGACGTGCCGGTCGATCATGCCCCGGGTGGACGGCAGCAATGGCGCGTGCAGCGTGACGATGTCGCTCGTGACGGCGAGCGTGTCGAGGTCGACCACGGTGACACCGAGCAGCGTGGCCTCGTCGTCGTCGAGGTACGGGTCGCTGACGAGCACTCGGACGTCGTGTGCCCGGAGCCGCTCGATCACCGCACGGCCGACGCGGGAGGCACCGACCACGCCGACGGTGATGCCGTGCATACCGACGACCGGCCAGGACCCCTCGACGTCGACGGGCCCGGTGGCGGACCCGAGGGCGGCGGCGGTCGCGAACGCGCGCTTGGCGGCGAGGACGATCATCGCGACCGTGAACTCGGCGACCGGCACGGCGTTCGCAGCGGCGCTCGAGGTCACCGCGATGCCCCGGGACCAGACGTCGTCGTCCACCACGGGTTTCACCGACCCGGCGGAGTGCGCCACGGCGCGCAGCCGCGGCATCCGGTCGAGGCGGCCCGCGTCGAGCTCCGGACTCCCCCACCCGGTCACGAGGACCTCGACCTCGGTGAGGAGCACGGCGTCACGCGGGTCGTCCGGGTCGAGCGGGCGGTCGGCGACGAGCCGGACCGCCTCGGAGGCGTGGAGTGCGGCGAGGTCCCCGTGGTCGAACACCCGCGCGAAGGTCGTCTCCGGCATCACGAACGCGACCGGTACGCGGCCTGTTCCGGGCGGGGGCACGGGTTCGGACACCCGCGGTACGGCGCGGTGCGTGCGGGGGTGTGACGTCATCGTCGGCGGCTCCTCGTAGGCGGTCGGCGATCACCATGCCAGCGCCGCGCGGTGTTCGATGTCAAGAACGGCCGCGCAAACGATCACGAAGCGAACACCGGCGCGACCGAGGACCCGCGCACGCTCAGCGTCGGCGTCAGGGTCATGTGCCGTCGGGCGAACCCGGTCTGCGCCGTGGCCGAGATCCGCTCGAAGCACATCGTCGCCGCGAACCGGCCGACGTCGTTCTTCGGTGGCGCCACCGCGGTGAGCGGGACCTCGGCGAGCGCGGCGACCTCGTCGTCGTAGGCCACCACGGAGAGGTCGCCCGGGATCGTCAGGCCCATCTCGGTGACGGTCTCGACGAACTCCACGGCGTAGTGGTCCGAGTGCACGAACACCGCGGTGGTGCCCGTGTCGATGCAGCGTCGGACGAACGCCCGTGTGGCCTCGCCGACCGCGTGCGTCTCGTCGATCACCTCGACGGGTGCGTCGGTGCCGAGGCCGAGCTGGCGGACGCTGCGCTCGTAGCCGGTGCGGAGCTGCGGGGTCGTCGGGGTCTCGAACACGGCCATGCCGATCTTCCGGTGCCCGAGCGAGGCGAGGTGGCGGAGGGCGATCCCGGCCCCGGCCTCGTGGTCGCTCCGGACGGACTCGAGCTGCGTGCCGACGGGTGCCTCGGTGAGGGAGCGCTCGACGACGACCACGGGCATCGGTGCCCGGTCGAGGAGCTCGAGGGTGTCGACGGCGTCCGCGACGGTGGTCGTCACGAGGAGCCCGTCGACCCCGGCGGCGATGAGCCGTTCGACCTGCTGTCGTTCGCGGTCCGGGTCGTAGCGGGACACCCCGAGGACGACCCGTCCGCCGAGGGCCTCGGTGCGCTCGGCGACGCCCGCGACGATCTTCGGGAAGTAGTAGCCCGGGTCGGGGACGACGAGTCCGAGTGTGAACAGCGCGCCGGGTTCGGTCGCGGTCCGCGTGGTCGGCTCGGGTCGCGGTGCCGGACGGTGCGGTGCGCCGGCGGTGGGCAGTGTCTCGACCGACACCGCGCCGCCGTGCACACGTCGCACGAGTCCGCGGTCGGCGAGTTCGGACAGGTCGCGGCGCACCGTCATCGCCGAGATCCCTTCGCGCGCTGCGAAGTCCGAGGCGGACAGGCTGCCGTGGACACGGAGTTCGGCCAGGATCCGTTCCTGCCGTCTGGTCGGGTGCATCGTCGCTCCCATGTTCGTTTCGTGTGCGGGTGAATACGCCCGCTTGACCGTCATCATACGGACGTCCCAGGATGACGAAACCGCCACCGGAGGTCCGGCCGCGGACCCCAGCCACGTGAGCAAAGGAGCCACATGAGCGCGACGATGGTCGACCCGGCCACCGAGACGCGGACCCCACGGTCCGACGGCGTCCCGGTGGCCCGCAAGGTCCCGTTCACCGCGAGGTTGCGACGGGACTACCCGCTGCTGATCATGGTCGCGCCGGCGGTGGTCCTGCTCCTGCTGTTCGTGTACGTCCCGATGCTCGGGAACGTGATCGCGTTCATGGACTACCAGCCGTACATCCCGATCGCCCAGAGCCCGTGGGTCGGGTTGTCGAACTTCCAGGTGCTCTTCGCGGACCCGGACTTCTGGCGCGCGACGCTCAACACGCTGGAGATCACGTTCATCCAGCTGGTGCTGTTCTTCCCGGTGCCGATCGCCCTCGCGCTGCTCATCCACTCGCTGGTGTGGCCGTGGCTGCGGGCGACCGTGCAGTCGGTCCTCTACCTGCCGCACTTCCTGTCCTGGGTCATCGTCGTCGGGTTCTTCCAGCAGTCGCTCGGCTCGGGCGGTGTCGTGAACCACGCGCTCCGGCAACTCGACGCCGGCACGATCAGCGTGATGAGCGACCCGTCGACGTTCAAGCTGCTGCTGACGAGCCAGGTGATCTGGAAGGACGCCGGCTGGGGGACGATCATCTTCCTCGCGGCCCTCGCGGCGATCGACGACAACCTGTACGAGGCCGCCGCGATCGACGGCTCGGGTGCGTGGAGCCGGTTCTGGCACGTGACGCTGCCCGGCATCCGGCCGATCATCGTGTTGCTGCTCATCCTGCGGCTCGGCGAGGCGCTGTCCGTCGGCTTCGAGCAGATCATCCTGCAACGGAACGCCGTGGGGGCCGACGCCGCCGAAGTGCTCGACACCTACGTCTACTACCACGGCGTCGTCGACGGCAACTGGTCCACGGGCATCGCCGTCGGCCTGATCAAGGGCCTCGTCGGGTTCGTCCTCATCATGGCGGCGAACAAGGCCGCCCACATGCTCGGTGAGCAGGGAGTGTATTCGCGATCATGAGCACCATCGTCCGTCCGGTCTGGGCCGGGAAGCCCAAGCCCGTCGTCCTCGCACTGAAGGCCGTCGCGATCGTCCTGATCCTCGCGGTGGTGCTGTTCCCGTTCCTCATCGTCTTCTCGACGAGCGTGTCGAGCCAGGCCGACGTCACGGCCGCCGGCGGCTACGTCGTCTGGCCACGGTCCTTCGACCTCTCCGCCTACGTGCAGATCCTGTCCGGCGGGGTCGTCACCCGCGCCGTGGTGGTCACGCTCCTGGTGACGATCGTCGGCACGGCGATCAGCCTCGCGTCGACCGTCCTCGCCGCCTGGGCGCTCAGCCGGCAGGGATCGCTCTTCCAGCGACCGCTGCTGACGTTCGTCCTCATCACGTTCCTGTTCGCGCCGGGGATGATCCCGCTCTACCTGATGGTCAAGCAGCTCGGGCTCCTCGACAACTACTGGGCGCTGATCCTGCCGAGCGCGTTCAGCGTGTTCAACATGGTCGTCGTCCGCGGCTTCATGATGAGCATCCCGCAGGAGCTCATCGACAGCGCGAAGATCGACGGCGCCGGCGAGTTCCGCATCCTCTGGCAGATGGTGCTGCCGCTGTCGCGCGCGGTGATCGCCGTCGTCGGGCTGTTCTACGCGGTCGGGTACTGGAACGCGTTCTTCAACGCCCTGCTCTACCTGTCGGACTCAACGAAGTGGACGCTCCAGCTGGTGCTCCGGACGTACGTGCTGCAGGGATCGAGCCTGGTGTCCGGCGCCGGGTCGGACGCGACCATGCAGCCGCCGGCGGAGTCGATCCAGATGGCGGTGGTGATGATCGCGATCATCCCGATCCTCGCCGCCTACCCGCTCGTCCAGCGCCACCTCACCAAGGGCGTCCTGACCGGCGCCGTCAAGGGCTGACGCGGCCCCGCCGAACCACCCTCCACCCGAACGCTTCAAGGGAGAAGCCATGACCGACACGACCACCGCCGGCCTCAGCCGACGGACCCTCCTCTCCGGCGCCGCCTTCGGCCTCGTCGCGTTCAGCGCGGCGGGCGGCCTCGCCGGCTGCTCCTCCGGCGGCACCGCCGCGACCATCTCCGACACGGTCGCCGCGCTGCCGACGTACGTGCCGATCACGAAGGGTCCGAAGCCGGACCTGCCCGGCAACGACGTCGTGCAGCCCGTGTACTACTCGTACCCCCAGGACAGCGAACTCTTCACCTCGGTGACCGGGAAGGTCGCCGACGGGTCGAAGACGTCCGGGTTCGTCGTCACGTACACGGCGCCGCCGCCCGCCGACAACTCGTTCCTCGACTACATCGGTGGTCTGACGAACACCGAGTACGACCTGACGTTCGTCCCCGGCGACTCGTTCGACACGAAGTTCGCCACGATGACGGCGGGCAACGACATCCCGGACATCGTCGAGTTCCTGACCTTCGCGATGCCACCACGGTTCCCGCAGCTGCTCGACGCGAAGTTCTCGGACCTGTCGGAGTACCTGTCCGGCGACGCCGTGAAGGACTACCCGAACCTCGCGAACATCCCCACCGCGTCGTGGCGGAGTGCCCGCATCAACGGGAAGATCTACGGCGTCCCGGAGCACCGTCCGCCGTTCGGCTCGGTCATGGTCTGCCGCCCCGACCTCATCGAACAGCTCACCGGCGCAGCACCCGCGCCGAAGGACAAGGACGAGTTCACCGAGCTCTGCAGGGCGGTCACGGACACCAAGGCCGGCCGGTACGCGATCGCCGGCGGCGGCGGATCGAGCGGCGTCGACTGGTCGTACGACTTCATCGGCGCGACCTTCGGCGTCCCGAACCAGTGGAAGCAGTCCTCGGGCGGGACGCTCACGCACAAGAACGAGACCGGTGCCTGGCTCGAGATGCTCTCGTACATCAAGAAGCTCTGGAACCTCGGGATCTACCACCCGGACACCCCGAGCCTCGAGAGCGCCAAGGCGAAGACGTACATCAACAACGGCACCGTGCTCATGCACCTCGACGGCATCTCGGCGCTGCTCGACGTCACCATGCCGAAGGGGATCGTGACCGGCGGCATCGTGCCGTTCGGTGCCGACGGCGGGAAGGGCGCGAACTACCAGGGCACGTCGAGCTTCTCGTTCGCCGCACTGAAGAAGACCACCCCGGCGAGGATCCGCTCCCAGCTCCGGCTGCTCGACTACCTGTCGGCACCGTTCGGCTCGCGCGAGGCCTTCACGCTCACCCACGGCAAGAAGAACGTGCACCACACCGGCAGCGGACCGGATGCGGTGCTCACGAAGACCGGCGAGCAGATGATCAACGCCAGCTCGCTGTACCGGCTCGCGGCGGGTCCGCAGGTGCTCAACACCGCGGTCCGGATCGACGAGCAGCTCCGCCAGTCGCACGCGTGGCAGGTCGCCACGCAGGACATGCTCGTGAAGAACCCGGTCGACGGCTTCTACTCCCCCTCGGCCACGTCCACGCAGTCGGCGAACCAGGCGTTCAACAGCGTCTGCAACGACTACGTGCTCGGTCGGACGAACCTCGCCGCCGTCAAGGCCGGGGTGAAGACGTGGACCGCTGCCGCAGGCGACAAGATGCGCAAGGAGTACAGCGAGGCGATGGAGAAGCAGGGCTGAGCCCTGGGCTCCGACGCCGAGCGCCCGGTCAGGCGGTCCAGGCCGCCGGGTGCCGCCGCTGCCACCGGAACCGCCGCTCGAGCTGCGCGCCGATCGCCAGGAGCACCCGTTCGCCACCGGGACGCCCGATGAGCTGCACGCCCATCGGCAGTCCCGCGCCGTCCGGGTGCTCCTCGTCCGTCACACCGACGGGCAGCGTGATCGCCGGCAGCCCGGCCACGTTCGCCATCGACGTCCACGGCGAGTAGGCGCACTGGCGGCGGAAGTCTTCCTCCGGGTCGGACCCGTACCAGCCGAGCGGCCGCGGCGTGAGCGCGAGGGTCGGCGTGAGGACGGCGTCGAACCGGTCGAACGCACCGATGAGCGCCGCCGAGAAGGTGTCGAGCGCCGTCATCGCGTCGAGCACCTGCGTGCCGGTCAGCGCGCGGCCGCGGTCGACGAGCCACGACACCAGGGGCGTCAACCCGGACAGGTCGATCCCGGGGACCATCGGCAGCCGGGCAGCGCTCGACTCCCACGCCACCCGGAACGCGTCAGCGTACGGCGCCCGGGGCATCCGGACGTCCTCGACGCCGTGCCCGACCTCGCCGAGCACCCGGACGGCGGTCTCGACGGCGGCGCGTGCCGCGGGGTCGACCACCACGTCGACGGTGTCGTCCCACGGGGAGCCCTCGAGCAGCCCGACGACGAAGCGCCCCTCGCCGCGGACGGCCGCGGCGGTGAACGGCCCCTCGCCGACGTCGGGCGTGACCAGCGCGTACGGGTGCAGCTCCGGGAGCCCGGTCGGCGCCACGAGCGCGTCGAGCAGCATGCCCGCGTCCGCGACGTTCCGCGTGATCGGCCCCGCGACCGACAGCCCGCCGACGCCCGAGCGCCCGGGCATCGACGGCACACGACCACGGCTCGGCTTCAGCCCCACCAACCCGGTCGCCGCCGCCGGGATCCGCACGGAGCCCCCACCGTCCGACCCCACCGCGGCCGGGAGGAGTCCGGCCGCGACCGCGACCGCCGCACCGCTCGACGACCCCCCGGGCGCGCGGCTCGTGTCGTACGGGTTCCGGGTCACGCCGAACCGGGTCTCCGACGACGACGACATCCCGAACTCGGGCGACGCCGTCTTGCCGAGGCTCACCGCACCGGCGGCGTCGAGCGCTGCGACGAGCGGGTGGTCAGCTGCCGCGGGGCGGTCGGGCAGGCTCGAGGATCCGTTCCGCGTGGCGACGCCGGCGCGGTCGTACAGGTCCTTGTCGGCGGACGGGAGGCCCCACAGCGGCCTCGACGTCGGCACCCGGTGGCCGAGGTGCTCGGCTCGGTCGCGTGCGGCGTCCGCGGTCACCGTCACGAAGGCGCCGAGACCGGGATCGAGCCGGGCGATCCTCGCCAGGTAGTGGTCGGTCACCTCGAGCGCGGTCGCCTCACCGCGTCGGATCCAGTCCCAGAGTTCCTGCGCGGCGAGGTGGTGGAGTTCGAACACCGCCTCAGCCTAGGTGCGACCAGAATCCTGAACATCCACTCAGTGACGCGTCCCCCGTTCGGGGGGCGGATCCGCGGCTGTCCCAGAGCATTGCTCATCCGATTTCCCTGGGGACTCCTCGGCGCGCGGGCAGTGAGCACGGGGTACGGTTCCGCGTCGCTCACGACCCGCAGGAGGACGCGAGCAGACGGTGATCAGGGACACCCGGAAGAAGGACATGGACAACAGGGAAACGAACCACACGACCAGGACCCGCACCAGGAGGCGAGTCGCCGCAGGGATGGCACTCGTCGCGGCCGGCGCCGTCGTCATCGGACTCGCGCAGCAACCGAGCGCGTCCGAAGCGGCGACCACCTCGCTGACCAAGATGCCCACGGGCACGGTGGTGTCGAACGGTCGGACGTGGAAGCAGACGTACGCCGAGGACTTCTCCACCGCTGCACCGCGCGGCAGCGTCCTCAGCAAGTACCCGGGCCTCGGGGCCTACGACGGCTACCGCGACACGAGTGGTCGCGGGCTCTACGCACCGGACAAGGTGCTGAGCGTCAAGGACGGCAAGCTCGACTTCTGGGTGCACTCGGAGAACGGGCAGCCACTCGTCGCCACGGTGCTGCCGGACAACTACCGCGCACACACCACGGGTCGGGTGTCCATCCGCTACAAGACGACGGACACCCCGGGCTACAAGTTCGTCGGGATGCTGTGGCCGACGGACGACGACTGGAACAAGGGCGAGATCGACTGGCCCGAGGGTGACCTCGGCAGCACGGCTCGACCCGCGTCGGCGATCCCGGGATCGATGCGGAACGGGATGATGTCGTTCGACGGCAGCGTGCAGAAGCCGACCAAGTCGGCCCAGAGCAGCGGCTACCACGTGGCGACCACCGAGTGGGACCACGGCGTGGTCCGGTTCTACTGGAACAACTCGCTCGTGTCGGTCACCCGCAAGGCGGTCCCGACGGACCCGATGCGGGTCACGCTGCAGGCGGAGACCGCCATCGGCGGCTCCGTGCCGGCGTCCGCGAGCGGACACGTCGACATCGACTGGGTCTCGATCTGGGACTGACCGGCTGAAGGACTGGAGGCGCGGTGCCAGCTGGCACCGCGCCTCCAGTCCGTGGTCCTCGCGTCCACGTCCTTGCATCCTTCGGAGGAACCCCGCGGAGTGCGTCCCTTCGCCGGTCGTCCGTCGGACGCGCCGTTCGTAGCGTCGATGCCATGACGATCACCACCGAACACCGGCACAGCGCCGGCACCGGCACCGCCCGTCGGACCGGGGTCCGCGGGGTCATCACGCGGCACACGCTGGCCTCCTTCGCCACCCTCGCCCTCGGCCTCAGCTGGCTGGCGTGGATCCCCTACATCCTGTCGCCGCACGGCCTCGGCGTCTGGGACCTCCACTTCCCCGAGTTCCTCGGCACGGCGCAGTTCACCGGCGTCCTGCCGGGAGCGTTGCTCGGCCCCCTCGGCGGTGCCTTCCTCGTGACGGCGATCGCCGACGGCCGCCCCGGACTCCGCCGCTGGGTCGGTCGGCTCTGGCGCTGGCGGGTCGCCTGGTACTGGTACGCCCTCGCCCTCGTCGGCGTGCCCGCGATCATCGTCGCCACCGGGCTGCCCTTCGCCGGCGGCCAGGTGCAGGCGCCGAGTGCGCTCGCGCTGCTCGCCCTCGTTCCCGGACTCGTGGTGCAGCTCTTCTCCACCGGGCTGTCCGAGGAGCCCGGCTGGCGCGACTTCGCCCTGCCGCGACTGCAGGAACGGTTCGGCCCGCTGGGCGCAGCCGCCGTCCTCGGCCCGCTGTGGGCGCTCTGGCACATGCCGCTCTACCTCAGCGACTGGGGCGGGTGGCCGGACGCGCACTGGACGGAGCCGGTCGTGTTCGCCCTGTTCACCATCACCTTCAACGTCGTGATGACGTGGGTGTTCAACCGCACCGGCGAGAGCCTGCCGGTCGCCCTCCTCCTGCACGTCGGCGTCAACAACACCATCTCGACGCTGTGGGCAGACATGTACCCGGGGATGACCGCCGGCACGATGATGCACGGCCTCGCGATCGTGTCCACCGTCGCGGCCCTCGTCCTGCTCGTGGTGACACGGGGGCGGCTCGGCTACACCGGCGGCGGACGCGGCGGCAGCGGCCGCGCCGTCGGCACGCCCCGACTCGTAGGATCGAACGATGGCACCCGCTGACGCGCCCGACCGACGCGACGCACGCGGCGTGCCCACCCGACGACGCCGCTGGACCGACCTGCTCGTCGCCGCCGGCACCGCCGTGGTCACGCTCGGACTCCTGCTCGGCCTGCCGCCACTCGACGCCATGGACCCGGACACCACGGACACGATGGGAGCAGGCCCCGGGTTCCCCGATGTCGGCGGGACCGCGTGGACCCTCCTCGCGATCACCCTGGTCGCCCAGTCGGCCCTGCTGCTCGGCGCCCGCCGAGCACCCCGCTCCGTGCTCCTCGCCGTCGGTGCGCTGCCGATCCTCCTTGCCCTCGTGTCGACGAGCGCCGCGTTCGGCCTCACCGCGCTGCCCGTCGTCGTGGCCGTCGTGCTCGCCACGCTCCGGGTCCCGCTCTCCCGCCTCTGGCCGGCCGTCGCGGGATCGGCGGTCCTCGTGGCGGTCGGCACGGGGATCACGTGGGCCCACGGCTCCGGCGCGATGCGGAGCGGCGTCGTGTCCGGACTCGGCGCGTCGGCCGGGCAGGGCGTGTTGCAGGCCGTCGGCGCGGTCGGACTCCCCCTCGTGGTCACGCTCATCGTCCGGTCCCGCCGCGAGCTCCGTGCCGCACGCCGGGCCGAGTCGGACGCCCGCACCGCAGCAGCCGACGCCCGCACCGCGGCAGCCGACGCCCGGACCGCCGAGGCAGCCGCCCTCGCCCGGGAGCAGGACGCCCGCGTCGAGGCGGCCGTCTCCCGCGAACGCGCCGCGATGGCCCGCGAGCTGCACGACATCGCCGCCCACCACCTGTCCGGGATCGCCCTGATGTCGGCCGTCGTCGACCGGCAGATCGACACCGACCCGGACGGCGCGCACGAGGGTGTCCGGCAGGTGCGCGAGCAGAGCACGGCCGTCCTCGAGGACCTCCGCCGCCTCGTCGGACTCCTCCGCGACGACACCCCCGCCGAGACCGTGGTCGAGACCGTCGCCGGCATCGTCGACCTCGTCGAGGCCGCCCGCACCCGCAGCGCGGTCGAGCTCTCCGTGCAGCCGGGCGACCACCCGCTGGCGGACGGCATCGGTCCGCTCACCCAGCTCGTCGCCTACCGCACCGTGCAGGAGGCCCTCGCCAACGTCGCGCTCCACGCCGCCGGCGCACCGTGCCGGGTGACCGTCGACGACCGCGACCCCGGCCACCTGACGGTCCGCGTCGAGAACGGGGTGCCCACCGCACCGTCCGTCGGCAGCTCGCCGTCGGGTGGGAACGGACTGCGCGGCATGCGCGAGCGGGCAGAACTGGTCGGGGCGCGCCTCCAGGTCGGACCCACCGGTGACGGTGGCTGGACGGTCGAGCTGGTGACGGCTCGGGAGGCGCGACCCGCCGCCGACACGTCGGCCGACGCGCCGGAGGTGGCCGGGTGATCCGCGTGCTGGTGGCGGACGACCAGCCGCTGGTCCGCGCCGGTGTCTCCGCCCTGCTGTCCGCAGAGCCCGACATCGAGGTCGTCGGGGTCGCCGCCGACGGCGGCGAGGCCCTCGCACTCGCCCGGAGCACCCGGCCCGACGTCGCGTGCCTCGACATCCGGATGCCGGTGCGGAACGGCATCGAGGTCACGCGCGAACTCTGCGCGCCCGGGGCCGACCCCGCGGTCCCGGTGCTCGTGCTCACCACGTTCGACCTCGACGACCTCGTGTTCGGCGCGCTCGAGGCGGGTGCGTCGGGCTTCCTCCTGAAGGACGCCGAGCCCGACGTGATCGTCGGGGCCGTGCGGCAGGTCGCCGCCGGGAACGGCACCATCGACCAGGCGCTCACCCGTCGCGTGCTGCGCGAGTTCGTCGCGCGGCGGAGCCTGCAGCCGGTGTCGGGCGACCGGGCGGACGAGGTCCTCACGGCTCGCGAGCGGGACGTGCTCCTGCTGCTCGCCCAGGGGATGTCGAACGAGGAGATCGCCGCCGCGCTCGTCGTCGAGGTCTCCACGGTGAAGTCGCACCTCGCCCGGATGCTGCCGAAGCTCGGGGTGCGGTCGCGGCTGCAGGCCGTCGTGTGGGCGTACCAGAACCGGATCGTGACGGTGCCGGACGGGGCGTGACGGTCTCGGCGCGTGCTCGTGCGTCTGTTCGTGCTCGTGGCCGTGTTCTGCGGCGATGGTCAGGCGCGGCGGCGGTACCGGATGTGGGTCGTCAGCGGCGAGTGCAGGACCTCGACGGGCTCGAAGTCGAACGACTCGGCGCCGTCCTCGAAGATCCGCTCCCCGGAGCCGAGCAGCACCGGCGCGACGTCGAGCGTGAGTTCGTCGACGACCCCGGCGGCGAGCGCCTGGCGGACCGTCGAGGCGCCGCCGGCGATGTCGACCCCGGCGTCACCGGCCGCCTCGACCGCGCGGGCGTAGGCGGCGTCGAAGCCGTCGGTGACGAAGTGGAAGGTCGTGCCGCCGTCGAGCTCGATCGGGTCGTGGGCCGTGTGCGAGAGCACGAAGACGGGTGCGTGGTACGGCGGTTCGTCGCCCCACCAGCCCGTCCAGTCGTCGGGCCGCTCGGTGCTGGGCGGCCCGAACATGTTCTGGCCCATCACGTAGGCGCCGCGGGGTCGCATGAGCCAGCCCGCTGCCGTGCGGTCCACCTCGCCGACGTCGGCGCCGGGCATGTGCCAGGTGTGGAGTTCCCCGCCCCGGCGTCCGAGCGGTTGGTCGAGGCGCTGGTCGGGCCCGGCGACGAAGCCGTCGAGGGAGATCGACATGTGGCAGGTGGTGTCGGTCATCAGGTGCGCTTCCGTTCGAGGGTTCAGGCTCCGTCGTGGGTTCAGGCTCGGACGTGTTCTGCGAGCACCTCCCGCACCGTCGTCCAGCCCTCTGCACCGTACCGCTCGTCGTCGACGTGGCGCAGCGTGGCCTCGCCGCTGAACATGCTGACGAAGTACTGCATGCCCTGCCACGCCGGGAACGGCTCGTCGTCGCCGGCCTTCGACAGGCGCCGCCCCACCCGGGCCATCGCCGAGAGCGTCGACGCGGTCCCCGCCCACTGCAGTCGGAAGGGGGTGCCGGTGAGCCGGGACATCGTGTCGGCGATGCTCCGCGAGGTCACCCGGTCCCCCGCGACCTCGACGAAGCGCGGTGCACCCGGGTCGAGCGCGACGAGGGCGGTGGTGCGGGCGACGTCGTCCTTCGTGGTGAAGTCGAGCACCTGGTCGGCCGAGGACCAGTAGAGCACCCGCTGTCGGTCGAACAGGATGAGCGGCGCCTGCCCGGTGAGCATGTCGGTGAACGCGCCATTGAGCACCGACGTGGCCCGGATGCGTGCGGCGTCGACGTCGGCGGCGAACTCGCGGCGCAGCTCGAAGTTCCGGTTCGTCCCCGGGGTGATGGACCGGTAGTCGGCGGCGTAGTCGGACGGGATGAACCGTTCGACGCCGGCGTCCACCGCTGCCCGGAGCAGGGCGCGCTGCGCGTCGACGATCACCGAGCGCGTGCCGCTCACCGCGGACACCACGACCTCGGCCCCGGCGAGCGCCGAGGTCAACGCTGCGTGGTCGTCGTAGTCCGCGCGGACCACCTCGACGTGGTCGTCGCCTTCGGTCGGTGCCGTCGCGGTGGACCCGGGGCGGGTCAGGACGCGGACGTGGGTGTCGTGCCGACGGAGTGCCCGGACGATGCGTCCGCCGAGGTCACCGGTCGCGCCGGCGACGAGGACGGTGGTGGTCACGCCTTCTCGACGTCGGAGAAGAGCCCGGTGAAGGTCGCTCCGGTGGCGCCGAGCTGGCCGAAGAAGGCGCCCGCTTCCTCGCCGGCGACGGCTGCGGACGCGTCGTCGTAGGAGTCGAAGTACAGGTCGAGCGTCCGGTGGGCCGGGGTGGGCGTGCCGTCTTCCTTCGGCCAGACCTTGCCTGCCTCGAGGCGGCGCAGCTGCGGCAGGGCGCCGGCTGCTTCCTCGAGCGCGGGGTACGCCTGCTCGAAGGCGGCGGGGTCGGTCGGGTTGTCGATGATGAGGGTGATCTTGGTCGTCATGGGGCCAGTGTTCTCCCTCGTCGCTGTCGCCGTCCGGAGGGGTCGGGTCTCGTCGCTGCGCGCCCACTCGTCGCCGTCGCGTTCGACTGGTCACCGGGTGGTTCGGGGAGGTTCTGGTCCGCCATGCGACGCGTGACCGACTCCTGCGGGGCGTCCGTTCGGCGCGCCTTCACTGCGAGAGCTCGCGGACCACCCATGTGAGACGGAGCCGACGGAGCGAGCGAGAACGACGGTGCCAGCCATGCCGCGACGGGGGTATGGTGGTCGGCTCGGCGCTCGCTGAGATGCAGGCGAGTTCGATGGACCACCGTCTGACGGGCGGGCCGATGTCCGGCGGAAGGCCCCGGCCGACTGAACTGACCGGGGCCTTCTGCTCCTTGGGGCTAAGCCGTTTCGGGGAAGTACCCGCCAGCGGCACCGCGGACGGCGTCGTCGATGAGTCTCTGAGCCCGCTCCTTCGTCATGGTGATGACCGGGGCAGCGAGCAGCCATGCGAGCAGTTCGTCGAACGGCAACGTCTCGCTCGGCCAGGCCGGCATGTACGGGTCACAGTAGATCGGGGTACCGGGCTCGAAACGCCAGCTGTCCGTCAGCCCACCCGTGTCGAGAGTGTCGTACCCGAGCGTGCTGATCAGCTCGGCCGCACGAGCCTTCGCCGTGGCGTTCTCACCGGCGATGGGCAGGGTACTGCGCTCAGGGTCGCCCAGGGGTCGCGCTCCATTGCCGAGGCTCGCGAACGTGATCGCGTTGAACGCCTTGACGACGTGCGAGTCGGCGAGGTGGGCCTGGACGAGTTCGCTTGCTGTGGACTCGTTCGAGTCCAGGGCCGCGATGTGGCCGTCGCGCTGCGGGTAGTAGTTCGTCGTGTCGATGACGATCTTCCCCGCTAGGGCCGGCGCAGGCAGATCGGTCGCGGCGACGAGCGGGATGGCCGCGACGACAACATCGGCCTCCGTGGCTACGTCGACGACGGACGCCGCACGCGCTCGGGGGCCGAGGTCCGAGACAAGTTCGGCCAGGCTCTCGGGTCCGCGAGAGTTGCTGATGACGACATCGAGGCCGGCGGCGACGGTGAGGCGGGCAAGGGTGCTGCCGATGGCGCCGGAGCCGACGATGCCAAGCGGTGTGGTCATGGGTGTTGTCCTTTCAGACCAGGAGGTGTGCTTCGAGGGCAGGGTTAGGCGTCGTGGGAGAGAGACTCGGACAGAGCACGGTTGGCGTCGATCTGCTGCTGCACGTCGGCCTGCTTCTGCTCGATCATCTGGGCGGCGTCGGCCCCGGCGATGAACCGTGCAGGCAGAGTGTCTCCATCCGAGAGGGTGACGATCGCCTGGGCAAGCTTCGCGGGGTCGCCCGGCTGGGTTCCGTTCATGCCGGCGAAGGCCGCGAGGGTCTGCGCGGTCGCGTCGGCGTAGTCGTCGATGTTGATCTCGGGGCTGATGGTGGAGGACCCTGCGACGAGGAGGTCGGTGCGGAAGAAGCCGGGCTCGACTGCCATGGCGGAGATGCCGAACTGGGCGAGTTCCGGGGTGAGGGATTCCATCCACCCCTCGAGGGCGTGCTTGGAGGCGGCGTAGGCGGACTGGAAGACACCGCCGACGAATCCGGCGGTCGAGGTGACGGTGATGATCTGACCGGATCGCTGCTTGCGGAGCGTCGGCAGGACGGCGCGGGTGACGTTGAGCTGGCCGAAGAAGTTGGTGTCCATCTGGGCGCGGAACTGGGCGTCGCTGATGGTCTCGAAGAACCCGGCGTAGAAGTTTCCGGCGTTGTTCACGAGGACATCGATCCGACCGAATCGGTCGAGCGTGTCCTTGACCGCAGCCTCGGCGGCGTCCTGGTCAGTGATGTCGAGGGTGAGCGCGAAGAGGTTCTCGTGGGCGCCGACGGCGGCCTCGACTTTGGCGGCGTCGCGGCCGGTCGCGACGACTGAGTGGCCAGCGGCGAGAGCCGCGCGTGCGATGTCGGTGCCGAGCCCGCGGCTCGCTCCGGTGACGAGCCAAACGTTCTTGCCAGCCATGATGATGTCCTTTTTCTTGTGGGGTCTGCTCCGCGGAGGACCCGCGGCGGCGATGCCTTCAGTCAAGGCGACCTCCGTCAGCCGAGACAGACCCGCTCTACACGGTCACTGGCAGGACCCCCGTGCGCGTTGCGTGGTCGCCTACATTCGGTGCATGGATCAGACCCGCGACATCCGCGACTTCCTGACGTCGCGGCGCGCCCGTCTCACACCTCAGGAGGTTGGGTTGCCTGATTTCGGCGGAAGGCGCCGCGTGCCGGGGCTGCGCCGAGAAGAGGTCGCCCTGCTCGCGGGAATGAGCGTCGAGTATTACGTCCGCTTTGAGCGCGGGAATGCGTCCGGGATCTCGGAGGGCATCATCGATGGTGTCAGCCGCGCCCTGCGGCTCGACGACACCGAGCGCGCACACCTGCACGATCTGGTGCGAGCCGCGAACGACGGTGTCCGCCCTGTCAGGAGGCGCGCGCCGGCCCGCCCGCGAACGATCGCACCCTCCGTTCAGCAGCTTCTCGACGCAATGACCGAGGTCCCCGCCCTGGTGCAGGACGGCCGGCTTGACGTGCTCGGCACCAATGCCATGGCCCGAGCACTGTTCTCCCCGATGTTCGCCGACGTCGACCGGACCCCGAACTTCGCCCGCTATCTATTCCTCGACCCCCGAAGCGCTTCGTTCTACCTCGACTGGGAGGACTCCGCCGATGAGCTCGTCGCCCTGCTCCGCATCGAGACAGGCAGAGCCCCGTTCGACCGCGAGCTCAGCGACCTGGTCGGCGAGCTCGCCACGAGGAGCGAGCCGTTTCGAGCCTTGTGGGGTGCGCACGACGTTCGGGAACACCGCACAGGGAGGAAGCGTCTCCGTCACGAGATAGTCGGCCCCGTCGAGCTCGAGTACCAGGCGCTCGATGTCGCAGGAGGTCCCGGCCTGCAGCTGGTGGCGTTCACGGCTGAGCCCGGTTCAGCGTCAGCGACGGCGTTGCAACTCCTCGGCAACCTGACGTCGGTCCCGGCCGACCGGCCGAGCTGAGCCCGAATCGCGAACACGAGAGACCCTCCCTGACCTAGGTCAGAGAGGGTCCCTTTGGATCAAGCCGGGGAGGGCGTCAGAAGAGTTCGCCGATGGCCTGGTCGCTGGAGTCGACGTAGCGGTCGCGCTGCTTCACACCGAACGGCCCGTAGGGGTAATCGTTCGGAGTCGGAGCGCTGACCTCGTCGAGCCGGGCTACCGTCGCCTCCGGCAACTCGAGATCCGCCGCGGCGAGATTCTCCTCGAGCTGCGTGAGAGTCCTGGCACCGACCACGGGCGCCGTCACCCCGGGCCGCGCGGCGACCCAGCTGAGCGCCACCTGGTTCGGCGTCGCCCCGATCTCCGCCGCGACGTCCTTCACGACGTCGAGGGTGGCCCAGTTCTGGTCCTTGCGGGCGAGGTCTCCGAAGATGTGGTCGTTCATCGGGTTATCGGCCCCAGCCCGTGTGCCGTCGATCTTGAGGGCATCACGGGTGTACTTTCCGGTCAGGAACCCGCCGGCGGCTGGCGACCACGGCAGCAGTCCGATGTTGGAGTGCAGCGCCGCTGGAACGATCTCGAACTCGATCTCACGCGACACGAGGCTGTACTGCGGCTGCAAAGTGACGGGCAGCTGGACGCCCATCGCTTTCGCAGTCGAGATCATCAGCTGCATCTGCCACCCCGTGAAGTTGGACAAACCGACGTAGTGGATCTTCCCGGCGTGAACCGCATCGTCGAGGAAGGACAAGGTCTCCTCCACCGGGGTCAGCGGGTCGAAGCCGTGGAGCTGGTACAGGTCCACGGTGTCCCTGCCCAAGCGACGCAGCGATCCGCCCAGCGCCCGGTCGAGGTTCCGCCGGGACAGACCCACGTCGTTCATGTCGGGCCCAAAGCCGAACCGGCCCTTGGTGGCGAGCACGACCCGGTCTGTGACGTCAGTAGGACGGTTCGCGAACCACCGGCCAAGGAGCTCCTCGGAGGCTCCGGCGCCGTAGACGTTCGCGGTGTCGAGGAAGTTGCCTCCTGCGTCGAAGAAGCGATCAAGGATCGCGAACGCGTCGTTCTCCTCGGTCTCGGTCCCGAAGCCCATGGTGCCGAGGGCGATCGTCGAGACGGTGGTGCCGGTATTGCCGAGCATGCGGTACTTCATGGGTGTGTCCTCCTGGTGGTGCAGCGGTGTGGGATCAGACCTGGTCAGTGGGCATGATCCAGATCTCCCCGATGGACATGTGACGGGGCCGGGTGACCATGTACGTGATTCCGTCGGCGATGTTTTCGGGCAGCAGCTTCTCCTTGCCCTCGGGGAACGCGGCGACACCGTTCGCGATCTCGTCGGTGTTGTGCGACACCAGCTCGGTGTCGACGGCGCCGGGCTCGAGGACTCCGACGCGGACGTGGCTCTGCGTGATCTCCTGGCGCAGGGACTCGGTGAACCCGTTGATACCGAACTTGGTCATGGCGTACACACCGAAGTTCGCCCAGGCCTCACGTCCGGCGATGGAGGAGATGTTGACGATGTCGGCCACCCCGCGGACGTCGTCAGTTGCGGCCGTCTGCAGGTGCGGCAGGGCGGCCTTGGTCAGGTACAGCAGCCCCTTCTGGTTGATGGCGATCATGCGCTCGAAGTCGTCGATGTCAGCTTCGGCGAAGGGGCCGAGGATCATGAGGCCCGCGTTGTTGACGAGGATGTCGAGACGACCGAACCGTTCGATGGTCTTCTGAACGGCCGCCTCCGCTTGAGCGCGGTCGGAGATGTCGGTGGCGACAGCGATGGCCGTTCCGCCAGCAGCTTCGACCTCGGCGACCAGGGCGTCGAGGCGGTCCTGACGGCGGGCGACGAGGGCGACGGCGGCGCCCTGCTCAGCGAGGGACAGCGCGGTCGCGTGTCCGATACCGCTGCTGGCGCCGGTGATGATGGCGACGGTGCCGGTGAGGGATGTGCTCATGATGAGTGTTTTCCTTCCATTCCAATGCCGCTTCTCGGGGTGAGGGGCGGCTGATGTGTTGGTCTGAGTGGTTAGTCGATGACGACGACGGGCTTGACGACGTTCTGGTCGCGGCTGCGCATCAGTTCGAGGCTGTCGCTAAGGGCGTCCCAGCCGTGGAGGACGTGAGTGACCATCGGCGCGGTGTCGAACTTGCCGTTCGCGATCAAGAGCAGGAGCCGCTCCATCCAGTCCCGCCCCTGATTCGCCTGCGCAGCGGTGAGGAACTTCTCCATCACGCCGTAGTTCCACACCTCGAGCGGGATCGTCACGGTCTCGTCGTCGAAGAACCCCGAGACGACGGAGACATGACCGCCTAACTTCGTCAACCGCATGGCGGTGCTGATCTGATCGCTGGCGTCGCCGCCGCTGGCGACGAGGACACTGTCGACCTGCACGCCGCCAGTGAGCGCCATGATCTGGTCGTGGACATCGCCGGCCTTGTAGTCGATGAGATCGGTTGCGCCGTACTGTTTGGCAAGTTCCATCGTGGCGGGGCGTGAGCCGACGGCGATGATGCGTCCCGCACCGCGCAGGGCCGCTCCGGCGGCGCCCATCAGCCCCACCGGGCCGACGCCCATGATGACGACGACCTCGCCGAATTGGATCTCCATCCGTTCCACGCCCGTGAAGCCCGTCGCGGCCATGTCGTCGACGGCGACGGCCTGGACGTCGGTGACGCCGTCGGGGATGTGGGCGAGGTTGGAGTCGGCGTCGTAGCACGCGACGAGCTCGGAGAACCACCCGCCGTTCCTGGGATCGTCGGAGAAGTACGGGCTTCGGCTCTGGTGGTACTTGGCCTCGCCGCGCTGGGCTCGCGGGTGGCGCCAGTCGGCCAGGCCGGCGGGAAGAAGAACGCGGTCTCCGACCTGGAAGTCGGTGACTTGGTCGCCGTTTTCGTGGACGACGCCGACGGCCTCGTGACCGATCACCTTCCCGAGCGCGCCTGGAAGCGAGAGGGCGTCGATCAGGTGCACGTCCGTCGTGCAGGTGGCGACTGCGGTCGGACGCACCAACGCGTCAAACGGACCGATCTCCGGAACTGGCACCTCCTGCCAGTCCGCTCGGCCCTTCTCCTGCAACACGTAACCCTTCACGGTCAACTCCCTCGAGGCTTAAGCCGTCCACGTTCAACGACGGCTGACCCGACGCTATGCAGACGCCGCAATGCAAGAGGGGCCCGGATGAGACCCCGCTCGCTGTGCCCCTTTAGCTCGTGCCGGGGGGTTCTAGAGGGTCATCAAGAGGGACCCTTTTGGAACTGATGTGCGTCGTAGGTTCAAGGCATGGACGCAGAGCACGAAGCCATCGGAGGGTTCCTCACCTCGAGGCGCGCCCGCCTGACCCCGGCGGAGGTAGGCCTGCCTGACTTCGGCGGCCGCCGCCGGGTGCCCGGGCTGCGGCGCGAGGAGGTCGCTCTCCTCGCCGGCGTCAGCCCGGAGTACTACCGCAAGCTCGAGCGAGGCAACGCGCTCGGCGTTTCCGACGCCGTGCTGGAGGGCATCAACCGTGCCCTGCAGCTTGACGATGCCGAAGCAGCCCACCTCGCAGACCTCGTCCGCGCCGCCAACATTGGCACGCATCCCGCTCGACACCAGCCAGCGCCTCGGAAGACGCAGCTGCGTGCGGGCGTGCAGCAGATGATCGCCGCCATGACAACGGTGCCCGTCTTCGTCCAAAACGGACGGCTCGACGCCGTCGCGACGAATCCCCTAGGCAGGGAACTATTCTCCGAGCTGTACCGCGGCCAGGGCAGTCCCGTGAACGCCGCCCGATTCGTCTTCCTCGACTGGCGGTCCCAGGACTTCTACCGCGATTGGGATGCCAACGCGAGGCAGATCGTCGCACTCCTTCGCCGCGAGGCAGGTCGTTCCCCGTACGACAAGGAGCTGACCGACCTCGTCGGTGAGCTGTCAACCCGCAGCGACCTGTTCCGCAAACTCTGGGCATCACACGACGTCCGCGAACACCGCACCGGCATCAAGAACATCCACCACCCTGTCGTCGGCGATCTGACCTTGTCGTTCGAAACCATGGATCTCGCCTCTGAGCGGGGGCTGCAGGTGCTCGTATTCAGTGCTGAGCCTGGGTCGGCCTCTGCCGACGGTCTTCAGCTGCTCGCAAACGTGGCCGCGTCCGCGAATCCGACGGCCGAACCCTCACAGCAGACGGAGAGCCGCGCATGACTGCTTGGACACGGGCAGACCTCACCGTCATTGAAAACGAACCCGACCTGTTCGTCGCGCCCTTCCGGGAGGACGGCACCACCTACGGCACCCCCACCCAAACTTGGGCTCTCGTCGTCGACGGCGACGTCTACGTGCGGGCGGCCAATGGCACCTCGTCGAGCTGGTACCAGGCCGCCATCCGCCAAGGCGCTGGGCGAGTGCGTGTCGCCGGTCGCGACCACGAGGTCACCTTCACCGCTGCTGACCCGTCCTTGGCTGATGCCATCGACCAGGCGTACGAGGACAAGTACCCCGGCAGTTCAGCCGTTCCGATCATGCAAGGCGACGGGCCCACAGCAGCCACCGTTCGCATCTCCCCTCGCTGAACCCTCTCCCCTCAGCCGCTCCGGCAGCCGTTCCCCCTACGGCTGCCGGAGCCTCTCTCACGGAAGAAAACGATGACCGCACCCTCCGGCACCACACCTCCCGCACGGTTCCCATGGGGTCCCATCCTCGTCCTCGGGTTCGCTTGGTTCCTCGGCGTCGCCATCGAACTCAGCCCCGCCGGACTCCTCGGCGACATCTCTCGGGACCTCAACATCAGCCTGGCCACGGCCGGCACGCTGACAACGTTCTACGCACTCGGCAATGCGATCCTCGTGCTCCCGTTGACGGCGTTGGTGCTTCGATTCGCCCGACGCCCCGTCCTCGTGACCGTGATGGGGACGCTCGTACTGAGCAACGTGATCGTCGCCGTCGCCCCGTCGATCGTCGTCGCCGACATCGGACGCTTCATCGGTGGTGCGTCCTACGCCGTGATCTGCACGCTCTTCCCCGCCGTCGCAATTCGGATGGCCGGGCCTGGCAACGCTGGGAAGGCCATCACCGTCGTGTTCACCGCAACGAGCCTCGGCACGGCATTCGGAGCTCCGATTGCTTCCATCACCGGAAACTCGGTCGGGTGGCGGCTGGTGTTCCTCGGCGCAGCAGCACTCGTCCTCGTCGCCGGCGCAGCGATGGCGTTCACGATCCCGACGTTCCGAGATAGCCCGCACGGCACCGTTCCCTTCCTCTCGGCAATTCGCCTGCCCGGAGTGTTCCGCGTTGCGCTCGCCTGGGCGCTGGTGATGCTCTCGCACTTCGTCGTCCTGACCTACATCGACGCATACCTCTTGGAGCTCGGCGCCCCCGAAGCGCTGACGAGCATCACCCTGCTCATCATCGGAGTCGGTGGGATCGTCGGCACGCTCTTCGTCGGGCAGGTCTCACGACGATCGGTGTTCGCGGCGATCCTCATCGCTCCAGCCGTTGTTGCCTCCGGGTTCATCGTCCTCATCGTGGGAGGCCGGTCGATCGTGGTCGTGCTCGTGGGCGTCATCATCTGGGGCGTCGGAGTAGCAGCCGTCGTCGTCATCTTCCAGCAGGCGCTCCTACTCACCGGCCGACGCGCACCGGAAACGGCGACCAGTGTCGGGGTGCTCCTGGCGCAGGCAGGATTCGCCGCCGGCGCAACCGTCGGAGGAATCACGCTTGAGACGCTCGGCATCCGCGCTGTCCCGATGGTCGCCCTTGCCTTCGTGATCATCGCCGCAATCCTCGCCCTCAGCCTGCGACCGACAATTCGACGCGCCCAGTCCGATGAAGCACACGAGACAGGGAACGCCCCCACCCGCCTCGCAACCGCCCACTGAACGAACGACAACGAACAAGGAGCAGTACATGAAGAACGCACACCTCGGGGACCTCACCGTCTCCCGCATCGGCCTCGGCGCCATGACCATGGCCGGCACCTACACGTCAGAGGGAGCCCTCGACGACAGCGAATCGATAGCGACCATCCACCGCGCCCTCGACCTCGGTGTCACCCACATCGACACCGCCGAGATCTACGGCCCCTTCCACAGTGAAGAAGTCGTGGGCAAGGCCATCGCCGGGCGACGCGACGATGTGGTCATCGCCACGAAGTTCGGCCTCGTCTCCCACAACTCAGGCGGCCCGGGCACCATCGACAGCAGCGCCGCCAACATCAAGACCGCCGTCGAAGGATCGCTGAAGCGACTCGGCACCGACCACATCGATCTCTACTACCAGCACCGTGTCGACCCCTCGACACCCATCGAGGAGACCGCCCAGGCGGTCGCCGATCTCGTCACCGAAGGAAAGGTGCTGCACTTCGGGCTCTCCGAGGCAAGCCCCGCCACGATTCGCCGAGCTCACGCCGTCCATCCCGTGACCGCCCTCCAGACCGAGTACTCGCTGTGGACCCGCGACGTGGAAGCCGAGATCCTGCCGCTGCTGCGCGAGTTGCACATCGGCTTCGTTCCGTACTCGCCGCTCGGACACGGCCTACTCACCGGCCAGATTCGCAGCGTCGCCGACTTCCCCGACGACGACTGGCGCAAGACCAACCCCCGCTTCACCGGGGAAAACTTCACCCGGAACCTCGCGATCGTCGACGAAGTGAAGGCAATCGGTGCCGAAGTAGAGGCGACCCCCGCGCAGACGGCTCTCGCCTGGATCCTCACCCGCGGAGACGACATCGCCCCCATCCCCGGCACGCGTCGCGTGGGTCGCGTCGAGGAGAACACCGCAGCAGACGCCGTAGAGCTCACCGCGGACCAGCTCGACCGCCTCGACCGCCTGACCCCCGCCGCCGGCGCCCGCCACGACGACGGCAACATGGCGTCCATCGACCAGTGAACCGCAGCCGCTCAGCAACGTCTACCACTCCTGAACCGCCCCGCACCCGTCCACGACGGAGGACCACCCAATGATCGACAGCGCCGGCACTACCCCGGAGTTCTTCGCCACCGACGGATACGGCCAAACGGCACGGGACACCGTTCACGCGTCACAGGCGGTACGGATCGGACAGCGTGTCGAGACCTCCGGGCAGGGCGGTTGGGACGACAGCATGCAGATAGCCGACACGCTCGAAGAGCAGATGCGGCGCGCATTCGACAACGTGGAACGCACCCTCGCAGCAGCCGGCGCCAGCTGGCACGACGTCGTCGACGTCACTTCCTTCCACCTCCCCGAAGACGGCGTCATCGGAGCGGAAGACACACGCCTGATGGTGCAGCATCTGCACTCACGCATGGGTGCCCGTCGGCCGATTTGGACCCAGATCGGCGCTCCCGCCTTTGGTCTGCCCGGCATGCGCGTCGAGATCCGCGTCACCGCGATCATCGACCGTCACACCGTCTAAGGGCACCTCCCGGCATCACCGGGTTCACGAGGCCCGCACTTGCCTACCGACGAAGACCTGCTGATCAGGCCGCCGAAAGGGGGCGGTCGACCAACTGTCGACCGTCCCTCTCTCCCCTCGCTTTCTCGCTCCACCGGCGTGCACAAACGCCCGGTCCCATCTGGAAGAGCTCCGCATGCGAAAGCCCTACCGTCTCATCGCCCTTCTGACACTCGGCGTCGTCGCAATCGCCGGCCTGACGGTGACGAACGTCCTCACCGCCGCCGACACATCGAGACCACCCGACAGCCGCCCGAGTCAGCAGGCCGCTGCCGACGGGCCGAACGAGTCATCCGCGCCTGCGTCAGAGGATCTGGGGGCTCCCGCCGCTGACGCCCTCGTCGTGTACTTCTCACGGACCGGCGAGAACTTCCCGAACCTTGACCTCGACATCGGCAACACGGCACGGCTGGCCATCGCCATCGATGAGCACGTCGATGGCGACATCTACGAGATCGTGCCTGCAGACCCGTACCCAGCCGACCGCGACGACACCAGCGAACAGGCGCAGCGAGAGCAGGATGAAGGCATCTACCCGAACATCGCCGGCGCTCAGCCCGACACTTCTGCATACGACACCGTGTTCCTCGGCTACCCGAACTGGTGGGGTGAACAGCCGATGATCGTGCAGACGTTCATGCGTGACCACGACCTCGGAGACGCGACAATCGTGCCGTTCACCACACACGACGGGTCTGGGTTCGGCAACTCGCTCAACGTGCTCGAGGACTACTACCCCGATGCGAACATCCTCGACGGACTCGCGATGCGTGGCGCGGACGTCGCGGACGACCCGGACGCAGTGCAAGGCGAGGTCGACGAGTGGCTCGACGGGTTGGGGTTCTGAGATGGCCGCACGACTGCTGCTCTGGGCGTCGACCGTCGTCTTCCCGCTGCCGCTGGTTTTGACTCTGAACGCGCAGATGGACGACGCACTCTCACTGCGGATCCCGATCACCTTCGGGCTGATCGCTTACAGCTGGTGGCTCCTCGGCATCATCCTCAGCACCCGACCGTCGTGGCTCGACCGCGCCGTCGGACTTCCTTCCATCTACGCTGTGCACGGCGTCCTCGCGGTCCTCGCCATCGTGCCGGCCTACCTGCACCGGCAGAACACCTTCGCCCCCGACCGTCTCGCGTTGCTCCTCGGCGACTGGGCGTTCTGGAGCATCATCGTCGTGGTGTGCCACGCCGTGCTGTTCCTCAGCGGGTGGCTCACCGACCGCTCACGAATCGCACACCGAGCGAAGGCGGCGCTCGAGGTGGTGTTCCGCCATCAGCTCTCGGTCTGGATACACCGCGCGACCATCGCAATCGTGCTGCTCATCTGGCTTCACGTCCACGTCATCGACCGGGTAAACCAGCACCTCGCCTTCATGACGCTGTTCGACGTCTACACCGTCACCGTCCTCGGCATCTACGCCTGGAAGAAATGGGTAGCACCGCAACGAGACCTCGCCGGTGTCGTCGGCACCAGCGAACCACTCAACGCCAGCACCCGCCGTCTCGAGGTCGCACTCGACGAACCAGCAACGAACGCCCGCCCGGGCGACTTCTACTTCGCGCGCTTCGAAGGCCGCGGAGTCAGCCGGGAACCACACCCGTTCTCGGCGACGGACGCGTCGACCGACAGACTCGCGTTCACGATCCGAGCCTCGGGGGACTTCACCCGCACCCTCGACCGCGTGACAGCAGGTACCCCCGTCCGGCTCGAGGGTCCGTTCGGACGCTTCGCGCCTGCGATCGAGCGCCTCCCTGCATGCACCCCGTTGGTCTTCCTCGGTATGGGGGCGGGCATCGCGCCCCTGCTCAGCCTCGCTGATGCGCACCATGGCCACCGTCCCATCAACGTTCTTTGGTCCGTGCGGAACTCGGACGACGCCTACTACGCGGACGTACTTGCGGCCTATGAAAGCAGCGATGGCGCACCATTCCGGTCCACGATCCAGGTCGGACGATTCCGACCGGAGACGCTCCGGAACCTCCTCAGCTCCGAGGAGCTGAAAGCCGGCCGCTTCTTCGTCGTGGGGCCGAACCCTGCGGTCCTCGCCACACAACGGCTACTTCGGCGCCTCGGTGTGCCCGAGGCCCACGTCGAGCAGGAACGGCTCACCATGTGACCGCGGCCCCCCACCCCTCCACCCCAAACGACGATCGGCTATCGAATGTCATGCTGCGCCGTAGCGTTCGAGCGGTGACGTCTTACCGGGCAGAGTCCCGCGGGCCCGGTGGTTCGCTGAATGACCGGCTAGGTGTACTCGGCGTAAGGAGTCCGACCAGTGCGCTCCGCTGAGCGTCAGTTCTGGCGCCTTCTACTGGCTGCGGTCGCTACGGCGTAGCCAGAGAGGACCAACGCCACGAACACGATGATGATCAGCCCTACGGCAATGTCCACGCCCGTATCTTGCGAGAGCGTTATCCATATTCGGGCAACTGCGACCACGACCGCGACGGCCGCGCCGAGGAACAAGACGAGTGCGACGACGAGCAGACTCAGTGCGACGCCACGCCATGGCGCAGCCTGACCCTTGTTGGGCGGCACTGGACGGCGGTCTCCGTACGGCGACGGGGAGTCGGACACCATCCGAATCTAGTCGAGGACCGCGACGAGTTTGGGGGCAGGCAGAGGATGTTTGCTTCCCGCGCCGATCGGCCAGCACTTCGTCGAGGCGCAGCGTGCCGGCTGAGCGCCATGCGATCGGCCAGCGCGTGCCAGCCGTCTCGGAGTCGCCCGAAACCGCTCACGCGGACTGACCGTTAGCCGATCACCTATCGGACGGCGCGGAGCGCCCGTTCAGCGTTTGCGACGAGCAAACAGAACGACAGCAACACCGACGATCACGATGGCAACAATGACGAACAGCCACGGCGGCAGCGAGTTGCCGTCGTTCGGGTTCACCGCCGCCATGGTCGGTGCAGCAGATTCGGCGAGCGTCTGGACCATCCGCCGAGGCTATCAAT
Organism: Curtobacterium sp. YR515; assembly: GCF_900113095.1. Classification (NCBI taxonomy): domain Bacteria; kingdom Bacillati; phylum Actinomycetota; class Actinomycetes; order Micrococcales; family Microbacteriaceae; genus Curtobacterium; species Curtobacterium sp. YR515. The sequence goes on along the minus strand of NZ_FOOD01000004.1, from coordinate 172,158 downwards.
AAGGGACTACGCACGGCCGATTGAGGATCGTCGACCGGGCGCGCATGGGGATTGGTGGGATCCTTCCGGTATGCAGGCGAACATCCGGCTGGTGACCGTCCGTGGCGAGCAGCAGGGCCGCGATGCGGACCTGGACCATGTGCAACAGTTCGAGGTTGAGACGGACGCTGGCCACAGGTACCTCGTCGTGTGTCAGGGCCCTCCTGTTGGTTCACCGTCGGACTGGGATGTGTCCAGCGCAGGGGATGGTCGCCTGGTGGGTCATGTGCGTCTGCTCGGGGCGGGCGTGCCGGGCGCTACGACCTACCGGTTCAAGAAGGCTGGAGCGCTCTTCGCCGGCGGGAAGCAGATGGACCTCTGGAACGCGGTGCAATCGCTCCTGGAGTGACTTGAGACCGGTAGTCGATCGGCTATCGAACGTCCCGTTCGTCGCTTCGCTGTCGCCACTCGCCGCCAGCGTAGTCAAGCGTGTACAGCCCACTGATCGTGAGTGGAGAGATCGCCAGGAACACGATCATTGAGTCGACGCGGAACAACAGGAGCGCAGCGACACCCAGGAGTACGACCCCTACGAGCACCAACGTCCACAGCGGGAGGCGTCGACCTGATCGCTGAAGAGTCGTCGTGTTGGTGAAGCTATCCGGAGGTGGCCGGTAGAGGAGCGGCGTACGTGCCCCTCTGTGGTCAGAGCCACGAGGGTCGGCCACACTGGTCGGGTGCGTCTCGATACCGTACTGACCCAGGCGGACGTCCCCACCGTCCGAGCTGAGGTTGCTGCGCTCCGGCTCCCGGGACGTCGACTGGCGCGAGGCGTGACCATGCGACGCGACGCGGGTGAACGCCCCTCGCAGTTCCAAGCCCTCGTCGACAAGCGGAATAAGAGCTGGACGTTCGACCAGCAGGGGTATGCGCACCGCGACCGCTACGAGGACGGCGTCCTGCACACCGTTGACGGGTCTTCGGAACGACGACGAGTCGATGCCTCCGCGCCCGCGCTTCGCGCGACTGCAGGAGTGGCCCCGGTTCGAGTACTGAAGCCATGCGCCTGTGGCGGCGACCGGTTGCGGATCAGATGTCGAGACCTTGCTCAGGGCCCGACGCTTGTCCGAACCGTCATCCGGATCGCACATGGGTGACAGGATGCTGGTCATGCCGACCATGAGTGCGCTTCTTGTCATCGATCTGCAGCGGGGCGTGATGAGGGACTGTTTCGACGCGGAGGGTGTGCTCGCGCGGACTGCCCGACTCGTTGATCGTGCCCGAGCAAGCGACGTGCCTGTCGTGTGGGTGCAGGATCACGACGACTTCGCGGAGGGGTCCGCAGACTGGCAACTGGCGGCGCCGCTGGAGCGGCGATCGAACGAGCCACTGGTGAAGAAGGCGTACCGGGACTCGTTCTCGGACACGGACCTCGACGAGGTCCTCGATCGCTTGGGCGTGCGGCATCTCGTCGTCGCGGGTGCGCAGAGCGACTACTGCATCCGGACGACGACCCAGGCCGCGGCCGCGCGGGGCTTCGACGTGACGCTGGTGTCCGATGCACACACGACGACGGACGCAGAGCACGACGGTGTCCGCATCAGTGGTGAGCAGATCGTCGCCCACACGAACATGTACTTCGGCGGGCTCAGGTACCCCGGCCGGCACTACGCCGCAGAGCGACACGACCGAGTGGAATTCGCGCCCGGTCCCTGACGGATCGGCTACCGGATGAGCTCCTGGATCACATCGAGGCCGTCGCGGCAGCGCTGGACGTACCCGGCGTACAGATCCGCACGGTTGTCGAGCGCCCAGCGGGTGACGTCGACGAGGTGCAGAGCGGTCATCATCGCGAGTTCATCCCGCGCCCGGTCCGAGCCGAGGCCGGCGGCTTCGGCGAAGTCGTCGTAGTCCTGCCGATCGACCGATTCGTCGATGAAGCACCACTCGAAGACCCGCCGAGCGTCGGTCCAAGGCGTTGGTCCGGTCTCGGCGCCGCCCCAGTCGATCAGGACGGGCGGTGTCTCCGGGCCGCGTGAGATGAGGTTGCGGGGCGCGAGGTCGCCGTGTGCCAGGCCGTGTTCGTAGGTCCCACGGGCCAGGTGGGTGAACATGCGATCGACGACTGCTCGTTGCTCGTAGGCGCCGTCTTTGAGGAGCACGTCATCCGGCCCGAGGGAAGTGCGGTTGTAGTCGAGGTGCGCGGCCCACGCGGTGTGGAGGTCCTTCCCGAACCGGGAGTAGAGGGACAGCGGGGCGTCGTGCAGGGGCACCCTGCCGACCGTGCGGGCGTAGACGCCGAGCCACGACCACGGCCGCAGGACCGCGCGGTCGTCAGGTGCGACGTAGGTCGACAGCGAGAAGGCGACCCCAGCCTCCACTCCGTGAGCGAGGGGTTCCGCAGTGGCGATGCCCGTTCGGGCCGCAGCGTCCGCCGCCCAGGCCTCGACTGGGAACTCATCGGCGCGGAGCGGATCCACCGGGTACCGGAGAACGACGGGATTGCCTCCTGCGCGTTCGACGCGGAACGTGTGGTTGACCGTGCCGCCCGGGAGCGGTTCGAGACGTGTGGGCGTTCCACCGATGCTCCGCATCACCGCGCTGAGCCAGGCGTCGTCGACCATGGTGGTGTCCACCCTCCCATTGTGATGCGGATGGAGCCCGCAGCTGCGGGCCGACCGGTCGTCCGCCCGCACTCCTCTGGGTGGCGGCTGAGCGCGAGACGGGGACGGCCAGCAAGATGGATCGGACCACGCGAGCGCGGCGGTCGGAGAGGACACCGTGACGAACGACATCAGCGATGCCGGACTGCAGGCAATGATCGACCGAGCCGGGCAGATCACCGCCGACGAGGCAGAGTCGCTCGACATCGCGTGGAAAGCCGACGAGGCGATCCTGCTGCCGGAACCGAGTGCCTCCCTCGCGATCCAGGGAGGCGCTGACGGGCGGATGGTCACGAACGCCGACCTCGTGGCCGCTTGGCAGCACGCGCTCGAGGCCGCTGGCGCAGCGGGACGCGTCGAGGAGATCGAGGCCGCGCAGGAGGCTGGACGCGCGGTGCGACACTCGGAGGCGCACCTCCGGGATCGTGCGGGCGCCGAGGAAGCAGTGCGATCCGCGGTGCTCGCGAGCGGGGTACGCGACCTCGTCTCGGACGACGAGTACGCCACGCTGACGGCCGTCTGGCGCAAGGTGCTCGGAGAGGTCTGACCCGTCGGCTGCTCGCGCTCCACCGAGAGCCTCTCGCCGCCTGGTGTGGAGCCGGCGGATCAGGGGCGAGCGACGCCGCTGAAGTCCGGGGAGCCGTCCGGCGCCGCCGGCACCGGCGTTCCGTCGACGTAGCGCGGCCACGCGAGCGCGCGGGCGCCGTCCGGTCGACGTTCGTAGAGCAGACCGTCGCTGCCCGTGACCGTCAGCGCCGTTTCCTGGGTCGTCCGGGCGTCGTCCGCTCGGGCCGACCGGGCTGCCTCAGCCGGAAGCACCTCATGGTCGACGAGCCGCCCGGATGCCGCTGGAGGGACGGCAGGTCCGGGCACGCTCGTCCACTCGCCGACGGGCGGAACGGCTGCAGCGTGCCGCTCCGAGCCTGACGTCGCCGTGGGCTCCACCACCGGTGGCGTGGTGGAGGCCGCACCGTCCGGCGTCGAGGACGGTCGTGGCCACACGGCTGCGGACGGCGCGGAGGACCCACCCTGGCCCCCGCGGTCGTGGTCACGCGGTCGGAACAGCGCGTTGCTCAGCGGCACGACGACGGTTCCGAGCAGGTCGAGGATGACCACGACCCACACCAGTCGCCAGAACCCGCTGGCGAGGTCGAGGTCGGGAGCGAGGAGGGGCACCGACAGCAGCAGGGCGAGGAGCGCGATCACCCCGACGGTCGCCTTCGCGACGAGCTGCAGCAGCGGGGTCGGGTACCGCCGGTGGATGACGAGGAGCAGGTGCACGTGCAGCAGCGCGAAGCGTGCGACGAACACGATGCCGATCCACTGCATGAACCGTTCGCCGACGAGCCAGATCCCGTCCCCACCGAGCGGGTCGACCGGCACGATCCAGACCTTGGCCAAGCCGGTCACGAGCAAGTACAGCGAGACGACGATGCTCGCGAACGCGAACCTCCCGGACCGCCGCGACGACACGTCGGCGTCGTACCAGGACAGGAGCGCGAACACGACGACCACGACGACGGTCAGCAGGAGTTGCACGGCGACCCGGCCGAAGTCCCCGAGGAGCACCGCGACGATGCCGACCAGGCCAGCAGCGACGACGGCACCGATGATCGTCCGGAACACCAGTGGACGGACTCTCGCCCACCGTGGGTCGATCGTGCCCGTCACCACATCCGTGCTCGCCATGCGCACCCTCCCTCACGTCGATGTCCCCGAACACTAGCGGCGCTCGACCGTCCGCACAGCACCGTGAACGGGGGCCGCTCGGTCCGCGCACGGCCGTCCCTTCGACCATCGGTCAGTGATCAGATGCCCGTGACGCTGTGCGCTCGGAAGAAGTACCCGTCCTGTCCGGCGGGGTAGGGCTCCACCTCGAACCGCACGGCCTGGCCGGGCCGCAGCGAGAGGAAGCCGGGACCATCCAGGACGGAGAAGTGCACGAAGACGTCAGACTCGAGCGCTTCCGAACGAAAGGCACCCCAGCCGTCGTCGTCACTCCACCAAACGCAAACGCCTTCGACGACCTGCACGACCGCAACGTACCGCGTGGAGGCAACCAGCTGGTGAAGGTCAACCACAGCGGGATCATCGGTCGGGGCCGTCCACGCCTGTCGGCGACCAATCGCTGCCCCATCCACTGGCGCGCGGGTCGGCGACCACGCTGTTGGTGGCCTCCGACATCGCCCGCAGCGAAGTGAGGCCTACGGACCCGGCCCGGCTCGAACGGGCAGCCACCCTCGCCGTGCTGCGGGCAGGACGCACCCGTACCGGGTAGATGCGCCTTGGACGGGCTCGCGTGGAGCCTACAGCCGCTCAGCGAGCAGTCGTTCTGGGTCCTGTCGGCGGGCATCTGTGCGAACCGGCGGTCGTCGTGACCGTCGTCGCGCTCCGTGCTCGCCACGCGGGCGAGCGGTAGCGGTCCGCCGAGCAGCTGACTCCAGCACTTTCGACGACCGATCCGCTTGCACGACGACGGAGCGGGTAGCGTCCCCCTGGTGAGCACTCTGTGGATCGGGCTGGCGGCCGTGGTCTGCCTTGCTTGGGGCAGTGTCCTGCTCACCTTCCCCGAGCCGATCGCACGGTTCTCTCGGAAAGTGCAAGGCGAGTTCTGGGGAGGTCAGTTCACCCCGGAGTTGTCGAGGTTCATCGGGTGCGGTTTCGTGCTCGGCGGTGTGGTGGTGGCAGTGTCGCTGCTCGTGCACATCCTTCGTGGTTGAAGGAGCGCCTCTTCGGAGGAGCTCCCACCGAGCCAGGTCGGTCGTCCGAGCAGTCAGCTGTCGAGTGCGATGACCCACGGGATCAGCAGGAGGCCCGCGACGATCAGCACGCCGATACCGGACCAGAACCACGGAGAACTGGTCCCGCGCTCGGCTCTCGCTCGGCCGATCCCATCTCTGCGAATGGCGATCACAGCCGCGCGCCCGATCAGCCCGAGCCCCGCCAGCGCTATGACCATGATGCCCCACCACGTCCACCACGAGAACTCCACAAGACGAGCATGCCGGATGAGCCCTGGTCCTGATCGCGACGCGAGCAACTGGGTTCTCCTCGACGACCGACGACCGAGACGCCGGATCAGCGCAGGTGCACGAGTCCAGCGCGCGTCGGGAGGAAGCCGCAGGCCCCCTCGTAGAACGGCACCATGTCCTCGCCGTAGTCGACGAACAACCACTCGCAGCCGGCAGCGCGGACCGCTTCCACCGCGAAGCGGACGACCGCGGTCCCGAGGCCCTGGTGCTGACGAGACGGATGCGTCTTCGTGTCGATGAGGAACGCGTGGTCGGCACCGTCCCACGCGACGTTCACGAATCCGACCAGGGCCCCGTGCGTGTCCCGGGCCGCGACCCAGCCGAGCGAGTGCGGGCGGACCCGATCCCACCAACCGGGCTCGGGCGTCCCTCCGTGCGCCGCGGTGAGGTCCACGAGCTCCTCGTCGCCGATGATCGAGCGCCAGGTCAGGGTCACGTCCAGGTGGTGCATCGTCCCAAGCTCCCACGAGGGAGTCGGCTGCACCAGGGGCGTCAGCACGGACCGGCGTCCGACCGACCACTCCCGGAGCGGCCGTGCGAGGATCGGAGCCGTGGGGGGAACGAGAGTGTTGCCAGCGGACGCGCCCGAGGTCGCAGAACTCGAAGCGCAGGGGTGGAGCGTCACCGCCCGGTCGTTCGGCGCCCAGCTCGACGCCGACCGGATCGACCGGCAGCGGCTGCAGGCGCTCGTGGACCGCACCGCCGACATCGGGACGACGCGGCCGCTCGGTCCCGACGACGTCGACGCGGTCCTGCGGCTCGACGCGCTGACGGCCCACGACTACCCCAGCGGCGTCGCGACCCAGCACGAGCCGCTCGACCGCGGGGCAGCGACCCCGACGACGTCGAGGCCCGCGTTCGGCACGGTCACGCCGGCCGGCGAACTCGTCGCGATGACGTTCGTCGACACGGACGGGCCCCACGCGGAGACCCGCTTCACGGTCGTGCACCCCGGCCTGCGCGGCCGCGGGCTCGGACAGACGGTCAAGGCTGCGTCGGTGCTCGCGTTGGCGGACGCGGGCACCACCCGGTTCCGCACCGGCGGTTCCGCGGAGAACACCGCGATCACAGCGGCGAACGCCGCCCTCGGCTACGTCCGCGACGAGGAGTGGGTGACGCTCGAGCCGCGCCCTCGGTGAGGACGTGCGCACCGTCGGACGGGAGGCGCGGGTCGGGCCCGCGCCGCGCCTCCCGTCCGTCAGACCAGCCGCTGGGCGATGCTGCCGACCGGTCCGTCGAGCACGGCCTCGTCCTGGTGCAGCTCAGCTCCGCGACGACGCGTTCGGTTCCCAGAACTGGAGCCGGTTGCCGAACGGGTCGATGACGAGCATCGTCCGTCCCCAATCGTCGGAGTCCAGGCCGGGCCGGGACCGCGGGTGCCGCTGCGCGAGCAGGACGTCCCGGTAGGCGGCGACGTCGTCGACGACGAGCATGACGGCCCCTCCCGGTGTGGCGTCACCGTGGTGCTCGGTCAGGTGCAGCACCTTGCCGTCGAGCGACACCTGCGCGTACACGGGGAGGTCCGGTTCGAACCGGTGTTGCCATTCCCACTCGAACCCGAGGTAGTCGCAGTAGAAGGCTCGGGCGACCGCGTGGTCGAACACCCGCAACACCGGGATGACCCTCGGCGCGCTGCGCTGCTCCGAGTCTTGCCGGTGGTGCAACGCGGCCAGGGTGTTCCAGTCACGGAGGCCTGCTGCGTGGGCGGCTGCCTCGAGCACCTTCGAGTGCGGGATGTCAGTGCCGGTGCTGAGCTCGCGGGCGAGTCGCTTGGCTTCTTCGATCGTGATCACGATGTTCCAATCGCGCGATGGGGCCTGGTTCCTGCGTTGCCAGGGATCGCGGAAGGATCGAGATCGACCGGAAGAGGATCGTTCGTCGGTGTTCACCGGATGCAGGGGCTGGCCACCGGAGCCGACGTCAGCCTACCTCCGGGCGTGCTACCGGTCGAGGGTCGCTGAGCGCACGGCGCTCCGGTCGTCCGGTCGGCGTGCGCACCGACGGACGGGAGGCGCGGGTCGGGCCCGCACCGCGCCTCCCGTCCGTCAGACCAGCCGCTGGGTGATGCTGCCGACCGGTCCGTCGAGCACGACGTCGGCGAGCGCGCCGTTCACCAGCGGCATCTGCGGCGGCTGGTGGCCGGTGTCGAAGTCGAGCACCACGGGGATGCCGAGGTCGCCGAGTGCGTGCCGCACGGCCTCGTCCTGGTCCAGCTGGGGCACCGCCGCTCCCTCGGTGCGCCCGATGAGGACGCCGTTCGCGTCGTCGAACCAGCCGGCGAGCCGCAGCGACGTGAGCATCCGCAACGCGGTGACCGCGTTCGACTCCGCGACCTCGAGGTACACGATCGTGCCCTCCGGCGCGTCCCGCCGGGCGAAGCCGGGGACGTCGCCGTAGGGGGTGCCGGCGAGCAGTGACACGGTCTCGAGGCACCCGCCGATGAGGCGTCCGCGGATCGCGACCTGGGACGCGCCGTCGAGGGCGCGCCAGCGGGTCGGGGTGTCGTAGGCGCCGTCGCGGTCGAGGACCTCGTCGACCCACGCACCCCACGGGCGGCTGCGACGACGCGGGGCACTGCGCTGCTCGACCGTGCCGCCGGTTGGGAGCGCTGCGACCTCGGTCCACCTGGCGAACTCGGTGGGGAGCTCGTACGGCTCGTCCATCAGGTTCGCACCGTGCAGGGTCGCGAGGCCCGTCATCGTCGTGAGCGGGAGGAGCAGGGTCGAGATGTCCGACCAGCCGGCGAACCAGGCGCGCGAGGCGGCGAGGGCGTGCCAGTCGACCGACCCGACGAGTTCGATCGCGAGCTCACCACCCCACGGCGGGAGGACGACGTCGGCGCTCCGGAACGCGTCGTGCAGGTCGGCGACGCGTTCGGTGACGCTGGCCGGGACGAGCCCCGGTGTGGTGGCGTGCGGCCGCACGTGCACGCTGAGTCCGCGAGCCGTCAGGGCGTCCGCACCGTCCTGCAGTCGGCCGTGCAGGTGCTCGGGGACGCCCATCGACGGTGCGGGGACCTCGACGCGCCCGCCGGCGACCAGGGGCCTCGGGTAGGTGATGCCCGCCATGCTCAGGCGGGGGCCATCCGACCGGCGCCGACCGGCAGCGGTCCGGCGCGGTACACGAGCGACACGTCGGTCGCGGTCACGGTCCTGGTGGCTGCGCCGAAGCGCCACACGCGGTTGTAGAGGTAGACGCCGATCTCCGTGCCGCCGTCGTCCGGGACCGCCCACGTGCCGGTCCCCCACTGCGCCGGGTGCCCGACGCCGTCGATCGTCACGGTCGGTCGGGCGAACCAGGTGAGCATCGGGCGGGTGATCTCGAGTTCCACGCGACGCTTGGTCGTGCCGGACGGCTGTGTCGTTTCCACCGTCGCAGGATACGGGGCCGCCGCGTGCGACTCAGCCGTCGCGCATGTGCGCCGCGATCGCCGCGCGGTCGGCGGGGTCGAGCGGCGCCACCGGGTACCGGCTCGTGTCCTCGCGGAACTCGTACCCGTCCCCGGAGGCGCGCAGAGTGACGTGCAGGTGTGCGTGGGGGACGCCCTGGTCGGCCACGGAGCCGTTCGACATCACCAGGTTCGTCCCCTCGACGGCCGCGCCGAGCACCTGGCGCAGTGCACGGTCGGCGCGCTGGGCGACGAGGGCGAGCTCGGTGACCTCGCGGGTGTCGAGCGCGGCGAGGTCGCCGCGGACGACGACCTCGAAGGAGTCGGCCGCGAGGGCGGCGCAGAAGTCGCAGTCGTGGTCGTCGGTCATGTCCTCGACCGTACCGGGACGGATCGTGGTCGCCGGTTCCCGGACCGGCACACCGTCGAGGGGTGTAGGCCAGGAAGCACCTTGCAGGGAAGGTCGGTGGACGCCGTGGACGCCATGTCAGGAAACCGTGCTCCGCACCGACGGTTGCGGACGGCCGTCGCGGTCCTCGGCGCCGTCGCGCTCGCAGCGGGGATCGCTGCCCTGCTGCTCCCGCACGCGACGCTCGTCGCCGTGGTCTGGGTGTTCGGCATCTACCTCGTCGTCGCCGGGGGCACGCTCCTCGTTCGCGCCGTCCCGGGCGGGGCGCCGGTCTGGCGACGCATCGCACTCGTCGTCGTCGGCGTGCTCATCGTCGTCGCGGGCGTCTTCGCCATCGTGCACCCGCCCGTCGGCGCTCGGTGGCTGGCCTTCGCCATCGGGTTCGCGTGGCTGCTCGAGGGCATCACCCTGCTCTACGCGCCGGACACCGGCCACCGAGCGCTCACGGTCGTCGCGGCCGCACTGAGCTTCGTGAGCGGACTCGTCCTCATCACGCTGCCGGCACTCGGCGCGGTGTTCGTCGTCGCGGTGGTCGGCGGCGTCCTCATCGTCTCCGGCATCGTCCAGCTCGTCATCGCCTTCACGTGGGGGAACATCCCCGGCACGAGGAACACCGAGAACACCGGGAACACAGGGAGCACGGGCACATGAGCACAGCAGCCATCGGACGCATCGTCGTCGGGTACGACGGATCGGAGCCGGCCGACGCCGCGCTCGAGCGCAGCCTCGGCCTCGCCGCACGACTCGGCAGCCCGGTCGAGGTCGTGACGTCCTGGCGGTGGCCGATCACCTGGAGCACCCTGCCGGTCGCGAACAGCTGGTCACCGCTGCACGACGCCGAGGAGATCCGGCAGCAGGCCGTCGACCTCGTCGAGCGACACGGCCCGCTCCCCGTCGAGGTCACGACCCGCTCGGCGGAGGGCGGTACGCCGGAGGTGCTCCTCGACGCCGCGTCCGACGCCGGGCTGCTCGTCGTCGGCAGCCGCGGACGCGGGGGGTTCCGGGGGTTGCTGCTCGGTTCGGTGAGCGCTGCCTGCATCCAGCACGCGACGTGCCCCGTGCTCGTGGACCGGGGGCGAGCGGCGACCGGGACGGACGACGGCGGTGCGCCCGGTGCCGGCGGGGCCGTCGTGGTGGGCGTCGACGGCTCCCCCGAGTCCGGGCGCGCCCTGCGGTTCGCGATCACCCTGGCCCGCGGCCTCGGGCTCCCCGTCCGGACGATCACGACGTGGCAGTGGCCGGAGGCCCTCAACCGCGACGAACCCCCGTTCGACCACTGGTCCCCCGAGCAGGACGCCCTCGCGACCGCCTCCCCCGCGCTCGAGGCCGCCGAGGACCTCATCGACGACGACGTCGACGTCACGTCCGACCTCGTCGAGGGCCGCCCCGCCGAGGTCCTGCTCGACGCGAGCCGCGACGCCGCACTCCTCGTGCTCGGCAGTCGTGGCCTCGGTGGGTTCCGCGGGCTGCTCGTCGGCTCGGTCACCCAGGAGTGCGCACAGCACGCGTCCTGCCCGGTGGTGGTCCACCGTTCGTGACGGACCCCGCCGGTAGGTTGACAGCGTGACGACCATCGACCTCAACAGCGACCTCGGCGAGGGCTTCGGCGCCTGGACGATGGGCGACGACCGGGCGATGCTCGACGTGGTCTCGTCGGCGAACGTCGCCTGCGGATTCCACGCCGGCGACCCCGCGATCATGCTCGACACCTGCCGCCTCGCCGCCGAACGGGGCGTCGCGGTCGGGGCGCACGTCGCCTACCGCGACCTCGTCGGGTTCGGTCGTCGCGCGGTCGAGGTCACACCCGAGGCGCTCTACGCCGACGTCGTCCACCAGCTCGGCGCCCTGCTCGCCACGGCCCGGGTCGCCGGCACCGCGGTGACGTACGTGAAGCCCCACGGCGCCCTGTACAACACCGCCCGCGCCGACCCGGTCCAGGCCGAGGTCGTCGTCCGCGCCACGGCCGACGTGGACCCGTCGCTCGCGGTCCTCGCGCTGCCGGACTCGGAGCTCCTCCGCGCAGCGACCGCCCACGGGCTCCGCGCCGTGTCCGAGGTCTTCGCCGACCGGGCGTACGAACCCGACGGGTCCCTCGTCCCGCGCAGCCGTCCGGGCGCCGTCCTGCACGACCCGACAGCGGTCGCCGACCGGGTCCTCCGCATGGTCACCGACGGCACCGTGACCGCGGTGGACGGCTCGGTCGTCCCGGTCCGGGCGGATTCGGTGTGCGTGCACGGCGACTCCCCCGACGCCGTCGCGGTGGCCCGGGCGATCCGCGCGCTCCTCGACCGGCACGGGGTCGCGACCACCCCGTTCGCCCCCACACCGTGAGCGCGCCGGTCGAGCACGCTGGCCCCGCCCTCGACGTACGTCGCGCGGGGACCCGCGCGGTGCTCGTGACCTTCGGGACGCTCGCCGAGGTCACCGCGTTCCGCGCCGGACTCGAGGCCGAACCCGTGCCGGGCGTGACCGAACTCGTGTCCGGAGCCCGCACGCTGCTCGTCCGCTTCGACCCGGAACGCACCGATCCCACGCGACTCGCACCGCGCCTCCAGACCGTCGAACCCGTCGTGCCCACCCGAGCCGACGTCGGCGAGGTGACCACGATCCCCGTCACCTACGACGGCGAGGACCTCGACACCGTTGCCGCACTGGTCGGCACCACAGCCGCCCAGCTCGTCGCCTGGCACACCGGCCAGACCTGGACGAGCGCGTTCTGCGGCTTCGCACCCGGCTTCAGCTACCTCACCGGCTCCGTCCCGTCGCTCGACCTGCCCCGACGCACCAGCGCCCGCACGTCCGTGCCCGCCGGCAGCGTCGCCCTCGCCGGCGAGTTCAGCGCCGTCTACCCGCGCGCGTCGCCCGGCGGCTGGCAGCTCATCGGCCGCACCGACGTGGCGATGTGGTCGCTCGACCGCGACCCGCCCGCGCTCGCGCCGGCCGGCACCCGGATCCGGTTCGTCGACGCCGGCCGCGCATGAGCACCCTCACCGTCCTGCAGGTCGGCCCCGGCACGTCGACGCAGGACCTCGGCCGGCCCGGGTTCAGCGACACGGGCCTCGGCGCCGCGGGTGCCGCCGACCGCGGGGCAGCCGCACTCGCCAACCGGCTGGTCGGCAACCGTCCCGACGCGGCGGTCCTGGAGGCGCTGCTCGGCTCCGTCACGCTCCGCTCGGACGCGCACGTGGTCGCGTCCCTGACCGGCGCACCCTGCCCGGTGACGGTCGAGGCCGCGGACGGCCGGGTCCGCGGCGGGGCCTGCTTCGAGGTCGTCACGCTCGCACCGGGTGACGTGCTCCGGGTCGGGACGGCCACCGCGGGGCTCCGCACGTACCTCGCGGTCCGCGGAGGCCTCGCCGTCCAACCCGTGCTCGGCAGCCGCTCGTGGGACTCCCTCGCGCGCCTCGGTCCGCCTCCCGTCACGGTCGGGGACGTCCTGCCGATCGGGGACGCCGCGGGTGCCTGGCCGCTCGTCGACGCCGTCGCCCCGCCGCGCTGGTCACCACCGGGCGAGGCGGTCGAGCTCGACGTCACCGCCGGACCCCGCGACGACTGGTTCAGCCCGGAGTGGCGGGCGGTCCTGGCCGGCCAGGTCCACCACGTCACCCCCGACAGCGACCGGGTCGGCGTGCGGACCACCGCTGCCCGGCCACTCGTCCGCGTCGTGACCCGCGAGCTGCCGAGCGAGGGCGTCGAGACCGGGTCGCTGCAGGTCCCGCCGGCGGGCCACCCCGTCCTGTTCCTCACCGACCACCCCGTCACGGGCGGCTACCCCGTCGTCGCGGTCCTCACCCCTACGTCGGTCGACCGCGCCGCCCAGCTCCGACCGGGCGACGCGGTCCGCTTCCGCGTGCTCGACTGACTCAGCCGGCGTAGCGCGGATCGGACGCGGGGTCGTACGGCTGCCATCCCCACGAGTCGTCGTCCGACGACGGGGCGGGGTGCTCGTTCTGCCAGAGCGTGTCGACCGCGGACCACTCCGATGCGCTGCACCAGTCGAGCACGGAGGCGTCGTGGGCCGTCGGCGCCACGAACAACGACGACCTCGGGATGCGGCCGAGCGACTCCCCCCGTGCGGTCATGCACCCCTGCAGGCGGTCGAAGGCCGCGAGGTACTCGCTCCGGGTGACGACGCCGTCCTCGGTCGCCTGGTCCTGCGCCGCGCTCGCCGCGGGCATCGGGGGTGTGCGCAGCCAGCCGTACGACAGCGTCCACCCCAGGTCCCCGTCCACGCTGAGCCGGATCCGGTGCCCGGCGATCTCCGACGCCGCGTACGAGCCCGTGACGTGCGACCCGGCGGCGCACGACGCTTTACCGTCATCGACACCGGACCCGCGCTCGGTGATCTCGCCGCTCCCGGTGCGACACGTGGCGACCCAGGTGAACGTGTCGGCACGGGCGGGAGCGCGTCCGACCGAGATCGTCTCGTCCGACGACCCGACCCGCCCGACCGGGCTGCCGACGACCCGCAGGTACGTCGCGCCCGACCCGCCGACGACCGTCGCGGCCTGGCTCTGCGCCTCGAGGGCGGCCGGGTCCGGACTCGCCGCCGCGGTGATCGCACCACCGGCGGCGGCGCCACCGAGGACGCACACCACCGCTCCCGCGATCGTCGCCGCCCGCCACCGTCGACGCCGCCGAGGTGTGTGCTCGACCGTGTCGACGAGCAATGCCCGCAGTGCCCGGTCGCGGTCGTCGGTGTCCCTGTTCGTGGAGGTGCTCATGATCGTGCTCCGTTCCGTTCGACGGCCGGCTGTGTCGTGGGCCTGCTCGCGGTGAGTGCCGCGGCGAGCCGGGTCCGTGCGCGGGAGAGGCGCGACTTCACCGTTCCCGGCGCGATGCCGAGTGCGGCGGCGATCTCCCGCTCGCTGTAGCCCTCGAGGACCGACAGCGTGATGATCTCCTGGTCGCGGTGCCCGAGCTGCCGGAGCGCCCGGACGGCGTCCCCGTCATCGTCCCGGTCCGCGTGGTCGGGGACGTGTTCGGGTGGCGGCAACCGGTCGAGCGCAGCCCGGTACCGCCGGGCCGCGCGGGTCTGGTTGCGGGCGACGTTGGTGGCCGTGACGAGCAGCCACGGCAGGAGCGACCCGTCGACCAGGCGGACCCGAGCCCGGTTCCGCCAGGCCTCGAGGAACACGATCGCGACCGAGTCGGCCGCGTCCGTGTCGACCGGCACGAGCCGCATGCAGTGTCGCTGCACCCGGTGGCGGTGCCGGTCGAACACCCGCCCGAACGCCTCGCCGTCACCCTCGAGCGCCATCGCCCAGTCCCCGCTGTCCATACCCTGCAGTGTCCGGGACGACCGGATCGGTTCCACCCCGCCGCACCGGTCGACGGCGAGTCCGGAACACCCCGCTGCCGGGTGCGGTTGCATCCGGCAACGACGACGAAAGGTGCACCATGTCGATGACCGTCCTGCTCGAGGTCCAGCTCCGGAGCGACCTCCCCACCGAGACCGTCGAGGGCGCGATCCGGGAGACCCTCGCCCAGACCGGCGCGTTCGCCGGCAACGAGTCGCTCGAGGTCCTCGTCGACGACAGCGACCCGTCGCGGGTGATCGTCGTCGAGCGCTGGACGACGCCTGCGGCCCACGACGCCTACGTCGCCTGGCGCGGCACGCCGGAGGGTGCGGCGAACGCCCTCGCCGCCGTCGTCGCCGCCCCGCCGGTCACCCGTCGGTTCGGTCGGACGATCACGCTCGACTGACCCGACACCGCTGACCCGTCCCCGCTCCGGTCGATGGTCCGTCGCGGGGATGGGACGATTGGGGCATGACCGCCACGCTCGTCGCCAAGGGACTCTCCGGCGGGTACGCCGCACGCACGCTCTTCGACTCCCTCGACCTCACCGTCGCTCCGGGGGACGTCATCGGCGTCGTGGGGGTGAACGGCGCCGGCAAGTCCACCCTGCTCCGACTCCTCGCCGGGGTGGACGAGCCGCTGGCCGGCACCGTGTCGCTCGCACCGACGGACGCGTTCGTCGGCTTCCTGCCGCAGGAGCACGAACGCCTCGCGGGTGAGACCGTCGCCGCGTACATCGCCCGGCGGACCGGGTGCGCCGAGGCCACCGCGACGATGGACGCCGCAGCCGCTGCGCTCGGCGACCCCGACGCCGGTGACGCCGCGGCGGACGCCTACTCGGCGGCGCTCGACCGCTGGCTCGCGGCAGGCGCGGCCGACCTCGACGACCGCATCCCCGTCGTGCTCGCCGACCTCGGCCTGGCCGTCGGTTCGGAGGAGGACGGCGTCGGGCCGGAGTCGCTCATGACCGCGTTGTCCGGCGGGCAGGCAGCCCGCGTCGGGCTCGCCGCACTGCTGCTCTCGCGGTTCGACATCGTGCTGCTCGACGAACCGACGAACGACCTCGACCTGGACGGCCTCGACCGGCTGGAGGCCTTCGTCCGGGGCCTCCGCGGTGGTGCCGTGCTCGTCAGCCACGACCGCGAGTTCCTGGCGCGCTCGGTGACCGCCGTCCTCGAGCTCGACCTCGCGCAGTCCACCAACCGGCTCTTCGGCGGCGGGTACGACTCCTACCTCGAGGAGCGCGAGATCGCACGGCAGCACAAGCGCGATGCCTACGAGGAGTACGCGTCCACCAAGGCCGACCTCGTGTCCCGTGCCCGGACCCAGCGCGAGTGGTCGAGCCAGGGCGTCCGGAACGCGATGCGGAAGAGTCCCGACAACGACAAGATCCGTCGTCGTGCCGCCTCCGAGTCGAGCGAGAAGCAGGCGCAGAAGGTCCGGCAGATGGAGTCCCGCATCGCCCGGCTGGACGAGGTCGAGGAGCCGCGCAAGGAGTGGCAGCTCGAGTTCACGATCGGCAGCGCACCCCGGTCCTCGGCGGTCGTCGCGACCCTGTCCGACGCGACGTTCACCCAGGGCGACTTCACGCTCGGGCCGATCTCCCTGCAGGTCGACGGCGGTGACCGCATCGGCATCACGGGTCCGAACGGTGCCGGCAAGTCCACGCTCCTCCGGGCGCTGCTCGGCAAGCAGGCGCCGACGACGGGCACGGCGTCGCTCGGGTCCAGCGTCGCGGTCGGCGAGATCGACCAGGCACGCGCGGCCTTCACGGGTGACCAGCCGCTGGCCGACGCGTTCGAGGCGATCGTGCCCGAGTACACGACGGCCGACGTCCGGACCCTGCTCGCGAAGTTCGGGCTGAAGGCGGACCACGTCGGCCGTCCGGCGAACGCGCTCTCCCCCGGTGAGCGGACGCGCGCCGGCCTCGCGCTCCTGCAGGCCCGCGGGGTGAACGTGCTCGTGCTCGACGAGCCCACGAACCACCTCGACCTCGCCGCGATCGAGCAGCTCGAACAGGCCCTCGACTCGTACGACGGCACCCTGCTCCTCGTCACGCACGACCGCCGCATGCTCGAGACCGTCCGCCTGGACCGGCAGTGGCGCGTCGAGGCCGGCCGCGTCACCGAGGCCTGACCCGCCCGGCCTCCCGCGTGATCCGTAGGCTCGGACCATGGTCGACCTGCAACTCGCGCTGAACGGGGACACCACCCACCCGGCGATGCCCCGGACCGCCGACGAGATCGCCCGGGACGCCGCGGCCTGCGTCGCCGCCGGCGCCACCCTGCTGCACCTGCACGCGTTCGACGACGACGGGGACGAGTCGCTCGCCGCCGGTCCGGTCGGCAGGATGCTGCGCGCGGTGCGGGCGACGTGTCCGGGCATCCCGGTCAACGTCACGACGTTCGCGGCGATCGTGCCGGACCCGCGGGAACGCCTCGACCTCGTGTCGTCGTGGACCGAACTGCCCGACCTCGTCGCGGCCAACCAGGGCGAAGCGGGCATCGACGACGTCAGCGAGGTGCTCGCGCGGCGCGGCGTCGGCATCGAGGCGTGCCTGCTCAGTGGCTCCGACGCCGATCGGTTCGTCCGGGCCGGTCGCCACGAGCGGTTCGTCCGGGTGGTCGTCGAGCCCCTCGTGGAGGACGTCGACGACGCGCTCGCGCTCGACGCCGAGCTGGAGTCGACGCTCGACGCCGCCGGTGTCACGCTCCCCCAGCTCCACCACGGCATCGGCGCTGCGTCGTGGCAGGTCAGCCGACGTGCCCTCGCCCGCGGGCACGCGATCCGCACCGGCCTCGAGGACACCTCCGTGCTCGAGGACGGGACCGCGGCGACGTCGAACCGTCAGCTCGCCGCCGCCGCGGCCGCGATGGTCAGCGGCGGAGCGCCAGCCGCTCGATGACCTCGGCGCTCTCCTCCTGCGGGGTCCGGTCCGCCGCGACGGTGATGTGGGCCTCGTCGTCCTCCGGCGGCTCGAGGGTGGCGAGCTGGGACTGCAGGAGCGAGGTCGGCATGAAGTGCCCGGAGCGCTTCGACATCCGGTCCTCGATGAGGGACCCGTCGCCGGCGACGTGCACGAACACCACACCGGGTGCCCGCAGGACGTCGCGGTAGGAGCGCTTCAGCGCCGAGCAGGTCACCACGCCGGGGGTGCCACCGTCGAGGTGCGACCGGATCCACGCCGCGATCACGTCGAGCCAGGGCCAGCGGTCCTCGTCGGTCAGCGGGGTGCCGGCGTGCATCTTGTCGACGTTCGCCTGCGGGTGCATGGCGTCGCCCTCGGCGAAGTCCCACCCGAGCTGCTCGGCGACCATCGCGGCGACGGTCGACTTGCCCGATCCGGAAACCCCCATCACGACGAGGACGCGGGAGTCGAGTGCGGTGTCGTCACTCAATGGATGAACACCCCCGCGAGCATGACCCCGGCGAGGCCGAACACCGAGATGAGGCACTCGAGCATCGTCCACGTCTTGAAGGTCTGCCCCACCGTGGTGTTGAGGTACCCCTTCACGAGCCAGAACCCGGCGTCGTTCACGTGCGACAGGAAGACCGACCCGGCGCCGATCGCGAGCACGAGCAGCGAGGTCATCGGCGAGGACAGGTCGTGCGCGATCGGCGCCATGATGCCCGCGGCCGTGACGGTGGCGACCGTGGCCGACCCGGTGGCGACGCGCACGAGGGCGGACACCACCCATGCGACGAGCAGTACCGAGATGCCGGAGTCCTTCACGGCGTCGGCGATCACCCCGCCGATCCCGGTGTCGATGAGCACCTGCTTGAAGCCACCGCCGGCGCCGACGATCAGCAGGACGCCCGCGACCGGCGGCAGGGCGCTCTCGAGGGACTTCGACACGGCGGAACGGTCCATGCCGCCGCCGATGGCGAAGAAGATCATCGCGTAGACCGCGGCGATGCCGATCGCGATCATCGGCGACCCGAGGAAGTCGAGCAGGCTGACCCACGAGCCCGAGGCGTCCGGGACGGTGGCCTCGCGGATGGCCTGCGCGAGCATCAGGACGACGGGCAGCAGGATGCCGACGAGTGCGACCGTGAAGGACGGGCTGCGCGGTTCGCTGATGACGCGGGTGAAGTCGCTCTTGCCGTGGGGCAGGGATGCGGTGTCCTGCGTGGCGGGGACGCGCCGCGCCTCCCGACCCGCGTGTGCCGGGTCGTCGCCGACGGGACCCGCGTCGGAACCGCGCGACCCGAACATGTCGGGCGCGGGGATGTCGACCCAGCGCGCCGCGAAGCGGGCGAAGACCGGACCGGCGAGGACGATGACGGGGATCGCGAGCACGATGCCGAAGGCGAGCGTCGTGCCGAGGTTCGCACCGACCGTCGAGATGGCGACGAGCGGGCCCGGGTGCGGCGGCACGAACGCGTGCATCGTGGAGAGGCCGACCAGGGCGGGCACGGCGATCTTCATGATCGGGACGGAGCTGCGCTTCGCCACCAGGACGATGATCGGGATGAGCAGCACGAGGCCGACCTCGAAGAACATCGGCAGGCCGATGAGTGCGCCGATCAGGGCCATCGTCCACGGCAGCGCCGCCTTCGACGACCTCCGCACGAGGGTGTCGACCACACGGTCGGCCGCACCGGAGTCGACGAGCATCTTGCCGAACATCGAGCCGAGGCCGACGAGGATGCCGACGCTCGTCATCGTCGCACCGAAGCCGTTGCCGAAGCTCGTCACCGCCTTGTCCGGAGCGAGGCCCGCGCCGATCCCGACGCCGAGCGCTCCGATCGTGAGCGCGATGAACGGGTGCACCTTCAGCCAGGTGATGAGGGCGATGATCACGACGATGCCGATGATCGCCGCGATGATCAGCTGCGCGACCGGCCCCGACGGGTCGACGGCTTCGGTACCGGCTGGTTCCGCCGCCAGGACGGTGACCGCGTGGGACGCGGCCGCGTGGACCGTGGCCGGATCGGCCGGGAGAGCGTGAGGCATCGGTGCCCCTTCCTGGAGCCGCTGCCGCGCGGCTCCGTCGCCTTCGTGTCGAGGACGGTCTGGCGTGCTGCGCGTCGACCGTCAATAATCTGATTAATCAGACTATACGACGATCCACCGCGCGGCATCCGCCCTCCGGGGCAGTCTGCCGATTCGATGGACACCGTGTCACGCGCCGTGCGTGCCGCGTACTGCACGGAGGAACGATGGCGACCGGCCGCGGACTGCACGCCCAGGTGCTCGAGACGCTCGGGCAGCGGATCGTCGACGGCGTGCTCGCCCCGGGCACCGTCGTGCGGCCCGAGGCCGTCGCGGCGGAGTTCGGCGTGTCGAGGTCGGTCGTCCGCGAGGCGCTGCGCGTCCTGCAGTCGCTCGGGCTCGTCGAACCCCGCCAGCGCGTCGGCACGCTGGTGCTCGACATCGTGTCGTGGGAGCTGCTCGCGCCGACCGTGATCCGGTGGCGCGGCGCCTCGCCCTGGTACTTCGCCCAGCAGCGGGAACTGCTCGAGCTGCGCCTCGGAGTCGAGCCCGTCGCCGCATCGCTCACCGCGGGGACACCGGGCGCCGCAGCGGTCCTCGCCGCCGCGACCGACATGATCGACGCCTGCGGTCGGGAGGACAGCCGCGCCTACCTCGAGGCCGACGTCCGCTTCCACCGAGCGCTCCTGACCGGTTCCGGCAACGCCGTCTTCGCACACTTCGCCGGGACCGTCGAGGCGCTGCTGCGGACCCGCACCTCGGAGTCGCGGGACACCATCACACGCTGGACCCGCGATGCGGCGGCACGGCACGAGGCCGTCGGGCTGGCGCTCGTCGCGGGCGACGGCGGGGCCGCGTCGGCTGCGGCGCGCGAGCTGGTGCGGGTGACGCGGGACGAGTTCATCGCGGAGGCGCCGAGGTCCTGACCCGAGGGCGCGGCGAGGGCCGCCGGGGTCGCCGAGGGCGCGAGACACGCCGCGTGCGGGTCGCCGAGGGCGCACGACACGCCGCAAGCGCGCGACGGGAGCGGCCGATCGCGCGACCTCGCGTGCCCGGGACGCGACCGACGGACGGACGGGAGGCGCGGTGCGGGGCCGACCCGCGCCTCCAGTCCGACCGTGGCCGGGTCGCAAGACACGCCGCACGCTCTCCGCCGAGGTCGCGCAACACGCCGCGCGCGCACCCCGGAAGCGGCCGGTCGCGCCGCGCCGCGCCGCGCCGCGCGCGCTACCCGCGCGCGAAGAGGCGCGGACCGCGCAGGCGCAGCCGCATCGTCACCGTGCCGAGCCACCGGTCGTACTTGTAGCCGACCTTCCCCATGCGGCCGACCTCCTCGAAGCCGAGCCGCTCGTGGAGCCGGATCGACGCCTCGGCCTGGCGGTCGGCGATGACGGCGACGACCTCGCGGACGCCGGCCGAACGGCACTCATCGATCAGCGCCTCCATCAGGGCCCGCCCGAGCCCCTTCCCGCCGGACGCGGCACCGAGGTAGATCGAGTCCTCGACGACGCGGTTCGAACGGTCGCGGGGGTTCCACGGGTCGACGAGCGCGTAGCCGAGCACCTGCCCCGAGGGGTTCTCGGCGACCAGGAACGGCAGACCCCGACGCCGGATCTCGTCGTACCGACGCTTCCACGCGGCGAACGTGAACGCCGACGGGTCGAAGGTCACCGAGGAGTTCCGCACGTAGTGCGTGTGGATCTCGCGGACGTCGGGGAGGTCGCTGGGCTCGGCAGCCCGGATCGTGTAGGTGAACGCGGCTTCGGCGGGGACCGGGGCGCGCAGGTGTCGCGGCAGGACCCGCCGTCGCTGGTATTCCTCCTCGAGCACGGGTCCGAGCCTATGCCGCGGGCAGGGTCCAGTCGACCGGTTCGGCGCCCTGCGCGACGAGCAGCTCGTTCACCTGCGAGAAGGGGCGGCTGCCGAAGAACCCGCGCGAGGCGCTGAGCGGGCTCGGGTGGGCGGACGCGACGACCGGGGTGTCCCCGAGGAGCGGCCGGACCGACGCTGCCTGCGCACCCCAGAGCACGGCGACGAGGGGCTTCCCGCGGGCGACGAGGGCACGGACGGCCTGGTCGGTGACGGCCTCCCAGCCCTTCCCGCGGTGGCTGCCGGCGGCTCCGGCCTCGACGGTCAGGACGCGGTTGAGCAGCAGGACACCCTGGGCCGACCACACCCGCAGGTCCCCGTGCGCCGGCGGCGTCACGCCGAGGTCAGCCTCGAGCTCGCGGTAGATGTTCGCCAGACTGCGCGGGACGGGTCGCACGTGCGGGTCGACCGCGAACGACAGGCCGATCGGGTGCCCGGGCGTCGGGTACGGGTCCTGTCCGACGACGAGGACCCGGACGTCGTCGAACGCCTCGGCGAAGGCGCGGAGGACGTACTCCCCGGCCGGGAGGTACTGCCGACCGGCACCGGTCTCGGCACGGAGCCAGTCGCCCATCCGGTGGACGTCGTCCTCGACCGGGGCGAGTGCCTCGGCCCAGCCGGGGTCGACGAGGTCGGCGAGCGGTCGGGCCTGCACGGGGCTAGGCGCCCATCGTGGCGACGGCGACCGAGTCCTCGCCGGCGACGACGCGCCAGACGCTGCCGGTGCCGCGGACCTCGAGCGCGCCCTCGCCCACGACCAGCGTGGTGTCCTCGTCGATCGCCAGGCCCGCGGTCACGAACTCGGCCTCGGCGCTCGCGATGAGCCGGGCGAGCGTGCCGGCCTGGACGGCGTGCACGTCGATCGTCAGGTCCACCAGGCCGAGCCCCTCGCGGAGTTCGACCTCGTCGAGGCCCTCGGAGGCTTCCTCGGGGCAGATCTCGACGCCGCCGATGCGCCAGCCGCCGACGAGGGCACGATCGGCGGCGATCATCGCGCCGGCCGAGTAGCCGAGGTAGGGCAGGCCGTCGGAGACGAGCAGGCGGATCTGGTCGACGAGGGGGGCGACGGCGTCGAGGTAGTCCGGCGTGGCCCCGCCGCCGACCACGAGGGCGTCGACGTCGCTCAGGACCGTGGTGTCGAACACCTGGCCGGCAGCGATCTCGGTGACGAGGACCTCGGCCGTGCGCGGACCGGCCAGCACCTCGGCGATGTCGGCCGTGCTGGACGGGCTCGCACCGGACCCGCCGGCGACGGAGAGCAGGGCGATGCGCGGGACCGTGCGGCCGACGGCTGCGGAGCGGACCGTGGCCTCGGCGACGAAGGGCGCGGCGGCGTCCGAGGCGGCGAAGGGTCCGCCGCCGACGAGGTGGATGCTCACGACTCGGCCGTCACCGGCGCGAGGGCGCTCCACGGGAAGGTGATCCACCCGTCGACGCGACGCCAGACGTGGTCCGGCTCGAGCACGGTGCCGGGCTTGGAGTAGAGGCAGGCGCTGCGGACGTCGGCGCCGGCGTTCCGGATGATGTCGACCACCAGGCGCAGGGTCCGGCCGGAGTCCGACACGTCGTCGACGACGAGGACGCGCTTGCCGGCGAGGCTCGGGGCGTCGAGCGCCGGCGACAGGATGACCGGCTCCTCGAGGCGCTGCTCGACGTCGGTGTAGAACTCGACGTTGATCGAGCCGCACTCCTTGGTGCCGAGGGCGTAGGCGACCGCACCAGCGATGATGAGCCCACCGCGGGCCACGGCGACGACGACCTCAGGTTCGAAGCCGGAGGACAGGACGTCCTTGGCGAGCAGGCGTGCTGCGTCACCGAACTCGAGCCATCCGAGCACCTCGGGCCCGCTCGTCACGGTCACGGTCGAGGGAGCCTGGGCGGGTGACCCGGATTCGCTGCTGATCGGCATCCGACAACGGTACCGGCACGGACCCCGCGCCCGCGACCCGCACGTGCGGCCCGGGCGCGTGCGGGACGGGTGCGGGACGGGTGCGGGCCGGGTGCGGGCCGGGTGCGCGGCACCCGCGGGGATCACACCCGCGGGGTCAGCTTCCCCCGCGCGAGCTTGTGCTGGGCCGACTGCGCCACCGGGCGGATCGTCACGAGGTCGAGGTTCACGTGCGCCGGCAGCTCGACCGCGTGCACGATCGCCTCGGCGACGTCCTCGGCCACGAGGGGCTCCGGCACGTCGTCGTAGACCGCCGCGGCCTTCTCCGCGTCGCCACGGAACCGGGTCAGGGCGAACTCGTCGGTCTTCACGAGGCCCGGCGCGATCTCGACGACCCGGATCGGCTCGCCGTTCAGCTCGAGCCGGAGTGCGGCCACGAGGGCGTGCTCGGCGAACTTCGCGGCGTTGTACCCGCCGCCGTTCTCGTACGCGACGTGCCCGGCCGTGCTCGTCACCGTGACGATGTCGGCGTTCCCGGCAGCCGCCGCACGCTGCCGGAGGTGCGGGAGCAACGCCGCGACGACCCGCTTCGTGCCGATCACGTTCACCTCGAACATGGCGCGCCAGTCCTCGACGTCCGACTCCTCGACCGACGCGGACCCGAAGGCGCCGCCGGCGTTGTTCACGAGCACGTCCGCTCCCCCGAGTTCGTCGACACGGGCGGCCAGCGCCTCGACGTCGGAGGCGCTCGTGATGTCCGCCACGAGGACGTCGGCTCCGGTCGACCCGGCGAGCGCCTCCAGCTTCGAGGCACGGCGGGCGACGGCGAGCACGTCCCACCCGTGCGCGCGGAACAGTCGGACGGTCGCCGCTCCGATGCCCGAGCTCGCTCCGGTGACGACTGCGCGACGAGATGCCATGTGCTTCCTCCAGGGACGGGGTGGGACGTCGGGGACGTGTGGGATGTCCCGACAACCGTACCGATCCGGCAAGGTCACGATCGGGTAACGTGACGGGCGATGACGACGGACGCCGCCCCTCCCGCGCCCTCGGCGCCCGCCTCGCAGCTCGAGCCCGGACGTGCGAAGCGCCGTATCCCGATGTGGGACACGGCGCGGTTCCTGGCGGTCACGCTCGTGGTGATCGGCCATGCGATCCAGCGCCAGACGGCGGCGAGCGAGCACGCCCTCGCGCTGTACACCTTCATCTACGCGTTCCACATGCCGGCGTTCGGTGTCATCAGCGGGTACTTCTCCTCCGCCGACACCCCGACCGCGAAGCGCATGCGCCGGACGATCACGGACATCGTCGTGCCGTACATCATCATGCAGACGATCTGGACCGTCGTGCAGGCCCTGGTCGAGGGCGGGAAGAAGTTCAACCCGACGCAGCCGACCTGGACCCTCTGGTTCCTGCTCGCACTCGGGATCTTCAAGCTGATCCTCCCGTACCTCGCGCAGCTCCGGTGGCCGCTGTTCTGGGCCGTCGTGTTCAGCATCGGCGTCGGCTACTTCGACAACGTCGACTCCACGCTCTCGCTGTCGCGGGCGATCAGCCTCCTGCCGTTCTTCCTGCTCGGCTGGCAGGTGAAGCAGTGGGGCGTCTTCGACCGCTGGTACGAGGCTCCGCGGCGGGTCGTGGTCCGGGTGCGAATCGCGGCCGGTGCCGTGTTCGTGGCGTGGGCGGTGGCGTGTGCGATCTGGATCCCGCAGTTCAAGCAGTTCGACCTGCACCACTGGTTCTTCTACGACGACTCGTACTCGGGCCTCGGCGAGGACGCCTGGTGGGCCGGTGCGGTCCGCTTAGGGCTGATGCTGCTGGCGACCCTCCTCACCGCGTCGTTCCTGCTGCTCGTGCCCCGTCGGAACGTCTGGATCACGCAGTTCGGCGCGGCGACGATGTACGTGTACCTGCTGCACACGTTCGTGCTCTACCCGATCCGCGAGTCCGGGGTGCTCGCCGGGCAGCACTCGGCGTGGCCGTACGTGCTGCTCATGGTGGCGATCGCCTGCGCGGTGAGTCTGTTCCTCGCCCAGCCGTTCGTCCGCCGGGGGATGCGCTGGCTCCTCGAACCGAACGTGCGCTGGCTCTTCCGCCGCGAAGAGTGAGACTGCGCCCGCGCGTCCGTACTGTGCGAGCCTCCGCCCACGGTGCGAGGGAACGAGCGTCCCACGGCGCGCGGAACCTCGCACAGTGCGGCGCGTGCCAGGAGGCGCGGCTCGCCCCGCCTCGGTCGTTACGTCCCGAGGCGGGCGCGCTGGTGCCGGCGCGACCATCTGCGTACCGTGACGGGCGACGCACAGCCGCGCCGCGCCTCCTGGGCCGAGCGCTGGGCGACCCGACGACCCGACGACCGCCACCGGACAGGAGCACGAGATGACCCAGAACGACGCCGCCCAGTGGCGGTTCGAGACCACGCAGATCCACGCCGGCGCACAGCCCGACCCGACCACGGGGGCCCGCGCGACACCGATCTACAAGACGACCTCGTACGTCTTCGCGAACTCCGACGAGGCCCGTGACCTCTTCGCCCTGGCCAAGCCGGGCAACATCTACTCGCGCATCATGAACCCGACGAACGACGTCGTGGAGCAGCGGATCGCGGCGCTCGAGGGCGGCTCCGGGGCGCTCCTGGTGTCGAGCGGCCAGGCGGCGGAGACCTACGCGGTGCTCAACATCGCGGGCGCCGGAGACCACATCGTGTCCTCGTCGTCGATCTACGGCGGCACGTACAACCTGTTCAAGTACACGCTCGCGAAGCTCGGCATCGAGACCACGTTCGTCGAGGACCAGGACGACCTCGACGAGTGGCGCCGCGCGGTCCGACCGAACACGAAGCTGTTCTTCGCCGAGACGATCGGCAACCCGAGGATCAACGTGCTCGACATCACCGGTGTCAGCGAGGTCGCCCACGAGTCCGGCGTGCCGCTCATCGTCGACAACACGATCGCGACGCCGTACCTCATCCGTCCGTTCGAACACGGTGCCGACATCGTCGTGCACTCGGCGACGAAGTTCCTCGGCGGGCACGGCACCGTCATCGGCGGGATCATCGTCGACTCCGGGAAGTTCGCGTGGTCGCAGCACCCGGACAAGTTCCCCGAGTTCAACACGCCAGACCCCTCGTACCACGGCGCGGTCTTCGCCGAGGCCGTCGGCAACGAGCTCGCCTACATCGTCAAGGCCCGGGTGCAGCTGCTCCGCGACCTCGGTGCGTCGAACTCGGCGGACACCGCGTTCGCGCTGCTGCAGGGCATCGAGACGCTGTCGCTCCGCATCGAGCGGCACGTGTCGAACGCGCAGGAGATCGCCGAGTGGCTCGACCGGCACCCGGACGTCGCGACCGTCGCCTACGCCGGGCTGCCGACCTCCCCCTGGTACGCCGCGGCGAACCGCTACGCACCGAAGGGCGTCGGGGCCGTGCTGTCGTTCGAGCTCAAGGGTGGCGTGCCCGCCGGCAAGGCGTTCGTCGACAACCTGCAGCTGTTCTCGCACCTCGCGAACATCGGCGACGTGCGCTCCCTCGTCATCCACCCGGCGTCGACCACGCACTCGCAGCTGACGCCCGAGCAGCAGCTCACGACCGGTGTGACGCCGGGGCTGGTGCGGCTGTCGGTGGGGATCGAGAACGTCGAGGACCTCAAGGCCGATCTCGAGGCCGGGCTCGCCGCCGCCCGTGCGGTCGCGCAGGAGGGCCAGCGCGCGTAGCGGCCCCGGGCGGGGGGACTGTCGCGGGGGGCGCGGGGGCTGTCGCGGACCCTCGCGCTCGATGCGTGTGCACCATGCGACGTCCCACGAGTCGATCGACTCGTGGGACGTCGTTCGTTGCGCACACATCCGGTGCGTGTGCATGGTGCGACGATCCACGCGTCGAACGACGAGTGCGATGTCGGAACATGCGCGCGCACGCAGCCGCACCCGCACGCACGCCGCCGCACCCGCACGCACGCACGCACCCGCGACCGCCCGCGACCCGCCGCAGTGGACCCGCGACGCGCCGGACGTGACGTAACACTGGCGGCCCGCGCCGCGCCTCCCGGCAGACTGGACCCGATGGACTGGCAGACGACCCCCGAGGACTCCGTGCCGTCCACCCTCGTGCCCGGAACCGAACTCGGCACGCTCGGCAAGCCCCCGGTGACCGGCGCCTGGCGCCCGGGCGACCACCCCGGCTCCCGGCACTTCGCGTCCCTCGGTGAGCAGTGGGTGCGGGGTGGACGCATCCCCGCCGTGCGCGTGGCGTACGAGACCTGGGGCACGCTCAACGCCGACCGCGACAACGCGGTCCTGGTGTTCCACGCGCTGACCGGCGACTCGCACGTCGCCGGAGCACCCGGGCCCGGACACCGAACCGCGGGCTGGTGGGGCGACGTCGTCGGCCCCGGCCGGGCGATCGACACCGACCGGTGGTTCGTCGTCGCACCGAACATGCTCGGCGGCTGCCAGGGCACGACCGGGCCGTCGTCGGTGTCGCCGGACGGCCTCGAGTGGGGATCCCGCTTCCCGTTCGTCACCGTGCGCGACCAGGTGGCGGTGCAGGCGCAGCTGGCCGACCGGCTCGGCATCGACGTCTTCGCGGCCGTCGTCGGCGGGTCGATGGGCGGCATGCACGCGCTCGAGTTCGCCGTCACCCACCCTGCACGGGTGTCCCGGCTCGCGGTGCTGGCGAGCACGGCGCAGACCACCGCCGACCAGATCGCCGCGAACTCGCTGCAGCGCGCTGCCATCCAGATGGACCCGGCGTTCGCGGGCGGCGACTACTACGAGGCCGACGCCGGCGAGGGCCCCCACCGCGGGCTGGCGCTGGCTCGGCGGATGGCGTTGATGACCTACCGGGCGTCCGACGAGCTGAACGGCCGCTTCGCCCGCTCGTGGCAGAGCGACGTCTCTCCGCTCGGCGACGACGGCCGCTTCTCGGTCGAGAGCTACCTCGACTTCCACGGCAACAAGTTCACCCGTCGGTTCGACGCGAGCTCCTACGTGACGCTCACCCACGCGATGGACTCGCACGACGTCGGAGCCGGTCGGGGCGGGATCGCGGCGGCGCTGGCGCAGGTCACGGCCCGCACGCTCGTGGTCGGGGTGTCGAGCGATCGGTTGTTCCCGATCGAGGACCAGCACCGCATCGCGGCCGGCGTGCCGGACACCCTCGACGGTGACCGCGCGGCCGTGATCGAGAGCGAGTTCGGGCACGACGGGTTCCTGATCGAGCACGAGGCCGTGGGGGCGCACCTCCGGCGGCTCTTGGACGCATAACGCTTGCAATGACGATCGCGGCACCATCCGACACGGGCTGGCGCGCCGAACACCCCCCAACGGGTGTCGCGCGTGGAATGATGGCGTGGTGCCCAGCCTGAACCAGGCTCGGTTTTCCCTCAGCCACACCGCCACGACCAGGACACCGATGGACTTCATCGCACAGGAACGCGACCGCTTGCTCCGGTCGACGACCCGTGTCGTCGGCATCGTCTGCGCCCTGGTGTCGGTCGTCGCGGTGATCTGCGCCCTCGCGGTCCCGGTCGTCCCGCTGCTCGGCGGGCTCGCCTGCATCGCGATCATGATCGCCGGCTTCCTGGTCTTCGGGTGGAACGGCTCGGTGTGGTGGACGGCGCTCATCCTCGCCTCGGGCCTCGGCGCGCTCGCACTCCTGCTGCTCGGCGTCGACGAGACAGCGCGTCCGATCATCGCCTCCGCGGTGGTGCCCCTCGCCGCCGGCAGCATCTCGGCACCGCTCATGTCCCAGCGCGGGAAGCCCGTGGGACTCGGGCTGACCATCGTCGCCGGGGCGGCCGTCGTCGTCGCGATCGTCTGGGCGAGCGGCAGCGTCCTCGCCGCCCCGGTCACCGGCGCGCTGCTCGGGTGGGTGCTCATCGCCGTCGTGACGATCTGGATCTCCCGGAGCATCCCCCGCGTCGCCCGCCGGATCTACAGCATCGGCACCGCGCACCGCGCCGAACGCCAGGCGAGCGAGACCGAGGCGCAGCGACGACAGGGTGCCCGGCTCCTGCACGACACCGTGCTCGCCACGCTGACCCTCCTCGCGCACTCCGGCGTGGGCGTCTCCGAGCAGGCGATGCGTGAGCAGGCCGCCGAGGACGCCCGACTCCTCCGCCACCTCCGTCTCGGTGCGACGCCGCAGCCGCAGCAGTCCGGCGACTACTCGCTCACCCGCGAGGAAGAGTCCCCGCTCGGCCAGACCCTCGAGTCGGTCAAGCAGCGCTTCGGCCGCATGGGCCTCGAGGTGAGCTGGCACGGCACCGGGCAGGTCCTGCTGCCGTCGAACGTGCTCGACGCCTTCCTGCTCGCGCTCGGCGAGTGCCTCGAGAACGTCCGTCGGCACGCCGGCGTCGGCGAGGCGCACGTCACGATCGTGCACGACAACGAGATGGTCCGCGCGATGGTCACCGACTCCGGCGTCGGCTTCGACCTCACCCACGTCAGTGCCGAACGGCTCGGCTTCAAGGAGAGCGTGGTGAACCGCCTCCGCGAGGTCGGCGGCGACGCGAAGCTCTTCTCCGCGCCGGGATCCGGCACGACCGTCGTCCTGGAGGCACCCAGATGAGCCGCGTCCCCGAGGACACCATCAGCCGCGGCCTCCCCGGCGAGACCGTGCAGCCCGCTCCGCGGACCCGACGGGAGGCGCGGGAGCGGTACCGGGGCAGCGAACGTCGGCAGGCGCGCGGCCTCCCCTCCACATCGACCGGCGCGCGCTCGCTGCGGCAGGCCGCCAAGCCCGGCGCCTCGCTCGGCGCCGGCTACCTCGGACTCGGCGCCGCGGTCCTCACCGGCATCGAAGCCGTCGCGGGGATCGTCTTCTTCCTCATCCGCTGGACGGAGTTCACCGACCCGTGGCTGCCCGCAGCGGCCTGGGCGCTCTACCTCGTCGCCGCCGTCGGGGTCGGGCTCAGCCTGCTCACCTACGGCGAACGACTGACCGGGCTCGCCTTCGCGTTGATCTGCGTCGTCCTCGGCTGCGTCGTGACGCTCGACTTCATCGGCATCTGGCCCGAGCACGACATCGCCCACTCGGCGTCCGCGTCCGTCGCCGCCGGGTTCGCGCTCCTGCCCGTCGCGACCCTGCGCCCGGCCCGCGAGGTCGCCGCCGCCATCGCCGTCCTCGGCCTCGCGTTCGTCGGGATGGCGGTCGCCTCGACGCCGATCACGAGCGACACCCTGCCCGCGATCGTGTCCACCGTGGCGCTCGTGACCGTCCCGCCGTCGATCGCGCTCTTCGTGGTGCACCGGTTCCGCCAGCTCGTGCAGCGTGAACTCGACCGGGTCCTCGTGCAGAGCAACGTGCAGGCACCGCAGTTCGCCGTGGGCATGCTCGCCTCCGACGAACTCGCCCGGCTCGACCTCGCCGCCGAGAAGCTCCTCGACGCCGTCGCCAACGGCAGCGACCCCCTCCCGCTCTCGGACGCGTCCGCCTCGGTCGCCGCCTCGCTCGCCACCGAGCTGCGCCTGCACCTCATCGAGGGCCGCCGCGAGACCTGGCTGTACCACGCGATCACGGAGTCCGACAACCTCGGCCGCTCGGTCAGCGTCGCGGATCCGCAGTCGCTCGCGGGCCACCTCTCCCCCGCGCAGCGCGACGGCCTGCTGCAGACGCTCTGGCAGATGGTCGGCGACGGCAAGCAGACCCAGGCCGGATCACCGGTCGTCTCCGTGACGCTCGGCCCCGTCGGCTCGGACGGGCACCCCGTCACCGACGAGACGATGGACGTCCCGGTCGTCTTCGAGTCGCGCGGTGTCCCCCGGCGTCGACTCGGCCCGACCGCGTGGAGCGCCCTGCAGCGGATCGGCCCGTACCAGGACTCCGTCCGCGACGGCGTGCTGCACGTCGTCGCGCACTGCGTCGTCGACCGACATCCGTCGATGTAGTCGTCGCACGGAACCGGCTGGCCCGACTGCCGGACACCCTGACCAGCCTGCCCGTGCCCCGTGGTCCGTCCCCCTAGGATCGGCCCACGACCGCCCCCGAGAAAGGACGCCACCATGGCGACTCCAGAGGAACCGATCCGACTCGCACTCGTCGACGACCACAGGATGCTCCTCGGCGCGCTCACCGAGTGGATCCGGAACGCAGCCGACGACATCACGCTCGTCGCCGCCGTCACCACCTGGCCCGAGCTCCTCACGAGCCCGGCGTTCCCGGTCGACGTCGTGCTGCTCGACCTCGACCTCAAGGACTCGATCCCGGTCTCGCTGAAGATCTCGACGCTCAAGACCGCCGGTGTGAAGACCGTCGTCATGAGCACCTACTCGGAGCCGAACGTCGTCCGCGAGGCCCTCGCCTCCGGCGCCCTCGGCTACCTCGTGAAGAGCGAGGACGCCGAGATGATCGTCGAGGCCATCCGCTCCGCCCAGCGCGGCGAGCAGTACGTCTCCGCCGAGCTCGACCTGGCGATCAACAGCGGTGACGTCGGTGGGGTGCCGAAGCTCAGCGCCCAGGAGCGTCGCGTCATGGCGCTGTACGGCGGCGGCGAGCCGGTGAAGAGCGTCGCGTACCAGCTCGGCATCTCCGAGGAGACCGCGAAGAGCTACCTCAAGCGCATCCGCGAGAAGTACCGCGTCGCGGGCTTCGACGTCGGCACGAAGGTGGCGCTGCGGAAGCGCGCGATCACCGACGGCATCATCGTCCAGGACGGCAGCCCGCTGGGCCTGTAGCGCGCCGCGCGCGTCGCACGCGCCCCGCGCGCCACGCGCCACGTGCGCTTCGTGAGCAGAAGAGGTCGGGTCCCGTCACAGGACCCGACCTCTTCTGCTCACGATCGGCGGTCTGCCGCACCGTCGACGGACTGGAGGCGCGGTGCGGGGCCGCCCCGCGCCTCCTGGCCGGTGGGACCCGCGTCAGCCCAGCGGGACGGGCGCGGTGATCGGGCCGGTGGACGGCGACGACGACCGGAGCGACGCACGGCGGGTGCTGCGGCGCTCGGCGCCGTAGCTCACCATCGTCATGAGGACACCGAGCAGCGCCAGCACGATGCCGAGCCACCCCGGCGCCTTGAAGCCGAACCCGGCAGCGATGACCGCGCCGCCCAGGGCCGCACCGATCGAGTTGCCGATGTTGAACGCCGAGTGGTTGAGCGCCGCCGCGATGGTCCGTGCGTCTCCGGCGACGTCCATCAGGCGGGACTGCACGGCCGGCGGGATCGCGGACGAGGTCGCACCGAGCAGGAACGCCCCGAGGAAGACCCCCCACACCCACTGCGCGGTGAGGACGGTGACGAGCAGGGCGCCGATCAGCGCGAACATGCCGACGTAGATCGTGCGCTTGACGCTGTGGTCGGCCAGGTGCCCGCCGAGCACGCCGCCGATGACCATGCCGATGCCGACGACCACGAGGACGAGCGGCACGAACGACTCCGACAGCCCGGTGACGTTCTGCACGAGCGGCGAGATGTACGAGTAGACCGCGAAGAAGCCGCCGAAGCCGACGGCTCCGAGGCCCATGACCATCCAGACCTGCGGCACGCGGAACGCCCGGAGCTCGCGGCCGATCGTCGCGTGCTCGTCACGGGCACTGCGCGGCACGAAGGCCCACACCGCGAGGAACGTCAGGGCGAACAGGACGGCGACGACGCCGTACGCGATGCGCCAGCTGGCGACCTGCCCGACCCAGGTGATCGCCGGGACGCCCACGACGTTCGCGACCGACAGGCCGAGCAGCACCATCGCGATGCCCTTGCCGCGCTTGCCCGGACCCATGATGTCGCCCGCCACGATCGACGCGATGCCGAAGTACGCACCGTGCGGGAGTCCCGCGACGAACCGCGCCACGAGCACGAGGCCGAACGACGGCAGGATCGCGCTCGCGACCGTCGCCAGGACGAACCCGACGAGCAGCACGAGGATCAGGCCCTTGCGCGGGAACTTCGCCGACATCGCCGCGATCGTGGGGGCACCGACGACGACACCGAGGGCGTACGCGCTCACGAGCCAGCCGGCGTGCGCGATCCCGGCGTCCGGGTCGAGGCCGTACTGGCGCGGCAGGAGTGCCTCGGCGATGTTCGGCAGGAGCCCCATCGCGACGAACTCGGTCGAACCGATGGCGAACCCGCCGAGGGCGAGGGCGATGAGCGCGAGTGCGCGACGCGCAGGCGTGAGCTGGGACATGGTGCCTGTTTCGGGACGGGAGGAGCGGGACGGGTTCCGGACGTCGACTCGCGTGAGTCGGCTGGGACCGTCGGTGCGCGTGGTCGCCGCACCGTGCCTCCGTCGCGTCGACGTCGCTGACGGTGCGACCGGGGACGGGCGGAGGGTGGTCCTGGTTCAGCGGCGAACGTGGACGACCGGCCGCCGAGAGCGACCGGTCTCAGCAGTGTAGACCGCTCCAAAGGCCGAACGGAAGTCGCCCGGCCGAATCGATTCGACCCGCGTCAGGCGGCGCGACGCTCCGGCTCCGCGTGGGCCGTGACGACGAGCCCCGGGAGTTCGTCACGGTGGACCCACCCGGCGCCGCACTCGGTGCAGCTCGCCCAGGCGGTGTCGCCGTGTTCGTCCGAGTCGATGACGACCGTCCGCAGGTCGCAGTCGGGGCACCAGCCGTCGTGCATCATCACGTGCTCCTCGTCGTCGTGCGGACGCGTTCCGTCCGACACCGACAGGACACACCCGACCACCGACATCCGTGGGAGGCGCTCGGCGTGTCGCTCAGTCGTCGAGCGCAGCCTCGAGCCGCTCGAGCTTGCCGTCGATCTCGCCGGTGTGCCCCGGGCGGATGTCGGCCTTGAGCACGAGGGACACCCGCGTGCCGTACGCCCCGACGGCCTCGGTGGCGCGCTTGACGACGTCCATGACCTCGTCCCACTCCCCCTCGACCTCGGTGAACATCGACGAGGTGCGGTTCGGCAAGCCGCTCTCGCGGACGATCCGCACGGCAGCCGCGACGGCGTCGTGCACGGACCCGTCCGAGCTCGCGGAGGGACCACCGGACGGGGCGACGGAGAACGCGACGATCATGCGTCCATCCTGCCCCCTGCCGGGACGGCCGGCACAGCGGTGGCACGGGCCCGCACGCCGAGCCGGACGATCGCGACGACGCTCCAGACCAGCACCCCGACCTCGAGCGCGTTCCGGACCGTGAGGACCACGAGCACCCAGGGCTGCACGGTGAGCACCTGGTCGTAGAACCCGGGGTAGATCACCTGCGTCAGCAGCGCCATCGGGATCGCGGCGACGGCGACGGGCAGGAAGCGCCTGGCGCTCGGACGACCGGCGACGAGCCCCCACACGATCGGCACGGCGAACCACCCGATGTACTGCGGCGACCCGACCTTGTTCGCGGCGACCAGCGCGGCCACCAGGAGCAGTGCCAGCAGCGGCGCGGCCTCGGCCCGGTGCGCGCCGCGGTGCACGGCCCAGAGCGCGAGCAGCACCCCGCCGACGACGACCACGGCCATGAGCGGCGTCGACACCGCGGCTGCCGCGTGCGTCCCCGCGCCGGACACCTCGAACGTCAGGATCTGCTGGTCGTAGTAGACCGCGGCACCGGGGACGCCGAACGCCGCCGCCCACATGAAGGGGGTCGCGAGGGGCGCCTCGATCTGCAGCGCACGGCCGCTCTGCTGCCCCACGAACGAGAACAGGTGGGCCGCTCCCCCGTACAGGACGTCGACGAGGACGATGAGCGCCGTCAGCACGAGCGCACCGACGAGCACCCCGCGGCGGTGTCCACGGCGGAGCAGCAGGAGCACGCCCACGAGCGCCGCGGGCCAGACCTTCGTCCACGCGCCGGCGGTGAACAGCGCCGAGGCGACGGCCGGCCGCGACGCGACGAAGGCCACCCCGACCAGGGCGAGAACGGTCGCGACGGTGTCGATGCGTCCGAGGCCGATCGGCCCGAGGGCGAGCAGGAAGGCGAGCCACCACCACACGACGCGCACGCCGAGCCCACGGAAGCGCCACAGGAACGCGCACGCGACGGCGTCGAGCACGACCATGAGCACGAGCCACCCGGTGCCGATCGACGTCACGCCCCCGACGGCGGCAGCGGCCATCGGGACGATCGCGAGGATCGGGTACACCCAGTCCTCGTCGATCCCGACCCAGAACCCGGACGCGTGCCCGGTCTCGATCCACCGCCGGTAGGTGATCGTGACGTCGCCGAGCGGCAGGTTCGCCGACACGGAGGTCAGCCACCAGAGGACCGCGTGCACGGCGGCGAACGCCACGACGAACGCCGCGACCTCGGGCCACTGCGAACGCCACCGCGAACGCCACACCGTCCTCTGCACCGGACGAGCGTAGCGGCACGCCCGTCACAGGTTCCCCCGAGCATGACGTGTCACCGTTCCCCTCGTGACCTCCGACACCCCGCGCACGCGCCGCAGAGCCGTCATCTGGATCGCGGTCGTCGCCGCGGTCGTCGTCATCGGCGTCGTCGCCGCGATCGTCGGCACGAACCTCTACACGAGCAGCGAGAACGCCAAGGCCTCCGCCGCGCCGAGCGTCGCCGCGAGCCGCGCCCCGTCGACGCTCGACGCCGCGGACCTGTCCGGCGCGTGGACGGTCGGCGGGGACTCCGAGGCCGGGTACCGCGTCCACGAGGTCCTGAACGGCTCGGACGTCACCGTCACCGGGCGCACCGACAGCGTCACCGGCAGCGCGACCGTCGACGGCACCGCCATCACGAAGGCGACCATCACCGTGCAGGTCGCCGACATCGCCACGGACTCGGCCCAGCGCGACTCGTACTTCCGCGACTCGGCGCTCGACACGTCGGCGTTCCCCACCGCGACCTTCACGCTCACCGAGCCGATCGCGGACGCGGTCCCGTCCGGCTCGGGCACGACGAAGGTCGAGGCCACCGGGGACCTCACCCTGCACGGCGTCACGAAGTCGGTCGTCGCGACGCTCGAGGTCGGGCTGAACGGCGACGGCGTCGACGTCTCCGGCTCGATCCCGATCACCTTCTCGGACTTCGGCGTGCAGGCCCCGAGCCTCGGCTTCGTGCAGGTCGACGACGCGGGTGCGGTCGAGTTCCTCGTGCACGCCACCCCCGCGAGCTGACGCGCACGACGCGCGTCACGCCCCGGACGTGACCACCTGACGGCCAGGAGGCGCGGTGCGGGCCCGCACCGCGCCTCCCGTCCGTCGCCGCTCGCGGCTACCCCCGCGCGTCGCCCTCGACGACGAGGTCGCGCACCACGCCCGGCAGCCGCTCGACCAGCGCCGCCATCGTGAACGGCCCACCCCCGGACGCCCGTCGCGCCGCGATCCCGTGCACCACCGCAGCCGAGGCGGCCAGGTGCGCCAGGTCGGACGGCGACAGCGACGACCCGGCCGCCTCCGCCGCTCCCTGCCGAGCCGCCACGAGCGCCCCCAGCACCCCGCCGAGGACGTCGCCGGCGCCGGCGGCCGCGAGCCACGGTGTCGCCGACGAGGCCACGAGCCGCACCGACCCGTCGGGTGTCGCGACGTGCGTGGCGGACCCCTTCAGGAGCACGACGCTCCCGGTCTGTGCGGCTGCCCGGAGCGCGGCCGCGGCCGGGTCCTGCTCGACGGCCTCCCGCGACTCGTGCAGGACGCCGGCGAGTTCCCCCGCGTGCGGCGTCAGCACCGCCAGGGGGCCGAGCTCGACGAGCGGGATCGCCCCGGCGTCGACGACCACGGGGACCCCGTCGTCCGAGGCGTGCCGGAACCCCTCCGCCGTCACGTCGTCCAGGTCGTCGAGCGAGCCCGCCGAGATCCCGGAGCCGACGAGCCACGCCTGCACCCGTCCGACCCCGGCGACGACCTCGGGACGCCGCGCGAGCACGTGGTCCGACGCGCGGGACGGTCCGACGTACCGGACCATCCCGACGCCGGTGTGCACGGCGGCGTCGACGCCGAGCACGGCGGCACCCGGGTACTGGTCGGAGCCGGTCGCGACGCCGAGGACACCCCGCCGGTACTTGGTGGAGTCGCCGTGCGGGGCGGTGGTCCAGGCGGCGGCGTCGGTCGGGGCGAAGGGGACGAAGTCGTTCACGAGACGCCACGTTACGGTGGAGCGCATGAGCCTGTTCCTGCCCGGTCGTGTGGTGGTCTTCGACTACGGCGAGGTGATCAGCCGGACGCCGCACGCCTCGCGGGACGCCCTCGTCGCGGCGACCGGGGTGCCGGCGGACGAGCTCTTCCCCGTCTACCAGGAGCTCCGGCACGACCTGGACCGCGGCGACCTCTCCGTCGTGGACTACTGGCGGGCGATCGCCGAGCGCACCGGCCGGACGTGGAGCATCACCGACATCCACCGGTTCTGGGCGATCGACTTCACCGGCTGGTTCGAGGTCGAGCCGGAGACCCTCGCGATCGTCGAGGAGCTGCACGACGCCGGCACCCGGGTCGCCCTGCTGTCGAACGCCGGGTTCGACTTCGGTGACCCGTACCGCCGGTCCCCGATGGGGTCCCTGTTCGAGACCGTCGTGGTGAGCGCCGAGGAGCACGTCCTGAAGCCGGATGCCTCGATCTACCTGGACACGTGCGCGCGCCTGGGAATCGACGCCGCGCAGATGGTGTTCGTCGACAACAGGGCCGAGAACGCCGCCGGCGCGGAAGCGATCGGGGCGGTCGGCCACCACTACACGTCGCCCGCCGGACTCCGCGCGTTCCTGCAGGAACTCGCGACCGGGGCGACCGCCGAGAAGGAGCCCGCGTGACGCACGCCCTGTTCGAACCGATCACCATCCGCGACCTGACCGTCCGCAACCGCATCTGGGTCTCCCCGATGTGCCAGTACTCGGTCGAGGCGCAGGACGGCGTGCCGACGCCGTGGCACCTCGTGCACCTCGGCGGCTTCGCCAAGGGCGGTGCCGGCGCGGTCGTGGTCGAGGCCACGGGCGTCGTGCCGGAGGGGCGGATCAGCCCGCAGGACCTCGGGCTGTGGAACGACGAGCAGCGCGACGCGTTCCGCCCGATCGTCGACTTCATCCACTCGCAGGGCGCCGCCGCGGGCGTCCAGCTCGCGCACGCCGGCCGCAAGGCGTCGACGTTCCGCCCGTGGGAGTCGACGCACGGCTCGGTCCCGGCGGACCAGGGCGGCTGGAACACCGTGGCACCGTCCGCGGTCGCATTCGACGGGTACGCCGAGCCGCGCGAGCTCGCCACCGAGGACATCCGCGTGGTGGCCCTGGCGTTCGCCGCTGCCGCTCGACGCTCGGTCGAGGCCGGCTTCGACCTCGTCGAGATCCACGCCGCGCACGGCTACCTGCTGCACCAGTTCCTGTCGCCGTTGAGCAACCACCGGACCGACTCGTACGGCGGCTCGCTCGAGAACCGCGCCCGCGCCCTGCTCGAGGTGCTGGACGCCGTCCGTGCCGAGGTCGGCGAGGGCTTCCCGGTCGTCGTCCGCTTCTCGGCGACCGACTGGACCCCGGGCGGGCTGACGCTCGAGGAGACCACGCAGGTCGCGCGCTGGGCCGCCGAGCACGGTGCCGACCTCGCGGACGTCTCGACCGGTGGCAACGCCGCGAGCGCCCCGATCCCGGTCGGCCCGGGTTACCAGGTTCCCTTCGCCGACGCGATCAAGCGCGACGCCGGCATCCGCACGATCGCGGTCGGCATGATCTCGGAGGCGTTCCAGGCCGAGCAGATCGTGGCGACCGGCCAGGCGGACGTCGTCATGGTGGGCCGCGAGTTCCTGCGCGACCCGGGTTTCCCGCTCCGTGCCGCCGTCGAGCTCGGCGTCTCCGTGGACTACGAGCCGCAGCAGTACCACCGCGCACGTGTCACGGCGTAGGCCGTTCTGTACGTTCTCTCGGCTCGGCAGCGCGCCAGGCAGTACGATTGCCTCACTGTGGACGATCCCCCGAACAGTTCTTCGCCTCACTCATCCGCCGCTCACTCGGTGAGCTGCACTGCCTCGCGCCCTGCGGGAGGTGAATCATGAGTCCGATCGACATCGTCATGCTGATCGGCGGCATCCTGCTGACACTCGGCACCGGTGTCTTCGTCGCGTCCGAGTTCGCGCTGGTCAACCTCGACCGCGCCGACGTCGAGGCCCGACGAGACCGCGGTGAGACCGGCCTCGCACCCGTCATCGGTGCGTTGAAGGTCACCTCGACGCACCTCTCCAGCGCGCAGCTCGGCATCACGCTGACGACCCTGCTCACCGGCTACCTGCTCGAGCCGTCGATCGCCAAGCTGCTCGAAGCGCCGTTCCTCGCGATGCGGCTGCCCGAGGCGATCGTCGAGACCGTCGGCTCGATCGTGGCGCTCGTCATCGCGACCCTGCTGTCGATGATCCTCGGTGAGCTCGTGCCGAAGAACTTCGCGCTCGCGCTCCCCCTGCAGACCGCGAAGCTCGTCGTGCCGCTGCAGATCGCGTTCACCACGGTGTTCAAGCCGGCCGTCGCGGTGCTGAACGGCACCGCCAACGCCGTGCTCCGGGCGATGGGCATCGAGCCGCAAGAGGAACTGTCCGGTGCGCGCAGCGCCGAGGAGCTCACCTCGCTGCTGCGTCGGTCCGCGTCCGAGGGCTCCCTCGAGCAGGACACCGCGACGCTGCTGGAACGGACGATCTCGTTCTCCGAGCTGAGCGCCAGCGACGTGATGACCCCGCGCCCCCGGCTCTCCACGATCCGCGTGTCCGAGTCCGCCGACGACGTCATCGCGCTCGCCCGGAAGACCGGGTTCAGTCGCTTCCCCGTCATCGAGGAGGACGCGGACGACGTCGTCGGCATCGTGCACGTGAAGCAGGCCGTCGCCGTGCCCCGCGAGAAGCGCCCCGAGGTCCCCGTCGGCGCCCTCATGACCGACGCCGAGCGCGTCCCCGAGACCATGCCCGGCGACACGCTGCTCGCCGAGGTCCGCGGTCGCGGCTACCAGATGGTGATCGTCGTCGACGAGTACGGCGGCACCGCGGGGGTCGTGACGCTCGAGGACCTCATCGAGGAGATCGTCGGCGAGGTGTCCGACGAGCACGACCGTGCACGGATCGACGTCGTCCGGTCGCGCAACTGGCTGACGTTCCCGGGGCTCCTCCGCCCGGACGAGCTCGAGGACCGCGCCGGTGTGAAGGTCCCCGAGGACGGCCCGTACGAGACCGTCGGCGGGTTCATCATGTCGACCCTCGGGCGGCTCCCGGCCGTCGGTGACGAGGTACCGCTCGAGGACGGCGTGTTCCGCGTCGAGCGCCTCGACGGGCGCCGCATCGACCGGATCCGCTGGACGCCCACACCGCCGGAGACCCCGGCGACCGGCATCATCATCCCGGCCACGAAGGCCTCTGCGAAGGGCGGCACCCGATGAGCTCCGACTGGTGGGGCATCTTCTGGCTCGTCGTCCTCCTGATGGGCAACGCCTACTTCGTCGCGGCCGAGTTCGCCGTCATCTCCGCCCGCCGCTCCCAGATCGAGCCGCGGGCGGAAGAGGGCTCGCGCGCCGCACAGATGACGCTCTGGGCGATGGAGCACGCCACCCGCATGCTCGCCACCACCCAGCTCGGCATCACGGTGTGCTCGCTGCTCATCCTCAACGTCTCCGAGCCGGCGATCCACCACCTGCTCGAGGTCCCGCTGCACCTCACGGGCTGGAGCGTCGAGGTCATCGGCGTCGTGGCGTTCGTGTTCACGCTGCTGCTCGTGTCGTTCCTGCACGTGGTGTTCGGCGAGATGGTCCCCAAGAACATCTCGTTCTCGATGCCCGACCGTGCGGCGCTCCTCCTCGTGCCGACGCTCTGGTACATCGGCCACGGCCTGCACTGGGTCGTCGTCGGCCTGAACGAGGTCGCGAACGCCGTGCTCCGGCTCTTCCGGGTCGAGCCGAAGGACGAGGCCGTGAGCGCGTTCACCGTCGAGGAGGTCCAGACCATCGTCGAGCAGTCCCGCCGCGAGGGCACCCTCACCGACGACGGCAAGCTCGCCCTGGCGTTCGAGTTCACCGAGAAGAAGGTCAAGGACGTCGCCGTGCCGATGGCCGAGCTCGTCACCCTCCCCGAGGACGCCACCCCCGGTGACGTCGAGCGGGCCGTGGCCCAGCGCGGGTTCTCGCGGTACGTGCTCGTGGCCGAGGACGGCTCCCCCACGGGCTACGTGCACGTGAAGGACGTCATCGACCTCCGACCGGACGAGTACGACGACCCGGTGCCGCCGAAGCGGATCCGGCAGCTCATCTCGCTGTACACGGAGATGGACCTCGAGGACGCCCTCGCGACCATGCGCGCCGCCGGTCGTCACGTGGCGCGGGCGTTCGACGCCGAGGGCCGGACGCTCGGTGTGCTCTTCCTCGAGGACATCCTCGAGGAGCTCGTCGGCACCGTCGAGGACGCGACCCGCCGGCGGTAGACGCGCGATTGACGGACGGGAGGCGCGGTGCCAGCCTGCACCGCGCCTCCCGTCTCGCTGTGGTCGCGACCACCCCATCGGCTACCAGCTGACGGGGAGCGGCTTGCCCTCCTCGTAGCCGGCGGCCGACTGGATGCCGACGAGCGCCCGCTCGGAGAACTCAGCAAGGGACGACGCCCCCGCGTACGTCGCCGAGCTGCGGACACCGGTGGTGATCATGTCGAGCAGGTCCTCGACGCTCGGCCGCTCCGGGTCGAGGTAGATCGTCGACGACGAGATCCCCTCGGCAAAGAGCGCTTTCCGGGCCCGCTCGTAGGGGTCGAGGCGCTCGAAGCGCTCCCGGACGGCCTTGGCACTGG
This sequence comes from Curtobacterium sp. YR515, assembly GCF_900113095.1. Taxonomy (NCBI): domain Bacteria; kingdom Bacillati; phylum Actinomycetota; class Actinomycetes; order Micrococcales; family Microbacteriaceae; genus Curtobacterium; species Curtobacterium sp. YR515. The sequence goes on along the minus strand of NZ_FOOD01000004.1, from coordinate 130,075 downwards.
CCATGCCCCAGCTCTCCTTGTACGCCTTGCCCGCGGCGTCGCGACGGAGGACTCCGGGCGCCTCGAGCGTGCCCGCGAACCACGAGCCGATCATCACGGCGGACGCGCCGGCGGCGAGGGCGAGCGCCACGTCGCGCGGGTACCGGACGCCGCCGTCGGCCCACACGTGCGCGCCGAGCGACCGGGCCGCGGCGGCGGTCTCGAGCACTGCGGAGAACTGCGGGCGACCGACGGCGGTCATCATGCGCGTGGTGCACATGGCGCCGGGTCCGACGCCGACCTTGATGATGGTCGCGCCGGCCTCGACGAGGTGGGCGACCGCGTCAGCGGTGACGACGTTGCCCGCGACGAGCGGGATGTCGAGGCCGAGGGCGGCGACGGTGCGGAGGGCGCGGAGCATGCCCTCCTGGTGGCCGTGCGCGGTGTCGAGGACGAGCACGTCGACGCCGGCGGCCGCGAGCGCCTGCGCCTTCGCGGCGACGTCGCCGTTGATGCCGATCGCAGCGGCGACCCGCAGGCGTCCGGACGCGTCGACGGCGGGCCGGTAGATGTCCGAGCGGATCGCGCTGGTCTGGCTGACCGTGCCGACGACCTTGCCGTGCCGCATGACCGGCGCGAAGTCGACCTCGGCCGCGGTCAGCACGTCGTACACGTGCCGGGGCGTGCCGGCGTCCTCGGCGTCGATCGCGGTGGAGGCGCCGTGCAGCAGGTCGCCGAGCGTGGCGTCGGGACCCGCGTCGCCGAGGCGCCCCGCGGGGACGCAGCCGAGGTACTCGCCGGCGGCGTCGCGGACGACCACGCCCCGTCCGGCGACGGGCAGGAGCTGCTCGAGGGCCTCGGCGACCGTGGTGTGCGCGCCCATGTCGTAGGCGGTGTCGAAGTCGACCGGCTGGTCCTTGACCCAGCGGATCGCGGCGTCGAGGTCCTGCAGGTGCATGTCCTGCGGCAGGACGCCCAGGCCGCCGCGTCGGGCGAGCGTCGCGGCGAGGCGCGGCCCGGTGACCGAGTTCATGTTGGCGCTGACGATCGGGATGGTCGCACCGGACCCGTCGTTCGCCGAGAGGTCCACGTCGAACCGGCTCGTCACCGCCGACCGGCTGGGGACGAGGAAGACGTCGGAGTAGGTCAGGTCGTGTGTCGGCCGCGTCTCGTAGAACCTCATGGGCCCCACTGTACGGCTCCGCAGGGTGGCCGGTCTGGGCGGCTCGGCACGCCTCCGGCGCGACACGCGCGACACCCGGTCGGGAGGCGCGACCCGCCTCCGCCTGACACCGAACGGTCATCTGCGAGCGGCTAGGCTTGGGACCTGTGCGAGGCAGGGTTGCCACGCACGACACACACGAGCATCTATCGACGGAGAGTGGGCGATCGGCTGTGTCGAGCCATCTGACCGGAACGGACGAGACCGCGGGCGAATTCGGGGCGAACGAGTGGCTCGTCGACGAGCTCTACGAGCAGTTCGTCGCCGACAAGGAGTCCGTCGACAAGTCCTGGTGGCCGGTCCTCGAGAGCTACCACCGCACGCAGGGTGGCGACGCGTCCGCACCGGCTCCGTCCCCCTCCGCCCCCGCCGCTCCGGCCGCCTCCGAGCAGCAGCAGTCCACGACCCAGCAGCCCGCGACCGGTGACGCCCCCGGCGAGGCGAAGTCCGGGCCGATCCAGGCGAAGACCACGTCGCGCCAGCCCACGCCGCAGCCGATCCCGGCCGAGGCCAACGACGAAGCCGACGACCACGAGGAGACCCACGAGGACGTGGCGACCCCGCTCCGGGGCATGGCGAAGACGCTCGCCTCGAACATGGACGCCTCGCTCACGGTGCCGACCGCGACGAGCGTGCGGACGATCCCGGCGAAGCTGATGATCGACAACCGCATCGTCGTGAACAACCACCTGCGTCGAGCCCGCGGCGGCAAGATCTCGTTCACGCACCTCATCGGGTGGGCGATGGTGCAGGCGCTCAAGGACTTCCCGAGTCAGAACGTCTTCTACGAGGAGCGCGACGGCAAGCCCTTCGTGGTGGCCCCCGCGCACGTCAACCTCGGCATCGCGATCGACGTCCCGAAGAAGGACGGCTCGCGCTCCCTGCTCGTCCCGAGCATCAAGCGCGCCGAGACCCTGACCTTCGGCCAGTTCCTCTCCGCCTACGAGGACCTCGTCAAACGTGCCCGTGACAACAAGCTCACGCCGGCCGACTTCCAGGGCACGACGATCTCGCTGACGAACCCGGGCGGCATCGGCACGGTCCACTCGGTGCCGCGCCTGACGAAGGGGCAGGGTGCCATCATCGGCGCCGGTGCCCTCGAGTACCCGGCGCAGTTCCAGGGCTCGGCGGCGAAGACCCTCGTCGAGCTCGGCATCGGCAAGACCATCACGCTGACGAGCACCTACGACCACCGCGTCATCCAGGGCGCCGGGTCGGGCGAGTACCTCAAGAAGGTGCACGAGCGGCTCATCGGCGAGCACGGCTTCTACGAGGGCATCTTCGCGGCGCTCCGGATCCCGTACAAGCCGATCCAGTGGGCGAACGACATCAACGTCGACCTCGCGCACCGGGTGAACAAGACGGCGCGTGTGCAGGAGCTCATCAACAGCTTCCGTGTCCGCGGGCACCTCATGGCGGACATCGACCCGCTCGAGTACCGGCAGCGCACCCACCCCGACCTCGAGATCGAGAGCCACGGGCTGACCTTCTGGGACCTCGACCGCGAGTTCGTCACCGGCGGGCTCGCCGGCACGACGAACGCCCCGCTGCGCGACGTGCTCGGGATCCTCCGCGACGCCTACTGCCGCACGGTCGGCATCGAGTACATGCACATCCAGGACCCGGAACAGCGTCGCTGGGTGCAGGCCCACATCGAGGTCCCGTACTCGAAGCCATCGAAGGACGACCAGCTCCGGGTCCTCGGCAAGCTCAACGAGGCCGAGGCGTTCGAGACCTTCCTGCAGACGAAGTACGTCGGCCAGAAGCGCTTCTCGCTCGAGGGCGGCGAGTCCACCATCGCGTTCCTCGACTCGCTCATCCAGCGCGCGGCGACCGCCGGCCTCGACGAGGTCGCGATCGGCATGGCCCACCGCGGCCGGCTCAACGTGCTGACGAACATCGCCGGCAAGACCTACGGCCAGATCTTCCGCGAGTTCGAGGGGTCGTCGCTCCCCGGCGCCGTCTCGGGCCAGGGTTCGGGTGACGTGAAGTACCACGTCGGCACCGAGGGCGTGTTCCGCGCCAGCGACGGCACCGCCATCCCGGTGACGATCGCCGCGAACCCGTCCCACCTCGAGGCCGTCGACGGCGTGCTCGAGGGCATCGTCCGCGCGAAGCAGGACCGGCAGGCCCCCGGCACGTTCGGCGTCCTGCCCGTGCTGGTCCACGGCGACGCCGCGATGGCCGGTCAGGGCGTCGTGGTCGAGACCCTGCAGATGTCGCAGCTGCGCGGCTACCGCACCGGCGGCACCGTGCACCTCGTGATCAACAACCAGGTCGGGTTCACCACCCCGCCGGAGTCGGCCCGCAGCTCGGTGTACTCCACCGACGTCGCGAAGACGATCCAGGCGCCGATCTTCCACGTGAACGGGGACGACCCCGAGGCCGTCGCCCGCGTCGCCGAGCTCGCCTTCGCCTACCGCGAGGAGTTCCACCGCGACGTCGTCATCGACCTCATCTGCTACCGCCGCCGCGGACACAACGAGGGCGACGACCCGTCGATGACGCAGCCGCTCATGTACAACCTCATCGAGGCGAAGCGGTCCGTCCGCACCCTCTACACCGAGGCCCTCGTCGGCCGCGGCGACATCACGCAAGAGGAGTACGACGAGGCGCACCGCGACTTCCAGGACCGCCTGGAACGCGCCTTCGCCGAGACGCACGAGGCGCAGACCGGCACGATCCCGGTCATCACGGTCGACGACGACGGCGCCGTGCAGGGTCTCGAGCGACCGGCAGCGCAGCGCGACGACTCCGAGGTCGAGGTGCACGAGACCGCCGTGTCCGAGGAACTCGTCCGGGCCATCGGCGACGCGCACAGCAACCCGCCCGCGGGCTTCCAGGTGCACCCGAAGCTCCAGCAGCTCCTGTCCAAGCGCACCGACATGACCCGCAACGGCGGCGTCGACTGGGCGATGGCGGAGCTCATGGCCATCGGGTCGATCCTCGTCGAGGGCAAGCCGGTCCGCCTCGCCGGGCAGGACGCCCGCCGTGGCACCTTCGTGCAGCGCCAGGCCGTCTTCCACGACCGGGTGAACGGCCAGGAGTGGCTGCCGCTCGCGAACCTCACCGAGGACCAGGCCCGCCTGTACATCTACGACTCGCTGCTCAGCGAGTACGCGGCGATGGCGTTCGAGTACGGGTACTCGGTCGAGCGACCCGAAGCCCTCGTCCTGTGGGAGGCGCAGTTCGGCGACTTCGCGAACGGCGCCCAGACCGTCATCGACGAGTTCATCTCCTCCGCCGAGCAGAAGTGGGGACAGCGCTCGGGCCTCGTGCTCCTGCTCCCCCACGGCTACGAGGGCCAGGGACCGGACCACTCGTCGGCGCGCATCGAGCGGTACCTGCAGCTCTGCGCCGAGGACAACATGGTGGTGGCCCGGCCGTCGACCCCGGCGTCGTACTTCCACCTGCTGCGACGCCAGGCGTGGGAGCGGCCGCAGAAGCCGCTCATCGTGTTCTCCCCGAAGGCGATGCTGCGTCTCCGCCAGGCGACGAGCCCGGTGGACGCGTTCACGAGCGGCACCTTCTCCGAGGTCCTCGACGACGACCGCGTGACCGACAAGTCGGCGGTGCGCCGGGTGGTCCTGCACTCCGGCAAGGTGCACCACGACCTGCGCGCCGAGCTCGACAAGCGCGGCGCCACCGACGTCGCCCTCGTCCGGCTCGAGCAGCTCGCCCCGCTCCCCCTCGAGCAGATCCTCCAGGTGCTCGCGGGCTACCCGGGCGCCGACGTCGTGTGGGCGCAGGAAGAGCCGGAGAACCAGGGCGCCTGGCCGTTCGTGTGCATGAACCTGTCGCCGCACCTCGACGGTCGGCCGCTGTCGGTCGCCGCCCGTCCGGCGAGTGCCGCGCCGGCCACGGGGTCGTCGAAGCGCTCCGCACAGGAAGCCACCGACGTCATCACGCGAGCGCTGGGCTGACGCCCGACGCCGGACCCCTGACGCCGGGGTGCGCTACGCGATCTTCGTGTAGCGCACCCCGGCGTCGTGGTACCCGCGCTTCTGGTAGAACCGGTGCGCGCTGTCCGTGGCCGCAGCGCTGACGGCGCTGAGGCGACGTGCGCCCTGCTCGACCGCCCATGCTTCGAACGTGCCGATGAGCGCCGAACCGGTGCCGAGCCTCCTGGCCGACTCGTCGACCACCATCAGCAGCAGCTGCGCCGTCGGCTCGTCGCTCGCGTACGCCCAGGTGACCTGCGCGCCGGCGACCGCGATCGCACGACCGTCGTCGTCCCGCACCACCCAGGTGCGGTGTCCGGCCTCGGGCGTGAGCCGTTCGAGGCGGGCGCGCATGGCGGCGTCGTCGACCTCGTGGCCGAGCAGTCGGACGAGGGCGGCGACGTCGGCGACGTCCGTGTCGGACCAGGTGGTGATCGACTCGACGGAGAGGGTCATGCCCGCGACACTACCGACAGCGCCGTGCGTGTGACGACGGCTGCCAGGACGTTCACGCCGGGACGTTCAGTGGGTGGCCTGCTCCAGGCGGATGCGGGCGAGGATCTCGGTACGGAGTTCCTCGGGTGCCGTCTCCTTGCACGCACGACGGACCGTCTCGATGAGGACGACGCCGACGCGGTGCTCCGTCGTGCAGTCCTCGCAGTCGTCCATGTGCTCACGGATGTCCGCCGCGTCCTCGCGGCAGAGCTCCCCGTGCAGGAACTCCTCGAGCTCGGCCTTCGCCTTCGAGCAGTCGCAGCCGCTCATCGCGCTTCCTTCCCTTCGACGCGGCTCGACGCCGCGGCAACCTTCCGGCCTCGTCCGCGCATCGTCGCCGTCGACGCTGCGTCCGGGACGATGCCGGTCTCACGTGCGTGGTCGGCCAGGAGCCCGCGGAGGAGCCGGCGGCCACGGTGGAGACGGCTCATGACCGTCCCCACGGGGGTCTTCATGATGTCGGCGATCTCCTGGTAGGAGAACCCCTCGACATCGGCGAAGTAGACGGCCATCCGGAAGTCCTCCGGGATGGCCTGCAGCGCGTCCTTCACGGCGGAGGACGGCAGGTGGTCGATGGCGTCGGCCTCGGCGGAGCGCGCCGAGATCGACTGCGTCACGCTCTCCGCGCCGCCGAGCTGCCAGTCCTCGAGCTCGTCGATCGTGCCCTGGTACGGGTTGCGCTGGTTCTTGCGGTACGTGTTGATGAACGTGTTCGTGAGGATGCGGTACAGCCAGGCCTTGAGGTTCGTGCCCTGCTTGAACTGGCGGAACGCGGCGAAGGCCTTGACGAAGGTCTCCTGCACGAGGTCGGACGCGTCGGCCGGGTTGCGGGTCATCCGCATCGCCGCGCCGTAGAGCTGGTCCATGAAGGGCAGCGCCTGGTCCTCGAAGAGGGAACGGAGCTCGGCCTCGGAGACGGTCTTCGCGTCGACGACATCGACCGCGGTGGCCTCGTCGTCGCTGGCCTCGTCCTCGCGGTCGCTGGCCTCGTCCTCGCGCAGTGCTGCTTCTTCGGACACCGCGTCGAGCTGCGCCTCGGCCTCCTCGACCAGGTCGTGCGGTGCTGCGTGCGGTTCGTCGGTCGTCATCGCCGTCGAGTCTAGGCCGACGGTGCTCCCGAGCGTCGTCGGCACGGCGGGCAGAGTCGTCCGCGGTCGTGCGAGTGTCGCTGTCGCCACTGATCCTCCCGGTGCGTTCAGTACCCTTGTGAACCGATGGCAGTCACGACGCATTCCCAGTCCCGGACCGAGCCCTGGATCGCCCCGCTCGCGCGGGGTCCGCTGCACGGCGACGTGTCGCTGCCCGGGTCGAAGTCGCTCACCAACCGCGAACTCGTGCTCGCCGCCCTCGCCGACGGTCCGTCGACCATCCGGCTGCCGCTGCACTCGCGCGACTCGGCGCTCATGGTCGAGGCGCTCCGGCAGCTCGGCGTCGGGATCGACGAGGTCGCGCCGGCGCCCGGTGCGACCCCGAACCCCTACGGCCCCGACCTCCGCATCACACCGGCGCCGATGCACGGCGACGTCCGGGTGGACTGCGGACTCGCCGGCACCGTGATGCGCTTCCTGCCGCCCCTCGCCGCCCTCGCGGTCGGGCCGGTCACGATCGACGGCGACCCGTACGCGCGCAAGCGGCCGATGCACGCCATCATCCAGGCGCTCGTCGACCTCGGCGTGGACGTCACCGACGACGGCGGCGGCGCGATGCCGTTCTCGTTCACCGGTACCGGCTCGGTCCGCGGCGGATCGCTCTCGATCGACGCCTCGGCCTCGTCGCAGTTCGTCTCCGGGCTCCTGCTCTCCGCCCCGCGCTTCGACGAGGGCCTGCACCTCACGCACGTCGGCGAGCGCCTGCCGAGCATGCCGCACATCGAGATGACCGTCGCCGCCCTCCGTGCCCGCGGTGTCCGGGTCGACGAGCCCGCGGTCGGCGAGTGGGTCGTGCACCCCGGGCCGATCGCCGCCCGCGACGTCACCATCGAACCCGACCTGTCGAACGCCGCGCCGTTCGCCGTGGCGGCGCTCGTCGCCGGCGGCACCGTCCGCATCCGCACCTGGCCGACGGCGACGACCCAAGTCGGCGCCGACCTCGAGCGGCTCCTCCCCCTGTGGGGCGCGACCGTCACGCGGGACGGCGACGACCTCGTCTTCGACGGCGGCGTCGGGGTCCGGGGTGGCGCCTCCCTCCCGGGTCTCGAACTCGACCTCAGCCGCGGCGGCGAGCTCGCGCCGGCCCTGGTCGCGTTGGCGGCCCTGGCCGACGGCCCGTCCGAGATCACCGGGATCGGCCACCTGCGTGGGCACGAGACGGACCGTCTCGCCGCGCTCGCGTCGGACGTCAACCGTTCGGGAGGCGCGGTGCACGAACTCGACGACGGCCTGCGCATCGAGCCTGCCGCGCTCCACGGCGGCGACTGGGCCGCGTACGACGACCACCGCATGGCGACGGCCGGCGCGGTCGTGGGCCTCGTCGTCGACGGCGTCGCCGTCGACGACATCGGCTCGACCGCGAAGACGCTGCCACAGTTCCCCGAGCTGTGGGCGGCCCTGGTCGCGACCGGGGACGCGGGGGTCTGACGCGATGAGCTGGTGGGACGACGTCGACGGTGACGACTCCGACGCGGACGAGCCGTACGGGCAGTACGACGAGTCGAGCGTCCGGGTCCGACCCAACCCGAAGGGCAACCGCCCCCGCACGAAGGTCCGTCCGACGTACGAGGACGCCCCCACGGGGTGGGTGACGAACGTCGACCGCGGGCGCTTCGGCGTGCTCGTCGGGGACCGGGTCATCACGGCCACGAAGGCCCGCGAGCTGGGGAAGAAGTCCGTCGTCACCGGCGACACGGTCCACCTCGCCGGCGACGTCTCGGGCGAACCGGGGTCCCTCGCGCGCATCGTGAAGGTCGCCGAGCGCACCACGCTGCTGCGCCGGAGCGCCGACGACACCGACGAGGTCGAGCGCGTCATCGTGGCGAACGCCGACCAGATGCTCATCGTCGTGGCCGCCGCCGACCCCGAGCCGCGCACCCGACTGATCGACCGGTACCTCGTGGCGGCGTTCGACGCCGGCCTCGACCCGATCCTCTGCATCACGAAGACCGACCTCGCCGATCCCACCGAGTTCCTCGCGCACTTCGCCTGCCTCGACCTGCGCATCGTGACGAGCCGCTCCGACGACGTGCCGTTCGACGCCCTGCACGAGGTCCTCGACGACAAGGTGACCGTGACCGTCGGGCACTCGGGCGTCGGCAAGTCGACGCTCGTGAACGCGCTGACCGGGTCCTCCCGGGCCACCGGGGTCGTCAACTCGGTGACCGGTCGGGGACGGCACACCTCGTCGTCGTCGATCGCGCTGCAGGTGCGGGACGGCGGGTGGATCATCGACACCCCGGGTGTCCGGTCGTTCGGGCTCGGACACGTCGACCCCGTGAACGTGTTCCGTGCCTTCGCCTCGCACGCCGTGCCCGTCCGCGAGCCGGCGGACGGGATCCCCCTCTCCCAGGCGCACGACTGGGAGATCGTCGACCGGGTGCAGGCCGGCGAGCTCGGGTCGACCGGGGTCGAGCGGCTCGACTCGTTCCGGGCGCTGCTGACCGGCATGGGTGCCGAGGACCCGGGCACGGAGTAGCGCGCCGCGCCGACGTGCCTCGCGCCTCGCGCCTCGTGCCTCGCGCCTCGCGCCTCGCGCCTCGCGCAGTGTGCGAGGATCCGCGCTCGGTGGGACGCCGGCGCCCTCCCACGGTGTGCGGAGGCTCGCACACTCCGGCGCCGGCCCCGCACCGTGCGCTGCGGTACCTGGGTCGACAGGTGTGCACCGACGTTGTACAGTTGCCCTTCGTGTCTGAAGTTGCAAAGTACAACTTTGCGCCGACCCCCGCCGTCGACGCCCCGTCCTCCCCCATGACGACAACGACGTCGCACGTGCACACCACCTCCCCCCACACCCACTCGCACGCCGCTCCCCGTGCCTCCAGGGCCCCGCGTCAGCCGAACGGCCCGTCGACGCTCCGTCCGCAGGGCCTCGGTCGCACCCTGCTGAGCTTCGGCTCGCACATCCTCGTGCCCCTCTTCCTCGCGATCGGCATGGGTCTCGCCTACCTCGGCGCCTTCCACGCCCCGACGCCGCACGACCTCCCGGTCGGCATCGTCGGACAGGGTGCGGCGACCCAGGTGTTCGCGCAGACCGTCACGGACGAGTCGGACGGCGCCCTCGTCACCCACGTCGTGTCCTCCACCGCCGAGGCGGAGCGCCAGGTCCGTGACCGCGACCTCGCCGCCGTCTACGCACCGACCGCGACCGGTGCGACGCTCTACGTCTCGACCGCGGCGTCGGAGACCACCGCGAGCGCGGCGCAGAAGATCTTCATGCCGATCGCCTACCGGTCGCACCTGCCCTTCACGGTGCAGGACGTCGTGCCCTCCGGCGACGAGGACACCACCGGACAGGGCCTGTTCTTCCTGCTCGTCGCCCTGAGCGTCGGCGGCTACGCGTCCGCGATCGCGGTGGCCGCCTTCGCCACCCGGCTGCGACCGCTCTGGACCGCCGTCACCGGCCTCGCGACGGCCGGAGTGGTCGCGGGGATCGGCATCCTCATCGCCGGTCCGCTGTACGGCATCATCACGACGAACCGATGGGAGATCTTCCTGTTCGCCTGGATGTACGACGCGATCATCGTCGCGCTCGGGGTCGGCCTCCACCCGCTGCTCGGCCGGTGGACGACGCCGATCCTCACGATGCTGTTCGTGATGCTCAACTTCACGTCGTCCGGTGGCATCTTCCAGCCGGCGTTCCAGCCGGGGTTCTTCGCTGGTCTCAACACGTTCTGGAGCGGCGCCGCCTGGCTGCAGGCAGCGCAGGACCTGCAGTACTTCCCGGGCGCCTCGCTCGGTCGGTCGTCGCTCGTGCTGGCGCTGTGGCTCGCCGCGGCCGTGCTGCTCTGCGTCGTCGTGCACGGTCTCGTCGCCCGCCGGGCCCGCATCGCCCGCGAGCGCGAGGTCACCGCCCTCGAGGAGGAAGAGGTCGTGGCGGCGTAGCCCCCGCTACGCTGGCGACCGTGGACCTCAGCGCCGACCTGGACTTCGCCCGCTCCCTCGCCGACACCGCCGACGCGATCAGCCTCGAGCGGTTCCGCGCCGCCGACCTGCACGTGTCGAAGAAGGCCGACAGCACGCACGTCACCGATGCCGACCAGGCGGTCGAACGAGCGCTCCGCGAGCGGCTGGGCGCCGAGCGTCCCGACGACGCCTTCCTCGGCGAGGAGACCACCGCCGACACCGGCGCCGAGGCCGTCAGCGAGGGCCACCGCCAGTGGGTGGTCGACCCCATCGACGGCACCGCGAACTACCTCCGCGGCGCCCCGGTCTGGGCCACCCTCATCGCGCTCGCGGTGGACGGGCGCCCGGTCCTCGGCGTCGTGAGCGCACCCGCCCTCGGCAAGCGCTGGTGGGCGGCCGAGGGGCTCGGCGCGCACTCCTTCGACGGTCCCCTGCACGTCTCCGGCGTCGACTCGCTCGCCGACGCCAGCCTGAGCTACAACAGCATCCAGCAGTGGGACGACGACGACCGCCTGGACTCCCTCGTGACGCTCTCCCGTCGGGTCTGGCGTACCCGGGCCTACGGCGACATGTGGTCGTACATGCTCGTGGCCGAGGGCGTCCTCGACGTCGCCGGCGAGCCCGACCTCAAGCCGTGGGACATGGCGGCGCTCGTGCCGATCGTCGAGGAGGCCGGCGGCCGGTTCACCTCGCTCGACGGCGATCCCGGCCCCTGGCACGGCAGCGCGCTCGCGACGAACGGACTCGTGCACGACGCCGTGGTCGAGGTCATCCGCCGCTGACGGCCCCGAACGCCCGGCGCGTGCAACTGTTGCACGCGCCGCGGTGCGACATCGTCGACGTCGTACGACAGCGGCCTCGTCGCAGTCCCGCGCGCGCAACCGTTGCGGCCGCGCGGAAGCGACACCATCGACGTCGTCCGACATCGGCGTTGTCGTTCCGAGTCGGCACGAACACTCGACCGACAACCCACCCCGCGGGTCGGCCCTGCGGCGGACACCGGCTGTACCCCGATTCTGTACCGCGGATCGCGGCAGCCGATCCCGGAACGCCCCCCGAGGGGGGCACGTGGCCCCCCGGACTGGGGACACCGCGGGTGGACATCGGATTGCGGAGACCGGCCATCCGAGCCAGAACCTGAGTTATCTTGCTTTCAGGCGACAGGTCAGGTGCCGCTTCGGAGTCCCTAGCTCCGAACGGGATGCCAGACCGGTCGTGCTTCGTCCGAAGACCCTAACCCGAGGGGTGATACAGACGATGACTTCATCGTTCCCGAGCGGAACCGAGTGCACCCTCACTCGTCATCCGCATTCCGTTTCCGACTGCTCCGGCACGCGTTCTTCCCTGCGTGCCCCACGTCCGGCTCTGCGCGCGGTCACCCGCCGTGCCTCCGACCGGTCCCTCTCCTCCGTTGCATCCGCTTCCGGGCCCGGAGGCCGGTGAGTCATGGCACTCACCGGTCGCCGTCTCGAGGTCGACCGGATCGCGACCCTCGCTGTACTCCCTCGTGAGTCCGCGATGGTCGTCGTCGGCGACCCTGGTTCCGGACGCAGCAGCGTCCTCGACGCGGTGTCCAACCGCGTCTCCCTCCCCGTCGTACGCGTCGGAGTGAACGGGAGTGAGTCCCACTGGCCCCTGGCCGGCGTGACCTCGCTCTTCACCGCACTCGACGATCCCCGTGCGACGGCCCACATCGCGCACCTCCTCCAGGGGAGCGCACCCGTCGACCGGCAGACGCCGGGGCTGGCGGCGGCGCACGACTTCCTCGACGCCGTGCACGCCCTCACCCTGCCGCCGACGCTCGTGCTGATCGACGACCTCGACCGCATGGACGTGGAGAGCCAGGAGCTCATCGCGTTCCTCGCGTCGCGGCTCGCCGGCACCGCACTGCGCGTCGTCGCCACGGTCCGTACCGTGCCGCCGGCCGGACCGCTCGCGGCCCTGCCGACGCTCCGGATCGAACCGCTGCCCTCGGACGAAGCACTCGTGCTCGCCCGTGACATGGCTCCGGAAGAGGCGAACGAGGGTGTCCTCGCCGTCCTCGCCGAGGAGACCGGTGGCAACCCCGGCGCACTGCGCGAGCAGCTCGCCGTGCTCAGTCGCGAGCAGCTGAACGGCTCCGAGCCGCTCGTGCTGCCGCTCCGACCGACCCCGACCACCGAGGCCATCGCGGCCCTGGTGCTCGGTTCCGCAGCAGGACGCGATCTGGACGTCCTGGCGCGGTTGGCCCTCGTCCCCGTGGCGAAGACCACCGGTTGGGACCGCGACGAGCTCGACGACCTGGCACACGCCGGACTCACGACCGTCAAGGGGCAGACCGTCTCGGTCCGCGATCCCCTGGTCCGTTCCGCGCTGTACTGGCGGATGCCGGCACGGGACCGTCGGGCCGCGCACACGGAACTCGCCGCGGCGAGCGCCGAGTCCGACCCGCGTGCGGCCGCGTGGCACCGCAGCTTCGTCGACGACGTCCCGGACGTGGTCGCGCTGCTCCGTGCAGCCCGCTCGTACGTGGTGGACGGCAACGCCCAGGCCGCGGTCGTGCTCACCGAGCGCGCCCTGCACATCGGTTCGGGGCACGAGGACGAGCACGCTGCGCTCCTCGGTGTCGCCGAGGCCCTGCTGGCGAACCGGCTGCTCGGCTTCGCCGCGCGGTACCTCGCCGCGATCCGGCCGTTCCGCTCCACGGCGGACGAGACCCGTCGGCTCCGTCTGTCGTACTCGGTGCAGTACCTCAGCGGCGACGCCGTGCACGCGGACGAGCTCCTCGTGCCGGTCGACCCCGAGAACGCCGCCGAGGCGGACGCGCTCGGTGGGCTCCTCGCGATGGTCGCGTGCTTCCGGGCCGAGGCCTGGGAGCTCGACCACGCCAGGGACCTCCTCGCCCGGGCGGAGCCGCTCAAGCGGTCCGCGTCGCAGCACACCCTGGAGATCACGGAGACCGCGCACGAGCTCATCGCCGCGGTCGACGGGACCCTCCCGGCCGACACGGCGCTGCACGACGGGCTCTCCACCACGACGCTGGTGGGCATGTCCGACCCGGCGCTGCTGCTCCTCGCCCACGCGTTGAGCATCGCCGAGCGGTACCGCAGCGCCCGCCGCGTGTTCGCCCTCGTCCTCGCCCGAGGACAGGAGGCCATGCCGGTCTGGACCGAGGCCGCCCGCTACCTGTCCGCCGAGAACGAGGTGCGCTCCGGGAACTTCCGGCAGGCGCTCCGCGCGATCGACGTGTGGGAAGCCGGGTCGTCGGTGGTCGAGCGGCTCCGTGAGCCGTCCCGTGCCATCGCGCTCGCCTGGCGGCACTTCGCCGAGGGGCGCTCCCCCGAGGCACTCGAGGTCCTCGACCGGTGCCTCGCGCAGCGGTCCACGAACCGTCTGTGGGGTGCGACCGCCAAGCTGCACGCCCTGCGCGGTCGGGTCCTGCTGCTCGACGGTCGGCTCGACGAGGCCGCGGCCTCGCTCGAGGCGGCGGACGCCATCGGTCGCTCGCTGCGGAACCCGGCGGTGCTCCGGCACCTCGGCGACCTGGTGGAGGCGTACTCGCGCCTCGACCGGATCGACGACGCCCGAGCGATCGCCGCGCGACTCGCGGCGGACCACCACGCCCGCCCGTCACGCTGGGGCGCCCTCGTCCTGGCGCGGAGCCTCGCGCTGGTCGCGGACGACACCACCCGTGACACCGCGCGTCGCCGTGCACTGGAGCTGTTCCAGCCGCACGACTCGCAGTTCGAACGTGCTCGGACCTTCGCGGCGCTCGCTGCCGTGGGGACCCCGACGGAGCGTCCGCGCCTCGGTGCGGCCGCTGCGGCGGCGTACGAGGCGGCGGGACTCCGGCGTCCGCTGGCCACCCCGGCCGCGACGGTCGCGATGCCGGTCTTCGGCGCGCCGACGTCGCTCCGGTCCGCGCCGGTGCTGTCCGCGCAGATGCCCGGGACGCCGCGCAGCGCGCCGGACGCCTCGGCGGTGCTCACCTCGCTCACCGCGGAGGAGCGCGCCGTCGTGCAGAAGGTGACGGAGGGGTACCGCAACCGCGAGATCGCCTCGTCGCTCTTCATGTCGCAGCGGACGGTGGAGCTGCGGCTGACGCAGATCTACCGCAAGGTGGGAGCGCGCTCGCGTTCGCACCTGGTCGCGCTGCTCACGTAGTCGAGACGCGACCCACCACCGGACGGGAGGCGCGGTGCCAGCTGGCACCGCGCCTCCCGTTCGTCGTCGGTGCGGGCCGTGGATGCGGGTTGCGGGACTCCGCACGCCCTGTCCTCCGAACGGGGGACCGCTCGCGGTGAACCGCAAGAGCGGGCGACGACCGTTGCCGTGTCACCGACCGGCGGGTGATGCTTCTCGTGCACCGACCGCCGTGCTCCTCCGGGAGCCCGCCCGTGGTACCCCGTCCGGTACCCGAACCGTCGGCCCACGAACGCCGTCGTCCGTCCTCGCCTGATCCGAGGACGGGCGGCGGCCCGGGCCGGCGGACCGGACGCACGGCAGACCCGACGGCGGTCGGTGCCGCAAGGCTTCTCCCTCCCCCACCCGAGCTGCTCCTCCCACCCGAAGGGAAACCAGATGTGCGGCATCATCGCGGCCCGCGTCACCGACGACGCGTCCCCCTACCTGCTCGACGGACTCGAACGACTCGAGTACCGCGGGTACGACTCGGCGGGCATCGCCGTCCGGACCGCCCACGGCGGCACCGAGACCATCCGGTCCGTGTCGCGCGTCGGTGACCTGCGCACGCTCGTCGCCGCACGCTCCGGCGACGCGCTGACGGGGGTCGGCATCGGGCACACCCGGTGGGCGACGCACGGTGTGGTCCGCGAGGCGAACGCGCACCCGCACGCCGACTGCTCCGGCCGGATCAGCATCGTGCACAACGGCATCGTCGAGAACGCCGACCGGCTCCGTGCGACGCTCGAGCGCCAGGGCCACGTGTTCTCGTCGGACGTCGACTCCGAGGTCATCGCGCACCTCGTCGAGCGGGCGCTCGCGGTGGACCCGGACCTCATGCTCGCGGTGCAGATCGCGACCGCGCAGCTCGAGGGCTCGTGGGCGATCGTGGTGCTCGACGCCCGAGACGGCCGCATGGTCGTCGCCGCCGAGCGCTCCCCCCTCGTCGTCGCACGGTCCGCCCGCGGCGACTTCGTGGCGAGCGACATCGGGGCGATCGCCGAGTGGTGCGAGACCTTCGTGGCGCTCCGCGACGGCGACGTCGTCGAACTCGGCGAGGCCTGGACGTGGTCGTCCTCCGGCGTCACGGTCCCCGTGCCCTTCCCGACGCCGTCCCCGTTCGCCGCGACCGCGCTCGACCTCGGCGACCACCCGGACCACATGGCGAAGGAGATCGAGGAGCAGCCCGAGGTCGTCGCCTCGATCCTCGACCGGGTCGCCCGCCGGGCCGCCGACGGCAGCATGTGGGTCGGCCTGGGGCTCCCCGGGTTCCACCGACTGGCGATCGTCGCGTGCGGCACCTCGCTCAACGCCGGGCAGGTGATCGCCACCGCGCTGCGCGGCATCGGCGGCGTGCCGACGGACATCGTCGTCGCGAGCGAGGCCGACCAGGCGGTGCTCGGCTCGGACACGCTCGTGGTCGCCATCAGCCAGTCCGGCGAGACCGCCGACGTCCTCCGCGCGCTCGACCGATTCGAGGACCGGCACCCGGTGCTCGCGCTCACGAACAACGTGCACTCGTCGCTCGCCCGCCGGGCGGACGCCGTGCTCGACTGCCACGCCGGCCCGGAGATCGGTGTCGCCGCGACGAAGACGTTCACCGCACAGGTCGTCGTCGGCGTCGCCGCGGTGATCTCCGCGCTCGTCGCCTCGGGTCGGATCGACGGCGAACGCGCGGCCGCGCTCGTCGGCGAGCTCTCCGACCTGCCCGCCCGCATCGACCACGCCGCCGCGATCGCCGCCGACCGCATCCCGCTGCTCGTCTCGAGCGTCAAGGACGCGACCGGCTTCCTCTTCCTCGGCCGTGGCGCCGGGCTGCCCTACGCGGCCGAGGGCGCGCTCAAGCTCAAGGAGCTCAGCTACCGCTGGGCCGAGGCCTACCCGGCCGGCGAGCTGAAGCACGGCCCGCTCGCCCTCGTCGACGAGGGCACCCCGGTCGTCGTCATCGACCACGGCGACCACCGACTGCAGGCGAACATCGCCGAGGTCCGTGCCCGCGGCGGTTTCGTCATCACGATCGGCGGCGAGGGGTCCGACATCCCCGCACTCGGCCGTCGCATCGTCGGCGACCTCGCCTGGGGTCGCGCGACCGCACCGTGGGGTCCGCTCGAGGCCGTCGTCCCGCTGCAGATGCTCGCCCGCGAACTCGCGCTCCAGCTGGGGTGCGACGTGGACAAGCCGAGGAACCTCGCCAAGTCGGTGACGGTCGAATAGCCAGGCACACGCGCTTCAACCGCCTGACGGTGTTCCTCGCCGTCCTCACGGCGCTCGCCATCGTCGCGACGGTCATCGTGATCGCCGCGACGCTGGTGCCGTCGTTGCTCCCCCAGGGTCTTGCCGGGTTCGTCACGGACGGTGCTGCGATCCTGGTCCCTTGACCACCGCAGCCCCGCCCCTCGTCGTCGTCGCGCTCCTCGTGGGCGCGGTCCTGCCGTTCGTGCCGTTCGTCGGCCGGGTGGCGCGCATCGCCGCGACGATCGCGCACGAGGTCGGGCACGCCGTCGTCGTCGTGCCGTTCGGCGGACGCATCCAGCGCATCGAGCTGCACGCGGACGGCTCGGGCGAGGCCTGGGTCCAGCTCGGCCGGGTCCCCGGTGCGATCCGGTGGCTCGTGCGGATCGTGAACCTGTACGCCGGCTACAGCGCGCCGCTCTGGGCGGGCGTGCTGCTCGTGACCGGGGTGCTGCACGGGTCGAGGTGGGTGCCCGTCGTGGTCCTCGGCGTCGTCGGGCTCGTCGCGCTCGCGTTCGTGCGGAACTGGTTCGGGATCCTCGTGGTCCTCGGCTTCGACGCGCTCGCGCTCTGGGTCGCCCTGCGCCCGTCCGAGACGACCGTGCTCGTGGTCGCCGCGGTCGGTGCGTTCTTCGTCGTGGACGGACTGCGCTCGGTGGTGCAGGTCGCCCGGTGGCTCGCGACCGGGGCCCGTGTGCAGACCGACTTCCACATCGCCGCGGCCGAGATGCGGGTGCCGGCGACGGTCTGGTTCGTGCTGTTCGTCGCCGTGAACGCCGCCGCGGTGTGGCTCGCGCGCGGTCCGCTGCTCGAGGTGTGGGCGACCGTCTCCGACGGGGTGCGCGCGCTGTTCTGACGCGTGCGGCGGCGGGCGGCGGGCCGCGGGCGGCGGGCCGACTCGGAACGACATCGTCGCTGTCGTACGACATCGACGTCGTCGCAACCCCGCGCGCGCGACAACGCTGCGAGGATGACGACGATGCACCTCGACGACGTGACCACCGCCCTCGCCGCGACGACCGCTCCGCACCGCGACCGCTTCCTCGCGTTCGTGCGGACCCACGGCGACGCGGCACTCCGACGCGACGGCGGCCCGGAGCACTTCACCGCGTCGTGCTTCGTGTTCTCGCCCGACCTCGGGAGCGTGCTGCTGTGCCTGCACCGCAAGGGCCGGTTCTGGGTGCAGTTCGGGGGACACCTCGAACCGGGCGACCGCGACCTCGCCGATGCCGCCCGTCGCGAAGCCCGCGAGGAGTCCGGCATCGCCGACCTCGACCTGCTCGACGCCTCCGTGGCCGACCTCGACCGGCATGACCTGCACGGGGGCTTCGCCTGCGCCGCGCACTGGGACGTCGGCTTCGTCGCCGTGGTCGATCCCGCTCGGGCGACCACCGTCAGCGACGAGAGCGACGACGTCCGGTGGTTCGCCCTCGACGCACTGCCCGACGGCCTCGCGCCCGGGCTGCCCGCACGCCTGGCCGCGGTGGTCGCCACGGTCGCGCACCGCGACTGACACCGGACGGGAGGCGCGGGTCGGCGCCGACCCGCGCCTCCAGTCCGGTGCGTGCGCACCTTCCGACGTGACACGCGTCGATCGACGGGTGCAGTGTCGCGATCGCCGCGCGAACCGCGCCGCGCCCGCCGCGAACCGCGCTACTCCCAGGGGTGCTGCGCCAGCTCCGCGGGGTCGACGACCCGCCCACCGGCCACCACGAGGGACCGCGGCACGCGGCGCACCAGCGCGTCCATCGGGTTCTCCGCGTCGACCAGGACGACGTCCGCACGCGCACCGGCGACGATGTCGTGCTCCTCGTCGGTGACGAACCGTGCGCCGTCGCGCGACGCGATCTCGACCACCCGCACCAGGTCCTCGTCCCGCACCACCCCGCCGGCCCGCGCGTACTGCCACGCGATGCCGAGCAGGTCGCCGTCGCCGTAGGGGCTCCACAGGTCGCGGATACCGTCGGTGCCGAAGCCGAACCGCACCCCCGCGTCGTCGAACTCGTGCAGCGGCAGCTGCTTCATGCGCACCGGCGCGACCGTCGTCATCGTGACGCCGAGGCCCGCCATCCGGGCGAGCAGGTCGCGGCGCCGGACCGGGTCGACGTCGACGATCGCGAAGCCGTGCGCGACGTTGACCCTGCCGGGCGCGATGCCGAGCCGCTCGACGCGGTCGAGGACCAGGTCGAACGAGAACGCCCCGAGCTCGGCGGGCTCGTGCAGGTGGACGTCGATCCCGCACCCGGTGTCGGCGGCGATGTCGAACAGGCCGTCGAGGTGCCCGACGGGGTCGCGGTCGATGAGCGACGGGTCGAGGCCGCCGATGTGGTCCGCTCCGCCCTCCGCCGCACGGCGCAGCAGGTCGAGCACGCCGGGGCGCCGGAGCACGCCGTCCTGCGGGAACGCCACGATCGACAGCTCGACCGCGTCGTCGAGCGCAGCACCCGCGGCGCGGACGGCCTCGATGCCCCGGAGTCCGACGCCGAGGTCGACGTCCACGTGGGTGCGCACCCGGGTGGTGCCGGTGCGGAGCGACTCCCGCAGGACCCTGGTCGCGACGGCCTCGCCCGGGATCCCGAGGGCGTCACGCCGGGCGCGCTCGTGGGCGATCCGGCCCTGGGTCCCGCCCTCGCCGCCGTACGACTCCCACGGGTGGCCCCACCAGCTCTTGTCGACGTGCGCGTGCGTGTTCACCAGCCCGGGGAGCGCGAGCTGCCCACGACCCTGCACCTCGGCCGCGCTGCCGGCCGGGACGGTGCCCGGGGGTGTGACCGCGGTGGTGCGGGAGCCGGTGACGACCACGTCGGCCCGTTCCCCTCCCCACGGTCGCACGTCGCGGATGATCAGGGTCGCGTCCTCGTCCACCATGCCCCCACCCTGCCAGTCCGGCCGCACCGGGTGTGCGCGGGACCCGCCGTAACGGAACGCCGCAAACGGGAACCGCGGAGGGAAGCCTGCGAGAGTACCGGCACGACGACGGCAGGAGGTGTCCCGTGACGGACGAGGCGCACGGTTTCGCGACCGAGCAGGTGCACGGCGGGTTCCAGCCCGACCAGGGCCACGGAGCGAGGGTCCCCGCGATCCACATGTCCTCGGGCTTCCTGTTCGACGACTTCGACCAGGCCCGCGACCGCTTCGCCGGGACCGACGACGGGTACACCTACACGCGGCTCGGCAACCCCACGAACGCCGACGTCGAGCGCCGGGTCGCGCTGCTCGAGCGCGGCGTCGAGGCGATCCTGGTCGGCAGTGGGCAGGCCGCCGCCACCGTCGCGTTCCTCGGCATCCTGCAGGCCGGCGACCACGTCGTCGCGGCGCGCAGCATCTACGAGGGCACCAAGGGCCTGCTCGTGCAGAACCTCGGACGCCTCGGGATCGAGGTCGACTTCGTCGCGGACCAGCGCGACCTCGACGAGTGGGCGCGACTCGTCCGACCGAACACGAAGGCCTTCTTCGCCGAGACGATCCCGAACCCGAAGAACGACGTCCTCGACATCACAGGCGTCGCCGACACCGCGCACCGTGCGGGGGTGCCGCTCATCGTCGACAACACCCTCGCGACGCCGTACCTCGTGCGTCCGGTCGACCACGGTGCCGACATCGTCGTCCACTCGGCGTCGAAGTTCCTCTCCGGCCACGGTGCCGGGCTCGGCGGCGTGGTCGTCGACGGCGGCACCTTCGACTGGTCGGCCTCCCCGGACCGCTGGGTGCACCTGACCAGCCCGGAACGGTCGCTCGGCGGCGAGAGCTACGTCGAGCGCTACGGCAGCCGGGCGTTCGTCGTCTTCGCACGCGACGTCGTCGCCTCGCGCATCGGCCCGACGCCCTCCCCCTTCAACTCCTTCCTGCTCCGCCAGGGCATCGAGACGCTGTCGCTGCGCGTGGAACGCCACAGCGCGAACGCGCTGGCCGTCGCGTCCTTCCTGGAGCAGCAGCCGGAGGTGACGAGCGTCGACTACGCGGGTCTCGCCTCCAGTCCGTTCCACGACCTCGCCCAGCGCTACCTGCCGCGCGGTGCCGGGTCCGTCTTCGCGTTCACGCTGGACGGCGGCGAAGCCGCCGCGCGGACCTTCATCGACAGCGTCCAGCTGTTCAGCCGGATGACCCACCTCGGTGACGTCCGCTCGCTGATCCTGCACCCCGCCACCACGACGCACGCCGGCAAGACGCCCCAGGAACGCGCCGACCAGGGCATCGACGACGGCCTCATCCGCTTGTCGGTCGGCATCGAGGACGTCGCGGACCTGGTCCGCGACCTGTCGCGCGGGTTCGCCGCGTTGCGCGGCGCGGGGGCGGGCGCTGTCGGCGCTGTCGGCCAGGAGGCGCGGGTCGGCGCCGACTCGGAGCTCGCCTCCCTCGAACACGCCGTTCCCGGCAACCACGTCATCGCGGAGGAACTCTAGGCAATGGCCGGACTGCAGCACTTCGGGTACTTCTTCTCGCGCGGGTTCGGC
This sequence comes from Curtobacterium sp. YR515, assembly GCF_900113095.1. Taxonomy (NCBI): domain Bacteria; kingdom Bacillati; phylum Actinomycetota; class Actinomycetes; order Micrococcales; family Microbacteriaceae; genus Curtobacterium; species Curtobacterium sp. YR515. The sequence goes on along the minus strand of NZ_FOOD01000004.1, from coordinate 108,537 downwards.
CCGCAGGCGTGGGGCCGGTCCGACTGGGACTGGGGGCACGACTGGACGAAGCCCGACCTGTACCAGCAGTCCGTCCGCGCCCTCGAGCAGGCCGGCATGGACCTCGTCATCGCCGAGGACGCGATCTCGCTCGGCAACCCGTCGACGCTCGACCTGCGGATCCGGCAGGCGTACGGCGGCCCGAAGCACGACCCGCTCCTGCTCGCGCCGTACCTGTTCGCCGCGACCTCGCACATCGGCATCGCCCCGACCGTGAACGCGGGGTTCACCCCGCCGTACCTCGCCGCACGGCAGTTCGCGACGCTCGCGCACCTCTCCGGCGACCGCTTCGGCGTCAACGTCGTGACGGACACCGGGAGCGCTCGGCACGCCGGGCTCGCCCCGCTCCCGCACGACGCCGCGTACGACCGCGCCGAGGAGTGGTTGCAGCTCGTGCGGCGGCTCTGGCACTCGTGGGGCTCCGGCTACGTCGGGGACCGCGCCGACTGGCACTTCGCCGACGGCGACGCCCTCGACGCGTTCCACCACGAGGGCGCCTACTTCACCGCGGACGGCCCGCTCAACGCCCTCCCGCTCGACTCCGACCCGATCGTGGTCTCCCCCGGCGGCTCCGGCCGGGGGCTCGGGTTCGCCGGCACGCACTCGGACGTGCAGCTCGCGCTCGCACCGCTGTCCGCGGCGGCCGTGCGGGACTACCGCGCGCGGGTGCTCTCCGCCGCGGCCGACGCCGGACGCACCGCGGACGCGCTGCGGATCCTGTTCGTGCTCAAGCCCGAGATCGTGTCGTCCGCGGCCGAGGCGGACCGCGTCGTCGACGCCTCCCGGCACCCGTCCGACGACGACCTCCGCACCGCGGCGATCGCGTGGTCGAGCGACTCCGAGACGGACCTGCTCGCGCTCGACCTCGACGCGCCGATCCCAGCGGGGACGTTCGGCGACCACGTCTCGGCGGGCACCATCCGCGGCCTCGTCGGCGACACCCCCGACGCACCGCTGCGCACACTCCTCGAACGCAAGGCCCGGAAGGGTCGGGTGTCCTCGCGCGAGGGCTTCGTCGGGACCGCCGACGAGTTCGCGGACTTCATCGAGGAGCTCGGCGCGGACGCCGACAACGACGGCATCATCTTCTCGGGCGACCTGCACCCGGCGCAGGTCTACCGGATGCTCGGCGACCTCGTGCCGGTGCTCCGGCACCGTGGGCTCCTGCGACGGGAGTACGGCGCCGGAGGCATCCGGCAGAACCTGTTCGACTTCTAGGCCCGCGCCCCGTGGCGCGGGTCCTAGTGGTGGACGGGCTCCACGACGCCGCTCTCCTCGACGTCGCGGACGTCCTCGGCGGTGCGGAGGATCTCGTCGCGGTCGGACGCCGAGTTGATCGCCCAGTAGTAGATCACCAGGGAGAACACCGCCACCACGACGATGTCGATCCACAGCGGGAACACCGGGTGCGTCAGCGGACCGAAGTCGCTGAGGAACACGATGAGCCCCATGCCGATCAGGTACGGCAGCAGCCACTGGGCCGCCTTCCAGTCCCAGCGCGGGCGGACGCTCGAGGCGCCGCGGAACACGTTGTTCAGGATGATCACCACGGCACCGATGAGGATCGCGACCCCGAGCTTCCAGTCGGTGTCCCACCCGGTCCAGAGGATGATGAGGTTCGCGACGACGAACGCGATCGGTGAGAGCAGCGTCGCGGCCGGCATCCGGTAGGGGCGCTCGACCTCGGGGATCCGCTTCCGGAACGCGCCGAGGGCCAACGGTGCACCGGCGTACATCAGGACGGACGCACTCGTGATGAGGCTGACCAGCCCCTGCCACGACGGGAACGGCGCGAAGCACGCGCACCCGACGACGAACGCCACGATGAGGCCGACCCAGGGCACGCCCTGCTTCGTCGTCCACTCGAAGGCCTTCGGGAAGTACCCGTTGCGGCTGAGCCCGTACGAGATGCGGCTCGTGGCCGTCACGTAGATGAGGCCGGTGCCGGCGGGCGAGATGATCGCGTCGATGAAGATGACCACGGCGAGCCAGGTGATGCCGGCCGCCATCGCGATGTCGGCGAACGGTCCGGTGTACTTCGTGAAGTCCGCGGTCGCCCACGAACCCTGGATCGCGTCGGAGCGCAGGACGCCGAGGAACACGATCTGCAGCAGCAGGTAGATCACGAGCCCGATGAGCACCGAGCCGATGACGGCGCGCGGGATGTCGCGCTTCGGGTTCTTGGCCTCGCCGGCGAGCTGGTCCGCCTGCTCGAAGCCGAGGAACGCGAAGATGATGCCCGACGTCGACACCGCGGCGAGGATGCCCTTCGCGCCCTCGGGCATGAAGCCATCAGCCGCCGTGAAGTTCGAGCCGTGGAACCCGCTGAACGCCAGGACGATGATGACCAGCAGGGGGATGGCGACCTTCCACCAGGTCGCCGCGGAGTTCGTGTTCGCGAGGATCTTCACACTGAGCATGTTGATCACCGTGACGACCGCCATCAGGACGATCGCGACCGCGATCCCGGCACCGGTCAGCAGCTGCTGGGTCTCCCCCTCGATGACCACGGTGTGCAGCCACGGGTGGGCGAACTGCCAGTGCTGCGCGTACTTGATCATCGCCTCGACCTCGATCGGGGCGACCGTCACGGACTGCAGCCACGAGAACCACCCGAAGGAGGCTCCGGCGATGCCGCCGAAGGCGATGTGGGGGAACCGCGCTGTTCCACCCGCGATCGGGAACATCCCGCCGAGCTCGGCGTGCACGAGTGCGAGGACGAGGATCGCCACGCCACCGATGAGCCACGAGATGATCGCGGCGGGCCCGGCGGTCTTCAGGGCTTCCTGCGAACCGAAGAGCCAGCCGGAGCCGATGATCGACCCCGTCGAGGCCCAGATGAGCCCGATGAAGCCGACGTTGCGCTTGAGGCCGGAGTCCGGCAGCGCCTGTGTCGTTGTAGCCACTGTTGCTCCTGTCGATGAGCGCCGCCCCTCGGACGGGGGCTGCGCTCATCGACTCTGGCACCGTGACAGCACTTTGGTCGGATTGTTTAACACAATGGAAACAAACGTGCTGTACAAGCCCTCAGGCTACTTCTTGTCGTGCTTCTTCTTGCTCTTCTTGTCCGACTTCTTCTTCTCGTCCTGCTTCTTGTCCGACTTCTTGTCGTACTTCTTCTTCGCGTCCTGCTTCTTGCCGGACTTCTTCTTGTCGGACTTCTGCTTGCCCTTCTTGTCCGGCTCGGGCTCGGGCGACTCCACCCCGTCGACGGGTTCGACGACCACCGCGCTCCCCGTGTCGGCGAGGACGTCGACCTCGTGCTCCTCGAGCGTCGGCGCGAGCGCGTCCTCCACCCGCTCGACGAGGATCGACGCACCGTCCTCGGCGAGCCGGACGAGCGCCTGGGCTGCCCGGACGCGGGTCGTCGTCTTCCGGGCGAGCACGTCGGCACGGGCACCCTCGAGGAAGGCACGGAGCGACCGTTCGACGACCGAACGACCCCGCGGCGCCGAACGGTCGAGGCGGTCGAGCTCGCCGGCCACACCGGACACGTCGTCCTCGACGTGCTCGTGCCGCACGGACTCGATGAGCGCGGCGATCGCGGCGGCCCCACGCTCGACGGCTGCGGAGCGCTGGTCGAGCACGACGAGCATCTCGATGACCGAGCCGTACGTCACCGTCTCGAGGCGGACCGGCTCGGCTCCACGCCCGCGGATGACCAACCGGGCGTCCGGCGTCGGCAGCCACGCGGCCAGCGCAGCGACGGTCGCGACCGAGGCCACCGCCCGCTCGTAGTCGGCGAGCACCACTCGCTCCTGCTCTCGCAGTCGGACTCGGATCGCGATCTCCTGCACCACGTGGACCTCCCGTTCGTGGGCACGGGCGTGTTCCCGCGCCTGCTGCGGATCGTAGTCCTCGGAGGTGGCGGGACAGCGAACGCCCCGGCATCGTCCGGGGACGGTGTCGGGGCGTTCGGTGTGGCAGTGCGTGACAGCGGTGCGGCGTCCGGCGAATGGTGGAGATGGGGGGAATCGAACCCCCGTCCATCGCTGCAATTCGACGTCTTCTACGGGCGTATCCGGATGGTTCGTTCTGCTCGGCCCCGTCCTTTGCTACCGGCTTCTAGGACGACGGGCCCAGTCTCAGTGCAAGTCCCGCACGGCCCTGAGGCGCAACCGTGCAGCAAGTCCTCTGGATGACGCCGGAACTCAGGTTAGAAGACGATCACCTGGCCGACGGACTTCATGTGCTGGGCTGCTTACGCAGCGAGAGCGAAGTCAGTGCGCTTGGAATTGGCACTTGTTGTTTTCCACGGATCGTTGACGAGATGACCGTGGGTCCTCGGCCCGCTTCCCGTCGGCACACAGGCAATGTCGAAACCGATCATCCCCATGCGGGCCGGACATGCGAACCGCTGTCACGCTCTTGAGTTGCCAATGCTCCGATGGGAGCAGTCCCTCAGTCTAGCCGACCGAGGTGCGACGGCGCTACTCGCCGACGCGGTTCCGGGTGCGCATGGCCCGCTCGGCCTCGCGCTTGTCCGTCTTCTCGCGCAGGGCCTGGCGCTTGTCGAACTCCCGCTTGCCCTTCGCGACCGCGATCTCCACCTTGGCCCGGCCGTCGTGGAAGTAGATCTGCAGCGGCACGAGCGTGTAGCCGCCCTGCGCCGTCTTGTGCGAGATCTTCACGATCTGCTGCTTGTGGAGGAGCAGCTTCCGCTTGCGCCGGGGAGCGTGGTTGTTCCACGTGCCCTCGGTGTACTCGGGGATGTGCACGGCGTCGAGCCAGGCCTCGCCGCCGTCGATGAAGGCGTACCCGTCGACGAGCGAGGCGCGCCCTTCGCGGAGGGACTTCACCTCGGTGCCGGACAACACCATGCCGGCCTCGTACGTGTCCTCGATCAGGTAGTCGTGACGCGCGCGACGGTTCGTCGCCACGATCTTCTCGCCGCGTTCCTTCGCCATGCGTGTCTCCTTCCGTGCGGTCGCTGCGGATGCGCAGCCCTACAGACTACCGAACGCGCGGCACCCACCGCACCTTCCCGGCGCGCCGCCCACGCCGGGCCGGTGTCGGCCGCCGCCGAGACTCGGCCACGCGGACACTTTCGCGGCACCGGAGGCACGAAAGTGTCCGCCGGCCCGAGACTCGGCCAGCACGACCGCCGAGGCGTCAGACCTTCAGGTAGCGGCGGATCGCGACGAAGGCGGAGAGTCCCGCCAGCACGATGCCGATCACGATCACCGACGGCACCACGACGGCCGCGTCCCCCATGCCGATGAACGCCGTGCCCGAGAACCGCTGCGCGAGGTAGTTCCGCACGAAGAACCAGACCACCGCAGTGATCGCGCCACCGGCCAGGACGGCCCCGATGGCAGCGGCGATCACCCCCTCGAGCACGAAGGGTGTCTGGATGAACCGGTTCGACGCCCCCACCAGGCGCATGATGCCGAGTTCTCGCCGTCGACTGAACGCGGACAACCGGATGGTCGTCGCGATGAGCAGCACGGCGGCGACGAGCATGAGCGCCGCGATGCCGATCGCCGTGTACGACGAGGCGTTGAGCAGGTTGAAGATCGGTTGCAGGTACCCGCGCTGGTCGACCACGCTCTGGACGCCCGCGACCTTCGACAGGCTCTCGACGAGGACGTCCGCCTGCGACGGGTTCTTCAGGTTCACCCAGAACGTCTCGTTGAGGTACTCGGGCTTGACGAACTCCGTCGCCGGCGAGTCCTTGAACTGCTGCTTGAACCGGTCGTACGCCTGGTCCTGGTCCTCGAAGTACGTCTTCTCGATGTACGGCTTGACGGTCGACGAGTCGAGCTGCTCCTGGACCTGCTTGCGCTGGTCGTCGGTGGCCTTGGCCCCGGTGCAGTTGCCCGTGGTGTCGGTGTCGGTGCAGAGGTAGACCGCGACCTGCGCCCGGTCGTACCAGTACCCCTTCATCTGGTTGATCTGCATCTGGAGCAGGATCGCGGTGCCGACGAAGGTGAGCGAGATGAAGGTCACGAGGACGACGGACACGACCATGGACGCGTTGCGCCGCAGGCCCGAGCCGACCTCGGACATGACGAGCCCGAGCCTCATCGGATGATCCCCGGGATGGTCTGGATGCCGGTGGTGTTCGAGACGCCCGCGCGCTGGATCGGCACGGCCTGGGTCTGGTAGCCGCCGGACTGCTCGTCGCGCAGGATCGTCCCGTTCGAGAGCTCGATGACGCGGCGCTGCATCTGGTTGACGATGCTGGCGTCGTGGGTCGCCATGAGCACGGTGGTGCCTCCCTGGTTGATGCGTTCGAGGAGCGCCATGATGCCGGCCGAGGTCGTCGGGTCGAGGTTGCCGGTGGGCTCGTCGGCGAGGAGGATCGCCGGCTTGTTGACGACGGCGCGGGCGATCGCCACGCGCTGCTGCTCACCACCGGAGAGTTCGTGCGGCATGCGGGTCGCCTTGCCGGCGAGGCCCACGAGCTTCAGCACGTCGGTGACGGCCTCGCTGATGAAGCCCTTGCTCTTGCCGATCACCTGCAGCGAGAACGCGACGTTGTCGAACACGTTCTTGTTCGGCAGGAGCCGGAAGTCCTGGAAGACCACGCCGAGGTTGCGGCGGAAGTACGGGACCTTGCGCGACGACAGGGCGCCGAGCCGCTGCCCGAGCACGTGGATCTGCCCGCGCGACGGCTTCTCCTCCTTCAGCACGAGGCGGAGGAAGCTGGACTTGCCGGACCCGGACGCGCCCACGAGGAAGACGAACTCCCCCTTGAGGATCTCGAGGGAGATGGCGTCGAGGGCGGGGCTCGGGTTGCCCGAGTACACCTTGGTGACCTGGTCGAATTTGATCATGACCGGATCAGGGTAGGTCGCGTCGCCCGGAAATCAACCGAGGCGCGCGGCTCAGGAATCGTCGGATTGCTTGCGCCAGCGGATGCCCGCGTTGATGAACCCGTCGAGGTCACCGTCGAACACGGCTGAGGGGTTGTTCACCTCGTGCTCGCTCCGCAGGTCCTTGACCATCTGGTACGGCGCCAGCACGTACGAGCGGATCTGGTCGCCCCAGCTCGCCGTGATGTTGCCGGCCAGTTCCTTCTTCTTCGCGTTCTCCTCTTCCTTCTTGAGGAGCAGGAGGCGCGACTGCAGCACGCGCATGGCGGCGGCACGGTTCTGGATCTGCGACTTCTCGTTCTGCATCGAGACGACGGTGCCGGTCGGGATGTGGGTCAGGCGGACCGCGGAGTCCGTCGTGTTGACCGACTGCCCACCGGGGCCCGACGAGCGGAACACGTCGACGCGGATGTCGTTCTCGGGGATGTCGATCGACTCGGTCTCCGGCATGAGCGGGATGACCTCGACCGCGGCGAACGACGTCTGCCGCTTGCCCGCGGCGCCGAAGGGCGACATCCGGACGAGGCGGTGCGTGCCGGCCTCGACCGACAGGGTGCCGAAGGCGTGGGGGGCGTCGACCTCGAACGTGGCGGACTTGATGCCCGCTTCTTCGGCGTAGGACGTGTCCATCACGGTGGTCTTGTAGCCGTGCTGCTCCGAGTAGCGGAGGTACATGCGCAGCAGCATTTCGGCGAAGTCCGCGGCGTCGACACCACCGGCACCGGCACGGATCGTGATGACCGCGGGGCGGTCGTCGTACTCGCCGTCGAGGAGCGTCTGCACCTCGAGGTCGCCCATGGTCTTCTGGATCGCCTTGAGCTCGGCGGCAGCTTCGTCGGCGGAGTCCTGGTCGTCGGCCTCGTTCGCCATCTCGACCAACACCTCGAGGTCGTCGATGCGGCGCTCGGTGTCGGTGATCTTCTTCAGCTCCGACTGCCGGTGCGAGAGCGCGCTCGTCACCTGCTGCGCGTGCTCGACGTCGTCCCAGAGGTCCTGGGCCCCGGCCTGCTCGCTGAGGTCGGCGATCTCACGCTGCAGGCGGTCGACGTCGACCACCGAGCGGATGTTGCCGAAGGTCTCGCGGAGGGCGGAGAGCTGCTCGGTGAAGTCCAGTTCGACCATGATCACCGATCCTACCGGTGCTTCCCAGCCCGGGAGGCGCGGCTCGGCCCCGGTGGACCGGTCAGCGCCCCAGGAGCGGTTCCCTCGACGCCATCCCCGCGGCTCCGGCGCGCGCCACCGCGTCCGGCAGCGCGGCGAGGAACGCGTCGACGTCGGCGTCGGTCGTGGTGTGCCCGAGCGTGATCCGGAGCGCACCGCGGGCGTCCTGCTCCGACAGCCCCATGGCGAGCAGGACGTGCGAGGCCTCGGGCACGCCGGCCTGGCACGCCGAGCCGGTCGACACGGCGACCCCGGCGGCGTCGAGCAGGAAGAGCAGCGAGTCCCCCTCGCAGCCCGGGAACGTGAAGTGCGCGTTGCCGGGGAGCCGGTCGACCGGGTCCCCCATCAGCACCGCGGTGGGCACCGCTGCCCGCACCCCGGCGACGAGTCGGTCCCGCAGTGCCCGGACGTCCGCGTGCGGCATGGAGGCCGCGACCCCGAAGGCCGCCGCTGCCGGGGTGTCCTGCGTCCCGCTCCGCACCTGGCGCTGCTGCCCGCCCCCGTGGATGAGCGGCTCGACGGTCGCACGACGGCCGAGCACGAGCGCGCCGATGCCGACCGGGCCGCCGATCTTGTGCGCCGACACGCTCAACGCGTCGAGCCCGGAGGCGGCGAACGACACCGGTACCTGGCCGTACGCGGCGACCGCGTCGCTGTGGACGGGCACGCCCGCGGCGTGCGCGAGCTCGACGATCCGCGACACCGGCGCGATCGTGCCGACCTCGTTGTTCGCCCACAGGAACGTGACCAGCGCGACGTCCGAGGCGTCGGCGAGCCGCGCCTCCAGGGCAACCAGGTCGACGCGACCCTGTGCGTCCAACGGGACCACGTCGACGACCGCGCCCTCGTGGCGCTCGAGCCACTCGACCGTGTCGACGGTCGCGTGGTGCTCCCCGCCGGGGACGACGATGCGCGGGCGCGGACGGTCCTGCTGCCGCGCCCAGAACATGCCCTTCACGGCGAGGTTGATGCTCTCGGTGCCGCCGGAGGTGAAGACGACCTCGACCGGGTCGGCGTCGAGCGAGGCGGCGACTGCGGCGCGGCCGTCCTCGAGCAGCATCTTCGCCTGCTGCCCCGCGCTGTGGATCGACGACGGGTTGCCGACGGTGCCGAGCGCGGCGGTGAACGCGGCGAGCGCCTCCGGCAGGATCGGCGTCGTCGCGGCGTGGTCGAGGTAGACCGGCATCTGCACCCCCTGAACGAGCGTTTCCAGGATACTCGTCGGTCCTCGTACCCTTGGTGCCATGCACGAGACGGCGATCGACGAGACCCCGGGGTTCCTCCTGACCGCCGACGTCCCGCGGTTCTCGGTGCGGTCGGCGACGGCGACGGCCGTGTCGGTCGTGGTCGACGGCCGCGGCACGTTCCCGCTGACGCGGTCCGGCGACGTCTGGGCGGGTGCCGTGCCGGGAGTCGAACCCGGGGACACGTACCACCTGCTCGTGGACGGTCCCGCCGGTCCGCGCGACGCGTTCGACGCGGAGCGTCCGCTGCTCGACCCGTACGCCCGTGGGATCGTGCGCGGCGCCGGACCACGCTGGACGGGTGTCGTGGTCGACGACGCGTTCGACTGGGGCGGGGTGGTGAAGCCGACGACGCCGCTCGACCGGGTCGTCGTCTACGAGGCGAACGTCCGGACCCTGACCGCGACGAACCCGGCCGTCCCGGAGGACCTCCGCGGCACGTACGCCGGCGTCGCCCACGAGAGCACCATCGCGCACCTGCACCGGATCGGCGTGACCACGCTCGAGCTGCTGCCCGTGCACGCCTTCGACACCGAACGGTGGCTGCGGGACGCCGGACGCGAGAACGCCTGGGGCTACAACACGCTCGGGTTCTTCGCGCCGCACGCGGCCCACGCCTCCCCCGGCGCGCGGGCTGAGGGTGCCTCCGCGGTGCTGCGCGAGTTCAAGGGCATGGTCCGGCTCCTGCACGCCGCCGGGATCCAGGTCGTCCTCGACGTCGTCTACAACCACACCGCAGAAGAGGGCCTCGGCGGCCCGACGACCTCGCTCCGGGGCATCGACGGGGCGAACCGCTACCGGTGGACCGCCGACGGCGCCTCGTACTACGACACCACCGGCTGCGGGAACACCCTCGACACCTCGGTCGAGGCCACGGCCGACCTCATCGTCGACAGCCTGCGCTACTGGGCGCGCGAGGTGCAGGTCGACGGGTTCCGGTTCGACCTGATGGCGGCGCTCGGCCGCGACGCCGACCACGTGTTCGACCCGTCGCACCCGCTGCTCGAGCGGATCCGGAACCACCCGGACCTGCAGGACACCCTGGTCATCGCCGAACCGTGGGACGTCGGACCGGACGGGTGGAAGACGGGCTCGTTCGGCGCGCGGACGAGCGAGTGGAACGACGGCTTCCGGAACACCGTGCGGCAGTTCTGGCTCACCGACATCGCCGAGGAGCGACGCCACGGCGCCCCCGCCACCGGCATCGGCGCACTCGCCGGGGCCCTGACCGGCTCGCGCCACCTCTTCGACACGGCACGCGGGCCGCTCGCCGGCATCAACTTCGTCACCGCCCACGACGGCTTCACCCTGCTCGACCTGGTGTCGTACGACGGCAAGCACAACGAGGCGAACGGCGAGGAGAACCGCGACGGCTCGAACGACAACCGCTCGTTCAACCACGGCATCGAGGGCGACACCGCCGACCGCGGCGTGCGGGCGGCGCGGGGCCGATCGATGCGGAACCTCGTCGCGACGCTCATGCTCTCCGCGGGCGTGCCGATGCTCACCGCCGGCGACGAGCGGAGCCGGACGCAGCACGGCAACAACAACGCCTACGTGGTGTCCGAGGACCTCACCCCGGTCGACTGGTCGGACGACGAGGACGCCGAGGCGATGACCGAGGCCGTCTCCGCACTCGCACGGCTCCGCGCCGCGCACCCCGCCCTCCGGCCGACCCGGTTCGGCGTCGAGGGGCAGGAGACCCCCGGTGCGTCCCGGATGTCCTGGTACGGGCCCGACGGCCACCCGATGACGGCCGAGGGGTGGGACCAGCCGATCCACCGCGCGCTGCAGTACTTCGTCGAGTCGACGCCGGAGCACGAGCCGTTCGACCGCGTCCTCGTGGTGGTGCACGGCAGTGGGCGCACGCGGGACATGACGCTGCCCGTGCGCGAGGACGTGCTCGGGTACCGGCTCGCCTGGTCCAGCGAGAAGCACCGCGACCACGAGCGGCTCCGGCCCGCCGGTCAGGTGTTCACGGCGTACGGACCGGGCATCCACGTGTTCGAGATCGCCTGACGGCGGCCGGTCCAGGAGGCGCGGGTCGGCTCCGGCACGACGGTCGCGCGGTGCTCCTCCACAGCGCCACGGCGCGCCCGGGTCTCCACGGACGGCACGTTCCGGGGAACGCGGAGGCGCTCGCCGGGTAGCGTCGGCTCCGTGGCCACTGCAGACCGACCCCGCCGACCGAAGATCGGGCGCATCCCGATCACCGAGCTCGCCCCCACGACGCCCAACGGGTTCCCCGGCAAGGCGATCGACGGCGAGGTGATCACGTTCGGTGCGACCGTCTTCCGCGAAGGGCACGGTGTCATCGGCGCCGACCTCGTCCTCGAACGACCGGACGGCGGCACCAGGACCGTCCCGATGGTGCTCGTCGCCCCGGGCACCGACCGCTACGAAGCGACCGTCCAGGTCGACCACACCGGTGTGTGGACGTGGCACGTCGAGTCCTACGCCGACGACTGGTCGTCCTGGCTGCACGGCGCCCGCCTGAAGATCGCCGCGGGCGTCGACACCGAGGCCACCCTGCTCGACGGGGCGGCGCTCCTCGACCGGCTCGCCGACGAGACCGACTCCCCCGCCGCCACGCGTGCGGCGGCGCGCATCCGCGACACCGACCTCGACCCGGCCGAACGACTCGCCGCCGTCGACGACCCGCGCATCACGGGCGAGGTCGAAGAAGCGCCGCTCACCTCGCTCCGGACGCACTCGCCCACGCAGTTGCTCGACGTCGAGCGCACCCGCGCCGGTGTCGGCGCCTGGTACGAGTTCTTCCCCCGCAGCGAAGGCGCGAAGAAGAACCCCGACGGCTCGTGGAAGAGCGGCGACTTCCGCACCGCGGCACGACGGCTCCCGGGCGTCGCGCGCATGGGCTTCGACGTGGTGTACCTCCCGCCGATCCACCCCATCGGCACGACCGCGCGCAAGGGTCCGAACAACACGCTCACCCCCGGCCCGCACGACCCCGGCAGCCCGTGGGCCATCGGCGGCCCCGACGGCGGGCACGACGCCATCCACCCGGACCTCGGCACCGAGGACGACTTCCGCGACTTCGTCGAGACGGCGAAGAACACCGGGATGGAGGTCGCGCTCGACTTCGCCCTGCAGTGCTCGCCCGACCACCCCTGGGTCACCGAGCACCCCGAGTGGTTCACGGTGCGCGCGGACGGCTCCATCGCCACGGCCGAGAACCCGCCGAAGCGCTACCAGGACATCTACCCGATCCAGTTCGACACCGACCCCGAGGGGCTCGTCGCCGAGGTCCTGCGGGTCCTGCGCCACTGGATCGCCCTCGGCATCCGGATCTTCCGCGTGGACAACCCGCACACCAAGCCGCTCTGGTTCTGGGAACGGGTCATCCGCGAGATCCGCGACGAGCACCCCGACACCGTGTTACTCGCCGAGGCGTTCACGCGCCCGGCGATGATGCGGGCCCTCGCCGAGGTCGGGTTCCAGCAGTCGTACTCGTACTTCACGTGGCGGAACTCGAAGGACGAGATCGCCGACTACTTCGACGAGCTCTCGCACGAGACGAGCGCGTACCTGCGTCCGAACCTGTTCGTGAACACGCCCGACATCCTCACCGAGTACCTGCAGTTCGGCGGCCGCGCCGGGTACAAGATCCGTGCGGCGCTCGCGGCCACCGGTGCGCCGACGTGGGGCATGTACTCCGGGTACGAGCTGTTCGAGGACGTCGCACGCCCCGGCTCGGAAGAGAACATCGACAACGAGAAGTACGAATACAAGCCGCGTGACTTCGCCCTGGCCGAGGCCGAGGGCGCGAGCCTGGCGCCGTACGTCACGATGCTCAACCGCTTCCGGCAGGCACACCCGGCGCTCCGCCAGCTCCGGAACCTGCACGTGCACGACGCCGAGGACCCGGCGATCGTCGTGTACTCCAAGCACCTGCCCGGACGGTTCATCCGCTCCGGGCGCGACGACACCGTGATCGTCGTCGCGAACGTCGACCCCCACTCGGCCCGTGAGACCACGGTCCACCTCGACCTCGCCGCCCTCGGCCTCGACCCGGAGCAGGCGTTCGACGTCCGCGACGTCGTGACCGGGCAGCGCTGGGTCTGGGGATCGTCGAACTACGTCCGCCTGGACGCGTTCCAGGAACCCGTGCACCTGCTCGTCGTGGAGGGACCCCACCGATGACCGACACCCACCCCGAGGACGACGCACCGAAGGCAGCGCCGAACGACCGGGGGCAGGGGCCGAGCGTTCCGCCGGTGCCGCCGCCCCCGCCGCCCGTGCTGCCCCGCCGCATGCCGGCCGACACCCCGCGCCCGACGCACCCGGCGCAGCACGTCGCACCGGAGACGCCGGCAGCCGGAGGACCGCGTCCGTCGGCATCGCCGGAGCCTGCGACCCCCCGCTACGAGCCACGTGTCTCGGCGCCCGGCGAGGACCTGCCGGGTGCACCCCCGGCCCGACGGGAAGCGCCGGACCGCGACGTCGCCGAATCGGCCACGCTCGCCGGACACGCGTCCGACGCGGCCCACCCGCGCCACGTCACGGTCGAGGCGGTCGAGTCCGTCGAGCGGTCCGCGGCCGCCGGTGACGGCACAGGAGGCGCGACCGGCGTCACGACGTCGGCCGACGCGGGCGACACGGACGGCCCCGGCGACGGGGCGGACGCGCCGACCAGCGAAGGCGGCAGCCCGCTCGCCGCGACGAGCGAGGCGGGGTCGACCCGCGCCTCCCGTCCGACCGACACCACGCCGGAGACGACCGGCCCGCGTCCCGCCCCCGTCGAGGAGTGGCTCCGCCAGCAGGTCGCCGAGGCCCGCTGGTCCCAGCCCCACGACGTCCTCGGACCGCACCCCGTCGACGGCGGCACGAGCGTTCGTGTGGTCCGCCACCTCGCGACCGCCGTGCGGATCGTCCGGCCGGACGGCGACGACGTCGAGCTCACGCACGAAGGCGACGGCCTCTGGGCCGGCGCGACCCCCGGCGAGCTCGGACGGTACCGGGTCGAGGCCGACTACGACCCGGACCCGTCGACCGACAGCGACGACATCACCTGGACGACCGACGACGCGTACCGGTTCCCCCCGACGATCGGCGAACTCGACCTGCACCTCTTCGGCGAGGGCCGTGACGAGCAGCTGTGGCACCACCTCGGCGCCCACGTCACCACGGTCGACGGCGTGGACGGCGTCTCGTTCACGCTCTGGGCCCCGCGGGCGACCGCAGCCCGGGTGATCGGTGACTTCGAGGGCTGGGAAGGCCGCACCACCGCGATGCGTCGTCTGACCGACCTCGGTGTCTGGGAGCTGTTCTGGCCCGGCGCCCTCGTCGGTCAGCGGTACAAGTTCCAGCTCCTCACCGACTCCGGCTGGGTGGAGCGGGCCGACCCGTTCGCCCGGCGGACCGAGGTCCCGCCGCTGACCGCCTCCGTGATCGACGAGTCGCACCACGAGTGGTCCGACGGCGACGCGCAGTGGATGGAGCACCGGGCACGGACGACCACGCACGACCGTCCGATGAGCGTCTACGAGGTCCACCTCGGTTCGTGGCGTCCGGGGCTGTCCTACCGCGAGGTCGCCGACCAGCTCATCGGCCACGTCCAGTACACGGGCTTCACCCACGTGCAGTTCCTGCCGCTCGCCGAGCACCCGTTCGGCGGATCGTGGGGCTACCAGGTCACGGGCTACTACGCCCCGACGGCCCGGTTCGGCTCCCCCGACGACCTCCGGTACCTCGTCGACCGGCTGCACTCCGCCGGCATCGGCGTGATCATGGACTGGGTCCCCGGGCACTTCCCGAAGGACGAGTGGGCCCTGGCCAAGTTCGACGGCTACGCGCTGTTCGAGCACCCGGACCCCCGCCGTGGCGAGCAGCTCGACTGGGGCACGTACGTGTTCGACTTCGGGCAGCCGCAGGTCCGCAACTTCCTCGTCGCGAACGCGCTCTACTGGCTCGAGGAGTTCCACATCGACGGGCTCCGCGTGGACGCCGTCGCCTCGATGCTGTACCTCGACTACTCGCGCACCGAGTGGCTGCCGAACATCCACGGCGGACGCGAGAACCTCGAGGCGATCTCGTTCCTGCAGGAGACGAACGCCACCGCGTACAAGCGCTACCCGGGCATCGTCATGATCGCCGAGGAGAGCACCTCGTGGCCGGGCGTCACGCAGCCGACCAGCGCGGGCGGGCTCGGGTTCGGCCAGAAGTGGAACATGGGCTGGATGCACGACACCCTGCAGTACATCGAGCGCGACCCGGCGTACCGCAGCTACCACCACGACGAGATCACGTTCTCGTTCGTGTACGCGTTCAGCGAGCAGTTCACCCTGCCGATCAGCCACGACGAGGTCGTGCACGGCAAGGGATCGCTCTACGGCAAGATGCCCGGCGACGAGTGGCAGAAGCTCGCGAACGTGCGGGCCTACCTCGCGTTCATGTGGGCGCACCCCGGCAAGCAGCTGCTCTTCATGGGGCAGGAGTTCGCCCAGCCCAGCGAGTGGTCCGAGGCGCGCGGGCTGGACTGGTGGCTCCTCGACGACCCGGGGCACCGCGGAGTGCAGGACCTCGTGTCCTCGCTCAACCGGGTGTACCGCGAGACGCCGGCGCTCTGGACGCACGACGCCACGGCCGACGGCTTCGAGTGGATCGAGGGTGGCGACGCACCGCACTCGACGCTCGGGTTCCTGCGGAAGGACGGCGACGACCGGCTCGCGGTGTTCGTGAACTTCTCCGGCGTGCCGGTCGAGCGACGCTTCGGGTTGCCGGCGGCCGGTGCCTGGCACGAGGTCCTCAACACCGATGCCGCGGAGTACGGCGGGTCGGGCGTGGGGAACCTCGGCGTGGTCACGGCCGAGGACACCCCGTGGGCGGGGCGTCCGGCGTCCGCGCACCTCGTGGTGCCGCCGCTCGGCGCGGTCTGGCTGAAGCTGGCGCGCTAGCCCCGCGCACACGACGGACGGGAGCGTGCCCCGCTCAGCGGCGACGCGAAGCGTTGCGCGGGGCACGCCGACCGAGCCTGCGAGGGAGGAGTGCCGGCTGGCACCGCGCCTCCCGTCCGTCGTGCGGACGCGTCCCGATCGCGACCACGACCGCGGCGCAGAACCACGGTGTGGAACCACGAAACCGACGTCGAACCAGGGTGCGACCGTGGTTCGACGTCGGTTTCGTGGTTCGACGCCTGCGCCGGCGCGCCTGGCGCGTCAGACGCCCCGCGCCGACGCGTCGGCGCTCAGTACAGCGCGCTCGCCAGACGCCGGCGCGCGGCGACCACGCGCGGGTCCTCGGTGCCGATCAGCTCGAAGTACTCGACGAGCCGCACGCGGAGCGCCTCGCGCTCGTCCCCGAACACCGTCGGGACGAGGTCGAGCAGCCGGCCGAACGCGTCGTCGACGTGCCCGCCCGAGATGTCGAGGTCGGCGACCGCGAGCTGCGCCTGCACGTCGGAGGGCCCGGCGGCCGCAGCAGCCCGGATGTCGTCCGCGGTGCGGCCGTTCAGCCGGTCGAGCAGCGACACCTGTGCGAGCCCGGCGACGGCCATCTGGTCGTGCGGGTCCTGCGCGATCGCGGTCTTGTACTCCTGGATCGCGGTGGCGTAGTCGCCCTGCTCGATCGCGTCGTACGCGGCCTGGTGGTGCGGCGGCAGCGGCTCCGGCTCGGGCTCGCCCTGCTCGACGGCGTCTGCCGGGGCCGCTCCGTCGACCGTGACGCGGCCGGAGACACCGTTCTCGGCGGCTGCGGCGAGGACCTGCTCGTAGACGTCGCGGACCTGCGCCTCGGGCAGCGCCCCGACGAAGAGCCCGAGGGGGCGTCCGCCGATGAGCGCGGCCACGGTCGGGATCGACTGCGCCTGGAACGCCTGCACGAGCTGCGGGTTCGTGTCGGCGTCGACCTTGGCGAGCAGCACGCGGCCGTCGTACTCGGCGGTGAGCTGCTCGAGGATCGGCGAGAGCTGCTTGCACGGCCCGCACCACTCGGCCCAGATGTCGACGATCACGGGGACGATCGTGGAGAGCTGCAGGACGTCCTGGAAGGTCTGGTCGGTGACGTCGAGGACGAGCGACGGGACGGTCAGGTCGGCACCGGTCTCGCTGCCGGGAGCACCTGCGGCGACGCCGGACTCGGGGCCGCCGGCAGCGGCCCCGCCGGGCTGGGGCGGCCGCTGGGCGCGGTCCACCAGGGACGACAGGTCGACGGCTCCGCGGAGACCGGACGGGGTCGGGGGGACGTTGGTCATTGCACCTCACTCGCTGCTGTCAGGCCCTGCGTGAACCCGAGCAGGACCACTTTGTCATCGGTGCCCACCGGGGGCACGTAGAAGAGCAGCTGCACGCCGTAGGTCGCGCTGATGCCCTTCGTGCTGGAGTCGACACCGGAGAGCGCCTTCACAGCACCCTCGGTGTTCACCTCGGCGCCGGCCGCGGTCGGCGTGACCTTCTCGACCTCGTTCAGGTCGGCGGACACGAGCGCTCCGGCGCCGTCCGTCGCGATCGCCACGGCGCTGTCGTCGGGGACCTCGGACGAGTACTCGATCTTCGCGGTGTCCGGCAGCGACTCGGACTTCTTGTCCTTGTAGGCCTTGCCGATGGTCGACCGGAGGCCGTCGCCGTCCGCCTGGAACAGCGACGCGTACGAGCTGTCCTTGTCCTTCGAGAGGATGTCGCCGTACGCCTTCGCGATCTCGTCGGGCGCGATGGCGAGCAGCTTCGTGTTCGACGCGAGCAGGGCGGCACCGATCGACGTGGGCGCGAGGCTCGGGATCTTCGCCGCGGCCTCGAGCGAGACGTCGTAGGCGACCTTGTAGTCGTCGCGGGCGGAGTCCTGCACGAGCGTCAGCGCCTGCGGGGCCGACTTCGCGTCGCAGTCCTCGGCGACGACCGCGAACACGGTGCGCGGCCACGAGTCGGTCTGCTGCGGCAGCGCCACGCACACCTGCTCCCCCGAGATCGTCGGCGGGGCGTCGACGTCCGAGTCCTTGCCGCGGATCGTGTAGTTCGCCGCGCGCAGGTCGAGGGCCGCACCGGTGAAGCGCTGCTCGGCGAGCTTCGCGTCGCGAGCGTCGTCGGCACGCTTCGCCACGTACGCGACCCGCTGGACGATCCGGGTGATCTGCTGCTTGGTGGCGGCGGTCGGCTCGGTCTGCGCAGCCGTCCCGGTCGCCGTCGCGGTGGGCGTCGGGCTGGCCGCGGACGCCCCCTGCGGCCAGTAGTCGGACGAACAGCCGGCGAGACCGAGGGCCCCGACGAGCAGGACCGGGATCGCCACGAACGCCCGGCGGCCACGACGACCGCGGACCGGTACCTGGGCGCCGGCGGCCGCGGCCCGGCGTGAGGCACGCACGCGCGGCGGACGGGAGCCCCCGCTGCGGCGGCGCGGTCCGCGACCACGACGCTGGTGCACGAACGCCCAGACGAGCAGGACGATGCCGCCGACCAGGAACACGCCACCGGCGACGAGGAGCGGACCGACCGACGGCGTCGCGGTGTCGCGCGGCCAGGTGACCGAGACGTCGCTCGGGGCCGCGGCCGTGCCGTCGCCGACGATGATCACGCTGACGTCCTCGGGCAGACGGACGGTGAACTGTCCGGCACTGTCGTACTCCTGGTACCAGAGGTCGCTTCCAGCGGGGTCCGGCACGGTGGACTCGGAGCCGGTCGTGCGGCCGACGAGCTTCGCCTGCTCGGCGTCGAACCGCATCGTCGTGTGCTTCGCGTCGCCGATCCAGGCGTCGACGTCGCTCGTCTTGCCGTAGGCCGCGAACACCTTGCCCGAGCCGGAGACGTTGATGCGCTGGTAGCCGGGGTTGGCGTTGAGCGTCGAGCCCGGGATCACGGTGACCGGGGCGGAGCTCTTCGAGGACGATGCCGCGACGAGCGACGACGGTGGCTCGAACACGGTCCGCTGGCCGACCGCGAGGGCGACGAGCAGCAGCCCGATGACGAAACTGACGATCGCCAGGACGAATCGCACGGATCTTCTCCCTACCGCGCCGGGGTGGGGGTGTCGGCGCGCGAATCAGCGCTCCAGGATAGCGAGGGAGTCTGGACGGCGCATCCCCCACCGCTGTCCGCGGTCACAGCCCACCGTCTCCGCACGCCACTACAATCGTGCCGGGCCTTCCCTGTGCCCTCCGCCGAGCACCCAGGAGCGAACACGTGGCGAACGACGAGGCAGAGTTCGGGACCGAGCTGCGCGGGTACCGCCGCGAAGACGTGGACCGCTCGCTGAACGATCTGCGCCGCGAGCTCATCAAGTCGAACAACGACCGGGCCGACGCCGCGAAGGAGATCCGCCTCCTGCAGGCGCGCGTCTCCGAGCTGCAGGGCGAGCTCGACGAGGCCGGCACCCCCACGTACAGCGGCCTCGGCACCCGTCTCGAGTCGACCCTCCGCGTCGCCGAGGAACAGTCCACGCGGCTCATCAGCCAGGCCGACATCGACGCGCAGCGGCTCCGTGCCTCGAGCCGCGCCGAGGCCGACCGCACCCTGCGCGAGGCGCAGGACGAAGCCCGCGACACGCTCGAGGACGCCCGCACCCGGTCGACGAACGAGCTCACCCGCGCCCGCGCCGAGTCGGCCGACACCGTCGAACGTGCCCGCGCCGAGGCCGGGCTCCTGACGCAGGACGCCCGCAACGAGGCCGCCGCGATCCGCGGTGCCGCCGTGACCGAGGCGGCCGAGGTCCGCTCGGTCGCGATCCGCGAGACGAACGCGCTGCGCGCCCAGGTCGAGCACGAGGTCGCCGAGCTCCGCGAGATCACCCAGCGCGAGTCCGCCGAGGCCCGTCGCGCCGCCGCCGACCTCGACCGCGAGACCGAGCACCGCCGCAGCGTGTTCGAGGCCGACCACGCCCGCCGTGTCGAGGACCTCGACCGCGACGAGACCACCCGCCGCGACGCACTCGAGCGCGAGATCGCCGAGGGTCGCGCCGCCTGGCACCGTGAACGCGACGACGAGCAGCAGGCCCACGCGCTCGAGCTCGAGACCGGACGCGCCGACCTCGCCGCCGAGGTGGACCGCCGTCGCGCCGAGCTCGACACCGAGCTCGGCGACCGCCGCCGTGTCCTCGACGAGGAGCTCGCGGCCGCCCGCGCCGAGTGGGACCGCGAGCTCGCCTCGGCCCGCGCCGCGCTCGAGCAGGAGATCGAGGCCGCACGCGCCCAGCTCCGCGTCGACGAGGAGCAGACCCGCACCGAGAACGCGCGGCTGGTGCAGGAGACCGCGGACCGCATCGCCCGCGAACTCGACGAGCACGCGACGCGCATCGAGCGGGAGCGCGCCGAGGCCGAGGCGACCGCGGAACGCGCCGCCCGCGAGCACGCGAACGAACTCGCCGCCCGCCGCGAACGCGAACACGCCGAGGTCGACACCGAGATCGCCGACCGCCGCACCGCCGAGCTCGGCACGCTCGAGGCCGAGCGCACGGCACTCCGGCAGGAGATCGACACGGCCCGTGCCGACCTCACCCGCGAGCGCGACGAGGTCCGTGCCGAGATCGCCCGCGAACGCGACGAGGCCCGCACGACCCTCGAGTCAGAACTCGCCGCCCGACGTGACGACGCCGAGCAGGACTACCTGCAGAAGCACCACGACACCGTCACCGAGACGCAGAAGTACCTCGACGAGGCGAACCTGCAGCTCGCCGAGGCGACGCGCCGCGCGACCGAGGCACGCGAACGGGCCGAGCGCCTCCAGCAGGAGGCCGACGACCTCGAGCGCTCCAGCACCTCGGACGCGCAGGAGCACGCGCGCACGATCGTCGCGGACGCCCAGGACCGCGTGCACAAGATGATCGCCGACGCCGAGGAGCGCACCGCCGGCATCATCGCCGAGTCCGAGGACCGCCTCGCGGCCATCCGGACCGAGCGCGACGCCGTCGCCGGCTACCTCGAGAACCTCCGCGGGGTCCTGACCAACGCGACCGGCCTGCTCGGCACGGCACCGTCGGTCGACACCGCGGAGCCAGCCGAGCTCGTCATCGAGCCCGACGACGAGTCGGTCACCGACGACGCGACGGTCACCGACGACGAGGACGCGACCACGCGCTGAGCGTCGGCCGGTCCAGGAGGCGCGACCCGCGCCTCCTGGACCGGCCCGCGTCGTCGACGCGACGCGTCCCCCGCGACCCGGCCCGTCCGTCAGTCGGTGACGTGCGTCGGCAGCGGTGCGCTGCCCGGCACGACGAGGTCCGCGATCGCGTCGAGCACGATCCGGACGTACTTCTCCCCCACCCAGAGGTGCTTCGCCCCCTCGACCGGGACGACACGGACGTTCGGCGCGATGGCGAACCGACGTGCCGCCTCGTCCGGCTGCAGGAAGTCGTCGTGCTCGGGGACGAGGGCCACGACGGGGACGGACACCTCCGCCCAACGGGCGAGTTCGTCGTCGGTGGCGCGGTGCAGCGGCGGCGAGAGCAGGACGACACCGGCGACCCGGCCGGCCTCGACGTGCTCGAGCGCGTGCTTGAGGATCACCTCGGTGCCGAACGACCACCCGACGAGCCACGGTGTCGGCAGACCGCGGTCGACGACGTCCGTGACGGCGGCGCGCAGGTCGAAGCCCTCGGAGACGCCGTCGCCGAAGACGCCCTCGGACGTGCCGCGCGGGGACGTCACCGAACGGAAGTTGAACCGGAGCACCGCGATGTCCGCGAGGGCCGGGAGCCGGGCCGCCGCCTTCTTCAGCACGTGCGAGTCCATGAAACCGTGCGCGATCGGCAGCGGGTGCAGCGTGACGATCGTCCCGCGAGCAGCGTGCTCCAGCGGCTCGGCGAGCTCACCGACCAGGGTGAGGTGGTCGTCCGTGACGAGCTCGATGTCGGTGCGTCGGGCCGGCAGCTCGGTGTTCGACCGGATCTCGGTGGTCATGCGATGCTCCAGCAGTGGTTGTGCCAGTGGCGGCGGGACGCCAGGTCGGCCTCGTCCCCGAGGACACCGTCGGCACGCCAGACGACGACGTGCGCCACGCCGGGCAGCACCGTGCCGCCGCAGCCCGGGCAGATGTACTCCTTCTGCGCCGAGGCGGCGGAGATGGGCTGCACGAGGTACTCACGGCCGCGGCGCACCTCGGTGCGCTTCCACGAGCTCATCATCCGGTCGAGACCGGTCGGCTCGTCGTCCTGCTCGGGACCGCGGCCCCGAGGGCGTCGCGGCCGGTTGCTCCGCGGCACCTGCGTTCAGCCGATCAGTACCAGTTGTTCGCGACGCTGTGGCCCCAGGCACCGCACGGCGTGCCGTAGACGCCGGAGATGTAGTTGAGGCCCCAGGTGATCTGCGTCGCCGGGTTCGTCTGCCAGTCGGCGCCGGCCGTGGCCATCTTGCTGCCGGGGAGCGCCTGCGGGATGCCGTAGGCACCGCTCGGGTTGTACGCGTTCACGCGCCAGCCCGACTCCTTGTTCCAGAGCGAGACGAGGCAGTTGTACTGGTCGGTCCCCCAGCCGCGCGCGGCCACCATCTCCTGCGCGATGGCCTGGGCGCTGCCCGGGTCCGGCGTCGCAGCGGTCGCCGCGAGGGTGTTCGAGGCGCTCACCGAGGCGGTCTCGTCCGTGGCGGTGTCCGCGTCGGCATCCGTGGTGTCGGTCTCGGTCTTCGGCTTCTCGACGACCTTGGGCTTCGGGAGCGTCACGCCGTACGCGTCGCGGGAGACGTCGAACGCGGCGTAGGTGCCGTGCGCCGTGTACTCCTGCGGGGCCGCCGGCGCCTTGACGAGCACCGGAGCGGAGACCGCTGCCTGGGCCACGTCGGGCTGCAGCGGGTTGAACAGCGAACCGACGACGATGCCGGACACCGCGAAGAAGGACAGCACCGGCACTGCCGCACGCTTGCGCACGAAGGTGTTCATGCTCTGCGGGGATGACGACGGCTTCGCGGCTGCGGCGACGGCACGGGCACGACGCTGCTTGACGATGCGGGGGTCGGCGGGGGTGGCGGGCACCGCGTGGGCGACCGACGCCTGCGCGTCCTTCGTGTCCGACACGCGGTTCGCCGCGACCGACTTGGGGGCGACGGCCGGAGCGGTCGGCACCGATGCCGTGACCACCGTCGGGTTCGCCGGGAGGACCGAGTTCTCCGCCGTGCGGGTTCGGTTCAGTGCCGCGCGGCGCTCACCGGCGGCCGTGAGGCCGAGGTGCTCGCGGGTATCGCGGTCGGAGCTGATGTCTGCCGTGTGCCTGCCCATGAGTTCGACCAGGATAACGGAACGATCACGGAAAGCGAAGCACCCGCCACCAGCGCGTCGTCAGCGGACAGCGAGCATGACCTCGACGACGGCGTCGAGCAGCGCGTCGACCTGCGCTTCGCGGTAGCCGCCGTGCTTGGGTCGGAAGACGATCGAGCGGACCTCGGTCAGGCTGAGCGGCTTGCCGTCGCGGAAGTAGCCCTCGAGCCGCTTCGCGAAGGCGTCGACGTCCTTCGGGTGGTACCCGGTGCCGAGGAAGCTCACACGACCGAACCGCTGCCCGTCCGGGCGCTCGAGACGCGCCACGACGTCGGAGGCCTTCGACCGGGCTTCGGCGTACCAGGCCTTCTGCCCGATGTCCGCGATCTCCCGCTCGCGCTCACGAGCCGCGAAGGCGTCCTCGAGCCGTTCGAGGGCGGCGTCGACGTGTGCGGTGGAGTAGCCGCCCTTGCGCATCGAGAAGGCGGTGGCCCGGATCTTCGCGGCCTCGATCGCCGGAGCGGTGTCGTTCGCCGTGTAGGCGCGGCGGGCGTCCTCGAGGAAGCGCTCGACCTCGTCGACGTCGTATCCGAGGGCGGAGCGGTCTGCGTTCGGGAAGGTGGTGGCCACGGCGACATTCTGCCAGGACCGGACCATGGTGTGACCTGGACGCGCTGGGGCGTGGACCAGGGGTCCGTTCAGTGGTTGACGACGAGGTACAGCACGTAGGCGACGGCGGCGGACGGCAGGATGCTGTCGATGCGGTCGAGGAGTCCACCGTGCCCGGGCAGGAACGACGAGATGTCCTTGATGCCGAGGTCACGCTTGATCATCGACTCGGTGAGGTCGCCGAGCGTGGCGGACCCGGAGATGAGCACGCCGAGGATGATGCCCGTCCACCAGGGCAGCCCGAGCATGAGCCACGAGACGAGGATGCCGACGATGATGCTGGCGGCGACCGAGCCGGCGAAGCCCTCCCACGTCTTCTTCGGGCTGATCCGGGGCGCCATCGGGTGCTTGCCGAGGTTGAGCCCGGTGGCGTACGCGCCGGTGTCGACCGCGACGACCACGAGGATGAAGCCGATCACCCAGAGCTGCCCGCTGGGCTGTGCCGCCAGCAGCACGACGCAGGCGCCGAGGAGCGTGATGTAGGCCTGCACGAACAAGCCGTTCGTGAGGTCCCGCACCACGTTCCCCGCGGCCGGCTTCGGACGCGCGATCGCGACCTCGACCAGGCGCCAGAGGCTGATGAACACGATGCCGCCGAGGAGCGTGAACAGCGCCGGGATCTGCCCGCCGATGAACGCCGCCGGCACGATCGCCACACTGACGATGACGCTCGGGATGCGCGGCACGTCGCGCCCGGCGAACCGCATGGCGCTCGCGAGCTCGTAGACCCCGACGCCGAGCAGGAACGCCCCGACGACCATGAACGACGGCTTCCAGATGAGCAACGAGCCGAGCATCACGACCGCGAACGCCAGGGCGATCCCGATCGCGGCCGGCAGGTTGCGTCCGGTGCGTGCCGTCAGCGCCTCGTTGCGGGCGCCGAAGTCGGCCTTCCGCTGCCGGAGCTGCGCCTCGAAGTCGGTGCGTGCGGCTCGTGCGCGCGCGTCGAAGTCCTGACGCAGCCCCTTGGCGGAACGCTTCTCTGCTGTGGGGCGGTCACCGCCCTGGTCCGGACGGTGCATCAGACCTCGAGGAGTTCGGCTTCCTTCTTCTTCAGCGAGTCGTCGATCTGGTCGACGTGCTTCTTCGTCAGGGCTTCGAGGTCCTTGTCGCCACGGGAGATCTCGTCGTCGGAGATCTCGCCCTTGAGCGCGTCGAGGTCGTCCTTGGCCTTGCGGCGGATGTTGCGGATGACGACCTTGTGGTCCTCGCCCTTGCTCCGGACGAGCTTGACGAACTCCTTGCGGCGGTCCTGCGTGAGCTCCGGGATCGTCACGCGGACGATGTCACCGTCGTTCGTCGGGCTGGCGCCGAGGTTCGGGAACGTCGCGATCGCGCGCTCGATCTCCTTGAGCGCCGTCTTGTCGTACGGCGTCACGATGAGCGTGCGGGCCTCGGGGGTCTGCAGCGACGCGAGCTGCGCGAGCGGCGTCGGCGTGCCGTAGTACTCGACCGGGATCTTCTGGAAGAGCGCCGCGTTGATGCGGCCGGTGCGGACGGTCGAGAAGTCGTCCTTGGCGACCTCGACCGCCTTCGCCATCTTCTCGGTGGCTTCGGTCAGGACATCACTGATCACGGTGTTACTCCTTCGGTACTGGCGTCGAGTCTAGTCAGCGGGCGGGGTCAGTTGCTGACCACCGTGCCGATGCGCTCGCCCCGGATCGCGGCGGCGACGTTGCCGTCGCCCTCCATGCCGAAGACGTGCATCGGCATGCCGTTGTCCATGCAGAGCGAGAACGCGGTGGCGTCGACGACCTTGAGGCCCTTCAGGAGCGCGTCCTGGTAGGTGACGTGGTGGAGCTTCTCCGCCGTGGCGTCCTTCTTCGGGTCCGCCGTGTAGACGCCGTCGACGCCGTTCTTGGCGACGAGGACCTCTTGCGCGTCGATCTCGAGGGCACGCTGCGCTGCGACCGTGTCGGTCGAGAAGTAGGGCAGGCCCGCTCCGGCACCGAAGATGACGATGCGCCCCTTCTCGAGGTGCCGCTCGGCGCGCCGCGGGATGTACGGCTCGGCGACCTGGGTCATGCTGATCGCCGACTGCACGCGCGTGGCGGCTCCGGCCTGCTCGAGGAAGTCCTGCAGCGCGAGGGCGTTCATGACCGTCCCGAGCATGCCCATGTAGTCGGCGCGCCCGCGGTCCATGCCCCGCTGGGAGAGCTCGGCGCCGCGGAAGAAGTTCCCGCCGCCGACGACGATCGCGACCTCGACCTCCTGCGCGGCGACCGCGATCTCCTTCGCGATCGTGCTGATGACGTCCGGGTTCACACCGAGCGAACCGGCACCGAACGCCTCCCCCGACAGCTTCAGCAGGACCCGGCGGCGTCCGGTCTTCTCGTTCGTCATGTGGTCGCACCCTTCGTCGAATGTCTCGTGGGAATCTACCCGGCCGCAGCCGGTCCGGCGGAGGCGGGTCGCGCCTCCAGTCGGTGCTCGCGCGTGTCGGCGCGCGAAAACGGGGCCCGGAACCTGGTGGTTCCGAGCCCCGTCACGGGTTCGTTACGCGCCGACCTTGACGCGGGCGAAGCCCTGGATCGTGATGCCGGCGTTCTCGGCGGCCTTCGCGACGGAGATCTTGTTGTCCTTCGCGTAGTCCTGGTCGAGGAGCGCGACCTGCTTGCGGTAGGCGTTGAGGCGACCCTCGACGATCTTCGGCAGGGCGGCCTCCGGCTTGCCCTCCTCGCGCGTGATCGCCTCGACGGTCGCGCGCTCCTTCTCGATCGCCTCGGCCGGGATCTCGTCCCGCGTGAGGTAGGTCGGGTTCGCGAACGCGACGTGCTGCGCGATGGAACGGGCCTCGGCCGCGTCGGAGCCCGAGTAGGCGATGACGACGGCGATCTGCGGCGGGAGGTCCTGGCTGGTCTTGTGCAGGTAGACCTCGAAGGCGTCGCCCTCGACACGGGTGACCGTGCGGAGCGCGAGCTTCTCACCGAGCGCGGCGGCAGCCTCGTCGATGACCTCGGCGACCGTCTTGCCGTCCAGCGGCGCGGCGTTGCCGGACTCGACGTCGGCGGCACCGGCGGCGGCGACCGCGGCGACGACCTTGTCGGCGAGGGTGGTGAACTTCTCGTTCTTCGCGACGAAGTCGGTCTCGCTCGCGAGCTCGACGACGGTCGCGGCGCCACCGTCGGTCGACGCGACGACGACACCCTCGGAGGTCGCACGGTCGTCGCGCTTGGCGACGGCCTTCGCGCCCTTGATGCGGAGCAGCTCGACGGCCTTGTCGTAGTCGCCGTCGGCCTCGACGAGCGCGGTCTTCGCGTCCATCATGCCGGCCCCGAGTTCCTCGCGGAGCTTCTTCACGTCAGCAAGGCTGTAGTTGGCCATTGACTGGAGTCCTTTCTGGACTGAGCGTTTGTGGAGAGTGGAGCAGGGGCGCCGGACCGATCGGCCCGACGCCCCCGATGGTCACTCGGCGGGGGTGGTCTCCGCAGCGGCCTCGGCCTCGGCCGTCGGCTCTGCGTTCTTCGCGTCGTCGGCGATCGGCTCGCCGATCTCCTTCGCGGCGACCTGCGCGTCAGCGTCGTTCTCTTCGACCGGGGTCTCGGCCTCGGCAGCGGCGGGCGTCGTGGTCGCAGCGGCCGGCGCGGCGGTCTCGCCACCGAGGAGCTCCTGCTCCCACTCGGCGAGGGGCTCGGCCGCAGCCTCGTCGTCGCCACCGTTGTGGCGGGTCTTCAGACCCTCGGCCGCGGCGTCGGCGACGATACGGGTGAGGAGACCGACGGAGCGGATCGCGTCGTCGTTGCCCGGGATCGGGTACGTGATCTCGTCGGGGTCGCAGTTGGTGTCGAGGATGCCGATGATCGGGATACCGAGCTTCTGCGCCTCGTCGACGGCGAGGTGCTCCTTCTTGGTGTCGACGATCCAGAGCGCGCTCGGGGTCCGCGTGAGGTTGCGGATACCACCGAGGGTCTTGTGGAGCTTGTCCAGCTCGCGCTTCTTGATGAGGAGCTCCTTCTTGGTGAAGCCCTTCGTCGTGTCGTCGAAGTCGATCTCCTCGAGCTCCTTCATGCGCGCGAGGCGCTTGGAGACCGTCTGGAAGTTCGTGAGCAGACCGCCGAGCCAACGCTGGTTGACGTACGGTTGGCCGACGCGGGTCGCCTGCTCGGCGATGGAGCCCTGGGCCTGCTTCTTGGTGCCCACGAAGAGGATCGTGCCACCGTGCGCGACCGTCTCCTTGACGAAGTCGTACGCGCGGTCGATGAAGGCCAGCGACTGCTGCAGGTCGATGATGTGGATGCCGGAGCGCTCGGCGAGGATGAATCGCTTCACCTTCGGGTTCCACCGACGGGTCTGGTGTCCGAAGTGGACGCCGCTGTCGAGCAGCTGGCGGATGGTGACGACGGCCATGTGCCGTCCTCCTTCTGTCTTCTCGGCGCGCAGCCGTGCTCTCGCACGTCGCTGCGGACCTGTTGCGGTTGTGTCGATCACGACCGTCGGTCGTGGTCCCTGGTGCCCTGGCACGCGACCGCCCGCTCGTGAGAGCGAGACCGATGGTCGGGTGCCGCGCCGGTGACGGCGCTGTGGACACGCGAAGTCAGCGCGCCGGAGCGCACTGCTGAGGAGATGCTAGCAGACCGTGGACGCACAGGAGGCGCGGTGCGGGTCGGACCCGCACCGCGCCTCCTGGACGGTGGTGACGCTGGTGCGTCAGGCCTTGGCGTCGACCGTGTCGCCCTCGGCCGTGATGCCCATCTCCTCGAGGGAGCGGCCCTTGGTCTCCGGGATCTTCGCGATGACGAAGAAGAGGGAGAGCAGGGCGAACAGCGCGTAGATGCCGTAGGTCACGGTCAGGTTGAAGCCGGACAGGACGGGGAACGTGATGGTGACGAGGAAGTTCGCGATCCAGTTCGCCGCGGACCCGATGCCGAGTGCCGTCGCACGGATGCGGTTCGGGAACATCTCACCGAGCAGGACCCACATGAGCGGACCCCACGTGGCGCCGAACGACACGACGAAGAGGTTCGCGAAGATCAGCGCGATGACGCCCCACGCACCGGGGAGGTTCGGCTCGCCGTTCACGATCGTCGCCTGCGAGAACGCGATCGCGACCATGAGCAGCGACACGAACATGCCCGTCGAACCCGCGATGAGCAGCGGCTTGCGGCCGAGCTTGTCCACCGTGAAGATCGCGATGAAGGTGACGGCGACGTTCACGACCGAGGTGATGGTCGAGATGAGGAAGGACTGGTCCTCCTTGAAGCCGACCGCCTGCCAGAGCGTCGTCGAGTAGTAGAAGATCACGTTGATGCCGACGAACTGCTGCAGCACCGCGAGGATGATGCCGACCCAGACGATCGGCTGGAGCCCGAAGCGGTTGCCCCGGATGGAGCCCTTCTTCTCGCTGGCCTCCTTCTTGATGCCGTCCTGGATCTCCTCGAGGCTGGTGTTCACCGTGTCGCGCGGCACGATCTTGCCCATCACCTCGCGCGCGTCGTCCGTCCTGCCCTTGGCGAGGAGGAAGCGCGGCGATTCGGGGAGCGTGATGGCGAGGACGCCGTACACGACCGAGGGGATCACGCCGACCAGGAACATCCAGCGCCACGCGGCGAGGCCGAGCACCTGCTCCGAGGCGCCGCCGGCGGTCACCGCGAAGAGCTGGTCGGACAGGAGCGCGGCGAAGATACCGAGCGTGATCGCGAGCTGCTGGAACGAGGCCAGGCGACCGCGGATGGCCTTCGGCGAGACCTCGGAGATGTACGCCGGCGCGATGACCGACGCGGTGCCGATGCCCAGACCGCCGACGAGGCGCCAGATCACGAGGTCCCACGTGGCAAACGCGAACGCGCTGCCGATCGAGCTCACGAAGAACAGGACGGCGGCCCAGAACATGACGCGCGTGCGACCCCAGCGGTCCGCGAGGCGGCCGGCGAAGTAGGCGCCGAACGCGCAGCCGATGAGCGCCGAGGCCACGGCGAAGCCGCTCGCGGCCTCGGACAGGCCGAACTCGCCCTTGATTGCCTCGACCGCACCGTTGATGACGGACGAGTCGAATCCGAAGAGGAAGCCGCCGACCGCTGCCGCGATGGCGAACAGCGTGACCTTCCCCTTGAAGGCACGGTCTTCGCCGTGCTGCGTTGTCGCGTTCGACACGATGCTCCAGGTTTCCCGCCGCCGTGCGGGATGCTGCACGGTGCCCCGGCGGTCGGCTGGTTCGCCGTCCGAGCGGCGTTGCGTGTTCCGGAGCGGCCCCGACTGTACTCCCGGATCGGGCGCGGGGGCCAACCGGGCGCGCGGGTGCGGCGGGTGGGCGGTGGGGCGATCCACGAGTCTTTCGACATTCCGCGCGTCGAACCGCTGGTGGAGTGTCGCATCGCTCGTCCGGATCGCTCCCGCTTCCCCTCCACGGTCCAGGAGGCGCGGGTCACCGTCCACAGGACGGGTCGCCTTCGGCGCGATCGGCGCCACGCAACGCGATGCTGGGCGGATGTCGTTCCGTCACCTGGGTTCAGTCGTCGTCGTGTTCCTGCTGCTCCTGTGCCCACTGCAGCACGGGCTCGACTCCCGTGCGACCGGGTCACCCATCGCCACGTCATCGCCGGTCCGGAACGACGTCGCCCGTGACCGCCCGACGCCTGCGACGGCGGAGGCACCGTGGGTGTGGCCGACCGGCAGCCGGGTGGTCGACCGGCCGTGGGAGGCCCCGGCGGACGACTACGCAGCGGGCCACCGCGGGATCGACGTCGGGGCACCGCTCGGGACCGTGGTGGTGGCCGTCGACGACGGGACGGTGACGTTCGCCGGGCAGGTCGCCGGACGCGGGGTCGTGACGATCGACCACGGCGGCGGGCTCCGGAGCACGGTGGACTCCGTCGCGCCCGGGGTCGCGACGGGAGACACCATGGCGCAGGGTGACGCGGTGGGCACGGTGTCGGTCGGCCACTGTCCGGCAGCGAACCCGTGCCTGCACCTCGGCGCACGGCTCGACGACCGGTACGTCGATCCGACGCCGTACCTGCCCGCGGCGGCGTGGCCGGTGCTGCTGCCCGAGTCCGCCTGGACGGGGTGAGTCCGGTCAGGCGCGGGGGTGTGCCGTGCGGTAGACCTCGCGCAGCCGTGCGGAGGAGACGTGCGTGTAGATCTGGGTCGTCCCGAGGCTGGCGTGCCCGAGCAGCTCCTGCACGGCACGGAGGTCTGCTCCCCCGTCGAGCAGGTGCGTCGCCGCCGTGTGCCGGAAGGTGTGCGGACCGCTCGGGCCGTCGCCCGGCAGGTCCTGCAGGAGCCGAGCGACGATCCGGTACGTGCCACGGACGCCGAGCCGACCGCCGCGGTCACCGAGGAACAGCGCGTCCGCAGCCGGCGGGGCGTTCCGGGCACCGCCGACCGCCGCGTGGCCGTCGCCCGCCGCGCGGCCGTCGCCCGCCTGCGCGCTGGCGAGCAACGCCGGGCGACCCCGGTCGAGCCACGCCTCGAGCGCATCGCGTGCGGGCACCCCGAACGGCACGACGCGCTCCTTCCCGCCCTTGCCGAGCACCCGGACGGTCAGCCGGCCCCGGTCGAGGTCCCGCACGTCGATGCCGACGAGTTCGCTCACCCGGATCCCCGCCGCGTACAGGAGTTCCACGACCGCGAGGTCGCGCAGCGCGCCGGGATCGTCGGTCGCAGCCCGAGCGGCCAATCCGTCGAGCATCGTCCGGACCTGGTCGGACGACACCACGCGCGGGAGGTGCGATGCCCCCTTCGGCGCCCGGAGCCGCACGCCCGGGTCGGACGCGATCCACCCGGACTCGCTCGCCCACCGGGTGAACGCCCGGACCGACGACGACCGGCGAGCGATGGTGGACCGAGCCAAGCCCCGGTGGTCGGCGTCCCACAGCCAGTCGCGCAGCAGCTCGAGGCCGAGGTCCGACAGGCGATCGATTCCCCGGGCGGTGGCGAACGCGACGAGCTGCTCGAGGTCGTTGGCGTAGGCGCGGACGGTCTGCTCGCTGAGTCCGCGGCCGTGGCGGGCGTGCGCGAGGAACGCGTCCACCGCCACTGCGAGCCGTTCCCCGTTGCGTTCCGTCACCCGCCCAGCGTAGGTCCGACGTCCGTCATCGACGGCACCATCCCTCGGCCAGTGCCACCACCAGCCCCTCGAGCTGCGCCAGGGCGAGGGCGTCCGCCGTGTCGTCGACGGAGAGCCCGCTGCGACGGGCGATCTCCTCCACCGGGAGCGGCCGCCGGTCGAGTGCGTCGAGCGCCCGCGTGACGTGCGGATCCGACCGGGTCCCGAGGACGAGCACCTCCGCCACCGGCGGCGCGTCGTGGACGACGACCGCGGACACCGCTGCGACCGGGTCGCGGGGCTGGACGACGATCTGCGCGGTGCCGTCGGCGATCAACCGGTGGCATCCGACCGAGGCGGCCGACGCGAAGGGTCCGGGCACGGCGAACACCGGACGACCGAGGTGCAACGCGTGGTGGGCGGTGTTGAGCGCCCCCGACCGAGCAGCGGCCTCGACGACCACCGTTGCCCCGGACAGAGCAGCGATCAGCCGGTTGCGGTGCAGGAAGCGCCACCGCGTCGGCCGGGTCCCCGGTGGTGACTCGGACAGCACCCGGCCCCGTCCGAGCACGTTGCGCAGCAGGTCGTGGTTGCCCGCCGGGTAGAACTGGTCGACCCCGCCGGCGAGCACCGCCGTCGTGGGGGTCCCGGCGGCGACGGCGACCCGATGGGCCACGGCGTCGATGCCGTACGCGCCGCCGGACACGATCTCGACGCCGTCGTCCGCCGCGACGGAGGCGATCTCCGCCGTGGCCTCGGCCCCGGCGACGGTGTTCGCCCGGCACCCGACGATCGCGAGCGCCCCGCGGCAGCCGGCTGCACCGACCGGGTCGTCCAGCTCCGAACGACTCCACAGCACGAACGGCGCGTGCGGCCCGAGGTCCTCCAACCCGCGCGGCCACTCAGGCGTGCCCGGGACGAGGAGGCGCGCGCCGACCGCGGCGGCGGACGCCATGGCCGCGACGGCGCGGTCGTCCGCTCCCCCGAGGCGCGGTCGCCACCGGTCGAACGCCGACTCGAGCGCCGCGCGGACCCGGTCGGGGCCGTCGGCGAACGACGCGTCCGTACCGACCTGCTCGAGGAGTTCGCTCGCGCCGCCCGCGGCCGCACGACGGACCAGTGCGAGGGACTCGTCCGGTCCGAGCGCTGCGACGAGTTCTCCCGCGACGGCGTCGCCCGGTTCGGCGAGGACGCTCCAGACGACCCGGGCGAGGGTGTCCTCGCCGGACGGCGCGGTCACAGCGCGCTCCGCAGCGTCAGCGCGCGCCCGACCTCGGCGGAGCCCGGACGCTCGACGTCGTCGAGGTCGGCCATCGTCCACGCCAACCGCATGACCCGGTCCCACCCCCGCATCGTCAACGTGCCGAAGTCGAGTGCCCGGTCGAGGGGTGCCGTCGCGCCAGGCTCTGCCCGACCTTCCGACCGGAGCCACGGCCCGGTGACCTCGGCGTTGCAGGCCCAGCCGGTGCCGTGCAGCCGATCGGCCATCCGACGTCGGGCTGCGGCCACACGCGCTGCCGCCTCGGCCGTGGTGGGCGCGGTGCCCTCCGCCGAGCGGATCGTGCCCGTCGTCACCCGGGGCACCGCCACGCGGATGTCGATCCGGTCGAGGAGCGGTCCGGAGAGGCGGCCGAGGTACTTCCGCACCGTGCTCGGGCTGCAGGAGCACAGTGGGCCACCTCGGGTCCCCGCGTTGCCGCACGGGCAGGGGTTCGCCGCGAGCACGACCTGGCACCGTGCGGGGAACTCAGCACTGCCGACGCTGCGGTGGATCGTGATCCGACCGGACTCGAGCGGCTGGCGGAGCGCGTCGAGGACCGCCCGGGGGAACTCGGTCGCCTCGTCGAGGAAGAGCACCCCGCGCGTGGCCCGCGACACGGCACCGGGGCGGAGGAGCCCCGAGCCCCCGCCGATCAGGGCCATCGCCGACGACGAGTGGTGCGGCGCTTCCCACGGCGGTCGCACACTCCAGGACTGGTTGCCGAGCCCGCTGACGGAGCGGACGGCCGCGACCTCGAGCGCTGCCTCGGGGTCGAGGTCCGGCAGGAGCCCCGGCAGCCGCTCGGCGAGCATCGTCTTGCCGGCACCGGGCGGGCCGAGCAGGAACACGTGGTGCCCTCCGGCCGCGGCCGCGATGACCGCCCGGACGCCGACGGCGTTGCCGATCACGTCTGCGAGGTCGTGCACGTCCGGACGGACCTCTGCCACGGCGGGCTGCAGGACGGGGTCGGTCTCGACCGGCGGCAGGAGCGCACCGGCGGTGATCGCGCTCGCCCGGAGCGACGGTGTGCCGATCACCTCGACGCCCGGCACGATCCGGGCTTCCTCGACGTTGCCGAACGGCACGACGACCGTGTGGATGCCGGCGTCCCGCGCGGCGATCACCATCGGGATGACCCCGGGCACGGGCCGGACCCGCCCGTCGAGTCCGAGCTCGCCGATGTACGCGACGTCGCGGGAGACCTGCGGCGCGATGCCCTCGGCCCCGAGGACCGCCATGGCGATGGCGAGGTCGAACCCGGAACCACGCTTCGGGATCGACGCCGGGGTGAGGTTCACGGTGATCCGCCGCGCCGGGAGCGGACAGCCGGCGACGGCGCTGGCCGACCGGACCCGCTCACGCGCTTCGCCCAGGGCCGCGTCCGGAAGACCGATGATGCTGAAGCCGGGCAGCTGGCTGGTGAGGTGCGCCTCGACCTCGATCACGCGCCCCTGGACCCCGACGAGCGCGATCGCCGACGCGCGCCCGATGTCCGTCGTCACAGCACACCCGCCACGTGCTCGACCCCGACGCGGTCACCGTCGACGTGCACGGCGACGGCATCGATGCGGATCATCCGCGCCGACACCTCGGGATGGTCCGCGAACCAGGCCGGTACGAGGCGGCGCAGTCGTGTGACCTTCGAGGCCGTGATCGCCTCGAACGGATGGCCGGTCGCGTTCCCCGAGCGGGTCTTCACCTCGATGAAGCACAGCGTGCAGGACTGCCACGCGACGATGTCGATCTCCCCGCGGGCGCATCGCCAATTGCGTTCGACGACGCGGAACCCGTGGCGTTCGAGCCATTCCGCAGCCTGTTCTTCGCCGAATCGTCCGAGACTGCTGTTCCGCAGCGGTGTTCGTTCCATGTCGTTGCCTCCGCCACGACGATCCCGGGAATCGACGCGCCATCAGGTCGCACCTCGACGATTTGTGGACAGGAATCGGCGGACGACGACCTGTGGAGGACAAGGAAGGACCCCGGTCGGCCGAAGCCGTCCGGGGTCCTGCAGCAGGGGCACTCAGTGTGCGGCTGCGTACGCTTCCTGCACCTGGGTGGAGATACGCCCGCGGGTCGAGACCTCGTACCCGTTCTCCTTCGCCCATTCACGGATCTTGGCGAGCTCTTCCGAGTTGCCGCGCTTCGGCGCCGCCTTCGGAGCAGTCCCACCGGAACGGCGGCCGGAGACCTTGCGCGCAGCGGCGACGTAGTCGGAGATCGCCTCACGGAACTTGTCGACGTTGTCGTCGGTCAGGTCGATCTCGTACGACGATCCGTCGAAGGCGAATTCGACGGTCCGACCCGAGCCGGCGGTGATGGGCGTGTCGTCGAGATCGTCGACGAGTTGAACGGTGACCTTCTGTGCCATGACGTGCTCCTTGTGCAGGGGACGGGAAATCCCCTTCACATTAGCGGGCGGAATGCATTCCGGCACAATTGTCTCGGCGATTCTCAGATTCACCGAAAAGAAGTGAAGATCACTCGTCGAGCGCGAGTTCTTTCGGCAGCTCGAGTTCGCGGGAAGTGAGTTCCTCGACGTTCACGTCCTTGAACGTCAGCACCCGGACGGACTTCACGAAGCGGTCGGAACGGTAGACGTCCCACACCCAGACGTCGTTCATCGTCAATTCGAAGTAGAAATCGTGTTCGGTGTCACGGCGGGCGAGTTCCACCTCGTTGGCCAGGTAGAAACGTCGCTCGGTCTCGACCACGTACCGGAACTGCGACACGACGTCGCGGTACTCGCGGTACAGGGCCAGTTCGACCTCGCGGTCGTAGTCGTCGAATTCGTCGTCATCCATCGCGCCCACAGTCTACGGCGACGGGAGCACCGACGACACACCGCGACCGACCCCACACCACAACGCGCGACCGCCCCGCAGCTCGACGCGCGACCGCCCCGCAGCCCGACGCGCGACCGAACGCGCTCAGCCCGCCAGCGCGTCCAACTCGGCGAACCCGTCCAGCGCCACGCTCGACGCCTGGTGCAACCAGCTCTTCCGGTGCAGCGCGTGCGCCCCCACCGATCGGATCGCGTCGTAGTGCGCCGTCGACCCGTACCCCTTGTTCGACGCCCACGCGTAGTGCGGCGCCTCGTCGTGCGCGGCCGTCATGAGCGCGTCACGGGCGACCTTCGCGACGACCGACGCCGCCGCCACCGAGGCGCAGTCCCGGTCGGCCTTGACCCGCACGACGACCTCGAGCGGGTCGGACGGCAGCCGGAGCGTCACGGGGACGGCACGGGTGAGCCAGTCGAACGAACCGTCGAGCACGACCACGGCGCCATCCAGCGAGAGTCCGTCCGCCACCAGCGCGGCGATCGCCGACGCCCCGGCCTGGCCCAACGCCGGCACGATGCCCTGCTCGTCGACCACCGAGGCGGACGCGATCCCCACCGCGGTCCGGGTCCACCGGCGGACGACGGGGTCGAGGGCCTCGCGACGAGCGGCGGTGAGCAGCTTCGAGTCTGCGAGCCCCTGCGGCACCCGGCCGATGTCGAGCGTCACGGCAGCGACCCCGACGGCGACAGGCCCGGCGATCGCGCCGCGGCCGACCTCGTCCATCCCGATGACGGTCACCCGGCCGTCGGCCAGGAGCTTCTTCTCGAGCCGGAGCGACGGCCGGACGGCGGTCACTTCTCCCGCTCCTCCACGCCCGCGAACACCTCGGGGTGGTCGTCCAGCCAGGTCCACCGGCTCGACGGCCACGAGATGACGAAGGCACGCCCGGTCACGTCGGACAGCGGCACGAACCCCTTCGACGGGGTGTCGCCGTTGTACCGCGAGTCCTTCGAGTCGTAGCGGTTGTCGCCCATCACCCAGATGGCGCCCTTCGGCACGGTCACCGAGAAGTCGGTCCCCGAGGCGCGGGTCTCCCCCGTCGGCAACTTGAGGTACGGCTCCTTGATCGGCACACCGTTCACGGACATCTGCCCGAGGTCGTTGCAGCAGGACACCTTGTCGCCGGGCAGGCCGATGACGCGCTTGATGAGGTGGTCGTCGCTGTCGCCGGTGCCGAGGCCGACCTGGGTGAGGAGCCAGTCGATGGCCTTCGCCGGCTGGGTCGTCGGCGTCACGCTCGGCACCTCGGACCCGGTGAGCCACCCGCCCGGGTCCTTGAACACGACGACGTCGCCGCGCTTGAGGGACACCACGTCTGGCACGAGCTCGTTGACGATCACCCGGTCGTTGATCTGCAGCGTGTTCTCCATCGACGCCGACGGGATGTAGAACGACCGGATCAGGAAGGTCTTGACGAGGAACGAGACGAGCAACGCCGCGATGAAGATGATGACGAGATCGCGGAGGAAGGTGAGGACACCGTTCCGCTTCTTCTCGACACGGGGCCGGCGCCCGGTTTCGTCAGTCGTGTCCGTCATTTCCGCTCTCGTTCAACCACAGGTTCCCGTCGCGGACCGCAGGAGTCCACGAAAAAGGGAAAGCCCCCCGTCGATGCACAACCGTACATGGACGAGGGGCCGACAGCGGCGTCCGGCTCGCGGACGCTCACTGTGAAGGCGATCAGGAGTCGCGCTTCTCCTTGATCTTGCGACGGGCAGCCTTGCCGCGGAGTTCGCGGAGGTAGTAGAGCTTCGCACGACGGACGTCACCCTTGGTGACGATCTCGATGTGGTCGATGATCGGCGAGTGCACCGGGAACCAGCGCTCGACGCCGACCTGGAAGCTCACCTTGCGGACCTTGAAGGTCTCGCCGAGGCCGTGACCCTGGCGGCCGATGACGACGCCCTGGAACACCTGGACACGCGAGCGCGTGCCTTCGATGATGTTGACGTGCACCTTGATGGTGTCGCCGGGGCGGAAGTCCGGGACGTCGGTGCGCAGCGACGCTGCGTCGACGTGGTCGAGGAGCTGGCTCATGATTGGGTCACTCTCTGCGGACGCACACGGGTCGCCGCGGATCGAATTCGGTAAGTGAAGGTGTGTGCCCGGTGTCGGCGACTCCCCCGTGGCAGAGTCCAGCCAGGGCACGGCTACCCATCTTGCCACAGCAACCCACGTCCGCAAAACGCGCGAGGATGGTCCCATGATCGAACTCCGCACCCCCGCCGAGCTGGACGGCCTGCGCGCCGCCGGTCGGTTCGTGGCCGACGTCCTCGACGAACTGCTCGACACCGTCGACGTCGGCGTGAACCTGCTCGACCTCGACCGGGTGGCCGCACGGATGATCGCCGACCGCGGCGCGGTGAGCTGCTACGTCGACTACCACCCCTCATTCGGCAAGTCGCCGTTCGGCAAGAACCTCTGCACCTCGGTCAACGACGCGGCGCTGCACGGCCTGCCGTACGACCGTGTGCTCGTCGACGGCGACCTCGTGAGCCTCGACTTCGCCGCGAGCGTCGACGGCTGGGTCGCGGACTCCGCCGTCACGGTGCAGGTCGGCACCCCGCGCGAGGACGACCAGCGCCTGATCGACACCGTCGAGCGCGCGCTCACCGCGGGCATCGCCCAGTTCCGCACGGGCAACAAGCTCGGCGACGTGTCGTACGCGATCGGTCGCGTCGCGAAGGACGCCGGCTACGACGTGAACCTGCAGTTCGGCGGGCACGGCGTCGGCAGGACGATGCACGGCGACCCGCACGTCCCGAACGACGGCCGGCCCGGGCGCGGTCTCAAGCTCCAGCAGGGGCTGGTCGTGGCGATCGAGCCGTGGCTCATGCAGGGCACCGCCGACCTGTTCCAGGACGACGACGGCTGGACGCTCAAGAGCGTCGACGGCTCGCGCGCCGCGCACGTCGAGCACACCGTCGCCGTGACCGACGCCGGTCCCGAGGTCCTCACCCTGCGTCGCGCCCAGCGCGCCGACGCGACCGCCTGAGGATCCGCAGCCAGCGGCGCACCGAGCCCAGGTGGTCACATCAGGGCCGGGAGGCGCGGTGCGGGCAGCTCCCGCGCCTCCTGTCTCGCAGTGCGCGGCCGGCGCCGAAGCCGCGAAAGCGACGGGTCACAGCCGTGCGGCGCGGTCCGTGCCGCGAGAGCGACCGACGCCCGCCAGCAGGTGGCGCACTGTCGCTTTCGCGGAGCGCGCGTCCGACCGCCCGCGCGCAGCCGCCCGCGAGCAACCGCCCGCAGCGCCAGCCGCGCACAGCGCCAGCCGCGCACAGCGCCAGCCGCGCGCTACGCGTCCGGCAGCAGATCCGGCCGGACGCGCCGCGTCCGCTCCACCTGCTGCTCGTGCCGCCACGCACCGACGCGGGCGTGGTGCCCACTGAGCAGCACGTCCGGCACGTCGAAGCCACGCCAGGACGCGGGCTTCGTGTACGACGGGTACTCGAGCAGCCCGTCTTCGTGGGACTCCTCGACGAGGGACTCGGGGTTGCCGACGACTCCGGGCACGAGTCGCCCGACGGCCTCGATCATCGCCATCGCAGCGACCTCGCCGCCGTTCAGCACGTAGTCGCCCAGCGAGAGCTCGACGACCGTGGCGTGCGCCGCGGCCCACTCGAAGACCCGGGCGTCGATCCCCTCGTACCGCCCGCAGGCGAACACGAGGTGGTCCGACGTCGACGCGAGCGAGCGCGCGATCGACTGCGTGAACGGCCTGCCGGCGGGCGTCGGGACCACCAGGGTCGACGAGCCGTCGGGCCGGAACAGCGACTCGAGCGCGAGCGCCCACGGTTCGGGCTTCATGACCATGCCCGCTCCCCCGCCGTACGGGGTGTCGTCGACGGTGCGGTGCCGGTCGGTCGTCCACGAGCGGAGGTCGTGCACGTGCAGGTCGAGCAGGCCGCCGGAGCGGGCCTTGCCGAGCAGCGAGACGTCCAGCACGGAGAAGAACTCCGGGAAGATCGTGACGATGTCGATGCGCACGCGCGCTAGTCCGTCACGGTCTCGGGTCGGGACGTGTCCTCGGGGTCCTCGAACAGGCCCGTCGGCGGCGTCACGGTGACGGTGCCGGCGGCGATGTCCACCGCGGGCACGATCGCCGAGACGAACGGCACGAGGACCTCGCCCCGCGACGGGGTGTCGATGGCGAGGAGGTCCTGCGCCGGCAGGTGGTCGACCCGCGCGACGGTACCGACCTCGACGCCGTCGCGGAGGACCGTCAGCCCGACGAGCTGGTGGTCGTACCAGGCGTCGTCCTCACCGGTCTCGGCGTCGGCGTCCTGCTCGACCCAGAGGATCGCCCGCGCGAGCGTCTCGGCTGCGGTGCGGTCCCCGATGCCCTCGAAGAAGGCGACCGGGTGGCCGTTGTACCAGCGGAGCTCGTCGAGCGCGATGGTCTTGCCGGCCCAGGGCGAGTCGTCCGGGACCTGGAGCGTGAACACGGCTCCGGGCGTGAACCGACGATCCGGGTCGTCGGTGTAGAGCTCGAGCTTGATGCCGCCCTTGAGCCCGTGCGCCTTCGTGATGCGACCCACCCGGAGCTGGGTCGTCTCCCTAGGAATCGGTGTCGACCACGTCGACACGCACCCGCTTGCCGTCGGCGAGAGCCGAGACGAGGGTGCGCAGCGCCTTTGCGGTCCGTCCGGCGCGACCGATCACGCGGCCGAGGTCCTCGGGGTGCACACGCACCTCGAGGACCTCGCCCCGCGCGGAGGTGGAACTGGCGACGCGCACGTCGTCAGGGTGATCGACGATCCCCTTGACGAGGTGCGTCAGCGCGGATTCGAGCAAGGAATTACGCCTCGGTCGTCTCTGCGGTCTCGTCGGCCGACTCGGCCGGAGCGGCGGCGGGGGCCGTCTTCTCCGACTTCGGCTTGAGGACGGCCTTCTTGGAGGAGTCCACGACGAACGCCTGCTTGGGCTCGGCGACCTTGACCTTGGACTCGGTGTCCTTCTCGCCCTTGAACTTGGCCCAGTCGCCGGTCAGCTTGAGGAGGGCCGCGACCTGCTCGGTCGGCTGCGCGCCGACGCCGAGCCAGTAGAGCGCACGCTCGGACTCGATCTTGATGACCGAGGGCTCCTCGGTCGGGTGGTACTGACCGATCTCCTCGATGACGCGACCGTCGCGCTTGGTGCGCGAGTCGGCGACGACGATGCGGTAGTACGGCGCCCGGATCTTACCGAGACGCTTGAGACGGATCTTGACAGCCACAAATGCTCCTGTTGCGTGTTGTTGTGGTTGAACCGGACCGCGGGCGTGGGGGCACACACGGTGGAAGCTCGATGAGAACGTGATCCGCTGGATAGAGGGTCGAGCGGACACGATTCGACCGTTCATTCTTGCAGGTTTCCGAGCGAGAAGCGAGTCGGGACGCGCCGTCAGGGTGCGAGTCGTCGAACCGCTTCGAGCGCTTCGGACGTGGCACGCACCGCGTCGACGCTCCGGGCGTCGCGTGCGCCGCCCACGACGGCGTACGGTACCCCGGCTGCCAGGAGGCCCGGCTCGAGTCCGTCGGACGGCCCTGCGCCCGCCGCGGCACCCGTCCCGAGCGCCCGCTCCTGCCCGGCGCAGACCACCACGTTGTCCGCGGGGACGCCGCGTTCCTCGCCGTGCTCGTCGCGGATCCAGAGCACCCCGGGCTCGATGCGGAGGTACTCCTGCACGCCGCCGACCAGGTGCACGCCGGCGTCCCGGAGCCGGCCGATCGCCACCCAGCGGGAGGTGATGCCGATGCCCTGCCCGAACTTGCCCGAGCGACGGAGGACGGTGACGTCGCCGCCGGGTCGGAGCGTGCGGGTCGCCACGGGGAGCCGCTGCGGCACGTCCCCCACGACGGTGTCGGCGACGTCGAGGTCCCAGCGGACGCCGAACTCGGTGGCACGCCGGGCCTCGTCGGGCGACTCGACGAGAAACGCCGCCGTGTCGACGCCGATCCCACCGCCGCCGATGATCGCGACGGTCCCGGCGGGGACGCCCTCGCGGAGCGCCCGCTCGTAGGACCGGACGTGCGGCAGGTCGGCACCGGGGACGTCGATCGTCCGGGGCACGACACCGGGGGCGAGCACGACGGCCTCGCTCGCGGTGAGGTCGGCGGCCGTGGCGGCCCGACCGAGGTGGATCGTCGCGCCGCGGTCCTCGAGCTCGGCGCGGGCGGCGCGGACCGTCGCCGCGTAGTCCTCCTTGCCGGGCACCAGCGCGGCGAGGTCGAACTGTCCGCCCAGCCGGTCGGACGCCTCCCACAGGGTCACGGTGTGGCCGCGACGAGCGGCGTCGACCGCGGCGGCGAGCCCGGCCGGGCCACCACCGACGACGTCGACGCGCTTCGGGTCGGTCGTCGGGCGAGCGGGGAAGGCGACCTCGCGGGCCGCGCGCGGGTTGACCAGGCACGACACGGGCTGGCCGACGATCGAGCGGTCGAGGCAGGCCTGGTTGCAGCCGATGCAGGTGTTGACGAGGTCGAAGGCGCCGGCGAGCGACCGGTTCACGATCGCGGGGTCGGCGAGGAACGGGCGCGCGAGGGCGACCGCGTCGAGGAGCCCGTCGGCCAGCACGGCCTCACCGTCGCGCAGGTCCGTCATCCGGTTCGACGCGATGACCTTCACGTCCGGGTACGCCGAAGCGCGGACGACGCCGGCGATGCGGGCGGCGTACGCGAGCCACGCGCCGTGCGGCACCGCTGCCTGCACGGTCGGCGTGCGGGACTCGTGCCAGCCGATGCCGACCGAGATCCCGTCGAGGCCGAGGGGCAGCAGCTCGTGCACGAGCGCGTCGACGTCGTCGTCGGTCGACGAGCCGGGCATCAGGTCGGCGCCGGAGAGCCGGATCGTCACGGCGAGGTCCGGTACCGCCCTGCGGACGGCGTCGACGACCGCCACCGTGAACCGACGACGCCGGACCGCGTCCCCGCCCCACTCGTCGTCGCGCAGGTTCGTCAGCGGCGACTGGAACTGGTTGATGAGGTAGCCCTCGGACGCCATGATCTCGACGCCGTCGAAGCCGATGTCCCGCGCGGACCGGGCGGCGTCGGCGAAGTCCTCGATGGTCTGCTCGATCTCGGCGGCGGTCAGCTCGACCGGCACCACGCCACGGGCAGCCGCCCACGGCAACGCGGACGGGGCCACCACGCGCTGGGGTTCCCCGTGCCGGTCGACCATGCCGGACGCGAGCGCGTACCGCCCGGCGTGGAAGAGCTGCGCGAGGATCACCGAACCGGCGTCGTGCACGGCGTCGACCGCGGTACGGAACCGCTCGTCCGCTCCCCCGACGCCGAACACGGCGAAGTCCGGGCCACCACGGGCCTCGTCGCTCACCGCGATGCCGCCGGTGATGATGCATGCGGCACCGCCCGCGGCGCGCTCACGGTAGAACGCCGCCATGCCCGCCCCGCCGTCGTCGTGCACCTCGAGCCCGGTGTGCATCGACCCCATGACCACCCGGTTCGGCAGGGTCAGGGGGCCGAGCGTCCACGGCGAGGAGACGACGGCGAGGTCGGGCATGGCGACGGTGCTCATGCGCCTACTCTGCCGTGTCGGCAGCCGTGTCGGCAGCCGAGTCGGCGGCAGCGTCGGCCGGCGGCAGGACCGCGTCGCGCAGCGGGGACGTCGTGTCCGCCCAGAACGGCGGCGCGATCACGGTCAGGCCGCCGTCGACCGACAGCACCTGGCCCGTGATGTAGCCGGCCTTGTCGGAGAGCAGGAAGTCCACCGCGTCGGCCATGTCGTCGGCGGTGCCGGGACGCTGCAGCGGGAGCTTCTCGAACACGGTGTCGATCGGCGCCTGACCGGGCACCTTCGTGTAGAAGTACTCGAGCGAGTCGGTGTCGATGAGCCCGCCGTTGACCGCGTTCACGGTGATCTGACGGGGCCCGAACTCGACCGCCATGTACTTCATGTAGGACTCGCTCATGGCCTTCGCGGCACCGAGCGCGGCGTACGTCGGGAACGCG
This sequence comes from Curtobacterium sp. YR515, assembly GCF_900113095.1. NCBI lineage: Bacteria > Bacillati > Actinomycetota > Actinomycetes > Micrococcales > Microbacteriaceae > Curtobacterium > Curtobacterium sp. YR515. The sequence continues at coordinate 64,446 of NZ_FOOD01000004.1, read as the reverse complement.
CGGAGCGACCCGTACGAGGTGACCACCACGATGCGGCCGCCCCTGTCCATGAGCTGGGCGGCACGCTGCGCACCGAGGACGAACGAGCGGGCGTTCGTGGCGTAGCTGCGGTCGAGGTGGTGCAGCTTGAGGTCCGCGACGGGCTTGAAGGCGCTCGCGGCGGCGTTCGCGACGAAGTAGTCCAGACGCCCGTACGTGTCGCGGACCAGGTCGAACAGCGCGTCGATCGACTCGGGCTGCTCGATGTCGACCTGCGCCGTGATCCCGTCGCCGCCGGCGGCCTTGACGTCGGCGAGCGACTCCTCGGCCAGGTCGGCGTTGCCCTTGTACGTCACGACGACGGTGACGCCGCGCTGGCCGAGCTTCTGCGCGAGCAGGCGGCCGATGCCGCGGGAGGCACCCGTGATGAGGGCGATGGGAGCAGTGGTTGCAGCCAATGTGTTCCTTGCGTTGTCAGGGCCTGGAGGCGCGGTGCGGGCCCGCACCGCGCCTCCAGGCCATGGAGTGGTTGCGGGTCAGAACCCGGCCTGGCCGGTCACGACGGCGCGGCCGACGACCAGCTTCTGGATCTCGTTGGTGCCCTCCTCGAAGCGCTGCGCGCGCGCGTCGCGGTAGACGCGCTCGATGGCGTTGCGCTTCCAGTAGCCCTGGCCGCCGTGCACCTGCAGTGCCTTGTCGGTGACGCGGGCGAGCATGTCGACGGCGACCATCTTCGAGGCGCTGGACAGCGTGCCGGCGTCCGGACGGCCCTCTTCGTAGGCGCGGGCCGCCTCGAGGACGAGGGCGCGCGCGGCGGCGATGTCGGCGTAGTTCTCCGCGACGTAGAACTGGATCGCCTGCCGGCTGGAGAGCTTCTTGCCGAACGTCTCGCGCTTGTTCGCGTACTCGACGGCGAGCTCGTTCGCACGCTCGGCGAGGCCGACGGCGCTCATCGCGACGGACACGCGGCTCGGCAGCAGGAAGCCGCCGAGTGCGACCTCGAGGCCCTGGCCCTCGTCGCCCAGGCGGGCGGAGGCAGGGATCGGGGTCTCGGTGAAGCGGAGGATCGCGTGGTCGGTGCCACGGATGCCCATGGTGTCGGAGTCGTCGATCACCTCGGCGCCGGGCAGGCCGGAGTTCGGCATGAGGAACGCGACGGTGCCGTCCTGGCCCGTGGTGCCCTCGAGGCGCGCGGCGATGAGCCAGTAGTCGGCCTTGACGCCGAACGTGATGAGGTGCTTCTCGCCGTTCATCACGTAGGTGTCGCCCTCGCGCCGGACGGTCGTGCGGATGTCGGCACCCGTGCCCGCGGTCGCCTCGGTCAGCGTGAACGCGACGAGCTTGTCACCGGCGACGCTCGGCTTCACGACCTCGTCGAGCTGCTCCGGCGTCGCGTACGGCTGCATGGCGCGCCAGGTGCCGTTGATGACGTGCACGAGCATGCGGATCGACGCGTGCGACCGCGACACGATCTCCATGATCTCGAGGTAGCGCGAGAACGGGATGCCCCGTCCGCCGAGCTCGGCCGGGGCGGCGAGCGACAGCCACCCCTTGTCCTTGAGCTCCTGGAACAGCTCGGGCGCGACCTGTCCGGTGCGCTCGATCTCCTCCGCCCACTCCTCGCCGCGACCGCGGACCCACTCGGTCACCTCGGCCTTGAGCTCCTGGAAGGCGGCCTCGGTCTGCGGCTCCATGACCATCGTCATCTGTCAGTTCTCCTTCGTCGCGACGAGCGCGGCTGCCTGCTCGCGCAGGACGTTCTTCTGGACCTTGCCGACCGCGTTGCGCGGCAGCTCGGCGATGTACTCGAGACGCTCAGGCCAGTAGTACTTGCTCACGCCGGCCTTGTCGAGCGCGCGCTGCATCGCGGCGAAGTCGAGCTGCTCCGCACCGGCCGCCGGCACGACGAACGCGCAGGCGCGCTCCCCGAGGCGGGCGTCCGGCATCGCGACGATCGCCACGTCGGTGACGAGCGGGTGCTGGTAGAGCAGGTTCTCGATCTCGACGACCGGGATCTTCTCGCCACCGCGGTTGATGACGTCCTTGACGCGGCCCGTGATGGACAGGAAGCCCTTGGCGTCGACCTTCGCGAGGTCACCGGTCTTGTACCAGCCGTCCTCGGTGAAGACGTCGTCCGTGAGGTCCTGCCGGTCGAGGTACCCGTCGAACATCGTCGGCGAGTGCAGCTCGAAGTTGCCCTCGGTGTCCGCCGGCAGCTCGTGCCCCTCGTCGTCGACGATGCGGATCCGGATGCCGGGCAGCGCGCGACCGTCGTGGCCGTAGGCGTCCGCCGGGTCGTCGGTCGGGCTGGAGAGCGCCCCGAGGCAGGTCTCGCTCGTGCCGAACGCGCCGAGGATCGCGGTGCCGAGCACCGTCGCGGCACGCTGGGCCAGTGCACGGGGCACCGCGGCGCCCGTCGGCACGAAGATCCGGAGGGACTCGGGCTGTCCGGCCCCGGCCTCGACGAGGTCGACGAGGTCGGTCAGGAACGGCGTCGCGCACTGCACGAACGTGGCCTTCGCGGCGCCGAACGCCTGCTCGAGCGCGACGGTGCCGTCCCACACGGGCTGGATGACCTGCGGTGCGCCGAGCCGGAAGGCCAGGAGCATGCCGTACAGGAACCCGGTCTGGTGGGCGAGCGGCGACGGGATGTAGATCCGGTCCTCGCTCGTCAGGCCGGACTGCGCGACGTGCATCGCGGTCGCCAGGCCGAGCGTCCGGTGCGGGTGCTGCACGCCCTTCGGCTCGCCGGTGGTGCCGGAGGTGAAGAGCAGCTGGCAGACGTCGTCCGGGCCGGGCGCGTGGGACAGGATCTGGTCGACGTCCACCTGGACCGAGTCGAGCGCGGTGTCGAAGTAGCGCCAGTTCCACTCGCTCGCGGCGACGCGGTCGGCGGCGTCGGCGGGCAGCGGCGGCTGGTTCGTCGGGCTGTCCGCCTGCCCGCGGGCCTCGGAGCGGAGCACGACGACGTGCTCGACCGACAGGCGGCGCTTCTGGGCCTTCGCCTCGTCGATGACCTCGAGCAGTTCGAGCGCCGGGCGACGCTTCCGGAAGACGTTCGGCAGGAAGACCACGCGTGCGCGGGACCGGGCCAGCGTCATCGTGGTCTCGCGGGGACCGAACACGGGCATGATCGGCGTCGCGACGGCACCGATCTGGATCGCACCGAGGGTGATCGAGACGAACTCGCGCCAGTTCGGCAGCTGCATCGCCACGGACTCGCCCGTGCGGACACCGAGCTCGAGGAGCAGGGCGGAGACCTTGTCGGCCTCGTCCTGCAGCTCGCGCCAGGTCGTGTTCACCGGCTCGGGGCCGCCGACCTCGATCACGGCGAGGCCGTCCGGGTCCTGCTGGGAGAGTGCGCGGACCTTCTCGCTGAGGACGAGCGGGTCGGCGTCGACGCCGGCGAGCTCGGGCAGCGCGCTCGTCGCCGTCTCCTGCTCCTCCCCCAGGTCCGTGCTCTCCGCAGCGGCCTCAGCGGCGTCGATCCGGTCGTCGCGGGCGATCTGCGCCTCGGCGCCGTCGCCGACCTCCATGTCGAGGCCGACCGAGTTCATCGCCTCGAGGAAGGTCGGGTACGAGATCCGGTAGGCGCGCGGGTAGGTGAGGGCGGAGACGCCGTCGGCCTTCGACGCGGCGACGGCCAGCGACATGAGCACGCGGTGGTCGTTGAACGAGGACATCGGCGACCCGTGCAGGTCGCCCGGACGGACGCCGGTGACGCGCAGCTCGTCGGCGCCCTGCTCGGCGCGGCCGCCCAGTCGGTTGAGCTGGAGCATCGCCGCGACGCGGTCGGACTCCTTCAACCGGATGTGCGCGACGTTCCAGAGCCGGGTCGTGCCCTCGGCGAAGGTCGCCATCGTGGACAGGATCGGCAGCAGGTCCGGGATCGGCTGGCAGTCGATGTCGAGGGGGCGCAGCGGGGAGCCGTCGTGCTCGATGCGCACGAAGCCGGTCTCCTCGTCGATCCGCATCGGGACGCCCATCGCCGTGGCGAGGTCGAGGAACTCGCTCTCCGGGTGGTCGGTCTCGGCGGTGGTGAACGCCGTCATGCCGCGGAGCAGCACGTTCGACTCGCGGATGCCGGCCGCAGCGATGCCGAACGCGGCCGAGCCGATGTCCGGCGGGATCACGTAGTCGTGCGGGGTGGCCTGCTGGTTCGCCGGGATCCGGTACTCGAGCCAGTCGTCGGACACCTCGACCGTGAGGCCGAACTGGCGCATCATGCGCACGGTCAGCTCGACGTACGGCTGCTCGTTGAGCCGTCCGCCGGTGATGTGGATCCGGGTCTCCTCCTCCGCGAAGGGCGCGACGAGGAGCAGGCCGGAGATCCACTGCGACAGGGTGCCGGCGATCTGGACGTCGCCGCCGCGCGGACGCTTCGGCTGCACGGTGACCGGCGGGCAGTCGTTCGTGGCCTCGAGCTCGATGCCCATCTGGGTGAGCGAGGTGAGCAGGGCCTTGATCGGGCGGCGCTGGAAGTACTTCATGCCCGAGAGGGTCATCGGCTTGTCGGCCAGCGACGCGAGCCCCGTCATGAAGTAGAGCGTGGTGCCCGAGGAGCCCATGTTGAGGAGCCCGTCGGCGCCCCGCGAGCCGTGGTCGACGACGTCGGTGGCCTCGTACCGACCGCCGAGGCCGGTGACGTGGTACTCGTTCCCGCGGCGCTTGACGTCGACGCCGAGGGCACGGAGCGTGCCCACGGTCCACTCGACCTGCCGGGTCGCACTGATGCCGGAGACGATGCTCGTCCCCTTCGCCAGCGACGCGAGCACCAGCGCGCGGTGCGCGTGGTACTTCGAGACCGGGATGTCGAGTTCTCCGACGAGCGGTGCGTTCGTCCCGCGCACGACCAGCTGCATGCCTACCTCTTCCCTGTTGAGCGTTACTACGGTACGCCCGGTGTGGATCGTCTGTGAATCGGATCCGCACGACCGGGAGTGCGCTTCCTTGTGCGTGTCCGACAAGGAGCCGGGCAGGATGTACAGCATGGACATCCGTTTCACCGAGTCCCGCCCGTCGACCATCGGCGTCGAGTGGGAGCTCCCCCTGGTCGACCGGGACACCGGCGACCTGACCCCGCGTGCCCCCGCCGTCATCCAGGCGGTGCAGCAGCGGCTCGGTGACCACGACCGGGTGACCGAGGAGCTCCTGACGAACACGGTCGAGGTCGTCACCGGCGTCCACTCGCGGGTGAGCGGTGCCACGAGCGAGCTGTCCGGCATCATCGGCGAGGTCGTCGACGCCGCCGAGCCCCTCGACGCGCAGGTCATGTGCGCCGGCACCCACCCCTTCGCCGTGTGGGACCAGCAGGAGATCACACCGGACAGCGAGCACTACACGACCCTCATCGACCGCACCCGGTGGTGGGGCCGCCAGATGCTCATCTGGGGCGTCCATGTCCACGTCGGCATCGACGACCGCGACAAGGCGCTGCCGATCCTCGGCGCGATGCTCGCGTACGTGCCGCACCTGCAGGCCTTCACCGCCTCGAGCCCGTTCTGGGCCGGCACCGACACCGGGTACGCCTCGAACCGCGCCCTGATGTTCCAGCAGCTGCCGACCGGTGGCCTGCCGCCGGCACTCGGCGCGTGGGCGAACTTCGAGGAGGTCGTCGACGACCTCACCCGCACCGGCGTCATCGAGGGCGTCAAGGACCTCCGCTGGGACATCCGCCCGTCGCCCGGCTGGGGCACCCTCGAGAACCGCGTCTCCGACGGCATCTCGACCCTGCACGAGGTCGGGGCCGTGACCGCGCTCGTCCAGTGCCTCGTCACCGAGATGTCCGACCGGCTCGACGCCGGCGAGACCCTGCCGACCATGCAGCCCTGGTTCGTCCGCGAGAACAAGTGGCGCGCGGCCCGGTACGGCATGGAGGCCGAGATCATCACGAACGCCGCCGGCGACGAGCGGCTCGTGACCGACGAGGTGCACGACCTCGTGCAGCGGCTCGACCCGGTGGCGGACCGCCTCGGGTGCCAGCAGGAGCTGCACCACCTCGACACGATGATCGCGGACGGCGCCTCCTACCAGCGGCAGTTGCAGGTCGCGCAGGAGAACGGCGGAGACCTCCGCGCCGTCGTCCGACACCTGGTCACCGAGCTGCGCGACTCGCTCTGACCGTCACCGTCTGACGGACGGGAGGCGCGGTGCCGGCCGGCACCGCGCCTCCCGTCCTGGGGGACGTGCGGGAGTCCGCGCGACCGCTACAGTTCCCCTGTGACAGGGGGGACCGCGGAACGCGGAGCAGGGCCGACCGTCCAGCGCGCGGCCGCGCTGATCGACGCGGGACGGCCCGCCGACGCGCTCGCCGACCTGGCCGTCGTCGAACGGGACCAGGGCGCTTCGGTCGCCGGGCACCGTGTGCGGGCGCTGGCCCTCCTGGCGCTCGACCGTCCGGACGACGCCCAGGACGAGGCACGACGCGCGGTCGGCCTCGCCCCCACCGACTCCGTCGCGCTCCGGATCCTCTCGACGGCCCTGGTCCGCTCGGGCGACCAGACCGGAGCCGTCGCCGCCGCGCGCCGATCCGTCGAGGCCGATCCCGGGTCGTGGCTCGCACACCTCGCGGTGGCCGACGCCCTCTGGCTCGACGAACGGCGCCGGCCCGAGGCGCTCCGTGCGAGCTACGAGACCGTCCGGCTGGCGCCGCTCGAACCGATGGCGCACCGCAGGCACGGCGACCTGCTGCTCGCGGCGGGACGGCAGCGCGACGCCCAGGCCGCCTACCGACGCGGCCTCGAGCTCGCCCCGGAGGACCGCGGCGCACGGCACAACTTCGCGGTGTCGCGACTCCGACGGGGTCACGACGGCGAGTCCGCGCTCGCCTTCGCCGGGATCCTCGCGACGGACCCCACGAACGCGCTCGCGCGACGGAACCTCGTCGTCGGCGTCCTCAACCCGCTCGCACGCATCCGGTTCGGACTCGGTGCCGGCGCCCTGATGACCGGCTTCCAGTGCCTGGTCTCCCTCGACGCCCCGTCGGACGCCGACCGCTGGTACACGACGCTCCCGCCGGTGATCGGACTCGCGCTCGTGGTGGTCGTCGTGCTCCGGTTCGCCGCCGAAACCCGGCCCCGAACGGGGTTCCTCGTGCGCGCGGCGCGACGGGCGGTGCCCGGGTGGACGACGACCGTCGCCGTCCTCGGGGCCGCGACGGCCGTCTCGGTCGCGGGGCTCTTCCTCCCGCCGGATGCGGCCGTGGTGGCACAGGGACTGGTGTTCGCCGGGGTCGTCGTCGCCTCGGTGCGCATCCGGAGCACGATGCGCGCGTTCCCGAAGACCACGCCCGTGCGGCAGGACGTCGACGAGGGACGGACCGACCGCGACGACGACGGCTGGGGGAACCCGTGGTGACCGACGACGGACGAGGAGTCCCGATGGACGACGACCCACTGATCGACGCGATCCGGCGAGCCGTGGTGGCCGCTCCGGAGGACGTCACGCTCCGGGTCCACCTCGGGCGCCTGCTCCTCGACGCGGGGCGCCGGGTCGAGGCCACGACCGAAGCGGCGGCAGCGGTCGCGGTCGCCCCCGACGACGCCGCGGCCCGGGCGCTCATGCTCGAGGCACTGCAACCCGACGCGACGGCCGGCCCCGCCGCGCCCGGACCGGACGACGCCGCGACGGACGCCGCCGGTCCCCCGCCCGCGACCGGGTTCGACTGGCACGCCGCCGAGCAGCAGGTGGAGCACATCGTCGAACCGGCGTTCGTCGACGACGACGGCCCCGACCCGGACCCCGCGTCGGCGTTCTCCGTCGAGCGCGCCGGTGTCCGGTTCGCCGACGTCGGTGGCATGGAGACCGTGAAGCAGCGCCTGACCGCGGCGTTCCTCGCACCGCTCGCGAACCCCGAGCTGCGCACGCTCTACGGCAAGAGCCTCCGCGGCGGCCTGCTCCTGTACGGGCCGCCCGGCTGCGGCAAGACCTTCATCGCCCGGGCCGTCGCGGGCGAACTCGGCGCACGGTTCATGAGCGTCTCGATCACCGACGTGCTCGACCCCTACGTCGGCCAGAGCGAACGGAACATCGAGGCCGTGTTCCGCGCCGCCCGGGCTGCGGCGCCCTGCGTGGTGTTCTTCGACGAGGTCGACGCGCTCGGACAACGGCGCAGTCAGACCCGGAGCTCGCACGTCCGCGGGATGGTCAACCAGCTCCTCACCGAGCTGGACGGCATCGACGGCGGGAACGAGGGCGTGTTCGTCCTGGCGGCGACGAACCAGCCCTGGGACGTCGACCCCGCGCTCCGCCGACCGGGGCGGCTCGACCGCACCGTGCTCGTGCTGCCGCCGGACACCCCTGCGCGCGAGGCGGTCTTCCGCGGCCACCTGCGGGACCGACCCGTCGAGGGCATCGACGCCGCAGCGCTCGCGAAGCGCACCGAGGGGTTCTCGGGCGCGGACATCGCCTACGTCTGCGAGGTCGCCGCGGAACGGGCGCTCATGGACAGCGTCACGACCGGGTCGGTCCGGCTGATCGGCATGGCGGACCTGCTCGGTGCCCTCGGTGAGGTGCGCCCGTCCACCGGCGCCTGGCTGGACGCCGCACGCAACGTCGTCCTCTTCGGCGAGGACGACGGGACGTACGCCGACCTGCGGGCCTGGCTCAAGCGGTCCAAGCGCTGACGGACGGACGGGAGGCGCGGTGCCAGCCGGCACCGCGCCTCCCGTTCGTCAACCGGTTGCGATCGCGAGCCGCGTCAGCGACCCAGGAACTTCTGCAGCGACGCGAGCTCTTCCTCGGTCGGCGCCTTGCCGCCCTTGCCGCCGCCGAGCCCGAGACCGGACCCCTTCGGCGCCTGCTGCGGCGCCGCGGCCGCACCCGCGGCGAGCGCCGCACGCTTCGCCGGGTTGCCGACCTTGGACTTCTTCTTGCCGCCCTGCTGCTGCTTCTTGCCGCCGTGCATGCCGGGGATCGGCCCCATACCGGGCATCTGCGGGACGCCACCGCGGGCGACGGTCTTCATCATCTTCGCGGCCTGCTCGAACCGGTTCACGAGGGCGTTGACCTCGGTCACGGTGGAGCCGGCACCCTTGGCGATGCGGAGGCGGCGGGAGCCGTTGAGGAGCTTCGGCAGCTCGCGCTCCTGCGGGGTCATCGACTGGATGATCGCCTCGGTGCGGACGATCTCGCGCTCGTCGAAGTTGTCGAGCGCCTCGCGCATGCCCTTGGCGCCGGGGAGCATGCCGAGCATGCCCTTGATCGAGCCGGCCTTGCGGAGCTGCTGCATCTGCTCGAGGAAGTCGTTGAGCGTGAACGAGTCGCTCGCGATCTTCTCGGCGACCTTGCGCGCTTCTTCCTCGTCGAAGGCACCCTGCGCCTGCTCGATGAGGGAGAGGATGTCGCCGAGGTCGAGGATGCGGCTCGCCATGCGGTCCGGGTGGAACGGCTCGAAGTCGTCCAGCCCCTCGCCCGTGGAGGCGAACATGATCGGACGGCCGGTCACGCTGGCGACCGACAGGGCCGCACCACCGCGGGCGTCGCCGTCGAGCTTCGAGAGGACGACGCCGGTGAAGTCGACGCCTTCCTGGAAGGCGCGGGCGGTGTTGACCGCGTCCTGACCGATCATCGCGTCGATGACGAAGAGGACCTCGTCGGGGTCGACGGCCTTGCGGATGTTCGCGGCCTGCTTCATGAGCTCGGCGTCGACGCCGAGACGACCGGCGGTGTCCACGATGACGGTGTCGTACTGCTGGTCGACCGCTGCCTTGATGGCGTTCTTCGCGACCTTGACCGGGTCGCCGACGCCGTTGCCGGGCTCCGGCGCGAAGACGTGCACGCCGGCCTGTTCGCCGACGACCTGCAGCTGCTGCACGGCGTTCGGACGCTGGAGGTCCGCCGCGACGAGCATCGGCGTGTGGCCGTCCTTCTTGAGCCACTTGCCGAGCTTGCCGGCGAGCGTGGTCTTGCCGGCGCCCTGGAGGCCCGCGAGCATGATGACCGTCGGGGGCCGCTTCGCGAACTCGAGACGCCGCTGCTGGCCGCCGAGGATGCCGACGAGTTCCTCGTTGACGATCTGGACGACCTGCTGCGCCGGGTTGAGCGCACGGTTGACCTCGTCGGAGAGGGCCCGCTCGCGGACTGCTGCGGTGAACGCCTTGACGACCTCGAGCGCGACGTCGGCGTCGAGGAGCGCCCGCCGGATCTCGCGGACGGTGCCGTCGACGTCGGACGGAGTCAGCCGACCCTTGCTCCGCAGGTTGCGGAAGGTCTCGGTCAGCCGATCGGAGAGTGAACCGAATTGCGCCATGATCCGTCGATTCTACAAGGCCCCGCCCGGACGCTCTCGCCCGTTCACCGCAGGAGGACGCCCTCGGCCAGTTCCACCGTCGTGCCGAGCCCGAGATCGACCACCACCGGAGCCGACGACGGGGCTCGGTCGAGCGTCGGGAACCACTGCCGACCGGGCGACACCAGGATGAGCAGCCCGTCGACGTCGCCGACGGGGGCGAAGTCGGGCCCCGGCAGGCCGGCGTAGGGGTCGAGTCCGTGCTGGCAGAGGGCCTCGACCGCCCCGGGGACGTCCGGGACGGCGATGCCGACCTCACTGACCGACACGAGCAGCGGGGCGAGCGGCGCGGCGTGCCCGTCGGCCCGCGCGGCGTGCCCGTCGGCCGGCGCGGCCTGCCCGGCGGCGGGCGCGGCGTCGCCGTCGGGGAGCTCCCGCCGCTCGATGAGCTCGAGCAGCTGCCGGTCGGGCCCCTCGAAGTACACCGACCGCGAGTCCCAGCCCGCCGGCCCCTCGAACTCGTCGACACCGTCCGCCCCGAGCACCGTCGCGACCTCGGCCACCCGGCGCTTCGCGTCCGCGAACGTCCCGGTCGGGATCGTGAACGCGAGGTGGTGCGCCCCGGTCATCCCGTCGAGCACGCGGAAGACGAGCTGCGACGACCCGACGGTGACCCGGACCGAGTCGTCGTCGGCGAGCACGGCGCACCCGAGTCGCTCGTAGAAGCGGACGGTGTCGTCGAGGGAGCGGGTGGCGAGCTGGACCTGGCGGATGTGCATGGCCCCACCCGACACCCTCAACCGCGCTTCAGGTCAAGCCCCGGACTACTGTCCGACGCATGCACCTCCGGGAGATCGACCTCGGCGGCTGGGCCCGTGCCGCTGCCGTCGCACTGCTCTGCGGGTTCGCCGCCGCCGTGTTCGCGTCACGGTTCGCGATCCCGGTGTCGACCGTCGTGGCCGTCGGCATCGGCGCAGGGTTGCTCGTGACCGTCCTCGTCGTCGTCGCCTGGGCCACCATCGGCGGGTACGCCACCCAGCGGGCGCTGCGGGAGTGGGTTCGAGGGGGTCCGGAGCCGGTCGGCGTCCCCACTCGACGGCGGGTCCGGTGGCTCGCGCACTTCATCGACCGGACCAGCTGGTTCGCGTGGCTCTCCGCGGTCCTGGCCGTCCTGTTCCTCGCACCGGCCGTCTCGCAACTGGCCGGTGCGACCGACTGGCAGGACGTCGTGCTCGCGCTCTTCCCCGGGGTGCTGTGGGCGGGCATCGCGGTGCACGTCTTCGCGGTCGAACGACGCCACCTGCCGCGGGCTCGTGCGCTGTACGAGGAGGAGCTCCGCACGGCCACGTGGCAGGACGTCCGCGTGCCGTGACCTCCGGACACCCGTCGACACCGTTGTTGAACGGAGTACAGAAACTGTCGTAGCCTGGCGCGCATGCCGGAACTCGACATCGTGCGCCCAACCGGGTTGCTGGACCACGCCGAGGGACTCGCACTGCAGCGGGCCCTCCACGCCGACGTCGTCGCCGGCCGCTCTCCCGGGGCCGTCGTCCTGTGCGAGCACCCGTCCGTGTACACCGCCGGGCGTCGCACCGAACCGTCCGACCTGCCGACGGACGGTTCCCCCGTGGTCGACGTCGACCGCGGCGGACGGATCACCTGGCACGGACCGGGGCAGCTCGTCGCCTACCCGATCGTCCGGCTGGCCGAGCCGCTCGACGTCGTCGCCTGGGTGCGGGACCTCGAGCAGGTCATCGTCGACGCGGCGGCCGCCGTGGGTGTGCTCGCTGAGCGGGTCCCGGGACGCAGCGGCGCCTGGGTCGCCGGCCCGGCCGGTGCCCCGCACGCCAAGGTCGGCGCGATCGGCCTGCACGTCGCCGAGGGGGTGACGAGCCACGGCCTCGCGATCAACTGCACGAACAGCCTCGACGCCTACGCCGCGATCGTGCCGTGCGGGATCAGCGACGCGGGGGTGACGACCCTCAGCCGCGCAGCCGGTCGCACCGTGACGGTCGACGAGATCGTCCCCGTGGTGGTCGACCGCCTCCGCGCCGCCGAGCGGGGCATGCACTCCGGACACCGGATCAGCAGCGCCGCGGGCACGCCCGCCACCACGCCCGCACGACAGGAGACCCTCGTATGACCCTCGCCCCTGAAGGCCGCCGGATGCTCCGCGTCGAGGCCCGCAACGCCGAGACCCCGATCGAGACCAAGCCGGCGTGGATCAAGACCCGCGCCACCCAGGGTCCGGAGTTCCGCGAGCTGTCCGGCCTCGTGCGGAGCAAGCAGCTGCACACCGTCTGCCAGGAGGCCGGCTGCCCGAACATCTTCGAGTGCTGGGAGGACCGCGAGGCCACCTTCCTCATCGGCGGCTCGCAGTGCACGCGCCGCTGCGACTTCTGCCAGATCGACACCGGCAAGCCCGAGCCGCTCGACCGCGACGAGCCCCGCCGGGTCGCGGACTCCGTCGCCGAGATGGGCCTGAAGTACGCCACGGTCACCGGTGTGGCCCGCGACGACCTGCCCGACGGCGGCGCCTGGCTCTACGCGGAGACGATCCGCCAGATCCACGAGCACTCCCCCGGCACCGGCGTCGAGATCCTCGTGCCCGACTTCAACGGCCGCCCGGACCAGCTCGGTCAGGTGTTCGCCGCCCGCCCCGAGGTCTTCGCCCACAACGTCGAGACCGTGCCGCGCATCTTCAAGCGCATCCGTCCGGCGTTCACGTTCGAGCGCTCCCTGGACGTCATCACGCAGGGACGCGACGCGGGGCTCGTCACGAAGTCGAACCTGATCCTCGGCATGGGCGAGGATCGCATCGAGATCGAGGACGCCCTCCAGCGGTTGTACGACGCCGGCACGGACATCATCACGCTGACGCAGTACCTCCGCCCGTCGCCGCGGCACCTGCCGGTCGCTCGATGGGTCGCACCCGAGGAGTTCGTCGCCCTGCGCGAGGTGGCCGAGGAGATGGGCTTCGCCGGGGTCCTCGCCGGGCCGCTGGTCCGGTCGTCCTACCGGGCCGGGCGCCTCTGGGCGCGTGCCACGGTCGCCCGCGGCGGCACGGTGCCGGAGCACCTGTCGCACCTGCTCGACGCGACGCCGGGTCGCCAGGCCGTCTGAGCGGTGGGACCGGACGGACGACGGACGGGAGGCGCGGTGCCAGCTGGCACCGCGCCTCCCGTTCCGCGCATGCGTCCGTGACGGACGCGTCGGTCGCTACGCGCGACCGCGGATGCTCCTGAGCAGCCAGCCGATGACGGCCAGGATGATGAGGACGATCCCGACCCACAGCAGGAACTTCAGGGCACCGACGAAGATGCCGCTGAAGAGCAGGACGAGGCCGACGATGATCGCGATGATCAGCAGAGCGGGCATGTGAGGGCTCCTTCCGTGTACCTGGACGATCCCTGTACTGCGCAGACGGTACCCGGAATCAGCCCACGAGGTTCTGCACGAACACGTGCGGGGTGAAACCGGTGAGGTCGTTGATGCCCTCGCCCTGGCCGATGAGCTTGATCGGGATGCCCGTCTTCTCCTGCACGCTCAGCACGAACCCGGCCTTGGCCGAGCCGTCGAGCTTGGTGATGACGAGCCCGGTGACGCCCGCGCCCTCGATGAACGCCTGCGCCTGCGCGAGGCCGTTCTGGCCGGTCGTGGCGTCGAGCACGAGCAGGACCTCGGCGATCTCGGTCTGCTTCTCGACCACGCGCTTGATCTTGGTGAGCTCGTCCATCAGCCCGGCCTTGGTGTGCAGTCGGCCGGCGGTGTCGATGACGACGATCTCGGTGTTGTCCCTGATGGCCTTCTCGACCGTCTGGTAGGCGACCGAAGCCGGGTCCTGCCCGGGCTGGGCCGGTCGCACGACCTCGACGCCCGCTCGCTCCGCCCACGTCGCGACCTGCTCGACCGCGGCGGCGCGGAAGGTGTCCGCCGCGCCGACGAGGACCGTGCGGTCGTACGTCTTGAGGAACTTCGCGAACTTGCCGATGGTCGTGGTCTTGCCGACGCCGTTCACCCCGACGACGAGCACGACCGCCGGCCGGTTGCTGAGCTTCAGCGTGGTGTCGAGCTTCGACAGCCGTTCCTCGAGCACCTCGCGCAGCATCCGCTGGAGGTCGGCGGGGTCCGTCGTGCCGTAGCGGTCGACGCGCGCGTGGAGGTCCTCGATGATCTCGTCGGCGATGTCCGGGCCGAAGTCCGCACCGATGAGCGCCGTCTCGAGGTCCTCCCACGTGGTCTCGTCGATCGTCTTGCGCTGGAACAGCCCGCGCAGCCGGGAGGACAGTGACCAGGAACTCGCCATGTTCCCAGCTTAGAGCGCGGCGCATGTGGGCGGCGCCCGGTACGCTCGGGGACACGAAGGGGAGTATTCCTCCTCGGTGTCCCCGTCAGTACGGTCCGGAACGATCCGGGCCCGGGGCGCCGGTCGCGATCAGCACCCAGTGCGGAGCGCGGCGGAAGAGACCTTCAGGCCTCGGCGTACCCACCACCTGGTTGCGCCCATCGACCTGAAGGAAACCCGTGGACGTCCCACTCTTCGTCTGGCTCCTCACCATCGCAGGCATCCTCGCGCTGCTGGTGTTCGACTTCTTCTCGCACGTGCGCACCCCGCACGTCCCGCACATCAAGGAATCCGCGTTCTGGTCGGCGTTCTACGTCGGGCTCGCGATCCTCTTCGGTGTCGGCATCCTCGTCTTCGGCGGCGGACAGGCCGGCGGTGAGTACTTCGCCGGGTGGCTGACCGAGAAGGCACTGTCGGTCGACAACCTGTTCGTCTTCCTCATCATCATGTCGAGCTTCGCCGTGCCGAAGGAGTTCCAGCAGAAGGTCCTGCTCGTCGGCGTCGCGATCGCCCTCGTCGCACGCGGCATCTTCATCGCCCTCGGCGTCACGATCATCGACAACTTCTCGTGGGTGTTCTACCTGTTCGGCGCGCTGCTCTTCTGGCTCGCCTGGTCGCAGGCCCGCAGCGGCAACGACCACGGGGGCGACGAGGGTGACTCCCGCCTGATCCGCATCCTCAAGCGCGTCATCCCGACCTCGGACCACTACGACGGCGACCGCCTCACCACGAAGGTCGACGGCAAGCGCCTCTTCACACCGATGCTGCTCGTGATGGTCGCGATCGGCCTCACCGACGTGCTCTTCGCGCTCGACTCGATCCCCGCGATCTTCGGGCTGACGCAGGACGCCTTCATCGTGTTCACCGCGAACGCGTTCTCGCTGCTCGGGCTCCGTCAGCTGTACTTCCTCATCGCCGGGCTGCTCGAACGCCTCATCTACCTCGGGCAGGGCCTCGCGGTCATCCTCGGGTTCATCGGCGTCAAGCTCGTCTTCCACGCCATGCACGTCAACGAGCTGCCCTTCATCAACGGCGGCGAGCACATCGAGTGGGCTCCGGAGATCCCGATCTGGTTCTCGCTGGGCTTCATCATGCTGACGATCGCGGTCGCCACGGTGGCGTCGCTCGTGGTGTCGAAGCGTCGCCAGGAGCGCGGGCTCACCCCGACGGGCGAGCCGAAGGAGGCCGTCGAGGCCGACGCGCACTAGTCGCGACCGTCTGACGGTCTGGAGGCGCGGTGCCGGCTGGCACCGCGCCTCCCGTCCGTCGTGTGGTCGCGGAGGCTGGCGGCGCGCCGAGACTCGGCCCTGCGGACAGTTTCGCGGCCGCGAAGGCACGAAACTGTCCGCGGAGCCGAGTCTCGGACTCGGGCCTACGCGACCGCCGGCTCCGGCTCCGGCGACCGCTTCTGCACGCGCTGGCCGACGACGGCGGAGACGCCGTCCTGCCGCATCGAGACCCCGTACAGCGCGTCGGCGATCTCCATCGTGCGCTTCTGGTGCGTGATCACGATGAGCTGCGACGACGCCCGCAGCCGCTCGAACACCGTCAGCAGCCGCCCGAGGTTGGCGTCGTCGAGCGCCGCCTCGACCTCGTCCATGATGTAGAACGGCGACGGGCGCGCGGTGAAGATCGCCACGAGCAACGCCACCGCGGCCAGGGACCGCTCGCCTCCGGACAGCAGGGTCAGCCGGTCGATCTTCTTGCCGGCGGGCTTCACCTGCACCTCGATGCCGGTGTTCAGCAGGTCGTCGGGGTTCGTCAGCGTGATCGACCCGGAGCCGCCGGGGAAGAGGATCGGGAAGATGACGTCGAACGCCTCCTTCGTGTCGTCGAACGCGGACTCGAAGATCGTCTGCATCTTCTGGTCGAGCTCGTCGATGATCGTCATGAGGTCGGTCCGGGTCTTCTGCAGGTCCTCGAGCTGCTCGGCGAGGAACGCGTGGCGCTGTTCGAGCGCCTGGAACTCCTCGAGCGCGAGCGGGTTCACCTTGCCGAGCTGCCCGAGGTCCCGCTCGGCCGCCTTGAGCCGTCGCTCCTGCTCGGCGCGGACGTACGGCACCGTCTCGACGTCGGCGGGGTCGACGTCCTCGGTGGCGTCGAACTCGGGTAGGGCAGGGCCGCCCGGGAGCGTCGACTCGGCGTCGACCAGTTCGACCAGGTCGTCGTCGGTGTCGGTGGTCGGGTCGGCGTCGGTCGGCGAGTCGGCGTCGGTCGGCGAGTCGTCGGACTGGAGGCGCGGCTCGGCCCCGTCCTCCACCGCCGCCTCCGGAACGGCGCCGTCCAGGACCGTCCCCGCCGCGGCGGCAGCGGCCGCGCGCTCGGCGTCGCGGTGCTTCCGGGCGAGGACCCGGGGGTCGATCAGGACGTCCACCGGCACCGGCACGTGCGGCCCGTACTCGGCGACCAGCACGGCCTCGACGAGCCCGAGCTCGCTCTGCGCCCGGTCGAGCACGCCGGACACGTGCAACTTCTTCTCGTAGATCTCCATCTCGAGCGAGTGCACGCCGTCGGTGATGGACTGGAGGCGGTCGCGGAGCTCGCGCTCCTCGTTCCGGATCGTCTGGAGCTCGGTGTTGCGCTTCGACCGCTCCGCCTCTTCGGTGGCGAGCTGCACGCGGGCCTCGGCGAGGGACCGGTCGACGGCACCGAGCAGCCCGGGCAGGTCGGCGAGCACGTCCTCGGCGACGGCGATCTGCCCACGGCGGATCACGGCGAGTCGTGCGGCCTCCGCCGCTGCGGCGCGTTCGGCCTCGAGCTGCCGCTCCAGCTGGTCGGCGCGGGTCCGCTCCGCACGGACACGCTCGCGGACGGTCTCGACCTGGATGCGCTGCTCGATCTCGGCAGCACGTGCGGCCTCGAGCGCGTCCTGCAGCCCGGGGCGCTCGGACGCGTCGACGACGGGGCGCGGACGGTCGGCGAACTCCTGGCGTGCGCGTTCCGCCTCGGCCAGGGCCGCCTCGGCAGCCTCGACGGCGCCGTCGGTCTCGGCGAGGGCCGCACGCAGCCGCTCGACCTCGGCGGCGGCGTTCTCCACCTTCGCGCGGGTCGACGCGCTGGTCCGGTCGTACTCCGCCTTCGCCCGGGCGTGGGCGCGCGAGGCAGCGTCCGCGTCGTCCGCCGCGCGACGTGCGTCCTCGACGGCGGTGCGGGCGGCCTGGAGGCGCGTGGCCGCGTCCTCGGCGTCGCGCGCGATCGCGTCGCGGCGGGTCACGGCGTCGTCGCGTTCCGCGACGAGTTCGATGCGCGAGGTCACGCGCTCCCCGCCGCCCGTCACGCGGACCGCACGGACGAGGTCACCGGACCGCGTCACCACCGTGGCCTGCGGGGCGGCGGTGAGCACCGCCTCCAGGTCGACCCCGTCGGTGTCCGCGACCAGCGTGTCCCGCAGGATCGCGGCGATCGCCGGCGGACCCTGCACGAGGTCGAGTGCGCGGCGGACCCCGGCCGGGAGCCGCTCGGGCAGTCCGGACGGCGGCGCGTCGGCGTCCGCGACCACGACGTCGATGCGTCCGATGTCCTCGGTGCGGGCGTGCGCGACGGCGTCGAGCGCGACGGACCGGTCGTCGGCGAGGACGGCGTCGGCGAGCCCGTCGAGGGCGATCGCGATCGCCCCTTCGAACCCGGGCGTCACGCTGAGACGGTCCGCGAGGCGACCCACGATGCCGTCGCGCCCGGCCTCGATGAGCGCTTGCGAACCGTCACGGACGTCGATCGACATGCCGAGCGCGGCGACACGGGCGTCCAGGGCGTCCCGCTCGCGCTCGAGGGCGTGCAGGCGGTCACGGAGTTCGTCACGCGCCGCCTGGGCCGCTTCCTGCTGCTCGCGGGCGGTCTCGAGCGCGGCGGTCAGCGCGTCCTCGTCGATGCCCTCGGACGGATCGGCGCCGAGTTCGGCGAGGGCCGCAGCCGCCCGTTCGGACCGCTCCCCCGCCTCGGCCAGCGCCCGCTCGCGCCGTTCCCGGTCGGCCACCGCGGAGCCGCGCTTCGACGTCGCCACGTCCACCGCGGACCCGAGGCGCTGGGCCTCGAGGTCGTGCTGCGAGACGAGGGCTGCCTGGGCGGCGATCCGTTCGTCGAGGGCGTCGAGCGCCGCACGGGCCGCCTGCACCCGCTGCGCCGCCACCGCCGTGCCGCCGGCCATCTCCGCCGCCTGCGCCTCGAGCCGGTCCGCTTCGTTCCGGACGCCCTGCACCTGCTCCGGCGTGATCGTGGGGCCCTGCTGCGGCGCGTCGGCCTGCTGGGCGAGGAACATCAGGCGCTGGTTCGCCAGGCTCGACAGGCCGCGGAGCCGCTCCTGCACGCTCTCCAGCCGGTGCACCACCGTGCGGGCGCGGTCGACGTCGTCGCCGACCATGCTCTGCTCGACGTGCTGCTGGCGGGCACGGGTCTGGTCGAGCCGTTCCTGCAGCACGATGCGCTCGGACTTGCGGCCGGCCTCGACCTCCTGGTGCTCGTGGAGCTCGCGGCGCAGGCGGATGACGTCGTCGGCGAGGATGCGGGCCTTGGCGTCACGGGCGACCGCGGCGACCGACTGGGCCTTGCGCGCGACCTCGGCCTGGCGTCCGAGGGGCTTCAGCTGGCGGCGGATCTCCCCCGCGAGGTCGGACAGGCGCGTCAGGTTCGTCTGCATCGCTTCGAGCTTGCGGAGGGTCTTCTCCTTGCGCCGACGGTGCTTCAGGATGCCCGCGGCCTCCTCGATGAAGCCACGGCGGTCCTCGGGCGTCGCGTGCAGGACCTTGTCGAGCTGGCCCTGGCCGACGATGACGTGCATCTCACGGCCGAGGCCGGTGTCGCTCAGGAGCTCCTGGACGTCGAGCAGGCGGCAGTTCTCGCCGTTGATCGCGTACTCGCTGCCGCCGTTGCGGAAGAGCGTGCGGGAGATCGTGACCTCGGAGTACTCGATCGGCAGCAGGCCGTCGGCGTTGTCGATCGTCAGCAGCACCTGCGCACGGCCGAGCGGACCGCGCGTCGAGGTGCCCGCGAAGATGACGTCCTCCATCTTGCCGCCACGGAGGGTCTTCGCCCCCTGCTCCCCCATCACCCACGCGAGGGCGTCCACGACGTTGGACTTGCCGGAGCCGTTCGGGCCGACGATGCACGTGACGCCCGGCTCGAACGCGAACGTCGTCGGCTGCGCGAAGGACTTGAACCCCTTGATGGTCAGGCTCTTCAAGTACATGCGGTCTCCGGATGCTCTGGTTGGGCGTCAGGCTAACGCGTGCGACGGCGTGGGCGTGGTTGGCACACGGGGCAGATGTGGCTCGATCGGTTCATGAAGGCCTCACGCACGATCGTGGTGCCGCACCGGGGGCACGGCTTCCCCTGCTGCCCGTACACGTGCAACCGCTGCGAGAAGTAGCCGGACTGCCCGTTCACGTTGACGTACTGCGCGTCGAAGCTCGTGCCGCCGTCCTCCAGCGCACGGCCGAGGACGTGCCGCACCTCGGCCAGGAGGCCGTGCAGGTCGGCGCGGGTCAGCCGCTCGGCCGGCCGGTCGTAGTGCAGCCTGGCCGCCCAGAGGGACTCGTCGGCGTAGATGTTCCCGATGCCGCTCACGACGCCCTGGTCGAGCAGGACGCGCTTGATGCCGCTCGAGCGCTTCCGGGCGGCGGCGATGAAGCGGTCGTCGTCGAACGCGGGGTCGAGCGGGTCGCGGGCGATGTGCGACACCTGCTTCGGGATGCTCCGGCGCCACACGGCATTGGGATCGACCTCGTCGACGTGTCCGGCGGAACCGGCCGGCGCCCCGTCGATCGTCGGGACCATCTCGTCGATCGCCATCGAGCCGAACGTGCGCTGGTCGACGAACTCGAGCTCGACCGGGGGCTCCGGGGAGCCGTCGCGGTCGGTGCCGGTGGGCTGGACGTCGAGGAGGATCCGTCGGTGCTTCGCCGCCTCGCGCCCACGGCCGAGCAGGATCTGACCGCTCATGCCGAGGTGGGCCACGAGGGCCTCGGGTCGGTCGCCCTCGTGCTCGGGCTGCAGGGGCATCCAGAGGAACTTGCCCCGACGGACCGCGGCGGCGATGGTGCGACCGGTCAGGCGGTCGGCGAAGTCCTCGGCCGGACCGTCGTGCCGGGTCAGTGCCCGGTCGTCGACGACGTCCACGTGCAGGACCCGCGCGCCGCTGACGGCGGGTTCGAGGCCGGCGCGGACGACCTCGACCTCGGGCAGTTCGGGCACGCGGTCAGGCCGCCCGGCCGGAGAGCTGCGTCCACGCCTGGAGCGCCGCTGCCATCTCGGCGGTCTTCTTGCTCGACCCGGTGCCGGTGGAGACGTCCTCGCCCTGGAGCACGACCGTGGCGTGGAAGGTCTTGTCGTGGTCGGGACCGGCCTCGGTCACGCGGTACGACGGGTTGCCGAGCGACAGGCTCGACGCGAGTTCCTGCAGGCTCGTCTTCGGGTCCATCGCGGCGCCGAAGCGGTCCGGGTCGATGAGGAGCGGTTCGACCAGCCGGAGCACCAGCGCGGTCGCCGGGTCGGGGCCGGCGGAGAGGTAGGTCGCGCCGATCACGGCCTCGACCGTGTCGGCGAGGATCGACGACTTGTCGCGGCCACCGGTCTGCTCTTCACCCTTGCCGAGCCGGAGGTACTGTCCGAGCCCGATCATGCGGGCGATCTCGGCGAGGGCGACCGTCGACACCAGGCTCGCGCGCCGCTTGGCGAGGTCGCCTTCGTCGAGGTCGGGGAAGGACCGGTAGAGCTTCACGGTCACGGCCTGGCCGAGGATCGAGTCCCCGAGGAACTCGAGGCGTTCGTTGTGCCCGATGCCACCGTGCTCGTACGCGTACGAGCGGTGGGTCAGGGCGAGCTGCAGGAGCTCGAGGTCGATGTCGGCCCCGAGGATCCCCTGCAGACGAACGACGTCCGGCCCCACGGGGCGGGACCCCGTGGCGCCGGACGTCGCTGTCATGCGTGTGGTCCGATCAGACGTCGGCGACCTTGCGGCCCTTGTACTCCATGTACAGGGGCGTGCCGGCGGAGTCCTCGACGACCTTCGCGCGGTGCGGGAGGCTGTAGGTGACCTTGCCGTTCTCGATCGTCTTCACGAGCTGGACCGGCGCGGCCTTCCACTGCGAACGACGGGCGTGCGTGTTGGCACGGGACTGCTTGCGCTTGGGAACGGCCATGGTGGTTCTCTTTCGGTTGGTCGGTGGTCAGTGGCGAGGGGCGGCGGTCAGTCGGCCTGGTCGGCGTCGGACCGCTCCTGACCCTCGGTGGTCTGGGGCGTGGTCGTGCTAACTGCGTCGGTGTCCTCGCCGCCGCTCGTCGCGTCGTCGAGGGTGATGCCGCTCAACGCAGCCCACCGCGGGTCCAGGACCTCGTGAGCACGCTGCTCGCCGATGTCGGCCAGTCGCTCGCCCGTCACCGGGTCGAGGCCTGGGCAGTCCGGTCGGCAGACCGGCTGGAACGGCAGCGCCAGCACCACCGCATCTCGAACGACCTGTTCACAATCCACGTGGTCATCGTGAACGAAGAAGTCGAAATCCTCCGAGGCATCATACGCGAACAGCTCGGCGAAATCGACCTCGACGGGCTCGCTGATGTCGATGAGGCACCGGGAGCACTCGCCCTCGGCCTCGGCGCTGGCGTGCCCGGAGACGAGGACGCCCTCGTGCAGGCCCTCGAGCCGGAGGTCGATGTGCATCTCGGCGCCTTCGCGGACGGAGATGACACCCGCTCCCATCGCATCCGGCACCGCGATGTCGAGCGAGTGCTCGCGCATCTCGCCCGGCCGGTGCGCGAGGTCGCGCACGCGCAGGGCGTAGGGGCTGTTCACGTGGGAAGACACGATCGACAAGCCTACATCGCTCGGGCCTGCGAGTCGAGGCGGGGGCGGGCGTGTCCGGTTCCGTGCGTCCGGCGCTCAGCGCCCGGTGTGCTCGCGGAGGGCCGCCGCGACCACCTGCGGCACGTACGGGGTCACGTCGCCGCCGAGGGACGCCACCTGACGGATGAGCGAGCTCGACACGTGGGCGCGGGCGGCCTCGGGCAGCAGGAACACCGTCTCGACGTCGGCGAGGTGGCGGTTCATGATCGCCATCGGGGTCTCGTACGCGACGTCCTCGCCGGATCGGACGCCCTTGACGAGGACCTTCGCACCGACCTGCCGGCAGTAGTCGACGAGCAACCCCGAGGTCCACTCCCCGACCCGGACGTTGTCGGACACGCCCGTCTCGACGAGCGACTCCTCGATGAGGCGGACACGGTCGACCGCGTCGAACATCGCGGGCCGCTTGTCGGGGTTGTGCACGACGAGCACGTGCACCTCGTCGAAGAGCCCCGCCGCACGCCCGATCACGTCGAGGTGCCCGAGGGTCACGGGATCGAAGGAACCGGGGACCACCGCGATCTGCGCCATGCCAGCGACGATACCGGCGTTCAGTTCTTGCCGAGGAACGCGGCGTCGGACTCGTCGAGCCGCCGGGCCAGGGCTTCGCGGAGCGCGGGGTGCCCGTCGAGCTGCGGATCGGGCTCCAGCACGCGCTCGGCTTCCTCGCGCGCGTCGACGATGAGGTCGGCGTGCTCCACGACGCGCAGCAGGTTGAGCGACGACCGCCCGCCCGACTGCCGTTCGCCGAGCACGTCGCCCTCGCGCCGGAGCTCGAGGTCGACCCGCGCGAGCTCGAAGCCGTCGTCGGACGCCGACACCGCGTCGACCCGTTCCCGCGAGGTCGTCTCGGCCTCGGCCGCGGTCACGAGCAGGCACACGCCGGCGTACTGGCCGCGGCCGATGCGCCCGCGGAGCTGGTGGAGCTGCGAGACGCCGAACCGGTCGGCGTCGAGCACGGCCATCATCGAGGCGTTCGGCACGTCGACGCCGACCTCGATCACGGTCGTGGCCACGAGCACGTCGACCGTTCCGGCCGCGAAGGAGGTCATCACGCGGTCCTTCTCCTCCGCCGTCATGCGGCCGTGCAGGACCTCGATCCGGCGGTCGGCGAGGACCGGCATCGTCCGCATCCGTTCCGCCGTGGCGAGCACGGTGGCCGGGGCGCGCTTCGGGGCGTCGTCGTTCGCCGGGTCGGGCTCGCCGTCGTCTTCCGTGTGGGCGTCGTCGATCGCCGGGCACACCACGAAGGCCTGTCGGCCGTCGGCGAGTTCCTCGGCCATGCGGGTCCAGATGCGGGACTCCCAGCCCGGGTGCTCGGCGAGCGGGACCGTGAAGGTCTCGACGCCGGCGCGGCCGGAGGGCAGCCCGGTGATCGTCGAGACGTCGAGGTCGCCGAACACCGTCATCGCCACCGTGCGCGGGATGGGCGTCGCGGTGAGGACGAGCACGTGCGGCGGTGTGGCCCCCTTCGTGCGGAGGGCCTCGCGCTGTTCGACCCCGAAGCGGTGCTGCTCGTCCACCACGACGAGGCCGAGCTCGGCGAAGTCGACCCGGTCGCCGAGGAGCGCGTGCGTGCCGACCACGAGCCGCGAGCTGCCGGACGCCGCCGCGAGCAGGGCCCGCCGCCGTTCGTCCGTCGACTGCGACCCCGTGAGGATCACCGGCCGGAGCTCGGCCGCGAGGTCGGGGCCGAGGAACTTCACGATCGACCGGAGGTGCTGCGCCGCGAGGACCTCGGTCGGGGCGATGAGCGCCGACTGCCCGCCGGACTCGGCCACGGTGAGCATCGCCCGGATCGCCACGAGGGTCTTGCCGGAGCCGACCTCGCCCTGCACGAGGCGGTGCATCGGCCAGTCCGCCGCCAGGTCGTGGGCGATCTCGGCGCCGACCGACCGCTGGTCGTCCGTGAGCGTGAACGGCAGCGTGGCGTCGAAGCGTTCGAGGATCCCGCCGGGCGCGGCGGAGCGCGGCGTCGCGGCCGTGGCGCGCGCGGCGATCCGGCGCTGCACGAGGGCGGTCTGGAGCACGAACGCCTCGCGGTAGCGGAGGGCGTCCTGCGCGCGCTTGAAGTCCGCGACCTTCTCGGGGCGGTGCAGGAGTTCGAGGGCCTTGCGGAACGGCACGAGGTCGAGTCGGGTCCGCACCCGGGCGGGGATCGGGTCCGGGACGTCGGGCAGCGTGTCGAGCACGATCGCCATCGATTTGGCGATCTGCCACGAGGTCAGCGTCGACGTCGCCGGGTAGATCGGGATCGGCTGGCGGGAGAAGCGGATGGCTTCCTCGGACTCGGGGTCCGCCGTCGCCCGGGGGTCGTCGCGGTCGAACAGCTCGTAGTCGGGGTGGGCGAGCTGCCGTGCGCCGCGGTAGTCGCCGACCTTGCCGGAGAAGATGCCACGGGCACCGGGCACGAGGTCCTTCGTCCGCCAGCCCTGGTTGAAGAACGTCAGGGTGAGCAGCCCCTTGCCGTCGCCGATCTTGGCTTCGAGGATCGAGCCGCGGCGCGCACGCATCGTCCGTTCGCGGACGTCGACGACCTCGGCCACGATCGTCACCGACTCGCCGATCGCGAGGGAGTCGAGCGCGGTCAGGGCACCGCGTTCGGCGTAGCGCCGGGGCGCGTGCTCGAGGAACTCGCCGACCGTGCGGTACCCGAACGCCTTCTCGATCGCGCTCGCCGTCCGTCCACCGAGGACGGTCGACAACCGCGCGTCGAGCGGTGCGGGGCCGAGGTCCGGCACCGCCGGCTCGGTTGTCGTTCCGGTCGTGACCACACGTCAACGGTACCCGGCGGCACCGACGCGATCCGCGCCTCCTGGACCGCCTGTGGAGAACTCCTGGAGCGCCCGGCGGCCCGCTACGGTGGCTGCATGACCCGCATCATCGCCGGCGCCGCCGGCTCCACGACGCTCCGGGTGCCGAAGTCCGGCACACGGCCGACGAGCGACCGGGTGCGCGAGGCGCTGTTCTCGTCGCTCGAGGCACGCGGGCTCGTCGACGACACCTCCGTCGCCGACCTGTACGCCGGCACCGGCGCCCTCGGGCTCGAGGCGGCGTCCCGCGGTGCGGTCGAGGTCGTGCTCGTCGACCGGGCGTCGGCGGCGGCGCAGGCCTGCCGGGCGAACGCGAAGGCCGTGCAGCAGCGGGTTCCCGGCGTGCGGATCGACGTGCAGCCGCAGCCGGTGCTCGGGTACCTGCGCGGCACCGTCCGGACGTTCGACCTGGTGTTCATCGACCCGCCGTACGACGTCACCGAGCACGAGCTGGCCGAGGTGCTCGAGACCCTCGTGCCCCGGCTCACGGCGGCCGCGGTGGTGGTCGTGGAGCGGAGCAAGCGCTCCCCCGAGCCGACGTGGCCCGCGGGGCTCGAGCCGTTCAGCAAGCGGAGCTACGGCGAGACCGTCGCGTGGGAGGCCGTGGTCGCCGCCGCCTGACGCCGCGCCCGCGCCCGCGAACCGGTCAGCCGGCCGCGCCGTCCCAGTCGGCGTACGGGTCCCAGCCGGTCGTCGGCACGGGCACTCCCCCGCGCACGAGGTCCGCGTCGCCCCGGTCGAGCACGACACCGACGCGACGGAACCCCCCGGGCAGCGGGACACCGGGCGGGAACGCGGCGAGCAGCCCGTGGTCCTCGCCGCCGTGCAGCGCCACCTCGTCGATGACGGGCCCGGTACCGGAGGCCTCGTCGAGCGCCAGTGTCACCCGGCTGGCCCGGGCGAGCCGTCCGGCGTCGATCGCCAGCCCGTCGGAGAGGTCGAGCATCGCCGTCGCCCCCGCGGACGCCGCGCGTGGCCCGTCCGGGATCGGCGGGACCGGGCGCCGCTGTCGTCCGACGTCGGGGTCCGTGTCCGCGCCGCTCGCCAGGACCGCCGTGCGCGACGGTTCGCCGTCGGCGTCCACACCCTCGCGGAAGAGCCGCGTCAACCCGCGCGCCGCCGGCCCGAGCTCCCCCGAGACGGCGAGGACGTCCCCGGGGCGGGCACCCGAGCGGACGACGGGGGCACGGCCCTCGAGGTCGCCGAACGCCGTCACCGACACCGTGAACGCCGACGACGTGGAGAGGTCCCCGCCGACGACACCGCAGCCGGGCGCCAGGGCGTCGACGGCCAAGCGCACCCCGTCCGCGAAGGACTCGAGCACCGCCACGGGGGTGTCCTGCGGCGCCGCCAGGGCGATCACGAGGCCGGTCGGCACCGCACCCATCGCGGCGACGTCGGACAGGTTCGTCGCCGCGGCCTTCCACCCGACGTCCTCGGGTGCGGACCAGGCCCAGCGGAAGTCCGGCCCGTGCACCATCATGTCCGTGGTCACCACGAACCGGCCGTCCGGTGCCGCCACGACCGCGCAGTCGTCGCCGGGGCCGAGCAGCGGCGCTCCGGCGGGCAACCGGCGCACGATGCGGTCGAGGACGACGAGTTCGCCGAGCTCCCCCACGGTCGGTCCGGCCCAGGCGTCGTACGTCGCGTCCACACGAGAACGGTAGCCTGGACGTCGATGGACACCGTGCGCCGCCCCACCCGGAAGACCGCGATCGTGGGCGTCGTGATCGCCCTCGCGGCCGGTCTGACCGGCTGCACGAACGCCGTCGCGATGTCCCCGGCGCCCTCAGCCGACGCCGCCGCGTGCGCGGCCGTGCAGGTCCGGCTGCCGGCAGCGGTCGATTCGAAGTTCGACCTGCGGAACACGAACGCCCAGTCGACGGCGGCGTGGGGCGACCCCGAGGTGGCCCTGTACCACTGCGGCGTGGCCGTCCCGACGGTCTCCGACCTGCCGTGCTTCTCGCTCGGTGACGTCGACTGGATCCGGGACGACCGTGGCGGGCAGATCGTCTACACGACCTTCGGGCGGTCGCCGGCGGTCCAGCTCGTCATCGACGCGACGAAGACCACGAACCAGGTCGTGCAGGACGTCACCGACGCGGTGTCGACGCTCCCGGAGGACGGGCACCAGTGCCTGGACCCGTCCGACGTCGACCAGTAGGCCCGGGTCAGCGGACGGCGGCGCGCCCCAGCTCGATGAGCTCGCGGACGAGCTCGCCGTAGGACACGCCCGACGCCGCCCAGCAGCGCGGGTACATCGACAGCGGCGTGAACCCCGGCATGGTGTTCACCTCGTTCACCACGAAGCCGTCGTCGGTCAGGAAGCAGTCGACGCGGGCGAGCCCGGAGCCGCCGATCGCCTCGAACGCCCGGGCGCCGATCGACCGGATCTCGTCCGTCTGCGCCTCGGTGAGCGGGGCCGGGCAGAGCAGCGACTCGTCACCGCCGAGGTACTTCGACGCGAAGTCGTAGAAGCCGTCCTCGGCGACGACGATCTCGCCCGGCAGGCTCGTGCGCGGGACGCCGTCGCGACCCTCGAGCACCGCGACCTCGACCTCGCGCCCGATCACCCGCGGCTCGACGATGACCTTGGAGTCGTGCTCGAACGCCAGGTCCATCGCGGCACCGAGCTCGTCGGGGCCGTCCACGCGGGACACCCCCATGCTGGAGCCCGCACGTGCCGGCTTCACGAAGAGCGGCCACCCGTGCGCGGCGATCGCCTCGGCGACGTCGACCGGGTCGGCCGACCACTCGCGACGGAGCACGGTCGTCCACGGCGCGACCCGGAGCCCGGCGTGCTCGAGGACCGCCTTGGCGACGTGCTTGTCCATGGCCAGGGCGCTCGCGAGCACCCCGTCGCCGACGTACGGCAGACCGGCGATCTCGAGGAGCCCCTGGACGGTGCCGTCCTCGCCGAACGGGCCGTGCAGGATCGGGAAGACGATGTCGACCGCGATCGTCGTGACGGAGCCGTCCGGGTGCGAGACCACGAGCTCGTTCGTCGCCGGCGACGTCGGGAACGCCACGCGGGTGCCGTTGTCGGGCACGGTCGGGAGCGTGCCGTCACGGAGCGCCCACTGCGCCGGGTCGTCGGGCTGGAGCGTGAACGCGCCGTCCTTCGTGATGCCGATCGGCACGAGGTCGTACTCGGCACGGTCGACGACGTCCATGATCCCGCCGGCGGTCACGCAGCTGATCTCGTGCTCGCTCGAACGGCCGCCGAACAGCACGGCGACGGTCGTCGGTGGCACGGGTGCGATCGTGGGCATGGCTGTCCTCTTGCTGGTCGGGGTCGGACCGGTCACTCGCCCTGGGGTTCGTCGGTCTCGGTGAGGTGCGGCGCGATGTTGCGCGGATCGAGCCTACCGGCGAGCACCTCGGCGACCTGCCCCACGATGGGCATGTCGACGCCGTTCGCCGCGGCGAGCTCGAGGATCGGCGCGACCGAGGCGAGCCCCTCGGCGGTCTGGTTCATCTGGCGGACGACCTCGTCGAACCGGTACCCCTGTCCGAGCAGCCGCCCCGCGGTGTTGTTCCGCGAGAGCGGTGACTGGCACGTGGCGATGAGGTCGCCGAGACCGGCGAGCCCGGACAGCGTCGAGGGCTGCGCGCCGAGCGACACCGCGAAGTCGGTCATCTCGGCGAGCCCGCGCGTGATGATCGACGCCTTCGTGTTCTCGCCGTAGCCGACGCCGTCGACGATGCCGATCGCCACGGCGATGAGGTTCTTCAGCACGCCGCCGAACTCGGTGCCGATGACGTCGGTGTTGATGAACGACCGGAAGTAGGGGTTCGTGGCGACGGCGGCCACCGCGCTGGCCGTCTCGGCCGACGACGAGGACACGACGGCCGCGGTGGGCTGCCGACGGGCGATCTCCAGCGCCAGGTTCGGGCCGCTCGCGACGGCGATGCGGTCCTGGTCGATGCCGAGGCCCTGGAGCAGGACCTCGCTCATCCGCAGACCGGTCGCCTTCTCGACGCCCTTCATCAGGCTCACCACGGGCACCCCCGGCGCGAGCAGCGGCGCGATCGCGTCGAGGTTCGACCGCAGGGTCTGCGACGGCACCGACACGTACACCTGCTGGGCGCCGTCGAGCACGGCGGACAGCGACGTCGACGCGGTCAGGGTGCGCGGGAGGTTGATGCCGGGCAGGTACTCCGAGTTGCGCTTGGTCTCGGTGATCTCGCGCGCGACCTCGGGGCGACGTGCCCACACGACCGTGTCGGCACCGCCCTCGGCGAGGACCTTGGCGAACGTGGTCCCCCAGCTGCCGGCACCGATGACGGCGACGCGCGGCTTGTCGGTCGACTGCATGACCACGCGGATCGCGGCGGTGTCCACCGCTCCGGGGGCTGCGACCGCGGGGTCCGGGTGGTCATCGTGCGGGCGGAGGCCCGGTCGCTGCTCACTCAAACCGGCCGGTCTCCTTCTGGTTGTTCGCCGCCGGGTCCCAGCGGGTCGGGGGTGCCTGCTGCCCGCGGATCTCCTCGAGCAGCGCGGTGATGTGGCGCATGAGCAGCTCGGTCGCCTCGACGAGCACCTGCTGGTCGATCGGCTTGCCGCGGTACGCCGACAGGTCGACGGGGTCGCCGACGATGACGTCCACGCGCGACGGCGGGATGAGCCGGAGCTTCTTGCCGTACCGCGCCATGATGTTCTGCGTGCCCCAGTGGGCCATCGGGATGAGCGGCACGTCGTTCTCGAGCGCGATCCGCACCGCGCCGGTCTTGCCGCGCATCGGCCACAGGTCCGGGTCGCGGGTGAGCGTGCCCTCGGGGTAGACGATGATGGCGCCGCCCTGCTCGATGAGCGACCGGCCGCCACCGAGCGGGTCGCTCAGCCGGGTACGGCCGGAACGCTCGACGGGGATCTGGCCCATGCCGGACATGATCTTGCCGAAGACCGGGACCTTGAACAGGGACGCCTTCGCGAGGAACCGCGGCGCCCGACGGGACAGCCAGACCGCCGTGCCGACGACGAGCGGGTCGATGTTGGTGAAGTGGTTCGGTGCGAGCACGAACGCACCCTCGGCCGGCAACCGGTTCGGGCCGTGCCAGTGGTAGCGCGCGGAGAAGCGGAAGGTCGGGATGACCACGGTCGCGAGGATCCGGAAGGCCGTGTTCAGCTCGCCGCGGCGCCACCGGCGCCCAGGGACGGGCATGCCGGTGGTGACCTGCGAGGCGGAGGCGCGCCGCGCCTCCTGGCCCTCACCGTCACCGCGAGGTGCCGGAGCAGCAGTCACCGCGCTAGCCCGCGAAGTCGAAGTCGGCGCCGAGCTTGCGCAGCTTCGGGATGAAGTGCTCGTAGCCGCGGCTGATGATGCCGACGTTCGTGATGTGGGACTCGCCCTCGGCGGTGAGTGCCGCGATGAGGTGGCTGAAGCCGCCGCGGAGGTCCGGCACGCGGACGTTGGCGGCGTGGAGCGTCGTCGGGCCGGTGATGACCGCGGCCTGCTCGAAGGGACGGCGGGCGACGCGACGGTCGTGCCCGGGCAGGCCCTCCTTGTGGACGACGATGTCCGCGCCCATCTCGTTCAGGGCGTCGGTGAAGCCGAAGCGGTTCTCGTACACGGTCTCGTGCACGATGCTCTGCCCGGCGGCCTGGGTCAGGGCCACGACGAGCGGCTGCTGCCAGTCCGTCATGAACCCGGGGTGCACGTCCGTCTCGATGACGACCGGCTTGAGGACCTCGAGCTCGCGGTAGAAGCGGATGCCGTCCTCTTGGATGTCGAACCCGCCGCCCACCTTGCGGAAGACGTTGAGGAACGTCATGAGTTCCTGCTGCTTCGCGCCCTCGACGAAGATGTCGCCGTTGGTCGCGAGCGCGGCGGAGGCCCAGCTGGCGGCCTCGTTGCGGTCGTTGATCGCACGGTGCGTGTAACCGCGGAGCGACTGGACGCCCTCGATGAAGATGACGCGGTTCGGCTCGACCGAGACGATGGCGCCCATCTTCTGCAGGATCGCGATGAGGTCCATGATCTCGGGCTCGATCGCGGCGTTCCGGAGCTCCGTGACGCCCTCGGCGAGGGTCGCGGACAGCAGGACCTGCTCGGTGGCGCCGACGCTCGGGTACGGCAGCTCGATGTACGCGCCCTTGAGGCCGTCCGGGGCGGTGAGGTGGATGCCGTTGACCTGCTTGTCGACGACCGCGCCCATGGCACGGAGGGCGTCGAGGTGGAAGTCGATCGGGCGGTCGCCGATGCGGCAGCCGCCGAGGTCCGGGATGAACGCCTCGCCGAGCTTGTGCAGCAGCGGACCGCAGAACAGGATCGGGATGCGGCTCGAACCGGCGTGGGCGTCGATCTCGGCGAAGTGCGCGGACTCGACGTTCGACGGGTCGAGGATGAGCTCGCCTCGTGCAGGATCGGTGATGCGCACGCCGTGCACCTCGAGCAGCCCGCGGACGACCTTGACGTCGGAGATGTCCGGGACGTCCTTGAGGATCGACGGGGTGTCACCGAGCAGCGACGCCACCATGGCCTTGGTCGCGAGGTTCTTCGCCCCGCGGACCTCGATGCGTCCCACGAGCGGCTTGCCCCCGCGGATGACGATCTCGTCCGACTTGAGGCCCACGCGCGCCCCTGCGGCTGCTGCGTCCTGTACGAGAGAGTTCACTACTTCACCGGCAATGTCTTCGGCCGCCAACGGGAGCGGCGGGATTCGAACTCCGTGATCGAGGTCTCGTCACGGAGGGTGAGCCCGATGTCGTCGAGCCCTTCCATCAACCGCCAACGAGTGTAAGCGTCGATCTCGAAGGGGACGTCCACATCCCCGAGCGACACGCGCTGCGCCACCAGGTCCACGGTCGCCGACACCCCCGGGTTCCGCTCGATCTCGGCCCAGAGCCGCTCGACTTCCGATTCGGTCACGATCGCGGTGACCAGTCCCTGCTTGCCCGCGTTGCCCTTGAAGATGTCGGCGAAGCGGGGCGAGATGACGACCGCGAAGCCGAAGTCACGCAGTGCCCAGACGGCGTGCTCACGCGACGAGCCGGTGCCGAAGTCCGGGCCTGCCACCAGGACCTTCGCGCCCTGGTACTCGGGCTGGTTCAGCACGAAGTCGGGGTCCTGGCGCCAGCCGGAGAACAGGGCGTCCTCGAAGCCGGTCTTCGTGACCCGCTTGAGGTAGACCGCGGGGATGATCTGGTCGGTGTCGACGTTGGACCGCTTGAGCGGTGCGGCGATTCCGGTGACGGTCGAGATCTTGTCCATCAGTGTGCCCCTTCCAGGACGGCGTTCGACTCGGACGTCTCCAGGTCCCACGGGCTGGAGAGCGTGCCGCGCACGGCGGTCGCCGCGGCCACGAGCGGGGACACCAGGTGGGTGCGGCCGCCCTTGCCCTGACGCCCCTCGAAGTTGCGGTTCGACGTGCTCGCGCAGCGCTCCCCCGGCGCGAGCTGGTCGGGGTTCATGCCGAGGCACATCGAGCAGCCGGCGAACCGCCACTCGGCGCCGAACTCCGTGATGACCTTGTCCAGCCCCTCGGCCTCGGCCTCGAGCCGGACCCGTGCGGACCCGGGCACGACCATGACCCGGACTCCGTCGGCCTTCTTGCGGCCCTGGATGATCGACGCGAAGGCCCGCAGGTCCTCGATGCGCGAGTTCGTGCACGACCCCATGAAGACCGCGTCGACGGCGATGTCCTTCATCGGGGTGCCGGCCGCGATGTCCATGTACTCGAGCGCACGCTGCGCGGCGGCCTGGTCGTTCGGGTCGTCGAAGTCCGCGGGCGACGGCACGCTCTCGGACAGCGAGACGCCCTGGCCGGGGTTCGTGCCCCAGGTGACGAAGGGCTCGAGCTCGTCGGCGTCGATGAAGACCTCGGCGTCGAACACCGCGTCGTCGTCGGTCGACAGGGTGTCCCAGTACGCGACGGCGTCGTCCCAGTCCTGGCCGGTCGGGGCGTGGTCGCGACCCTGCACGTAGTCGTAGGTGGTCTGGTCGGGGGCGACCATGCCGGCGCGGGCACCGGCCTCGATCGACATGTTGCAGATCGTCATGCGGCCCTCCATCGAGAGCGCACGGATCGCCGAGCCGCGGTACTCGAGCACGTAGCCCTGCCCGCCGCCCGTGCCGATCTTCGCGATGACGGCGAGGATGATGTCCTTCGCCGTCACGCCCGGACGCAGCGTGCCCTCGACCGTGATCGCCATGGTCTTGAAGGGCTTGAGCGGCAGGGTCTGGGTCGCGAGGACGTGCTCGACCTCGGACGTCCCGATGCCGAACGCCATCGCACCGAACGCCCCGTGCGTGCTGGTGTGCGAGTCGCCGCAGACCACCGTGATGCCGGGCATGGTCAGGCCGAGCTGGGGACCGACCACGTGGACGATGCCCTGCTCCTTGTCGCCCAGGGAGTGCAGGCGGACGCCGAACTCCTCGCAGTTGCGACGGAGCGTCTCGATCTGGGTCCGGCTGGTCGGGTCCGCGATCGGACGGTCGATCGCGAGGGTCGGGGTGTTGTGGTCCTCGGTCGCGATCGTCAGGTCCAGGCGGCGCACCGGGCGGCCGGCCTGGCGCAGGCCGTCGAACGCCTGCGGACTCGTGACCTCGTGCACGAGGTGGAGGTCGATGTAGAGGAGGTCGGGGTTGCCGTCCTCGCCCTTGACCACGACGTGGTCGTCCCACACCTTCTCGGCGAGCGTCTTTCCCATCGGCCCGACCCTTCCTCGTTGTCGTCGATGCGCCGCTGTCGCGGCTCGGTCCGGCGAGTCTAGCAGGTTGGTATACCAACGTGCTCCCGCGTCGACCCGGCTGCCTGGAGGCGCGGCTCGACTCCGCGACACCCGTCGCGGTGGGAAGATGGTCGCGACATGACGACACCTGCGCACTCGACCCGGACCATCAACATCGAGGGCGCGATCCGCGCCGCGGTCGCCGGTGGCGCCCCGCTCGCGCTGCTCATCGCCCTCGGGATGCCCGGGTACGCCGCCTTCGCCATGTTCGCCGGGTTCACGGCGATCTTCGGCGCGACCGAGCCCTACCGGCAGCGTGCGGTGACGACCGGTGTCGCCGGCGCGATGCAGGCGGTGTGCATGGCCGCCGGCGTGGGTGTCGCCCTGGCCGGGTCGCAGCTCTGGATGCAGGCGGTCGGGCTCGTCCTCGTGCTCGTCTTCGCCGTCTGCACGCTGAGCGCCCTCCGCTCGATCCCGGCGCAGCCGATCTTCCCGGTGTTCGCGTTCCTCGTCTCGTCGCTCGTGCCGGTCCGGCCGGCCGACGTCCCGGTCATCGCCACGATCATCGTCTGCTCGGTCGTCTGGGCCTGGCTCGTCGCGATGTCCGGCTCCGTCCTGCGCCTCGTGCTGCACCCGCACGCCCCGCACCGGTTCCGGCCGCTGGCGGAGCGCAAGCACCGTTCGCTCGCGGTGCTCCGGACGCCCGCGCTGTGGGAGACCGTGGCCCTCAACGTGGTCGGAGCGCTCGTCGCCGGGGCCGTCGCCGAGACGATCCCCGGGCTCGGGCACCCCTACTGGGCGGTCATCGCCGTGGTGTCGACGCTGCCCGCACTGCGCCAGCGGCACACGGTGTTCCGGGCGTTCCAGCGGTTCATCGGCACGATCGGCGGCACCGTGATCGCGGTGGGCATCCTGCTGCTGGAGCCCTCGGCGTGGTGGATCGTCCTGATCGCCGTCGTCGGGCAGTTCTTCGCCGAGATCTTCGTCGCGCGGCACTACGCCGTGTGCCTGCTCTTCCTCACGCCGCTCGCGCTCGCCGTGTCGTGGCTGAGCCTGCCCGAGGCGCCGGAGCTCCTCGCGCTCGACCGCGTCGCGCAGACCACCCTGGGCGCGCTCGTCAGCGTCGCGCTGCTGTTCGTGGGGCGAGGGATCGAGCGGCGGCGCGGTCGCGCGCTGGGCGCGACGAGCGCGATCCGCACCGTCTGACGCGGGCGGCGCGGACAGGAGGGGCGGGTCGGGCCGGCACCGCGCCTCCCGTCCGCAGCAGGCCGCCGCAGACCCGCTGCGGACGCGTGCGCGGACGCGTCAGTCGCGGGGCTGGATGTTCCAGGCGTCGATGACGGGACGGCCGTGCTCGTACCCGAGCACGCTCACCGAGGCGGTGCCGAGCTTCAGCACGGCGCCGTCCTGCGGTGCGAGGCGGATCCACGCGGCGCCGAGCGCGCGGAGGACGTGCCCGTGGGCGACGACGATCGCGTCCTGCCCCTCGGCGAGGACCGGTCGGGCACGGTTGAGGATGCGCTCGACGCGGACCCGGACCTCGGCGGCGTTCTCGCCGGGGGTGTCACCGGCGGGCACGCCGTCGGTCCAGAGGTCCCACGGGCCGTGCCGGAGGACCTTGATCTGCGGCGTGGTGAGCCCCTCGTACGCGCCGTAGTCCCACTCGTAGAGGTCCTCGTCGAGCTCCGCGTCGACACCGACGAGCGCCGCCGTGTCGCGGGCACGCTGCAACGGGCTGGACAGTGCCAGCGCGAACGTGCGGTCCGCCAGGTACCGGCCGGCGCGCTTCGCCTGCTCGATGCCGTTCTCGGTGAGCGGGATGTCGGTGCGGCCGGTGTGCTGCCCGCTCTTCGACCACTCCGTCTCTCCGTGACGGACGAGGACGAGTTCGCCGGGGCGTTCCGAGGTCATGTGTTCCTTCCGATGAGCAGGCCGAGCGCGGCTGCGCCGACCGAGACGACGAGCATCCCGAGGCCGTTCAGGACGGCGAGCCGGGGCTTGCCGGATCGGAGGAGCTGTACGGTCTCGACGCTCGCCGTCGAGAACGTCGTGTACCCACCCATCATGCCCGTTCCGAGCACCGCGACGACCGGGAGCGGGATCGTGCCCGCCTGCCCGAGGCCCGTCAGGACCCCGAGGACGAGCGATCCGGACACGTTGATGATGACCGTGCCGAGCGGGAAGCCGGACACCCGGGCCTTCACGACACCGTCGAGGAGGAAGCGCAGCGCCGCGCCGACTCCCCCGCCGACCGCGACGAGGAGCAGTTCGAGGGCGTTCACCGGGCGCCTCCGGACCGGAGCACCGTGGCGAGCCCGATGCCGGCAACGACGGCGAGCAGCCCCACCACGACCGTGAGCAGGGCGTACCCGCTGCCGGCGCCCCAGCGACCGACGTCGAGCAGCTGCGCGGTGTCGTCGGCGAGCGTGCTGTAGGTCGTGAAGCCGCCGAGGACCCCGGTGCCGACGAACAACCGCAGGCCCCGACGACGCCCGACGTCCGGGCCGCGGTGCGCCAGCGCCTCGAGCAGGAGGCCGAGGCAGAACGCGCCGACGACGTTGATCGCGAAGATCGCCCAGCTGATGCCGTCGTGCGCCGGGAAGACCTCGGCGAGGAGCGCTCGGACACCGGTGCCGATCGCCCCGCCGAGTGCGACGACGCCGAGCATCGACCAGCGGAGGTGGGGTGGACGTTCGTGCACGGTGCTCCTATCGCCGAGCACGCCGGATCGTCTCCGCGCGTGCGGTGTTCTCGGGATAGGGACCGTTGGCGGCTGGCCGCGGTTGGGTCCGGCAGGCCCCACTGCCGGGTCTGACGACCGGATCAGCGTACCGCGTCAGTCCGCGACGGCCGCGATGCCCTCGATCTCGACGAGCTGGTCGTCGTACCCGAGGACGGTCACCCCGACGAGGGTGCTCGGCACGTCGTGGTCGCCCATGGCCTCGCGGACGACCTCCCACGCGGCCACGAGGTCGGCCTGCCGCGTCGACGCGACGAGGACCCGGGTCTGGGCGAGGTCGGCGATCCCGGCCCCCGCGGCGTCGAGCGCGGTGCGGAGGTTCTCGACGCACTGCGCCGCCTGACCGCGGACGTCGCCCACGGCCACGGTCCGGCCGTCGGCGTCGAGGGGGCACGCGCCGGCGAGGAACACGAGTCGGCTGCCGGCCGGCACGGTTGCGGCGTACGCGTACTCCGCGGCGTCGCTGAGGGCACCGGAACGGATGAGCTGCACGACACTGGTCACCCCGTCAGCCTCGCAGAGCCGACCGGGACGACGAAAGCCCCCCGGCGGACCGGAGGGCTTGCGTGCTGGTGTGACCCCAGCGGGATTCGAACCCGCGTTACCGCCGTGAGAGGGCGACGTACTAGGCCGCTGTACGATGGGGCCGTCACACATGGGAATCCCCCGCCCGGAAGCGGGGGTCATGGTCGTTGTCGGAGTCGGAGGCAAGCCACCTGTGGTGACCCCAGCGGGATTCGAACCCGCGTTACCGCCGTGAGAGGGCGACGTACTAGGCCGCTGTACGATGGGGCCGTTCCGACAACTCGACAAGTATTGCACAAGCCCCGCGCCGTGCCAAAACGAGGCGTGTCGCCCGGGTGCGCCGCCATGCCGCGGCGGGACGACCGCTCCGTCAGATCGTGAGCGACTCCCCGGGACGGAGGACGACGAGCGAGCCGGAGGGCTCCACGGCCTCGCGGAGACGACCGGTGTGCATGCCGTAGCCGACGTCGGAGAGCGTTGCCTCGTGCACGGGGTAGGCCAGGCGGGGCCCGACCGCGAGGACGTAGTCCATCATCTCGGACACCTTGAGCCACGGGGCGCCGACGGGTGCGGCGAGGACCTCGACCGGGACGTCGGGCACCGTGTAGGAGTCGCCCGGGTGGAAGAGCCTGCCGTTCACGAGGACACCGGTGTTGTCGACGATCGGGACGCTCGAGTGGATCAGGTTGTGGCGCGTGCCGTGGAACGACAGGTCGAACGGGCCCACGGTGCGTCGGCCCCCGGCGGTGACGACGTCCACCACGACGCCGTCCGCGCCGCCCGCGCCGCCCGCGTCGCTCGCGCCGGCGAGCGCCCGGGCGACACCGGCGGGGCCGATCACGACCGCCCCGGGGTTCGCGTCGAGGATCCGCCGGACCTGCTCGGGCGTGACGTGGTCCGGGTGCTCGTGGGTGACGACGACGGCGACGACCCCGGTGACGTCGACGGGCCGGGTGAAGTTGCCCGGGTCGATGACGAGGCGCGCGCTGCCCTCGGTGACGATCTGGCAGGCGTGCTCGAGCTTGGTGACCTCCATGCGGGCGACCCTACGCGGCGGCGCGGCGCGGCTTGCGTCGAACCACGGAAGCGACGTCGAACCCGGCACGGCGCCCGGTTCGATGTCGCGTTCGTGGTTCGGAGCGCGGCGATGCCACCGCCTACGCGCGGACGGCCCGGGGCGGCCCCGTCGTCGACCGCACCACGAGGTGCGCCGGTGACGCCGGCAACGGCCCCGCGAGCCCGCCGTCGACCTCGGCGAGCACGGCCCGCGCCGCGACCCGACCCTGGGCCACCGGGTCCTGGGCGATGGTGGTCAGCCCGGCGACCTCGCCGTACTCGTGGCCGTCGATGCCGATGACCGAGACGTCCTCCGGCACCGAGAGGCCCGCTCGACGCGCAGCGAGCACCACTCCGAGCGCCATCTCGTCGGACGCACAGAACACCGCGGTCGGCCACGCGCCGTCACGCCCGACACCGCGGCGCCCGTCACGCCCGCCGAACAACGCCTCCCCCGCGTCGACGCCACCCGCGAAGGAGAACCGCCCGTCGAGGATCCAGTCCTCCCGCACCGCGATCCCCCGCGCGGCGAGCGCGTCCACGAACCCGTCCCGCCGCAGCCACGGCACCGCCACGTTCATCCCCGCCTCGTCCTGTCCGCCGACGTAGGCCACGTCCCGGTGTCCGAGTCCGCACAGGTGCTCGACGGCGATCCCGGCCACGGCGACGTCGTCCACGCCGACGTTCCGGAGGCCCGGCGCCGGACCGCCGATCACGATCATGGGGTGCCGCGTGAGTTCGAGCTCGGCGCGCTCGGTCTCGTCGAGCACGAGCGACAGCAGGACGAGGCCGTCGACCCGGTGCCGCAGCATCGACCGTCGGAACGCCCGGTCGCGGTCGCCGCCGGGCCCGCCGAGGTTGTACAGCACCAGGTCGTACCCGGCCCGCCGCAGTTCGGCGTCGACACCGCCGAGCGCCTTGACGTAGAACCACCGGTCGATCACCGGGACGACGACGCCGATCGCACGCTGCCGCCCCGTGGCGAGGCCGGCCGCCGCCGAGCTCGGCACGTACCCGAGCTCGTCGGCGACCCGTCGCACCTCGTCGATCGTGGTGTCCGCGACCGTCGACATCCCACGCAGTGCGCGGGACACCGTCGACTTCGACAGGCCCGTGACGGTCGCGATCTCCTGGATGCCCATGGACGGTCCCGGGAGGCCCGTCACCCGTCCGACGGCCGCCGCACGTCGGCGACGGGGCCGGTCTGCGCTCGCGCGACCGTCGGCGCGCTGCCCGCCCCGGGGAGCGCACTGCCCGCCCCGGGGAGCGCCGTGCCGGGCGCTGCTCCGGGGATCGGGGCAACGCGCCGCGTCCGGGCGGCCCGACGACCGGCGGGCGCGAGTTCGTCCCACCCGACGTGGCGGTGCACCCGACCGTCCGCCGCGGGCTGCACGGCGATGCGGGACGGATCCGACCGCCACCCCGACGGACCGGAGCCGGCCGCGACGACCGGCGCCGCCGACGGCCGCGCGACCGGAGCGACGACCGGCGCCGGCGCGCCGACACCGTCGGTCGAACGGGTGCGGCGGAGCACCGACACCCGCCACCGGTCGAGCACCACCACGCCGAGCACGCAGACGAGCAGCGTGAGCGCCCAGCCGAGCGCCGGGCGACCGGTGAGCTCGCAGAACACCGTGGCCCCGAGGAACAGGATGCCGAACGTGCCGACGAAGCCGATGGCCTCCTCGATCCGGGCCGTGGGCCGGGTCGGTCCGCGCTGTGCCATGGTCGTCACCCCTTCACGCCACCGGCGGTGAGGCCGGCCACGATGCGTCGTTGGAAGATGAGCACGAGGACCACGAGCGGGATCGTGACGATCGTGCCGGCGGCCATCACCGCCGTGTAGGGCTCCTGGTGCGGCTGGGACCCGGCGAACGAGGCGATCGCCACGGTCACCGGCTGCGTCGCGTCGCTCGAGAGCTGGGAGGAGATGAGGTACTCGTTCCAGCTGGAGATGAACGCCAGGATCGCCGTCGTGAACACGGCCGGGGCGGCCAGCGGCAGGATGATCCGTCGGAACGCCTGCACGCGGGTGCACCCGTCGATGCGTGCCGCTTCCTCGAGGTCCCACGGCATCTCGCGGAAGAAGCTCGCGAGCGTGTAGACGGTCAGGGGCAGCACGAACGAGATGCTCGGAAGGATCAGCGCCTGGTACGAGCCCATCCACCCGATGTCCGTGAACAGCTGGAACAGCGGGGAGATGAGCGCGACGCCCGGGAACATCGACGCCGCGAGGATCGCACCGGCGATGAGCGACTTGCCCTTGAACTCCAGACGGGCCAGGGCGTACGCCGCGCTCGTGCCGACGAGCAGGGCGATGATCGTCACGACGCCACCGATGAGGAGGCTGTTCGCGAGCGCCCGCCCGAGGTGGTTGCCGAGCGCGGTGGAGAACGCCGTCGCGTAGTTGTCGAGCGTGACGTGCGTCGGCCACGGTGTGGCGTCGAACGTGAACCCGACGTCGCGGAAGCTGGTCACCACCATCCAGTAGAACGGCAGGAGGCACCAGACGGCGATGACGATGGCCTGCACGGCGGTGCGGATCCGCGGGCCGGTGTGGCGCTTGACCCGCACGTCGCTGCGGTCGACGGCGATGTCGCGGGCTCGGGCGTTGGAGCGGGGACGGTCGGCTGCGAGGGTCACTTGAGCTCCCCCTTCTGCTGGGCGGCCTGCGTCTGCACCACGTTGGCGCCGAGGAACCGCACGAAGACGAACGCGACGATGAAGATCACCAGGAAGGTGATGGTCGACAGTGCCGACGCGGAGTTGAAGCCCTGCCGGATCTGTTCGACGACGAGGATCGACAGGGTCGTGGTGGCGTTGCCGGAACCACCGCCACCGCCGGTGAGGATCGCCGGCAGGTCGTACATGCGCAGCGCGTCGAGCACGCGGAACAGGACGGCGACCATGAGCGCCGGCTTGATGAGCGGCAGGGTGATGAGCACGAAGCGCTGAACGGTGGAGGCGCCGTCCATCTTGCCGGCCTCGTAGACCTCTTCCGGGATGAGCTGCAGCCCCGCGAGGATGAGCAGCGCCATGAACGGCGTGGTCTTCCAGGTGTCGGCGATGATGACCGCCCACCGGGACGCCCACTCGCCGCTCGTCCAGAGGATCTGCTGCCCGAGGACGTGGTTGAGCACGCCGTTCGCGTCGAAGATGAAGTACCAGAGCTTCGCGGTGACGGCGGTCGGGATGGCCCACGGCACGAGGATCGCGGCACGGACGAGGGCGCGGCCCTTGAAGTTGCGGTTCATGATGATCGCCATCCACACGCCGATCACCGTCTCCAGGGCGACGGTGACGACCGTGAAGAAGAACGTGTTGCCCATCGACACCCAGAACTGGGAGCCGATGCTGCCGGGCGGGCAGGTGGTGTTGCCGCACTGCTGTGCGAGCCAGTGCACGTAGTTGGTGACGCCGGCGAAGCCGCCCTGCACGAACAGGCCGGTGGCCTTGTCGAGTCCGGCGTCGAGTTGGAACGACTGGATGATCGCGCTGACCACCGGGTAGCCGATGACGATGGCGAGGAGCACGATCGTCGGGCCGATGAGGTACACGGCCCATCGGCCGTGCTCGGCGTTGAGTCCGCCCTTGCGCCGCTTCTGCGGCTCCATGCCCGTCGGGTTGGGGATGGCGGCGGGGATCTCGGTTGCTGCTGACACGTGACGGCCTCCTTGCCGGGTGTCGGAACGCAGGATGGGACGGACGGGAGGCGCGGGGCGGGGTCGACCCGCGCCTCCAGTCCGATGCGGCGAACGCCGCGTACTCGGGTGCTAACTGCCGCTGCTGGTGGCCGTCTTGAGGGCCGCCTGCATGTCCTTCATCGCCTCGTCGACGCTCTTCGATCCCTTGAGCGCGGCGTAGGTGTTGTCCTGGATCGCCTTCGTCACCGCCGGGTAGAACGGCGTGACCGGGCGCGGCTCGGCCGACTCGATGGACTTGAGCAGGGTCGGCAGGTACGGCAGCTTGCTCGTCAGCTCGGAGTCGGTGTAGAGGTCACCGACGACCGGCGCGAGTGAGCCCTGCGTGGCGAAGAACTTCTGCGTCTCGTTCGACTCCAGGAACTCGAGGAAGTCGTGCGCGGTCGCCTTGTGCTTCGAGTACACGCTGATCGCGGCGTTGTGACCGCCGAGCGTCGAGGCGCCGGTGCCGTCCTTGCCGGGGATCGGCGCGATGCCGAAGGTGTCCTTGACCGTGCTCGACCCGTCCGTCTTCGCGAGGCTGTAGACGTACGGCCAGTTGCGCAGGAACAGCAGCTTGCCGGCCTCGAAGGCGGTGCGGCCCTGCTCCTCCTGGTAGGTGATCGCCTCGGCGGGGATGTTCCCGTCCTTGAAGGCGTCGACCAGGTTCTGCAGGCCGGCCTTCGCGTCGGACGTGTCGACGTCCGGCGTGCCGCCCTTGCTGAGGACCGAGCCGCCGGAGCCGTTGATCGCCTCGGACGCGTTCACGGTCAGGCCCTCGTACTTCGCGAACTGCCCGGCGTAGCAGCCGATGCCGGCCTGCTTGGCGATGTCGCAGTCCTGCATCATCTCGTCCCAGGTGGTCGGGGGCGTCTTGACGAGGTCCTTGCGGTAGTAGAGCAGCGCGCCGTCAGAGGTCTGCGGTGCCGCGTAGAGCGTGTTGTTGTAGGTGGCCGTCTTGACGGTGGCCGGCAGGAGCTTCGACGTGTCGATCTTCATGCTGCCGGTGAGCGGGGTGAGCCAGCCCTTCGCCGCGAACTCGGCGGTCCAGACGACGTCCACGTCGACGACGTCGTAGTTCGCGTCCTTCGCCTGGAAGTGCTGCACGAGGTCGTCGTGCTGCTGGTCGGCCTGGTCGGACTGCTCCTTGAAGGTGACCTTCTCGTCGGGGTGGGCCTTGTTCCACTTCGCGATCAGGGGGCGGACGACGTTCGAGTTGTCCTTGCCCTGCACGTAGGTGATGGGTCCGCGGCTGTCCTGACCGTTCTTGGCGTCGTCCGACGCCGAGCTGCCGCTCGAGCACCCGGTCAGCACGAGGCCGATGACCGCGATCCCCGCTACGGATGCGAACCGCACTTTGGCGCGTGTTGTCTTCACAGTGTCGTCTCCACGTTGAGATCACCAGGCGAGGACCATCGGGTCGCCGCTGCCTGGAGCAGGCGACGCTGCCTGCTGGAGGAGGAAGCTACGCCCGCTCTCAGCCGTTCGCAACCGGTTGCAAAGATTCCGTGACCTGCTCGTGACCACCGTGCGCCGTTCGCTTTTCGGGTGTGAGCGCTCACCCTCGTCCGGGGGGCTCGGCGGCGCGGCCGTGCGGGGTTCCGCACGATCACCGCCAGCGGCCCCGCTCCCCGTTGTCGCCGCCGCGGCCTGGCACCTACCGTCCACACCATGGCCACCACCAGCACCGCTCGTGCACTCCCCGCACCCCGACGCGTGATCGACGTCGACCTCGACGCACCGCTCCCCCGCCTCGTCGCGGACGGCACGGGCTCGTCCGCGCTGGTGATCGGCTACCGCGGCGGGCGTCCGACGGGCACGCTCGACGTCGAGCTCACCGACGACCCCGCCGACGCCGCCCGTGCGCTCGGATCGCTGCGGGAGACCGTGCTCGCCGACGTCGAACCGGTGCCGGATGCCCTCCTGCCGACGATCTCCGTGGTCGTCTCGACGGTGGTGGACCGCTTCGAGGACCTCGGCGCACTGCTCGACGTCCTCGAGCACCTGGACTACCCCGACCACGAGGTCATCGTCGTCGACAACCGGGTCCGGGTGCCCGCCGACGACCGGCTCCCGGCACTGCTCGCCGGTCGGGGCGTGCGCCTCGTGACGGA
The DNA here is from genome assembly GCF_900113095.1 of Curtobacterium sp. YR515. Lineage (NCBI taxonomy): Bacteria > Bacillati > Actinomycetota > Actinomycetes > Micrococcales > Microbacteriaceae > Curtobacterium > Curtobacterium sp. YR515. The sequence goes on along the minus strand of NZ_FOOD01000004.1, from coordinate 20,458 downwards.
GCGCCGGCCCGGCCTGTCCGCCGGCCGCAACGCCGGGGTCGCAGCCGCCCGCGGCGAGGTCGTCGCGTTCACCGACGACGACGTGCGGGTCGACCCGCAGTGGCTGCGCGCACTCGGCGCGCGGTTCGTCCGCGAGGCCGACCTCGACGCGGTGTCCGGCGTGATCCTCCCCACCGAGCTCTCGACGCCCGCGCAGATCTGGTACGAGGCGTACTACGGCGGGTTCAGCGGCGAGCGCACCTTCGCGCCCGTCACGATCGTCCCCGACGACGTCGCCGGCACGATGCGGCACGCGCGGGTGCAGGCGGTCCGCCCCGACGGGTCGGTCGTGAAGCACTTCGCCGTGTACGGCATCGGTGCCTACGGCGCGGGCGCCAACATGGCGTTCCGGCGGTCGGTGATCGACGCCGTCGGCGGGTTCGACACCACGCTCGGCGCGGGCTCCCCGGCCCGTGGCGGCGAGGACCTGGCGATGTTCATCGAGACGCTCTGGCGCGGCGGGCGCATCGGGTTCGAGCCGCGAGCGGTCGTGCACCACCGGCACCGGCAGAGCATCGAGGACCTGCACAAGCAGCTGCACGGCAACGGCGTCGGGTTCACCGCGCTGATGTGCGCCCTCGCTGCCAAGGACCGACGGCACGTCGCGGTCCTCGCCCGGCTCGTGCCCGCCGCCGCGATGGTGAAGCTCCGCGAGACGGTCGGACGGCTGCGCACCGGCAGCGCACCGGCCCCCGCTGCCGTCGAGTCCGCGCCCGTCGGTCCCGCGATCCCCGCCGTCCCGGACGCCGGGGTGCCGCGGTCGCTGGCCTACCACGAGCTCCGGGGCTTCCCGGCGGGCCCGGCGGCGTGGTTCCGCAGCCGTCGTCGCTGGCGGGACGTCGAGGCCGGGCGGTTCCACGCCGGGTGACCCCGCGGGCGGTTCCGCGCCCGGTGGCCCCTCGGTCGGCGGACGCGTCGCTCCCTGCCCCGTAGGATCGGTGCAGCTGCCCGTACCGCGCGGGTCGGAGGAGGACGCATGCCGCTGGGGCCCACGCTCGTGCTCGAGCCCGTCACCGTGCCGACGTCCCACGCCACCACGGAGACGGCCGTCTGCGTGTGCGGCCACGCGCAGGACGCCCACGAGCACTACCGGCCGGGCAGCGACTGCGCCCTCTGCGACTGCCCGAGGTACCGCCGCCGCCGGTGACCGCTGCGGGAAACCGCCGCTTCCCCGCACCCGCCCCGGGACCGCCTTGTCGGTGTCCGGACGGCCCTGTTCACTCGAGACATGGCCAACTCCCCCGCGGCGCTCGCGTGCATCGTCCTCGCCCACGAGGACCCCCAGCACGTCCGACGACTCGTCGAGGCACTCGACCCGTTCCCGGTGTTCCTGCACGTCGACGCGCGGACCCCGGACGACGTGCACCGTGCGATGACCGAGGGGCTCCCCGACCGGGTCCGCCTCCTGCCGCGACTGCGGACGGGCTGGGCGAAGTGGGAGAACGTCGCGGCCGAGGTCTCCGGCTACCGTGCCGCCCTCGCCGAGACCGGCGCGCGCCACGTGGCGGTGCTGACCGGCAGCGACTACCCGCTGGCGAACCCCGCCGAGATCACCGCGCTGCTCGACGCCCACCGCGACCAGTCCTTCCTCATCCCGCACCCCCTCCCGCACGCGGCCTGGGGCGCGAGCGGCGGGGTCGCCCGGATGCGGTACCCGCACTGGGCGTGGCGGAAGCACATGCTCCGCCTGCCGATCCCCCGCCGGATCCCGCGTGACGTCGTGCTCATGGGCGGGTCGCAGCTCAAGGTCCTCAGCGCCGCACACGCGGCCGCGGTCGTCGAGGTCGTCGATGCCCGTCCCGACCTGGTCCGCTTCTGGCGCCGCACCTGGATCGCCGACGAGTCGTTCGTGCCGACCGTGCTGAACTCCCCCGCCCTGGTCGACGGCTTCGCCGAGGACCACGTCCCGCACACCCTGTGGTTCATCGGCTGGGACGGCTCGAAGATGAAGAGCCCGCCGTGGCTGACGCTCCCCCACGCCGGTCGACTCCTCGAACGATGGACGACGGACCCCACCGCGATGCCGCACCTCTTCGCCCGCAAGTTCTCGACCGCTGCGAGCTCGGACCTGCTCGACCTCGTCGACCAGGCGTTCGGACTCCGACAGCACGTCCGGACCCCGGAGGTGGGTGTCTCGTGACCGTTCCCCAGACCCGCCGCGAGGCCCGCCACGCCGCAGCCACCCCGACCGACGCCGACAGCACCGGTCGGAAGGCCGCAGCGGTCGAGGCCGCCGCGGCAGCCGCCGCCGTCGAGGCCGCCGCCCACACGGTCCCCGACACCGGCAGCACCGCGGTCCAGAAGGGTGCGTCCGTCCTGTTCGGCCGTGGCCTGCTGTACGTGGTCGTGTGGTCGATGCAGCTCGTCGTGAGCTCGCTGATCTCACCGGTCCTCGCGCACCTCATGCCGCTCTCCGAGTTCGGTGTGCTCGCCTCGGCGATCGCGCTCTACCAGGCGCTCGTCGTGCTCGCGGTCGCGGGACTCGACCAGGCGTCCGTGCTGCAGCGCGCCGAGGACGGCGGTGACGACCGGAAGGCCCGCGGGCTCATCGCGGTCGGCATCGTCCTCGCAGCCGTCGTCACCGCGGTCGCCCTCGCCACCATCCCGCTCTGGGGCGACGTCGCCGGGTTCGTCGGCGAACACCCGATCCTGCTCGTCGCGGTCCTCTGGATCTTCCCCGCCGCGGTCGTGCAGCTCTCCCTCGCGATCCTGGTCGCCCAGGACCGCATCCGGGTCTTCGCGGTCACGAGCCTGCTGTCCTCGGTCGGCGGCTCGATCATCGGTCTCGGCCTGCTCGTGTTCGTGCACGCCGACGCCACGACCTACGCTTGGGGCGGCGTGTTCGCCCAGGCCGCCGCGATGGTCATCGGCTTCGCGGCGACCCGACCGCGCCTCGCCGGCCTGTTCGACCGCCAGACCACCGCACGGGCCTTCAAGCTCGGCGTGCCGATCGCCCTCGGCAACCTGTCCTACTTCGTGCTGAACGCCGGCGACCGGATCGTCGTGCAGCGGCTGCTCGGCCCGGACGAGGTCGCGCGCTACCAGATCGCCTACGTCGTCGGCTCCGCCGTGATCCTCCTGCTGACCTTCACGAACCAGGCCTGGGCACCGCACTTCGCGGCGCTCCGGGACGCCGTCGCCCGTCGACAGCTGGCCCTGCACGCCCGGGACCAGCTGTACCTGCTGCTCGCCCCGGTGCTGCTCGCGGTCACCCTGGTGTCGCCGGTCGCGCTGCCGATCCTCGCACCGGCGTCGTACCGCGTGCACGAGCTCACCGTCGTGGTCTTCATCGTGGCGCTCACGGCGTTCCCGGTGATCGCCAGCGGCGCGACCGGACGGCTCCTGCTCGTGGAGCGTCGCGGCGTCGCCGTCGGGGTGATCGCGGCCATCGCCGGTGCCGTCAACATCGGCGCGAACCTGCTGCTGGTCCCGCTGCTCGGCATCGCCGGCGCCGGGGTCTCCACGGTCTTCGCCTACATGGTGCTCGCGGCGCTGCAGCAGCTCTCGCTCCCCGACCGCCGGGAGTGGCGCGGCCCGCGTGCCCGGACGGTCCTCGTGCTCGCGGCCGTGGTGGTCGTCGCCGGGGTGTCCGTCCTCGTGCCCCAGGACCTCGTGTGGAACATCGTCCGCGTGGCCGGCGTCCTCGGCTGCCTGCCCTGGTTCATCCGCAGGCTCGCGATCGCCCGAGGAGGCACACCGTGACCCACGCCCCGGAACGCCCCGACCGTCGACTCCGGATCGCGGTCGTCACGAACGGGCTCGCCATCACCGGCGGGGTCGAGCGGTGCGTCCTCGAGGACACCCGCGAGCTCGTGCGCGCCGGGCAGGACGTCGAGGTCTGGCACCGCGGCCACCTCGCCCCGGGACCCGACGGCGCCGAGGCCGGCAGCGACCAGTTCGCCGAGCTCGGGGTCGCCCTGCACCGCACCGGCAACCGGTCCTTCGGCCTCCGCAGCGCTGCCGGCGACGCCGCACGGTTCGTCCTCGACGGCCTCCGCCTCCGCCGCTCGCGCCCCGACGTCATCTGGCTGAACCGGCCCGAGCACCTCCCCTGGGGCCGTATGGCGTCCGTGGTCTCCGGCGTCCCGCTCGTCGTGCACCTGCACCACGCGCCGAACTACCGACGCCTCGGCCCGATCGCCGGCGGCCGCACGCACTACCTGGCCGTCTCGCACGCGATGGCTCGTGCATGGGCGGACGTGGGCATCCCGGCCTCGCGGATCACCGTCGTCCCGAACGGCGTCGACACCGCACTCTTCCCCGCGGCCACGCCGTCCGCGACAGTCCGCGCCCGCCGCACCCTCGGGCTCGACGACGACACCCGCACCGTCCTCTACTACGGCCGCCTCACCCGGTCGAAGGGCGTGCTCGCGCTGCTCGAGGCCTGGCGCCTCGTGCTCGAGCAGGACGCCGAACGCCACCGCGCGCGCGCGCCGCGCGCCGCCGTGCGTGCCCTCACCCCCGCGCTCGGGCCCGCCAGCACGCACCACGCCACGCAGCCGCACCACCCGCCCGTGCTCGTGCTCGCCGGAGCGGCCGACCCCGACGACGCCGAGGACGTCCGACGCGCCGTCGCGTCCCTCCCCGCTGGCTCCGTCGTGCTCCTCCCCGAGCGGGACGACGTCGTCACCCTGCTCCACGCCGCCGACATGGTCGTCGTGCCATCCATCGAACCCGAGGGCTTCGGCCGGGTCGTCGTCGAGGCGATGTCCGCCGGCCGCCCGGTCGTCGCCGCCGAGAGCGGTGGCACGGGCGAGATCCTCGCCGGCGAGTGGGCGACGTCGACCGTCGACCCGACCGACCCCGAGGCGCTCGCCACCAAGGTCCTCGACACCCTCGACCGCGCCGACCGCGACCCCTCCCTCGGCGAGCGCTGCCGCGCCTGGGTGCGCGACCACTACGGCCGTGGACCGCACGTGGCCGGTCTCCTCCGCGCCCTGCTCACCCACGCCCGTCGCTGAAGCCCAGGAGGCGCGGCTCCCCCTGGCACCGCTCCTCCCGTCCGTCGCGTGCTCGCGTCCGTGTCGCGTTCTCCTCGCCGCCTGACCGTTCCGGTTCGCGATCCCCGGCGATCGCGAACCAGAACGGTCACGCCTCCCGTCCGCAACGTGCTCTCCCCGCGCGATGTCCGCCGTTCCCGCAGGCGTCCGCCCGCCGGTACCGCGCCGCTCGCCGCGATGAGGTCGCGCCCACGACGACGGTCACCCGCGGCGGCACGCGCCGCACCAGCGTGCGAGCTCGCGCGCACGGTGCGCCCGCGGCCCTAACGAACGCACGGACGGACGGCGGACGAAAGGCGCGGGGCGGCGCGGCACCGCGCGTACCGTCCGTCGTCACGAGGTCGCGCCGACGGCGACGGTCACCCGCGGCGGCGAGCGCCGCACCAACGTGCGAGCTCGCGCGCACGGTGCAACGCCTCACAGGCCGCACCGCGCGTGGAACGTCGCACGCTGCGCCCGCGACCCGCGCAAACGCGCGGACGGAAGGCGCGGGGCGGGCCGGCACCGCGCCTCCCGTCCGCCCCGTGGTCGCGCCGACGGCGACGGTCACCCGCGGCGGCACGCGCCGCACCAGCGTGCGAGGTCGCGCGCACGGTGCGACGCCTCACGGGCCGCACCGCGCGTGGAACCTCGCACGCTGTACCCGCGATCCTCGCGAACGCACGAGCGACGGACGGGAGGCGCGGTGCCCACCGGCACCGCGCCTCCCGTTCGTCGGGTGCTCCCGGGTCAGCCGGTGAACGCCCGGAACTCGGCGAGGCCGACGTTCCGCGTGCTCGCCGACACCCCGGTGACGGTGAACCGGACCCACGTGACGTTGCGCGCCGAGAAGTCCACCGTGAGCGGCGACGCGTCGTTCGGGAGTGTCCCGACCGCCACCTGACTGCCGTCGGAGAACGTCAGGGTGCCGCTCGTGACCTGGTCGTCGCCGTTCGGTCGGTCGTACAGGACGACCCGGCTCAACGCCTTCGACGAGGACCAGTCGAGCTGCAACCAGACACCAGTCGTGCCCCAGGGAGCGACCCACTCGGCGGTCGTGTTGTCGGGGTAGCCGCTGATGACCCCGTCGATCGCCTTGGCGGCGGTCTGCCCGGTCGAGGTGTCGTCCCACGCCGCGGTGGCGGTCGCCGAGCCCGTGACGTCGGTCGCGCCCCCGGGCGTCGGCGTCGGCGTCGGGGTCGGGGTCGGGGTCGGGGTGGGCGTCGGCGTCGGCGTCGGCGTCGGGGTCGGCGTCGTGGTGCCCGGGGCGAACGTCCGGATCTCCGCCAGGCCGACGTTGCGCGTCGTCGCGCTGACGCCGGTGACGGTGAACTTCACCCAGCTGACCTGCCGCGACGAGAAGCTGACGCGGGTGAACGCGCCGCCGTTGTCGAGCGTCGGCACGGCGACGCTGCTCCCGTCGGAGAACGTCAGCGTGCCGGCCGTGACCTGGTCGTCGGCGTTCGGACGGTCCGCGAGGTCCACGGCGCCGAGCGTCACCGGGCTCGACCACGCGAGCTGCAGCCACGAACCGGTGCCGCCCCCGCGGGTCGCCCACTCGGCGGTCGGCGCGTCGGGGTAGCCGCTCGCGACGCCGTCGACGGCCTTCACGGCGGTCTGTCCGTCCGCGGGGTTCTCGCTGCTCGCGGTGACGGCCGCACCGGCGGTCACGTCGGCTCCGACGGACCCGCCCGAACCGGTGCCCGGGCCGGTGGGTGTCTGCGTGCCGACGGTGTACTCACGGCTGAGCCACGAGCCCTCGGGACGCGACGAGCAGGACGCCACCGAGGCGCAGGTCTCGGCGTCGTAGGCGGAGTAGGCGAAGAACGCGTTCCCCTTCGCCTGCGTCTGCGCGGCGGTGAGGTTCGAGGGCTTGTCCGCGATCGGGTACCCCATGTACCCGGTGAGCGTGCTCGCCGTCGTGAGCTGCTGCTGCGCCGACTTCGTGAGGTACGCGACGGTGTGGTGGTCGCTGTGGTCGCCGTCGCCGTAGGTGCCGACGTGGTCGAGGGTGTGCACCTCCTGCGGCCCGTACCCGTTCATCAGCGCGAGCACGGTGGCCTGGAGCTGGGCGAGCGTGTAGGTGGTCCCGTAGGTCGCACCGGAGACCGTGCTCATGCTCGTGATCGAGCGCTGGTAGAGCTTCTGCAGGCTCTGGTACCGGGTGGCCGCGAACCCGGAGCCGTCCATGTTGCCGTCCGGCAGCTGCAGGTAGACCAGGCTGAGCCGTGGGTCCGCCGTCAGGGTGCGCGTCACGACCGTCTTGCCACCGGCGCTGACCGAGCCCGAGGTCCAGGCGTTCGTGACGCCGGCGAGGTTCGCGTAGGCGGCCTCGAGGCCCGTCTGCCGGCCCTTCCAGTACGTGGCGGACTTGCCCGCGTCCCCGGCGGTGACGATGACCGAGCGGACGCACTTGTCCGCGTCGATGTCCTTGCGGAGCTCGGTGCCCTCGAACAGCAGGTCGTCGTCGGCGTGCGCGACGACGGTGAGGACCTTCCCCGCGCTGCAGTCCGCGGTGGTCGCCGCACCGGCGCTCGACGGCGCGAGGAGGCTCGGTGCCGAGACGGTGGCGCCCGTGATGACCGCTGCCGCGACCGCGAGTGCCACCTTCCAACGGCGTCGGATGGTGGCACTCGGGGTCGGGGCGTCTCGCTGCATGTCGTCTTCTGTGCGTGGGTGGGTCGGGTGGGTGGGTGTCGGTCAGGGAGCGCCGACGGGCTGCTGCACGGGCGCGGACACCGGGGCGGGTGCACGGACCACGACGGTGCCGAAGACACGGCCGACGGCGTAGCCGAACACGGTCGAGACCGCCGAGGTCACGATCGCCAGGGCACGGAGGCCCCCACCGCGACCGAGGGCCCCGAGCTCGCGGAGCACCGCGCCGGGCAGGACCCGGGTGAGGTACGTCGACTCGCTCGAGAGCGAGTCGCGGGCACCGACCCGGCGGCTCAGCACGGCCTTCGAGATGCCCTCGTAGTAGCTCCGGCGCCGCAGGTACCGCATCGTGACGCGGTCCGGGGAGACCCGGTGCGAGACGTTCGAGCGCGGCTCGAAGCGGATGCGGGCGCCGGGGCGGATCCGGGCGATGCGGATGCAGAGCTCGGTCTCCTCGCACCCCAGCGGGTGGTTCCCGACCCGGCCGATGCCGGAGCGGAAGCCGCCGGCGGCGAGCACGACGTCGCGGTGGAAGGCCATGCTCGACCCGATGACGTTGCGGACGTCCGCGGACGTGGTGGGGAGGCCGGTGTAGCTGCACCCGACGATCCAGAGCAGCTCGTCCGGGTAGGGCCCGGCGCCGGTCGCGGTCGGCCACGACGGGGTCGCCCGGCCGCCGACACCGACGACGTCGGGCAGCTCGAGCGCCTCGACGAGGTGCATCAGCCAGTCCGGGTCGGCCGTCGCGTCGTCGTCCAGGAAGGCGACGACGTCGGCCTCGGTGAGTGCGACGCCGGTGTTGCGCGCACCCGAGAGGCCGCGGTCCTCGGCGTTCTCGACGACGCGGAGCTCCGGCCAGCGGGCGGCCGCACGGCGGAACAGCTCCGGCTCGTGGTCGATGACGACGATCACCTCGGTCGCGTCGGTCTGGCGCTTCGCCGACTCGACCGCGTCCTGCAGGTCACCCCAGCGCTGCTGCGTGTAGGCGCAGATGACGACGGCGACCGTCGCGACGCTCACGCCGCTTCCTCGTCCATCGCCGGCACGGCGGCCGGGACCACGAGGCCCGAGACCGGGGTCGGCATGAGGCGCATGCGGGCCTTGGCCTCGCGGGCACGACGACGCTCGTGCATGATCGACTTCAGGACACGGATGCCGTCGCTGACCGCGTTGAGGTTGCTGGTGCCGTGCACGCGGAGCTTCTCGTGGCTCGGCACCTCGGTGATCGCGAACTCCGCGGCGGACCAGCGGCAGGTCAGGATCGTCTCGATCTCGAAGCCGTCACCCCAGCGCATCGAGCCGTCGGTCGGCTGCGGGAGCGTCGACGACAGGAGCCCGATCGTCGGCAGCGTGTCCGCCCAGAAGGCGTTGTAGCCGTAGCAGAGGTCGGTGTACCGCGCACGGAGCAGCACGTTGGAGATCATGTTGAGCCCCTTGTTGCCGAGGCCGCGGATGATCGTGATGTCGTCGCTGCCGCCACCGGGTGCGTAACGGGAGCCCTTCGCGACGTCGGCGCCGTCGACGAGCGCCTGCACGAAGCGCGGGATCTCGGCGGCGTCGGCGGAGCAGTCGGCGTCGAACATGACGACGACGTCGCCGGTCACGGCCTCGAAGCCGCAGGCGAGCGCGTTGCCCTTGCCCTTGCGGGTCTGCTGCACGACCTTGATCGTCGGCATGAGGCGCTGCGCCGTCGCGATGGTGTCGTCCACCGAGTTGCCGTCGACGAGGATCACCTCGTAGACGGGCGGGAGCTGCGGGAGGATGATCTCGAGGTTGCGGGCCTCGTTCCTCGCGGGGATGACGACCGAGACGCGGGGGTCTCGGGGTCGGACGGTGCTGGCGGACATGGTGCTCCTGTCGGGTTCAGGCTGCATGCGGGAGTGGTCGAGGGAGGACCCGGCGCTGGGTGGGCGTCGGAACGGGGGTACACCGTTCCCTGGGCTTGGACCAACCATCGTCCGGCGGACGGGGCTGGTCAATGCGGGTGGGCACTGGTTGCGGACCCCCGAGTGCGGATACGGAAACCCGCAAGCCGCGGCCGGGTGGCGTGTCGGCACGCACGAGGGCCCTGGAGGCGCGGGACGGGCCCGCCACGCGCCTCCAGGGCCCTCGCTGGTCGCGTCAGGGACGCGACTCGTGCGTCGTGAAGGCGGCGCGCAACGCGGTCGCCAGCTCGGCGACGTGCGGCTCGCGGAGGAGCGAGCTGTGCTCGCTCTCGATGCGCACCGTGGTGGTCGCACCGCGGAGCACGTCGTTCCAGCCGTCCACGTCGGGGTTGCCGTCGGCGAGCACGAACGTCGCCGTGCCGTCGTAGGGCGAGGGCGTGTGCCGCCGCGTCACGATCGTGGCCTGGTCGAAGAGGGCGTCGAAGTCCTTCTGCCCGCCGTAGCGGAGGACGCCGGCACCGTAGGCGCGGACGCGCTTGGCGAACTCCTCGCCCACCGGCACGCCGGCGGGCAGGATGCGCTTCGCCGCTCGGTCGAGCCCGCGCTTGAGTGCTCGGAGTGCCGGGTTGCGCACCGGGCTCTCCGCCATCCGGCCGAAGTGCAGCTGCGCCTGCTCGGTGCTGCTGCGCGGCAGGTAGCTGTCCAGGATCGCGACGTGCTCGACCCGCTCGCCGCCCTCGGTGAGGAGCTTCGCCACCTCGAGGGCGACGAGGCCGCCGAGGGAGTGCCCGACGAGCAGGTACGGGCCCCGGGGCTGGACGATGCGCATGAGCTCGACGGTGCGCCGCGCGGTGCGCTGGATGCTCCAGTCCGGGATCGCCCGTCGCTCGAGACCGTGCTGCTGGAAGGCGTACACGTCGTGCTCGGGCAGGTACCGGGACAGCGGGAGGAACGTCAGGCCGAGGGCTCCGGCCCCGCTGAGGCAGAACACGGGCGGGCGCCCGGGGACGCGGGCCTCGGAGACCTTGACGACGTCGGGGTGGCTCGGCAGGGACTTCGCCCCCGAGCGCACCCGTCGGGCGAAGGCGCGCAGGGTGGGCTGTTCGAGGAGCTCCGACGCGCGGAGGTCGACGCCGAGCCGGGCCTGCACGATCGCGAGCATCTCCTCGGCGGAGAGCGAGTCGCCGCCGAGCGCGGTGAAGTCCTCGTCGAGGTGCACGCCGCGGAGTCCGAGCACCTCGGCCCAGATCTGCCCGACGACGAGCTCCCACTGGTCGTACTCGCCCTCGACCATCTCGACCTCGAGCGACGGCGCACCGGGCAGCTTCGCCCGGTCGACCTTGCCGCGTTCGTTGCGCGGCAGTTCGGGCATCGGGACGATCGCCGCCGGCACCATGTACTCGGGCAGCTTCGCCCGCAGGGCGCGACGCAGGGCCGCCGGCGCCGGGGTGCGGCGACCGGGACGGCCGACGACGTAGGCGACGAGGCGCGTGACGGCGGGCGGGTCGACGAGGGCGGTGACCACGACGTCGTGGACGTCCTCGACGGCACGGAGCGCCGCCTCGACCTCGCTCGGCTCGACGAGGTACCCGCGGACCTTCACGGCGTCGTCGTCGCGGCCGAGCAGGACCAGGCAGCCGTCCTCCTCGACGCGGGCGAGGTCACCCTGGCGCCACAGCGGGGTGCCGTCCTCGTCGACGGAGAGGTGCTCGCTCGTCTTCTCGGGCGCGCCCCAGTAGCCGGCGGTCATGCCGTCTCCGATGACCACGAGCTGGCCGGTCTCCCCCGTCGCGGCGGCGGTGCCGTCCTCGCGGAGGACCCGGGCGGTCTTGCCCGGCGGCACGTACCCGGCCGGCACGACGCCGTTCGGGACGGCGTCGTCCGGACCGACCGGGAAGTACGAGACCGCCCCCATCTCGCTCGACCCGAACCCGTTCCAGAGGACCGTGCGGGCGCCGAGGACCGGGCGTGCGGCGTGCACGTCGGTGCCGGTGATCGGCTCGCCGACCGTCATGACGAGCCGGAGCCCGGCGAGCGCGGGGTGCAGGTCCGTGCCGCGGTCGCGCACGGTGGAGACGACCGACCGGAGCAGGTGCGGCGTGCAGACCACGGCGGTGACGTGCTCGGCGGCCATGCCCTCGAGCAGTCGCTCGGTCCCGAGGTCGCGTGCGTCGAGCAGGACCGCGGCGGCCCCGCTCAGCATGCTGTCGAGCGTGGTGAGGATGCCGGCGGCGAAGGACAGCGGCAGCACGACGCCCACGAGGTCGCCCGGGCGGTAGTCGGCGCTCCAGGCACTCTGCTCGGTGTTCCGGAGGAGCTGTCGGTGCGTCATCGCGACGCCCTTCGGCAGGCCCGTGGAGCCCGAGGTGAAGACGATCGCGGCGGGGTCGGTGCCACCGGGGCGGGAGGTCGCTGCGGGTTCGGTGCCGGTGCCGGTCGCGGTGCCGGGGGCGGTCGCGCTGCCGGTCGCGGCCTGCTCGGTGCTCGTCGCGATGAGGGCGTCGAGGTCGTGCACGGTGCCGTCCAGGCCGAGGACCGCGGCGGCGAGGTCCGCACGGGTGTCGTCGGCGAGCACCTCGGCGATCCCCGCGAGCGTGACGACGTGCTGCAGGCGTGCCTCGGGCAGGTGGTCGTCGAGCACGACGATCGTCCGCCCGGCGGCGATCAGCGCGAGCATGCCCACCACGGTCTCGGTCGTGTGCCCGGCCATGATCCCCACCGGGACCGACGCGCCGGTGCGCTCGGGTCCGACGCCGGCGCCGGTGCGGTCGTCGGGCCGGAGGACCTCGGTGAGCCGTGCGGCGAGCGCCCGGACCGTCCGGTCCGTCTCGGCGAACGTGCGGGCGGTCCCGGCACCGGCGAGCGCCGGGGACTCGGGGAACGCTGCGACGACGCGCGTCCACCGGTCGAGGACCGAGTGGTCGTCGGATGCCGGGACGGCCGGTTCGACCGTCCGGTGACGCGCTGTCGGGTGTGTCGGACGCATTGCTTCTCCCCTGGGTCGTGCGGGCCGGTGGTGCGCTGCTGGTGCTTGGAGGACGGTAAGCCGACCGGACGCCCGCGATCGAGGGGCCGAGGAGCGCCGTGCGGGGATCCTGCGGTTTGGCGCATCCTCGCGATCCGCCGTGGATCCCCGGTGACGGACCTATCGGTTCGCTGTGCGCTCGCGGGCGCGGACGGTGCGGCGGGACCGCCCGTAGCGGAGCACACCACGCCCGACGGCCAGGAGCTCGACCCAGCGCATCCGTCCGACCTCGCGGAGGAACGCGGCGTCGTCGAGCGGCGCGTCCGCGGTGCCGACGGCGACCGGTGCCGCTGCAGGGGTGACGGCCGGCTCGGCGGCGGTGCCCGAGACGAGGTGGCGCACGGCCCGCGGGGCGCGCTGCAGCGCCATCCCGAGCGTGCGGGGGTGCAGGGCGATCTTCGTGAGCCAGGCCCCGAGTCCGGTGCCGTAGCCCTCCGCCTGCTTCCGGAGCGCCGGGAGGTCCGCACGGTGCCGGTGCCAGACCAGCGCCGCGGGTTCGACGACGAGCGCGGCGCCCGAGAGCACGACGCGCGAGAACATGTCGATGTCCTCGCCGCCGCCGGTGACCGTGCCGACGCCGAGTGCCTCGTCGAAGCCGCCGAGGTCGGTGATCGCCGACCGCCGCATCGCGAAGTTCGCACCCGTGCCGTAGTCACCGACCGCGAACGGGAAGAGCGGCCGGTCGACGGGCGGTGCCGAGAGGCGGTGCACGCGCGGCACGAGGTTGCGCGACCAGGTCACCCGTTCGTCGAAGTACCGCTGCGTGGGGGTGCGGAGCTCACCGCTGGCGACGAGTCCGCTGACGCAGACGACGTCGTCCCCGCGGGAGAACCCCGAGGCGACGGCACGGAGCCACGCCCGGTCGACCACGACGTCGTCGTCCGTGAAGGCGACGATCTCGTGCCGCGCGGCCAGGACGCCGGCGTTGCGTGCGCTCGAGAGGCCCGGGACGGGTTCGCGGACGTACCGCACGCGGTCGTCGTCCAGGGCCTCGACGAGTTCGCGCGTCGACTCGTCGGAGGGCGCGTTGTCGACGATGACGACCTCGAAGTCGGGGTGGTCCAGGGCGAGCAGCGAGTCGAGGGCGGCGCCGAGCTGGTCGGCGCGGTCACGGGTGCACAGGACGACGGAGGTGCTCGGCAGGCGGACCGGGATCGGCGGCTGCGGGACGGCGGGCAGGGCGGCGACGGCGGCACGGAGCGCGGCGACCTCGATCGTCTCGTCGGACACCGGCAGGTCGACGAACCCGAGGGGGGCCACGCCGTCGCGGACGAGGAGCCTGGCCGACCGGTGGCCGGCGGCGTCGTGCAGCCCCACCGTGCCGGCGTCGTCCCCGGGGACCTCGGCGAGGTCGACGGCACCGACCCACACGGCACCGCCCCAGGTGGGGTCGACGGCGCTCGACATCGGGCGGGCGAGCTCGACGCGGGGCGGGAGCGAGCGCTGGATGGTGTCGGTCATGGGAGAGCCTGTCTCGTGTCGGGGGACGTGCGCGGTCGCAGCCGGCCATCCCACCGTCGCTGCGGGGACGGCGGGGGTCAACGAGCAGGCGGAACCGTGCGGTTTCTCCTCGCACGACGGCCGCCACGCGTGCGTGATCCCGCAATGCCGCAGGCCCTCCGCACTTCCCGGTGACCGCTCTCCCGTGCGCCCTCGGCCCCCGGTTACCGTCGTGACACCCGCAAGGCCGCTGCCAGTCGCCGGCCCAGACCCGAAGGGACGCTCGATGCGTCAGTCGATCGCGGTGGTCGAGCAGTGACCGCCACCACGACCCCCACCAGGATGTCGCTCCGCCACGGAACCCGCGTGCTGCCGACCTCACCGGTGCCGTCCCTCGTCGCCGCGGGACTCGGTTTCGCCGGAGCCGCCCTCATCGCGGCCGACGCGTCCGGTCCGCTCCGCACGGCCGTCGTGCTCGTCGCGCTGTTGGTCGTCCCGGGTCTGCCGGTGGTCCGGTTGCTCGGGCTCCGCGAGCCGATCGGGCGCGCCGGACTCGTCGTCGCGTCCAGTGCCGCGATCGACGCGGTCCTCGGGCTCGCGATGGTCTGGACGGGGCAGTGGGTCCCGCTGCCCGCCGCCGGGCTCCTCCTGCTCGTCGCCGGGTGGGTGTCGCTCGGCCAGGGCGTCCAGACCGCACGCACCGCGCCCAGGTCGGCCCGCGCGCGGTCGGCCCTGCCGACCGCGGTCCTGGTCCGCACCGTCGCCGCGTCGGGCGTCCTCGTCACCGGAGCCGCGCTGTGGGCGGTGGGTGTCGCGCAGACGGACTCGACCGGACTGGGCGAGTGGGGCCTCCTGGCTGCACTGCCCGCGGTCTGGTGGGCCGGCGCCGCACTCGTGTTCGTCGTCGCCCTGGTGACGCTCGTCGACCGTCGCCACCACGTGGTGGTCCGCGCGGTGTCCTCGGGCGTCCTCCTGCTCGTCATGTACGGCACCTCGAACCTGATCGCCGCCGAGCCCCGACCGCCGTGGGTGTTCAAGCACATCGCGGTGACCGCGTACATCCTGCAGCACGGCGCCGTCGACCCGTCGATCGACATCTACAACCGCTGGCCCGGGTTCTTCAGCTTCAGCGCGTTCCTCGGCGCCGCCACCGGCACGCTCGACGCGGCGGACCCGGTGCGCTGGACGGAACTCGCGTTCGCCCTCGCCGACGGGGCGCTCGTCCTCGGGATCGCACGGGCACTCGGTGCGAACGGCCGCTGGGCGTACGTCGCCGCGGTCCTGTTCAGCGCCGCGAACTGGGTCGGGCAGGACTACTACTCCCCGCAGGCGTTCGCGTTCTTCCTGTTCCTCGCGGCGGTCCTCGTCGCGCTGACCGTCCTCCGCGGCAAGCCCAACGTGATCGGGCGGTGGAGCGCGACGCTGACCGGCCGGCTGCTCCGTGCACGCCGCTCCCCCGTGGCCGAGGCGATTGCCACGCCGACGCGGGCCGCCGTGGTCGCGGCGGTGGCGCTCGTCGTCGTCCTGCAGTTCGTCATCACGGCCTCGCACCAGCTGACCCCGTTCGTGGTCGTCGCCGCGTTCGTGCCGCTGCTCGTGCTCGGCTTCCTCCGCCCCTGGTGGCTCGCCGTCCCGCTGACGCTGCTCCCCCTGCTCTACCTCGTGCCGAACCTCGACTACATCCAGGAGAAGTTCGGTCTCACCACCGGCTTCGACCCGGTGAGCAACGTCACCGCCGCGTCGACGTCGATCGCCATCCCGTCGATCGCGACGACCCTGCAGTCCCGCGCGGTCCTCGGGATCACGGCACTCGTCGCCGTGTGCGCCGTCATCGGACTCGTCCGGATGGTCCGCGGTGGGCATGCCCGACGCGCCCTCGTGGTGCTCTGGCTGGCGGCCTGCCCGATCGTGCTCGTGCTCGGGCAGAGCTACGGCGGCGAGGCGAAGTTCCGCGTCGTCCTGTTCTCCGCGCCGTTCCTGGCGATCGCAGCCGTCCACGCCTTCCACGGCCGCCGGCTCCGCATCGCCGCCACGGCCCTGGTGCTGACCGTGACCACCGCGCTGTTCCTCGGCGCCACGTTCCAGACCGAGCAGGCGAACCAGACCGCTCCGGCCGACGTGGCCGCGGCGAAGTGGCTCGACGGCCGGTTCCAGGCGGACGACACCCTCACGACCGTCGGCAGCTTCCCGTCGATCATCGGCGGGAACTACGAGAACTTCCTCCGCCACTGGGGCCAGGTCGACTCGCTGCAGAGCGAGGCCGCGTGGTTCCCGAAGGGCATGACGGCCGACGACCTCACCGGTGTCCTGCAGGACCGCGACCAGGGCGGACACTCCTGGCTCGTGTTCTCGGCGGCGCAGCGAGCCGACGCCGTGACCCGCGGGACGCTCACCGGCGCGCAGATCGACGCCATCGAGCGGTCCGTGGCCGACGAGGGCACCCTCCGCTACGACCGCGACGGAGTCCGGATCTACGAGGTGCGCGATGCAGCATGAGCCCGGGGCACGTCACCGGATGACCACCCGGCGATCCTTCCTACGCCGCGGCGCGACGTTCGCCGGCATCGCGGGGGTCGCCGTGGTCGCCGGCACCACGGCCGTCGTGCTGCCCACGCGTGCCGGTGACTCGACCGCCCGCGCCGAACGCATGCCCACCGGGGCGCTCGAGTCCGAGGGGACGCGGTGGGTCCCCTACCTCGCGCAGGACTTCGACCTCGACGCCGCGCTCGGCGAACTCCTCGCGGTGTACCCGCGGATGGCGGAGTACAGCGGGATGCGGGACACGTCGGGCAAGGGGCTCTACTCCCCCGACCAGGTGGTGTCGGTGCACGACTCGGTGCTCGACTTCCACCTCCGCAGCGACGGGTCCCAGCCCCTCGTGGCGACGGTCCTCCCCGCCGGCTACCGGGCGTACACGCACCAGCGCGTCTCGATCCGGTACCGCGCCGACGAGGTCCCCGGCTACAAGTTCGTCATGATCCTCTGGCCGCTGTCCGGCGACTGGAACGAGGGCGAGATCGACTGGCCCGAGGGTGACCTCACCGGCGACGTCCGCCCGGTGTCGGCGATCCCGGGCAGCTACGACCCCACGACCGAGGCGATGACGTTCCTGCCCGAGGACCCGACCGTGGTGTCCGGCGGGCAGACCGACTGGCACGTCGCGACCGTCGAGTGGACCGCCGACGCGGTGCGCTTCTACTGGGACGACGAGCTGCTCGAGACGGTCACGGGCGCGGTGCCCACGACGCCGATGCGCGTGACGCTGCAGGCGGAGACGATCATCCACGACGCCGAGGTGCCGGCCGACGCATCCGGGCACGTGCTCGTGGACTGGGTGGTCGCGTACCGGAAGAGCAGGGTGCAGTCCTGACCTGATCGGCCGCCCTGGCGTGTCGGGCTGTGGCCTGGCGTGTCGGTTCGTCGCCTGGCGTGTCACGCGGCTTCTGCGCCGGAAACGGAACAAGCCCCCGGGAGATCCCGGGGGCTTGTTCTACGAGTGCTGGGGTACCTGGACTCGAACCAAGAACGACGGTACCAGAAACCGCTGTGTTGCCAATTACACCATACCCCAAAGGCCCGGAGGCCTTCGGTCCCGGTTGCCCGGGGCACGATCAACTACTGTACAGCATCCCGGAGGTCCGTGAGACCACCGACGAGATCCCGGTGCACCGCGGCGGCCGTGACCGCCCCGTGGCCGGCCGCCACGATCAGCTGTTCCGGTCCGGGCGGCGTCACGTCGCCCACGGCGTACAGCCCGGGCACGCTCGTCCGTCCGGAGCGGTCGACCACGACGAGCCCCTCGGCGTCGCGGCAGAGGTCCGCGTCGACCCAGTCCAGGTCGGCGTGCCACCGGGGCCGGACGAACCCGCCCGTCCGCGGCTCCACGTGCCCGTCTGCGAGGCGGACGCCGGTCATCCCGGAGCGGTCCCCCTCGAGGTCCGCCACGGCCCGCTCGTCGACGCGCACGCCCGCTGCGGCCAGGCGGGCACGGCCGGCGTCGTCGAGCGGCGCGATGCCGTTCGTGTACACGATGAGGTCGTCCGCCCACGCCGCGAGCAGCAGGGCGCGATCGACGACGTCGTCCGTCTCGCAGAGGAACGCCAACGGCTCGGCGGCCTTCTCGTAGGCATCGCACTCGACGCAGCTGTGCACCGCGGTGCCGTAGAACGCGCGGAGCATCGGGAGCGCCGGGAACTCCTCGCGCAGGCCCGTCGCGAGCACGACGGCACGGGCCGTCGCCTCGACCTCGGTGCCGCGCCAGGCACCGTGCACGAGCCACCGGTCGCCCTCCGGCGCGATCCGGTCCACGACCGTCTGCACGACCGTGGCCTCGGCGTAGGCCTCGACCTCTGCGCGCCCGAGCTTCCGGAGCTCGAGGGGTGAGACGCCGTCGCGCGTCAGGAACCCGTGCGACCGCAGCGTGGCGGCGTTCCGGGGGCGGTTGGCGTCCACGAGGAGCACGGTGCGCTTCGCACGGACGAGGTTGAGGGCGGCGCTGAGACCGGCCGGGCCGGCACCGACGACGACGACGTCGACCGTCAGCCGCTCGGCTGCGTCAGCCTGCCGCTCGGCCGCGTCCCCCTGCCGTTCGGCCACGTCAGCGGTCCGCGAGGCGACGCAGGCGCGTGACGGTGGACTCCTTGCCCAGGATCTCCATCGACTCGAACAGCGGCGGGCTGATCCGTCGACCGGACACCGCGACGCGCAGCGGACCGAACGCCACACGGGGCTTCAGGCCGAGACCGTCGATGAGCGCCGCACGGAGCGCGCCCTCGATCGAGGCCGTCGTCCAGTCGTCGAGCGGCTCGAGCGCGGCGATGCTCGCGCGGAGCACGTCACCGGCATCGGCCTTGAGGGTCCCCAGGGCGTCCTCGTCGATCTCGAGCGCGTCGTCCGACGTGAAGAGGAACGCGAGGAGCCCCGGTGCCTCGCCGAGGAGCTGCATGCGCTCCTGCACGAGCGGCGCCGCCTTCGTGAGGACCTCGAGCTGCTCCGGCGTCACCGGATCCGACACGACGCCCGACAGGTACGGCAGCAGCCGCCCGCGGAAGTCGTCGGCGTCCAGCAGACGGATGTGGTCGCCGTTGATCGACTCTGCCTTCTTGTGGTCGAAGCGCGCGGGGTTCGGGTTGACGTCGGAGACCTCGAACGCCCGGACCATCTCGTCGACCGTGAACACGTCGCGGTCCGGACCGATCGACCACCCGAGCAGCGCGAGGTAGTTGACGAGCCCCTCGGGGATCATCCCGGCGGCACGGTGGTGGAACAGGTTCGACTCGGGGTCGCGCTTCGAGAGCTTCTTGTTGCCCTCCCCCATGACGTACGGCAGGTGCCCGAACACCGGGATGAACTCGGCGAGGCCGACCTCGTACAGGGCCTCGTACAGGGCGATCTGGCGCGGCGTCGACGACAGGAGGTCCTCACCGCGGAGCACGTGCGTCACGCCCATCAACGCGTCGTCCACCGGGTTGGTGAACGTGTACAGCGGCTTGCCGTTCGGCCGGACGACCACGAAGTCCGGGAAGGTGCCCTGCTTGAAGGTGATCTCACCGCGCACGAGGTCCTCGAAGCTCAGGTCGCGGTCGGGCACGCGCAGCCGCAGTGCCGGCTCACGCCCCTGGTCGCGGAAGGCCTGGCGCTCGGCGTCGGTGAGGTCGCGCTCGTGGTTGTCGTAGCCCTGCTTCGGGTCACGCCCGGCGGCCTTGTTGCGGGCCTCCATCTCCTCGGGGGTGACGAAGGACTCGTAGACGTGTCCGGAGGCCTTGAGCTTCGCGATGACGTCCTCGTAGACGTCCGTCCGCTCGGACTGCCGGTACGGACCGTGCGGGCCGCCGGCCTCGACGCCCTCGTCCCAGTCGAGCCGGAGCCAGCGCAGTGCCTCGAGGATCTGCTGGTACGACTCCTCGCTGTCACGGGCGGCGTCGGTGTCCTCGATGCGGAACACGAGCTTGCCGCCGGTGTGCCGCGCGTACGCCCAGTTGAACAGCGCAGTACGGATCAGTCCGACGTGCGGCGTCCCCGTCGGGCTCGGGCAGAAGCGGACACGGACATCGGAACCGGAAGCGGTGGTGAATGGCGCAGTCATGACACGACGATCCTACCGGCCCGGCACCGACCGCCACGAGGGGGTGTGGAGGACCCCCAAACGCAGAAAACCCCTGACCACGTGGTGGTCAGGGGTTCCCTGGTGTTGCAACGTTGAGTCCGGCGGCGTCCTACTCTCCCACAAGGTCCCCCTTGCAGTACCATCGGCGCTGAGAGGCTTAGCTTCCGGGTTCGGAATGTGACCGGGCGTTTCCCTCTCGCTATGACCACCGGAACACCTTCGACCCAATCTCTTGGAAGTTCGAAAGCTGTTCCGCGCATGCGCGGTGTTCAGTTTCTTGTTCCCGATCGTCTGTCGGGAACCACAAAGTGGACGCGAGCCCCACACC
>NZ_FOOD01000005.1:0-449441 GCF_900113095.1 Curtobacterium sp. YR515 | reverse complement strand
GGTGTGGGGCTCGCGTCCACTTTGTGGTTCCCGACAGACGATCGGGAACAAGAAACTGAACACCGCGCATGCGCGGAACAGCTTTCGAACTTCCAAGAGATTGGGTCGAAGGTGTTCCGGTGGTCATAGCGAGAGGGAAACGCCCGGTCACATTCCGAACCCGGAAGCTAAGCCTCTCAGCGCCGATGGTACTGCAAGGGGGACCTTGTGGGAGAGTAGGACGCCGCCGGACTCAACGTTACGAATACCAGGGAACCCCTGACCACCACGTGGTCAGGGGTTTTCTGCGTTTGCGGGCGCGTTATGATCGGCCGACGAACGAAGGGGACCGATGACCGAGCAGCTCGATCGAGCAGCGATCGACCCGGGTCCGGTGTGGCCGGTGTTGACCGATGCGACGAGGTCCGCCCTGCGCGAGATCCTCGTGCACGGTGTGCTCTCCCGAGCCGAGATCGCTCGGTCGCTCGGCCTGTCGCGGGCGAGCCTCACGCGGGCCGTGCGGACGCTCCAGGAGCACGGGTTCGTGATCGAGGTCGGTACGGGGGTGCGTGGCGCCACCGGTCGGCCGTCGGAGCTCCTCCGGACGAGCGAGGGCGTGTGGGAGTTCGTGGGCGTGAAGCTCACGCAGGACCGTCTGTACGCGGCGGTCACGGACCTCGCGGGACGGGTGCTCGCCCTGCACGAGGAACTACTGCGCGACGCATCGCCGGACGCGCTCGTGGCCCAGGTCGGCGAGGTCGTCGACCGGCTCCGGGCAGCGTCGCCGGCGATCTGCTCGCTCGGCGTCTCGGTGCCCGGCGACGTGGTCACCCGTGACGGCGTGACCCTGGTCGAGGTGTCGCAGTTCCTCGGCTGGCGCGACGTCCCGCTGTCGGACATGCTCGAGCGCCGAACGGGGCTCGTGACCTTCACGGTGAACGACGTCGACGCGCTCACGGCCAAGGAGCACTGGATCGGTGCAGGCGCGGGCGTCACCTCGATGGCACTCGTCACGGTCGGGGCGGGCGTCGGGTTCGGGCTCGTCACGAACGGCGAGGTGTCGGAGGGCGCCCACGGTCGGTTCGGTCGCGTCGGGCACCTGCCCGTGTACGGCGGCGGTCCGGACTGCGGGGTCGGGCACGCGGGCTGCGTGTCGAGCTACCTGCCGAGTTCCATCGTGGCGCGGAACGCCGGACACGAGGACGCCGGGTACGACGCGGTCGTCGACCTGGCCCGCGCGGGGGACGAGCAGGCGCTCCAGGCCCTCCGCGACGCCGGCACAGCCCTGGGTGTCCTCCTGTCGACGGTGGTGACGCTGGTGGACCCGGAGTCCATCGTGCTGACCGGCGACGGCCTGCCCGTGTACGACCTCGCCCGCGCCGAGGTGGACGCGGCGTTCTGGCAGGGCCTCCGCCCGTACGAGCCCGCCGTGACGATCGTCGTGCAACCGTTCGAGTTCTCCGAGTGGGCGCGTGCGGCTGCGGTCCTCGCGGTCCGTCGGCTCCTCCGCTTCTGACTTAGTTACCTGGGTTGACAAACGCCTTCGACGGGCGGGATGCTGGTCCGGTCCACCCGTCGAAGGAGATGTCGTGACCCCTGCTCGTTCCGTGCCCTGGCCCACCGAGGACCTGTCGTTCGGTGGTGACTACAGCCCCGAGCAGTGGCCGCGCTCGGTGTGGGACGAGGACGTCCGACTCATGCGCGAGGCCGGTGTGAACCTCGTCACGGTCGGGGTCTTCTCGTGGGGGCTCCTCGAGCGGTCACCGGGGGAGTACACCTGGGACTGGCTCGACGACGTGCTCGACCTGCTGCACGACAACGGCATCGCGGTGGACCTCGCGACACCGACCGCCGCCCCGCCGAACTGGCTGCTCACGGCGCACCCCGAGATCCTGCCCGTCGACGCGACCGAACGCCGCGAGCGTCCCGGTGGCCGGCTCGGCTGGTGCCCGGCCTCGCCGGTGTTCCGCGAGCACGCGCTCCGGATCGCCGGCGCCCTGGCCGAACGGTACGGGGAGCACCCCGCGGTCCGGCTCTGGCACGTGAGCAACGAGCTCGGCGGCGGGAACGGCCGCTGCTACTGCGAGGTCTCGGCAGCCGACTTCCGGCGCTGGCTCCGCGCGCGGTACGACCACGTCGACGCAGCGAACGCCGCGTGGGGCACCGCCTTCTGGGGGCACACCTACACGTCGTTCGACGAGGTCTCCCCGCCGCGCGGCGTCGGTGGGGCCCCGAACCCGGGGCTCGCCCTCGACTTCGAGCGCTACTCGTCGGACGCGCTCCTCGCCCACTTCGAGGCCGAGAAGGCCGTCATCGAGCAGCACTCCGCCGCACCCGTCACGACGAACTTCATGGTGGGCGCCGGTTCCCAGGTCGTCGACTACGCCGAGTGGGCCCGCCACGTCGCGATCCCGGCGAACGACCACTACACGCTGGTCGACGACCCCGACCGCGCCGAGGACCTCGCGGCCGCTGCCGACCGCATGCGCGGGATGACCCGCGACGGCGGTCCGTGGCTGCTCATGGAGCACTCGACCGGGGGCCCGAGCTGGCAGCAGCGGAACCGGGCGAAGGAGCCCGGCGAGATCCTCCGCAACTCGCTCGCCCACGTCGCACGCGGGTCGGACGGCGCACTCTTCTTCCAGTGGCGCGCGTCGACCGCCGGCGCCGAGCAGTTCCACTCCGCGATGGTCCCGCACGCCGGCACCCGGAGCCGCGTCTGGCGCGAGGTCTGCGCCCTCGGCCGCGCACTCCGCGCCCTCGGGCCGGTCCAGGGCGCCCCGGTCGAACGTGCCCGCGTCGCGATCGTCGTGGACGAGGCGTCCGGCTGGGCGCTCCAGTCCGGGCTGAAGCCGCACCGGGGACTCCGGTACGGGCACGAGCTCCGTGCCTGGCACGCCGCGTTCTGGCGCCGCCAGGTCCTGACCGACGTCGTCCCGCTCGACGCCGACCTGTCCGGGTACGACGTCGTGGTGCTCCCGACCCTCTTCGTCGTCGACGACGCGGCCGCGGCGCGGATCAGCGCCGTCGTGGAGCACGGCGCGACGCTCCTGGTGACCTACGCCTCGGGGATCGTGGACGAGACCGCGCGGGTCCGCACCGGTGGCTACCCGGGTGCGTTCCGCGACGTGCTCGGCGTGTGGTCGGAGGAGTTCACCCCGCTGCAGCGCGACGAGCGCGTCCTGCTCGACGACGGCACGGTCGTCACCGACTGGGCGGAGGACGTGGTCGTCGAGGACGCCGACGTCGTCCTCCGGCACGTCGACGGGCCGCTCGCGGGCCGCCCCGCGGTCACACGCCGTGCCGCCGGTGGCGGCGCCTGGTACGTCTCGGCGATGCTCGACGCGGACGGGGTGCAACGGATCGTGGACCGGATCGTCGAGGAGCGAGCGATCGCGCGGACCGTCACCGCGCCTCCAGGCCTGGAGGCAGTGCGTCGCGTCCGGCAGGACGGCACCGGGATCCTGTTCCTCCTGAACCACCGCACCGACGACGTCGTCCTGTCGGCTGCCGGGACCGACCTGCTCGACGGCTCCGGGCACGGCCCGGAGACCGTCGTGCCCGCCGGCGGCGTCCGCGTGCTCCTCGAGGAGGCGACGGCATGACCGTCGTGGACGGCGAGGAGGCGCGGGCAGCCGTGCCGGCGGCGGTGATGCGCGTCCACGCGCTGCGTGCGGCCGGGGTGGGTGTCGTCGTCGCGACCCGTGTCGACGGCCTGCCCGAGGTGCTGCACTGGGGGCGGGACGTCGGCGAGGTCGTGCCGGAGGACGCGGACGACCTCGTGCTCGCGGTCGCGCGGGCGGTCTCACCGAGTGCGTTCGACGCCCCGTGGCCGGTGACGATCCTGCCGACCGAACAGGACGGGTGGGAGGGGCGGCCCGGGATCGCCGGACAGGTCGGCGGTCGTCCGCTCGTACCGGTGTGGCGCGACGTCGTGGTGCACGTCGAGGGACAGCTGCTCGTGGTCGACGCCGCGTCGGACGAGGTGGCGCTGCACAGCGAGTTCGCCCTCGACGACGCCGGGGTCCTGCGGGTGCGCCACGCGCTGACGAACAGCGGCACGGCCGACGTCGAGGTGCAGGCGCTCGAAGCGGTGCTGCCGGTGGGGGAGCGTGCCGCCGAGGTGCTCGACCTCGCCGGACGGTGGACCCGCGAGCGGACCCCGCAGCGGCGGGCGATGACCGACGGGGTGCACGTGCGCGAGAGCCGTCGGGGGCGGACCGGGCACGACGCCCCGACCCTCACGGTGCTCGGGACCCCGGGGTTCGACGACACCACAGGCGAGCTGTGGGCGGTGCACCCGGCGTGGAGCGCGGACTCCGTGCACCGGTACGACCAGCTCGCCGAGGCCCGTCCCGTGCTCGGCGCGGGTGAGCTCCTGCGCGCGGGCGAGGTCGTGCTCCGTCCGGGCGAGACGTTCACCACGCCCGACACCGTCTTCGTCTGGACCGACGCCGGGCTCGACGGGGTCGCCGCCCGCCTCCACGACTCCCTCCGCGCGCGCCCCGGGCACCCACGGACCCCGCGTCCCGTCGTGCTGAACACCTGGGAGGCCGTCTACTACCGGCAGGAGCTGGAGCCGCTGCTCGCACTCGCGCGGGTCGCTGCGGACGTCGGTGTCGAACGGTTCGTCCTCGACGACGGCTGGTTCACCGGGCGCCGCTCCGACACCACGGCCCTCGGCGACTGGACGGTCGACGCCGACGTCTGGCCGCAGGGCCTCGGCCCGCTCGTCGCCGGTGTCCGAGCGCTCGGCATGGACTTCGGGCTGTGGTTCGAGCCGGAGATGGTGAGCCCGGTGTCCGAGCTCGCGGTCGACCACCCGGACTGGCTCCTGCAGGACCCCGGGCGCACCCGGACCTGGCGGCACCAGTACGTGCTCGACCTCGCCCGCGCGGACGTCCGCGAGCACGTGCTCGACCGGATGTCGGCGGTGATCGGCGCGCACCACGTCGACTTCGTGAAATGGGACCAGAACCGCGACGTCGTGCAGACCGTGCACGCCGGCCGGGTCGGCCTCGACGCGCACACCCGTGGCGCCTACGCGGTGATGGACGAGCTCCGTCGTCGACACCCCTGGCTCGAGATCGAGGCGTGCGCGTCCGGCGGCGCCCGGGTCGACCTGGGCGTCCTCGAACGCGCGGACCGGGTGTGGGCCTCGGACTCGAACGACGCGATGGAACGGCTGCCGATCCAGCGGTGGACCGAGCTCCTGCTGCCGCTCGAGCTCATCGGGTCGCACGTCGGCCCCGAAGTGTCGCACACCACCGGGCGGCACCTCGACCTCGACTTCCGGATGGCGGTGTCGCTCTTCGGCAGTGCCGGCATCGAGACCGACGTCACCCGGTGCAGCCCCGCGGAGCTCGACCGGCTGCGGGAGTGGACCGCGCTCTACAAGCGAGAGCGGGGACTGCTGCACTCCGGGCGGCTGCACCACCTCGAACTCGGGGACCCCGGGCTCGCGACGACGGCGGTCGTCGCGCGCGATCGGTCGCGCGCCCTCGTGCGGGTTGCCCGGACCGTCACGGGTCCGCGGTCCCTGGCCGTGCCGCTGCGCCTGCGCGGACTCGACCGGGAGCGCCGGTACCGGGTCGCGCCGGTGACCGGGCTGCGGGTGCCGAAGGGGGTCGACGTGACCCGGACGCCGTGGATCGAGCGGGGGAGCGTGGAGCTGTCCGGCGCGGTGCTCGAGGACGTGGGGGTGCGGCTGCCCGCGCTGGCCCCGGGGACCGCGCTCGTGCTCGAGGTGCGGGCGACCGGCTGACCGGGGCGGACGGGCCGGGCACGCGCCCGGCCCGTCCACGCCTCAGGGCAGCAGGTCGCCCGCGTGCCGGAGCACCAGGGGGCCGGCCAACGCCTCCACGTCGATGCCCGCCGCGCGCGTGACCTCGAACACCGCCGACTCGCCGGGCAGCAGCGACACCAGCCCCTCGTCGACCCGGGCGGTGGCGACCACCCGGTCCGGGAACAGCGCGAGGTCCCGCACGTACGCCGTCGCCGTGACCGTGACCCGCGCTCCCTCCGGCGTCGCCGCGGCGTCGACCGAGAACGGTCGACGCCCGAGGCGCTGGTCGACGACCTCCGCGAAGTCGTGCACCCGCCGCCCCGAGGTCGACCCGGTCACCACGAGCACCTCACCTGAGCGGTCCTGCGGCGCCGCGACCTCGACGGGCAGCGTGATCCGGACCGCGTCCGCCGGGTCGACCGAGACGGTCGCCGTGGTCGTCGCGAGCACCGTGCCGTCGAACGCGCGGCGCTCGACGACGACCTCGTCGGTGACGGGCGCACCGCCGGCGTTCACCACGACGACGTCCAGCCCCGCGGCGTCCCGGGCGGCTGCGGCAGCGGCGACCTCGGCGGCCGGAGCCCACGGGTGCGGTTCCGGCACGGGCGTCGGCTGCACGGTCGAGAGGACGGGCCGGTAGGCCTTTCGGACCGCGTACCAGACCGGCTTCCGGTGCCCGGCATGGTCGACGAGTGCCCAGGACACCACGGGCCAGTCGTCGTTGAGCTGCCAGACGACCATGCCGGTGTTGTCCGGCGTGCGGGACCGGAACCACTCCATGCCGAAGCGGATCGCGTGCGCCTGGTTGAGCTGCGCGGCCCAGTGCCAGTCCTCGATGGTCGTCGGCGCCGGGAGGTGCCCGCGCATGCCGTCGGCGAGCTTCCGGTTGCCCTCGTGCGCCTTCTGGTGCACGAGCATCTCGTGGCCGTCCGGGTCGAGCGGCTCGTCGTGCACCACCGCGGTGAGGGTCGACCACGCGGGCGGCCCCTGGAACCCGAACTCGGCGACGAACCGCGGCTGCCAGTCGGCGTAGGAGCGGTAGTCGAGCCGGTTCCAGACGTCCCAGATGTGCACGCTGCCGTTCCGCTCGTCGTTCGGCGTCAGGTACTCGTCGAACGAGAACGGGCTCCCGGGGGTGTACGGCCGGGTCGGGTCGAGCTCCGCGACGATCGCGGGCAGCAGCGAACGGTAGTACCCGTTGCCCCAGGTGCGACCGACGAGCGACGGCCGCCACCCCCACTCGGCGTAGGCCACGAGGTTCTCGTTGTTGCCGTTCCACACCACGAGCGAGGGGTGGGGACTGAGGCGGGTGACGGCCTCGCGGACCTCGGGCTCGACCTCGTCGGCCAGCCAGGGTTCCTCGGCGTAGGCCGCGCAGGCGAACAGGAAGTCCTGCCAGACGAGGATCCCGAGCTCGTCGCACCGGTCGTACAGGTCGTCGGACTCGTAGATCCCGCCGCCCCAGATCCGGAGCAGGTTGACGTTCGCCTCGACCGCGTCGTCGATCCGCTCGGCGTAGCGCTCGGCCGTCATCTCGGTGAGGTACGCGTGGTCCGGGATCCAGTTCGCCCCGCGCACGATGACGGGCCGGTCGTTGACGCGCAGGAGGAACGGCGCGCCACCCGCGTCGGCAGCCGTGTCGAGGGTGACGGTCCGGAACCCCACCCGGCCGGTCCAGACGTCGTCGCCGACCTCGACCCGGACGTCGTACAGGGGCTGGTCACCGTGGCCGCGCGGCCACCAGACGGCGACGTCGGGGACCTCGAGCCGCACGACGGCGGAGCCGGTCGTGCGCTCCGGTCCGGTCGCGACGGGGCGCGCGCCGACGACCCGGCCGGAGGTGTCGGCGGGGTCGGTGGGGCGGACGGGAGGCGCGGTGTCGGAACCGCGGTGCGCTGCGGACGCGTGGTGCGGGGCCAGGGTGATCCGGGCCTCCAGTCCGGCACCCGCGTCACCACCTGCGGACGCGACGGGCGCGCTGCCGATGGCCTGCGAGAAGGCGCCGGAGGAGCCGGCGAACTCGACGTCGACGTGCGCCGTGAGCACGCCGGTGGTGCCGTCGACGTCGACGAGGGGGCGGACGGCCGCGATGCGGACGCCGCTCCAGGACTCGATGCCGATCGACTTCCAGATGCCGCTCGTCGCGACGTCGACGCCCCAGTCCCAGCCGAAGTTCGACGCGTTCTTCCGGAGCGCGTTGTAGGGGTGGTGGTTGACGTGCGGGAGCTCGCCGCCGTGCAGCTCGGAGAGCCGGACGGCCGCGGGCACGGGCGCGTCGAACGTGACGACGAGCTCGTTCGCGCCCGGTCGGAGCAGGTGTCCGACGGGGAATCGGTACGAGCGGTGCTGGTTCGCGGTGGTGCCGACGACGATGCCGTTGAGCTCGATCGTCGCGAGCGTGTCGAGTCCGTCGGCGACGAGGTCGTGGCGGCGCTCCCCGGTGCCGCCGGCCCAGTCGAACGTCCGCCGGTACCGCCAGACCGTGTCGCCGATCCACTGCGTCGCGGCCTCGCCGTCACCGTCGAAGGGATCGGGGATCTTGCCGCCGCGCAGCAGATCGGTGTGCACGCAGCCGGGCACCACCGCCTGCACCGGGTCGCGGTGAGCATCGGCCTCCGGTGGACCGGCCACCGCCTCGAGGGTCCAGTGGCCGTCCAGTGTCGTGCGCTCCATCGCGCCTCCTCACGTCGTCGTGCAAGCTCTTGACCGGGTTAGTTTAGCCGTGTAACAATCGCGGTCACAACGACCAGGCCTGCGACGGAGCAGACCGAGAGGACAACGATGTCAACACCAAACCGTTCCCGGCGGCTCGCCATCGCGGCCGCGGCCATCCTCACCACCGCGGGACTCGCCCTCACCGGCTGCAGCTCGAGCGGGACCGCGGCGTCGTCCGACTCCGCATCGACCCTGATCGCGTACACCGGACAGTCCGGCGACTACCAGATCAACTACAACCCCTGGTCGCCGTCGAACATCGGTGGCGTCGGGACGATCTACGAGGGCCTGTTCTTCATCACGAACGTGAACACGAAGGACCCGAAGCCGCTGCTCGGCAAGAGCTACGAGTGGAACGCCGACGGCACCCAGCTGAGCATCACCCTCCGCGACGACGCGAAGTGGAGCGACGGGAAGCCCTTCACGGCGAAGGACGTCGTGTTCACCCTCGACATGCTCAAGAAGTACAAGGCGCTCAACTCCATCGGGTACGACGGCACCGCGAAGGCCGAGGGGGACGACAAGGTCGTCGTGTCCTTCGCGAAGCCGTCCTTCGTGCTCGGCCCGAACCTGCTCGGCAAGACCTGGATCGTGCCGGAGCACCTCTGGAAGGACATCGACCCGACCACCGACGTCGTGCGCAAGCCCGTCGGGACGGGCCCGTACACGCTCGGCACGTTCAAGGCGCAGGCCTTCACCCTCGAGGCGAACAAGGACTACTGGGGCGGTGCCCCGGCCGTGAAGACGATCCGCTACCTGTCGCTCTCCGGCAACACCGCGGGTGCCGACGCCCTGTCGCAGGGCTCGATCGACTGGCAGACCGGCCCCGTCCCGAACATGGACGACATCCCCGGCCACTACCAGGGCTACGACGGCATCACCGTCGGCCAGAACCAGATGGCCCTGCTGACCTGCTCGTCGACGGCGCTCGGCTGCTCGGGCCCGCAGACCGACCCGGCCGTGCGGCACGCCATCGCCGACGCGATCAACCGCAAGCAGCTCAACTCCCTCGCGTTCTCGAACACCGCCAGCGAGATCTCGCCGACCTTCGCACTGACGACGACGCAGAAGGACATGATCTCGAAGGACGTCTCGCCGGCCGTGATGCCGTCCGGTGCCGACACCGACGCCGCGGCCTCGACGCTCGAGGACGCCGGGTACGCCAAGGGTGCCGACGGCATCTACGCGAAGGACGGCAAGAAGCTGTCCCTGACGGTCGAGGTCGTCACCGGCTGGACCGACTACATCACCGCGATCGACACGATGACGCAGCAGCTCAAGGCCGCCGGCATCGAGCTCAAGGCACAGCAGTCGTCGTGGAACGAGTGGACCGACAAGAAGACAAAGGGCAACTACCAGCTCGCGATCGACTCGCTCGGCCAGGGCCCGACCGCGAACCCGTACTACCTCTACAACAACTACTACTCGACCGCGAACACCGCGAAGGTCGGTGAGGCGGCCCCGATGAACATCGCCCGCTACAGCAACCCCGAGGTCGACGCCGCGCTGCAGAAGCTCGCGACGATCAACCCGGAGGACACCGCGGCGACCCAGCCCGAACTCGACGTCATCCAGCAGCACGTCGTCGAGGACATGCCGTACATCCCGATCATGACCGGCGGCACGACGAGCGAGTTCCACGCCGCGAAGTTCACCGGCTGGCCGACGAAGGACGACCTGTACGCGTTCCCGGCGGTCTGGGCGAGCCCGGACAACGCCGAGATCTTCAAGGCCCTCAAGCCAGCCAAGGGCTGAGGCGAGGACTGCGACCGAGGAGCGCTCGTATGCACTACTTCCTGCGCAAGATCGGCTTCTACATCGTGGCCCTCTGGGCGGCGTTGACGCTGAACTTCATCATCCCCAGGCTCCTGCCCGGGAACCCCGTGGACATCCTGCTCGCCAAGCTCCAGCAGCGCGGCGGGCAGGTGACCCCGGCGACCCGGCAGGCGTACGAGCTGCTCCTCGGTGGCAACTCCTCGGAACCGATCCTCGCCCAGTACGGCCAGTACCTGGGCAACGTGTTCCGCGGTGACCTCGGGGTGTCGGTGAGCTACTTCCCGGCACCGGTGACCGAGGTCATCGGGAGCTCCCTGCCGTGGACGATCGCCCTCGTCGGCATCGCCACCGTGCTCGCCGCCGTCATCGGGGTCGCCCTCGGCGCCTTCGTCGGGTGGCGACCGGGCACCTGGCTCGACTCGTTCGTGCCGGCCACCACCCTGCTCGCCGCCGTGCCGTACTTCTGGCTCGCGCTGATCCTCGTGTACTTCTTCGCGACCGGACTGCACCTCTTCCCGGCCCAGGGCGGCTACGACGTCGTCCTCACACCGGGGTTCAACGGCGAGTTCCTCATGTCGGCGCTCAAGTACGGCGTGCTGCCCGCCGCGACGATCGTGCTCGCCTCGCTCGGCGGCTGGTTGCTCGGGATGCGCAACATGATGGTGTCCACGCTGTCCGAGGACTACATCACCACGGCGCTCGCGAAGGGCCTGCCGCACGGCAAGGTCCTCCGCAACTACGCCGCCCGCAACGCCGTGCTGCCGTCGGTCGCCGGGTTCGCGATCTCCCTCGGGTTCATCGTGTCCGGGTCCGTCGTCACCGAGCAGGTGTTCTCGTACCCCGGCATCGGGTCGAAGCTCCTCTCCGCGGTGACGAACAACGACTACGCGCTCATGCAGGGCATCTTCCTGTTCATCACCCTGGCGGTCCTCGGCGCGAACCTCGTCGTCGACCTGCTCTACGGGCTCATCGACCCGCGCACCCGGGCCCGGAGCTAGGAGGACACGACCATGACCAACATCCAACAGGAGACCGAACCCACCATCGGCGCCCTCACCGAGGAGGCCGAATCCGGTTCCACCCGGAGCATCGCGACCGCTCGTCGTGGCCGGCCGAAGGGCGGCGTCCGCCGGTTCCTCCCCACGCTGACGCCGTGGCTCGTCACGGGCATCGTGCTCATCGTCGGCGTCGCCCTGTTCGGGCTGCTCGGCCCGCTGCTCGTCGGCGACCCGAGCGCCATCCGCGACTCGGGCATGCAGCCGCCGAGCGCCGACAACCTGCTCGGGACGACGCAGACCGGGCAGGACGTCCTCGCCCAGCTCGCGTTCGCCACCCGGGGCAGCCTGCAGATCGGTCTCATCGTCGGTGTCCTCGCCACGGTGCTGTCGGCGTTCTTCGGCATCCTCGGCGCGTACCTCGGCGGGATCATGGACGAGGCGTTCTCGCTCTTCTCGAACGTGTTCCTCGTGATCCCGGGCCTGCCGCTCGTCATCGTCATCTCGGGCCTCGTCCCGCAGGAGGCCCGAGGCCTCTGGACCATCGCCATCGTCCTCGCGATCACGTCGTGGGCCGGGTCCGCCCGGGTCCTCCGCGCGCAGACGATGTCGATCCGGAACCGGGACTACGTGTCCGCCGCACGGGTCGCCGGGGAACGACCGTGGCGGGTCATCGCGGTGGAGATCCTGCCGAACCTGCTGCCGGTGCTCGCGTCGCAGTTCGTGTTCGCCGTCATCGCCGCGATCCTCGGCGAGGCCGGGCTGTCCTTCCTCGGCCTCGGCGCCTCGAACTCGTCGACGCTCGGCACGATGCTCTTCTACGCGCAGAACGGCTTCGCGCTCGCCCAGGGCGCCTGGTGGTGGTTCGTCCCGCCGGGGCTCCTCATCGCACTGCTCGGCATGGGCCTCTCCCTCGTCAACTTCTCGATCGACGAGGTCATCAACCCGCGGCTCGCGAACGTGCGGGCGCAGCGACGGCGTGAACGTCGCGCACGTCGTGCGGCCCGCCGTCCCGGCCCAGGAGGCGCGGCTCGCCGCACCGAGACCACCACCGACCGGAAGGGGGTCGCCCGATGACCCGGGACGCCGTCCTCACCATCGACCACCTCGACGTCGTCTACGAGACCGAGCACCCGGTGCACGCCGTCAAGGACGTCTCGCTGACGCTCGCACCCGGGGAGATCCTCGGGCTGGCCGGGGAGTCCGGCTGCGGCAAGACGACGCTCGCCTACGCCATCACCCGGCTGCACAAGCCGCCAGCGAAGGTGACGTCGGGCAGCATCACCTTCCACGACCGGGACGGCAGCGACGTCGACCTGCTCGGCCTCGGCGACGAACAGCTCCGTGCCGTCCGCTGGTCGAAGCTGTCGATGGTGTTCCAGGGGGCGATGAACGCGCTCAACCCGGTCACCACGATCCGGGCACAGCTCGACGACGCGCTCGTCGAGCACCGCCGCGGCATGCCCCGCAAGGAGCGTCGGGCGATCGCGGAGGACGCGCTCCGCCGGGTCGGGGTCGACCCGTCCCGCATCACGGCGTACCCGCACGAACTCTCCGGCGGCATGCGGCAGCGCGTGATGATCGCGATGGCGATGCTGCTCGAGCCGCAGGTCATGATCATGGACGAGCCGACCACCGCGCTCGACGTCGTCGTGCAGCGGGAGATCCTCCGCGAGATCGTCCGCCTGCGCGACGAGCTCGGCTTCGCGGTCGTGTTCATCACGCACGACCTGCCGCTGCTGCTCGAGATCAGTGACCGGATCGCGATCATGCTCCGCGGCGAGGTCGTCGAGTGCGCCACCGCCGACACCATCCAGCACGACCCGCAGCACCCCTACACCCGGCGGCTGCTGCAGTCCTTCCCGAGCCTGTCCGGCGCCCGCGGCGACTTCATCCGCACCGGGGCGAGCATCGACGGTTCGGACCTCGACACCCAGGAGGTCGTCCGATGACCAGTGTGACCGTCAGCCACCTCGGCAAGGACTTCCACACCCGGAAGGGCCTGCGGCGGACCACCCTCCGCGCCGTCGACGACGTGTCGTTCGAGCTCCTGCCCGGACGCACCGTCGCCCTCGTCGGGGAGTCCGGTTCGGGCAAGTCGACGATCGCCCGGATGCTCGCGAAGCTGGAGAGCACCACGCGCGGCTCGATCGACGTCCGGCTCGAGGACGGCACCCCCGTCGTCGGCAGCATGTACCGGCGGCACGTGCAGATGGTGTTCCAGGACCCCTTCGCGTCGCTCAACCCGTTCCACTCCATCGAGCACCACATCGCCCGCCCGCTGCAGCTCCACCACCGTGCGCGCGGCGCCGAGGAGACCGCCGAACGCGTCCGGGAGCTGCTCGGCCGCGTGAACCTCGACGAGGACTTCGCGTCCCGCCGCCCGCACGAGCTCTCCGGCGGGCAGCGACAGCGCGTCGCGATCGCCCGGGCCCTCGCACCCGGCGCGCAGGTGCTCATCGCCGACGAGCCCGTGTCGATGCTCGACGTGTCGATCCGGCTCAGCGTGCTCAACCTCATGGGGCGGCTGCAGCGCGAGGACCACCTCGCCGTGCTGTACATCACGCACGACCTCGCCACTGCGCGGCACTTCTCGGACGAGATCCTGGTGCTGTACCGCGGCCGGGTCGTCGAACGGGGACCCTCGGACGCGGTCATCCTCGACCCGCAGCACGACTACACCCGGCTGCTCGCCGAGGCCGCCCCCGACCCGGAGCGCACCGACCGCCGGGTGACCTCGGGACCGGCACTCGACCGCTCCACGATCGACAACACCACCTGCTACGACCACACCCTGGGGGAGTGGGTCACGAGTTCGCCGGCACCGGTCGGGGCGGTCCGGGCCGGGACGCCGTGAGCGCGTTCGTCGACTGGGTCACGCCCGGGTTCTCGGCACGGTTCCGGATCGCGTCGGACCGACCGGTCGCCCTGGTGTCGTTCGTGCCGACCGGCGGGTCGCTCGCCGACGGCCCCGACGACCCGCAGCCGCTCGTCGAGCTGACCACCGTCGGCCACGGCAGGTTTCCCGGCGGGTTCCGGCACGTCGACTCCACCATCGGCGCACGGCTCCGGTACGTGTCGCACGACGACGCCCCCGTGTCCGTGGGCGGGACCGGATCAGGGCCCGCGGACACGACCGGGGCGGTGGACGGGACCGACCTGTGGTTCCGGATCGTGCAGGAGGACGCGGCCACGCGCCTCCAGGTCGTGTCCGTGTTCTGCGCGCGTGCCGGCGTCGGAGCGTTCCGGACGTGGACCGAGGTGTCGGCGGCGGAGGGCGAGCACGTCGTCGACTTCGTCTCGTCCTTCGCGACCGGGGCGTTCCTGACCGACTCCGGTGCGACGGTCGACGAACTGTCGTTGACGCACGCCGAGAACGACTGGGCAGCCGAGAGCCGGTGGCGCACCGATCCGCTGCGGTCGATCGGGCTCGCCCGCATCGATCGCGAGGCGCAGCACCACCCGCCCCGCAGCCGCGCCGTCCTGCAGAACCGCGGCTCGTGGTCCACCGGGGAGGCGTTGCCGATCGGCGTGCTGCACGCTGCCGACTTCGCGCTCGTGTGGCAGGTCGAGCACAACGGGCCGTGGCTCTACGAGCTGGGGGAGACCCGGCGGCACGCGTACGTGCTGCTGAGCGGACCGACCGACCAGGAGCACCAGTGGAGCGCCGTCGTCGCTCCGGGACAGCCGTTCACGTCCGTGCCGGTGTCGGTCGGGATCGCCGGCTCGGTCGGCGACGCGTTCGCGGTGCTCACCCGGCAGCGTCGGGCGTTCCGGCACGTGCGCGACGCCGATCGCGCCCTGCCGCTGGTCTTCAACGACTACATGAACACGCTCATGGGCGACCCGACGACCGAGAAGCTCCTGCCGCTCATCGACGCGGCCGCCGACGCCGGTGCCGACCTGTTCTGCATCGACGCCGGCTGGTACGCCGAGGGGCACTGGTGGGACACCGTCGGCGCGTGGGAGCCCGCGGCGTCGCGGTTCCCGACCGGGCTCGGGTCCGTCATCGACCACATCCGTTCGCGGGGCATGCAGGCCGGGCTCTGGCTCGAGCCCGAGGTCATCGGGATCCACTCGCCGCTGGCGTCGTCGTTGCCGTCGTCCGCCTTCGTGCACCACCGCGGGGTGCGGGTCGCGGAGCACGGCCGGCACCTGCTCGACCTGCGCTCGCCGGATGCCCGGGCGCACCTCGACGCGGTCGTCGACCGGCTCGTCGGGACGCTCGGCGTGACGTTCTTCAAGATGGACGACAACACGATGACGGGGCCGTTCGCGGGGCAGCTCGAGCACCAGCGGGCGCTGCTGGACTGGCTCGACGACGTGCAGGCCCGCTACCCGTCGCTGCTCATCGAGAACTGCGCCTCGGGAGCGATGCGCGCCGACTTCGCGATGCTGTCCCGGTTGCACATGCAGTCCACGTCGGACCAGCAGGACCCGGTGCTGTCCGCCACGATCTCCGCCGCAGCGCCCGGCGCGATGCTCCCCGAGCAGGCGGGGAACTGGGCGTACCCGGCGCCGTCGATGTCGCCCGACCTGTTCGACCTCGCGCTGGTGAACGGGGTGCTCGGGCGGATGTACCTGTCGGGGTACCTCAACGAGATGTCGACCGCGCAGCTGGCGGTCGTGGCCGCGGCGATCGAGGCGCACCGGACCGTGCTCGCGGACGTGTCGTCGGCGCTGCCGGTGTGGCCGCTCGGGCTGCCCGGGTGGGAGGACACCTGGGTCGCGCTCGGCCTCGACGTGCCGGACGGGGACCTGTACCTGTCGGTGTGGGCGTTGCCGGGGGCCTCGTCGTCGGTGTCGTTGCCGCTGCCGGCGCTCCTGGGACTGCCGGTGGCGGTGTCGCCGCTCTTCCCGACGGCGATCGGGGCCTGGGAGGTCTCGTGGGACGCCGACGCGGGGGTGCTGCACGTCGACCATGGCGGGGCCACCCCGACGGCCCGGGTGTTCCGCGTCCGGCGAGACCCGGGCGTCCGGTCGGGCGGGGCCGGCGCGGGGCGCTGACCGGGGCGGGCGCCGGATGGCAGACGGTGCACGTTCCGGGACGGGAGGCGCGGTGCGGGCAGGCGCCGCGCCCTCCCGTCCGGTGGGGCGGAGGTGGGCGCGCGGCGCGGTGCGGTTCGGTGCGGCGCGGACGGGATCGTGTGGTCGCCTCTGACCGTTCTGGTTCGGGATCCCCGGGGATCGCGAACCGGAACGGTCACGCGCTCAGGAGTCCGGGCGAATCCAGTCCGTGAGGGGCTCGAAGGACGCCGGTGGCAGGACCTCGTCGGGCTCGGCGGCCCGCACGCCGGTGTCGATCGTGGCCGCTCCGCACTCCAGGCACCGGCGGGCGACGCCGTCGCGCTCGTCGACCACCAGGGGTCGTGCGGACCGCCGGGTCCCCACGGTGCTCGAACGTGACCAGGACGGAGTGCCCGACCCCAGCGGAGCATCAGTTCGGGAACGGTCATCCGCACGACGGTGCCGGCGACCGTGCTGTGCTCGAACGAGTCCTCGAACCGGCCGTCCTCGTCGATGTCGAGCCGGAACTGCCAGTGCTCCCGCGGTGACTCCTGGTGGACGCCGTCGATGACGGTTCGTCCCGGTCGTCGGAGGGCGGCGAGCTCCTGGGCGACCGCGGGACCGTCGGGGCGGGGTCAGCGCAGCAGGCCGAGCTCCATCGCGCGGGTCACGGCGCGCGTCCGGTCGTTCACGCCGAGCTTCTCGAACACGTGCCCGAGGTGCGTCTTGACGGTGGTCTCGCTGAGGAAGAGCGTGCGGCCGATCGCCGGGTTCGAGTTGCCCTGCGCGACGAGCTGCAGGACCTCGAGCTCGCGCGGCGACAGGGTCGGCCCGGTCGTGGGCTGGCCGGTCGCCCGGCGGACCAGGGCAGCTGCGGCCGAGGGTGCGAGTGCCGTCCCACCGCGTGCCGTCGCGCGCAGGCCCGCGAGGATCTCCGACTCCGGGGCCGCCTTGAGCAGGTACCCCGCGGCACCGGCCTCGATCGCGGCGAGGATCTGGTCGTCCGACTCGTACGTCGTGAGGATGAGCACGCGGACGCCCGGCTCGCGGGCGAGGATCCGCGCGGTCGCGTCGTCGCCGTCGAGGCCGGGCATGCGGAGGTCCATCAGGACGACGTCGGGTCGTTCGGCGAGCGTGATCGCGACCGCGGCCTCGCCGTCGCTCGCCTGCCCGACCACCTCGACGTCGTCGGCGTCCTGGAGCAGCGCGACGATGCCGGCGCGGACGATGGGGTGGTCGTCCGCCACGACGACGCGGATCACCGGTGCACCTCCGTCAGTGGTGCGTCGACTGCCGGGAGGCGCGGCTCGGCCCCGGTGGGCAGCGTCACCTCGACGACGGTGCCACGTCCGGCCTCGCTCGTGATGGCGCAGGTGCCGCCGGCGAGGGCGAGCCGCTCGCGCAGGCCCCGCAACCCGTGTCCGGCGGTCGGGAGGGACGCGTCGAAGCCGACGCCGTCGTCCGAGACCCGGAGGCCGACCCGGTCGGCTGCCACGTGCAGTGCGACCCGCGCCGTGGCGGCGTGGGCGTGCGCGCGGACGTTGGCCAGTGCCTCCTGGGCGGCGCGGAGCAGCACCACCTGCGCGTCGCGGTCCAGCGCGCAGTCCGCTGCCTCGACCGTGACCGGGACGCCGGTCTCGCGCGTGAACCGTTCGCCGAGGCGGTGCAGGGCGGCACCGAGTCCGTCGCCCGCCACTCCGGCAGCACCCGCCGCGACGAGGGTGCGGGACTCTTCGAGTGCTGCGCGCGCTGACTCCTCGAGGATGGTGAGTCGCTCGTCGAGTCGGTCGACGCGTTCGGCCGCGAGGTCCCCGCGGGCGCGCTCGGTGAGCATGACGATGCCGGCGAGGTTCTGTGCGACGGTGTCGTGGATCTCGCGGGCGAGGCGTTCGCGTTCGCTCGTCACGCCGGCGTTGCGGTGTGCCTCGGCGAGGGAGTCCTGGGTCGCACGGAGTTCGTCGAGCAGGCGGCGTCGTTCGTCGGAGAGCTCGGCGATCCGGGTGATCCAGAGTCCGAGCGCGCAGGCACCCGCGATGCTGACGCCCTCGATGAGGACCGTGCTGACGAGACTGTCCGGGCCGCTCGCGATCTGGAGACCGACCCCCGCGGCGACGCCGATCGCGACCGAGACCACCACCGCCGTCCGTGTCCGGTCGATCTGGCACCACGCGACGGGGAAGAGGATGCACTGCACGAGGGCGGTGCTCGGGACGACCGCGGGGAGCACGAGCGCCGCGAGCACCAGCAGCGGGACGAAGCCGGCGGCAGCGCGGGGGACCTCGTAGCCGCGCCAGCCGTACGCCGCGTAGGCCACGGCGAGGACACCGAGCATCGCGAACGCCGGCCAGCGGTCCGCCCACGGGGACCACCCGAGCACGGTGATCAGTGCGACGAGGGCGATCGTGACGCCGAACGCCACGTGCAGGCCCCAGTTGCGGTGCGTCGTGATGCGGTCCATGGCCTCAGCATCCCATCGCCCGGATGCCGCCGAGCGGTTATCCACAGGCAGGATCACGCGTCCTTGCGATTCCACCGGAACGTCAACAGGCAGGC
This sequence comes from Curtobacterium sp. YR515, assembly GCF_900113095.1. Classification (NCBI taxonomy): domain Bacteria; kingdom Bacillati; phylum Actinomycetota; class Actinomycetes; order Micrococcales; family Microbacteriaceae; genus Curtobacterium; species Curtobacterium sp. YR515. Next base: position 430,631 of record NZ_FOOD01000005.1, on the reverse strand, counting down.
CACCGCGCCCACGACCAGCCACGCTGTCAGGACGAGGGCTCCGAGGCCGAGGTGCCACGCGCCTCCTGGCTCGGCGGACGCGAACGCGTCGGGCAGGAAGACCGACCGCATGCCGGACGCCATCCACCGCAGGGGGAAGACGGACGCGACGTTCTGCAGCCAGTCGGGGAGCTGCGTGAAGGGGAGGTAGACGCCGGAGATGAACTGGAGGACCAGGACGATGGGGACGATCGTGGCGGTGGCGCGGCGGCCCTCGCGGGGGAGCGCCGAGATCGCGATGCCGAGGACGCAGCTCGTCGCGACCCCGAGGAGCATGATGCCCGCGAAGTGCGCCCACGCGCCGCCGTCGGTGGGCAGGTCCACGCCGAAGACGAGGCTCGCGATCGCCAGCAGCAGAGCGGTCTGCACGACCGTCGTGACGAGGACCATGCCGATCTTGCCGATGAAGTAGCTCACCACCGGCAGGGGTGTGCCGCCCAGACGCTTCAGCGTGCCGTCGCTGCGTTCGCCCGCGATGTCGACGCCGAGGGACTGCGTGCCGGACAGCAGGATGCCCGTCGCGACCAGGCCGGGCAGGTAGTACGTGGCGTAGTCCACGCTGACGTTCGGTCCCGCCTGGATGTCCGGCGCGCTGCTGAACGCGACCGAGAAGAGCGCCAGCATCACGATGGGGAAGAGGAAGGTGAAGAAGACGGCGTCAGGGGCTCGGAAGTAGGAGCGGAGTTCGTAGCCGATGCGGTGCGCGCCGATCGTGGCGGCGTTCGTGGTGGTCGTGTTCGTCGTCGCGGTGCTCATCGGTGGCCGACCATTCCGAGGTAGACGTCCTCGAGGGACGGGCGGATGACTTCGAGGTCGTGCATGGGTTCCGGGGTGCTCCGGATCAGGGCGGTCGGTTCGTTCGTGCGCCGTTCGTGGGGTTCGCCGACGTCGTCACGCCACCTGACGCGTGGGGTGCGGGCCTCGGCACCGCCGATCTCGTCGATCGGGGCGATGTCGAGCAGCCGGCCGTCGGCGATGACCGCTGCCCGGTCGGCGAGGTGTGCGGCCTCGTCGAGGTAGTGCGTGGTGAGGAGGATCGTCGTGCCCTCGCGCTTGACCTCGTCGATGAGGTCCCAGAAGCGGCGCCGGGCCTCCGGGTCGAAGCCGGTCGTGGGCTCGTCGAGGAAGAGGACCTCGGGGCGGCCGATGATGCCGAGGGCGACGTCGACGCGGCGACGCTGGCCGCCGCTCAGTCTGCTGATGCGGGTGTTGCGCTGCGACTCGAGCCCGGTCTTCTCGAGGAGCTCTTCGACGCTGCGGTGCCGCGGGTACAAGGTCGTGAAGTGCCGGAGCTGTTCCGCGACGGTGACGTTGGGGGACTCGGCGCTGGTCTGCAGGACGATCCCGATACGTGCGTTGTGGCTACGGCTCGTGCGGGCGGGGTCGTGGCCGAGCACCCGGACGTCGCCGTCGGTGCGGGTGCGGTAGCCCTCGAGGATCTCGACCGTGGTGGTCTTGCCGGCGCCGTTCGGGCCGAGGAGCGCGAAGGTCTCGCCGCGGGGGATGTCGAAGGAGACGTCGTCCACGGCGCGCTTGCCGGTGGCGTACTGCTTCGTGAGGTGGTGGACCTCGATGGCGGGGGTGTCGGGCATGGGTCCAGCCTGGCCGGTCGTGCCCGGTGGCGGCTCGGCCGGGTGGCTCGACCCACATCCTCCGATCGGGGGATACCGGAGCGCCGCCGACGGGCACCGATCTGTGCACAGTGACTCGTCCGAGGTTCCGATACTGATATGTTGCCGGTGGGATCGTGACGGAGGGCGTTGCGACGGACGGGGGAGACGATGGCTGATCTACGGGTCTCGTACGCCACGCTCGACGGCGTGCGCGACGCGCTGGACGCAGCGCAGGAGTTGTTCGCCAACGCCTCGGTGCCCACCGACGGCGGAGCGTTCGGCGCGGACGAGGTCACCGACGCCTTCACGGTCTTCCGTGCATCACAGGAACGCTCGGCCGGATGGCTGGCGGACGCGAGCCGAACGCTCGCGCAGTACGCGCACGACACGAAGTCGCTCGTGCAGGACGCCGACGCCGAGCTGGCGGGCAAGGTCGGCGGCAAGGGATGACCGCCGACCCGTTCGCCTGCGACCCCGGTGCCGTCGCGAAGCTCTCGAGTGGCCTCGCCAGCCACCAGGACGACCTCAGCGCCGGAGCCCACGGCGTCGCCCGCGCCGCGGAGGATGCGGACGACTGGAGGGGCGCCTCGAAGGATCGCTTCTCCGTCACTGTCGGCACCGTCCCGCGCGCGGCTCGACGCATCATCGGCCGGCTCGACGTCGCGATCGACGTGCTCGACACCTACGCCGACGACGTACGGGCGATCCGGGACGAGGCGGAGCGGATCCGTGCGGCACAGTTGACGAACGCCGTGGAAGTCGCTGCGAACACCGTGTCGCTCTCGGCCGCGGTGGTGGCCGCGGCAGGCCAGGACGCCACCGAGGCCGACGGACGACAGGCCCGACGGCTGCGGTCCGACGCGGACGACCTCGCGGCGACGGCGTCGCGACTGCAGGCGGAATGGGACGCGCTCGTCGAACGACGGGCCATCGCGGACCGTGCGGCGTCGGCCGGGCTGTCCGACACCGACGTGCTCGGCGTGGCGCCCTCGTACTCGGGGGCGCTCGGCAGGATGAGCGACGCCGACTTCCTCGTCGCCGTCGCTGCGATGCCGCCCGAGGTCCTGGCGGCGCAGGACCCGTCGGTCGGTGATCGGCTCGCCGGGATGCCGCCCGAGACCGTGCAGGCGTGGTGGGACGGGCTCGGTGGCCGGGGGACCGCGGGGGAGCACTCGGCGGCGCAGGACGCGCTCATCACGGCATTGCCGGCGGTGATCGGGAACCTGGACGGCGTGCCGTACTGGGCGCGGGACCAGGCGAACCGGTTGAGCGCGCAGCGGGCGTCCGCGCGGGCGCAGGACGACGTGGACGCGGCGCGGAAGGCGCTGCGCGCCGCGGGACCGAGCGCTCGGCGTGCGGCACAGCAGGAGCTCGACGCCGCCACGGAGCGGCTCGCAGCACTCCAGAACTTCTTGGCGGCCTCGCGGACGAGCCTCCGTGGTGTGGACGGTATGCCCCGGCAGTTCGTGTCGTTCCTCGACGGGCAGCCTCCCCTCGGAGCGGTGTCGATGGGCGACCTCGACACGGCGGCCAACGTCAGCTACCTCGTGCCCGGTATGGGCACCACACTCCAGGACACGACCCTGCTGATGAGAGCCGGTGCGAACGTGGTCGGGGTGCAGCGGCTTTCCGAGAGGGGGCGCAACACCGCGATGGTCACGTGGATCGGGTACGAGGCGCCGCGGAACGCACTGACGACCGGCGATCTCGGCGTGTTCGGTCTGGCTCACGCCAACGCAGGTGCCGACCGTCTGGCAGCGGATCTCGGTGGGTTCCGTGCGACCCGACCGGACGCGCACCTCAACGTGGTCGCGCACTCGTACGGATCGACGACGGCGTCGATCACTCTGCACGACCACGCCGATCTGGGTGTGAACAGCTTCGTCACCCTGGGATCCGCGGGCATCCCCGGGCACATCCCGAACGCGGGGGCGATCCACGCCGAGCACATGTACGCGGCGCAGGCCGAAGAACGGTTCAACGTGGCCCACATCGGACAGGTCCTGAGCTACCCCGAGCGCATCGACCCGACCTTCAAGCCGTTCGGCGCGACCGAGATCGACGCCTCGCATGTCGAGGGAACGTCCGACGTCAACGTGCATGACCTGTACGTGAACCCGAACGGTGCCGAGGACGCAGATCACGGCTACCTCGACCTCGACACGAACACGTTGATCGAGACGGCGAAGGCGACGCTACGGTGAACCCGATGCCGATCAGCGTGCGTAAGACCACGGCGGTCGCCGCGCTGGCCGCTGCGACCACCCTCGTGCTCTCGGGGTGCGGGATGACAGGAGCGGGACACGCCATGACCATCGAAGAGGCACAATCGCAAGCGATCATCGAATTCCGGTCGGTGCTCGCGCTGGCCCCGGACACGTGGCCGCAGGAGGTGCCGAAGGCGGCCGCGTACGACTGCCGGATCGACGGGGCGCGGGCCGTGCAGTTCGGGTACTACGTCGAGGTGGACGCGCCGGACGATCCCGGGACGCTCGTGGCACAGGCAGGTGAGCACTGGGAGCGCGAGGGCTACGAGTTGTCGAAGACACAGACGGAGATGGACCCGGAGACCGGTCAGGTCTACGCCGTGGTGGCGCGAGCCGACGGCAAGCCCCGTGCTTCGATGGCAGCCACCAAGGTCCGCGCGCACGTCAACGTGGACTCGCGCTGCGTCCTCGGCGACCCGGACGACTACCGGTGACGGCCGGGGAACCCGAGTCCACCGCCGGGGAGAGCGCGACGGCTGACGACCTGCGGCTCCGGCGCAACCGGCTGATCTTCGGGATCGTCGTCGCGCCGATCGGAGTCCTGATCGCACTCTTCCTGTCGTTCGTGGTGCAGATCAGCTCCGCGTGGCGATCGACGAGCGATGGCGGGGCTGCGGCCGGACCGCAGATCGTGGCGATCGTGATCGGCCTGCTCGCCACCGTCCCAGCGCTCATCGCCGGGATCCGAGCGCTCCGTGATCGAGTCCTCGAGGTGGCGGCATCGGGAGCGACGGTGGTGGCGGGCGTCGGCTTGCTCGCCGTCGTGCTGCTCGTCATCGTCCCGTCGTTCGAGATCCTCCCGCGCGCTGCCCGCGATGCCGACAGGTACGCACAGCAGCAGCGGCAGGAGGAACTCGACGACCTGGACTCGGGCTACGGGCCCGGATCGGCCGAGGAAGCGGGCCAGGAGATGCAGGAGTACGTCGACGATGCGCTGCAGCTGCTCGAAGTGGCGCCGAGCGCGGTACGGACGAGCACCTGGTCCACGAGCGGCACGACCGCCGCGGGCAACACCTGTCGGGCCTTCCACGAGCGCATCCGGCTCGGGGACGAGGTCGATCGCTCAAGTGCGGAGAAGGCGCTCCGGGTTTCGTGGGACACCGAGGGTGAGCGCACCGGGTTCGATGAGCGGAACGGCCGCCTCGAGCTCAGTGTCTCCTCCGCCGACGCCACGATCTCGTGGCTCAAGGCCGACAACGTGCTGCTGGTGGAGAGCGACTGCATCCCGTCCGGGGCGCCCTGACGGGCAGCGATGTGCCCTCAGCGCATCCGCGTGGACGCGATCCCACCGTCGACGTCGAGCGTCCCGCCGTTCACGAACGCCGCCTCGTCCGACACCACCCACCGGACGGCACGGGCGATGTCGACCGGCTGCACCGGCACCCCCGCGGGCGTCCCCTGCGTCATCGCCGCGAGCACGTCCGCCGAGTCCGCGTTCCCCGGCGTCGCCGTCGCACCCGGCGCCACCGTCACGACCCGCACCCCGCGCTGCCCGTACTCGGCCGCCCAGGCCCGGGTCAGCTGCTCGACCGCGGCCTTGGTCGCCGGGTAGAGCGCCATGAACGGCACTCCGACCCGGGCCATCCACGAGCCGATGTTCACGACGACGCCGGACCCGCGCGCGGCCATCCCCGGGGCGAGCGCCGCCACGAGGACGTGCGGTGCGCGGATGTTCGTCGCGAGCAGCGCCTCGACGGTGTCGTCGGACAGGGACTCCGTCGGACCGCCGGGGTAGACGCCGGCGTTGTTCACGAGGACGTCGACGTGACCACCGAGCAGCTCCCGGGCCGCGGCGGCGAACGCCCGGACGTCGGGAGCACCCGCGGAGAGGTCCGCCACGATCGGGAGGGCTCGGCCACCCTGGCGCTCGATGTCGTCGGCGACAGCACGCGTGCGGACGGCGTCGCGGCCGTGAACGGCGACGGTCATGCCCGTGGCGGCGAGCTCGCGGGCGATGGCCTCACCGATGCCGCTCGAGGCGCCGGTCACGAGGGCAGTGCGGACGGTGGTCTGGTCAAGGAGTGCAGTGGTCATGCATCGATGCTCGGTCCCCGGGCAGCCCCGCGCCTTGCCCGATCCAGCGGGAACCTTGCCGGATCCCGCACGACTTCTTCGGCGCCGGGAGAACTGCGTAGCGTGGGCCCGTGGACGATCGCACGGCGCAGCACCTCGATCGCGCGGCCGAGGTGGCCTCGCGGCACGCCGCAGTGCTCCAACGCGCGTCCACCGTCGACATGGTGGCCCGTCCCGCCTCGGTGCAGCGGGCCGAAGCACTCGGCCTGACCGTCTCCCGCGTCCACGAGCCGACCGGACTCTTCGACCGGCGGTACGTCCCGTCGTTGTCCGTCGTCCTCCGCGGCCGGAAGCGTTCGGTCGTCGGGGACGACGACCAGGTCTGGGGCCGCGAGCGGTTCATCATCACGCCCGTGGACCTCCCCGTGGTCGCCGGGGTGCTCGACACGGCAGGGAGCGACGGCTTCGTCTCGGCGGTCTGGAAGCTCGACCCGGTCGTCGTCGGCGAGGTCGTGGCGTCGATGTCGAGCACGATGTCCAGCACGAGCCGCACGGACCTGCCACGACTCGGCGAGTGGACGGCCCCGCTCGCCGATGCCGTCAGCCGCCTGCTCGCGCTGCTCGACGCCCCCGAGGACATCCCCGTCCTGTTCCCCCTGGTCTCGCGCGAGATCGTCCTCCGCCTGCTGCAGACCGCGCAGGCGCCGCGCATCACCGCCGCGCTCGACCGAGCCGGAGCCGAAGCTGGGCTAGTCGCCGGCGCGACCGCGCTCCTCACCGAACGCATGGACGAACCGTGGACGATGGAGCGCCTCGCCCGCGAGCTCCGCGTCAGCGAGAGCACCCTCTTCGCCCGCTTCAAGCAGGCCACCGGCATGTCACCCGCGCAGTACCTCAAGCGCACCCGACTCGGGGAAGCGCGCCGCCGCATGGTCCTGCACGCCGACACCGCCGCCCGCGCCGCGGCCGCCGTCGGCTACCGCAGCGCCTCCCACTTCTCGCGGGACTACCGCGAGGCGTACGGCCGGCCCCCGGCCGCCGACGCCGTGGTGGCGCGCGAACAGCTGGCGCTCGCCCCCGCCGTGTAGCCGGCCCAGTGCCGGACTGGAGGCGCGGGTCGGCGGTGATCCGCGCCTCCAGTCCGACGGATGGTGCGTCCCGACCACCGCCACCGGCCCGCTCGCTGGGTACGGCTGAGCGTCGTCCGGTAGACCGGAACGGTGAAGGTCGTAGGAGTCGAACAGTTCGGAGGGCCGGAGGCCCTCGCCGTCCACGAGGTGCCGGAGCCGCACGCCGGTGCGGGGTCCGTGCGGATCCGGGTGCAGGCGTTCGCCGTGAACCCGACCGACACCGGTGTGCGCGCCGGTCAGCGGGACAGCTCGCAGGCGGCGCCGCCCTACGTGCCGGGGATGGACGCCGCCGGGGTCATCGACGAGGTCGGGCCCGACGTCTCCGGATGGGAAGTCGGCGACGAGGTCATGGCGATCGCGCTGCCGCTCAGCGCCCACGGTGGTGCCTACGTCGAGGAGCTCGTCGCGCCGGTCGGGTCGTTCACGCGGATCCCTCGGGGGACGTCGCTTCCGCTCGCATCGACGGTGCCGATGAACGGGCTGACGGCGTTGCAGATCCTCTCGCGGGCGGGGCTCGCTCCGGGGCAGACGCTCGCCGTGACCGGGGCTGCGGGGTTGCTCGGGAACTACGTCGTGCAGCTCGGGGTCGCTGCTGGACTCACTGTCATCGCGGATTCTGCGCCTGCGGACGAAGCGCTGGTCCGGTCGCTCGGGCCGGCGCACATCGTGGAGCGTGGAGACGGGTTCGCTGCCGCGGTGCGTGCGCTCGTGCCGGACGGGGTCGATGCGCTCGCCGATGCTGCGGTGCAGCGGGCTCCGGTGGTCGATGCAGTGCGCGACGGGGGAGTGTTCCTCGACGTGCGTGGGTGGGAGGGCGACGGGGCTCGTGGGATCCGGTTCGAGCAGATTGCCGTGTTCGCGGAGTACCGGTCGTTCGACAAGCTCGAGCAGCTACGGCATGCGGTGGAGAGTGGGACGGTGACGCCGCGGGTTGCGGAGGTGTTGCCGGCCTCGCGGGCTGGGGAGGCGCATGAGCGGCTCGAGGCTGGGGGGACGCGGGGAAGGTTCGTGTTGACGTGGTGATGCCTCGGCCGAGCGTGCAGAAATTTGAATATCACTTGCCGGGTGAGTGAAGTATCAGTACCGTCCCTCTGTGAGTGGAGCGCAGTTGCTCCGCCGGGAGGGAATCATGATCACGATCTCATTTCGCGGAGCGCGTTCCGGCGCGGTCGGGCTGGCCGTCGTCGGTTCGTTGGTCGCGGCGCTGGTCGTCGCGCCGCCGGCCGTGGCCACGGAACGCGAAACCAATCAGCCGGCTGGGCAGAGTGGCCTCTCTGATCAAGACCTGCTGCTCATCGACGGCGCGCTCTTCGGTGTCGGGCCGGTCGCTCAGCAACTCGGTACGAGCATCGACACGGTGTTCTCCGGAGACGAACTTCAGCGCATCGAGACCTACGCGCGTGACGCACGTGACGGTCTGGTCGCGTCCCGAGCCTCGGCCGTCGAGCAGGCAGTCGATGACATCCGCTCGGGCTCGGTGAACACGGTCGAAGACGGATTCCGCACGCTCGGCGATGCCTTCGAGTCGTACGTCGAAGAGACCTACTCGGCGGAGGAACTCGAGGCAGCAACGCAGAAGTACAGCTCGAGCGCGGTCGTACCGATGTGTGGCGCCGTGGCAGCGTGCGTCGCTGCGGTGGCGTTCGCGGTGTACGCCGGAGCGGTTGTCCACAATGCCGCCGCGATCACGGCTGCGGCAGCGGTGCTCGTGTCCGTGTACGCCTGGTGCGGTGCCTGGGTCGGCTGTGGACGAGGGACCGACGCGGGTACCGAGCGAGTGAAGCACGAGAAGTTCCTGGCGAACGCGACGCGCGTCGGCCAGGCGCTGCCGGCGTGAGTTCCCGCGTCACCACGATGGCCGTGGCGGCGACGGCGGCGGTCGCCGTCGTGGCCACGGTCGGCTTCGCATCCCTTCCCGTGAAGACGCACGCAACCGGCCTTGTCTCGGACGGACTCCAGATCGTCGGCGAGGTCGCGCCGCAAGGGTGGGGCTTCTTCACACGTGACCCGCGCGAGCCGATCACGCAGGCATGGGTCCGCGCGGAGACGGGTCGATGGCAGCGGGTCTCCCGAGGACCGAACGCCACACTCGAGAACGCATTCGGCTTCGATCGCGCGTCGCGGCTGGACGAGTACGACGTCTCGCAGATCGTCGGTGGAACGGACATCGACGATCTCTGGTCCGACTGCACCGGAAGTTCCGCCACAGATTGTGCGAGGCGAGCCGAGTCGGAGCGAGGGGTGCAGCGGTGGACCGCGGACGGTTACGACCTCCGGCTCTGTGGCGAGGTACTCCTGCTCGACATCAGTCCGATCTCGATCGACTTCGCCGGCCTCGAGTACGACGCTCCGACGAAGGCCATCCGTGCAGATGTCCGGTGCCACCATCTCGGCGATGCCGCATGACGGCCACGACGATCGAGGGAGCGTGCCGACGCGTAGATCGCGGTCGACACTCCGCTTGGGCACGGTACATCGCCGCCGTCAGCCCGTTCTCTCCGGTGTTGGGACTCGTCCGTTCGATCCTCGCGGCGGCAGCGCTGCTGACGCTCGTGCTCACGCCGACCGATCAGCTCTTCTTTCGGAGCGCCACGTTCCCGAGCGGCACGAACTGTGCGAATGCGACCTCGTGGATGTCCCTGTTCTGCATCGGGTCCTCGAACGGGCAGCTCGAACCGGCGCGGTGGATTGCGGTGGTCGTGCTCGCACTCGTGATCACGGGGATCCTCCCGGCGGCCACCGCTCTCCCGCACTGGTGGGTGACGTGGAGCCTGATGGCCTCGAGCACCGCCGTCGACGGTGGCGAACACCTCGCTGCGAACTTGACGCTCATCCTCGTTCCGATCCTGCTGCTCGATCGGCGCCGTTGGCACTGGTCGCGGGACAGCAGGTACGGGCGTCGCAGCCCGTGGGTCCCGAGCATCGCCTACGCCGCTGTCGGGTTGTGGGTGCTGCAGATGATGGGCGTGTACTTCCAAGCGAGCGTCGCGAAGTTCGCGGTACTCGAGTGGTCCGACGGCACTGCGCTGTGGTACTGGATGCAGAACCCGGTGTTCGCTCCACCCGCCCCGATCGGTGATGTCGTTCGATCTGCTCTGGCGTGGTTGCCGTTCACGGTCGTGTTGACCTACGGAACGCTCGCACTGCAGCTCGCGTTGGTCGCTGCCGTCTTCCTGCCGCAGCGGGCGAGGAGACTGTTCCTGCTCCTCGCCGTGGTGTTCCACCTCGCGATCGCTTGCCTCATGGGACTCTGGAGCTTCTCGATGATCATGATCGCCGCGGACATCCTGCTCCTCGTGCGGCCCCACGAAGCCACGAGTCTCGCGCAAGTCATGCATTGGCGCCTCGGACGCGCACAGGGGGCTGAGCATGTCAGCGGTTGACCGCTCCTTCCGCAGCCCGGCAGGTCGCGGAGCGTTCTTCGCGACGGTGATCGTGCTCGCCCCGGTCGTCGTGGTTGCCGCTGCCGAGGCCGCGCGAAGACAGTTCGACCTCCCGTCTATCGTGGTGCTCGTCGCTGTCAGCGGTGGTCTGGCGTGGGCGACGTCATCTGCGGCCAGGACCGCCGCGTTCGTGACGTGCTCCCCCGACCACGTCACGGTCGGTTTGGCACCGTTCTGGAGAACGCGCTTGGTTCGTCGAGACATCCAGACGGCGGATCTCGTCCAGATCGACGCGTACGCCGAGTACGGCGGGTGGGGGATCAAGGGATCGGCGAGAGGGAGCCGAGGTCGTCTCTACTCAGTCGGCGGCGACGCAGCTGTGCGGTTCGTGATGCGAGACGGGCGAACCTACGTGATCGCCTTCACTGACGGGCCAACTGCCGGAGCGGTACTCGAGGCGCTCGACCGTCACGCACACCGCTGATGCGCGATCCGAATGGAAGGCTCACTTCCTATCCGAGCGGGTATCCAGGCAGTCTGATTTGGTGCCGAGGCGACCATAGAGATGAGCCGGCCCGCTCAGCGCGACTGAGATCAGACCTATCTGTGCACGCCGAGAGCGCGTGATTCGACGAAGGTTCGGAGAGCCGAGGGAGGGACTACGGCCCGGCCTCGGAGCAGATCTTCGAGACGAACTCCGTCGACCACGTCGTACACGGAGATCCTCGACAACCGGACCACACCCGCTGCAGCTGCAACGTCCTTCATGGCGTCGTAGAGGGCGCGCTGCTTCCAACGCGGCGCGCCACCTCCCTCGAACGTCCAGTGGGGCGCAGCAGGCCCGAACATCCGCTCGGCCGAAGGACTGCTCCACCGTCGGCCACCGGTTCCAGATCGCCGTTCGTGTGCTCGGCAGAAGTCCTCGTACGCAGCCGCCCAGGGCGCGCTCGCCCCGGCATCGACGCCGAGCGTGACGGCCCGGTACCGGTTGAAGTGCATCTCCTCGTCGAGCTCGACGAGGATGCCGTCGTAGATGAGGTCCCATCCGCCGGGGCGAAGATTGGGCTCGTCGAGGACACCGCCCAACCGCCGGTAGAGACGCTTGACCGCCGACCTCTCTGCGTCCGGAAGCTCCGACAGCCGTGGGCCCCGCTTCGCTGACCGCGAGGCGAGGCCTGCGTCCTGCAGCATTCGATCGAGAGCAATGACACGAGCGCCGGTCTTCGGCACGAGCTCAGTCGGCTTCCGTTGTGGTGAGGTCGGCGTCTCTCTTCTTCTTGAACAGTCCAGCGGCTCGCCCACCGACCACGTTCGCGGCACCCGCGACTCGCCCGCCGACGTTCTTCGCGACCGTGAGGGCCTGCGCCTCGTCCGGAACTCCGTCACCGTCGAGGTCGACTCGTCGGAAGACCCGTGTCGCGGAGCTCGCAGCGCCGGAAACTCCGTTCCCGACTGCCCCGGCGGCTCCGGTCACCCACGTGCCGGTCGAGCGAGCGGCATCCTCGAGCGCGGCGAGCGCACGGTTGTCCGACCCCTCGTCGTCGGAGGCGGTCTTCACTGTCAGCGCGAGGTGGTCGGGGAAATCGTCGGGCGCCTCCGGGAAGGCCGTACGCGAGGACTTCACGACGTCGCGGCCGAACACGAAACGGGCCACGCCTCCGGTGATCGCGCCGACGCCATACTCCACCGAGGCTCGCTGCTTGCCGGTCAAGCCTTCACGCACTGGGTCGAGCTCACCGGTCTGGATCGTCCGGACCAGGGTCTGTGCAGCCCCACCCGGTAGAGCGTCCGAGAGCGTTGTTGCCCAGTGCGACCAGTCGTCTCGGCCGGCGGCAATCTTCTGCCCGGTCGAGATCGTGCCGTCCGATGTCACTTCGGCGACGTCGCTGGCCATCGTCGCGATCTGCTGCTGACTCACGCGTTCGTTGGTCAGGCCGAGGACGAGTGCCTGCGCCTGGTCCTTGTCCAGGTCCATGCCGTGCAGATCGGCGAGGGCGAGGCCGAACATCGCGGTGAGCTCGAACTGCAGCTGCTGATCACCAGCGGGGAGAAGTTTGGCTGCGGCCCCCTTCGCACCAGTCTGTGCAGCGCTCTTCGCGAGGTTCGTCGCCGCGAGTTTCATCGCGCCCTTCGTGCCGGCCTTGGCGGCCTGCGCGCTCGCGCTCTTGGCCCCGGCGACCGCGGGACCGGCCACCGGGATCATCGCGATCGCGATGTCGGCAGCGATGGAACCAACCGTGATCGCTGCACCAGCCGTGGTAATCGCGGTCGTGTACTGCCGCTCGAGCATGAGGACGATCTCGGCTGGAGTGGCCGACGGATTGCGGCGACGCAGCCACCGGACATACTGGCGTGCGACGGCTCGGCGTCCGGACACCGCCTTCGCGATGTCGCGGTCGACATAGTCGGCAGCAACCTCGGCTTCAAGCGTCACATCGGGTTCGTCGACATCGGTCAAGAGGGTGGTCCTTCGGAGTGAGTGGCGCTCGGGTCTTTCGGACGTGCTCATCGTTGCATGGGCGGCCGACGTTCAGGACTCCGCATGCGGCAATGCGCCGCGCTGCGGCTTGATGGCCGTAACGACCCTGGCTGCGGAGGATCGGATCGCCGTGGACCGCGACCTCGCGCCAGTCGTTGGTATCAACATGAACACGCCGGTGCGGCCGATGACGATCGTGTCCACCTGAGCAGTGCGAGCGGGGCGAGAAGCTGGGCGGTCTCGGTCTCGGTCTCCGTGCGTTCGGCGATCTCGAAGCGGGCGGCGCGTCGTGTGCCTGACGGCGGAGTCAGGGAACGTTCGTCAGGGCTCCCTGGGCAGCCCGATGCCATGCGGTACCGGTGTTGTCGCGAAACACGATCGCGTCCACGCCGCGAGCATCGGAGATGGTGAACGGACGCATCGGATCGCGGATCTCCTGCAGCGGTTTCGGGTAGTCCCACTCTGCCGTCGAGTCTTCGTCCACGGCGTTCGCTACGAAGAACTCACCTGGCGGTACGCACTGCAGGGTCGCGACCTCAGGAGAGGAGAAGCCGTGGCACGTGACCTGCACGTCGTAGACCGGGTCATCTGATGAGTTGCGGACGACGACGCCGAACAGCACCCGGCCACCGGTCCGGATTCGCGTCGCAGCCCACGCACTGATCTTCGTCGCTTGCGATGCCCGTGCCGCCGCTCGCGCCTGTTCGTCCCGATCCGACTCGATCCGGTAGAGGCGTCGCGCCTGCAGACCCGCGTACACAGCTGCTACCAGCGCGCCCGCTGTCGCTACGGCGCTCAACCCCTCGAAGAACTCGTTTAGACCCACGTCGGCACGGTAGCAGCGACACGGTCGTGATCGAGCACGCATTCGTGATCGTCAATTCGTTCCTGTTCCGGCTTGGATTCCCATTAGCCTGAGCGACATCGAAGGTTCGTCAACTCTTCCGGAAGGTCGCTCGTGAGCGCTGGTCCTGTCCTCTTGTTCCTCCACGGTGTCGGAGCCGGCGATGTCGAAGATGGCTGGCAGGTCGCGCTATCAGGGGCGCTCGTGCGGCTTGGGTACCCCGCACTGGAGCCCGACCGATGGATCGCGCCGAAGTACGCGTTCGCCCTGCGCAACGGGGACGGCAAGTACCGCCTCCCCCCGATCATCGTGAAGCAGCCAGGCAAGGACGAGGCCAGGACCAACCGGCGGGAGTTCGAGCGGCGTACGAGTGCGATGGAGTACCGGCTCGGTCAGCACGAGGACCCGGCAAACTGGCTCGGCGCAGGCACAGTCGTCGACATCGCCTTCGAAACCCACCCCTTCAAGCAGGCGCACAACTACCTCCACGACGAGCAGGCTCGTGCACGAGTCCTCACTCGGGTCCTCGACTCGCTCCCCGATTCGGGAGACCTGCTGATCGTCGGACACAGCCTCGGCTCGGTCGTCGCCGCCGATCTCGTCCGCCGGCTTCCTGCGGGCCTGAATGTTGTCGGGATGATCACTATCGGAAGCCCACTGGCGAGCGGCTCGGTGCGTGCGACGGACTTGCGAGAGGCGATGCAGGAACCGCCAACCAACCTCGGTTGGTGGGTGAACTTCTGGAACGGGTTTGACCCGGTCGCTGCGCACCGCGGTCTTTCTTCGGTCATGCCGTGGCTGCTCGACCTCCGCGTCGCGACACCGCCGAGCCCTCGCGTGCACGGTGCCGTCGAGTACTTGTCGGATCGGCGGGTGGCCGAGGCGATCGGGTACGCGATGCACGGCTCGCTCTCCACTGAACTCGTCCACACAGTGAACGAGTTTGACGTCCCGTTGGACGGCGAGGAGCGAATCGTCCTTCTTGCGCTCCGGTACGCGCACCTCGTCGGGACACACCTCAAGGACGACCAGCAGGATCGATTCCTCGGCGCACTTCGTGCAGTCCAGGCGACAGCGGTCGAAGCGATGCTGCAACGTCGTGACACCGAGGGGCGGCCGCGTCCTGAGCAGATTGCACGCCTCGCATTCGACCTCGCCGATCCCGGCGCGGAAGCATCTCCGCCGGCTCCAGGCGCTTACCTGACCAAGGAGGACGCGCTCGTCCAGCTGATTGTCCTAGCTTCGGACAACTTCCTGCGTCCCTTCGACATCGGGTTCAGCGAAGGGGTCAAGCGTCAGGCGATGCGGGATCTCACTGCTGAGCTAGGTCTCGGGAGCGTTCTCGGCGCGGATGTCCTCGACGCTGTGGATCGTGCCGAGAAGGTCCTCGCGGGTGGCAAGGGCCCGAACTGGATCAAGATCGGCGCGTTGGGTGCCGGTGCCGTCGCCATCGTTGTCGCCACAGGAGGCCTAGCCCTCGCCGCCGGCGCAGGCCTCGCGGGAGCTGCTGCCCTGACGAGCGCGCTCGCAGCCTTCGGTCCCGGCGGCATGATCGGGGGCTTGATCACGGCCGGCAGCCTCGTGACTGCGGGCGGCGGTGGCATCGCGTTCGGACTCGCGAGTTCCGGAACGTCAGCCGAAGCCGTCGAGTCGATCGTCATGCGGCAACTGGCAGCAGTCATCCTCCGACAGAAGCTCGACCTCGAGCAGGACCCCGCCGTGTGGCATCTGTTCGTCGAGACCGAGCGTCAGGTCCGACGGGCACACGAACGGCTGGACGAGTACTCCGACCCGAAGTCGCCCGCCCTCGTCGAGCTCCGCAAGAAGATCCAGATCCTGGAACGGGCGCTCGAGTTCATGCGGGAGCAGGGACTCGAGCCTGAGCCGCAGACGCGTTCGACCGCGGCAGCTCATTGACCTTGGAACGGAACGAAGGACGATGAGCCGTTCAGAGAACCGGACGAACCGCCTCCGCGCAGCGCTGCGCTACCTCGACGAGCAGGGCGGTGCGGCGAGTCGACTCGACGTCTGGCAGGCGTCGCGCACCCGCGTGCCACTCGAGGGCGAGGAACTCGAACCCAACCAGCACGGGAAGCCGCAGGGGGAGTCCGACTTCTTCTGGGGCTCGGCGGGTCTGGTCCACGCGGGCTTCCTGACCAAGCCCGTACGTGGCGAGTGGCACGTCACCGACGACGGCCGCCGCGCCTCCGCGGACGGGGTTCCGTTCGAGCAGTTCCGGGACGAGCTCAACGACCGGCAGCGCGCGTTCCAGCGAAATCTGCGCGAGGACAAGGAGACTCGCTTGCGGACCGAGATCGTTCCTCCTGACGGTCGCGCAGAGCTCATCCGGACGACGAGCCAGCTGTTCGTCGAGCGAGGGCTCCGAGCTCTCGACTCCGTGTTCGCCCCCGGCCGACAGGTCTGGCGCACCGAGGTCCTCGCTGAGCTCGAGCAGCGGTTCCTCGGGCAGCCCGATGCACCTGGAGCAGACTTCCTCGAGAAGCTCGGCCGACAGTTCGACGGTGCTTCAGACGACGCGAAGCTCCTGATGGCTGAACTCATCGGCTGGCAAGTCCTTCCCTTGCAGAATCCGGGCGAGAAGAAGAAGCGCCAGCGAGTCGAGTTCCTTCTCGGCCAGATGGATCACCCCGTCACGATCCCGGTGGAGATCGACGATGCTTTCCGTGCGTGGTCGTTCAACCCGGGGACAGCCATGTCTGTCCAGCTCTACCGAGCGCTGTCGATCGTGGTGCACTGCGCCGCGCGGTGGATCGCGCTTCCCTCCGAAGCACGAGACCATGCACTCGACGACCCGTGGGCGTGGCGCGACATCGTGGACAGCCTTCCCGGCGCATCGTTCCCGACCCAGCGCAACGAGCTGCTCTACCTCGTCCACCCCGGGATCTTCGGCGAGGTGATATCCGGAAGCGCACGAGACGCGATTCGTCAGGCGTTCGCCGGAGAGGTCGAGCGCCAGGCCGACGACGACCCCGACGCACTGTTCCAGCAGATCGCGATCGCCCTGCAAGCGAAGGCGAAGGGACCGGCGAAGTTCTACGAGCAACCGCTGCTCGCCAGGTGGCAACCAGCGGACTCGGTCGTCGCCACCGGGGGTGGCTCGGAGCAGGGCACCACGAGCGCGCCTGTCGAGACGTCGGGACGAGCACCGACCACGCGTGCCGCGTTCCCGACCGTTGTACCCGCACTCGCCGAGGGCCTCCACATGCCTCAGATGTGGCTGCAGGACACTCTCGACCTCATCGAGCGTCGCAAGCAGGTCATCCTCTACGGCCCGCCCGGTACCGGCAAGACGTTCCTGGCCCAGGCGTTGTCGAAGCATGTGACGGACGGCACCGACGGCGAGACGACCATCGTGCAGTTCCACCCGACGTACTCGTACGAGGACTTCTTCGAGGGCTTCCGCCCCGTCGCCAACGACGACAGCGGCAACCTCGCGTTCAGCCTCCGGAAGGGACCGCTCCGACGCCTCGCCGACAGCGCCGCAGCCAATCCCGAGGCGAACTACTTCCTCGTCATCGACGAGATCAACCGGGGCAACATCGCGAAGGTCTTCGGCGAGCTGTACTTCCTGCTCGAGTACCGGGACAGCGAGATCTCCCTGCTCTACAGTGACGAGCCGTTCACCCTGCCGAGCAACATCTTCGTCATCGGCACGATGAACACCGCAGACCGCTCGATCGCGATGCTCGACGCCGCCATGCGGCGCCGCTTCGCGTTCATCGAGCTGCACCCGGAACGCGACCCCGTCCGCGACGTGCTGACTGGCTGGGTGGCGACAGAGGGCCTCCGGGACGACCGCGCAGACCTGCTGAAGCGACTCAACGCTGCCATTGCCGACCATGATGCCAAGGTGGGGCCGTCATTCCTGATGCGCGACCTCGACGCGCACGGTCTGGCGGACGTGTGGCGGTACGAGATCCTGCCGCTCCTCGCGGAGCACCACTACGGCGACGGCGTTGACCTGGAGGCCCGGTACGGCCTAGCAGCGTTGCGTCGCCAAGCGACGCCTTCCGTCGCGGACGGGGCCGAAGGTGCCGACACCGCGGGTTGAGCTGCGGGAGGCGGATCAGCCGACGCTGCATCGGATGCCGCGCGAGGTCGCGGCTGGTCTCGTCGCCGCGCGGATCGCGGACGTTTCGCCGACCTTCGTCGCCGACGAGTACCGGGTCAGTGGTGTGCGCAAGGTCGGCGTGGTCCGGATCGCCGGTCACGATGTGTGGATCCGGCCGAAGACATCCGTACGCCGGCTGTTCGCGATGCTCGGCTACGCGCGCGCGGGGAGTGCGATCTGGGAGGACGAAGACTTCGGCTTCGCGGCCGACGAGGACCTCGTGCCGGCGCTGGCGCACGCGTTCGGGTGGCAGGCCTCGCGGGCGCTCGCCGGAGGTGCGCTCCGCGGGTACGTGACGCGGGACGATGCGCTGCCGCTGGTTCGCGGGCGGTGGCGGATCGGCGACCAGCTCACTCGGCGGGGCGGGCAGCCGCTGCCGGTCGAGGTGTCGTTCGACGACTACGTGGAGGACATCGCGGAGAACCAGCTCGTGTTGACCGCTGCGACGCGGTTACTCCGGCTGCCGGGAGTCCCGGCCGACGTCGTTGGGCGGCTGCGGCGGGTGGTGCGGGTGCTCGACGGGGTGACGGTGATCCCGGTTGGAGCGCCGGTACCCGTGGTCCGGCCGGATCGGCGGAACGCCCGGTACTCGGCCGTGCTGCCGCTGGCGTCGCTCGTGCTGTCCGGAGCGTCGATCGAGCAGCGTACCGGATCGCTCGTGGGGGCGGGGTTCCTCGTCGACATGTGGTCGGTGTTCGAGGACTTCGTGACCGCCACGCTGCGGGAGGCGTTCCGGCCATACGGGGGCGAGCTCGTGGCGCAGTACGCGTCGACGCTAGATGTCGAGGGGACGGTGAAGATCGCGCCGGACCTCGTGTGGGTCGTCGACGGGGAGGTGCGGGCGTGCATCGACGTCAAGTACAAGGTTGAGAAGCACGGGCGGTATCCGAACGCTGATCTGTACCAGATGGCGGCGTACTGCCGGAGGTTTGGGCTGGAAGCTGGCCACCTTGTATATGCCGCGGGGGAGTCGGAGGCGCGACGAATGCAGGTAGTCGGAGGCCCACTTGTCCAGCAGCACGCGCTCGACCTAAGCCGTCCCACGACGGCGGTGCTTGATCAGCTGTCGTCATTCGTTCGACAGGGATCGTGCACTGAAGTTATCTGACCGACCGCGCGCTCGTACCGCTGTTGTCAGCCGCGCTGCTAGCGTCGCATCATGGTGGATGAGGGGCTGCGCGATGAACTACGCGCTTTCGTCGACGAACGCGAATGGGGCCAGTTCCACACCCAGGAGAACCTCGCGAAGAGCATCTCGATCGAGGCGGCGGAGCTGCTCGAGTGCTTTCAGTGGAAAGCAGAAGCCGACGACTCGCGCGTGCGGAGCGAGCTCGCCGACGTGCTTACGTACTGCTTCCTCCTCGCGGACCGCCTCGGCACGTCGCCGGAAACCCTGATCCGCGAAAAGCTCGCGATCACGACGGTCAAGTACCCGGTGGAACGATCGCGAGGCCGGAGCACGAAGTATGACCAGCTTTGACATCGAGCGGCTCCCGTTCACCCAAGAGCATCTGCGGTCGTGGCAAGCGGATGATCGTCGCTTCATCAACTGGCCAGTGGTCTACATCCTCGACGACGGGAAGCGGGTGTACGTCGGCGAGACGTTGAACACCGCCGCGCGGATGCGGCAGCACCTTGAGTCAGCCGAGCGCAAGACGTTGAAGGCGGTTCGGCTCGTACTCGACGACACGTTCAACAAGTCTGTGTGCCTGGACCTCGAGTCGCAGCTCATCGCCTTGCTCGCGGCCGACGAGAAGTTCACAGTACTGAACAGCAACAAGGGCATCGTGGATGCCGACTACTACGACAGGCCGAGGTACCGCGAGACCTTCAAGCAGATTTTCGATGCGCTCCGCGAGCAGCAGGTGTTCACTCGCAGTCTGCCTGAGATCGAGAACCGTGAACTCTTCAAGCTTTCGCCCTTCAAGGCCCTGAACCGCGACCAGGCCATCGCAATGGAGGACATCCTGGAGGGCCTGCTCGACGATTGGGACGACCCGGCAGCGACTCCGATAACCGTGCAAGGCGACCCAGGCACCGGCAAGACGATCGTTGCCGTCTACCTGCTCAAGCTCCTCCGAGACCTCGCCCAGGGCAAGGGGCTCGACGATCTCGAGAGCGACGCTCTCTTCTCCGACTTCTTCACGGAAGGCAACCACCGTCTTCTGGATGGTTCGCGGCTCGGCCTGGTCGTACCGCAGCAGGCGTTGCGCGCTTCCCTCAGGCGCGTGTTCGCGAAGACCCCGGGTCTCGACAAGACGATGGTGCTGACTCCGTTCGAGGTTGGGAAGAGCGATGAGCCCTGGGACCTGCTCGTCGTCGATGAATCGCACCGCCTCAACCACCGGGCCAACCAAGCGTCCGGCATGCAGAATAAGAGCTTCGGGGAGATCAACGAGAAGTTGTTCGGCGCCGACGCCGACCATCTGACACAAGTGGACTGGATCCGAAAGCAGAGCCGGCACCAGATCTTCCTGATCGATTCGCATCAGAGCGTGCGCCCCGCCGACCTCCCGCAAGCGACTCAGCGGGCGCTCATCGACGAGAGCGAAGCCGCGGATCGCCGCTATCGACTCTTTGCCCAGATGCGCGTGCAGGGTGGAGCGGACTACGTTTCTTTTGCACGAGCGCTCCTGAGCGAGAAGCCCCGCGCGCGAGAGGACTTCGGCGCCTACGACGTGCGCTTCTTCGGCGACCTCGGTGAGATGCACGACGCGATCCGTGCCCGCGACGCCGAACTCGGCCTGTCCCGCCTCGTTGCCGGATACGCCTGGAAGTGGAAGAGCAAGAACGATCCCGCCGCGATCGACATCGAAATAGACGGTCGAAAGCTGCAGTGGAACCAGACCCAGACCGACTGGATCACGTCACCAGGGGCGGTCGAGCAGGTCGGATCGATCCACACCGTGCAGGGGTACGACCTTAACTACGCGGGCGTCGTCATCGGGCCGGACGTGCGGTTCAACCAAGAGACTCAGCGTGTTGTTTTCGACCGATTGAACTACTTCGACAAGAAGGGCGTCGAGAACAACCCGAGGCTCGGGATCGAGTACTCGGATCAGGACGTCCTTCAGTTCGTGGTGAACGCGTACTCGGTCCTGATGACGCGTGGGGTCCTCGGCACCTACCTCTATGTGGTCGACCCGCCGCTACGGGAGCACTTGCGCGCTATCGTCCAGTCGCGCTGAGCCAACCCAGAAGAACGGTCTGGGTTCCCACCGGTCTCTCGCGAGATCGTGCTCCGACTGCTGCAGACCTCGCATGCGTGGCGACTCGTTGCCGTCCTCAACCGGAGCGGCACGTCCATCGTTGCGGGCGAGACTGCGCTTTGAACGAGATGGATGATCCGTAGCGTTACACCTATCCGGGACTACCGGGAGGCGTTCGGGCGCTACCAGGTGTTTTCGGACGTGCTCCAGTCCGACGGGTAGTGCACATCGAGACGGTTGTTGAGTCGGTCCGCTTCGCCACCGACGAACGGGATTGATACGATTCGAGGGCTGGAGGCGCCTGCCGTCCACGAGGTACCGGAGCCGAACGCTGGTGCGGGGTCCGTGCGGATTCGGGTGCAGGCGTTCGCCGTGAACTCGACCGACACCGGTGTCCGCGCCGGTCAGCGCGACAGTTCGCAGGCGTCGCCGCCGTACGTGCCGGGGATGGATGCCGCCGGGGTCATCGACGAGGTCGGGCCCGACGTGTCCGGGTGGGAGGTCGGCGACGAGGTCATGGCGATCGCGCTGCCGCTCAGCGCGCACGGGGGTGCGTACGTCGAGGAGCTCGTCGCACCGGTCGGTTCGTTTACGCGGATCCCTTGGAAGACATGGATTCCGCTCGCTTCTACGATGCCGATGAATGGGCTGACGGCGTTGCAGATCCTCTCGCGGGCGGGGCTCGCTCCCGGGCAGAC
Organism: Curtobacterium sp. YR515; assembly: GCF_900113095.1. Classification (NCBI taxonomy): domain Bacteria; kingdom Bacillati; phylum Actinomycetota; class Actinomycetes; order Micrococcales; family Microbacteriaceae; genus Curtobacterium; species Curtobacterium sp. YR515. Next base: position 408,824 of record NZ_FOOD01000005.1, on the reverse strand, counting down.
GCTCGCCGTGACCGGGGCGGCGGGGTTGCTCGGGAACTACGTGGTACAGCTGGCCGTCGCGGGCAGCGGAGGTGCTGCCTGCCTCGCGGCGGGGAGGCGCATGAGCGGCTCGAGGCGGGTGGCGCGCTGGGGCGGTTCGTGGTGTCGTGGTGAGGCGACGACGACATGAAGTGCTGATCCTTGAGAAGTAGATCGCCGAGCGCAACGCCGCCTGCACGTCAACGATGGAGAGCACGGGAGATCATGGCCGGATTCCATTCGGTCATCTGGTCCGCTCGAGCGACTCCGTCCGCGCTTGATGCGCCGGCGCCGTTCACCGGCCCGGCCTCCCCGATCTCCCCGTCCCTCGTCTACTGGAAGGACGAGGCGGGTGGACAATCGTTCGTCACGGAGAAGGACCTCATATCCTGAGCGAAGCACCCCGAACGTGGGACGCGCCCAGCCGCCACCGTCCCCGCGTTGTCTGTGGACTCTGAAACAATAATGAGTAAGCCCCCAACCCCAACCCCAACCCCAACCCCAACCCCAACCCCAACCCCAACCCACCTGGCGAGTAACTTGTGCCGAGGATCCAAATGAATGTTGCCGTTGCGCTGCCGCTGAACGGTGTTCCGTGCGCCTTGGAGTCGACTCGATGAAGGCAGACTCCCCGAACTGGATCGTCATGGGTCCGGCTGCGTCGCCGGCTGAGCAGGCTGCGCTCAACAAGCTGCGAAACCTGCTGCCCGACGACGGCATCACCACGGGGTGGGTGAACGTCACGTTCGTTGACAACCAGGGCGGATTCAACGAGGTCGACGTGCTGTTGCTGACGAAGAATGGCCTGTTCGTCGTAGAGCTCAAGGGCTGGCATGGCACGGTGCTCGTCAAACCGAACCGTTGGTTCCAAAACGGTAAGGACATGGGCAACCCGCCCGTCGCGAATAACAACAAGGCGAAGCGACTGTCCGGGCTGTTGCAGGGCGTGACGATGAAGCAGGCTGCCGGGTTCAAGCTGCCGTTCGTGCGATCAGTCATGGTGCTGCACGGCGCAAACTCCAACGTCGTGGTGCAGGGCAAGATGGAAGCGCTGACCACACTTGACGGCTACAGTGTGAGCCTCAAGGGCGAGGGCCTGCCCTTCTCGAAGTTCCTGGCGACGCCGGCAACGCACGCCAGTGACCTGGTCAACGAGTCGAAGGCCAAGCATGTTCGAGCCGTGATCGCTGCGGCCGACCTTAAGCCGACCCCAAAGACCCGCAAGGTCGGCGACTACGACCTCGCCGACGCTGACCCGCTGGGGGAGGACGAGGAGTGGACGGACCTCCTCGCGACGCACCCGATCACAAAAGATCGCCGACGCATCCGCGTGTTCAAGGTACCGCGCGGCGCATCGAAGGAGATGGCGTCAGACATTCAACGTCACGCGCTCCGCGAGTACCGTCTGACGAATGGCATCTCGCACCCTGGAATCACCCGTCCGCTCGACTACGTCGATTCCGAGGTGGGCCCGGCGCTGGTCTTTGCATACGACGAACGAGAGCAGCCCCTTACCGACTACCTCTCCGAGCACGCCGCAACACTTTCGCTCGAGGACCGGGTGGCGCTGATCCGCACGATCGCTGAGGTCATCAAGGCAGCACATTCGCGGCGCGTGATGCACCGGGCGCTTTCGCCGCTGCGCGTTACCGTACGCGCGAGCAAGAAGAAAGGCGCAACGGTCGCGGTTCGCGACTGGTTCGCCGGGCAGCGCACGAGCGAGGGCTCGACGCTGTCGCGTACGTTGCTCGGCACAAACAACATCCCCGAGGCGATCAGCGAGGCGCAGTGGGGATACCTCGCGCCTGAGGTGGTGCAGTACCTGGGCGAGCCATCGCCGATCGCGCTCGATATCTACAGTCTTGGCGCACTGGCGTACCGCATCTTGACGGATCGCGACCCCGCTGAAAGCGGCAAGAACTTGCACGAGCTGTACCAGTCGGCATCGTCGCTTGATCCGATCGCGGTGCAGCCGGATCTTCCTGAGGTGTTCGCGAAGGTCGTCCGCGAAGCGACGGCGTTCGATGAGGCTCATCGCCCGGCCGATGTCGGCGCGTTGCTCGCGCTGTTCGAGGACGCGTTCCGCAGTTACGCGGGCAGGGGTGAGCCGGTCGCCGTCGATATCGACCCGTTGGATGCATCGGCGGGAGAGATAGTTGGCGAGCGTTTCGAGATCAAGGCGCGGCGCGGTTCGGGCACGACAGGTATCGCCCTGCTCGTGGATGACTACGACTCGGGCCGTGAAAGCGTGATTCTGAAGCTCGCACGAGATGAGGATGCCGCGGCGCGCCTCGCGGTCGAGTCAGAGGTTATTCGTGGCCTCGATCACCCGCGCGTCGTGAGACTCCTCGATGGCCCGCTCGAGGTGGGCGGCCGGGTGGCGCTCTTGCTGAGCGATGCCGGCGCGGAGACGCTCGCGGCACGGCTGCAGACCGAGGGCCGCTCGACGCTCGAGCAGCTTGAGAACTACGGGCGCGACCTCCTGGAAGCGGTGCGGTACCTCGACTCGAGGGGCATCTTCCATCGCGACATCAAGCCCGCGAATCTGGCGATCGCGCCTGACCCGGGCACCCGTAAGCCGCGGCTGACGCTGTTCGATCTCTCGCTTGCTCGCGAGCCGCTCACACACACGAAGTCGGGTTCCCGCCCGTATCTCGACCCGTATCTCGATCAGCGAGGGCGGCGCGAATTCGACCGGGCGGCGGAGCTCTTCTCGGTGGCGGCGACCTTGTTCGAGATGTCGGCCGGGGTACCGCCGTTCTGGCCCGGCGGCAATGCACCAGAGCGTCCCGACGAGGCGGCGGTCGTGCAAGCGAGCCAGTTCGAGGAGTCAGTGGCGGCGGCGCTCACCGAGTTCTTCACCCGAGCGCTCGCTCCGGTGGCGTGTGACCGCTTCGAGACCCTCGAGCAGTTCGAGGCTGCCTGGCAGGGCGTCTTCACACCGCTTGACCTGGTCGTTCAGGATGATTCGGCGACCGAGCAACTCGATGCAGAGGCCGCTGCGGCCGCCCTGGACACGCCGCTCACTGCATCTGGGCTGAGCGCAAGGGCCCTCTCGGGCCTGAGCCGACTTAGGGTGTCGACTGTAGGGGAGCTCCTCGGCGTCCCGCCGATGCAAATCAACCAAATCCGTGGCCTCGGCGAATTGCACCGCAAGGAGGTGCAGCGCCGGGTGCGCGAATGGCGGTCCAGGCTGGCTGCGGGTTCGAGTCCCGCGGCCGCCGAGACGCAACCGGGCCGGCAGTCGATCGAGCAGTTCCGGTCGAAGCTCATTCCGCAGCACCGTACGGCCGAGAATTCGAAACTAATCGAAGTGCTTCGCCTCCTGCTCGGCGAAGACGAGACGCCGGGTGGCGTGGCATGGCCGACGCTAACTTCGATCGCTGATCGTCTCGGCCTGCAAGTGGCGGCAGTGTCGCGTCTGGTGTCCGAGGCGGTGCGTCGTTGGCTCAAGGACAGTGAGCTCCTGCAGATCGCGGTCAACGACGTCGTGCAGATCGTCAGCGACGCCGGGCACGTGGCAACGCTCGATGAGGTGGTCGACCAATTGCTGATGGACTACGGCTCGTCCAAGGTCGGCGATGAGCGTCGCCGACACGCACGTGGGCTCGTGCGGGCCGTCATCGAGCTAGATGCCGCGGCGGAGACCCCACGGCTCGACAAGCGGCGACCGCGTGATGACCGGGTTCCCGTGTTGCTCGCCATCCTCGGAAACGCTGACGGGCCGTCGTCGGAGCAGTTGCTTGCGATGGGGCGGCAGCTCGGTGATGAGGTCGACAAGCTCCTGCGTATCCAGGATGTTTCCCCTGCCGCAGTTGTGCGTGAACGACTTCGACGACTCGTTCCCGACCAGGTGTCGCTGTCAGATAACCGACTGCTCGAGCTCGCCGTTAGGGCGTCGATGACCGGTGCGAAGTCGAGTCTTGACGAGGTGTATGCGGTGGATCTCACGCCCGCCCGCGCTATCGAGGTGACACTTGCCGGAGTCGCCGTACGCGAGCTCTCGATCGACAGCATCGAGCGCCGTGTGCGCGGACGGTTCAGGCGTATCGCGATGATCCCGGCCCGGCCTGCACTCGATGAGATCATTCACCGGACGCATCCACATCTAGAGTGGAACTCCGGGCGGTACGCGGTGCGCGAGGGGTCGACGTTCGGCGCCTCGACGCGATCGATGACGACGATGCAGGGCTCTCTCCCGAACGACCAATTGGCGCGCGCCCTCGCCGGGTCAGTGCAGGAGCGCAGCGCCCTAGCGCTCACGACGGCGTGGTCGCACTACGACGCGGCTGCGGTGACGCTCAGCGCTCGATTCGGCGTCGAGGTTGTCGACCTGGCGGCGCTCGTGGTCGAACAACTGCATGAGGCCGCGGCGCAGCTCGGTGCTTCATGGGCTGTGGTGGTCGGCGCGGACGCACCGTCGGCGGGCGCTGTCGACCGACGCAACCTGCAGGAGCTGGCGAAACGGGCGGTCACCGAGGCGTGGGCTGAACTCGAGGATCGCACTGGACCGGTGCTCTTCACCGCCCCGGCAGTGCTCGCTCACTTAGGGCTCGTCGACCTCATTGGGCGCGCGATGGACCTGACAACCGCCCGTGCCGGCGCACGTTGGTTCCTCCTTCCGCAACGTTCGGCCGCCGCAGTGCCTGACCTCGACGGTGTGTCGATGCCGTTCGGTGCTGATCGTTGGATCGAACTCCCCACGAATCTGGCAGCGGTGCTGCCAACGCAACTCACGAAGGTGACGAAGTGATCGACTCCGCCCAGCTCCTCGCCGACCTCAGGGGGCAGCTCAAGCTGCTCGAGGCCGACCTGACGGCGCGCGCCGATGATGTGACGAACGAGTGGGGCGCAGCCCTCCGCGTTGAGCATGCAGACGCTACGGCGCGCAAACGCACCGGCCTGCCGTGGATCGACTGGCGCAACGGGCAGGTCGCCCAAGCCGCGGTGGCGTGGATTCTCGCGACGGTGTTCATACGGTTCGCTGAGGACAACGATTTACTCGAAGGGGTGTCGGCCAACGGGGCCCGGGTAGCACTGCCCTGGCTCGCAGGCCCCGGTGACCGGCTGGAGCGTGCGGTCGAGCACCAGTCGGCGTACTTCACAGCGAACCCGACTGCGGCAGGTCCGGACTGGCTCAAGCACGCGTTCTCAGCACTGGCGTCGCTGCCGGCGGGGCGCGCGCTCGTCGATCCGGCACACTCCCCAGTGTGGACGGCGCCGATTTCGGGCGAGGCCGCCGACCAGCTGCTCGGGTTCTGGCGCGCGGTGGATGCCGGCGGCACACTCTTGCGCGACTTCACCGACCCGGGGCTCGATACCCGGTTCCTTGGCGATCTCTACCAAGACCTGTCGGAGTTCGCGAAGAAGCAGTATGCGCTGCTGCAGACACCGATGTTCGTCGAGGAGTTCATCCTCGATCAGACGCTCACCCCGGCGATTGCCGAGTTCGGGCTCGAGGGCCTGAAGCTCATCGACCCGACGTGCGGGTCGGGGCACTTTCTGCTCGGCGCGTTCGGCCGACTTGTGGAAGCGTGGGCGATCGAGGCCCCCGCGATGGATGTGCGCGAGCGCGTCGCGAGGGCTCTCGCGTCGGTGCACGGGGTCGACCTCAACCCGTTCGCGGTCGCGATCGCGCGGCTCCGGCTCACTGTCGCGGCTCTGCGAGCGGCCGGAGACCGTACACTCGTCGCCGCGCCCGCTTACCACCTACAGCTCGCGATCGGCGACTCGCTGCTCGGCTCGCAGGCGTCGAGCGTGCAGCTCTTCGACGGTGAGGATGCGGACGCGTTCGAGTACTCGGTTGAGGATCTCGCGGCCTACCATGGCATCTTGCAGCAGAACCAGTACCACGTCGTCGTGGGGAACCCGCCGTACATCACGGTGAAGGACCCGGTGTTGAACAAGCAGTACCGGCAGCTCTATAAGACGTGCCACCGTCAGTACGCGCTCTCGGTGCCATTCATGGAATTGTTCTTCGAACTTGCGAAGCGGTCGGATGCGACTACAGGTGCCGGATTCGTCGGGCAGATTACGTCGAACTCGTTCATGAAGCGCGAGTTCGGCAAGAAGCTCATCGAGCAGTTCCTGTCGGGCAAGGACTCGGCGAGCCCGGTTGACTTGACTGCGGTCATCGACACGTCGGGTGCATACATTCCTGGCCACGGTACGCCGACCGTGATTCTGGTTGGGCGGCGGCGGAAGCCCTTAGCGGATACCGTGCGTTCGGTACTTGGAGTGCGTGGAGAACCTGGACAGCCGAGTGACCCCGCGCAGGGTCTCGTGTGGAGCGAGATCGTTAGTCACTTTGCGGATGAGTATTTCAATGGCGACTATGTCACAGTCGTCGAACTCTCCCGTACTGGGTATGCACAGCATCCCTGGTCGCTCAGCGGTGGAGGTGCATCAGCAGTGTTCGAGCAGCTAGAGGCCGTCAGCGTTGGCCGTCTGGCGGCGCGCCTTGGTGAGACCATCGGCGGATCGATCCGGGCTGGGGCCGATGAAGCATTCATGCGGCCAAGGCGCCTGGCATTCGAAGCGAGCGTCTCTGAGTCGATTCGTGAATTCGTGGTCGGCGATGGAGTTCGGGATTACGAAGATCGCGGAAGCGATCTGATCCTCTTTCCATACGACGATGCCCTTCGCCCTTCAGAGTCGCTTGACAGGGTGCTTTGGCCGTGGCGGGCCTCTCTCGCAAATAGGTCGACATTCCAAGGCTTGATGGCGGACGCGGGCTTGCGCTGGACCGAGTACATGCAATTCACTCGGTGGGCTGCGAGGACCAGTCTTGCGATCACTTTTGCGTTTGTTGCGACGCATAACCACTTCGTGCTGGACCGGGGTGGGAAAGTATTCAAGCAGTCGGCGCCGGTGATCAAGCTCCCGGAGGGTGCGACGGAGGGGCAGCACCTCGAACTGCTCGGCTTGCTCAACAGTTCCACAGCGTGTTTCTGGCTGAAGCAGGTCAGCCACGACAAGGGCAATGGCGGCATCGGTGGCGGCATCGCAGATCAGGAGTGGGAACGCTTCTTTGAGTTTACCGGAACGAAGCTCCAGGAGCTTCCCCTTCCGGCCCGGCTTCCCCTTGAATCGGGAGCCGCGCTCGACGCCAGCGCACGACAGATTTTCGACGTAACTCCCGCGTCGGTCATCGAAGCCAGAGATTCGGCACTGTCGACTTCGCTTGAAATTGCGTGTGCGTCGTGGGACGCGTTGCGCGAGCACATGGTGTTCCTGCAGGAAGAACTCGACTGGGAGGTGTACCACTCATATGGGCTAATCGATGAGGAACTAACGTATCGAGGCGAGCTCGACCGGCTTCGACTTGGCCAACGGACTTTCGAGATCGTGCTCGCCCGCAAGGTTGCAGCTAGCGAGGAGCAGACCGCGTGGTTCGAGCGTCACAGCTCCACCCCGATCACCGATTTTCCCGCCGAGTGGCCCGATGACTACCGCGCCATCGTCGAGCGTCGGCTCGAGGCGACCGAGTCGAACCCGAGCATCCGACTGCTCGAGCGGCCCGAGTTCAAGCGGCGCTGGGCCACACGGTCGTGGGACGACCAGCTTGCCGACGCACTCCGTGACGCAATGCTCGACCACATGGAGTCGCCGGCGCTCTGGACTGACGTGAACGGCCGCCCGGTGACCCGCTCAGTCAACGAGCTCGCAGATCTGGTGAAGTCCGACGCCTGGTTCGCGGAGCTCGCGTCGCTTGCGCACGGCGCCGACGCCGATCTGCGCACGGTCATCGCCAAACTGCTCGACGACGAGTCCGTGCCCTACCTCGCCGCACTTCGCTACAAGCCGAGCGGGCTCGAGAAATTTCGGGCATGGGAACACGCATGGGATCTGCAGCGTGCCGAAGATCACGGCGAGCGCGTCGAGGTGCCGGTGCCGCCGAAGTACGGGCAAGGTGACTTCCGCAAGGCCACGTACTGGAAGGCACGCGGGAAGCTCGATGTGCCAAAGGAACGCTTCATCTCGTACCCCGGCACACGCCGTGCCAATGACCAGAGCCCCTTGTACGGCTGGGCCGGATGGAACCACGCCGACCGCGCCCAGGCACTCGCGCGCCTTCCCATGGAGATGCTCGCCGCCGGCGCGATATCCGATGAGCTCGCGCCGCTCATCAGCGGTCTGATCGAGCTGCAGCCATGGCTGGATCAGTGGCATGCTGAACCCGACGCGAACCTCGGCGTGAGTCCGGCGGGAGCAATCAGCGGCCTCACGGACCAATTGCTCACCCAACTCCGACTCTCGCGCGACGCCGTCACCGCTTGGCAACCGCCCGCATCGACCCGTGGCCGCGCCGCCTCGAAAGGCACCAAATGACCGCCCTGTCGCTCACCACGCCGCTTCGTGATCTCATCACGATTCCGACGCGCATCGACTCCGCCGACTTCGTGCTCAAACTGCACGACGGCGTCGCCGCAGCAGACCGGACTCTCGCCGACTACGTAGTCACCCAGGCCATTGCCGAGGCGTTCGACGAGGCACTCGGCCTCGTCGAGCATGCGGTGACGAACCGCACCTCGCGCGGCACATACATCCACGGCTCATTCGGTGCCGGTAAGTCGCACTTCATGGCCGTGCTGCACCTGCTCCTCACCCAGCATCTGCCCGCGCGGGAGGTGCCGGGCATCGGCCCGGTGGTGAGTAAGCACCTCGACGTGCTCGAGAAGCGATTCTTCGCCGTCGACTACCACCTGATCGGCGCGAAGAGCTTCGAGTCGGCACTGTTCTCGGGCTACCTCGACGCCGTCGCGGCGAAGCATCCGGAATCACCTCTGCCATTCCTGCATGTCAGCGACCAGCTCCTCGAAGACGCCAAGCAGCAGCGCGCAACCTTCGGCGACGACCAGTTCTTCGCGGCAATCTCGACCGGCAGCACAGGCGGTGGGTGGGGTGCGCTGACGGCCGGATGGAATCCGGCATCCTTTGACGCCGCGATCGCCCAGCCCACCGGCAGCGCCGACCGCGACCGACTCGTGGGCGACCTCACTTCGACCCTGTTCAAGGGCTACACGAACGCCGGCGCCTGGGTCGACATCTCGACGGGTCTGAAGACCATCAGCAACCACGCTCAGAGCCTCGGCTATGACGGTGTTGTGCTATTCCTCGACGAACTCGTGCTCTGGCTCGGCCAGCACATCTCCAACCAGGAGTTCGTGCAGGGCGAGATCTCCAAGGTCGCCAAGCTTGTCGAGACCGGAATCGGTAGCGTTCCCGTGCCCTTCATCTCGTTCGTCGCCAGGCAGCGCGACCTCGCGCAGTTCCTCGGCAGCAGCACGCTCGGGGTTGAGCGTGAAGCGCAGCAGCAGACCTTCAATTACTGGGACGACCGCTTCGACAAGATCCAGTTGCGCGCGGCCGACCTGCCGAAGATCGTCAAGCAGCGACTGCTGCAGCCAGTCGATCAGGACGCCGACGACACGCTCAAGTCGGCGCTCGCCCGCGTGCGAAATGACAACACCGCTTGGAACAACCTCCTCGCTGACGAGGCATCCTCGGGCGAAGCCGAGTTCTCGAGCGTGTATCCGTTCTCGCCCGCGCTCGTCGACGCGATGGTCGCCCTCTCGAATCTCATGCAGCGCGAGCGCACAGCACTCAAGCTCATGGGTGAGCTGCTCGTCGACGGTCGCGGTGAGCTGACCGCCGGCGACGTCATTCCGGTCGGCGACCTCTACGAGCCGGTCGCGCTCGGGACGCTTAAGCCGCTGGATGACACGATGCAGCAGCATTTCTCAATCTCGACGACGTTCTACGTCGAGAAGCTTCGCCCATACCTGCTTAATAAGCATGCGCTCAGTGAGGAAGCCGCCGCGGGGTTGCCGCGAAGCCACCCGTTCCGCAACGAAGACCGGCTCGCCAAGACGCTCCTCGTCGGGGCGCTCGCCCCCGGCGCAGCTTCGTTGAAAAACCTCACGGCCTCGAAGCTGCACTCGCTGAACTTCGGCTCCGTCTCCGCGTTCGTGCCGGGAGCGGAGACTGCTCAGACGCTCGGGCTCGTGCGCAAGTGGGCTGAAGAGTTCGGCGAGATCCACGTCGGTGAGGGCGTCGACCCCGTCATCTCAGTGCAGCTCTCGGGCGTCGACTACGACTCGATCCTCGACCGCGTGCGCGGCGAAGACAGCCAGCCCGCGCGCCGCGCGCTCGTACGCAAGCTTGTGCTCGAGGGTCTCGGACTCGGCGCCACGGTCGGGATGCTCGGCCAAGGCACCCCATTCCCGCACGTGTGGCGCGGACAAAAGCGCACCGCGTCGATCTGGTTCGGCAACATCCATAGCGGCAGCAACGACTTCAAGGATTACGACTTCGAGACCGGCGAAGGGGAGTGGAAGGTCTTCATCGACTTCCCCTACGCCGCCGACGGGCAAACTGGTCCGCGCGACGACCTTGCGCGGATCACCGAGCTTCGCGAGAAGGGCATCATCGCCGACACCATCGCGTGGCTGCCTAATTTCCTGACGGCGCCGAGGCAGAGCGACCTCGGGCGGCTCGTCGTGCTCGAGTATCTGCTCACCGAGAACCGCTTCGACCAGTACGCCGATCACCTGCCCGTGAGCGACCGTCCCGCCGCAAGGCAGGCGCTCGAGAACAACCGCAGCAATCTGCGCGAATCGTTCGGTCGCGCACTGCTGAGGGCGTACGGAGTGTCTGCGCCCGACGCCGCCGACGTCGACGAGCAGCTCCTGCCGAGCGAGACGTTCACCTCGCTCGTGCATGGCCTCACCCTTCAACCGCCGGTCACCGGTACGCTCGCGGGCGGGCTCACCGGTGTCCTTGATCAGGCGTGGAAGAACGCGTACCCGAACCACCCCGATCTTGGCAATGTGGAGGTCAAGCGCCGGGAGCTCGACGAGACGCTGACGCTGCTTGCCGAGACAGCCGAGCATTCTGGACGTCTGCAGTCACTGAACCCGACCCAGAAACGAGTCGCTTCTGCCATCGCCGTGCCGTTGAAGTTCGGCGTGCGCAACGAGAACATCTTCACCGCTCAGCTCGCTCAGTTCGGATGGCGCGACGATTTTACGCGCTGGGAGGCCGAACTCGGCGCTGCACTTCGGGCAGGCGCCCTGCGCGCGCGGCTCGAGCCCTGGGGCATGTCGCGCGATCTCGAAGACACGGTGCTGCTCGGCTGGTCGATCGTCGCCGATCGCGAATGGGTACGCGGGTCGGTCGCCATTGACCGACCAACAGTCGGTTCGGTCACGGATGACCTCGTGCTTCGAGCCGCAAATCTGCCCGATGAAGATTCGTGGACGCGGGCGAATTCGGTCATTGCACCGCTGCTCGGTATCAGGGCGGAGACGTACCGCAACTCAGGCGCGGTGCGGCGGCTCGGCGCGGCGATCGTCGCCGCGGCGGCGGCGAAGAGTCCCGGAGCTGCGAACCTCGTCTCGCAGCTCGAGGCGCACGCGGAGCAACTTGGGATCGACACGACGGCAGTCACCGGGCGGCTCGCGACCGCACGCAACGCGTCAGAGCTGCTCGGGTTGCTGGCGAAGGAGAACGAACCGAGGCTTGCGATGATCCGGCTCGCCGACACGACTCTCGTCGACTCGGCAGACGTGGTGGGCAAGTCGATCGCGAACGCAGATGCTGTCTCTCGGGCGCTCGAGGGAGCGGGCTGGGACTTCATCGCGAAAGCGGCGACGCTGGGTCGCGCAGAGGTCGACGATGCCATCGCGACACTTCAGCACGCCGCCGCTTCCAACGAGGCCATCGCACAGCTCGTTCCGCGACTGACCGAGGCCGCGCGCGTCGCACGTGATGCGGTCATCAATGTGCCCAGGCAGACCCTGCCGAATCGTCATGCGCCGACGCGGCCGGCGCCGATGCCGCCCGGCCCTACTCCTCCTGACGGGCCGACGAGCGGGTCAACGTCAGCGGCCCCTGGCGAACTTGACTCCACGATCTCGAGTCTGCGAAAGGCGCTCGAGGAAGCACTCGGCGCGAATCCGAACAATCACGTGCGCATCGACTGGTGGGTAGAGTGACCTTGGCCGGCGAAGCATCCTGGGCACCTGTGCTCGATGAGGCTACCCTGCGGGGCAGGCTTCGGCAGTGGCGTGACGACGGCAAACGACGTGCCAACATGCTGCTGCTTCGCGCCAACCCGACGTGGAGCGGGCCCTCTTCGCTGACCGTCGGTGACGAGCACGTGCACATCATCAACGGCATCTCACAGCTAGCCGTGCTCGACGCCATGCACCAGTACATTGGCGAGCCGATCGTTGTACTCACCCACCTTGACGACCAGCAGATCGGTAGCGCCGTGCGGCTGCGCGCGGAGCGGCACGCCGTGCAGTCTGTCGACGCCTGGGAGCTCGTACCCGGGTTGTTCAAGGTCAGCGACCCCGTCGTCGACCGCAGCGTCCGGGAGCTCGGCAGTTGGCTACCGCCGTTCCTGCTGACCCGCCAGCGTTCGGCGGGGTGGCCCGTCGCGCGCGGGGGCACCCTCAGCGGCGACCACGTCATCAGGGCGATCCTTGCCGATCTCATCGGTGTTAACAGCGCCGATGAGGTCGACCTGCTTGCCGTGCTCGAGCACATCGACGAACCGCAAACCGTTGCGCGCTTGAACGATTACAAGGCAGACGAACTCGCCGGCGTGCTTGCCGGCACCAAACGCCACGTGGGCGGCGGCGCCGCTCTCGCAGCGGAGTCGAAGGCGCGTTCAAAGTCGTTCTCGACGCTCGCCGTGGCGCTCGTCGCCGACTTGTTGTGGAACGGTCAGGCAGACGTGACCGTGCGAGTGCGTTTCGACGAACGCTTCCTCGGCGGTAGGGCTGCCGAGACTGACGTGCGACTGCTCGGTGAAGCTGCCCGGGCCATCATTCTGCGCCGTGAAGCAGCCGCCGACGTGCACCTCATTGACGTACTTCGCCAGGCCGAGGCGATCTTCGCTGACCTCGATTGGACCGGCGGCGCGGCCGACTCGTCGGTACTACCCGCGGGACTCGAACGTCGGTACGAGCAACTCGCAGCGGCAATCGAAGCAGCAGCCACTGACGCACCCGAAACCCGTACGAGCGCAGTCGACGACGCGCTTGTCCAAGTGCGCTCGCACCTGCTCGCGACGCATGATGCTGGCGAGTTGCTCGGGGCAGAGATGGCGACCCGACTCACGCGATGGCTCGCGTCCGAACCGTCAGCGCTTCCGTCATCCTTCGGGGAGGGAGCAACCACCTATCTGCACGACTCAGCCTGGGCGGATCGCGCCCTCAGCGTTATCTGGAACGGCTCGGCTCGCACCACTTTGGCAAGCGCGTATCGGTCGCTCGCCGCGCGGGTCGGAGAACGGCGCGAAGCCGAGGAGGCTGCCGCAGCAGCTGTGCTTACCGGTGACGTGCCAATCGATATCATGCCGATCGAGTCGGTGCTGGCCAAGGTCGTCGAACCGCTTGCGCGCGAGCGCGTGCTGCTCATCGTGCTCGATGGAATGTCGGCGGCAGTCGCCACTGAGCTCGCCGACGAAGTCGGGTCACTCCGCTGGGTGGAAGTCCTCCCAAACGACCTCACGAAGCGTGCGCCAGCGCTCGCGACGCTACCGAGCGTCACTCGGTACTCGCGCTCGTCGCTCTTCGCCGGCAGGCTCACCGACGGAAACCAGAGCACGGAGAAGACTGCGTTCGCGAAACTGACCGGAGGGGTTCTCTTCCACAAGGACGACCTGCGCTCGTCGGCGGGCGCACTGTTGCCAGGCGACGTCGAGACCGCTATCTCGACGGCGGGAGTCAGGGTCGTCGGCGTGGTGCTCAACACCATCGATGACGACCTCGCGAAAGCGGACCCCGACTCGACACGTTGGACGCTGAATCGTGTCGCGAACCTTGCACCCTTGCTCGCTGCGGCTGCCGCTGCTGGACGAACCGTCGTACTCACCTCCGACCACGGACACGTCATCGAACGCGGCGGTGAGTACCGCGCGAACGACAGCGGTGGAGCACGGTGGCGCACGGCGACCGGAGCCCCGGCCATCGACGAGGTACTCGTGTCGGGAGCCAGGGTGCTTGCGCCCGGCGGCTCAGCGGTGCTCGCGCGAGCCGAACGGCTCCGCTACACGTTCAAAGCCGCCGGATACCACGGAGGGGCCGCGCTTGCGGAACTCACCGTGCCGATCGTGGTCTTCCGGCCTGCAGGTGCGAGAGCGCCGAAGGGATGGCACGATGCGCCGCCCCAGACGCCCGACTGGTGGTACGAGCGGGTGCCGGCTGAGGCATCCGCAGATCTTTCGGTGCCAAACACCCCAGTCGCCATGCCAACGAGAGGGTCAGCAAAGCATGCCGATGTCGTGCCGATGTTCGAGGTTGCCGTCGACGAGTTGAGCGACAAGAAACCCCTGGCATCCGATCGACTGAGCGATATGTTGCTCGCGTCAGAGCTGTACATCGAGCAGCGCAAGCGGCTGGGCCGACACCCGCTCGATGATGCCCTGGTCGCCAGCGCTGTCGATCTCATCGACGAACGTGACGGTCGTGCCCACCGAGACGTGCTCGCCGCGAGGCTTCAGCTCGCACCGGCTGCTCTCGACCTCACGCTCACGGTGCTCCGGCGACTGCTAAACGTCGACGGATACGACACCGTGACCACCGATGCCGACGAGGTCACGATCGTCCTCAACCGCGAGCTGCTGCGCGAACAGTTCAATCTGAAGTAGGCGTCGTTGTAGTGGATCGAGAACGGTCGCCACTTGACTCCGGGGGCCGCACTGTCGAGCACACTCGCATACGCCGATGCGATGGCCGGCGATTGGTCAATGACGGACCCAGCCCTGCAGCACAAGCGCAGCTCAGGGCCGCTATCGAGAGGGTCCTCGAGCGAATCAGTTTCAACGGCGACGGCTGGTCGACGAGGCGTTCGAGGGCGGCGAGAGCCAAGCATGACATGCGCGATCACGTTCAGACCTGTCGCCAAGAACCCGAGGAAACCTGGATTGGGCTCTGTCCGACACGGCCGAGGAAGCCCGCACCGCTGTGTCGGCACGACCGGTGTCCGCGTATCGGCGCCTGGAGCGCGCACCGAGACCACGACGCGGCCCAGCTGGCTTGGACGGCTACTCGGACGATAGCGAAGGAGAGCGACTGATGAGGACCTACACCGCGGCAGCTGGCGGTCGAGCTCGGCTACACGAACGGGTTCCGACCGGGGCAGATCGTGCGGAAGTACTTGCGCGCGAAGTACCCGGAGCGGCCCAAGCATGAGCGCTGGAAGTTGGACGAGGTGCAGGCCGACGACGTGCGCGCGAACGTGCTCCGCGCGTCATGATCGTTTAGTCACGACGAGCGACTTGTCGCTCACGTCAGCGGCGAGTGGTGAGAGATCTCGGCTTACTTCGCGCGCAATCATGAAGACTGCAGAAGAACCATCATCGATCAATCCGGCCGACCGGGCGGATGCGGGTGCTCGCAATGCGAGTGAGCTCGAGGCGACGCCGCTTCGAGGCATCGGTTTAGGTATCAGTCACGATCGAGGGAGGTGACGCCACAGTTCCAGAAGAACCGTACCCTCGTGCTCGTGCTCGTGCTCGTGCTCGTGCTCGTGCTCGTGCTCGTGCTCGAGCGCGACGGCTGGGCGTGCCAAGTCTGCGACATTGAGATTGACCGTCAGAGGCTCGACCGCATCAGCGGACAGCCTCGACGGAATCCGTCGGCGTGACTCGCACGTCGAGCGGCACATCCAGAGCGACGGGATCGCCGGGCGTCACGTCCGACTGCTCCTCCAGATCAGCCCGCACCGAGTCCGACACGCCAAAGAACATCGTCGCCACGAACCCCACGACGTACGCCACCACGAGCCCCGACCCGTACCCGAGCAGCGCCCACCCGTACCCGGACGAGCCGTTCAACAGCGGGATGAGCGACAGGTCCGAGGCCCCGATGGCGATCGCCCCCACGGAGTGCCCGAGCTGATCGAACAACCCGACCACCCCGCCCCCGAACGCCCCACCGATGCACGCCGTGATGAACGGCCGCCCGAGGGGGAGCGTCACACCGTAGATCAGCGGCTCGCCCACACCGAGGAACCCAGCCGGCAGCGCCCCACGGATCGTCCGCACGAGCGAGGCGTTCGACCGGAACCGCACCCACAGCGCGATGCACGCACCGATCTGCCCGGCGCCACCCATCGCCAGCACGGGGAGCAGCACGGTCCACCCGGTCTGCTCGATGAGCGTGGCGTGGATCGGGATGAGCCCCTGGTGCATCCCGGTCATGACGAGCGGCAGGAAGAGCCCGCCGAGGATGAACCCGGCGAAGGCCCCGCCGTTCGCGAGCAGCCAGGTCGCCGCGGTGCCGATGGCGACGGAGACGACGCCGGCGACGGACATCAGGATGCCGAGCGTCACGGAGCCGGCAACGAGCACGGTGACGGTCGGCACGACGATGAGCGCGATGACGTCGGGCGTGACCTTCCGCATGAACCGCTCGACGTACGCGGCGAGGATGCCGCCCGCCAGCGCTCCGAGCACACCGCCCTGTCCGGGCGCGAGCGTCTCACCGAACACGGTGACGTTCGCGACCCCGGCCGCGACGATGATGCCGCCGACGGCCCCACCGAGGATGGGCGTCCCGCCGAACTCCTTCGCGGCGTTCATCCCGACGAACACGGCGAGCAGGGACAGGAACCCAGAGGACAGCACGCCGAGGAACGGCGTCACCCCGGGCAGCCACCCGAGGTTCGTCAGGATGCCGTTGATCCCGGCGATGAGCCCGCAGGCGATCAGCGCGGGGATGAGTGGGATGAAGATGGCCGAGATGCGACGGATGGCACGCATGGTGCGGCCGTCGGAACGGGCACGGGCGGATGCCTTGATCGACGCGCCCCGCGCCGCCAGCTCCTCGGGCGACACCGAAGCCGAGGACGCACCCGGAACAGGAGCAGCACGCAACGACTCGAGCGAATCAGCAACCCGGTCCACCAACCCCGGCCCGAGCACGATCTGCAGGTTCGAGCCGGCCGCGATCGCTGCCATGACGCCCTCGGTGGCCTGGAGCGCCGACAGATCAACAGAGGAAGGAGAAGCCACCTCGACCCGCAGCCGGGTCATGCAGTTCTCTACGTCGGCGATGTTCGAGGACCCACCGACGGTGTCGAGGATCTGTTGTGCGAGTTGCTGTGCATCGGTCATTGATGGTGCTCCTCGGGGGAAGGAAGGACGAACTGGAGAAATCAGGAAAGGACGGCGCGCAAGGAACCGTCAGCAGCAGCGAGCCGAGATCGGACGACGGACGCCGGCGACACGGTGAGGATCATCGCGATGGCCGTCTTCACCTCGCCGTCCGCGGCATCGAGGGCAGCCGCAACCTCGGCCGGAGCAGCCCCGGTCACGTCCTGCACGAGCGAGAACGACCGCGCGACGAGCTTCTCGTTCGTCGCACGCACGTCGACCATCCGGTTGCCGTACGTCTTGTTGCTGCGCACCATCGCCAGCGTGGTGAGCATGTTGAGCACGAGCTTCTGCGCGGTCCCCGCCTTCAGGCGGGTGGACCCGGCGATGAACTCGGGACCGACGACCACGTCGATGGCGATGTCGGCTTCCCGCCCCGCGGCCGAGTCGGGGTTGCACGCGACGGAGACGGACAGGGCGGACCTGCGCCGCGCCTCCAGGATGGCCGCGATGACGTAGGGCGTCCTGCCGGACGCGCTGATGCCGACGACCACGTCGTCGGCCGTCAGGCCGAGCGAGTCGAGGTCGCGGACGGCGGCTGCTTCGTCGTCCTCGGCGCCCTCGACGGCGGTGGTGAGGGCGACGGAACCGCCGGCGATGACGCCGACGACCTGCGAGGGGTCGGTGCCGAAGGTGGGCGGGCACTCGCTGGCGTCGAGGACGCCGAGCCGGCCCGGCGTGCCGGCACCGACGTAGATCAGGCGGCCGCCGCGCGAGAACGCTGCGGCGATCGAGTCGGCGGCGAGGGCGATGGCCGGGAGGCACGGCTCGAGTGCCGCGGGCACGCTGCGGTCGAGCGCGTTCATGCGCTGGGCAGCCTCGAGGGTGGAGACGAGGTCGATGTCGTCGAGGGACGAGTCGGTGGCCTCGGTCGCGAGGTGCTGCAGCTCCTCGCGGAGGTCGTCGTGGTGGTGCATGGTGCTCGATTCAGGAACGGTGGTGCGTGCGGACCGCGTGGCGGCTGCGTGCGAGGAGCGGGCGGGAGCGTTCGTCGGTGCGCTGGGCGACGACGATGAACAGGGCGTCGACGATGGCGAGCTGGCTCATCCGGCTGCCCATCGCGGCGGGGCGGAGGTCGCTCTCGGCGCCGGCGACGCCCAGCAGGACGTGGTCGGTGTGGTGGGTCAGCGGCGAGGTGGCGTGGCCCGTGATCGCGACGACGGTGGCCTCCTGCATCTTGGCCTCGGTGGCGACCTCGAGCGCCTCGACCGTGGTGCCGGAGTGGCTCGTGATGACGAGGACGTCCTTCGGGCCGAGGACGCTCGCGAGGGTCAGGGCGTTGTGCGGGTCGTCCGCGATCGAGCTCGCGATGCCGATGCGTTCGAGCTTGAGGTGGAGGTCGCGGGCGACGATGCCGCTCGCGCCGACGCCGTACAGGACGACCCGCCGGGCCTCGCTGATGCGGACCGCGGCGGCTTCGAGGGTGAACGGGTCGAGCGTGGCGCGGGTGTCGCTCATCACGGCGCGGACGTCCTCGGTGACCTTCGCGATGACGGTGGTGACGTCGTCGTCGACGCTGACGCCCGCGTGGATCTCGGTCTCGCGCCGCTCGTGGATGCCCCGCTCGACAGCGCGGGTCATGCTGCGCTGGAGTGCGGCGAAGTTCGCGAACCCGAGGTGCTGGGCGAAGCGGGAGACGGTCGCGGGGGACACCCCGGCGCGGTCGGCGAGTTCGGCGGCGCTCGTGGTGGCCGCGGTGCCGGGGTCGTCGAGGACGGCGTCGGCGATCGCGCGCATGCTCGTCGGCATCGCACCGGACTGGGTCCGGACGAGGGCGAACGCGTCGGCGCGGTCGGTACGGTCAGCGATCGTCATGCGCTCCATGAAAGCGCATTGCACCGACACTCGCCAGTGCTGCAAGTTACTTTCGTGTTTCGTCGGCGCGTTGCGTGAGCAGAAAGTGTCGGGTCGGCGCCTCGGACCCGACACTTTCTGCTCACCAAGCAGGCGGCCTCAGGCGCGTCGGTACCGGGTCGCCGGCTTGCCCGGGCCCGCGGCAGCGCGAGACCCCGTGTCGACGAGCAGCGGCAACATCGCCCGGCGGAACGAGTCGGGCAGGAGCCGCTCGCCACGGACGGCCTCGTGCACGTGCCGCAGTTCCGACATCGTGAACGGCTCGGCAAGGAGGCCTCGCGGATCGGGCGCCGCAGCGTACGACGCCCGCAAGGATGCCACCGCGAACGCCACGATGTCGTCGTGCCCGTGCACCATCCCCGTCGCGGTGTCGACCGAGACCAGCCGCGCCTGTGACGGGTTCAGCGACGACAGTGCGGCGAAGGGCACCACGTCGAGGTGCGCCACCGACAGCACCCATCCCCGGTCGTCCCGCGCGGGGTCGTCGAACACGTGCAGCTGCGTCGGCGCCAGCCCCGTCACGCCGGCCTTGTCCGACAGCGAGCGCAGGGCCGCCGAGGCCAGCCGCTCGCCCTCGTGCACGAACGTCCCCGGCAGCCGCCAGTCGCCGTCGGTCGCGTCGCACACCTGCAGGACGGAGAGACCACCCCCGGTCGGCACCGTCAACACCGCGGTGTCGACGGCGACGGACGGCCGCGGGTAGTCGGTCAGCCGCTTGCCGCTCGCGTCGCGGTACTGGTTCGCCATGGCAGTGAGTTTACGCACACTTGCGCAAACTGCGACGATCGTGCAGACTCGGGTTTACGCAATTCCGCGCAAACCTGAGGAGGCGGCCATGCTGACCACCGAACAGACCGACCGGGCGATCGGCGCCGTCATCGGCTCCGCCGCGGGCGACGCGCTCGGCGCGGGCTACGAGTTCCGCCCCGCCGTCCCCGAACCCACCCCGATCCGGATGGCCGGCGGCGGCTCGTTCGGCTGGGCTCCGGGGGAGTGGACGGACGACACGAGCATGGCCGTCCCGATCCTCCGCACGCTCGCGCGTGGCGGCGACCCGGCCTCCGAGGAAGCGCTCGACGGCCTCGTCGCGGCCTGGGCAGCGTGGGCGGTCACCGCGCCCGACGTCGGCATCCAGACGCGCAACGTCCTCACGGGTCTGGAGGCACGGGTCGCCTCCCATGCACGCGCTGCGGCCCGGCAGGAACACGAGTACAAGGGGCAGTCGGCCGGCAACGGATCGCTCATGCGGACGGCACCGCTCGTGCTCGGGTACCTGACCGGTGCGGCCGACGAGGAGCTCCGGCTCGCCGAGGCCGCCCGGGCGATCAGCGACCTCACGCACTACGAGTCGGACGCCGGGGACGCCTGCGTGCTCTGGTGCGTGGCGATCCGGCACGCGGTGCTCACCGGCGAGCTCGACGTGCTGCGGGGCCTCGACCTGCTCGACCTCGAGAAGCGTCGGCTGTGGGTGGACCGGCTCGTCACGGCAGAGCACTCCGAGCCGGTCGACTTCACGGACTCGAACGGGTGGGTCGTGTCCGCGATGCAGGCCGCGTACTCGGCGGTCAAGCGGAGTTCGTCGCTCGAGGACGCCCTCGTCCGCGCGGTCCGCACCGGGAACGACACCGACACGGTGGCTGCGATCGCCGGCGGGCTCGCGGGTGCGCTGTACGGCGCGGCCGCGCTGCCGGCCGAGTGGCGCGAGCTCCTGCACGGGTGGCCGAGCCTGCGCGCGGACGACTTGGTCGCGCTGAGCGAGCAGGCGCTCAGCATCCGACGCGCGGCGAGCTGACTGGGCGGCCGTCTCGCAGCCGAACTTCTGCGCGGTGTCGGAGGGGTCCATTGGGGGGACCCTCCGACATCGGCTCGGCGAGGACGCTCGTCAAGGCGGCTGCCGGAGTGTCGGAAGCCCTCGATACCGTCCGACCATGACGTACGTTGACGAGTACGCGTCCACACGAACGAAGCTCCGCGCCCACATCGACATCGACTCAACCCTCGCTCCCGACCCTTCCGTGCCGGTGCGAGCCTTGTGGACGGATGCTTCAGTCGGGCCAGCCGCCTACACCTGGGCGTGGGTGGACGACACGGGTGCCTTCGCCCACGGAATGACCCTCGGGTGGGGCGACGACGCGATCGAAGGTGAGCTCGTGGCTGTTGCGGAAGGGCTCCGGTCCGGCCCCGCCGGGCAGACAGTGCACGTCAACGTCGACAGCGAGGCTGCAGTCGCACTGATGCGAGACATGGCCAGGGTCGAGGTGACGGCGAATCCGGCTCGGTCTCGCTGGCGGTACGAGAGCGTGTTGTCCTCGCTGACGGCTCTGTGTGCGGAGCGTACGGTGGTTGTCCACCAGGTGCGAGGGCACGCCGACGATCCTCGCAACATTGCCGCTCACCGGCTCGCGAAAGTGGCACGACGGCGTGAAGAGGACCTCGCGGGCTGGAAGCTCGGGTGCAGCGTCGCACTGCGCGAACTCGGTGACCGGTTCGGTCGTCGAGACATCCGCGGGGTCACTTGTACGTGCGGTGTTCTCGGTTGGTGAGAAGTCAGAGCGTCGTACGCGCCTCGTACGACCACCTCCACGAAACGCGGAGGTGGCTCACGGGGGACATCGGCTCGATCCCACACCACTGGCTGACTCGTGAGTTCCTCCGGAGGTCGCTCGGCGCCGTCGTCCGGGTTCCCACGCCGGCTCAGGCGGTCCCGGCCACCGCAGCCCAACGGTCGAGCTCGGACTCGACGGTCGTGGCCGCGGTGGGTGGGTCCTCGTGCTCCCAGAAGCGGAGTACCTTCCAACCCTCGGACATCAGGATCGCCCCGTTCCGCGCATCCCTCTGCCGGTTCGCCAGCAGCTTTCGACGCCACAGCTCGGCGTTCGCTTTCGGCAAGTGGGCGTGCTTCTCGCAGTAGTGCCAGAAGCACCCGTCGACGAAGACGGCAACTCGTGCCCGCGGGAACACGAGGTCGGGTCGCACGCGGCATTGTCTACTGACCTGCCGGTCGACGAAGAAGCGACGGCCTCGTCTGTGCAGCTCGCGACGCAATGCGAGCTCTGGTGCTGTGTCTCGCCGGTCGAAGCGCGCCATGTGCCGTCGACGAGACTCATCCGCTCTCCATTCCTCCACGTCCGAGATCTTGCTTCGGCGATCGATCCAAGAGACGAATGACGGGACGATCTGTGGACTGGCCGATGGCGCCCGGAGCCTGTGGGGGAGGCGTTGCGGCTCGACGGGAGCGCAGCCGGTCATCTCGGGTCGGGCCCCCTGTTCAGGTGCTACCGGATGGCCGGTTATAGGTGAGATTCTCTCTGTATGAGTATGCCGGTCGGTTGGTTCCCAGATCCGTCAGACCCGGAGCGCGAGATGCTCTGGGACGGTGAGCAATGGACTGGCCTCACCCGCCCGCGCCGGGAACCCAATGCTGCTGCGGAGAGCCTCGGCGCAGAGGCTGTCGAAGGAGCGCGTGGATCATCTGGAGGACGGCGGAAGTCTCGTCGACCCTTGACCCTGGCACTCGTCATCGTTGCTGTGGCAGTCGTCCTGGGCGGCAGTGCCACAGCAGTGGGGCTGGTCCACGCGCGCCAAGTGGCGGCGGCTGAGGCGAAGGCAGAGCAGAAGAAGGAGGCGGCTGCCCGGACTCGTGCGGACCAGCGCGAGGCACAGGAGGCAGCGCAGGCAGCTGCTGACACCGCGGAGCGCTCTTCACGTGCTGAGACCGTGAAGGAGGTTGAGGCATCCGTGAAGACAATGGCCGAGGAGAACGTGACGAAGGGTCTCCTCGACGGCCCGATCCTGTCCGTGTCGTGCAACCCGGTGAGCGGCTCGACGGACGACTTGACCGACACCACCACCTCTTTCGACTGCTTTGCCGCGAACGAGGACAACGCGGACGGAACACAGTCGGGCTACTTCTTCAACTCCACCGTCAACTGGGACTCTGGCGAGTACACCTACGGTCTGGGCAAGTCCGGGGCATGACTACGTCCGCGATCTGACGCGGTGGCTCCGAACCCGTAGTTCGCGACGATCGCCCTCCGCCGCCACCTGTGGGGCGGAGGCGCGCCGCGCCTCCAGTCCGTCCGTTCAGAGCGCGCTGCGCGCCCGCTCCACCGCCTCGATGAACCGGGGGATGCCCCACATCAGGAAGGTCGGCTCGATCCCGCTCCGCAGGGTGATCCGGACCTTCTTCCGCAGGCCGCTCGACACGTCGTCGAGTCGGGCGATCTCCTCGACGGGGATCCCGAAGTCGGAGCGGGCGAAGTTGAGCGGGTGGGCGTGGAACCAGATGACCTCGGGCGTGAGGGTGAGGCGTCCGCCGACCTCGATCCGGCGGCTCGGGCGGGAGCTGGTCGGGGGCGCGTAGCCGGGGATGATGTCGGCCGCGCCGGAGTTCTCGTGGTCGGCGAGGTAGGTCGCGACCTTCTTGAGCAGTGGTGTGCTGTGGTCCCCCATGCGGTCAGCCTACGAGACGGGGCACGGATGCCAGGAGGCGCGGATCACCTCGACGACGCGGCCTGCGTCGCGGAGGTGGGTCGCGCCTCCTGGCCCGTGATCAGACCGCGGGCCGCCGGCGGAAGACGCCTGCGCGGACCAACCACACGTAGAGGAGGCAGCCGATGCAGACGTCGAAGACGGCGTTGAGGAACGCGGCGACGAGCGCGATCGCGGCGCCGACGGGGGCCGCGTACGGGACGCCGACGAGCGCGAGCATGAGGGCGAGGGCCGTGATGACGAGGCCGACCTGCTGGGCGAAGGTCGGGGGTTCCGGGGCCTCGAGCTCGGCGGGCGGGCCGAGCCTCGGGCGGACGAGCCGGCGGAACAGCGCGCCGTAGGGGTGGCGACGGATGCCGGCGATGCCGCCGATGGCGAAGAACACGACGATGACGGCGAGCAGTGCGATGCCGATCGGCCACGTCGCGGGGATCAGGGTGAGGACGATCGTCGCCGCGAGGAGGACGGTCGTGATGGCGGCGCCGAACCTCGGGGAACGGGGGTCGATGCCGCGGGCGGGGTCGTTCGTGGCGGTCATGGGGACTCGTCTCCGGGGGTCGTTGCTGGTGCTGTCGGTGCTGTTGCTGCTCTTGCTGCTGCCAAGGCGGTGTCGAGGGCTGCGGTGAGTTCGGCGGGTCGTGGCGGACCGCCGAACCGGGTGTGCACCGCGCGGCCTCGGTCGAGGAGCAGGACCGTGGGGGTCTGCATGACCGCGAAGCGTCGGGCGAGCTCGGGGCGTTCCGCGAGGTCGATCTCGAGACGGGTGACGCCGGGGTGCGCGGCGGCGAGGGCGTCGAGCTGGCGCCGGGTGGCCGGGCAGCGGGCGCAGGTGGGGGTGGAGAACTGGACGAGGGTGGCCTCGGTGCCGAAGGCCTCGGCGGGGGCGAGGTCGGCGGTCGTCGGGTCGGTGGTGGTGGTGCGGGTGTCGTTCGTCCGCGTGGGGCGGGCCCGGCCGGTCCGGGCGCGCAGGAGCAGGCCGAGGGCCGTGGCGAGTGCGAGGACTCCCACGAGGACGGCGACTGCTGCGGCGACGGTCATGTCGCGACGGTACGTCCTCAGGTGCTCGGGAGCATCGACATGACCGCGTGTGACGAGCCGCGGCGTCCGGGCGGCGTCCGGTTCGGTCGGGTCAGGTGCGGGGCTTCGGCAGCAGTCGGCCGAGTGTGCCCTGCAGGACCAGGAGGAGCACCCAGTACAGGCCGATCGACGGGAAGATCATCGAGAGGACGAGCGCGAGGGCGAGCAGCACGGCGGCGATCGGGCCCTTCCGCCAGTCGCCGAGCGGCGAGGACAGCAGCTCCGGGGAACGGCGGAGCTCCCACTCGATCGCAGTCAGCGTGAGGCTCGTCACGACCATGCTGCCCAGGTAGAGAGCGTGTGCGACCCGGTCGCCCTCGACCTCGGTGTTGAGCAGGTTCGCGGCGAAGGGCAGGAACGCGATGCTCACGAGCCACACGAAGTTGAGCTGCATCACGCGGATGTTGTACGAGCGGACGTGCTCGAACACCTGGTGGTGCAGCGTCCAGAAGCGGGCGATGACCCAGAACGTGATGAAGAACTCGAGGAGCGCCGGCCAGTGCTCCTGCAGCAGGTCTCCGGCGCCCCTGCCACCGCTGAGTTCGCCGGCCAGGTCGACGAGCGGGAGGATCAGGATCGTGATCGCGATCGCGACGGTCGCGTCGGAGAAGTTCACGAGGCGGTCGAGGCCACGTTCGGTGCGTGCCGGCTCGGTCATGGAGCCGAGTCTAGGGACCGCGACGGCCCTAGCATCGGGAGCATGGTCGACGACGTGACGCCTGGACGGTACCGGCACTTCAAGGGCGGCGAGTACGAGGTGGTCCTCGTGGCGCGGGACATCGAGACCGAGGAGCCGGTGGTCGTCTACCAGGCGCTCTACGGGGAGCGGGGGCACTGGGTGCGGTCGCTCGCGGACTTCACGGCGTGGGTGTCGCGGGACGGGTACGAGGGGCCGCGCTTCGTCCGCGTGGCCGCTGTCTGACGATCTGATCGTCAGTCGTCGTCGCTCAGTGCCGACGGTTCCTCCGGCGGCGGATCGCGCTGCCGGTCGAGACCATCGCGAGGAACAACGCGATCGCAGCCAGTGCTGGTCCGTACCAATGGTCGGCGGTCGCGGGCCACGTCGCCGACACCGAACCGAGAACGACCAGGATCACGCTGGTGATCAGCGCGAACGGCAGGCTGGTGACGAACCGGCGCACGGCGCTCGCTCGCCTCAGGCGCATCGCGGCTTGACCTTGCCGCCCGCGAACGGGTAGACCCGCAGCTGCTTCGTCCCGCAGCGGATCGCGCCGCTGCCCGTGATCGCGACCGTGGCAGCCGTCAGGATCGCCCCGACGACGACGCAGAACGTCCCGCCGCTCACGGCGCAGACCGCCGCGCCGAGGGCGAATGCGGAGCCGCTGATGATCATGTTCTGGTCGGTGGCGTTGAAGCTCACGAAGGTTCCCTTGGAGTCCCTGCCGGCACCGAGGCGCTGCGTCGTCGGCGCCGTCACGAGGTCGAAGACGAACCCGTCCCCGAGGTCGATCGTCGTCACCGAGCCGTCCGGTGTCGCCACCGTGCTCGTGACTGCGCCCACCGCGCGCGCTTCGGTGATGGCCTGATCGATCTGCGTGGGAGTGAGGCTCGTCGCTTCGCGCATCACGTCCGTCTCGGTGCGTGATGCTTCCGCTGCGTTGGCTGCTGGGGTGACGAACACCCCTCCGGCGATCAGCGCGCCGGTCGCAGCGAGCCCGATCATCGTGTGCCGCAGACGTGTCATGTGGTTCCCCTTCTTCGACGGAGCCGCGACGGTCGCGGATCCAACAGCACTATGGACTGCAGTACCAGAATGTCGCAATGCATATTTCACTTCTGCATGGTGATGTCGGCGGGCGGGCCTAGGCTCGCAGGGCACCGAGGAGACGGGGGAGACGCATGCAGATCGGCGGCGACGGGCAGGTCCTGCTCAGCCCGAGCGACCTCTCGACGTGGGCGGCCTGCGAGTGGGCGTTCCTCCGGCGCATGGACGTGAAGCTCGGCCGGGGCGAGCCCCTGCCCGAGTCGCACGACGACATGCTCGAGCGCACCGCACGCCTGGGGGACCAGCACGAGCTCGACTACCTCGCCATCCTGAAGGACACGCGGGACGTCGTCGAGTTCGACCGACCGGCGCCGGCCGAGTACCCGTCGGCAGCGGCGGCCGCGCTGGACGCGATGCGCACCGGCGCGGACGTCCTCTACCAACCGACCTTCTTCGCGCCGCCGACGGCAGAGGCGCCGGGCTTCATCGGCTTCGCCGACTTCATCATGCGGAACGACCGCGGCCAGTACGAGGTGTACGACACCAAGCTCGCCCGCCACGCCAAGATCAGCGCGCTGCTGCAGCTCGCCGCGTACGCCGAGCAGATGCAGGCGCACGGCATCCCCACGGGCGAGCAGGTCCACCTCGTGCTCGGCGACCGGACGACCACCACGCACGACCTCGCCGACATCGCGCCGGTGCACCGGACGCAGCGCGCCGAGCTGCAGCGGGTGATCGCCGAGCGGATGACCGAGACCGAGCCGCTGCAGTGGGCCGACCCGCGGTACTCGTCGTGCGGCCGGTGCGACGTGTGCACGACACAGGTCGCCGAGCACCGTGACCTGGTCCTCGTCGCGGGCATGCGACTCGACCAGCGGACGAAGCTCATCCGGCAGGGGGTGCGGACGATCGACGAGCTGGCTGACCGGACCACGGCCGTGCCCGGTCTCCCGCGCGGGACGCAAGCGCGGCTGGTGCGTCAGGCGCGCCTCCAGGTCGACACCGAGCACGCGCGGACCGCAGCCGACGGTGCCCAGGCGACCGGGCCGACCAAGCCGCTCTTCGAGGTGCTCGACGCCCGAGCGCTCGACGCGATCCCGACGCCGGACCCGGGCGACGTGTTCTTCGACTTCGAGGGGGACCCGCTCCACACCGAGGACGGCGTCCACTGGGGACTCGACTACCTGTTCGGGCTCGTCGACCCCGAGGCGCGCTTCACGGCGTTCTGGGCGCACACGATCCGTGACGAGCGCCAGGCGCTGCTGGACTTCCTCGCCTGCATCGAGGCTCGGCGGCAGCAGTACCCGGGGATGCACATCTACCACTACGCGGCGTACGAGCGGACGCACCTGCTGTCCCTCGCCGCCCGGCACGGCGTCGGGGAGGAAGCCGTCGACGACCTGCTCCGCGCCGAGGTCCTCGTCGACCTGTACCCGATCGTGCGCAAGGCGCTCGTGGTCGGCAGCCGCAGCTACTCCATCAAGAAGCTCGAGCCGCTCTACATGGGTTCGGACCTGCGGCTCAGCGATGTGACGAACGCGGCCGACAGCATCACGGCGTACGTCGACGCGATCGAGGAGCTCCGGAACGGCGACGCCACCGCCGGGCAGCACATGCTCGACGAGGTCGCCGACTACAACGCCTACGACTGCCGGTCGACCCTCCGTCTGCGCGACTGGCTCCTGTCGCTCCGAGCGGCAGCGCGCGCGTCCTTGTCCGCGCCCGTCGCTGCCGAGCCGGACGAACTGCTCCCGCCGATCCCGGTCGACCGCGAACCGAACCCCGTGTACACGGCGCTCGCCGCGCAGCTCGACGGGGTCGACGCCCTCGACCGGACGCCCGACCAGACGGCGTTGGCGCTCGCCGCAGCCGCGATCGACTACCACCGGCGCGAGGCGAAGACGTTCTGGCAGGACCACTTCGACCGCTTGCGGAACCCGGTGGACGAGTGGGCGGACACCCGCGACGTGCTGGTCGTCGAGCGGGCCTCGGTCGAGCGCGACTGGGACACGCTGCCGCGCGCCCGGTCGCAGTCCCGAGAGATCCGGTTGTCGGGGACGCTCGCGCCCGGTTCGCGGCTCCGTCCAGGAGGCACGCCCCACCTCGTCTACGACGACCCACTCCCGTCGTCGATCGCCGCTCCGGCGCCGGGTTCGAAGGGCGCGTCGGCCCGCGCCGTCGTGCTGGAGGCGTTCGAGGACGGTGACGGCTTCGAGGTGCTCGTGAAGGAGAGCCTGCCGGTCGGCGGCTCGCCGCACGAGGACTTCCCGGTCGCCCTCGCACCGGCGGCACCACCGCGGGCGAAGCCCCAGCCCGAGGCGATCGCGGAGTGGGGACAGGCGGTCCTCGACGCCCTGCCCGCGATGCTGCCCGATCCGGCGCTCGACCTGCTCCGCCGGGTCCCGCCGCGGGGGCCGATCGTCCCCGTGCAGGGGGACGACACGGTGTCGGCCGTGGTCGCGACGCTGCTCGGCCTCGATCGGTCGTACCTGGCGATCCAGGGCCCTCCGGGGACGGGCAAGACCTACGTCGGGTCGAACGTCGTCGCGCGGCTCGTGCGCGAGTACGGCTGGCGCGTCGGGGTCGTCGGGCAGTCGCACGCGACCTCGGAGAACTTCCTGTCGTCGGTCGTGCAGGCCGGGGTGCCCGCCGACCGCGTCGTGAAGGTGCCCCGGGCCGGAGCGGACCCGGACGACGTCGAGTCGGCACCGTGGACGCCCGTGAAGAACAACGCCGCCGTGGCTGCGTTCCTGTCGTCCTGCGCCGAGACCGGCAGGGGCGGGGTCGTCGGCGGGACCGCGTGGACCTTCGCGAACGAGGGCACGATCCCCCGCCGCTCCCTCGACCTGCTCGTGGTGGACGAGGCCGGGCAGTTCTCCCTCGCGCCGACGATCGCGTCCTCGATCGCGGCGACGCGCCTGCTCCTCCTCGGGGACCCGCAGCAGCTGCCGCAGGTGTCGCAGGGGTCGCACCCGGAGCCCGTCGACGAGTCGGCCCTCGGCTGGCTCGCCGACGGCCAGCACGTGCTGCCGGACGCGTTCGGGTACTTCCTGGCGCGGACCCGGCGGATGGAGCCGGCACTCACGGCGTCGGTGTCGGCGCTGTCGTACGACGGGCAGCTCGCGTCGATGGTGTCCGGGCGACACCTCGACGGCATCGACGCGGGCGTCCACCCGGAGCCGATCGTGCACGCGGGGAACACCACGTCCTCGGTGGAGGAAGCGGCTCGGGTCGTCGCGCTCGCGCAGGACGTCGTCGGTCGACGATGGGTGGACGGTGACACCGAACGCGTGCTCACGGACGAGGACGTGATCGTCGTCGCGCCGTACAACGCCCAGGGCGCGGTGATCCGTGACGCCCTGGACCATGCAGGACTGCGGGGGACGCAGGTCGGCACGGTGGACCTGTTCCAGGGGCGCGAGGCCGTCGTGTCGATCGTGTCGCTCGCGGCGTCGAGCGCAGCCGACATCCCGCGCGGGCTCGACTTCCTGCTCATGCCGAACCGGTTGAACGTGGCGTTGTCGCGGGCGAAGTGGGCGGCGTACCTCGTGTACTCGCCGGCGCTGGCGACGGGCCTGCCGCCCTCGATCGCCGGGCTGTCGCTGCTGTCCCGGTTCATCGAGCTCGTCGAGCCCGGTCCGAGCAGCCGCTAGGCGACGGGGTCAGCCCTGGTCGGGGTCCTCGTCGAGCTGGACACCGCTCTGCATCTGCGCGCGCATGCCCGCGAGGACGTCGGCGTGCAGGAAGTTCGCATCGGCGGCACTCGTGGGGTCGACCACGATGCCGAACTCCTCCGGCAGCGCCGTCACGAGCTCGGACATCGACACCGGGCGGCCCTCGGTGTCGGGCAGACCGGCGGCCAGTTCGGCGGGGTCGGTGAACACCGGGACGAACGGCTTCTCCCGGATGACCACGTGCGCGACGCTTCCGCCGTCGGGAGCGTCCGCGGGTCGCCACGGCACCCACGCGGCGCTGCGGAGGAAGCCGGCCGGTGAGGTCGCCATGCGCCGCCGGAGTTCGGCGGCGGCGGTCGGCGGGGTCTTGTCGACGCCACGGCCGAAGGCGGAGCCGGTCTGGTCGTTGGTGCTCATGCGGTTCCCTCCCGGGGGTCGTCGACCATGCTGTCACGGCCGACGGGGTCGTCACGACGTCGCAGCACGGCGACCGGGAACCGCGCCCGCTGGTTGACCGTTCTGGTTCGGAGAAGCCGGGGATCGCGAACCGGAACGGTCACGGACCCGGAACAAAACCTGCTCCCGCGGCGCCGACGTCGGCGGTCGGGCTCAGCTCGAGGAGATCGTCGCCGTCGTCGCCGCGGTGCTCGCCGCCACCGTCGCCATGATCGCCGCCGTCTGGATGTCCTCGAGCACGGCCTTGACCGCGGGGCTGGCCCAGCCGCCCGAGGTGACCTCCTTCACGAGCGCCCGGTCGACCTTGCCGAACTGCTTGCGGAGCGTGCTGGTCGCGTCGAGCAGGCCGATGACGGCGGCGGCGAACGGCGTGGGTTCGGCGCGCCCGGCGAGGACGTCGCCGATGCCGGCGCGGAGGAGCGCCTCGGGGCCACCGTCGCGCTCCGGGTACTTCGTGGTGGGGAAGATGCCGAGCGTCTTGCCCTGTTCGAGCGTGATGAGGCCGCGTGCGATGAGCCCGGCGAACACGTCGTCCCGGAGCGGTCGCTTGCCGATGCGGGTGATCCACCACTTCGCCTTGCGGGGCTTGTCGGCGGCGGCGATGGTGCCGACGACCCCGTCGAGCACCGGGTCGCCGGTGGCCGCACCGTTCACGACGGTGACGAAGCCGTCCTGCAGCGAGACGACGCCCCGCAGGGCGAGGTCCGCGAGGACGGCACCGGCGAGCCCGGCGTCGAGGGTCTGCACGTCCGTGGACTTCCGCCCGTCGGACTCGATCTGGAGGAGCGCGAACGCCTGCGGGACCGTGAGTTGCTCAGCCATGTCCGCAGCCTGCCACGCGGGGCGGGGGTGCGCCGCGCCTCCAGGCCGATGCCCAGCGCACGTCGAGGTGGCCGCGCGCCGGGCTGCGTGACTCAGTACGCGGCGGACTGCCCGCCGTCGATCGGGACGACCGTGGCGTTGACGTACGAGGCGTCGTCGGACAGCAGGAAGGCGACGACCGCGGCGATCTCGGGCGCCTCGCCGTAGCGCTTGGAGGGGTTGACCTGGATGAACTCCTCGGCGGCCTTGCGGGGGTTCTCCGGGTCGAGCTGCTTCATCGAGTTCTCGACCATCGGCGTCCAGATGGCGCCGGGGGCGATGGCGTTGATGCGGATGCCGTAGCGGCCGTACTCGACGGCGGAGTTGCGGGTGAGACCGACGACCCCGTGCTTGGCGGCGGCGTAGCCGGACTGGTTGCCGATGCCGCGGATGCCGCCGACGCTCGCCGTGTTGACGACCATGCCGGAACCCTGCTCGCGCATGGTCTTCAGGACCTTCTCGAGGCCGAGGAACACGCCGCGCAGGTTGATCGAGACGACCTTGTCGAACTCGGCGGCGGTGAACGACTCGGTCGGGTTCTGCTTGCCCTCGATGCCGGCGTTGTTGAAGAAGCCGTCGATGCGGCCGAAGCGCTCGGTGGTGGCGGTGACGTACGCCTCGACCTGGGCCTCGTCCGAGACGTCGGCGACGGTGGTGAGGACCTCGGCGTCGGGGGCGGTCTCGAGCACAGCGGCCTTCGAGGCATCGAGTCCCTCGGCGAAGACGTCGACGAGGGACAGCTTCGCGCCCTCGGCGGCGAGACGGACGGCGGTCGCACGGCCGAGGCCGGAGCCGCCGCCGGTGATGAGGACGACGCGGTCGGTGAAGCGGTTCGCGGGGGAGCTGGTTGCGGGGGAGCTGGTTGCGGTCATGGGGAGGCCTCCTGAGGTCTTCGACGGTGAAGGGCTCGGGGTCCGCGGTGGAGCAGCGAGTCCGAACGATGCATTCGCATCGACGGGAGTTAGGCTACACCTGTTGTCTTGCGGCCGTGCTCAGCAGGTCCGCAGGATCCGCGCCATCGCGTCGTGCTCGGCGGGGGCCACCCACAGGCGGTACTTCGTCTTCACCGCCACCTGGTGCTCGATGTACGTGCACCGGAACGACTTGTCCGCCGGCAGCCAGGTCGCGGCGTCGCCGGAACGCTTCTGCGCGTTCGAGTGCTGGTCCACCGCGAACAGGTTCGCCGGATCGTTGGCGAGCGACTCCCGCTCACGCTGCGAGAGCTGCTGGGCCCCGGTCCGCCAGGCGTTCTCGAGCGCGACGACGTGGTCGATCTGCACGAGCGTGGAGGTCCTCTCGCCGCGCACGAAGCCGATCGTCGCCCCGGTGTACGGCGACACGAGCGTCCCGGTGAGCACCCGGCATGGGCCCTGGCGGGTGATCGCCGAGAGGTCCCGCGCCAGCACGTCGTTCCGCGTGTCGCAGCCGTTCCGGTCGACGTCGAGCCACGCGGTGCCGAAGTCGCCGACCCGGTCGTACCCGGTGGCGGGGGCCTTGCCCTTGACTGGCAGGGCGGCGAGTTCGGCCCGCGCGGTGGCTGCTGTTGCGGCATCGGCATCGGTCGCGCTCGGCGCGCTCGGCGCGTCGGTTCGGGAGGCGCGGGTCGTCCCCGGCGCGCCCGGTTCCGTCTCGATGGTGGGGGCGTCGGTCCCCGTGGGCACGGCGGTCGACGCCGGTGCGGCTTCGGCGTCGGGCGCGATGATGCCCGCGGTGTGCAGGGCGTACCCGCCGACGGCGAGTGCGAGGGCGACGAGGACGGACGTGAGGCTGGTGCGGGTGCGGCGTCGGCGGGACGTCATGCGTGGGTGGAGCTCCTGGTGGTGCGGTGGTGCGGTGCACCGACGATGATGCCGGACACGTCGGACATCGCCCCGGACCCCGGCGGAGGGTCGGCCGCCCGGCCCGCCGGAGTAGCGTCCACGAGGTGGGCACCGCACTCCTCGTCATGGACTACCAGAACAGCATCGTCGAACGACTCGGCACGGACGAGGCCCTGGCTGCGGCGACGGCAGCGGTCTCGGCCGCCCGGGAGCGCGGCATCCCCGTGGTCTTCGTCCGCGTGGCGTTCCGGCCGGGAGCCCCCGAGGCCGCGCGCACGAACAAGATGTTCGGCGGGATGCGGGAGCGCATCGGTGCCCAGACCCCGGGATCGACCGACGTGCACAGCGCGTTCGGGGTCGGGGACGACGACCTCGTCGTGACGAAGCTCCGCGTCAGTGCCTTCGCCGGGTCGGACCTCGAGGTGCTGCTCCGCGGCCTCGAGGTCCGCGACCTCGTGCTCGCCGGGATCGCCACGAGCGGCGTCGTCCTCTCGACGCTGCGCCAGGCGGCCGACCTCGACTTCGGGCTGACGGTCCTCTCGGACGCATGTGCCGACGGCGACCCGGAGGTCCACCGCGTCCTCACCGAGAAGGTCTTCCCGCGGCAGGCCGAGGTCGTCACGGTCGCCGAGTGGACCGCCTCGCTCTGAACCGTTCCGCGGGCACGGCGTAGACACGGGTGCATGACCGATTACGCGAACCCGTCCGTGTCCGTCACCGGTGGGTCGATGCCGCTCCTCGGCTTCGGCACCTGGCAGATCCCCGACGCCGAGGCGCCCGCCGCCGTCGGCGAAGCACTGGCGGCCGGGTACCGCCACATCGACACCGCCACCGGGTACCGCAACCAGCGCGGCGTCGGGAAGGCCGTCGCCGGGTCCGGACTCGCCCGCGACGACGTCTTCGTGACGACCAAGCTGCCGCCGGACAACGCCGACCGCGTGCGGGAGACCATCGAGGAGAGCCTCGACCAGCTCGGCCTCGACCACCTCGACCTCTGGCTCGTGCACTGGCCGCCGAACGGCGACGCACGCCCGGACGTGTGGGAGCAGGTCGTCCAGGCGCAGTCGGACGGCCTCACCCGCGCGGTCGGCGTGAGCAACTACTCCCTCACGCAGATCGACGAGCTCGTCAGCGCCACCGGGGTCACCCCGGCCGTGAACCAGATCAAGTGGAGCCCCGTCGAGTTCGACCGCGCCGTGGCCGACGGGCTCGCGTCGCGCGGGGTCGTCCTCGAGGGCTACAGCCCCTTCAAGGCGAGCAACCTGCAGGACCCGACGCTCGTCGACATCGCGACCGCACACGACGCGGACAGCGCACAGGTCATCGTCGCCTGGCACGTCGCGCACGGGTTCGTCGTCATCCCGAAGTCGTCGAACCCCGAGCGCATCCGGTCGAACGCCGCCGGTGCCCGCATCGAGCTGTCCTCCGACGAGGTCGCCGCGATCGACGCCCTCGCCCGCTGACCATCGGCCGCGTCAGGCCAGCAGGGAGCGGATGTCGTCGGCTGTGAGGTCCTCGGCGAAGAGGGCGTCGTCGTCGATCATCGTCGCGAACAGCTCGGCCTTCTTCGCCGCGAGCGCGAGGACCTTCTCCTCGATGGTGTCCTCGGCGATGAACCGCTGCACGTTCACCGACCGGGTTTGGCCGATGCGGTGTGTCCGGTCGACCGCCTGGTTCTCGGCGGCCGGGTTCCACCACGGGTCGAGCACGAACACGGTGTCCGCCTCGGTCAGGGTCAGCCCGAAGCCACCGGCCTTGAGCGAGATGAGGAACGCCGGGGCGGTGCCGTTCCGGAAGCGGTCGATGACCTCGGGACGGCGCCTCGTCGAGCCGTCGAGGTACTCGTAGCCGACGCCCCGGTCGTCGAGGGCGGTGGCCACCATGCGGAGGAACGACGTGAACTGGCTGAACACCAGGGCGCGGCGACCCTCCGCGGCGAGCTGTTCGAGTTCGTCGAGCAGCAGGTCGAGCTTCGCGGAGGACAGGTCCTCTCGCGAACCGTCGACCAGCGCCGGCGACAGCGCGAGCATCCGCAGCAGGGTCAGCGACCGGAACACGATCATCCGGTTCTTCGCGAGGTCGTCGATGAGGTCGAGGACCTTCAGGCGCTCCCGGTTCAACGTCGTCTCGTACAGGGTCCGGTGCGCGGGGTCAAGCGTCACCCGGACGACCTGCTCCTGCTTCGGCGGGAGGTCGGCGGCGACGCTCTCCTTCGTCCGCCGGAGCATGAGCGGCCGGATCCGCCGTCGGAGCCGCGCGGTGAGCTCCTGACGGGCGGCGCCGCGGAGGTCCGGCGAACCGAGCGGCTTCACGTAGTCGTCGCCGAAGCGCGACCAGGACGACAGCAGCCCGGGCGCGACGATGTGGAACAGCGCCCAGAGGTCCGTCAGCCCGTTCTCGAGCGGCGTGCCCGTGATCGCGAACTTCACCGGCGCGCGGAGGTCCACCGCCACCCGGTGCGTCTGCGACTGCGGGTTCTTCACGAACTGCGCCTCGTCGAGCGCGAGGGCCGCCCACGGCAGGTCGGTGTACGCCTGCGCGTCGAGCCGGAGCAGCGCGTACGAGGTCACGACGATGTCGGACGCAGCAGCAGCGCGTGCGACGAGCCCGGGGTCCTTCAGCGTCGTCGCGCCGATCGTCGTGACGCGCAGCGACGGCGTGAACCGGGTTGCCTCGGCCGCCCAGTTGCCGACGACCGAGGTCGGCGCGACGACGAGGAACGGCGGCGCGTCCGGCGAGGACTCCCGCGCGGCGGCGATCGTCGTGAGGACCTGCAGCGTCTTGCCGAGACCCATGTCGTCCGCGAGCACCCCGCCGACCCCGTGCGACAGCAGGAACGACAGCCAGGCGTACCCGGTGTGCTGGTACGGCCGGAGCTCGGCATGCACCGAGTCCGGCACGAGCACCGACTCCGGTGGCGTCGCCCCGAGCAGCCCCGCCGCGATCGCCTCCCACCGCTCGTCGTGCGAGGTCTCGTCGGCCAGCTGGTCGAACTCGGACCACAGCCAGGCCTGCAGCGGCGTCACGGTCATCGGCTGGTCGGGCTCCCACTCGTCGAGGTCGCGCGCCTCGTCGATGAGCTCCTTCAGTCGGTCGAACGCGGGGTCGGACAACGAGAGGTAGGAGTTGTCGATGAGCTTCATCCGCCGGTCCCGCTTCGCGAGCGCCCGGAGCAGCGGCGTGAACGGCACCTGCTTGCCGTTCACCGACACGAAGATGCCGAGGTCGAACCAGTCGTGCTTGTCCGACGGCATGGTCGTCACGCGGATGTGCGGCCGACCGGTCAGCCGTTCGTAGTCGACGCGTTCGCCCTGCACGACGGTGCGGACGCCGAGCGTCGGCAGCTCCGGCAGCAGCTCGTTCGCGAACACCGCGACGTCGGCGCCGTCGATCGTGCCGTCCTCGAACCACGCGAGTCCGCCGCCGGGTCCGGTCGGGCCGCCCGTGTCGTCGGCCGCGCGCAGCCCGGCGAGGTCCGGGAGGGGTCCGTGCAGCGCGACGGGGTCCTTCCGCCCGTCGACGTGCCAGCGCCACTGCAGGTGCACGCGGTCGTCCGTGCGGGGCGCCCGGGCCGGTTCGAACGTCGCCGTCAGCACGAGTTCGGGCGGCGTGCGCTCGGGCAGCTCGACGGAGCCGTCGGCGCTGACGAGGCCGAGCGCGCCACGGAGCCGTGGGGACCAGTCGGCGAGGAACTCGGCGACCTCGGGCTCCGGAACGGTGATCCGGGCGCCGTCGACGAGCATGCGCCGCTGGTCCTCCGGCACGGGGGTGACCGTCGGGGCGAACGCGACGTGGAACTCGGGGCTCTCGCGGAAGACGTAGACGCCGTGGTCGCCGATCGTCCGGGCCGTGCCGGGAGCCGCCGGTCGGCCGTCGAGGACCGCGCTCGCACCGATCACGAGCCCGCCGTCCTGCCGGGCGACGTCGAGGAGCACACGTGCCTCGGCACCGAGCACGGCACCGCCCTCGCGCTTGCCGGTGACGAACGCGATGCCGAGGGCCGGTGCCTGCGTGAGGAGCGGCCAGAGCAGCGGACTGCCGAAGTCGTCGAGGTGGATCCAGTCGGCCTCGCCGGGGAGCCCGGCGAGCTGCCCTGCGCGGTGGAGCGCGGCGAACTGGACGAACCAGGCGTGCTGCTCGGGGGAGAGGCCGAGCCGGTTCATCGAGTAGGGGAGCGTGCCCCACGTCAGCTGCCCCCGAACCCAGTTGCCGGCGTCGCTGCGGGTCACCGGGCGGACGCCGAGTCGCACCGACCGCGAGGCCGTCGGCAGCGCGCGACCGGCGGCTCGCGCACGCGAGGCGAGCCGGGCGGAGACCGCGTCACGCAACTCGAACTGCAGTCCCATGGGGGTGCCCTGCGGCTCGGCCACCTGCGCGTCGTCGCCGGCGAGGCGGGCGAGGTCGTGCCTCCAGTCCGAGGGCGGCGGAGCCGGCTGTTCCGGCTTCGGGCCGGCGGCTGCGGCGAGTGCGCGGGCGTTGATGGTGAGCAGGGCTGCGGCGACGTGCTTGCAGTCGCCGCCCAGCGGGCAGGTGCAGGTGCTGCGGACCGGACGGACGAACTCGCCGCGGGCCGGGGTGGTCTCGATGCGGAGTTCGTACGGGTCGTCGGCGGAGCCGGACACCGCGCCGGTGACGGTGCCGTCGTCGTCGTGCCAGACGGCGTCGTCGACGAGGCCGGCCCGGACGAGGTCCCGCGCGCGGCCGAACGCCTGCGGCCCGACGAAACGGATGACGTCGACGGCGTCGATCATCGGGGCGGCTGGCACGGGTCAATCGTGCCAGGTGCCACCGACCTCCGGCGCTCGCCGGGTCAGCGGATCGACCAGGTGCTGCCGGCGTTCAGCTGCAGGACGGACGGGCCCTTCGACAGGGTGATCCGCTTCGAGAGGTCCTTGCCGGAGCCGTTGTCGCTGGCGGGGATGGTCTCGTAGTCGTTGCGGAGCAGGGTTTCGCGGAGCATGCACGTCGCGACACGAGTCGTCGTGCACCGGAACTGGCGGGTGGCCGTCGCGCCCCAGTAGAGCATCACGTTGTCGCCGTGCCCCGACGTCGTCAGGGCGGGGGCGCTCGAGACCTGGCTGAACCGCAGGGTCCACTGCCCCTTGGCCTCCACCTTGAGCGCGGCGGGCTTCCTCCACGAGTCGGTGCCGTAGGCGACGCGGCCCGTGTACTTGCCGCCCTGGCCGATGGGGTTCGAACCGGTCGGGCCGCCCTTGCTGTTCAGCTCGTGCACCTCGAACTCGGTGTGCTCTGCATCCGCCGGGGTGAACGTCGCGACGATGATCCCGCTGCGGGCGTTCTGCGGGAGCACGATCGTGGCGTTCCTGCTGCCCGACTTCGTGAACGGGGTGAACGTGCCGTACTGGTGGTCGTACTGCGCCTTCATCGCTGCGGGCATCCCGGCGGCCTGCGCCGGCGCGACACCGACGAGGGACGACACCACGGCGGCGACGCTGACGACGAGTGCGGCGGTGAGGGTGGTGCGGCGCATGGAACTCCTCCGGATCGGCGTTCCCGATGATGGCGTGCGGCGCCCGCGTGCGACAGACCCTGTCCGGGGGCCGCGATACTGGGTGGGTGACGACACTGCGAGGAGAACTGCGCTCGACCGCGACGACGGAGGCCGAGGGCAGCGGCGAGAACATCGAGGCGGCGCGCACGGCGGCGGTCGAGGCCCTGGACCTGCACGGGTTCGAGCTGCAGCAGGTGAACGCGGTCACGAGCAAGGCGACCGGCGAGACCACCGTGCGTGCGATCGCCCGTTCCAAGGAGACCCGGCCGCACGAGGCGACCGGGCAGACCTACGAGGAGGCGCTGCAGGCCTTCCGCGCGTCGATCCCCGAGGGGTGGCAGGCCCAGAACATGCGCGAGATCCGGTCGTAGGACGTCCGGCGTCCCGTTCTGGGGGAGTCGCGGGCGCGCGGGAGCGGGCAGGATCGACGGCATGCTGCAGTCACTCGTCTACATGAGCGCGGCCACGGAGCCGTTCGACGACGACGCCCTCGACGAGGTGCTCGCCCACGCCCGTGCCCGGAACACCGCCGACGGTCTGACCGGGCTGCTCGTGCACCGCAACGGGCGGTTCATGCAGCTGCTCGAGGGACCGTACGAGCAGGTGCTGTCGACGTACCAGCGGATCCTCGCGGACGAGCGCCACGACGAGGTGCGGCTCCTCGCCGAGGAGTCCATCCACACCCGGCGCTTCCCGGAGTGGTCGATGGCGTACGACCGCGACGTCGAGGGCGCTGCGACGCCGGAGGGCTTCAGCGACTTCCTGACCTCGGGGGACCAGAGCGCCGACTCCGGCCGGTCCCGGGAGCTGCTGCGGTGGTTCCGCAACCACCCGATGGCCGACCCGACGGCGGCGAAGGGGAAGCACCGCCGGGACGCGTAGGACGTCCGGTCAGACGATCGGCTTGCCCGTCGCCTCGCCGGTCGCCAGCTTGCTGTGTCGGCGGGAGTAGCCGAAGTAGACGCCGAGGCCGATCGCGAACCAGACCGCGAAGCGCACCCACGTCTCCCACTGCAGGAACGTCACGAGCCACAGCGACGCGATGACGCCGATGATCGGGATCACCGGCATGAACGGCAGCCGGAACTGCCGGTCGAGGTCGGGCTGGCGGTAGCGCAGCACGATCACGGCGGAGCAGACCACCACGAAGGCGAGCAGGATGCCGATGTTCGTCAGCTCGGCCACGACCCCGATCGGGAGCACGCCGGCCAGGATCGCCGACGCGATGCCGAGGATCCACGTGACGCGGGTCGGCACGTGGCGCTTCGGGTCGGTCTTCGCGAACCACTTCGGCATGAGGCCGTCGCGGCTCATCGAGAACCAGACGCGACTCGCACCGAGCATGAAGGTCACGAGCACGGTGATGATGCCGACGATGGCGCCGATCGCGATGATGTTCGCCACGCCGCCGAGGCCGACCGAGGCGAACGCGGACGAGAAGCCCGAGGCGGGGTCGATGTCGGTGTACTTCTGCATCCCGGTGAGCACCAGGGTCGCGAGGACGTAGAGGACCATCGAGATGCCGAGCGACAGCAGGATCGCCTTCGGCATGTGCTTGCGGGCGTCGGTGGACTCCTCGGCGGCGGTGGACATCGCGTCGTAGCCGAACACCGCGAAGAACACCGTCGCGGCGCCCGTCATCACGCCGCCGAAGCCGAACGGGAAGTACGGCGAGTAGTTCGCGCTGTTGATGTGGAACACGCCGAGCACGACGATGAGCACGACGAGTGCGACCTTGATGCCGACGGCGACGAACTCGAACCGTGCGGCGCTGCGGATGCCGCGGGTGAGGACGAATGCGGTGAGCAGGCACAGGATGATCGCGAACACGTCGATCACGTGGCCGTCGCCCGTGCCCGGGGCGCCGAGCATCCAGGCGGGCAGGTCGATGCCGAACTGGCCGACGAGGAACCCGACGTAGCCGGAGATCCCGATCGCGACCACCGCCACGATCGCGGTGTACTCGAGCAGCAGGTCCCAGCCGATGAACCAGCCGACGATCTCGCCGAGGACCGCGTAGCCGTACGTGTACGCGCTGCCGGCCTTCGGGATGAGGCCGGCGAACTCGGCGTACGACAGGGCAGCGGCGGCGCTCGCGACACCGGCGACGAGGAAGCTGATGAGGACCGCGGGGCCGGCGACGCCGTTCGCGACCGTGCCGGCGAGGGTGAAGATGCCCGCGCCGATGATGCCGCCGATGCCGATCGCGGTGAGCTGCCAGAGGCCGAGGTGCCGTTTCAGGCCGCCGTCGCCACCGGTCTCGTCGTCGATCGTCTCGATCGGCTTCCGTCGGAAGAGGGTGCGTGTCGTCGTCGTCACGCGCCCACTCTGCACCCTGCGGGGCCGCGCGTCCGCCGCGCCCCGCGCCCCGCGCCCCGGGCGACCACGGACGGCGCCGGGCCGGCGGGGCGGGGGCGAGCCGCGCCTCCAGGCCCGCGGGCAGGGAGGCGGCGTAGACGTGACCCATGCGCCGACCGAACCGTACCGAGCCCGCCCCCGGCCAGGAGTCCGTGTGGGACTACCCGAGGCCTCCCGCCGTGGAGCCGGTCCCCGAACGCGTGGTCGTGCGGCTCGGCGGCGAGGTGGTCGTGGACACGACCGACGCGGTGCGGGTGCTCGAGACCTCGCACCCGCCGGTGTACTACGTGCCGATGGCCGACCTCGAGCTGCGGCCGGCCGAGGGGTCGAGCATGTGCGAGTTCAAGGGCCGCGCGCGGTACTTCGACGTGGTGGGTGGGGACGTGGTCGCTCCGCGGGCGGCGTGGAACTACCCGACGCCCGAGCCGGGCTACGAGCAGCTGCGCGACCGGGTGGCGATCTACCCCTCGGCGATGGACTCGTGCGAGGTCGGCGGCGAGGTGGTCCAGGCGCAGGAGGGGGACTTCTACGGCGGGTGGATCACCTCGCGGGTGGTCGGACCGTTCAAGGGTGCGCCGGGCACGCTCGGGTGGTGAGGGGCCGCGTCAGCGGTGGGCGTACGGCGTCCAGAACGGGGAGGGGAAGGCGCCCCCGGTCACGATGACGAGCAGCTGCCACACGAGCATCACGAGCCCGAGCACGCCGAGGACGATCCCGATCCACGACCAGACCCGCACGCCTCGTTGGCTCCGTCGTGCGATCGACAGGGCGCGCCAGCCGCTGGCGATGCACACGATGCCGAACACCGCGCCGAGCACGACGTGCCGCCCCATCGAGGCCGCGGGGACGATGAACCCCATGTAGAGCGCCATCGGACCGAGCAGTGCGGCCACGACGGCGGGTGCTGCGGGTGGCTCGTGGTCGCGGGAGGCTGTTCCCATGCGTCCGAACCTAGCGGGGCGGTGGCCGTCCGGCACGCCGTGCGGCGCGTGCGGTGGCCGTCCGGCACGGGCACGATGGAGGCATGCGATCCTTCCTCCGCGTCCTGCTCGGCCTCGCGCTCGTCTTCGCCGGCACGAGCCACCTCACCTTCGCCCGGCAGGACTTCCGCGCCCAGGTGCCCGACTTCGTCCCGCTCGACGAGGACACCACGGTCCTGGCCTCCGGCATCGCGGAGATCGGCCTCGGCAGCGCCCTCGTGCTCGCACCCCGTCGCTCGCGTCGCTTCGTCGGCACGGTCGCCGCGCTCTTCTTCACCGCGATCTTCCCCGGGAACATCTCCCAGTGGCTGAACCGCCGCGACGCCTTCGGGCTCGACACGGACGTCAAGCGCATCGGCCGCCTGTTCGGTCAGCCGGTCCTCATCGCCTGGGCCCTCTGGTCCACGCGCGGGCGGCGAGGGTGATGGAAGCCCCCGTGGTCGCGGATCCGCTCGGGTCCGGTCCGGCGGCCTTCGGACGGGAGGCGCGACACCCCCTGGCAGGCGGCCGTCGCGTCGCGGACGTGGTCGCGACGGTCGTGCTGCTGGTGCTGTTGGCAGCGGAGTCGGTGGTCGCCGGT
Source organism: Curtobacterium sp. YR515 (assembly GCF_900113095.1). NCBI lineage: Bacteria > Bacillati > Actinomycetota > Actinomycetes > Micrococcales > Microbacteriaceae > Curtobacterium > Curtobacterium sp. YR515. Next base: position 366,247 of record NZ_FOOD01000005.1, on the reverse strand, counting down.
GGCGGGATCGTGTTCCTGTCGCTGGCGTTCAGCTCGTGCGGCGCTCCCGGCAACTCCTGCGACGAGACGCTCGGCGGTGCGGTCGTCTACGTCGGGCCGGTGCTCGTCGCCCTCGTGCTCGTCGCGGCGCTCGTGGTGTGCGTGCTGCGACTCGTGCGGCGGCGGCTCTCGTGGCCGTTCGCCCTCGTCGGCATCGCGGCCGTCGTGGCGGTGTTCTTCGGCGCGATCCTGCTCGTCGACAGCGCGATCACCCACGGCATCTGAGGGTCGTTCCTCCACAGGGCGGCCCCGCGCGGCGGTCGTCCACAGATGGGCCTCTGGTCGCCGTGCGGTGCGGTGGTGTCGGCGACGCTGAGGGCATGCCAGACACCGACATGCTCGACCGCCTCATCCGCACCCCTGCCCGCACCGACGACGACGTGGTGGACCTCGTGACCGCCCTCGTCGAACGCCCGATCACCCGGCAGTGCTGGGTGCTCTTCCTCGACGAACGGGCCGTGCCGGTGTCGTTCGTCATGCCGATCTCCGACCTGCCGTGGCAACCCGACGAACACGTCGAGGACTTCGCCGCGCTGGTCGGGGACGTCCTCGTGCAGGTCGGCGCGGCCGAGGTCGTGCTGGTCTGGGAGCGCCCGGGGGAGTCCCGGCTGTTCCCGGTCGACTGGGAGTGGGTCGACGCGTGCGCCTGCGCGTTCGAGGAGCACCACGTCCGGCTCCGCGCGCAGGTGGCGGTGCACACCGGCGGCGTCGCGATCGTGTCGCTCGACGACGTCGAGCCGGCCGAGCCGGTGGACGACGGTCCGCTCCCGCTCGCCTCGTGACGTGCTGGTCAGCCCTGGGGTGCGGTGTCGGGGACGGTCTCCCCGGTGAGGCCCTCGACGACGGACTTCGCCTCGGGCCAGAACTTCGCGTAGTGGTCGGGGTCCGAGTTGATCTGGACGGCGTGCGCCATCTGGGTCGGGGTCATGGTCTTCCACCCGGGGATCTTCACGAGCTTCGTGTAGAACATCGACGCCGCGGTGTACGGGTCCATCCGCTGCTCGTACGTGCCCCAGGCGCCGTTGTCCCGCTGCTGGAAGAGCCCGCGGCTGTCGGGTCCGGCGGCGTCCCCGTGGTCGAGGTTCACCAGGCTCGACTCCCCGATGGCGGTCATCACGCCGACCGCCTGGGTGTGCGGTCCGATGCCCATGGCCTGTGCGGCGCTGATGACGTACGCGGCGTTGACCAGACGGTCCTGGCAGAACCCGCCGACGGGGCCCGCGGGCACGACGATGCCGCCGATCGTCCTCGTCGCGACGTCCGGGCAGGTCGGGGTCGGATCCGCGACGACCCCCTTGGCGGCACCCGTCAGCGAGTTCACCGCGATGACGATGACCACCACGACGCCGATGCCGATCGCGACGACGCCCGCGCCGAACACCGACGCGAGGGTGATGCCGACGCGGCGCATGGCGGGTCCTCTCGAGCGGGGCGGGTCAGGCGGAGCACGAAGAGGCTACGTGCGCCGCCTGGGAACCGCACCCGCCCGATCGGGGGTGTCCGAGGACCAGCTCGGTCGTTCGCGGGTCAGACGTCGCGGTGGTCGTGCGTCTGCGCCGGCTCGTTCGGGCGCTGGACCTTCGTCGGTTCGGTGACGAGGCCGGTGGGCGCCTTCTCGGTCTGCTTCCGCCCGTGGGTGAACCACGTCACGATCCACAGCAGGATGCCGAGCGCGAGCAGCGCGCCCGCGATCTGGTACTGCTGCGGGTCGCGCCCGGACGAGAAGGGCAGCACGAGCCACAGACAGGTGACGACACCGATGATCGGCACGATGACACCCGCCCGGAAGTGCTTGTGGTCGACCTTGTCCCGGCGCAGCACCAGCACCGACGCGTTCACGACCGCGAACACCGACAGCAGCAGGAGCGAGGTGGTGCCGCCGAGCACGACGACGATGGGGGAGTCGGGGTCGAGCGAGACCCACCCGATCAGCAGCAGCGAGATGAGCGTCGTGAAGACGATCGCGGTGGACGGGGTGCGGCGGGCCGGGGAGACCTTGCCGAGGAAGCCGGGCAGGACGCCTTGCTTGCTCATGCCGTACAGCAGTCGCGACGCCATCATCATGTTGATCAGCGCGGTGTTGGCCACGGCGAACATCGAGATGAACGGCAGCAGGTCGGCGATCGGGAAGTCCGGCGCGGCCGTCTGCACGACGGTGACGAGCGGCGTCTCGTTGCCGGCGAGCTCACCGATCGGCACGACCGCCACGGCGCAGATGGACACGAGCACGTAGATCACGGCCGTGATGCCGAGGCCGGTGAGCATGACCTTCGGGAAGATGCGGGAGGGGTCCTTCGTCTCCTCGGCCATGTTCACCGAGTCCTCGAACCCGACCATGGCGAAGAAGGCCAGCGACGTGGCGGTCGACACCGAGAGCAGGAGCGACTTGTCCTCCGGCGTGTCGAACATGACCACGCGGGAGAAGTCCGCGTTGCCGCCGGCGATCGCCCAGAAGCCGATGAGGATCACCATCACGAGACCGGACAGCTCGACCAGGGTGAGGACGACGTTCGTCTTCACGCTCTCGCTGACGCCCCGGAAGTTGATCGCCATCACCGCGAGCATGAAGCCCATCGCGATCAGCATCACGACCGCGTTCGGCAGCTCCAACCCGAAGCCGGCGCCGAGGTTCGCCGCGAACGCCCGCGAGGCCGTCGACGCCGAGGTGATCCCCGAGCACATCACGATGAACGTCACGATGAAGGTGACGAAGTGGATGCCGAACGCCTTGTGGACGTGCAACGCCGCACCGGCCGTCTGCGGGTACTTCGTGACGAGCTCGAGGTACGAGAACGCCGTCAGCAGCGCCACGGCGAACGCGATGAGGAAGGGGAGCCACGCTGCTCCGCCGACCTCTGCCGCGACCTGACCCGTGAGCGCGTAGACGCCCGTGCCGAGGATGTCCCCGACGATGAAGAGCAGGAGGAGTTTGGGACCGATGACCCGCCGGAGCTCTGGCTGCTCCTGTTGCGGGCGCTCTGTGTTGGTGGTGGCCATGCGTCAGCCTGTTCCGCTTCGGGTCATCCTGTCCAGTCTCACAGGCAAATCGCCGCAGATCGCAACATGCTCGTGCTCCGTCGGACACGTGCCACCGCCCCCGGGCGCTCTCGGGTGGCGACGGCTACGCTCCCAGCCATGCACGACGAGACGAACACGACCGAGGAACCCGTGGAGTTCGCCGACTTCAACGCGAAGCTCCTCGTGCTCGACGTCCTCTGCTACGACCTCGACGTCCTCCAGCCCTACGCCGGGGACGACGACGAGAGCGACGAGGACCTCGACGTCGAAGGGCAGGACGACCGTGCGCGCGAGTACTACGACGACCTCGACCTCCTGCCGTCGCAGCTGTCGCTCGTGACGGAGCTGACGGTCGACTCCGACCTCGAGGTCCTGCAGGACGTGCACCCGGGGTGGGACGGCTCGGACGAGCGGTACGACCCGCAGAACTGGGACGACGTCCTCGACCTGCCGGCCCTCGGCACCGTGTACGCCGCGGCACCGCTGCCAGCGCACGTGGTCGAGCGGCTCGCCGCGAAGGGCGTCGAGGTCCGCTCCGCCTGAGCCGCGCCGAGCCGCGCCCCGCTGCGCTGCCGGTTCCGTTCGTCGCCGCACAACGCAAGTGCGTCCGAACCACGCCGATCCCCGGCTCCGATGCACTTGCGTTGTGCGAGCGCGCCGAGCGCCCGCGCCGCGCCCGCCCGCGCCGCGCCGCGCCGCGCGGTCAGCGGCGGAGCGCCAGCACCTGCTCCGTGAACTGCGCGGCCCCGCCCTGCGCCGGGTGCCGCACCGCCACGGCGTCGATCCCCGCCAGCGCCAACGCGCCCTGCGCCTTCCGCCCCACGGCGACGACCCGGACGTCGTCCCCGCCCGGCCCCGCCCGCATCGCATCGAGCAGCGCGAGCGCGACGGGCGCGCCCTCCCGGACCTCGGCCGACCGTGGCGTCCGGTTCGTCAGCCGGTCCGGAGCCGCGAACGGGTGGTGCGGGAAGATCGCCCACGTCATCGGGAGCGCACCGTTCCACGACGCCAGGGCAGCCTGCACGACGCGGGACGACGCCTCCCACGGGGCGGTCGGCTCCGGCGGGACGAGGTAGTCCGGCCCGAGCTCCCGCATGCTCGTGAACGGCACGCCCGTGTTCGTCATGCCGCGCCACCCCGGGGCCTCTGCGACGAGCACCGTGTCCGCCTGCGCGCCGACGGTCGTGAGGTACCGCTCGAGGTTCGCGCGACGCAGCCGCCCGGCAGCGGTCGACACGTCGTACAGCGCCTCGGCGTCGTCCGCGACCGGCACGGCGTCGAGCGCTGCCCAGAACGCGTCGAACCGCCCGCCCCCGGTCACGCGCGTCCCAGCACCCGGCGGTACACGTCCTCGAGCCCGGCGGCCGAGCGCTCCCAGCTGAGGCGCTCCGCGTGCTCCCGGCCCGCCGCGGCCAGCGACGCCGCGTACGACGCGTCCGTCAGGATCCGCTCCGTCTCCGCCGCCCAGACGGCCGGGTCGCGGGACTCGAGCACGACCCCGGTCTCGCCGTCGACCACGGCCTCGCGCAGTCCTCCGGCAGCGGCGGCCACGACGGGCACCCCGGACGCGGAGCCCTCGAGCGCGACGAGGCCGTACGTCTCCGAGTGCGACGGGACCAGCACGGCTGCCGCGCCGCGGAACAGGAACGCCAGGTCGGCCCGCGACTGCGGACCGACGAACGTCACGCGGTCGGCGATCCCGAGGCGGGCCGCGAGCCGACGCAGTTCGTCCACGTAGTCACCCGCCTCGCTCGAGGCGTCCCCGGCGATGACGAGGGTGGGTCGCGCCTCCTGGCTGATGCCGGCGATCGCCTCGATCGCGAGGTCCAGCCCCTTCAACGGCTGCACCCGCGCCGCGGCGACCACGTACGGGACGTCCGCGCGGCGGGCGCCGGCGGCGGACGGACGGAACACCGACCCGTCGACGCCCGGCGGCACGATCCAGATGCGCCCGGTCTCGCCGCCGAGCCGCGTGCGGACGGTGTCGGCCTCGGCCGAGGACACGACGACGACCGCGTCGGACTCGTGCGCGAGCATGCGCTCGCCGGCCATCCGTCCGTCGGACTCCGGACGTTCGCCCTCGGACAGCGGCGTGTCGCTGTCGGCGGCGATCGAGTGGAAGGACTGCACGTGGGGGATGCCCCGCTCACGGGCCACGGGGAGTGCGGCCGCGCCGGAGAACCAGTGGTGCGAGTGGAGCACGTCGAACGGGCCGAGGTGCTCGAGCTCGCGGCGGAACGGCTCGATGAACGCGTCGTGCTCGCCCTTGGGCACCGGCTCGGCCGGCCCTGCCGACAGGAACCGTAGGCAGACGCCCGGCACGAGCGACACCGAGTCGGGCTGCGTCGGCGACGAGCGGCGCGTGATGATGTCGACGTGGTGGCCGCGGTCCGCGAGGGCCTCGGCCTGGTGGCGGACGACGACGTTCATGCCGCCGACCTCGCCGGAGCCGGGTTCGTCGCCGGGGGAGGTGTGCAGCGACACCAGCCCGATGCGCAGGGGTTCGGTGGTGGTGCTCACCGCGCAAGCCTATCCGCGCGTCGGCCGCTGCGACGGGCGCGCGGGCGCCACCACGACGGGCTGGCGGCCCGCCTCGTCCACGGCGTCGGACGGGAGGCACGGATCGCCTCCCAGGATCTGCGCGCGGTCGTCGCCGTGCCGCTCCCAGAACGCGGCCGTCCAGGCGCAGAGGGCCCCGTCGAGCAGGTCCTCCCGGTGCTTGTGCGTCGGCCCGTGGATCCCGGAGGGCTCGGCGAGCGCCCGGGTGAGCGGATGCGTGTCGAGCCGGAGCGGAGGGTCCAGCGGCGTCTCGCGCAGCCGACGCACGAGCTCGTCGAACGCCTCCGCCCGTCGTGCCCGGGCCGTCGCCGGCGCGACGTGCAGGTCGAGACGCTTGTACCGCGGCCGCTCGACGTCGTAGCCGAGCTCCTCGACCCCGACGAGGGTCGTGTACGGGTAGCACTCGAACACCGCCGGACCGGTGCGCTCCCGCATCGCCGCGGTCGACGACACGTACCCGACGCCCAGGGCCGTCAGCCGCTCGAGCAGTCGGGCCCCGGCGCTCGCCGCCGACGCGAGGTTCGTCGGGTTCGCCGCGACCTTCCACCGGCCGTAGCGCTGTCCCACCTGCCGTTCGGCCTCGCGGATGCCGGTCGGGTTCGTCACGACGAGTGAGGCGTCCACGGCGATGAGGGAGCGCTCGCCGAGGTGTCCGGCGATCCAGTCGGTGACGGCGTCGACGCCCCGGGCCCAGCCGGCGTCGGTGACCGCTCCGTCGGGGTCCATCGCGACGAGTCCGGTCTCGTTCGGTGCGCGGGTCGCGGTCCCGAGTCCCCATGCCAGGTCCACCCCGAGGTACGCGTTCACCCGTCCATCGTGCACCCGGGCGGGCGGGACATGCCGCGCGCGGTTCGCCGAGCGGGCGGAACCGGTCGGTGCGGCGCGCCGAGCGTGACGTACTTCGCCCGCTCGACCCCGACCCTGCCCGACCGACCCCGACCCCGACCCCGACCGACCCGGACCCCGACCCCGACCCCGACCGACCGGGGCTGCGGCCGGGCCCGGGCCCGCCCGTGTACGGTCCGCTGCATGGCGAGCGAAGCGACGACGCTGACGGTTCCGAGGCCGGACGGCGACCGGGAAGTCCGGATCAGCAGCCCGTCCCGCGTGCTCTGGCCCGAGCCCGGCATCACGAAGCTCGACCTGGCGGAGTACCTCGTCGCCGTCGGTGACGCGTTCGTCCGGGCGAACGGCGACCGCCCGATCTCGCTGCAGCGGTTCCCGGGCGGCGTCGACGGCGAGCAGTTCTTCTCGAAGAACCCGCCGAAGGGCGCGCCCGAGTACGTCCGCGCGGTCACCGTCACCTACCCGAGTGGCCGGCAGCACCCGCAGCTCGTGGTGGACGAGCCGGCCGTCGCGGTGTGGGCCGCGCAGATGAACACCGTCGTGTTCCACCCGTGGGCCTCGCGCGCCGGGGACCCCGACCACCCGGATCAGCTCCGCATCGACCTCGATCCGCAGCCCGGTACCGACTTCCACGACACCGTCCCCGTCGCGCACGAGCTCCGGAAGGTGCTCGACGAGGTCGGGCTGACGGCGTGGATCAAGACGAGCGGGAACCGCGGGCTGCACGTCTTCGCGCCGATCCTGCCCGAGTACGAGTTCCTCGACGTCCGGCACGCGGTCATCGCCGCCGCACGCGAACTCGAGCGACGGATGCCGGACCGGGTGACGACGGCGTGGTGGAAGGAGGAGCGCGGGGAGCGCGTCTTCGTCGACTTCAACCAGGCGAACCGCGACCGGACGATGGCGGGTGCCTACAGCCCGCGTGCCCTCGCACACGCGGCCGTGTCGACACCGATCGCGTGGGACGAACTCGACGACGCCGATCCCACGGCGTTCACGATCCGGTCGGTGCCGGAGCGGCTGCGGACCACGGGCGACCCGTGGCAGGCGATGCACGACGAGCCCGCGAGCATCGCGCCGTTGCTGGCGTGGTGGGAGCGCGACCTGGGCAACGGCGAGGGCGAGCTGCCCTTCCCGCCGGACTTCCCGAAGATGCCGGGGGAGCCGCCGCGCGTGCAGCCGTCACGCGCGAAGAAGGCCTGAACGGGTCAGACGGCGGCGCAGTCCTCGGCGCGGCCCTCGGGCTCGGCGACGCGCGTGGTGTGTGTCGGGAGCGAGACGCTCGCCGTGTGCAGACGCGTCAACCGGGACCACGTCCCGCGGTGGGCGTCGCTGATGCCGTCGATGATCATGTCCCGCTCCCGTCTGCTCGATGCGGATGCATCCGCATGGAAGAAGTTACCTAGTTAGCCTAACTACATCAATCGTCGAGCGTCAATCGGACAGCAGCACGGCGTCGAGGTCGTACGCCGCCGGGACCTCCAGCTGGTCGAAGCCGCACGAGGCGGCCTCGCGGTCGGGACGCCACCGCTCGAACTGGACCGTGTGCCGGAACCGGTCGCCCTCCATCTGGTCGTACCGCACCTCCAGGACCAGCGACGGCGCCAGCCGGACGAACGACGTGTCGCGACCCGACGAGAACCGCGAGCGTTCCCCGTCACCGGTGACGGGCCTCCCGTCCGCATCCCGGAGGACCACCCGGTCGAGCTCGTCCACCAAGTCGACCCGTCGCTTGTCGGAGAAGGCGGACACGCCGCCCACCTGCCGGAGCTCGCCGTCGTCGCCGTACAACCCGACGAGCAGCGAGCCGACGCCGGTCCCGCTCTTGTGCACGCGGTACCCGATCGCGACGACGTCGGCCGTGCGGTGGTGCTTGACCTTGAGCATGGTGCGCTTGTTCGGCTCGTACGGCTTCGCCCGGGGCTTCGCGACGACACCGTCGAGCCCGGCGCCCTCGAACGTGGTCAGCCACTCGCGGGCGAGGTCGACGTCGAGCGTGGTGCGCGTGACGAACAGCGGGTCGGACATGTCCTGCGACAGCGCGTCCAGGCGCGACCGACGCTCGTCGAACGGCAGGTCCAGGAGCTCCGTGCCGTCCACCGCGAGCAGGTCGAACGCCACGAACTGCGCGGGGGTCTCGGCGCTGAGCTTCGCGATCCGCGAGGCCGCGGGGTGGATCCGCTGCGACAGCGCCTCCCAGTCGAGCCGTTCCGCGCCGGCGTCCCCGGAGCGCAGGATCACCTCGCCGTCGAGGACCACGGGGTGCTCGCGGCCACCGAACTGTGCGCGGAAGGCCTCGACGAGCTCGGGGAAGTACCGGGTGAGGGGCTTCGCGCCGCGGCTGCCGATCTCCACGTCGTCGCCGTCGATGGTCACGATGCCGCGGAACCCGTCCCACTTCGGCTCGTACCGGAGTCCTCCGCGCACGCTGTCGGGTTCGGGGACGGTGGGGACGGCCTTGGCGAGCATCGGTGCGATCTCCATGCGTCCTGTCTACTCGGGCGGCCGCGTCCGTCCGGCAGGTGTCGCTCCGTCGTCCGGTGGCCGTGGCCCAGGAGGCGCGGCTCGGCCCGGTCGCGACCCGCACCTCAGTAGGGTGGTCGCGTGACGACCGTGCCCCCGCCGGCAGCGCCGGCACCGGAACCGATCAGTCCCGTGCAGGCCGCCGCGCTCCGCGACGGCGTCCTGCCGCCCGTGGAGGAGGTCCGGCCGGGCATCTGGACCCTCGCCGTGCCGTTCCGCTTCGGGGTGCCCGACGCGACGCTCGTGTACGTCGTCGAGGGCTCCGACGGGTCGCTCGCGCTGATCGACCCTGGGTGGACCGCCGACGACGGTCTCGACGTGCTCCGCGACGGCCTCACGGCGATCGGGCGGTCGCTCGACGACGTCGGGCTGGTCGTCGTGACGCACCTGCACGCGGACCACCTCGGCGCCGCGGCGGCGATCCGACGGGCCACCGGCGCCCGGGTCGCCATGCACCGGCTCGAGGTCGAGGCGCTGCACCGGGAGCGGGCGGACGCCGCGGCGAACGACGCCGACATCGCGACGTGGGGACTGCCGGAGCACCTGCGCGCCGGCGTGGTCGAGGCCTGGGGGAGCGGACGACGGATCGGGCTCGGTCGGACGGCGGAGCCCTTCGCGGACCTCCTGCTCGAGGACGGCGACGTGCTCCCGGTCCCCGGTCGGACGATCCGGACGCTGTGGACCCCCGGGCACACCGCCGGGCACTGCTGCTTCGTCGACGCGGAGGACGGCCTGCTGTTCACCGGCGACCACGTCCTGCCCCGCATCAACTCCGGGATCGGGCTCGGGGGCCGAACCGCCACGAACCCGCTCGGCGACTACCTGGCCTCGCTCGGACGGCTCGACGGCTCCGCGGACCTCGAGGTCTGCCCCGGCCACGAGTACCGCTTCCGCGACGTCGTCGGTCGTGCCCGCACCCTGGCGCGGCACCGCGAGGAACGGTCGCGGCACGTCGCCGACGCGCTCGACGCCCTGTCCTCGCCGACGCTCTACGAGGTGGCGTCCCGGGTGCCCTTCAGCGGGGGCATCGAGTCGATGACGGGGTTCCTGCTCGCCAGCGCGCTGACGCAGACGGCGTTCCACGCGGCGCTGCTCGGTCGCGCGGACGAGGTCCGCCCCGCCTGACCCCGCCGGTCGCGGCGGCCTCGGCGCCGCGGTTCGCACCGCCGTCGCACAACGCAAGTGCATCCGCGCCGTGGATCGCCGCGGCGCGGATGGACTTCGGTTGTGCGGGCCGCCGCGGCCGCCGCGGCCGCCGCGACCGCCGCGGGCGCCGCGGACCGCCGCGGGCGCCGGCGGCCCGCGTCAGCCGAGCGTCGCGGCGAGGCGCTCCAGCGTCGTCCTCGCGTCGGCGAACTCGGCGGCAGCGTGGTCGGCGAGCGGCGCGAGGTCGGGCAGCCGGTCCGCCAGGGTCGCACTCACGGTGATCGGGTACGGCTTCATGCCGAGCGCGGTCCCGAGGATGAGGTGCAGGACCGGGGAGCCGTGGTCCCAGCCCTCCGTCGGGCTCCCGGCGTCGTACGTGGCACCCCGGCTGACCACGGTGACGACCGGACGCCCGGCGAGCGGCTGCACGGCACCGGCGAGGACACCCGGCACGTGGATGCGGTCGATCCACGCCTTGAGCGTCGACGGCACCGTGTAGTTGTACAGCGGCGCACCGACCACGACGACGTCGGCGCCGAGGAGCTCGTCGATCACCTCCTGCCGGAGCGCATCGGCCTCGGGGGCCACGACCTCGTCGTCCGTGCGGTCGGCGGCGGCCCAGTGCAGCGCCGAGGTCTCGAGGTGGGGGAGCTGGTCGACGTGCAGGTCGCGGCGGACGACCGTGTACTCCGGGCCGCGTGCGCGCCAGGCGTCCGCGAAGGCCGCGGTGAGGGCGCGGGAGCGGGAGTGCGCGAGGTCGGCCGAGGAGTCGATGTGCAGGAGCGTGGGCATGGTCCCCACGCTACCGACCGACACCCGCCGGATGACGGGAACGGCCCCGCCGCGCCGGTGAGGGGCGAGGCGGGGCCGAGGTGGGCCTCCCGTCAGTCACGCGGGCACGCGACTGGCGGGAGGCGTCTGGGCGTCAGCGCTGGGCGTGACGGCGGCGCAGCGTGCGCACACCGATCAGACCGGCGCCGGCGATGACGAGCGCGAGGGCCCAGGGGAGGGCACCCGTCGCGTCGGAACCGGTGTAGGCGAGCTGGCCCTTCGCGGTGGTGGGCGTGACGACGGCCACCGTCGGGGTGGTCGGACGCACGTCGACCGCGAACGAGAGCGGCTGCAGCGCGCCGCTCGCGACCGTGAGGGTGTGGATCGACGCGTGCGGGAACGTGACGCCGAAGACGCCCTGCCCCTCGGCACCGTTCTCCTCGTACGGCGCGACCACGTCGGTGGCGACGTCCGAGGTCACCGTCGGGACGAACGTCGGGTTGCCCTCGTCGTCGAAGTCCGACGCGTCGTTGCCGAAGCGGTCGACGGGCGAGCCGGACACGATGAGCGTGCCGCCCTGCGCCACGGTGGGACGGCCGGTCGGCGTGAGGGTGAGCTCCTCGGGGAAGCCGTCCTCGTCGGTCGACAGGTCGACGGTGTAGATCGAGCCGTCGGGCTGGATGAGCCAGATGCGCTTGTCCCGCGCGGTGATCGACTTCTCGTCGGTCGTGAACGCGGTGATGCCGAACGCGGCGGCGTGGTCGACGGTCAGCTCGACGTACTGCGTGGTCGAGACGTCACCGCTCGTGGCCGTGACGGCGAAGTCGTAGAACGACGCGAGGGTGGCGGTGCCGCTCAGCTCGCCCGTGGTCGGGTCGAACGTGATGCCCTCGGGGAGCTGGTCGTCGACGGTGAAGTCGTCGTCCTCCTCGAAGCCGTACCCGATCGCGATGGAGTCGGCCTGCGACTTCGACTCGACGATCGAGTCGGCGGAGTCCTCCTCGTCGCCGTAGTACCAGTCCAGCTTGTACGTCGGCGCCGGGTACCCCTGGGCGCGGAACGTGTACGAGAACGGGTCACCGGCGGTGGCCTCGAGGGGCAGCACGTCGACGTCCGCCTCGGTGCCCTCGGTGATGGGCTTGCCGTCCGCGTCGACGAACACCGGGTCCTGCGTGATGACCGCGGAGGGGTCCGAGGTCACGGTCTCCTTGCCGCCGCCCGGCAGGTCGCCGGTCACGGTCACGACCAGCTGCTTGCCCGCCTCGGTCTGGTCGACCGTGAAGGTCTTGGTCTTGGCGATCGTCGTCGGCGTCGGGCCGGCGTCGGCCTCGGTCCAGACGTACTTGAACGAACCGTCCTCGTCGAACCCGGTCGTGTCCGCCGTGAGCTGCGAGCCCACCTTGGTGTCGCCGGAGACGGTGACGGCGGGGTCGGCGGCCAGCGGCGTGACCGGTGCGTCCGTCGACGCGGCCGACGGCGTCTGGTTCCGTGCGGGAGCGGACGGTGCCGTGGTGCTCGTCGGCGTGCTCGTCGGCGCGTCCGTCGCGGTGTCGGTCGGCGCGTCCGTCGGTGCCGGGTCGGTCGGCGCGTCCGTCGGCGTGGTGTCCGTCGGCGCGTCGGTCGGCGTCGGGTCGGCCGGCGCGGTCTGCGTCGGGACCGACGTGTCGGCGCCCTCGGCGTGTGCTGCCGTCGCGGTCGCGATGCCGAGACCGGTCGTCAGCGCGATGAGCGCGGCGGTGGTCCCGAGCGCGCAGGCGCGTCGGACGGTGGAAGTGCTGCGGCGCACGTGTTCCCCCAGGTGTTCAGGTCCGGTCGGGTGCCGGATCGTAAGAATCTGCCGAGAATCCTCGGCCTGATCGGATCGTAGGGGTACGCGCGCGTGATCGGGAGCACCGAGCACGAAATGTGACCTGGGTTGGGGGTGCGTGCGGGAAACCGCGGGTGGCGTGCTGCTCAGTGCGCCACCCGCGGCTCCCCGTGGTCGACTCAGTGCGCGGCGTGCGCCACCGAGACCGTGAACGACGTGTGCGCGTGCTCCTGGGTCACGGTGAGGCGGTGCGACCACGCACCGCTGATCGTGATCGTGTCCTGGGCGCCGGTCCGGGTGACGTGGTCCGACGTGACGTTGCTCGTGACCGTGGACACGTCGCCGCCCTCGTCGGGAGCCTTGATGACGTTGCCCTCGGCGTCGACCGCGACCCCGGTGACGATGAGCTGCTCGAGCCGGACCGCCGGGACGGTCTTGACGACCGTCGCCTTGCTCGTGGGGGTCAACCGCTGCCGGATGACACCGTTCGGCGCGATGTACCAGATCGGCGCGGTCGTGTTCGGCTGCGAGACGTACGTCCGCACGCCGACTGCCGCCCCCGGGCGCACGGTGAGCTGCACGTACGCGTGGGCCTCGACGCCGTTGCGGAGGGCGACGACCTGGAAGTCCCAGATACCGCTCTCGACCCCCGTGCCGGACAGGACGCCGGTGTTCGTGTTCACCGAGAAGTGGTCGGACGCGCGCGGCGAGTCCGCCGTCGGCCCGGCTGGCTCGTCCATCGCGTAGGCGACCGACCCCGCCTTCGCGTTGGTGGTGAAGGTGTACGCGAACGCCTTCCCCGCGGTCGCGGTCAGCGCGATCGGGTGGGCGGCGGAGGAGCTCTGCGTGAAGGCGAGCGGCGCGGGCGTCGCCGCGGCGTGCTGGCTCGTGACCGTGGTGCTGGCGGATGCGGCGTCGACGCCGAGGACGGCGGTCGAACCGGCTGCGGCGACGGCGACCGCGACGGCGGTGACGAGGGCCGCGCGACGGCGCGACGACGTGGTGGTGTTCATGAGATCCCCTGGTCGTTCTGTGCAGGGCGGCGATCCGCTCCTGTCAGCGACGACGGTACGACCGCAGGCGTCCCCGGGGCATTCCGGTTCACTCAGGCGTGCTATCGATGACGGGAGGCGCGGTGCCAGCTGGCACCGCGCCTCCCGGTCCGCCGGACGGTCGCGTCTCAGGCGCGACGGCGACGCAGCCGGTGGACCAGCAGACCGCCGCCGGCGGCGAGCAGTCCGAGCGCCCAGGCGAGGGGACCCGACGTCTCCGCGCCGGTGTAGGCGAGACGGCCGGAGCCCGTGTCCGTGGTGGCACCCGCCGTCGCCGCGGTCGGGGTGACGTCGAACCGGATGTCCTGCGTGCGGTCCTGGTACGCGACGGTCACGACGTGCGGCGACGCGTGCTCGAACGTGACCCAGGTCGCGGCGGTGCTCGGGTCGTACGCGATCCGGTCACTCGCGACGTCGCTCGTGATGGTCAGGTCGTCGTGGTCGGCGACCGCGTTCCCGAAGGCGTCCACCGGCACCGCGAGCACGAGCATGCGCTGCCCCTGCCGTGCGGGGACCGCGTCGACGACCTCCGAACCGCCGTCCGGGGTGCTGTGCGTGATCGTGTCGCCGTCGACCGACCAGCTCTCCGACTCCGGGTCCCGGTCGGACGGCAGGACCGCGACGACGAGCTTCGCGAAGGCCGCGGGCGAGACGGTGACCTCGACGTTCGCGACGGCCTCCTGCCCGCCGCTCGTCGCGACGACCTGGAAGCGGAACGACGTCGCCGCCGTGCCGGTCCCGGTGAGCACGCCCGTGGTCGGGTCGACGGCGAGGTCGAGACCGTTCCGGGCGTAGGTGTCGTCGAAGGGTTCGCCCTGGACCCCGCGGAGCTCGTAGCGGATGTCCGACGGGTCGGTCGCTCCCGACACGTCGAACGTCCGCGTGAACTGCTCGCCCGCGGTCGGGGCGATGGCGATCGGGGCGTCGGCGGACGACGGGTCGACGAACGCGAACGGCTCGTCGGTGACCACGACCGTGAAGGACGTGGACACGCCGCCCTCGGAGACGGTCACCGTGCGGGTGCCCGCCTCGGTGAAGGTCACGAGGTTCGCACCTGCCGGGTCCCACACCGCACGGTCGGACGCCACGGTGCTCGTGACGGTCGACCGGGGGTAGTCGTCGTCCTGGTCGCTCCCGGTCACGCGGTTGCCGTAGGCGTCGACCGCGAGACCGGCCAGCGAGAGTGTCGTGCCGGTCGCGACGGGGACGTCGGAGACGATGCGGACTCGTCCCTTGCCGACCGCTTCCTCCCAGATCGTGCCGTCCGGCTCGACCTGCCACAGGCCGGAGGACTGCTGCGCGGCGACCGAGAAGGTGACGCCGACCGGGGCGCCGGGCTTCACCGTGAGCTCGACGTACTCGACGGCGGTCTCGGAGCCGCTCGTGGCGATGACCTGGAACGTGTAGGTCCGCAGGGCGTACCGAGGCGACCCGGACAGTGTGCCGGTGGTCCCGTCGAACGAGAAGTCGCTGTTGAAGTCGCCCTGGCCGATCACCGGGCTGCCGTTCGCGCCGCGCACCTTGTACGTCACGGTGCCCGACCCGCCCGTCGCGGTGAACGTCCGGGACACGGTGTCGCCCACCGTCGCGGTGAGGACCAGCGGGGCGTCGGCGCTCGTGCCCTCGGGGAAGGCGAGCGCCGCGGCGGCGGACTGCTCCGGAGCATCTTCGGTCGGCGCGCTCGCCGCGGGTGTGGTCGTGGGAGCGGACGGCTCCGGTGCCGCTGTCGGGTCCGTGGTCGGGTCGGACGTCGGGGCCGGCGCAGGCGACTCGGCCGGGTCGTCGGTGACCACGGGGGGAGTCGTCCCCGTCTCGTCCGCGGTGGCCGACGTCGGGTCGCTCGCCGCGCCTCCCGAGCCGTCGGACGTGCCGGTCGTGACGGTGGTGGCGGGCGTGAGCGGTGTCGGAGCCTCGTCGGCCATCGCGCTCGTCGCGCCGATGCCGAACGCCGAGGAGGCGGTGACGATGGCGACGGCTGCGCCGATGGCGGCGCCGCGTCGGACACTGGCGGTGCAGGACTGCTTCATGGGATCCCCCTGGATGCTGTGCGGGGCACCGGGAGGTGCCCTCATCCTGGAGGTGTCGCGGCGCCGACGATCCTGACGACCCGGTACGTCTCGGTCCGGTAACGACGAGGGAGCGACCGGTCGGTCGCGCTCGGGTCGGTCGCCGACCGTCAGTCGCCGACCGTCAGTCGCCGACGGTCAGTCGCCGACGGTCAGTCGCCGACGGTCGCGGCAGCGCGCTCGAGGGCCGAGCGGAGGGCGCGGACCGCCGGCGACGAGGACCCGGCCGCGCGGACCACCGTGAAGATCGTCCGCCGCGGGTGCTCCGGCAGCTCCACCAACCGGCACGTCGTGGTCCGGCCAGTCCACATGAGGTCCGGCATGAGGCTCGCGGCGTTGCCGGACTCGACGAGCCGGATCTGCGTCTGCAGGTCGGCGGTCTCGTACCGCACGTCGGGCTCGAAGCCCCAGCGACGGCAGACCTGCTCGGCGAAGTGCCGCGACGCGGTCCCTCGAGGCTCCATCACCCACGGCAGCGCCGCGGCGTCATCGATCGACGACACCGGCGCGAGGGCCGTGTCGACCGGGGGCAGCGCCAGACGGACGGCGTCGGTCGTGAGGTCCTCGCGCTGCAGCCCGGGGAGCCGCGGTGCCGCGTGCGCGGGGTACTGCTCGGCGATGACCATGTCGAAGTCCCGGATCCACGTCTCGTGCAGTGCGGTCTCCGGCTCGCGCTGCACCATCTCGATGCGGACGTCCGGGTGCTCGGTCGCCATCGCGTGCAGGGCGTTCGGCATCAGGGCGAGCGCCGCGGACTGGAACACCGCCACCCGGATCCGACCCTGCACGGTCGGCATGGTCTCCTCGACCTCGGACTGCGCCCGCTCGAGGACGTCGAGCACGTGCCCCGCGGCCTGGACGAGCACCTCGGCCTGCGGGGTGAGCTGGAGCCGCCGTCCGGCCTTGCGGAGCAGGGGCACGCCGGCCTCGCGTTCCAGGGCGGAGAGCTGCTGCGAGACGGCCGACGGCGTGAAGTTCACGGCCTCGGCCACGGCGGCGATCGTGCCACGGATCGAGAGCTCCCGGAGGAGGACCAGGCGGCGGACGTCGAGCATGCCGACACTTTAGTGTCGCTGATGGGTATCCGTCACGAAACATTGCTTCCGCTTCAGCATGGCGGGCTCCACACTGATGCCATGACGACCCTGCACGAGCACCCCGCCACCGACCACGACGCCCTCGCGGACCAGTCCGTCGCGCTCGTGCGACAGTGGCTCGCCGAAGCCGAGACCTACCCGGTCGACGGCTCGGCGAAGCAACTCGCCGGAGTGCTCGCCGACCCCGCCGGCCTCGACTTCGCCGTCGGGTTCGTCGACGGCGTCGTCCGCCCCGAGGACCTCGGCGTCGCCGCACGCAAGCTCCGTGCGATCGCGCCCGGTGCGCCCGGCTTCCTGCCCGCCGCGCTCCGCGGGCTCGTCCGACTCGGCGGCGGGATGGCACCGGCACTGCCCGGCGTCGTCGTCCCGATCGCCCGCCGCGTGCTCCGCGACATGGTCGGCCACCTCATCGTCGACGCGACCGACGCCAAGCTCGGGCCGGCCATCGCGAAGATCAAGCGCGACGGCGTGCGGCTCAACGTCAACCTGCTCGGCGAGGCCGTCCTCGGCGAGGGTGAAGCAGCCCGCCGACTCGAGGGCACGCACAAGCTCCTCGCCCGCGACGACGTCGACTACGTGTCGATCAAGGTCTCCTCCACCGTGCACCCGCACTCCCCGTGGGCGTTCGACCACGCGGTCGAGGACATCATCGAGAAGCTCCGCCCGCTGTTCCGCCGGGCCGCGTCGGCGTCCCCGGCGAAGTTCATCAACCTCGACATGGAGGAGTACAAGGACCTCGACCTCACCATCGCGGTCTTCACGAAGCTCCTCGACGAGCCGGAGTTCCTCGGCCTCGAAGCCGGCATCGTGCTCCAGGCGTACCTGCCCGACGCGCTCGCCGCGATGGAGCACCTGCAGGAGTGGTCCGCCGCCCGCCGTGCCCGCGGCGGTGCCGGCATCAAGGTCCGCCTCGTCAAGGGCGCCAACCTGCCGATGGAGCAGGTCGAGGCGTCGGTGCACGGCTGGCCGCTCGCCACCTGGCACACCAAGCAGGACTCCGACACCAACTACAAGCGCGTGCTCGACTGGGCGCTGACGCCGTCGCGCATCGAGAACGTCCGCGTCGGGGTCGCCGGCCACAACCTCTTCGACGTCGCGCACGCCTGGCTGCTCGCCGGGGAGCGCGGCGTCCGGGACGGCATCGAGTTCGAGATGCTGCTCGGCATGGCGCAGGGGCAGGCTTCTGCGGTCAAGAACACCGTCGGATCGCTCCTGCTCTACACGCCAGTCGTGCACCCGCAGGAGTTCGACGTCGCGATCGCCTACCTGATCCGCCGCCTCGAGGAAGGCGCGTCGCAGGAGAACTTCATGTCCGCGGTGTTCTCCCTGGTGTCCTCGCCGGCGCTGTTCGCCCGCGAGGAGGAGCGCTTCCGCACGTCGCTCGCCCCCCTCGCACTGCCCGGTGGGCTCGATGCCCCCGCATCGCACCGCGTCGCCGACCGCTACGCCGCCGTCGGTCGCCCCGGCCCGGGGCACTTCGAGAACACGCCGGACAGCGACCCGTCGGTCGCCGCGGTGCGGTCGTGGGGTGCGGCGATCACGGACCGGGTCGCGTCGTCGACGCTCGGCGTCCGTGCCGTCCAGGAGGCGCGGGTCGACTCCGCCACGGCGCTCGACACCGCGCTCGGTCGCGTCCGTGACGCCGGTGCCGTCTGGGGGACCTGGTCCGGTGCCGCGCGTGGCGCGGTGCTCCACGCCGTCGGCGATGCCCTCGAGGCGAACCGCGCAGCCCTCGTCGAGGTGATGGCGTCCGAGACCGGCAAGACCATCGACCAGGCCGACCCCGAGGTGTCCGAGGCGATCGACTTCGCGCACTTCTACGGTTCGCTCGCGGCCGAGCTCGACGAGGTCGACGGCGCGTCCTTCACCCCGGCCGCCCTCACGCTCGTCGCGCCGCCGTGGAACTTCCCGGTCGCGATCCCCGCCGGGTCCACCCTCGCCGCGCTCGCCGCCGGGTCCGCCGTCGTGCTGAAGCCCGCGCCGCCCGCCGAGCGCTCCGGTGCCGTCCTCGCGTCGATCATCGAGACCGCGCTCGACGCCATGGGCGCACCGGCCGACGTGCTCGCGTTCCTGCAGGTGTCCGAGAACGACCTCGGGCAGCAGCTCGTCGCGTCGCCGCTCGTCGACCGGGTGATCCTCACCGGGGCGTACGAGACCGCTTCGCTGTTCCGGTCCTTCCGGCCCGACCTGCCGCTGCTCGCCGAGACCTCGGGCAAGAACGCGATCATCGTCACCCCGTCCGCCGACCTCGACCTGGCCGTGAAGGACGTCGTCGCCTCGGCCTTCGGGCACGCGGGGCAGAAGTGCTCGGCCGCATCCCTCGTCGTGCTCGTCGGCTCCGTCGCCACCTCGCGACGCTTCCGTTCGCAGCTCATCGACGCGGTGTCGTCGCTGACCGTCGGCTACCCGACCGACCCCACCACGCAGATGGGGCCGGTCATCGAGCCCGCCGCCGGCAAGCTCCTGGACGGCCTGACGACGCTCGGCGCGGGAGAGTCGTGGGCCGTGCAGCCCGCGAAGCTCGACGACTCCGGCACGCTCTGGAGCCCCGGCGTCCGTGACGGTGTCCGCCGCGGGTCGGCGTTCCACCGCACGGAGTACTTCGGGCCGATCCTCGGCATCATGACCGCGCGCACGCTGGACGAGGCGATCGACATCGTCAACGAGGTCGACTACGGCCTGACCTCGGGCCTGCACTCCCTCGACCGCGCCGAGATCGGCACCTGGCTCGGGCGCATCGAGGCGGGCAACCTCTACGTCAACCGTGGCATCACGGGCGCGATCGTCCGCCGCCAGCCGTTCGGCGGGTGGAAGAAGTCGGCCGTCGGTGCCGGGACGAAGGCCGGTGGGCTGAACTACCTGCTCGGGCTCGGGTCCTGGGCGCCTGCTCCGGCCGCGTCCGGTTCGTCTCCCTCGTCCGCGGTCGCCGCGTTCGTCCGTGCCGCCGGGGTGGCGTCGCCGTCGCTCGACCGGGCCGTGGCGTCCGACGAGCAGGCGTGGGCGTCGCTCTTCGGCACGGCGACCGACGTGTCCGCGCTGACGGCGGAACGGAACATCGCGCGGTACCTGCCCTACCCGGCGGTGCGGGTGCGCCTGGCGTCCGTTGCGGAAGATGCCGTGACCGACCTCGTTCGTGTGATCGCAGCGGCGGTCCGAGCCGGCACCACGATCGATGTCTCGACCGTGTCGACCCTGCCGGCCGGTGTCGCATCGGCCGTCCGGGCGCTGCCGAACGTCCGTTCGCTGACGCAGTCGCACTCCGACGCGGCGTTCGCCTCGGCGGTGGCGAGTGGTCCGTCCGGGCGCGTGCGGCTCATCGGTGGCGACACGTCGGCGCTGTACACGGCGATCGGTGGGCGGCCGGATGTGGCCGTGTACGGGGAGCCGGCGACCGAGGCCGGGCGCCTCGAGGTCCTGCCGTTCGTGCGGGAGCAGGCCGTGTCGATCACGGCGCACCGCTTCGGCACGCCGAACCACCTGACGGACGACCTGATCTAGCGCGGCCGCCGCGCCGCGGTCGGTCGTCGTGCGGGCGATCTCGCTTCGAACCACGGAACCGACATCGAACCAGGGCACCGGCCTGGTGCCATGTCGGATTCGTGGTTCGACGCGGCGCGCTGTCCGGTGGCCGCACGGTCGGGGCGTCCGGTCAGGTGGGGCGCGTTGCGTCGGGGTGGGCCGGACCCTGTCGGCCCCTTCCCTGAGGAGCACTCCCGTGACCGAACCGTTCGCCCGACCCACCGCACTCGCCCACGTCCGTGTGACCGTGACCGACATCCACCGCAGCAAGGCCTTCTACCAGCAGCTGCTCGGGACCGACCCGGCGATCGACTTCAGCGACCAGGTCGACGAGCCGGGCGTCCGCGAGGACCGGGAGCGCTTCTACGGCGGCAGCGTCTTCCGGCTCGGCGACCAGGTGTTCGGGCTCCGTCCAGTCGCGCCGGCGGGCCAGCGGTTCGACTCGGAGACGGTCGGCCTCGACCACGTGAGCTTCGTCGTCGGGTCGGTGGACGAACTCCACGAGGCGGCCGCGCGACTCGATGCGGCCGGCGTCGAGCACGGCGAGGTGACCGACCTCGGTGACGCGGGCATGGTCATCCTGTCGGTGCAGGACCCCGACGACATCAACCTCGAGCTGGCGGCGCTGAAGGGCTGACGCGAGCTATCCTCGACGCATGCGCATCGTGCGGGTCATCGGTCGGGGGATCGGTTTCGTGCTGTCGACCGTCGTGAAGGTGATCGGGACGCGCAACGGCCACGACCCGGCCGGTGACGACCTCGCGGTGCGGCTCAACAACCCCCGCCGCGAGGACTACCGCCCCTGAGGCTCGGGCTCGGGTGACCGTGCGGGCGTCGCCATCGTGGCGGTGACGAGCTCGCGCAGGTCGTCCGGGAGGGGGATCGGCCGACGGGCGCCCTCGCGGTCGATGATGACGTGCGCGAACTCCCCGGTCGCGAGCAGCGCGCCGTCGGACTGGCGGAACAGGCCGAACTCCCACGACAGGCTCGTGTTCCCGAGGTGCTTCGAGCGCATGCCGACCTCGATGACGTCGGGCCACACCGCCGACTCGACGAACCGGCAGCTCGACGACACCAGCACGGCGATCCACTCGGACGCGAACGGGTCGAGGCCGGCTTCCTCGCGGAACCAGTAGGTGGCCGCGTTGTCCATCGCGCTGTAGTAGATCGTGTTGTTCACGTGCCCGAACATGTCGTTGTCATTCCACCGGGTGGGGTAGAGCCGGACGAAGGGGTAGTCGGCGATGGTCATCGGGCTCCTGTCGTGGTCGGTCGGAGGACGTACTCGAACGTGGCTCGTGCGCGTTCGGGGTCCGGCGTCTGGCCGGAGATGAGGTCGGCGTACGTGAAGGACTCGGAGATCCGGACGAGCAGCCGGGCGAGCTCCTCGGCGGAGAGTGGCGTCGGGTCGAACGCACCGGCGACGCGTTGCTCCTCGACGAGGGCGGTGACCCGGCCGACGAACCGGCTCTGCACGTCGCTCTCGGTGGTGGTCAGCAGACGGAGTGCCCGTGCGGGCTCGCGGGTGAGGAAGGACCGGAAGTAGGGCGCGTCGATCAGGTCCGCCGTGAACCGGTCGAGCACGTCGATGATGCGCGGGGCTCCGGCGGGAGCAGCCGCGGCGGCGGCCGCGTCGAACGTCGGCACGGCGAGGGACCAGAGGATCTCGGACAGCAACCGGTCACGGTTGCCCACCCACCGGAACAGCGACGTGCGGTCCACGCCGAGCGAGGTGGCGAGCGCGCCCATGTCGATGCGTGAGCCGGCGATGAAGGTGTGTCGCGCCTCCCGGAACGCGCGCAGCGCAGAATCCGATGTGTACACGCGCTCCTCCCTTGCAACGTTTCGCAGAATGATGCACGATCAGTGTATGTCACTGACGACGGCCATCCCCGCGCTCCTCGAGTCCGACTTCTACCGGTTCCAGGAGGGGTTGACCGACCAGGAGCGCGAGTCACTCGGACGGCTGCGCACGTACCTCGAGTCCGACGTGCGCCCGATCGCGGACGAGTACTGGGCGCGCGCCGAGTTCCCGATGCAGGTGATCAAGCCGCTGTCTGAGCTCGGCATGTACGGGCCGGGGATCCCGCTCGTCCGGCAGTTCGAGAACTCGGCGGTGTACCGCGGGTGGGCGGCGCTCGAGCTCGGGCGTGTGGACGCCAGCGTCGCGACCTTCATCGGGGTGCAGTCCGGCCTGGCGATGAACTCGATCGCGGTGGCCGGCAGTGACGAGCAGCAGCAGGAGTGGTTGCCCCGCATGGCCTCCGGCGAGCTCGTCGGGGCGTTCGGGCTGACCGAGCCGCTGTCCGGCAGCGACTCCGCTCGGGGGCTCCGCACGACGGCCCGGCGCGAGGGCGACACGTGGGTGCTCGACGGCGAGAAGCGCTGGATCGGCAACGCGACCTTCGCGGACGTCGTCGTGATCTGGGCGAAGGACGTCGCCGACGGTCAGGTGAAGGGCTTCCTCGTCACGACGGACACGCCGGGGTTCACGGCGACGAAGATCGAGGACAAGATCGCACTCCGCGGGGTGCAGAACGCCGACATCGTCATGACCGGCGTCCGGGTGCCGGAGTCGCGACGGCTGCAGCACGCCGACTCGTTCCGCGCGACCGCCGAGGTGCTCCGCCTGACCCGCACCGAGGTGGCGTGGCAGGCGATCGGCATCGCGGTCGGCGCCTACGAGGCCGCGCTCGACTACGCCCGTTCCCGCGTGCAGTTCGGCAAGCCGATCGCCGCGCATCAGATGGTGCAGGACCTGCTCGTGAAGTCCCTCGCGAACATCACCGCGTCGATCGCGCTGTGCACGCAGGCGTCGGCGATGCAGGACGCCGGCACCGGTGCCGACGAGCACTCGGCGATGGCGAAGGCGTTCGCGACGGCGAAGATGCGCGAGACCGTGGGGTGGTGCCGCGAGGTGCAGGGCGGCAACGGGATCGTGCTCGAGAAGGGTGTCGCCCGGTTCTTCGCGGACGCCGAGGCGATCTACTCGTACGAGGGGACGCGCGAGGTGAACACGCTCATCGTGGGGCGGGCGATCACGGGGCAGGCTGCGTTCGTCTGAGGGGCGGGCCGGGCTTGGCGGCGGGAGCGTTCGCGTGCCGCTGCGGAACGACACGATCGTTGTCGTACGACCGCGGACGTGTCGCTGGTTGCGTGTGCAACGGTTGCGGGCGCGCGGGTGCGACATCGCCGAGGTCGTACGACAGCGACGATGTCGTTCGTTGCGTGTGCAACGGTTGCGGGCGCGCGGGTGCGACATCGCCGACGTCGTACGACAGCGACGATGTCGTTCCGGCTCGGCGCCCTCCCACTGACACCGCGCGCCCGCGCGCCGTGCGCCAGTGCCCCGCTACCCGAGCAACTCCGGCCGCCGCCACTCGCCCCCGAGCACGTGCTGCTCGAGGAACGCGAACACCGTCTCGTACCAGACCACCGCATGCTGCGGCTTGAGCACCCAGTGGTTCTCGTCCGGGAAGTACAGGAACCGGTGCGGCATCGTCCCGTCGTCCGCCGCGTGGTGCTCCGCCAACTCCGACCAGAGACGCAGCCCCTCGCCGATCGGCACCCGGTAGTCCTTGTCGCCGTGGATCACGAGCATCGGTGACGCGATGTCCGCGACGAACCGGTGCGGGTCGTTCTCGTGCAGCCCGGTCTCGTCGAAGATCGACTGCCAGTACTGCGACATGTCCGTCGTGCCGTTGAACTGGTCGAGCGCCCAGAGGCTGGCGTGCGTGACGATCGCCCGGAACCGGTCGGTGTGCCCGGCGACCCAGTTCGCCATGTAGCCGCCGAAGGACCCGCCCATCGCGGCCGTCCGGGTCTCGTCGACGTCGTCACGGGCGACGACCGCGTCGGTGATCGCCATGAGGTCGGTGAACGGCGCCTGTCCCCACGCGTTCCAGCCGCGGTTGATGAAGTCGAGTC
Source organism: Curtobacterium sp. YR515 (assembly GCF_900113095.1). Classification (NCBI taxonomy): domain Bacteria; kingdom Bacillati; phylum Actinomycetota; class Actinomycetes; order Micrococcales; family Microbacteriaceae; genus Curtobacterium; species Curtobacterium sp. YR515. The sequence goes on along the minus strand of NZ_FOOD01000005.1, from coordinate 341,877 downwards.
CGTACCCGGTGGACAATGCGGGGTCCGGCAGCAGCACGGCGTACCCGCGGGCTGCCGCGAGCTGCGGGTTCCACCGCCAGGACCACTGGTTCCACGAGTTGAGCGGACCACCGTGGATCCAGAGCAGCAGCGGATGCGGAGCGGTGCCGGCGTCGTCGTTCGGCAGGAGGAGCCAGCCGCGGACGCGGGAGCCGTCGGCCGCGGTCGTCTGGACCTCTTCGAGGTGGCCGGGCACCTCGGGCAGCGGCGCCGGTGTCGCCAGGGTGGTCACGGTGCCGTCGGCCTCGATCCGGACGGGGTGCAGCGGCGCGGCCCAGGAGGCACGGAGCGCCACCACGATCCCGCTCGCCGCCGCCACGCGCAGGCTCGAGTACGCCCAGTCGTCGTGGGTGAGCTGTTCGACGGCGCCGCCGTCGAGCGGGAGCCGGAACACCGGCGCGCGACCGTCGTGGTCCGCCGTCGCCAGGAGCGCACCGTCGTCGTGCGCGAACACGAGCTCGTTCGGCCAGCGGTCCCACTCGACCGCGATCCGCCGTGCGTCGGACAGTGCGGACCCGTCGAGCCGGGCGACCCAGATCTCCTGCTCGGTCGCACCGCGGGGTGTGAACCGCTCGGTCCGGACCCATGCCAGCGTCCGGCCGTCGTGGCTGATCGTCGGCATCTCGTGGTCGACATCGGGGTCGTCGAGCAGCACGGTGCGCGTGCCCGTCGCGACGTCGAACGCGACGATCGTCGAACGGGACCCGCGGGCTTCCTGCACGCCGACCGTGGCGACGACGACCGAGCCGTCCGGCGTGACGACCCCGTCGACGTGTTCGAGCGATCGCCCCGGAGCGGGGGTCAGGTCGGTGAGCGCGGGGAGGTGCGCCGGGTAGGACGATCCGGCATCGTCATCGGAGGGATCGCCGGCGGTCGCTGACGGTGCGGTCGCCTTCTCCCGCAGCGTCCCGAGGTCGAGCGTCAGCACGTGCGTCTCGTCGGGGCCGAGGTCGTGGTCCCAGAACCGGACCGGGTACGTCTCGTGCAGGATCGCCTGCACCTTCCGGTCCTTCCGGCGTCCGCGCAGCTCGGCGTCGGCGGCGACCACACCGGTCCGGTCCGTGCCGGCACCCGGCAGCAGCCCGGCCGTGACCGCGATCGTGTCCGAGTGCGATGAGGTGCCGAGGACGCCACCGACCCCGCCCGCGAGCTTCGTGACCGGACGTGCCTCACCACCGGCGGCGGGGAGGACCCAGAGCTGCGCGGCGTCGCTGTCCTTGTCGCCGTCGCCGTCGGGGCGGCCGGAGACGAACAGCAGGTCACCGGTGCGCGTGAACGAGACGCCGCCTTCGCCCTTGGCCGAGCGCGTCAAGCGCACCGGAGCGGCCGCAGCGTCCGAGGTTCCGGGGACCGCCCAGACCGACCGCCGGTAGCCCGTGCCGTCGGCGTCGAGCACGCTGACGGTCAGCGCGACCCGGGAGCCGTCCGGACTCACCGCGATCCCGTCCACGCGGGGGAGGGCTGTGTACTGGTCGAGGTCCGAGAACGGCGTCGTCATGCACCCACGCTAGCGGCGCTCCCGGAACCCGACACGGTCACTCGGCGGTCTGTGGAGAACTCACGCCCAGAACGCGGCGATGCCCTCGGCCACGGCAGCGCCCTGCGTCCGTCCGGCATCGGCGGCGGGTGCCTGAGTCGACAGCGAGAGCGAGTTCGTGCCGAACGCCTGCTGCGAGGTGCTGTCCGCGACGACGACCTCGACCGAGCTACCGGCCGCCCGGAGCCCCTCGACCGCGACGTCGAGCCACGGCCCGAGCGGCGACGGCCCCTCGGGACCGCACGCGATCACGAGGACGCGTTCGTACCCGGCGGCGACGTCGGCGTTCGTGGCGGAGCGCATGCCCCCGTCGACGTAGGGACGGCCCTCGATCCCGACCGGCGACCAGACGAGCGGCACCGAGCAGCTCGCGGCGACGGCGCGGGGGAGCGGCACGGCGTCGGCCGCGGTGAGCACGCGGAAGGTGCCGTCGGTCGCGTCGATCGCGGTGAGGGCGAGCGGCTTCGCCGGCCACTCCGACGACGGGAGGGTCTCGGCGAAGGTGGCCGTGCGCTCGTCGTCGGTCTGCCCGTCGGTGGTGCGCTGGGCGAGGAGGCCCAGTCGGGCGCGGGCGTCCTGGTCGGACGACGCTCCCTCGAGCACGGCGCCGATGCGCTGCTGGAAGTCCTCGCCGTCGATGGGGACGGGTTCTTCGTAGGTCGTCGGGACGGCGGCGTGCTGCTGGTCGTACGCCTGCTGCACCGCGCCGTAGCGGACGAAGGTGCCGACGACGCTGCCGGCGCTGGACCCGACGACGAGGTCCGCGGCGTCGAGGTCCACCCCGGCGTCCTGCAGGGCGGACAGCACCCCGAGTTCCCAGGCGATGCCGGCGACGCCACCACCGCCGAGGACGAGTGCTCTGGTTCCGGGCGCAGGCGTGGAGACGTCGGTCATGCGTCCTGCTTACCAGGTGCAGACGACGCGCAGGGGCGCGCAACGCGACCTGTGGAGAGCGACCGAGCGCGGCACCGGTCGTGCGCACGGGAGGTCGGGAGGCGCGGTGCGGGCCCGCACCGCGCCTCCCGACCCGTGGTGGGTGCGCTGGGTCAGACGCCCGCGGTCGAGCGGATCCAGCTGGCGGACTGGGTGAGGACGGCGTAGTTCGAGCCGGCGTGGGTGTTCGCGCCGGGGTCGGCCACGTCGCCGGTCGAGCAGACGCCGACGACCTTGCCGTTCACGACGAGCGCGCCGCCGGAGTCGCCGTGGTTCGAGGCGCCGGTCACGCCGGTGACGTGCTGCGCGCGTCCGCCGTACGCGTCCGTCGAGCTGCCGGTGAGGTTCACGGTCGCCTGGTAGAGCCCGGTCGTCGGCACGCTGTTCGCGCGGTTGCCGTAGCCGAGGATCGTGCCGGTGCCGGAGCTCTTCGTGGTGTACGCGAGGTCGAGCGGGGCGTACGAGGAGAGGGTCTTCGGCGTGCTGAGGTGCACGAGCGCGATGTCCCCGGACGGCGCGGAGTAGAGCCGGTCCGCAGCGGTCGCCGCGCCCCGGTTCGTCGTGCTGTTCGAGTGGTAGACGTTCATCGCCGTGGTGCCGTCGACGCAGTGCTCGGCGGTGAGCACCCACGAGGCGTTGAGCTGTTCGCCGGTGCACCCGTACGTGCCGGTGCCGCCCTGCTGGAAGACGAGCTGCACCTCCCACGGGGTGCTCGGTGCCTGCTCGCCGCCGATGACCTGCGGTGAGACGGTGGCGGCGCTCGCTGCGGTCGCGCCGAGGCCACCGCCGAGCAGGGTCATGGCCGCGGCTGCTGCGAGGGCTAGGCCTCTGAGGTTCGTTCGCTGCTTCATGGCCCGATCGTGCTCGCCCCCTGTTCGGGGGTCAAGTCCGCGTTGCAGGGGACAACAACGTCACCCTGTGGACAACTCCGTCAGCGTCGGTGGGGTGTCCTAGCGTCGTCGACATGACAGGGGACCAGGCCACGACGGGTCGTGGGCGACGCCGGGCCGGAGCGGTCGTGTGGCCGATCGTGGTCGCGACGGCGCCGACCGCTGCCTTCCAGCTGCCGAACCTCGTCGTGGCTCCGGGGGTGAAGGTCTCGCTCGTCGTGTTCGGGCTGGTCGTGCTCGCTGCCGCGGTGGTCGTGCAGGTCGTCCGCGCCCGACGGGCCGAGGCGTCGGTCACGGCTGCGGCGGCGGTGGCGCGCTCGACCGAGCTCGAGCAGGGGACGGCCGTCCGGTACGCGTTCGGGCAGCTCGCCACGCGGCTCGCCCGGTTCGCCGAGCTGCGCCGGCGGGACCGCCGGCAGGAGTTGCCGGCGTTCGCGGACCGGGTCTCCGTGGCGCTCGCGTTCTACCTGCTCCCCGGTGTGCCCGACGTCCGTGCGAACGTCTACCAGCTGTCGGAGGACCTGCGGGGCCTCGAACCCATCGGGCACGGGGGTGCGGAGGACACCGCCGGCGTGTTCCGGGCGGGGACCCCGTACGGCGACCGCAACCTCGACTGGGTGTTGGTCGGCGGCGGCCCGCGGGTGGTCGGCGACCGTGCCACCGACGTCGACGCCGACGAGGACCTGCCGGGGTTCGAACCCCGCTACCGCTCGTACGTCTCGGTCGTGATCCGGTCGGAGGAGTACTCGTTCGGCATGCTCACCGTGGACTCGCCGGCGCCGGACGCGTTCACCGACCTCGACGCCAAGTACGTCGCGCTGATGGCCTCGTTCATGGCCATCGCGTTCTCGCTCGCGACCCCGTTCCCGGACCGCGACCGCAACCGCAGGAAAGGCCCGTGATGCGCACACGATTTGTCGGACGCTCGACGTACCATCCCCACATGACCATCGTGACCCCCGAACCGAAGCCCTTCGGTCGGTCCCGGGTGTACACCCCGAACTGGACCGACGACACGACCGACGCCGACTACGAAGACCTCGAGGTCATCGCCGCCAACATCGAGCGGGAGCGGGTCGCTGCCCGTCGCCGCTTCGAGGCACGCCTCGCCGCTGCGCTCGCCCGCTGAACCAGCCCCGCGGCGCCGACCACCGGAGCGCTGCGTCCACCCGACCCGGGCGGACGCAGCGCTTCGTCACTCCGCGCTGACGTCGATCAGCACCTTGCCGACGGTGTCCTGCTCGACGGCGTCGTGCGCTGCCGCGGTGTCCTCCAGGGTGAACCGCACGAGCGGCAGGCCCGCGTCCTCGCCGACGGGGAGCACACCGTCGCGCAGTGCCGCGGTGACGTCCTCGGCCGCTGCCGCGAGGGCCTCGTCGCCGATCGTGTACAGCAGCAGGAACTGGTAGCGGGCGTTGACGCTCATGTTCGGGCGGATCGGCAGGGTGGCCTCGTCGCCCCCGTTGTTCGCGTAGATCGACACGACGCCGTGGTTCGCCAGGACCTCGGCGACGAGCCCGGCGTTCTGCGGGATCGAGACCTCGACGACGATGTCGACACCGTCGGGGGCGATCTCGCGGATCCGCGCGCCGGCGTCCTCGTCGCGGTAGTTCACCGTGTGGTGCGCCCCGGCGGCGGTGGCGAGCGCGGCCTTCGCGTCCGAGCTGATGGTGGTGACCACGGTGGCGCCGGCCCAGCGTGCGAGCTGGATCGCCGCGTGTCCCACGGCTCCCGCACCGCCGGCGACGAGCACCGTCTTCCCGTCGAGGGCTCCCGGAGCGAGCCGGTCCGGACCGTGCTCGTGCGTCGTGAGGGCGCGGTGCGCGGTCATCGCCGGGACCCCGAGCGAGGCGCCGACGTCGAAGCTCGTGCCCTCCGGCAGCGGGACGGCACGGGCGGCGGGCACGACGGTGTACTCCTGGGCGGTGCCGTTCGGGCGACTCGCAGCCGCCATGTACAACCAGACGTGGTCACCGACGGACAGTCCGTCGACACCCTCGCCGACCGCGTCCACGACTCCGGCGCCGTCCTGGTTCGGCGTGATCTCGGGGAACGGCAGGCCGTCGCCGTACGTGCCGCCGGCGCGGGCCTTCCAGTCGGTCGGGTTGACGCCAGAGACGACGACACGGACACGCACCTCGCCGGGACCGGGGTCCGGGAGCGGACGCTCCTCGAGGGTCAGGACGGACGAGTCACCGGGCTTCGAGTAGACGACTGATCGCATGTCCCCAGGCAACCACGGCGGTCGCGCGGGGATTCCGGGGGCGCTCAGCGAGGCCGGGTGTCGTACTGCTCGCGGGAGACCGCGACGTCGTCCATGTGCGAGGTCGCCCAGTCCTCGAGCGGCTTCAGCACTTCGCGCAGGGACCGGCCGCGATCGGTCAGCTCGTACTCGACGTGCGGCGGGATCTCGGGGAAGACCGTGCGGGTGACGAGTCCGTCGCGCTCGAGCGCCCGGAGCGTCTGCGTGAGCATCTTCTGCGAGACGCCCTGCACGCGGGTGGCGATCGCCGAGTAGCGTGCCGGACCGTCGGCGAGGGTGCCGATCGTCAGGACGCTCCACCGGTCGCCGATGCGGTCGAGCAGCTGTCGCGAGGGACACTCGGCGGCGTAGGGGCTGTACTCGAGTGCTGACACGACGACCTCCGTTACGCACCGTGAGGTGCCTACTTACTCAAAGAGAGTAACGCTTGTACGGTGAGTGTCAACGTTCCACGAAAGGACTGCTCCATGACCAGCATCGTCGTCTTCGGTGGCACCGGCTACGCCGGCTCCGCCATCACCCGCGAGGCCCTCTCCCGCGGCATCGCCGTCACCGCCGTCGCCCGCGACACCTCGAAGCTCGAGCCGGCCGAGGGACTCACCCTCGCGCAGGGTGACGCCTTCGACCAGGACTTCGTCGCCGAGGTCACGATAGGTGCGGACGTCATCGTCGTCGCGCTCCACGCGGTGCAGGCGGACGGCAGCGAGCTGAAGGACGCGTTCCAGCCGTTCGTCGACGCAGCCGCTGCTGCCGGTGCGCGCCTCGGCATCGTCGGCGGAGCCGGTTCGCTGCTCGTCGCCGAGGGTGGCCCGGCGCTGTACGACACGGCCGAGTTCCCCGACGCGTTCAAGGGCGAGGCGAAGAGCCACGGTCAGGTCCTCGAGGCCCTCCGCGCGTCGGACACCGAGGTCGACTGGTTCTACGTGAGCCCGGCGGCTGCCTTCGGCGGCTACAACCCCGGCGAGCGTCGTGGCACCTACCGCACCACCGACGACGTCCTGCTCACCGACGCCGACGGCAACTCGGACATCTCCGGCGAGGACTTCGCGATCGCCTTCGTCGACGAGATCGCTTCGCCGGCGCACCACCAGGCGCGCTTCGGGGTCGCCTACTAGGCGGTTCGGTTCGCCTCCGCACAACGGAAGTCACCCGGAACTGCGCCATCGCCCGGTTCCGGGTGACTTTGCTTGTGCGGCGCGGGGCGGTGTGCATGCGAGCGCGCCCCGCGCGCTCGGTGCGGAACCACGAAACCGACGTGGAACCAGGCGGTGCGCCTGGTTCCACGTCGGTTTCGTGGTTCGACGCCACGCGACAGTGCAGCCACGCGGCAGCGCGAGGGCGCGGCGACGCGCCCGCGCAGTCGACGGCAGCAGCGAGCGAGCGCGCGCCCAGCGCGACCACGCGTCGGACGGGAGGCGCGGCGCCCGCCCGCACCGCGCCTCCCGTCCGACGCGTCAGCGGTGCCCGACGATCGACGGCACCGGCATGTGGTGCCGCATCCGCACCGCCAGGTGGAGCCCGCCGCGGCGGGCGAGCACGAGCCCGACGACGGCCGCGGCTGCGGCCGGCACGCCTCCGGCGACGACCATCCCGACGTGGGCCCCGAAGTGGTCGACCACCTGGCCCATGAGGGGGCCGCCGATCGCCTGCCCGCCGAGCAGCACGAGGACGTAGAGCGACATCACCCGGCCTCGGATCGCGACGTTCGAGGACAGCTGCACGAGCGAGTTCGACGCGGTCTGGAAGAGCAGCTGCGACATCCCGACGGCGACGAGCGCGACGGTGAACGGCGCGATGACCGGGATCGAGCCGGAGACCACGAGCAGGATCCCCGTCCAGAACACCCCGCCGACGATGGTGCGGAGCCGGACGGTGGCGCGCCGCGTCGAGAGCAGTGCGCCGGCCAGCGCGCCGATCGCGACGGCGGAGTTGAACACGCCGTAGCCACCAGCGCCGACGTCGTACACCTCGGACGCGAAGGCCGACAGCAGCACCGGCATCGTCAGCGCGAAGACCGAGAAGAACGCCACGAGGATGACCGGCACGATGATGGTCGGCTTCCGGACGGCGTAGCGGAGGCCCTCGACGAGCTGCCCCTTCCCGCGTGGTGCCGGGGGTGTGCGGTGGAGCTCCGAGACCTTCAGGAACCCGAGCGTCACGACCACGGCGACGCAGGCGATCGCGTTGACGCCGAACGACCAGCCGGCGCCGACCGCGACGAGCAGCGCTCCGGAGAGGGCCGGGCCGATCATGCCGCCGAGCTGGAAGACCGACGAGTTCACGCTGATGGCGTTGCGCAGGTGCTCGTGGCCGACGATCTCGGTGACGAACACCTGGCGCGCGGGGTTGTCGATGACCGTGACCATGCCGACGACGAACGCGATCGCCCAGATGTGCCACGCCTGCACCACCCCGGACAGCGTCAGGACGGCGAGCAGGGCCGACAGCACGGCGAACGAGCCCTGCGTGATCATCATCAGGGCGCGCTTGGAGAACCGGTCGACGAGCACTCCGCCGAGGAGCCCGAACAACAGCATCGGCGCGAACTGGCACGCGACCGTGATGCCGACCTGCGCGACCGACCCGGTGAGCTGCAGGACGAGCCAGTCCTGCGCGATGCGCTGCATCCAGCCGGCGGTCATCGCGACGAGGTTCGTGGCGGTGAAGAGCCGGAAGTTCGGCACCGACAGGGCGATGAGGGTGTGGCGCCACGGCGGTCTGGTGGCCTGGATCGGCAGCGGTTCGGTGGGCGGGGGGAGGGTCGTCGATGACGCACTCACGAGTGGGGGTCTCCGGAGGTCGAGGTGGAGCAGGCGGGACTGTACCCACTCGAAACTAACTGCGCGCGGCCCATTCGATACCCCTATGGTGGCTATCACTCCATTGCGAAGTCGAATGGGGTCGTCACGACGAAGGGTGTCCGGTGCTGGATCCGGTTCTGCTGCAGACGTTCCTCGCGGTCGCCGAGACCGGGAGCTTCACCCAAGCCGGCGCTCGGCTCGGCATCAGCCAGCCCACGGTGTCGCAGCACGTGCGGCGGCTCGAGACGGCCGTCTCCCGGACCCTCGTCGCGCGGGACACCCGGGGCGTGGCGCTCACCGACAACGGGGACGCGATGGCCGGGTTCGCGCGGACGATCCTCGCGGCGCACGCCACCGCCGACGCGTACTTCTCGGGAGCCGCGACCCGCGGGCGGCTCCGGTTCGGGGCGGCGGACGACCTCGCGATCACGCAGCTGCCCCGGATCCTGCGGGACTTCCGACGGCTGCACCCGCAGGTGAACCTCGAGCTGACGGTGAACCAGTCGTCACCGCTGCTCCGCCGGGTGCACGCGGGGCAGCTCGACCTCGTGTTCATCAAGCAGACCGCGGGGGAGTCCGCCGAGGGCACCCGTGTCGCGACCGACCAGATGGTCTGGATGGCGCAGGACGGCATCGCGCTGGAGCCGGGGGAGCCCGTGCCGCTCATCGCGTACCAGGCGCCGAGCATCAGTCGACAGATGGCGATCGACGCGCTCGAGTCCGCCGGACGCACGTGGCGGATCACCTGCAACACGCGCGACGTGAACGGGGTGCTCGCGGCCGTCCGGGCGGGGATCGGGGTCGCGGTGTTCCCGCACTCGCTCATCCCGGCGGACCTCGTGAAGGTGTCGCAGCGGTTGGCGTTGCCGGACCTCCCGGCGGTCGACTACGTGCTCATCGCGAACCCGACGGTGCAGCGGGAACCGATCGACGCCCTGACGAACGCGATCCTGTCGCGCGGGGTGGTCCGCGCGGTGTGAGCGGGGCGGCGCGTGGTCGTTTCGTGAGCAGGAATGGTCGGGTCGGTGGCGCGCACCCGACCATTTCTGCTCACGAAACGCGCGGGGCGCGGGGCGCGGGGGCGCGGGGCGCAGCGCGGGGGCGCGCGGCGCGCGCAGCGGGGCGCGCGCAGCGCGGCGCGCTACGGCGCGAGCGTCGGGACCGTCCCCGTTCCGGTGAGGTCCGGCAGCGTCACCCCGACGAGCGGCAGCACCGCCGAGGCCACGGCCCACAGCAGCACGAGCGTGCCGACCCCGCCGAGCACGGCACCGAGGAGCGCGAGCGGCCGCTGCCACGTCGCCTCGGGCCGCCGCAGCGTCACGATCGAGAGCAGGAGCGCGAGCACGCCGAGCACCAGCCCGACACCGTGCACCGTCGCGGGGGCGGTGAACCACCACGCGCCGAGTCCGAGGGTGGCGAGTCCGGCGAGGGCGCCGAGGACGGCCCCGGGAGTCGTCCCCACCCGCTGCGTCGTCCCGGCTGCCTGGAGGCGCGGCCCGCCCCCGCCACGCACCGTCGCGGCAGCCGGGGTGGTCGCGTCCACCGCCGGGGGCGCGTCGGTCGCGGTCCTCGCGGTCGGCTTCCTCGTGCGCGACGGCCGGGCAGGCCTCGCGGCCGTCGTGCCCTTCGAGGGCTTCGTGCCCTTCGACGTTCGTGGGCTCGTCGACCGGCCGCGTCCCGTGTCCGAGCCGCGGGTCGGCAGGTCGATCAGGGGGAGCGCTTCGGTCGGCGGCAGTGCATCCGCACGGGGAGCCGGTGTCGAGCCCGGGCCCCCGGGTGCCGGCGGAGCGATGACGGCGTCGAAGGCCGGAGCCGCAGCCGGAGCGGCGGACGCCGGAGCCACGGCGGCCGGAGCGGCGGGGCGCTGGTGGGCGAACCGGGCCGGGGTGCGGTAGCCGATCGGTCCCGAGGGAGCCGGTTCCGACCCCTCGACGACGACGTGCTCGAGGCCCGGCACGGAGAACCGGGGCTGACCGACGACCGGGACGCTGGGGCCCGCCGGGACGACCGGCGCGGCGGGAGCGGGTGCGGCCCCCGGCGTGACGGACGCGGCACCGACGGCACCGACGGCGTCGATCGGCGAGACCGGGGCGGGGCCGATGGAGGCCGTGTCGAACGGGACCGTGTGCACCGCGGGCGAGGTCGGGGCCGGGGGCAGGAGGTGCTCCTCCGGCGGGAAGTCGGGCACCACGATGTCGTCGTCGACGAGTGCCGGTGTGGCGGGCGGTGCGGGGAGCGTGCTGCCGGGGCCGGCCGTCTCCGGAGCGGGGGTCGGGGCGACGGGGGCGGGGCGCGCCTCCAGGCCGTCTGCCGCGCCCTCGGGGGGAGCCGTGACCCAGTCGGGGACGGCGCGACGCGGCCGGTCCTCGTCCGGCATGCGATGCGATGCCACTGCGGTGCTCCCTCCGTAGGCTGATCCATCGTCAGTTCTAACGGCAACCCGTGCGGCTGGCGCAGCCCCAGTTCCGGGGTCGCCGGTACGGTCGGGGCATGACCGGAATCGAACACCGTCCACTCGGGCCGTCGGGGCTCGTCGTCTCCACCGTCGGCATCGGCTGCAACAACTTCGGCCGACCCGGCACGCTGACCGAGACGCAGGAGGGCACGGACGCCGTCGTCCACGCGGCCCTCGACGCCGGCGTCACCCTGTTCGACACCGCGGACGTCTACGGCGGCCGGCGCGGGTTGTCCGAGGAACTCCTCGGCAGGTCCATCGCGGGACGTCGCGACGAGATCGTCCTCGCCACGAAGTTCGGCATGGACATGCAGGGGGTGAACGGGCCGGACTGGGGCGTGCGGGGCTCCCGGCGGTACGTGCGGCTGGCGGTCGAGTCGTCGCTCAAGCGCCTCGGGACGGACTGGATCGACCTCTACCAGATGCACGGCCCGGACGACGTGACCTCGATCGAGGAGACGCTGTCCGTGCTCGACGACCTCGTCCGCGAGGGCAAGATCCGCTACATCGGCCACTCGAACTTCGCCGGGTGGCAGATCGCCGAGGCCGAGCTCACCGCCTCCATCGCCGGCACCACGGCGTTCGTGTCCGCGCAGAACGAGTACAGCCCGCTCGCCCGGGGCGTCGAGGACGAGGTGCTGCCGGCCGTCCGTGCGTACGCGCTCGGGTTCCTGCCGTACTTCCCGCTGTACAACGGCCTGCTGACGGGCAAGTACACGAAGGCCGGCGGGCCCTCGGACGGGCGGCTCACCACGGCGAAGCCGCAGCTGCTGCAGGACGCGCCGTGGGAGATCCTCGAGGAGTTCCAGCGGTTCTGCGACGAGCGCGGCGTCACGATGCTGCAGGCGACCTTCGCGTGGTTGCTGGCCCAGCCCGGGCTGTCGAGCGTCATCGCGGGGGCGACGAAGCCGGAGCAGATCCGGCAGAACGCCGAGGCCGGGACGGCGTGGGAGCCGTCCGAGGACGACCTCGCCGAGATGACGCTGGTCTTCGACGGCGCCTGAGCGGGCGCGCCGCGGCCGCGGACGCGGCGGCCGTGGGCGTCCTCACGCGCTGAGCGACACGTCACGCGTGACAGGGCGCGTGAACTGTCGGCCAGCGCGTGAGGACGGTCGTCCTGCGGGACGGGAGGCGCGGTGCCGGACCGACCCGCGCCTCCCGTCCCGCAGGGGGTCGCGACCTACATGTCGCGGTACCGCTCCGCGGACGCGAGTGCCTCGCGCAGCTCCGCCGCGGTCAGCCGCGGGCCGTACCCGGGGGTGTCGCGCTGGATGCGCCAGCCCTCGGCGAGGGGCCCGGCGTCCACGACGTCGAACCCGAACTGGTCGATGAGGTCCGACACGACCCGCTTGGCCTCGGCGTCGTCCCCGGCCACCACGAGCGCGCGACGGTCCGGGGTGCCCGCAGCGGAGGCGTGGCCGGTGAGGTCCGCGGCGCCGATGTGGTTGAACGCCTTCACGACCCGGGCGCCGGGGAGGTGGTCCTGCAGGAGCTCCGCGGTCGTGGTGGTCTCGGAGTCGAGCGCCTCGATGTGGCCGTCGCGCTGCGGGTAGTAGTTGTTCGTGTCGATCACGACCTTGCCCTCGAGGGGGCCGGCCGGGATGGTCTCGATCGCGGCGAGCGGGGTCGTGACGACGACGATCTCGCCAGCGGCCGCCGCCTCGTCGCGGGTCGCGGCGCGGGCACCCGCGCCGAGCTCCGCGACCAGGTCCGCCAGGGTCTCGGGGCCGCGGGAGTTCGCGATCACCACCTCGTGTCCGTTCCGCACCGCCAACCGTGCGAGCTGGGATCCGATGTTGCCTGCGCCGATGATGCCGATTGTCGTCATGGTGTCCGACCAACGCCCGACCCCGACCCGCCCATTCCCGGACGCGTCCCGCGCCCGCGCCGAGGGTGCATGATGGCGGCATGGACCACGAGTTCCGCGACGAAGCCGACCAGGACCGCTACGCGATGTACGTCGGCGGCGAACTCGTGAGCGTCCTCGACTACCGCGAGAACGGCGACGCGATCGCGTTCCCGCACACGTACACGGTGCCGAAGCACCGCGGGCACGGGTACGCCGCCGAGCTCGTCGACTTCGCGGTCGCCGACGTCGAGGCGAACTCCACCCGGCGCATCGTCCCGATGTGCTGGTTCGTCGGCAAGTGGTTCGACGAGCACCCCGAGAAGGCAGACCTGCTCAGCCGCGGCGCCGCGGACTGAGCCGAACCGGAAGGCCCCGCCCATGCCGACGATCACCCCGTTCCTCTGGTACGACGACCAGGCCGAGCAGGCGGCGGAGCACTACGTCTCGCTCTTCCCCGACAGCAGCATCGACAGCGTGAGCAAGACCCCGGACGGGCAGACTCTCGTCGTCGAGTTCACGCTCCTCGGCAAGCCCTACCGTGCGATGAACGGCGGTCCGGGGCACGAGCACACCGACGCGGTCTCGTTCCAAGTGGACGTCGACGACCAGGAGGAGCTCGACCGCATCTGGGACGCCCTGCTCGCCGACGGTGGCCGTCCGAGCCGGTGCGGATGGCTCTTCGACCGCTGGGGTGTGGCGTGGCAGGTCACCCCGTCGATGATGGGCGACCTGATGACCGGCTCGGGCGACCCCGAGGCCAACGCCCGCGTCTTCGAGGCCATGATGCAGATGGTCAAGCTGGACATCCCCGCCCTGCGGGCCGCCGCGGCGGGTCACTGAGCCGGCGCGATCCGTACCCGCCGGTATGGTGGCGGGACCGAACACCGCCGGCAGGTCCCGGCGCAGACAGGCTGGAGTCCGTCCGATGAGCGAACCGAGGCCCGATGTCCGCAACAGCGACATCGGACGCGCGTACACGGAACTCGCCCGCATCACCCGCCGCGCGAGCATCCGGGCACGCGGCTCGGAGGCGATCCTCAGCGTCGTCGACCAGTCCCTCGTCGACTTCGTCGTCCAGCACGAGGGCTGCATGGCGATCGACATCGCCCGGTACCTGCGGCTGAACCGCTCCACGATCTCGCGGCAGCTGTCCGGGCTGCTGGCGGCCGGGCTCATCCGGACGGTCGACGGCGGGACCGGCAACGCCAAGCCCCTCGTGGCCACCGACGCCGGCCGTGCCGCACTCGAACGCTCCGTGCAGCTGCACCGCGACGCGCTCGACGAACGGCTCGCGAGCTGGTCGGACGACGACATCGCGCTCCTCGCGGGGCTCCTCGAACGGCTCGGCGCCGCGGACGAGGCGGGGCTGCCGATGCCCGGACGCACCACGCCGTGACGACCTCGTTCGTCCTGCTCTCGGACACCCACCTGCCGAAGCGGGCGAAGGACCTGCCGGCCGGGCTCTGGGCGGACATCGACGCCGCGGACCTCGTGGTGCACGCCGGCGACTGGGTGGACCTCGTGACGCTCGACGCCGTCCAGGCCCGGTCGGCGCGGTTCGAGGGCGTCCGCGGCAACAACGACGGCCCCGAGTTCGACGACCGCCTGCCGCTCGAGGCCCGCTTCGCCGTCGAGGACCTGCGCGTCGCCCTGGTGCACGAGACCGGTGCCGCGACGGGCCGTGAGCGTCGCATGACGGCCGCGTACCCGGACGTCGACGTGCTCGTCTTCGGCCACTCGCACATCCCGTGGGACACGGTCGCGCCATCGGGGCTGCGGCTGCTCAACCCGGGTTCGCCGACGGACCGGCGCCGCCAGCCGGACCACACGTGGATGCGCGGTGCGGTCGACGGCCGCGACCTGTCGGTCGAGCTGGTGCGGCTGCCTCCCGCGACCCGCTGACGGCCAGGAGGCGCGGGTCGGTCCCGCACCGCGCCTCCCGTCCGCGACGCCCCGCGTCCCCGGCCGCGCTGCTGCCCGCCCCGCCCGCCCCGTCCGACGCGTCCGCCCGCCCCGCCCGCCCCCGCCCGCCCCGTCCGCGCGCCTGCCCGCCCCCGCCCGCGAAAGCGACAGGGTGCCGTCGAACCGTGACGGCACCCTGTCGCTTCCGCGCCAGGGACCGCGGCGCTCAGCGGGAGCGTGTCGTTCCGGCGGCACAGTCCGGGCCCGCCGCTGGGCCCGCCCCCGGGCCCGTCCCCGCGGTCGGCATCCGGAAGAACGCGAGCTCCCACGCGGTCGACGCGCGGAACGCGCGCGTCATCGCACCGCGCTCGGCCGGCGTCGCCGCCGCGGCGAGCCGCTCGACCCGGGCCGTCGCGTCCGCGGAGGCCTCCGCGAACCCCGGGTCGCCGTACGCGCCGATCCAGTCCGCGAACGGGTGGTCCGACCCGACGGTGCCGATCTGCGTCCCGACCCACGCGTACACGCGGAAGCACGGCAGCACCGCCGCGGCGAGGACCCCGACGGACCCGGAGTCCGCAGCGGCCTGCAGGTGGGCGAGGTAGCCGGCGCAGACCGGGTGGACGGGGTCCTCGGCGTGCGTGCCGGCGAGGCGTCGATGGTGCAGGTCGCGGGCCTCGTCGGCGCAGCCCTGGGCCGATGCCTGCCAGAACGCGGCCTCGGCCCCGGTCGTCCACGAGCCGAGCAGCGCCAGGTGCCGCTCGTACGCGCGGAGGTAGTGGACGTCCTGCGCCAGGTACGCGGCGAACACCTCGGGGTCGAGCGTCCCGGCGCGCATCCCGGCGAGGAAGTCGCACGCGATCGTCTCGTGCAGGACCTCGGCGACGTCGTCCCACCAGCGGTCGGTCCACCTCGGCTCCGGCCGCTCCGCACGCACGAGCGCGCCGTGGTCGACCGGACCGTTCCCGGTGCCGACGTGCAGGGCGTCGGCGCCGCGGAGGCCCGCGGTCAGCCAGCGCTTCGCCGTGCCGACGGCCAGTTCCCAGTCGCCGTCGCGGGCCGCGAGCGTCGCGATCGCGCTCGACAGCGAGCACCCGGTGCCGTGCGTGTTCGTGGTCCGGACGCGTGGCGCGCTGAACGTCCGGAGCACCCCGGCGGGCCCGACGAGCACGTCGTCCGAGGTGTCGCCGTCGTCGTGGCCGCCCTTCGCGAGCACGAGCACGTCCCAGGTGCGGGCGATGGCGAGCGCCCGGTCCTCCGCGCTGTCCGGGGCCCGTCCGTCCAGGGTGGCCAGCTCGGCGAGCACCGCGAGTTCCGCCCGGTTCGGCGTCACGAGGTCGGCGAGCCCGAGCAGCGTCGTCATCGCCCGCGAGGCGTCCTCGTCGAGCAACCGGTCCCCGCTCGTCGCGACCATCACGGGGTCGACCACCACGACGGGCGGGCGGTGCTCGCGGAGCCACTCGGTCACGACCCGCACGACCTCGGCGGTGCCGAGCATCCCGACCTTCACGGCGTCGACCACGACGTCGTCCGACACCGCGTCGAGCTGTTCGCGCAGGAACGCGACGTCCGGCACGTGCACCGAACGCACCCCGTGCGTGTTCTGCGCGACGAGCGCGGTCACCACGCCCATGCCGTAGCCGTCGTGCGCGGCGATGGCCTTGAGATCCGCCTGCATCCCCGCCCCACCCGTCGGGTCGGTCCCGGCGATGCTCAGGACGCGCGGGACGCTCATGCGTCCGCCCCGTGGTGCGTCGCGTCGGCCAGGAGGAACGGATCGCCACCGCCCGACGGCCCCGCCTCCGCCCCGTGGTCGGGTCCAGGGCCCCACGCGGACACGAACGCCGCCGCGGCGGACCCGGGGTCGGCCGCGGCACAGATGCCCGACACGACCGCCACGCCCGCGGCACCGGCTGCCCGGAGCGGCACGACGTCGTCGAGCGTCACCCCGCCGATCGCCACGCACGGCACGTCCGTCGCGCGTACGAGCCGGCCGAACCCGTCGTGGCCCAGGGCCGGCGGGTGGTCCGCCTTCGTCGTGGTCGGGTGCACCACGCCGACCCCGAGCAGGTCGACCGTGCCGCGGGGGAGTGCGGCGACGGTGGCGAGGTGCTCCGGGGTGTTCGCGGTCAGCCCGACGTGTGCGTCCGCTCCGAGCAGGGCGCGAGCGGCGGTGACGGGGACGTCGGACTGGCCGAGGTGCACGCCCGCGACCCGGTGTCCCGCGTGCCGAGCGGCCAGGGCGACGTCCAACCGGTCGTCGACCACCACGGTCGCCCGGTCGCCCACGGCGTCGGCCACCGCGGCGGTCAGCGCCAGCAGGTCACGGGCCGAGGCGTCCTTGTCGCGCACCTGCACGATCCGCACCCCGCCGTGCACCGCGGCACGGACGACCCCGAGCACGCCGATGCCGTGCCGGTCCGACAGCGCCGGGTCGGTCACGAGGTACACGCCGAACCCACCGGCGCTCACGCGGCCACCGCCGGGGACTCGACGGTGATGCGCGCCGTGCGCACGACGTCATCCGGCGAGAGCGACGCCAGGCGGTCGAGGAACAGCGGCTGGAACGTGCCCGGTCCGCCGGCTTCGCGCGCGGCGAGCTCGGCCGCGATCGTGTGCACCGCGGTCGCGGCGACGGCGGCCGCGCCCGGGTCCTCGGGGGAGACGGCGGTGAACGCGGCGACGACGGCACCGAGCGCGCACCCGCCGCCGGTGATCCGCGTGAGCAGCTCCGTGCCGTTCGCGACGCGCACCACGCCGGTGCCGGGCGCGACCAGCAGGTCGACCGGACCCGACACGGCCACCGCGGCCACGCGCCTGGCGGCCACCGCGTCGACCGCGGCCGCTCGCGCGTCGTCGGTGCCGACCGTGCTGTCGACGCCACGACCACCGGCCGAGGCGCCGAGCACCGCGAGCACCTCGGAGGCGTTGCCCCGCAGCACCGTCGGGCCGAGTGCCAGCAGGTCCCGGGCGAGGGCCGTCCGCACCGGCAGGGAGCCGACGGCGACCGGGTCGAGCACCCAGGGCGTGCCGGCGTCGACCGCTGCCGAGGCGGCTTCGAGCGACGCGGCCCGGGGTTCGGCGTGCGGCGTGCCGGTGTTCACCAGCAGGGCGTCGGCGACCCGGGCGAACGGCCCGGCCTCGGTCACGACGTCGACCATCGCGGCCGAGGCGCCGAGTGCGAGCAGCACGTTCGCGGTGACGTTCTGCACCACGGTGTTCGTGATGCAGTGCACCAGGGGACTCCGGGCGCGGACGGCCTCGAGGAGTTCGGCGGTCCGACGGGCCCAGTCGGGGGCGGGCGCAGCAGTGTGCATGGACGATCCCTTCGCGAGTACGAGCTCGAGCAGGTTCGACGGGTGTGATCTCAGCCGCTGGTTGCGGCACCCCGTGTCTCGACCGACACCGTACACGAGCGGCTCCGACGTCTCCGGTCACATGACGGGTCCCGTGTGACAGGGTTGACGGGTGCCAGACACCACGCCTCCCGGGCCGCCTCCCGGCCCCCGCGACCCCGGCGACGCCTGGGCGGTCGGCCCCGACGGCACCAAGGCCTGGGGTCGGTTCGGCGCGGCCGGACTCCTCGTCGACGACGGCTCCGGGCGCGTGCTCCTGCAGCACCGCGTCGAGTGGAGCCACCACGGCGGCACCTGGGGGATCCCGGGCGGAGCCCGCCACCTCGGCGAGGACGCCGTGACCGGGGCGCTCCGCGAGTCGGCGGAGGAAGCCGGCGTGCCCGAGGACGGCGTGGACCTCCGGCACACCGCCGTGCTGGACCTCGGGTTCTGGACGTACACGACGGTGGTGGGGCGCGCCTCCAGGGCCTTCGAACCGGTGATCGCGGACCGCGAGAGCCTCGAACTGGCCTGGGTGCCCGTCGGCGACGTCGAGGACCTGCCGCTGCACCCCGGGTTCGGGGCGTCGTGGCCGGCGCTGCGGGCACGGATCGAGACGACACCGCACGTCGTGGTGGACGCGGCGAACGTGGTCGGCAGTGTGCCGGACGGGTGGTGGAAGGACCGGGCGGGGGCTGCGTCGCGGCTGCTCGGGTCGGTGGGGGCGCTCGCCGCGGCGGGTGTGTCGGCCGAGGTGCTCGCGCTGCCGTTCGACCGGTGGTGGCCGCGGTGGACCGTGGTGCTCGAGGGTGCGGCGCGGGACGCCGTGGGCGCGGACGACCCGGTGTCCGTCGTGCGCGCGCCGGGGTCGGGTGACGACGCGATCGTCGAGGCTGCTCGGGCCGCGGTGGACGCCGGCCACACGCCGGTCGTCGTGGTGACCGCCGACCGCGAGCTCCGGGCCCGCGTCGAGGAGCTCGGCGCCGCGGTGCACGGGCCGGCCTGGCTGCGCGACCAGTTCTGACCGCGCGGTTCCGGCTACGCGGGGATGTGCTTCCGCGACGACACCAGGATCGCCACCCACGACAGCACCCCGAGCCCGACGACCACCCACAGGATCGTCGGCACGGCCACGACGTTCGCCACCGCGGCGATGACCGCCGGCGCCAGGAACCCGGCGTACGCCGCCGCGTAGAACACCCCGGTGAGTCCGGCCAGGTCGCGTGTCCCCGCGATCCGCTGGACCTCGAGCAGGCTCGACACGAGCGCCAGCCCGATGCCGAGGCCGATCACGACGTTCGCCACGAGCCCGATCGCCACGGACTGCAGCTGGACCGCCACGACGACCACGGCGATGCCCGCGGTCATGAGCGCCACGGCGGTCAGCAGTCCGCGTGCCGACAGGAGCGAGGTGACCCGCCCGGCGAGGGGCTGCACGGCACTCGACACCCCGAGGGCGACGACGGTGGCGGCGGTGGCGAACACGAGCCCCCACGTGCCGGTCGCCCCGGCCAGCTTGGTCGGCAGGTACCCGTACCCGATCGCGGCTGACCCGAAGATCCACGGCGCAGCGACGAGCACGACCCGGGTGAACCGGCGGTGCCCGGCGCTCGGTACGGCGAGCTGCTTCCACCAGGGTCCGGGCAGACCGCCGGAGCGGCTCGTCTCCGGCGTTCGCCAGACGATCACGGCGAAGGGGACGGCGACGCAGATGTGCACGAGGAAGGGCAGGACCTCGGGGATCGGCCCCCACTGCGCGATGAGCCCGGCGACGAGGGCACCCGACGCCGACCCGAGGGTGAACGCCAGTGACGCCCGACGTGCACCGGACCCGGCGTCGGCCGACGGGTCGAAGCGTCCCTGCGAGAGCTCCTTCACCCAGCTGTTGCCGACCGCCATCGCGATCCCGACGGTGACCCCGGAGAACAGGCGTCCGGCCATGAGGAACCCCGCGCCGAGCGGGCCGAACGCCAGCAGCCCGCTGCCGACGACGGCGGAGACGATCCCGGCGAGCATGAGCGGGCGGCGGCCGTGCCGGTCGGACAGGGACCCGGCGACGAGGAGTGCCGGCGCGAGTCCGAGCACGTACACGCCGAGGAAGACGTTCACGAGCAGCGACGAGTAGTGCGCGCGCTCCTCGTACATGAGCAGCAGGGGCGAGAACTGGTTCCCGCCCCACGAGCACACGAACACCGCGCCCCAGACGGCGACCCACGGCAGGACGCGGGCGTCCGGGACCGCGAGCGAGCCGGTGGTCGGGACGCTGCCGGTGGTGGCGCTCACAGGGCGCCCCGGTGCGACGCGACGTGGGTGCGGAGGACCTCGGCGTAGCGGAGGGCGTCGCCGGCCTCGAGCGCGGCGGCCAGTGCCCGGTGGTCCTCGAGGGACGCCTGCAACTGGGACGGCTGGAGCCGCATCAGGTGGTGCCGCAGCCGCTGCTGCCGGTCGCGCAGGGTCCGGGCGAACATGACGGCGATCGCGTTCCGCGACGCCCCGATGACGGCACCGTGGAACTCCGCGTCGACCTCGATGAACCGGTCGACGTCGCCGGTCGCGACCGCCTGCTCCTGTTCCGCGAGCATCGCCTGGAGGAACGGGGTGACGTCCGCCACGCGGCCGTCCGTGACGACGCGGGCCGCCGCGGTCGACTCGATCGCCTCCCGCATCTCGAGCACGTCGGCCGCCTCGCTCGGGGACATCGGCCGGACGACGGCGCCCTTCCGGGACTCGAGGGTGAGCAGGTCCTCGGCGGCGAGACGCAGGAACGCCTCGTGCACGGGCGTCCGCGACACGCCGATCTCCTGGCAGAGCGCGTTCTCGCTGATCGCCGTGCCGCCGGGCAGGTCGCCGCGGATGATCGCGCGCTTCACGTGGTCGTAGGCCCGGTCGGACGCTGCCTGGGCGGTGGTGTTCGTGCTCGGGGTGCTCACGGTCGACGATCCTACCCCTTGCATGCAACGGTGCATGCGGTCGTGTCACGCGCTGTTCACACGTGGACCGCGACACCGGGGCGCACGGGCGGATACGCTGGGCCACCACGTCAACGGAGACGTACAACAGGAGGTTCCGATGGAGCGGATCACCAGGGCCGACGATCGCGTGCACCGCCCGGCAGGGCCGTGGACACCGACCGTGCACCGGCTGCTCGCCCACCTGCACGAACAGGGGTTCGTCGCAGCACCGGAACCGATCGAGCTCGGGCACACGCTCGAGACCGTCTCGTTCGTCCCCGGCGAAGCGGGGGAATACCCGTGGACGGCCGACGTCGCGAGCGAGGCCGCCCTCGTCACGACCGCCCGGCTGCTGCGGCACTACCACGACGCCGCCGCCACCTTCACGCGCGACGACGCCCGCGACGTCTGGTCACAGGCGGAGCGGTACCCCGCCGAGACGATCGTGCACGGCGACTTCGCGCCGTACAACTGCGTCTACGACGGCATCGCCGCGGTCGGGCTCATCGACTTCGACACCGCGCACCCCGGGCCGCGGGTCTGGGACGTGGCCAGTGCCGTGTACCGGTTCGCACCGTTCACCACCGGCGTCATCGAGGGGTCGACCGCGCCGTCGCTCGACGAACGGCTCGACCGCGCCGCCGAGTTCTGCCGGGCCTACGAGCTGGACGCCCGGTCGCGCGAGGTCCTCGCCGAGACGATCCTCGGCTCCCTCGTCGCGTTGGTCACGACCATGGAGACCGAGGCGGCTGCCGGGAACCCGAAGTTCGTGAGCGACCTGCAGCACGGGCACGCCGACCTCTACCGGGCCGACGTGGCGTACATCGAGCAGCACGCCGACGAGATCACCGCAGCCGTCGCCTGACCGCGACGGCGATGCTGGTGCCATGACGACCACACCGGCCCAGCTGCGCGCTATGCGCCTCGCCGCCCAGGGGATCGCCGTGCCCGGGCTCGGGCCGACCGCGGTGGTGGAACGCATGCTCGCCGTCCAGGGGCAGGACCTCGGGCAGGTCACCTGGGCCATCGGCGTCCGCGCGCCCGGGTCCACGCGCGACGACGTCCGCGCCGCGTTCGACCGCGGCGAGGTCGTCCGTTCGTGGCCGATGCGCGGCACCCTGCACGCGATGCGCCCCGACGACCTCCGACTGCTGCTCTCCCTCACCGCCGATCGGACGATCCGCTCCATCGCCCGACGTGCGATCGAGCTCGGCATCGACGACGACGTCCTCCGCACCGCCCGGGACGCCACGGCCGACGCACTGTCCGGCGGTCGGTCACTCGTGCGCGACGACCTGTTCGACGTCTACCGAGGCGCCGGCATCGACCCGACGCGAGGGTTGGGGTACCACGTGCTGCTCCGCCTCGCGCTCGAGGGGATGGTCGCCTGGGGGCCCACCGCCCGCGTCGGCCAGGGGCTCGTGCTCCTCGACGAGTGGGCACCGGCGACGGCCGACCTGCCCGACCGCGACGAGGCCCTGCGGCGGGTGCTGATCGGTCACCTGCGCGGGAGGGGCCCGGTGACCGAGGCCGACACCGCCTCGTGGACGAAGCTGCCGCTCGGCGACGTCCGACGTGCCCGAGCGGTGGCCGGTGACGCCGTGGAGGACCTCGGCGACGGACTCCTCGCCCTCGCCGACCGACCCGACCCCGGGGGTGTGCCGACCGGGCACCTCCTGCCCGGGTTCGACGAGTACCTCCTCGGGTACGCCGACCGCTCCGTCCAGCTCGACCCCGTGCACGCCGACCGGGTCGTCCCCGGCGCCAACGGCATGTTCCTGCCGATGGCCGTCGTGCGGGGTCGGGTCGTCGGGACCTGGAGCCGCACCGAGCGCACCCGCGACGTCCGGGTCACCGTCACGCCCTTCGAGTCGCTCGACGCCGGTGCGGTCCGTGCCCTCGAGGCCGCTGCCGACCGGTACGGATCGTTCCTCGCGGCCCCCGTCTCCTTCGCCGTCGCCTGACCATCCCGTCCCGCACGCCGTCCGCGACACCGCACCGGTCGATCGACAGGTGGGGTGTCGGAGACCCCGTGCCGACGTACCGGACCCGACCCGCGCCTCCAGGCAGCACCCAGCAGCCACGCGGCGGACTCCGACGCTCCCTCGGGTAATGTCGCAGGGCCATGACCGACAGCCCGGCCGACGCCACCCCGTACGAAGTCCTCGGCGTCCGAGCGACCGCCGACGACGACGAACTCCGCCGCGCCTACCGCCGCGCCGCCCGCGAGTCCCACCCCGACCTCGGCGGCGACGCCCGCCGCTTCCGCCAGGTCCAGATCGCCTGGGAACGCATCGGCACCCCCGCCGCACGCCGCGCCTACGACGCGGGATCCCAGCGCGGCAGCCAGCAGAGCGCGTCCGGCCCGTCCGGTTCCTCCGCCTGGAGGAGCGACACCGGCCGCGACGCCTACGCACCCCCGGCAGCGCGTCGCGATGCACGTCCGCGGGCCCGGTCCCACGGACATCCCGGCGGGCGATCGCGCGAGGTCTTCCTGCAGGCCGAGCGCGAGTGGGTCGGCCTCGGGGACCCCATCGAGGACCCCTACGACCCCACGCTCATCCGCTCCGCTCCCCGGCACATCCGACGGCTGCTGGCCGAGGCGCTCGCCGAGGAGGCGACCGCGTCGATCGTCTCCGAGATGGGCATCGGCGTGACGGTGTGGCACGACCTCGACGCGGGGGCCGAGGGCAAGCTCGACCACGCGGTCCTCACCCCGAGCGGGCTGTGGGCCGTCGAGTCGATCGACTGGGGTGCCCCGGTCCGCGTCGAGCACGGCGAGATCACGGGGGAGACCCTGGCGCCGGGGGAGCGCCCCGTGAAGGAGCTCGTCCGGGCCGCCCGCGCCGTGCAGAAGCAGACCCGGGTGCGGTTCACCGGCCGGCTGCTCGTCGTGCCGGACTCCGCGGTGGACGAGGACGTGCAGGTCGTCGGCTCGCCCCGGAAGCCCACGGCGCTCGTCGTCCGCCGCAGTGCGCTCGGGCAGGTACTGGGCGGCGTGTGGTCGCCCGAGGGGAGCGTCGACGTGTTCGAGGTCCGCGACCGCCTGCAGCAGACCGTCCGCTTCGTCTGATGGCGTTGGCGGGGCGGCGGGGTCAGTAGCCGCGGAGCTTCTCGAGGTCGCGGCGCTCCCGCTTGCTCGGGCGTCCGGCGCCGCGGTCGCGCATCGGGACGAAGCCGGCCTCCTCCTTGGGGAGCCGCGGCGGGGTCTTGTCCTCGAAGTGCTTCGCGGCCTCGGGCGCGCTCGTCCGCTTGAGGATGATCCCCGTGACGACGACGATCCGGTCGAACCCGTTCTGCCGGACCCGGACCTCGTCCCCGGGGCCGATCGGCTGCGCGGGCTTCGCACGCTCCCCGTTCACCCGGACGTGGCCGGCCTTGCACGCGGCGGTCGCGGCGGAGCGGGTCTTCGTGATCCGCACCGCCCAGATCCAGCTGTCCACGCGTGCCTTGGCCATCCCCACACTCTAGGCGCGCCCTACGCTGGGGGCGTGGAGGGCACCGGTCAGGACGCGATCGCCCGGGCGCTGGCGCTCGGGGTCCTCCGGGACGCTGCGGTCGGGGACCGCGTGGTCGTGCGGGCGCACCACGGCGGGGGAGCGCAGGACGCGCTCGGGGTCATCGTCGCCCGGACCGCGTCGTCCGTGACGATCGACACCCGCCGGGGCCCGGTCGAGGTGGCGCTCGCCGACGTCGTCGCCGCGAAGCCGGTCCCGCCGCCGCCCGCGCCGCGCCCGCGCCGCCCCTGAGTCCGCCGGTCCGACCTCGCGCGCACCGGAAGCGCGCGCGCCCGGCGAGCCGCCACCGCCCCCGCACCGGCCCCGACGTAGCCTCGTGCCATGGCCGTCCCCGTCCCACTCGGCACCGAGGACCGCACCGCCCGCCTGACCCTCCGCCGCCCCGACGCGTGGCGCCGTGAGGACTCGGCACAGGCGGACCTGCGCGTCACCGGCGACGACGTCGTGCTCACCGTCCGATCGCGTCCGAGCGACCGGACCGTCGCGGAGGAGCACACGAGTCTGCTCGAACGCCTCCCCGGTTCGGTCGAGGGGCTCCGACTCATCGGCTCGGACCCGTGGACGACCGCGGGAGCGCCGGCGCGCCTCGTCGAGTACGCCCGGCCCGACGAGGGCGGCGACGTCGCGGGAGCGCACCTGCTCTTCGTCACCGGACGGCACCGCGTCGACCTCACCATCGAGCGGCCCCTCGCCCGGATGCTCGCCACCGACGACCTCGTGTTCGCCGTGCTCGACAGCGTCCGCGCCACCGAACCCGCACCGTCGCGGGTGCAGCGCGACCTCGAGGCCCTGCCGGAGCCCGCACCCGCCGCCGACCTCGAGGGCACCCACCTCGGCTCCGAGGCCCTCGCCACCCTGCGCTCGCTCGCCGGGCGTCGCTGGAACCCCACGCTCCTCCGCACGCCCGCCGGACGCGAGCTCATCGAGTCCGGCCTGGTCGGCCGGCTCGGCACCCTGCCCGAGTCGACGCAGGCGCTCCTCGCACCGTGGGAGGGCGATGCCCAGCCCGTCACCCTGGAACAGCGGCTGCCCGACGGGCGCACCACGCGCCTCCAGGCCTGGTCGGAGACCGTCGTGGACGGGACGGACGAGACGGGCGCGGTGATCGCGCAGCTGCCGGTCGAGCGCGTGGTCGCGCTCGTGGCCGGGAGGCTCGGCATCGGTCCGGCATGGACCTTCCCGTTCCGCACGGGGTCGCTCCGGGCGGACCTGCTCGGGCGTCGGACCTCCGGGGCGGACGCCGCCCCGGACCTGCCGACGGCGATCGCCGAGGCGGACCCGCGGCTCGCGCGCTTCTGGGCGGCTCCGTGGACGGTGTCGTCGCTGCGTCGTCCGGGGAAGCCGAACCCGATCGTCGTCGTGCACGCGGCGGGGCAGGGCTTCGCACGCGTCGGACGCACGGAAGCCGGGGAGACCGCCTTCACGACGGACTCCCCGGCGAACGTGTACCGGTCGGTGGTGCGGGCGCTGCTCGGCTGAGCCGTTCTCTGCTAGGCCGCGGGGCCGGCGGTCAGGGTGACCGTGACGGTCTTCGCGGCACCGGTGCTGTCGGTGTACCCGACCGTCACCTTGTCCCCGACCGAGTGCGACTGGATCGCCGAGGTCAGCGCGTCCGAGCTCGCCACGGCCGTGCCGTCGATGCTCGTGATCGTGTCGCCGGCGGCGAGACCGGCCGACGCGGCGCCGGAGCCCTCGACCGTGCCGGCGACCGCGACGCCGCCCGTCGAGGCCGTCCCGCTGACCTCGACCCCGAGGAACGCCGGCAGTCCGATGGTGATCGTCGACGACGACTCGCCCGCGAGGATCTTGTCCGCGATCGACTTCGCCGTGGTGATCGGGATCGCGTACCCGGTGACGTCCGCCGTGCCCGAGGACGCCGCGGTGGCCATGCCGACGACCTCGCCCTCGCTGTCGAGCACCGGACCGCCCGAGTCGCCCGAGACGATGTCCGCCGCGACCTCGATGAGTCCCTGCAGCGACTCGGTGCCCGTGCCCGACTCGCTCTGCACCTGGATGTCCTGGTCGGTCGCGGTCACGGTGCCCTCGGCGGCGACGAGGTTGCCCGTGCCCTCGGCGTTGCCGACGTCGGTCACGGTGTCGCCGGTGCTCGGCTCGCCGTCGTCGTCGAGCGTCACCGTGGACAGGCCCGACGCGCCCTCGAGCTTGAGGACCGCGACGTCGTGGGTGGCATCCGTCCCGACGACGTCCGCCTTGTACTCCTTGCCGGTCGTCTCGTCGGTGACCGTGATGCTCGTCGCGCCCTGGATGACGTGGTTGTTCGTGAGGATCGTGCCGTTCGAGGTGAGGATCATGCCCGTGCCGGCCGCCTGCGACGACTCGTCGTAGTTGAGGACGGTGTTGATCGTCACGACGCCCTTCTTCTGGGCGCTCGTCGCCGCGGTCGCCGCGGACTCGGTGCTCGTGCCGCTGCCGCCGTCGCTCGACCCGCTGCCGGTGCCGTCGCCCGGCACCGTGAAGCCGTTCGTGCCGCTGCCGTCGGAGCCGGTGCCGGAACCCGATCCGGTGTCCGGCAGCGTCGTGCCCTGCGACTGGCTCGAGGTCGTCGTCGTGTGCTGCGAGGACAGTCCGAGCGCGGTCCCGCCCGCCGCACCGACGATCGCCAGGGCCGCGATGCCGGAGCCGATCATCAGGCCCAGTCGCCGGGGCCGCTTCGTGGCGTGGTTCGCTGCGGCGGCGCCGTGCACCCAGCCGTTCTGGAACCCGGGGAGCGACGGGCTGCCGATCAGGAACGGGCCGCGGCCGTCCGGGGTGTAGCCGTAGGGGCCGGAGCCGTCGGGCCCGTAGAGGAACGGGCCGCTGCCGTCGAACGCGTAGGCCGAGCGGAGGGTCGACGGGTCGGCGTGCGGTGCCTCCCACGTCGCCCCGGCCTGCGGCTGCGCGGCGTCGGTGCGGGCGGTGCCGTTCTCGTCGGCGGCGGGGTTCGGGGTCTCGTTCATCAGTGCTCTCCGGTCGTCCCTCGGCTGCCCGGTCGGGCGTCGATGGGTACGAGTACAGGCCCGGTTCCCATGACGAACCTATGAACGGACTCTGCGGCTGCTCACGGCTTGCTCGGGGGTCGCCGTACGACGTCGTCCGTTAGGGTTGCCTTACTTCCCATGCGTTCGCCGTCGCCCACCCCTCCTGCGCCCAGCTCCGTGTCCCGCCTCGTCGGCGCCACCGTGCTGGCGGTGGTCGTCCTCGTCGTGGCAGTGGCGCTCTCGGTGGCCTTCGGCTCCCGTCCGATCCCGCTCGGCACCGTGCTCGACACCGTCCTGCACCCCGGACGGAACGACGAGATCGGCTTGATCGTGCTCGGCAACCGCGTGCCCCGCACCGTCGTCGGACTCCTCGCCGGGTCCGCGCTCGGGGTCGCCGGCGCCGTCATGCAGGGCGTCACCCGGAACCCGCTCGCCGATCCGAGCGTCCTCGGCATCAACTCGGGGGCCGCGCTCGCGGTCGTCGCCGGGATCGCGCTGTTCGGCGTCAGCGGCACCGCCGCGTACCTGCCGTTCGCCTTCCTCGGGGCCGCCCTCGCCGCGCTCCTCGTGTACGGCATCGCCGCC
This sequence comes from Curtobacterium sp. YR515, assembly GCF_900113095.1. NCBI lineage: Bacteria > Bacillati > Actinomycetota > Actinomycetes > Micrococcales > Microbacteriaceae > Curtobacterium > Curtobacterium sp. YR515. The sequence goes on along the minus strand of NZ_FOOD01000005.1, from coordinate 313,844 downwards.
GTGGCCCGTCGGGGGCTGTCGCCCGTCGGACTCGCCCTGTCCGGTGCCGTCGTCGCCGCTGCGTTGTCCTCGATCACCACGGCGGTGCTCGTGACGAGCCAGAGCCTCCTCGACCAGCTGCGCTTCTGGCAGGTCGGAGCGCTGGCCGGCAAGGACCTCGGCACCGCCGGGGTGATCACGGTCCCGGTGCTCGTCGGGCTCGCCATCGCCTTCGCCCTCGGCCGGTCGCTCAACACGCTCGCGCTCGGTGACGAGCTCGCCGCGTCGCTCGGGCAGCGTGTCGTGCTCGTGCGCGCCGTCGGGGGAGTCGTCACCGTGCTCCTCGCCGGGTCGGCCGTCGCGGCGGCCGGGCCGATCGCGTTCATCGGGCTCGCCGTGCCGCACGCCGTCCGTCGGTTGAGCGGGCCGGACCACCGGTGGACGATCCTGCTGTCGGCCGTCGTCGCGCCGGCGCTGTTGCTCGTCGCCGACGTGATCGGCCGCGTCGTGGCGTACCCGGGGGAGCTGCAGGTCGGGATCGTCACGGCACTCATCGGCGCGCCGGTGTTCATCTGGCTCGTGCGGTCGCGGGCGGTGAAGGGCCTGTGACCGCCGTGCGCCGCGAGTGGCTCGTGCTCGGCGCCGTCCTCGTCCTGCTCGTCGCCCTCGTGCTCGTCGGGCTCGGCGTCGGCGAGATCCCGCTCTCGCCCGTGCAGGTCGCGAGCGCGCTCGTCGGGCGCGGCGACACCGTCTCGGACTTCGTGATCGGGCAGCTCCGTGGCCCACGGGTCGCCGGGGCGATCCTCGTGGGGGCGTCGCTCGGCGTGGCCGGTGGCATCGTGCAGAGCGTCGTCCGGAACCCCATCGCGAGTCCGGACGTCATCGGCATCACCTCGGGTGCGAGCGCCTCCGGCCTGACCGCCATCGTCCTGTTCGGCGCGAGCGGCGGGACCCTGTTCTCGGTGGTGCTCGTCGGTGCCGTCCTCGTCTCCCTCGTCATCGCCGGACTCGCGTGGTGTCGGGGGATCACCGGCAACCGGGTCGTCCTCGTGGGCATCGGCGTCGCGGCGATCTGCCTGAGCATCACCGGGTGGATGCTCACGAGCGGCACGGTCACCCAGGCCGGCACCGCGCTGCTCTGGCTCTCCGGCAGCCTGAACGCCGTCGACCGGAACCTCGTCGGGGTCCTCGCCGTCGTCTTCGTGGTGTTCACGACGCTCGCCCTCCTGCAGTCCTCGCGGCTCACCGTGCTGACCCTCGGCGACGAAGTGGCATCGGCACTCGGGCTCCGGCCGAACCGCGCGAAGGTGCTGCTCCTGCTGACCGCCGTGTGCCTGACCGCCGCCGCCGTGGCCACCGCGGGACCGGTGTCCTTCGTCGCGCTGATGGCGGCCCCCATCGCCCGGAGGCTCGTCGGGGGCGGACGGGTCGCCCTCGGGTCGACCGCCGCCGTCGGTGCCGCGATCACGCTGGCGAGCGACCTCATCGCGCAGTTCGCGATCCCGGGGAACGCGCTGCCCGTCGGTGTGGTGACCGGGGTCATCGGGGCGCCCTACCTGCTGTGGCTGCTCGCGCGCGGGCGCTGACGCATCCGTGTTCCCGGTACGTTCGCTGTACGCGTTCTGCCGAGTTGTCCCCAGCCCCGTTCGGGGCTCCCGTTCGGCCGCTCGTTTCCGATACGCTGGTGCGCCAAGAGGAGGAGGTCCACGATGCCAGAACCAGTGGTCCCGCAGCCGGACGGTCAGAAGACCCCTGAGCAGCGGCTGGTCGACACCACACTGACCTTCAGCATGGACATGGGGGCGGCGCTCACTGCCGAGTCCGGTGTGTCCGCCGAAGAACGTGAAGCGATCAACGCGCTGCCCTCCGGGTCGGCGCTGCTCGTGGTCCGTCGCGGGCCGAACGTCGGTGCGCGGTTCCTCCTCGACTCGGACGTCACCACGGCGGGGCGCCACCCCGACGCCGACATCTTCCTCGACGACGTCACCGTGTCGCGCAAGCACGCGCAGTTCCTCCGCCACGGCACGAGCTTCAGCGTGAAGGACAACGGGTCGCTCAACGGCACGTACTTCGACGGCGTCCGCATCGACGAAGCACTCCTCACCGACGGGTCCGAAGTGCAGGTCGGCAAGTTCCGCCTGACCTTCTACGCCTCCCGGGTCGACCTGGCGCGCCTGGCGACCGCGTAGTGGCCGTACGGTCCGCCGCGGCCCGGGCGGGGTCCGCGGTCCCGGACCTGCTCACGATCGGGCAGGTCCTCGCACGCCTCAAGCCGGAGTTCCCGGACCTGTCGAGCTCGAAGCTCCGGTTCCTCGAAGAGCGCGAGCTGGTCACCCCGATCCGTACCGCGAGCGGCTACCGGAAGTTCTCGGCGGCCGACGTCGAGCGGCTCCGGATCGTCCTCGGGCTGCAGCGCGACCACTACCTCCCGCTCAAGGTCATCAAGGACTACCTGGCCGACCTCGACGCCGGGCGTGAACCGGTCCTCCCCGGGGGCGGCGACGCGCCGAAGCCGTCCATCCTCGGGCGTGAGCGGCGCTACACCCGCGACGAGACGGTCCGGGCTGCCGGTGCCTCGCCGATGCTCCTCGCCGATGCGGTCTCGGCGTCGCTGCTGCCCGCTGCCGACGCGTACGGCGACGACGGGGTCTCGGTGCTCAAGGCCCTCGTCGAACTCCAGCGCACCGGGATCGAACCGCGACACCTCCGCACGATGCGCAGTGTCGCCGAGCGCGAGGTCGGGCTCATCGAGTCCGCGCTCATGCCGGTGTCCCGCCGCGGTGACGCCACGTCCCGGGCGAAGGCGACCGAGCTCGCGCGCGAGATCGCCGGCCACCTCGAGGTGATCCGGTCGAACCTCATCCGCACGGCGATCGGGCGTCTCGACGCATGACGCGCGTCGTGGCTCGTCCCTCCTCGACCGCTGGTGCGCGTCGGTGGGTGGGGCGTATCCTCGACACGCCGGACGCGCCGAGTCGGATGTCCCGCGCCGGAGCGGTCCGAGTCGCTACCGTGGACCTCGGAACAACTCTCAACCCGTCATTGAACGTTCAGTTGGGAGCTCGATCGTCGTGGAAGGCAGCCTGATGAGTGGGAACGACACCCCCGGCACCGAGTCGGAGATGACCCGGTACGACCTCGGGCTGCTCTTCACCGACGGCCTGCCCGAGCACGACGAGCAGAACGGGTACCGCGGTACCGTCGCTGCTCGTGCTGCCGGCATCTCCTACCGCCAGCTCGACTACTGGGCCCGCACCGAGCTCGTCGAGCCGACGATCCGCGGGGCCGCGGGCTCCGGGTCGCAGCGGCTGTACGGCTTCCGCGACATCCTCGTGCTCAAGCTCGTGAAGCGCCTGCTCGACACGGGCATCTCCCTCCAGCAGATCCGCACCGCCGTGAACCAGCTGCGCGAGTCCGGCGTCTCGGACCTGGCGCAGACGACGCTCATGTCGGACGGTGCCTCGGTGTACCTCTGCACCTCCGACGACGAGGTCATCGACCTGGTGTCGCGGGGTCAGGGCGTGTTCGGCATCGCGGTGGGCAAGGTCCTGCGCGAGGTCGAGTCCTCGCTGGTCGAGCTCGACGCGACGCCGGCGGCCGACCCCGACGACGAGCTCGCCGCCCGCCGGGCTTCCCGCGCGTCCTAGTCCCGCGCGGCGCCGAGCGGGCAAAATACGTCACTCTCGGCGACGCACAGCGGCCGTTCGTGCCCACTCGGCGAGCGGTCCACGGCGTGTTCTGCCCGCTCGGCGGACGGCTGGCCCCATGTCCGCGCGTTCGGCAGACGTGCCTGCGGCGTGTCTTGCCCGCTCGGCGGACGGCCGGCCCCGTGTCCGTCTGCACATGCCCTACCGGACGAAACGCACTCGGTGGACGTGCCCGCGGCGGGTTCCGCCCGCTCGGTGGACGTGCCCGCGGCGGCGTGTTCCGCCCGTGCGGCGGACGGCTCGCGGCGTGTACCGCCCACGCGGTGCGTGCCGGAGGTGTGCGGCGGGGCGGAGGCGAGCCGTGCCTCCTGGCAGTCGACGGAGGGATGAATCGACGCGCCGTGCGCGACCCACCGGAGCCGAGCTGCGGGTTCGCCGGCGAGCGGTCGGGACACGCCGCGTGCCGGATGCCGAGCGGTCGAGAACGGCCGGTTCGGCCGCCCGAGCGTGACGGAAAAGGCCCGCTCGGCGAAGCCGAACGGGCCCACGGCCCACGCCCCAGCGGCGCGACGTGCCCTAGGCCGCGCCGCCCTCGGCGTACGGGCCGATCTTGCCCGTGCGCATGATGCGCTCGAGCAGCTGGTCGAAGTTCTTCGCCATCTCCTGCGCCGACTCACCCGGCCACACGTGCAGGGGCTTCGCCGCACCCTGCGCCTGCTGCAGCGAGGTCCGCTCGGGCAGCTGCGGCGAGAGCACGAGCGGGCCGAACATGTCGCGGAGCTCCTTGATGCGGAACTGGTGCTCGAGCGACTGCACGCGGGCACGGTTCACGATGATGCCGAGCGGCTGCAGGCGGGGGGAGAGCCCACGACGGATCTCCTCGATCGCGCGGAGGGCCCGGTCGGCGGCGGCCACCGAGAAGAGTCCGGGCTCGGTGACGACGGTCACGCGGTCGGACGCTGCCCAGGCGGTGCGGGTGAGGGCGTTCAGCGACGGCGCGCAGTCGATGAGGACGAGGTCGTAGTCCTGCTCGACGTTCGCGAGGGCCTCTTCGAGCTTCCAGATGTCGCGGATGGACGGGTGCGGCCCGTCGAAGTTGATGGCCGAGGGCGATCCGACGATGACGTCGATCTTGCCCTGGGAGCCCTTCGTCCACCCCGAGGGGGCGATCGCCTGACGGACGATCTTCTCCTTCGGGTTCTCGAGGACGTCCGCCACGTTGAGGTGGCCGGAGATGTTGATGTCGAGGCCGGTCGAGACGTCCGACTGCGGGTCGAGATCCACCACCAGCGTGCGCAGTCCCTTGGCGAACGCGGCCGAAGTCAGGCCGAGCGTCACCGTCGTCTTGCCGACACCACCCTTGAGGGAGCTCACGCTGAGTACATGCACGGTGAGCAACGTTACCGCCAGTAGGGTTGTCTCACCTCAACCCGGGCTGAAAGGGACCTCGTGTTCAGCAAGATCCTGGTCGCCAATCGTGGCGAGATCGCCATCCGTGCCTTCCGGGCCGCGTACGAGCTGGGGGCGAAGACCGTCGCCGTCTACCCGTACGAGGACCGCAACTCCCTGCACCGCCTCAAGGCGGACGAGGCCTACCTGATCGGTGAGCGCGGACATCCCGTCCGCGCCTACCTGGACGTCTCCGAGATCGTGCGTGTCGCACGCGAGTCTGGTGCCGACGCGATCTACCCGGGCTACGGCTTCCTGTCCGAGAACCCGGAGCTCGCCGCCGCTGCCGCCGCCGCGGGCATCACGTTCATCGGCCCGGGCGAGCACGTGCTCGAGATGGCGGGCAACAAGGTCACCGCGAAGGAACACGCGGTCGCGGCCGGTGTCCCGGTCCTCGCGAGCACCCCGGCGAGCCGCGACATCGAGGAACTCCTCGCCGGCGCGGACGCCATCGGCTTCCCGGTGTTCGCGAAGGCCGTCGCCGGTGGTGGTGGCCGTGGCATGCGCCGGGTGGAGACGAAGCCCGAGCTGCGTGCGGCCCTCGAAGAGGCGATGCGCGAGGCCGACAGCGCCTTCGGCGACCCGACGATGTTCCTCGAGCAGGCCGTCATCCGGCCGCGCCACATCGAGGTGCAGATCCTCGCCGACGCCACCGGCACCGACGCGGGCACGATCCACCTCTTCGAGCGCGACTGCTCGGTCCAGCGCCGGAACCAGAAGGTCGTCGAGATCGCGCCGGCGCCGAACCTCGACCCGGCGATCGCGCAGGCGCTGCACCGCGACGCCGTCGCCTTCGCCCGGTCGATCGGGTACGTGAACGCCGGCACGGTGGAGTTCCTGCTCGACACCGAGGGCGAGCGTGCGGGCCAGCACGTCTTCATCGAGATGAACCCGCGCATCCAGGTCGAGCACACCGTCACCGAAGAGGTCACGGACGTCGACCTCGTCCAGTCGCAGATGCGCATCGCAGCCGGGCAGACCCTCGGCGACCTCGGCCTGTCGCAGGACAGCGTCCGGGTGCACGGCGCCGCCCTGCAGACACGCATCACCACCGAGGACCCGACGCAGGGCTTCCGCCCGGACACGGGTCGCATCACGACGTACCGCAGCCCGGGTGGCGCGGGCGTCCGCCTCGACGGCGGCACGGTCGCCACCGGCGCGCAGATCAGCCCGCACTTCGACTCGATGCTCGCGAAGATGACCTGCCGCGGGCGGGACTTCCCGGCGGCGGTGGCCCGGGCGAAGCGCGCCCTCGCGGAGTTCCGCATCCGCGGCGTCTCCACGAACATCCCGTTCTTGCAGGCCGTGCTCGAGGACCCCGACTTCGACCGCGGCGACATCTCGACGAAGTTCATCGAGGAGCGCCCGCAGCTGTTCGGCGGCCACGTCTCGAAGGACCGCGGCACGAAGGTGCTGAACTGGCTGGCCGACGTCACGGTGAACAAGCCGAACGGCGAGCGTCGCCCGCAGACCGTCGAGCCGAGCGAGAAGCTGCCGACGATCGACCTCGGCGTCCCGGTCCCCGAGGGACAGCGCGACCGCCTCCGACTGCTGGGTCCGGCCGAGTGGGCGAAGGCGCTCCGTGGCCAGACCGAGCTCGCCGTCACCGAGACGACGATGCGCGACGCCCACCAGTCGCTCCTCGCGACCCGTGTGCGCACGAAGGACCTCGTCGCGGTCGCCCCGTACGTCGCCCGACTCACGCCGCAGCTGCTCAGCGTCGAGGCCTGGGGCGGTGCCACCTACGACGTGGCGCTCCGCTTCCTCGGCGAGGACCCGTGGGAGCGGCTCGCCTCGCTGCGCGAGGCGATGCCGAACATCCCGATCCAGATGCTGCTCCGCGGGCGCAACACGGTCGGCTACACGCCGTACCCGACCGAGGTGACGGACGCGTTCGTGGCCGAGGCGGCCGCGACGGGTGTCGACGTGTTCCGCGTGTTCGACGCGCTCAACGACGTCAGCCAGTTGCGTCCGGCCCTGGAGGCGGTGCTCGCCACCGACACGGCCGTCGCCGAAGCGGCGCTCTGCTACACCGCCGACCTCCTCGACCCGTCCGAGGACCTCTACACGCTCGACTACTACCTCCGCCTCGCGGAGCAGATGGTCGAGGCCGGTGCGCACGTCATCGGTATCAAGGACATGGCCGGCCTGCTCCGCGCCGGCGCGGCCGAGCGGCTCGTCACCGCCCTGCGGGAGCGCTTCGACCAGCCGGTGCACGTGCACACGCACGACACCGCGGGCGGACAGCTCGCGACGCTCCTCGCCGCGGCCCGTGCCGGTGCCGACGCGGTGGACGTCGCCGCCGCGCCGATGGCCGGCACGACCAGCCAGCCGAGCATGTCCGCGCTCGTCGCCGCCCTGGCGCACACCGAGCGCGACACGGGGCTCTCCCTCGACGCCGTCGGCGACCTCGAGCCGTACTGGGAAGCGGTGCGGCGTGCGTACGCCCCGTTCGAGTCCGGCCTGCCGGGTCCGACGGGCCGCGTGTACAAGCACGAGATCCCCGGCGGTCAGCTGTCGAACCTCCGCCAGCAGGCCATCGCGCTCGGGCTCGGCGACCGCTTCGAGCAGGTCGAGGACTGGTACGCCGAGGCGAACCGGATCCTCGGCCGCCCCACGAAGGTCACGCCGTCGTCGAAGGTCGTCGGCGACCTCGCGCTGCAGCTGGCCGCGGTGGACGCCGACCCGGTCGACTTCGAGCAGAACCCGCAGAAGTACGACATCCCGGACTCCGTCGTCGGCTTCATGGCCGGCGAACTCGGCGACCTGCCCGGTGGCTGGCCCGAGCCCTTCCGGTCGAAAGTCCTCGCGGGCCGCGACGTCCGGCTCGAGATCACGCCGGTGCCGGACGCCGAGCGCGCACACCTGGAGACCCCCGGTCCCGAACGGCGACAGGCCCTCAACCGCCTGCTCTTCCCGCAGCCGACGCAGCAGTTCGAGCGCGTCCGCGAGCAGTACGGCGACCTGTCCGTCGTGCCGACCGTCGACTACCTGTACGGCCTGCGCCCCGAGCAGGAGCACGTCGTGCCGCTCGGCAAGGGCGTGGACCTGTTCGTCGGGCTCGAGGCGATCGGCGAGGCCGACGCGCGCGGCGTCCGCACGGTCATGGCGACGATGAACGGGCAGCTCCGCCCGGTGTACGTCCGCGACCGCTCGATCGAGGTCGAGACCAAGGCCGCCGAGCAGGCGGACAAGACCGACCCGAAGCACGTCGCGGCACCGTTCTCCGGTGTCGTGACGCTCAAGGTCGCCGTCGGTGACGTCGTCGAAGCCGGACAGGCCGTGGCGAGCATCGAGGCGATGAAGATGGAAGCGGCCATCACGGCACCCGTCGCGGGGACCGTCGGCCGACTCGCGATCCCGGTGACCCAGCAGGTGGACGCCGGCGACCTCCTGGTGGTGCTGCAGTAAATTGACCGTCCGTCCCATCCGCCTGTTCGGCGACCCCGTCCTCCGGTCCCCGGCCGACCCGATCCGTCCAGACGCGCTCGGCAGCGCGGGCATCCGCGACCTCGTGCAGGACCTCGTCGACACCGTCAAGGAGCCCGGCCGCGCCGGCGTCGCCGCTCCCCAGATCGGTGTCGGTCTGCGCGCCTTCTCGTACAACGTCGACGGCGAGGTCGGCTACGTGCTCAACCCCGAGATCGTCGAGGTGTCGGGGGAGCCGGAGCTCATGGACGAGGGCTGTCTCTCCGTCCCCGGCCTGTCGTACCCCACGCGCCGGTACCCGTACGCGAAGGTCCGCGGGGTCGACGTCGACGGGGCCGAGGTCGTGCTCGAGGGCACCGGGCTCATGGCCGAGGCGCTCCAGCACGAGGTGGACCACCTCGACGGCACCGTCTACGTGATGACGCTCGACCCGGAGATCCGCCGCCAGGCGCTCCGCGACATCCGCGCGCAGGACTGGTTCCACTAGTCCTCCGAAGTGCCCACCCTCGGTCGGGCGGCACCCTGACTCGGGGGTGAGGTGCGTGCGCACTCCTGGGTACGGTGACCGCGTCGACCAGGGGAGCACCATGACACAGGGACCAGCCCGCCGCGCCGTCGTCGCCGTCCTCGGCGTCCTCGCCGTCGCCGCGGCCACCGCCGTCGGCCCGGCCACCACCGCGCCGGCCGAAGCCGCCACGGCGAGCGTGCCGACCTACACCGAGTCGCCGGACTACGCCACCGAGACCTTCGGCGACCCCTGGGACTACAGCAACACCGCCGACCAGAACACCGACCGCGTCGGCTACGGCCGCTACTCGATCAGCAAGGGCCACCTGATCGGCACCCTCGAGCGCTCCACCTACTTCTCCCCGGTCGAGACCATGCCCGGCACGCTGCCCTACGGCCGCGACGGCGCCCTCCACCCGATCGACACGAAGCGCTACACGCACCTCTCCGTCTCGATGGACCAGCCGTACGCCGGCCGGCAGATCGCGATCAGCTGGTTCACCTGCGCGGCACGATCGCTCAGCTGCATGGGCGGCGTGACCGCGAAGGTCGAGAAGGGGAACCACGTCGTCGACGTCGACCTCACCGGGAAGTCCGTCATGGGCGGGCACGTCCCCTGGACCGGTTCGAAGCCGACGCTGCTCCGCGTGCAGCCGATCGTCGTCCACACCGGCGAGAGTCCGAGCGGGAAGGTCAGCATCGACTGGACCCGGCTCCACGGCGGCTCCGCTCCGCAGGACGCCCTGCCGGCGGGCGACTACGGCACCTTCCGGGTCTTCGCCCGACCGATCGCGGTCGTGGACAGCCCGAACCCCGACCAGGGCAAGGACCTCGCCGCCGGCCAGCGCGGGCGCTCCTGGGTCCTGACGAACGGCGTCGCTGGGCGCGGCGTCACGCTGAAGAACGCCCGGTTCCGCAGCTGGAGCTCCGTCGGCCTCACCGCGCAGAACGCCGGCCCGATCGTGCGCGACCCCGAGGTCGTCTTCCCGGTGTCGGCCTTCGACGGCAAGCAGTACCACTGGCTGTCCTGGTCAATGTCGTACGACGGCGCCTACGACCTCCGCAACGCCCCCGGCGGCGGGAAGATGGCGCGCCTGGTGTGGTCGGTGCGCGGCGCGAAGGGCCTGCAGGTCAGCAACGACGTCCTGACCTTCTCCGGCGCCAACGCCACCCCGGTCGGCCCGAACGAGTCCGGCGAGAACCGCATCGACCTCGCGGCGACGAACCCCCTCGACGAGACGATGCCGAAGGGCAGCCCCGGGTGGAAGCAGGTCGTCACGAGCCTCCGCTGGGACCCGAACGAGGACCGCGGCGCCGCCGTGTGGCACCTCAAGTCGTTCCACCTCCGCGCGGACCCGGCAGCCAACGGGTGGACGCGCATCGGCTTCCACGACGCCGCCTGGACCGCCGGGACGACCGCGAAGGTCACCGTGACGCGCGACGGCACGACGACGAAGCGCGTGCTGGTGGACGGCGCGGCCGTGACGAAGGGTGCGAACAGCGTGCCGTTCGTCCTCGGCACACTGCCGGCGGGGAGCTACCACGCGACCGTCACGCTCCGGCACCCGGACGGCTCGACCGCGACGAGCACCTCCGCGGCGCCCGTCCGGATGTCGGCGGCTCCGGTGGGCGCCCACGACCCGCGCGGGCACGACCAGGCACCGGCGGCCACCGCGACGGGGGTCACGGTCGCGGGCTGGGCCTACGACCCGGACACGACCCGGCCGCTGACGATCCGCGTCACCGAGGCCGGGCGGGTCCTCGCGACCGGCACGACCGGCCTCACCCGGAAGGACGTCCGGAAGGTGCACCCGGACGCACCGATCGGCTCCGGCTACCGCTTCGCGGTCCCGCTGGCGAGCGGGTCGCACACCCTCTGCACGACCGCCGTCGGCGCCGGCTCGGGCATGCCCGAGACCGACCTCGGATGCCGGACCGTCCGCGTTCCGTGAACGCCGTGGTGACACCCCAACGTGGGATTGTCGCTTTGTCCTGACGAAGAGGTACCGTATCGCCGTCGGCTTCCCACCGACACCGTTTCCCACACCCCCAGGACATCCCCATGACCGCACAGAACGACGAGCTCAGCTCGCACCGCACCCGCACCAACCGTCGCCCCACCGAGGTCCAGGTCACGACCTCCTCGACGGCCGTCCTCGACGCCCCGGAGACGCAGCAACCGCAGGAGCGCTGAGCGCGCGGGCGGACGCGACCACGGGTCGCGCCCCGCGCGCAGGGTGACGCACAGGAGGCGCGGTGCCGGTCCACGGGACCGGCACCGCGCCTCCTGGCACGCGTCGCGGACCTAGCCCCGGCGGCGGCGACCCTCGACGACGGGCGTCGCGGTGGTCTGCACCTTCGACCCCGAGTAGATGTGCTCGACGTCGGCAGCGAAGTCCTTCAGGACGACCGCGCGCTTGATCGTCAGCTTCGGCGTGAGGTGCCCCGATGCCTCGGTGAGGTCGGTGTCGAGCACCGTGAACGACCGGACCGACTCGGCACGTGACACGCGCTGGTTGGCGGCGTCGATCGCTTCCTGCACGGCCTGGTGGACCCGCTCGTCGTAGGCGGCCTCGTGCGCGGTGAGCGCCGGGGTGATCCCGCGCGTCTCGCACCAGCCGGCGAGCATGTCCCGGTCGAGCGTGACGAGGGCGGCGACGAACGGCTTGCCCTCGCCGACGACGACGACCTGTCCGATGAGCGGGTGCTCGCGGATGCCGTCCTCGAGCGGTGCCGGTGCGACGTTCTTGCCGCTGGCGGTGACGATGAGCTCCTTGGCGCGGCCGGTCACGGTGAGGACGCCGTCGGTGTCGAGCCGGCCGAGGTCGCCGGTCCGGAACCAGCCGTCGACGAGCGCCTTCGCGGTGGCCTCGTCGTTCCGCCAGTAGCGGTCGAAGACGTCGACGCCGCGGATGAGGATCTCGTCGTCCTCGGCGATCCGGATCTCGACGCCCGGGAGCGCGCGGCCGACACTGCCGATCCGGAGCTCCCCGGCTCGGTTCACGGTCGCGGGAGCGGTCGTCTCGGTGAGGCCGTACCCCTCGAGGATGAGCACCCCGATCGACCGGAAGAAGTGCGACAGCCGCGGGGAGAGCGGTGCCGAGCCGCTCACGGCGTAGCGGACGCGGCCGCCCATCGCGTCGCGGAGCTTGGCGTAGACGAGCCGGTCGAAGAGCTTGAACCGGAGGGCGAGCCCGAGCGGGACCTTCCCGCTCGCGAGGGCCTCGGAGTGCGCGACCGCGGTCTTCGCAGCGGCACGGAAGATCCGCCCCTTGCCCCCGAGGTCGGCCTTCTGCTCGGCGGAGTTGTAGATCTTCTCGAACACGCGCGGGACGGCGAGCAGGAACGACGGCTTGAACGTCGACACCGCGTGCATGAGGTCCTTCGTGTCCGGCTCGTGGCCGACGAGGACGCCCGCGGAGACGGACATCACCGCGATGAACCGGGCGAAGACGTGGGCCATCGGGATGAACAGCAGCGTCGAGGCATCGTCGGCGACGACCTCGGGCATCGCCTCCGACGCGCCCTCCACGGTCGCGGTGAAGTTGTCGTGCCGGAGCACGCAGCCCTTCGGCCGGCCCGTCGTCCCCGAGGTGTAGATGATCGTGGCGTCGTCGTGGCCGTGCACGTCGACCGTGCGGGCGTCGAGCTCGGCGTCGGTGACGTCCTCGCCGAGGCGGACGAGGTCGTCGAGCCCGCCGCCGTCGATCGTCCAGTGCTGGCCGAGGTGCGGCAGGTCCGGTGCGATCGACGCGACACGGCGGGCGTGCTCCTCCTGCTCGACGACGATCGCGACGGCCTCGGAGTCGGAGAGGATCCAGCGCACCTGGTCGGGAGAGCTGGTCTCGTAGACCGGGATCGACACGAGGCCGGCGGTCCACACGGCGAAGTCGACGAGCGTCCACTCGAGGCGGGTGCGCGACAGGATCGCCACGTGCGCGCCGGGCTCGAGGCCTGCGGCGACGAAGCCCTTCGCGATCCCGCGGACCCGACGTTCGACGTCGGCCGCGCTGATCGGGGTCCAGGTGTCGCCGCGGCGCTCGGCGAGGATCGGACGGTCCGGTGTCGCCCGCGCCCGCTCGGAGAGCAGTCGGGCAGCCGAGCCGTGGTCGGGTGCGGTGATCGGTGTTGGGTGCCGCTGATCGTTCACGGTGACTCCCTTGTCGGCCGGTTCGATTCGAGTGCGCCTCATCGTCGAGGCGACACCGCCAGCATAGGGCGCGGTGTCGAGCGTTCCGTGTGGACGCAGGGAACCGGTAGGCTCGTTCCTCGTGCACGCCATCGGAATCGACATCGGGGGCACCAAGATCGCGGGAGCGGTCGTCACGGAACTGGGCGAGATCGTCGCCGAGGACCGGGTGGCCACCAACGCTGCGGACCCGGACGCCATGCTCGACGACGTGGTCGCGATGGTCTCGCGACTGCGCGCCGCGAACGAGGTCAGCGCGGTGGGCGTCGCCGCGCCGGGCTTCATCGACGCCTCGCAGTCGATCGTCTACTACACGCCGAACATCCGGTGGCGGAACGAGCCGCTGCGCCAGAAGCTGCAGCAGCGCATCGGTGACCTGCACATCACCGTCGACAACGACGCCAACGCGGCGGGCTGGGCGGAGTTCCGCTTCGGTGCCGGTCGGCTCGTGTCCGACATGACCATGCTGACGATCGGGACCGGCGTCGGCGGTGCGATCGTCACCGAGGACCGGCTGTTCCGCGGGGGCTTCGGCACCGGTGGCGAGATCGGCCACCTCCGGATCGTGCCGAACGGCCTCCCGTGCGGCTGCGGCGCCCGCGGCTGCATCGAGCAGTACGGCTCCGGTCGTGCCCTGCAGCGCATGGCGAACGACGTCGCGGACGCCGGCGGCATCGGTTCCGCCCTCGCCGACGCCCGTGCGGCCAACGGCGGGGAGCTCGACGGGCACATCGTCGGCGACCTGATCCTGGCCGACGACCCGGGTGCCCTGGCGGCCCTGCGGCGGCTCGGTCGGCACCTCGGCGAGGCCTGCGCCTCGCTGTCCGCCGTGCTCGACCCGCAGCTCTTCGTCTTCGGCGGCGGCGTCGCGAGTGCGGGGGACCGGCTGCTCGACCCGATCAAGCAGGCCTACCTCAACAACCTGCCGGCCCGGGGCTACCACCCGGAGCCGGACTTCGTGATCGCCGAGCTCGTCAACGACGCCGGTGTCGTCGGCGCGGCCGACCTCGCTCGGATCCACGCCCGCACGGCGTAGGGTCGCACCACCCCACCGTCTCGGAGTCGACGATGACCTACTGGCTGCTGAAGAACTTCCTGCTCGGGCCGCTCATCCTCACGCTCTTCCGGCCGTGGGTCGTCGGCCGTGAGCACGTCCCCGCGAAGGGACCGGTGATCTTCGCGTCCAACCACATCTCGTTCATCGACTCGGTGATCCTGCCGGCCGTGCTCGACCGCCGGCTGTCGTTCCTGGCGAAGAGCGACTACTTCACCGGTCGCGGGCTCAAGGGCTGGGCGACGAAGACGTTCTTCAACGCCATCGGCCAGCTCCCCATCGATCGCTCCGGCGGCAAGGCGTCCGAGGCGTCGCTCCGGACCGGCCTGCAGGTCCTCGCCCGGGGTGAGCAGCTCGGCATCTACCCCGAGGGCACCCGCAGCCCGGACGGCAAGCTCTACCGGGGCCGGACCGGCATCGCCCGCATGATCCTCGAGGGGCGCGTCACCGTCGTCCCGGTCGCCATGGTCGGCACGCGCGAGGTGCAGCAGATCGGGCAGCGCTTCCCGAAGTTCAAGCGCGTTGGCGTCGTCTTCGGCAAGCCCCTCGACTTCTCCCGCTTCGAGGGCTTCGAGACCGACCGCTTCATCCTCCGCAGCGTCACCGACGAGGTCATGCACGAGCTCGCCGGGCTGAGCCGCCAGGAGTACGTCGACGTCTACGCGACAAGTGTCAAGGAGCGTGCGAGCACGGCGCGCGAGCAGGTCCTCCGCGGCAAGGTCACGCGGAATGGGCGGGGCACCTCGGCACGTTAGGATTCGATGGTTCCGGCATCCGCCCGGACGGCCATCCCTTCGAGAGGTACCACCCTTGTTCGAGTCGACCGACTTCGTCGCCCTGCAGGATCCGGACGTGATCGAGGGCCTCGACTACTGGCGGACGCTCCCGATCAAGCAGCAGCCCACGTGGCCGGACGCCAGCGCGGCCGAGGCCGCCTCGGCCGAGATCGCCACGCTGCCCCCGCTCGTCTTCGCGGGCGAGGTCGACAAGCTGCGTGAACGGCTCGCGTCGGCGGCCCAGGGCAAGGCGTTCCTGCTGCAGGGCGGCGATTGCGCCGAGACGTTCGCCGGTGCCACGGCGGACTCGATCCGCGACCGTGTGAAGACCATCCTCCAGATGGCCGTCGTGCTCACCTACGGTGCGTCGATGCCCGTCATCAAGATGGGCCGCATGGCCGGGCAGTTCGCCAAGCCGCGCTCGAGCGACTTCGAGACCCGCGGCGACGTCACGCTGCCCGCCTACCGCGGCGACATCGTGAACGGCTACGACTTCACGCCGGAGAGCCGCCAGGCCGACCCCCGACGCCTCGTGCAGGGCTACCACACCGCTGCGTCGACCCTGAACCTCGTCCGCGCCTTCACGCAGGGCGGGTTCGCCGACCTGCGCCAGGTGCACTCGTGGAACAAGGGCTTCGCGTCGAACCCGGCGAACGCCCGGTACGAGCACCTCGCGAAGGAGATCGACCGCGCGATCCGCTTCATGGACGCCTGTGGTGCGGACTTCGACGAGCTGAAGCACGTCGAGTTCTACGCCTCGCACGAGGGGCTGCTCATGGACTACGAGCGCCCGATGACCCGGATCGACTCGCGGTCCGGGCTCGCCTACGACACCTCCGGACACTTCATCTGGATCGGTGAGCGCACCCGCGACCTGGACGGCGCCCACGTGGACTTCCTGTCCCGCGTGCGGAACCCGATCGGCGTCAAGCTCGGCCCGACGACCTCGGTCGACGACATGAAGGCCCTGGTCGACAAGCTCGACCCGAACCGCGAGCCGGGGCGCCTCACCTTCATCACCCGCATGGGCGCCGGCAAGATCCGCGACGAGCTGCCGAAGCTGCTCGAGGCGATCAAGGGCATGGACGCCAACCCGCTGTGGGTGACGGACCCGATGCACGGCAACGGCCTGACGACGCCGACCGGGTACAAGACCCGCCGGTTCGACGACGTCGTGGACGAGGTCCTCGGCTTCTTCGAGGCCCACCGCGAGGTCGGCACGTACCCGGGCGGCATGCACGTCGAGCTCACCGGTGACGACGTCACGGAGTGCCTGGGCGGCTCGGAGCAGATCGACGAGGCCACCCTCGCGACCCGCTACGAGTCCCTGTGCGACCCGCGGCTGAACCACATGCAGTCGCTCGAGCTGGCGTTCCTGGTCGCCGAGGAGCTCGGCGCCCACCCGCACGTGCGCGCGTAGCACGGTCGCGATCCGCGAGAGCGACAGGGTCCTGCGGAGTCTCCGCGGGACCCTGTTGCCTCGTCGGCACGGGCTGCGCGATGCGCACGTCCGTCGCTTTCGCGCAGTGGTCGCCACGACCGTGGGACGGGAGGCGCGGTGCCAGCCCGCACCGCGCCTCCCGTCCACGCGCGCTCGTGACCCCGTCGTGCGGGCCGAGTCTCGCAGCGCCGCCGACGGCCGCGGCGTACGAGAGCGACAGGGTCCTGCGGAATCTCCGCGGGACCCTGTCGCCTCGGCGGCACGGGCTGCGTCGCGATGCGCACGTCTGTCGCTTTCGCGCAGTGGTAGCCACGACCGTGTGACGGGAGGCGCGGTGCCAGCCCGCGCCGCGCCTCCCGTCCCTCACGCGCTCGCGGCCGGGGCCGAGACTCGGCCCGGCGGACAGTTCGGGCCGCGCGAGGGCGCGGAACTGTCCGCGGGGCCGAGACTCGCCGTCGCGCGGTGCGCCTACTGCTTGTAGGCGAGCGTGATCGTGTCGCCGCGGTGCACCGTCGTGCCCGCCGCCGGGTCCGTGGACTCGACGGGGAGCGAGGCCTTCCAGTCGTAGAAGCCGCACAGGATGTTCGTGCAGTCCGGCACCGAGACCTTGAGCCCGAGCGCGTCGAGCGTCGAGGTGGCGTCGTTGATCGTCTTCCCGTGCACGTCCGGCAGCGTGATGGGCGCCGGACCCTTGGACACGACGACGTCGATCGCGGAGCCGCGCACGACGGGGTCGTCCTGGGCCTTCGCGGACATGATCTGCCCCTCGGGCACGTCGTCGCTGAACTGGCCGTCCTGCGAGCCGAGCGTGAGCCCCACCGTGTCGAGCGTGGCCGTGGCGTCGCTCACGGACTTGCCGACCACGTCCGGGACCGCGCCGAGGGAGACGGTGAGCGTCACCGGGCCGCGTTCGCCGTAGGTCTCGACCGTCGAGAGGTCGATCGTCTCGCCGTCGGTGCCGAGACCCGTCGCGGCGATGACGGTGTCCTTCGGGGCGTCGGCGGAGAACTGGTACTGGTCGTCCTGCAGCTGGAAGTCGTCATCGAGCGCCGCGGTGACGGTGGAGAGCGGCTGCCCGACGATGGCCGGCAGGGCGATCATCTTCGGCCCGTTCGACACGACGATCTGCACCGAGGTACCCTTGCGGACCTCGCGCTCGGCGGCGGGCTTGGTCGTGGAGACCTGGCCCTTCGCGACGACGGCGTCGAACCGGGTCGCGGTCGACGACGCCGTGTGGAGGCCCTGCGCCTCGAGGAGCTGTCGTGCCTGCGAGACGGACTTGCCCGTGACCTCGGGGATGCGGACGTTGCCCCACGGCCCGGGGCCGAGGGCCCAGCCGATCGAGCCGCCGATCGCCATGAGCACGAGGACGACGACGAGGATGATCCACCCGCGCTTGCGACGCTTGGTCGACTTGTCGGCGAGTCGCTGTCCGGCGGGGGAGAGGGCTCCTGGCTGCGACCCGGTCCGGCGGGGACCCGGAGCGTTCCGGCCACCGCGGCCACCGGGCTGCTGGGCCGACGAGCGCTGGGCCGGTTCGAGGATGGTGGTGGCGTCACCCGAGTCCGCCGAGGTCGGCGTCGCGGAGCCGGCGGGGATGATCGCGGTCGCGTTCTCGGGGCGCAGCACGGCGGTGCGGTACTGACCGGTGGCACGCTGCTGGTCGCCCGACATGTGGTCGAGCATCTCGCGGGCGTCGCGCGGCCGGTCGTCCGGGTTGCGGGCGGTGGACCAGGCGACGAGGTCGTCGAGCTCCGGCGGGACCCCGGCGACGGCGACGCTCGGCGCGGGGACCGAGTCGTTGGCGTGCTGGTAGGCGATCTGCATCGGCTGCTCGCCCTTGTAGGGCTGCTCGCCGGTGAGCATCTCGTAGAGCATGATGCCGAGCGCGTAGATGTCGCTGCGGGAGTCGGCGGCGCCGCGCGTGACGAGCTCGGGGGAGAGGTACGCGATCGTCCCGAGCAGGGCCGCCCCGGTCGCGGTGTTCGCCGTGGTCGCACGGGCGAGACCGAAGTCGCCGAGCTTGATGCGGCCGTCGTCGGCGAGCAGGACGTTCTCGGGCTTGAGGTCGCGGTGCACGATGCCGGCGCGGTGGGCCGAGGCGAGCCCGGCGAGGACGGCCCGGAGGATGTCGGTCGCCTGCTCCGGTGTCAGTGCGTGGTGTTCCTGCAGGAGGTCGCGGAGCGTGATGCCCGGGATGTACTCCATGACGATGTACGCCGTGTCGTCCTCGGCGCCCTGGTCGTACACGCCGACGAGGTTCGGGTGGGAGAGCCGGGCGGCTGACCGGGCCTCTTGGATGAAGCGCTCCCGGAAGGCCTGGTCGTCCGCCAGGTGGCCGTGCATGATCTTGATCGCGACGCGCCGCTCGAGCCGCACGTCGGTCGCCAGGTACACGGTCGCCATGCCCCCGCGCGCGATGCGGGAGCGTACGCGGTACCGGTGATCGATCATGCGACCGATCATCGGATCCGTGGCGGCGTTGGTGGTCATCGGCGGCATTCTACGAATCGGGACTGCACGGACCCGCACTGACGCTCCGGTCGTGACCGAATCTCGATCTTGCGGATGACTCGGTTCCGCCGAGCGGCCAGGCGTGCGAGCGCGCGCGACGGCCCGGCGGACGGGCGTGCGAGCGCGCGCGACGGCCCGGCGGCCAGGCTCAGAGCGACGCCAGCAGGCTCTGCGCGGTCTTCTCCCACTGCGCGTACGCCTTCGGGTACGCCGACACCTGCACGGCCTGCGCCGCCGTCGTGACGTTCATCGACGACCAGCCGGCGATGTCGAGCAGCCCGCGGGTGTGCCCGGGGTTGCCCGTGAAGAACCGCTTCGCCGCCGTCGCCGGGTCTTGGAGGGCCGCAGCGGACCCCCAGCCCTGGCTCGGCCGCTGCTGGAACAGCCCGACCGAGTCGCGGTCCCCGTGGGAGAGGTTGCGCAGGCTCGACTCCTGCATCGCCGCGGCGAGGGCGATGACGATCCCGTGGTCGGACACCCCGAGGGAGCGGCCGACCGCCACGATCGTCGCCGCGTTGCCCCGCTGCTCGGCGGAGAGCGAGGGGCCCGACGACGGCAGGACGAGCGTCTTGCCGGCGTAGATCGTGCTCGTGTAGGTCAGCCCGTTCGCCGAGAGGAGCGCCGAGACCGTCACGCCGTGCGAGGCCGCGATCGAGGCGATGGTGTCACCCGTCCCGATCTTCACGCTGCCGGCTCGGGCCGACGACGCACTGCCGGGGGCGGAGGCCGGAGCGGACGTGACCGCCGCCACCGGCGCTGCCGTCGCACCCGCGGTCGGCACCCGCAGCGTCTGCCCGGGGTAGATCACCGAGCGCTGGGAGAGCTTGTTCGCGCTGAGGAGCGCCGTGGTCGACACACCGACGCGCGAGGCGATGCCGGACACCGTGTCGCCCTGCTTGACGTGGTAGCTGCCCGTGGCCGAGGTCGTCGCCGACGCCGTGTTGACCGCCGGCGTCGAGGAGAGGTGCAGCGTCTGCCCGGGGTGGATGATCGTGTTCCAGCCGAGGCCGTTGCGCACGAGGACCTCCTGCGCGGACAGGCCGTAGCGGGCGGCGATGCCCGACACGGTGTCGCCCTGACGGACGGTGTAGGTGGTGGGCGCCTTCGTCGAGACGGCGGCGACCGTGGTCACGGTGGTCTGCGACGGACGGGCGACCGCGGTCTCGAAGACCGGTCGATCGGTCACCGTGCGGTCCTCGTCGACGTGCCGCTTGTTGCGGTTGTCGTCGTCGTGGCGCGGTTCGGCGTGGGCGACCGGTCCGGTGAGTCCGGCGGTCACCGCGATCGTCCCCGCGAGGACGATGGGCATGGTCGCGAACCGGGCGGATCGTGCGCGCCGGGCGTCTTCGTCTGCAGCGTTGTCCACGGTGTCTCCTGTTCGAGCGGTGAGCCGTTGCACGTGCGTGCGCACTCACAGGTGTTCCCACGCTGGCATGGCGTGATTCCCAAGTCAACCAGAGAGTCGGATGTTGCGTGTGTGACGAATGTGACGAATGAGTCGGTGTGGTGTCCCGTCGCACTCTGGCAACATGGGGCCTGTGAGTGCTGCACCCATCGACGACACGACCCTTTCCGAGCGATGGCTGACCGTCCCCGACCTGGTGGACCTGCTCGGGGTGAGCCCCGGACGCGTCCACCGGCTCTTCGAGCAGAAGACGCTGCTGGCCGCGCGCATCGACGGTGTCCTGCGTGTGCCGAGCGAGTTCCTCGACGACACCGAGCCCCTGCCGGAACTCCGCGGGACGCTCATCGTCCTGTCCGACAACGGCTTCACCGACGACGAGGCCGTGCGCTGGATGCTCTCCGTCGACGACGCGATGGGCACCTCGCCGATCGCCGCGCTGCGCGCAGGCCGCAAGGCCGAGGTGCGTCGCGTCGCCCAGTCGCTGCTCTAGCGGTTCCCACGTCGGGTCCAGGAGGCGCGGTGCCAGCCAGCACCGTCCCTCCCGTCACGGCCGTCGTGCCGCTGGCGCGTCACGCCGGAACCGGCGGGTGGGGCCCACCTCCTGGCATGCAGGTGGGGCGTCTACGCGGAGCGGCGGCTGACCGTGTCGGCCAGCGCGACGAGCTGCTCGCGCGCCGACGGCGTCAGCGGTGCCGCCTCGATCGCGGCCTTCGCGCGCTGCACGTGCCGCTCGATCGACCGCTCGACGGCGGCGACCGCACCGGACTCGGTGAGCGTCGCGCGGAGCATCTGCACCTGGGCCTCGTCGAGGTCCGGGTCGCCCAGGAGCTCGTCGAGCAACTGCCGGGGGCCAGTCGGCAACGCCTTGCGGGCCGAGGCGATGAGGACGGTGCGCTTGCCCTCGCGCAGGTCGTCGCCGGCGGGCTTGCCGGTGACCTCGGGGTCGCCGAAGACGCCGAGCATGTCGTCGCGGAGCTGGTAGGCGACGCCGAGGGGGAGGCCGAACGCCCGGAGCCCCTCGAGCTGCGCGTCCGATGCCCCGGCCACGAGGGCACCGATCACGAGCGGGGCCTCGATCGAGTACTTCGCGGACTTGAAGACGATGACGCGCTGGGCCCGGACGAGGTGCTCGTCCTCGTCGATGGTCGGCCAGGCGGTCTCCTCGTGCACGTCGAGGTACTGCCCCGCCGTGACGTCGAGGCGCATGGTGTGGAACTCCTGGCGGACGATGCGGCCCCGCGCGGGGTCGAGCAGGGCGAGCCCCTCGTCGAAGACCGAGTCGCTCAGGGAGAGCAGGAGGTCGCCGAGCAGCAGCGCCGAGTTCGTGCCGTAGAGCGCCCGGTCGCCGACCCAGCCCGACTCCTCGTGCAGGGACTCGAACCGGCGGTGCGCTGCAGGACGCCCGCGACGGGTGTCCGAGCGGTCCATGATGTCGTCGTGGACGAGCGCCGCGGCGTGGAAGATCTCGAGCGCGGCCGCGACCGTGACGATCGCCTCGGCCGTGGTCTGCCGGGACCCCTCGCCGAGCGGGTCGAACGAGCCCGACCGCCCCGCGACGGACTGCCAGCCCCAGTAGCAGAACAGGGCCCGGAACCGCTTGCCCCCGGAGAGCAGATCCCGCGCGTACTGGTCGAACGGAGCCAGGTCCGGACTGATCGCTGCGAGCCGTTCCCGTTGGTCGTCCAGCGCTCGATCGATCCGCGCCGACACGAGGTCCACTAATCGCGTACTCTCAGCCACACTCCCTACCCTAGTGGAGCGGTCGAGTCGTAGACTCGGTCCACCTCAACCACGCGTCGATCCCAGGAACAGAGGGAACAAAGATGCCACTCTCGGAGCAAGAGCAGCGCCTCCTCGAAGAGATGGAGCGCAGCCTCTACCAGAATGACTCCGACTTCGTCGCGCGTGTCACGCGTCGCCAGGGTCGTCCGACGTACACGTCGATCACGCTCGGGGTGCTCGGAGCACTCGCAGGCGTCGCCATCGTCATCGTCGGATTGGTCATGCGCCAGCCGCTCATCGGGATCCTCGGCTTCGTCGTGATGCTGGCCGGAGTCCTCTTCGCGCTGCGTCCAGGTATGCGAGCCCCCAAGGCGAAGGCGCCTCGGGCCGGCAAGCCGTCGACGGGCGGAGCCTCGCGGCCGAGTCAGGGCGGCGGCGGGTCCTTCATGGACCGGATGAACGACCGCTGGGACAAGCGGAACGACAACCAGGGCTAGCGGCCCTCCACACTCCTCCACGGGGTCGGTCCTTCGGGGCCGGCCCCGTTTCGTGCGTTCGGGGTGGGCGGGGGTGAGCGGGCGCCGCGCCGACTGTGCGGAACACGCCGCGACCCGTTCGGCGACCGGGCGAAATCGGTCCCGCTCGAGCCGGCGCGGCGGCCGATCGTGCCCGCTCGGCGAGTGGGCGAAATGGGTCCCGCTCGAGGCTGCGCGGCGGCCGATCGTGCCCGCTCGGTGGTCCGCCCGCGGCCGATCGTGCCCGCTCGGGGGTCCGCGCGCGGCGGGTCGTGACCGCTCGGCGGCCGGGCGAAATGGGTCCCACTCGAGCCCGCGCGGCGGCCGATCGCGCCCGCTCGGAGGTCCGCGCGCGGCGGGTCGTGACCGCTGGGGCGAGGCGGTGCGCGCCATCGGACGGGAGGCACGGGTCGGCGCCGCACCGCGCCTCCCGTCCCGTAGGTGCCTGCTGAACGGGCGCAACACGCCGCCGGTCCGTCGCCGAGCGGGCGCGAAACGGCCCGCTCGGCGCCGCCGAGCGACCGATTCCGCCCGCTCGACGAGCGGCACGGGCGGCACGAGCGGTGCGAGCCGCCGCCGCGCCGCGGGAGCGCGCCCCGGAGCTGTGGAAGTCCTCCACTTCCCTCCACGTGCTCCACATCCCTCCACCGGGTCCTCGATCCCCGTAGAACCGGGCCTCTCCGCGCCCAGGGACGCCAGAACTGAGCCTCCATCGACCCCAAAACAGGGCACGACGGCGATTTCGGGAATGATTTCCGCGCCATCGGGAGGGGAGTGGAGTAAAGTGGGGGATACAACGGTCCGGTGGAGCGGAGGGGAGGCCCGACGTGCTGCTCGGTACCCATGCCCCGAAGCTCGACGAGAAGGGTCGCGTGATCCTCCCCGCCAAGTTCCGGGACGAACTGTCCGGGGGCCTCGTGATGACCCGCGGGCAGGAGCGCTGCGTCGTCGTCTTCAGCGCGGACACGTTCGAGCAACTGCACGAGCGCATCCGCACCGCACCGATGACCTCGAAGCGCACCCGGGACTACATGCGCCTGTTCCTCTCCGGAGCGAGCGCGGAACAGCCCGACAAGCAGAACCGCGTCACCATCCCGCAGAACCTCCGCGAGTACGCGGGGCTCGAGCGGGACCTGACGGTCATCGGCTCCGGTGACCGTGCCGAGATCTGGTCGACCCCCGCGTGGGAGGCCTACTACGCAGAAGTCGAAGAGGGCTTCGCCGACAACGACGAGGAGGTGATCCCGGGGATCTTCTGATCCGTGGATCGGGACTCCCAGCCGTGCATCCCTGACACCCCTTCCCCGGTGTCAGGTCGCATGGATGGGGATCCGGACCCGCGGCCCGGAGGACGAGGGGCTGCACATGGCCGAGAACGAGACGGGCGCACAGCGCTTCCCCCACACCCCGGTGATGCTCGAACGCATCGTCGACCTCTTCACGCCCACCCTCGAGGGGCCGGGCAAGGTCGTGGTCGACGCGACGCTCGGCATGGGCGGCCACTCCGAGGGGCTGCTCGAGCGCTTCCCGGAGCTGACGCTCATCGGCCTCGACCGCGACACCGACGCGCTCGGCATCGCGGGGGAGCGGCTCGCCCGTTTCGGTGACCGCGTCCGCCTGGTGCACACGGTCTACGACGGCATCGTCGACGCGATCGAGGGCGAGGGGTTCGACGAGGTCGACGGCGTCCTGTTCGACCTCGGCGTCAGCTCCCTGCAGCTCGACCGGGCCGAACGCGGCTTCGCGTACAGCCAGGACGCGCCGCTCGACATGCGGATGGACCGGACCGAGGGGCAGACCGCCGCCGACGTCCTCGCCACCTACGACGAGGGCGAGCTGCGCCGGATCTTCCAGCGCTACGGCGAGGAGAAGCTCGCCGGTCGCTACGCCCGGGCGATCGTCGAGCGACGGGCGACCGCCCCGTTCGAGATGTCCGGCGACCTCGTCCAGGTCCTGCACGACGCGACCCCGGTGGCCATCCAGCGCCAGGGCCACCCCGCGAAGCGCGTGTTCCAGGCGCTGCGCATCGAGGTGAACGCCGAACTGAGCGTCCTCGAACGGGCGATCCCGGCGGCGCTCGACGCCATCGCGGTCGGTGGCCGCATCGTCGTCGAGTCGTACCAGTCGCTCGAGGACCGCATCGTCAAGCGGGCGCTGACCGCACGGACGAAGTCGAGCGCACCCGCTGGCCTGCCGGTCGAACTGCCCGAGCACCGGCCGACGTACGAACTGGTCGTCAAGGGCGCCGAGCTGGCCGACGAGGCCGAACGCGCCGCCAACCCACGAGCAACCCCCGTGCGCCTGCGCGCGGCCGAGCGGATCCGGAAGTGACATGAGCACGAACCTCGCACTCGTCGACCCCGCCGTCGTCCCGTCCCGCGCCCCGCGTCCGACGCGGCAGAACCGGCCGGAGCTCGTCGAGGTCACCCCGACGAAGGCCCAGCGCCGTGCCCGCCCGCGCATCGCGTACGCCGTGGTGGCGGTGGCCGCCCTCGGCATCTTGCTCCTCGCGCAGCTCGGCATCAGCATGGTCCTCAGCCAGGGCGCGTACACGCTGAACTCCCTGAGCGCGGAGCAGACGAACCTCTCCCGCACGCAGCAGTCGCTGTCCGAGGAGCTGCGGGTCCTCGACTCGCCGCAGAACCTGGCCCGCAACGCGCAGGCACTCGGCATGATCGCGAACTCGACGCCGGTGTACCTCGACCCGAAGACCGGCCGGGTGTACGGCACGCCGACCCCGGCGGTCGCGGACCAGGCCACGGCGGCGACCTCGAACCAGGTCCCGAACTCGCTGCTGGACGAGGTGCCGCTCGCCGCGAAGCAGGGCGACACCTCCACCAGCAAGGAGAGCGGGCCCACGGCGGGCAGCGACGCCGCCGCGGCGGACGCTGGGAAGACCGCAGGCGCCAGCGCGTCGGCCGGGGCTTCCTCGACGGCCGACGTAGAGTCCGACCCGAACCAGCTCCAGGCCCCGTCCACCCGGTGACCTGCGGGCCGGGGGCCCTGCCGCACGACCGCTCCACCCCGGGAAGGACCGCACCGCGTGACGAAGACGATCCGCAGCCGACGACTCCGCTACAGCGTCGTGATGATCGCCGTGATCGCCCTCGTGGCGGTCTTCGTGATCCGCCTCGTCGACATCCAGGTGGTCCAGGCCGCCGCGCTCAACGAGCTGTCGAAGGAGAAGCGGAGCATCCCCGTCACGATCTACGGCACCCGCGGGTCGATCGTGGACCGCAACGGGACCGAGCTCGCCGACAGCGTCACCCGGTACAACATCACGACCGCGCCACGGCTGGTCAAGAAGTTCGAGGGCAAGCTCGGCGGCACCCGGGTGAAGGACGTCTCGGTCGATCAGGCACTGACGGCACTGGCGAAGGCGTCCGGCGGTGACGTCGCCACCATGCAGAAGAACATCGCGGCCAACCCGCGGTCCGACTTCGCCTACCTCGTCAAGGGCCTCGACGTGAAGCACTACGAGGCGGTGACCGCGCTCGACATCCCCTGGATCTACAAGGAGCAGCAGGCGTCACGGGTGTACCCGACGGGTGCGACGGCCGGCAACATCACCGGCTTCATGGGCACCGACGGCGCCCAGGCCGGCCTCGAGTACGCCTACGACAAGTGCCTGGCCGGGTCGAACGGCTCCGAGACGTACGAGCGCGGGTCCGACGGTGTCCAGCTCCCGGGCAGCACCGTGACCACGAAGGAAGCCAAGGACGGCGGGACCGTCGAGACCACGATCGACAGCGACCTGCAGTACATGGCCGAGCAGACGATCGCGTCCGCCGCGAAGTCCCTGCAGGCCGAGTCGGCGACGGCGACCGTCACGAGCGTGAAGACCGGCGAACTCCTGGCCGTCGCGGACTACCCGACGGTCGACCCGAACAACGTCGACGGCACGACCGACAAGGGCGCGTTCGGCTCCCGGGCCCTCACGGCCACGTACGAGCCCGGGTCAACGATCAAGGCCGCCATCGCCGCCGCCCTCATCGACCAGGGCAAGTCGAGTCCGACCGACCAGGCCGTCGTGCCGTACACGCGCTCGTTCCCGTGGGGCGGGTCGATCCACGACTCCGAGTTCCACGACACCGAGAACCTCACGCTCACGGGCATCCTGCAGAACTCCTCGAACGTCGGGATCACCGAGCTCGGGGAACGCCTGACCGCCCAGCAGCGGTACGACTACATGCAGAAGTTCGGCCTGTTCGAGCCCGAGTCGGCGATCGACTACCCGGGCCAACCGTCGATGGACTACGGCACGAGCCCGAACTGGGACCAGCAGACGAACATCAACTCGATGTTCGGCCAGGGCATCTCGACGACCGCGATCCAGGTCGCGAGCATCTTCCAGACCCTGGCGAACGACGGCGTCCGGATCCCGCTGCACCTCGTCAAGGGCTGCGAGACCGCCGACGGCAAGACGATCGACGCGCCCGACGTGCAGCCGACGCGCGTCGTGTCCGCGAACGCCGCGACGCAGGTCACGGACATGCTGCAGAGCGTGGTCACCGGCGGCACCCTCGTCGGGATGAAGCCGATCTCCGGCTACAACATCGCCGCGAAGACCGGTACCGCCGAGGTCGCCGAGGGGTCGAAGGGCTACGGCGGCCAGCGCATCACCTCGGTGGCCGGAATGGCACCCGCCGAGGACCCCCAGTATGTTGTCACGGTGACGTTCACGAAGCCGCAGGCCAACAAGTGGTCCAGCGGAGCGGCTCCGGCGTTCCGAACTCTCATGTCCCAGGTGCTCGAGAAGTACCGAGTAGCCCCCTCCACGACGCCGGCGAAGACCTACCCGACCACGTGGTGAGGAAGAAGGAGCACTTGTCCGCACGGATCCCCCCGGTCCTCCGACCCGAACACCCGACCCCGAGGGCCGTGGCCGAACTCGCGAATGCGTTCGGTCTGCGAGTCGTCGGCTCGGTCGACGCCGTCGAGACGACCGGCGTCACCCTGAGCGCCGCCGAGGTGCAGCCGGGTGACCTCTTCGTCGGCGTGCACGGTGCGAACCGGCACGGCGCGGAGTTCTCCGCCGAGGCCGCCGAGCGCGGCGCGGTCGCGGTGCTGACCGACGACGCCGGCGTGGAGCACGCCCAGGCGGCCGGTCTGCCGGTGCTCGTCGTCGACGACCCCCGTGCGGCCCTCGGCGACGTGTCGGCGTGGGTGTACCGCACCCACCCGGACGAGGCCACCGACCTGCCGCAGCTGTTCGCCGTCACCGGTACGAACGGCAAGACGAGCACGTCCTACATCCTCGAGGGGATCCTCAAGCAGCTCGGCCTCGTCACGGGCCTCAGCTCCACCGCCGAGCGGCACATCGGCACGCTCAGCGTCACGAGCCGCCTCACCACGCCCGAGGCGAGCGAGATGCACGCCCTGCTCGCCCGGATGCGCGAGAGCGAGGTCCGCGCGGTCGCCGTCGAGGTGAGCGCCCAGGCCCTCAGCCGCCACCGCGTCGACGGCATCGTCTTCGACGTCGCGGCGTTCACGAACCTGTCGCACGACCACCTCGACGACTACGCCGACATGGAGGAGTACTACCAGGCGAAGCTCCCGCTGTTCCAGCCTGAACACGCCCGTCGCGGTGTCGTCTCGCTGGACACGGACTGGGGCCACCGCGTGGTGCAGGACTCCCGGATCCCGGTCACGACCATCACGGTCCACCCCGACGTCGAGGCCGAGTGGCACGTCGACATCGTCGAGGCGCACGCCGCCTACACCGAGTTCCGCCTGACCGGTCCCGAGGGCCGTGCGCTCACCACCCGTGTGCCCCTGATCGGCTGGCACATGGCCGCGAACGCCGCGCTGGCGATCGTGATGCTGGTCGAGGGCGGGTTCGAGCTCGGTGCCATCGCGCACGCGCTCGAGACGAACCACCGCCGTTACCCGGACGAGGACGAGCGCGAGCAGCGCGGCGAGCGGACGAGCGCCATCGAGTGCTACCTGCCCGGCCGGACCGAGCGCGTCTCGGGCGACCGCGGCCCGAGCGTCTACGTCGACTTCGGCCACAGCGCCGACGCCTTCGAGAACACCCTCGCGGCCGTCCGGCAGTTCACCCCCGGCAAGGTCCTCATGCTCTTCGGCGCCGACGGCGACCGCGACAAGACCAAGCGCGGCGACATGGCCCGCGTGGCGGCTGCGGGGAGCGACATCCTCGTCGTCACCGACCACCACCCGCGCTTCGAGGACGCCGCATCGATCCGGAAGACCCTCGTCGACGCCGCGCGCGAGGCGTTCCCGGAGCACGAGCTCCACGAGGTCAGCCCGCCCGAGGCCGCGATCCGCACCGCGGTGGGCCTCGTCGGCGAGGGGGACTCGATCCTCTGGGCCGGCCCCGGCCACCAGGACTACCGCGACATCCAGGGCGTCCGCACGCCGTACTCGGCACGCGACGAAGCCCGCCAGGCCCTCCGCGAGGCCGGTTGGGAACCGAACTCCGGCCCCACCGAGGAACTCCGATGATCGCCATGACCCTCGCCGAGATCGCGACAGCGGTCGACGGCGAGCTGATCCCGGGTGCCCAGGCGACCGACGTCGCCGACCAGGGCGACCTGGTCGTCGACGGCACGGTCGAGACCGACTCCCGCCTCGTGACGCCGGGCAGCGTGTTCTTCGCGCTCCCGGGCGAGGTCACCGACGGGCGACGCTTCGTCCCCGCGGCGACCGAGGCCGGCGCCGCGCTCGTCATCACGCCCGAGCGCGTCGAGACCACGGCACCGCAGATCGTCGTGGCGGACGGCTACGACGCCCTCGCCGCGCTCGCGCACGAGGTCGTCACGCGCGTCCGGATGGCGACCGCCGACCGCGTCGACGCCGACGGACGCCCGGCGCCGCTCAAGGTCGTCGGGATCACCGGCTCGAACGGCAAGACGAGCACGAAGAACATGCTCCGCACGATCCTCGAGCAGCACGGCGAGACCGTCGCGCCCCAGGGGTCGTTCAACAACCACGTCGGTGCGCCGATCTCGATGCTCCGCATCACCGAGGACACCCGGTACCTGGTCGTCGAGATGGGCGCGAGCGGCATCGGCCACATCGCCAAGCTCGTCGCGATCGCCGAGCCGGACGTCGGCGTCGTCCTCAAGGTCGGCCTCGCGCACGCCGGCGAGTTCGGCGGGATCGAGGCGACCCAGCGCGCCAAGTCCGAGATGGTCACCGACCTGCCCGGGAGCGCGACCGCGCTCCTCAACGTCGACGACGACCGTGTCGCGTCGATGCGCGACCTGACGGCCGCCCACGTCGTCGGCTTCGGCACGTCCGACGACGCCGACTACCGCATCACCGGCATCGAGACGGACCGCAACGGCACCCGTTTCACGCTCACCGCGCCTCCCGTCCGCCAGGAAGGCGACCCGTCTGCGGACGGACGGCCAGGAGGCACGGATCACGTCGACGTGCAGCTCGCGATCCTGGGTGAGCACCACGCCATGAACGCGTCCGCCGCGCTCACGGTCGCCCACCTGTGGGGCGTCCCGCTCGCCGCCGGCGCAGCCGCGCTCGCGTCGATGACGCGCGCCGAGCGCTGGCGCATGGAGCTCCTCCCCGGCGGCCCCGACGGCGTCACCGTGATCAACGACGCCTACAACGCGTCGCCCGACTCGACCGCAGCGGCGCTGCGGACCCTGGCGCAGATCGTGCGCCCGGGGGAGCGGACCGTCGCCGTGCTCGGCGAGATGGCCGAGCTCGGCGAGTTCTCGACGGAGGAGCACGACCGCATCGGTCGGCTCGTCGTCCGTCTCGGCATCGGACAGCTCGTGGTCGTCGGCCGCGGCGCGATGCCCATCCACCAGGCCGCCACCCTCGAGGGATCGTGGGACGGCGAGTCCGTGTTCATCGAGGACGTCGACGACGCCGTCCACTCACTGCAGGACATGCTCCGCCCCGGCGACGTCGTCCTCGTCAAGTCCTCGAAGTCCGCCGAACTGCGATTCCTCGGCGACCGCCTCGGAGGTGTCACCGAATGATCGCCCTCCTGATCGCCGGCGCCGTGTCGCTGGTGTTCACACTGCTGCTCACGCCGCTGTTCATCAAGCTGTTCCACCGCCTCGGCTGGGGACAGTTCATCCGCGACGACGGCCCGCAGTCGCACCACACCAAGCGCGGCACGGCGACGATGGGCGGCATCGTCCTCATCATCGGCGCGGTGCTCGGCTACTTCGTCGGACACCTGGTCGGCCGTGACTCGGTCACGCTGTCCGGCCTGCTCGTCCTGTTCCTCATGGTCGGCCTCGGGTTCGTCGGGTTCATCGACGACTTCCTCAAGGTCCGTCGTCAGCGCAGTCTCGGGCTCGGCGGCTGGGCGAAGGTCCTCGGGCAGGTCATCGTCGGCGTCATCTTCGCGACCGTGGCGCTCGTCGTCCCGTCCGGCAACGGCAAGCCGCCGGCGTCGACGATGGTGTCGGCCATCCGGGACATCCCGTGGCTCGACTTCATGGCGCTCGGCACCGTGATCGGCACCGTGCTGTTCCTGGCGTGGATCGTCCTGCTGACGGTCTCGACGTCGAACGGCGTGAACGTGGCGGACGGGCTCGACGGTCTCGCGACCGGCTCGAGCATCCTGGCCATCGGCTCGTACGTGATCATCGGCTTCTGGCAGTCGAACCAGATCTGCGGCGGTGCCCGGCTCGACGCGAGCACCGAGCACGCCTGCTACACCGTGACCAACCCGCTGGACCTCGCGGTGGTGGCGGCGGCGGTCTGCGGTGGCCTGATCGGCTTCCTCTGGTACAACACGTCGCCGGCGCAGATCTTCCTCGGCGACACCGGTTCGCTCGGGCTCGGCGGCGCGCTGGCCGGCCTCGCGATCCTCAGCCGCACGGAGCTCCTGCTCATCCTCATCGGTGGCCTGTTCTTCATCGTCACCGGTTCGGTCATCCTGCAGCGGGCGTACTTCAAGATCACCCACGGCAAGCGCATCTTCCGGATGAGTCCGCTGCACCACCACTTCGAGTTGAAGGGGTGGGCCGAGGTGACCGTCGTCGTCCGGTTCTGGATCATCGCGGGACTCTGCGTCGCCGCCGGTGTCGGACTCTTCTACCTCGAATGGATCGCACGAGTTGGTTGACGCGGTGTCCTCGTCCCGCCTGGAGTCCCTGGACAGCTGGTACGCCGAGGGCTGGACGGGGCTGAACGTCGCCGTGCTCGGCCTCGGCGCCACCGGGTTCTCGGTCGCCGACACCCTCGTCGAGCTCGGCAGCGCGGTGACGGTCTACTCGACCGACGCCCCGTCGGACAGTGTGGAGCTGCTCGACGTGATCGGTGCGCAGTTCGTGCAGGTGCCCCTCGACTCGGTCCCCGCCGCCCTCGAGGCCCAGGCGCCGGACGTCGTGATCGTGTCGCCGGGCCTGCCGCCGCACAACGCGACCGTGCAGTGGGCCGTGGCGAACAGCGTCGTGTGGGGTGACATCGAGCTCGCCTGGCGTGTCCGTGACAAGGTCGTGCGCGGCCCCATCGCTGCGCCCTGGGTGACCATCACGGGCACGAACGGCAAGACCACCACGACGCAGCTCGCGACCGCGATGTTCGAGGCCGGCGGGCTCCGCGCGGTGGCGTGCGGCAACATCGGCGTGCCCGTCCTCGACGTCGTGCGCGATCCTGACGGCTACGACGTCCTCGTCGTCGAACTCTCCAGCCACCAGCTGCACTACATGCCGACGACCGGCGACGGTGCCGTGGTGCCCCTCGCCAGCGCCTGCCTGAACATCGCGGACGACCACCTCGAGTGGCACGGCTCCGCCGAGGCCTACCGGGCCGCGAAGGCCAAGGTCTACGAGCGCACGGTCCTCGCCTGCGTGTACAACACCACGGACGACGTCACCCGGCACATGGTCGAGGACGCCGACGTCGTCGAGGGGTGCCGTGCCGTGGGCTTCGGCCCGGGAATCCCCGCGCCCGGCGACGTCGGGGTGGTCGAGGACGTCCTCTGCGACCGGGCCTTCACCGACGACCGACGGAACAGCGCGCTCGAGCTCGCCACCGTCGCCGACCTCGAGGCCGCCGGGCTCGCCAGCCCGCACATGACGATGAACGTCCTCGCCGCGGCCGCACTCGCCCGTGCGGCCTCCGTGCAGCCGAGCGCGATCCGCACCGCCGTGCAGGGCTTCCGCGCCGACCACCACCGCACCGAGCTGGTGGCCTCCGCCGAGGGCGTCACCTGGGTGGACGACTCGAAGGCGACGAACCCGCACGCGGCCACGGCGTCGCTCGCGGCGTTCGACAAGGTGGTGTGGATCGTCGGTGGCCTGTTCAAGGGCGTCGACATCGACGGACTGGTCGAGCGCTTCGGGCCGGACGTCCGCGGCGTCGTCGTGATCGGGACCGATCGCGGTCCCGTGCTCGAGGCATTCGCGCGACACGCGCCCGGGGTGCCGGTGCTGCAGGTCGAGGCAGCGGACACTGATCAGGTCATGCCCGAGGCGGTCCGGCATGCCGCATCGGTCGCGAGGCCGGGCGACACGGTCCTCCTCGCCCCGGCTGCGGCGTCGTTCGACCAGTTCGGCTCCTACGCGGACCGGGGGCGTCGATTCGCGGCGGCGGTCCACGAGCACCTGGGAGGAAACGCCGATGGCGACGACGGATCTCCCGAGCGGCCGTAGCGGCGGATCGGCCCCCGGCCGACCGCACGCACCCGCACGCCGCCACAACGGGGCGGTCGTCGCCGTCAAGAACGTCTTCGTCGCCGAGTCGAGCACCTTCTACACGATCCTGGGCGTCACACTCTTCCTCGTCGTCTTCGGCGTGGTCATGGTGCTGTCCTCGTCGAGTGTGGAGCAGTACGCCGCGACGCACGACTTCTTCGGCGCGGCCTCCCGTCAGGGCCTCTACGCCGTGCTCGGCGTCCCGCTCATGCTCATCGCCTCCCGCCTGCCCGCACGGTTCTGGCGGAAGTGGGCGATGTGGATCGTCGGGGTCGGCCTCGTCGTGCAGGCGCTCGTCGTCCTGACCCCGCTCGGCTACTCGATCCAGGGCAACCGGAACTGGATCCGCCTCGGGTCGTTCACCGCGCAGCCGTCCGAGATCCTCAAGCTCGCGCTCGTGCTGGGCATCGGCGCGATCATGTACGTCAAGCGGGAGAAGCTCGACGACTGGAAAGAGGTCTTCATCCCGATCGGCATCGCGTCGCTCGGCTCGATCGGCCTCGTCCTCGTCGGCGGCGACCAGGGCACCGCGATGATCATGCTCATCCTGGTGTTCGGCGCGCTCTACGTCGGCGGCGCCCGGGCGAAGCACCTGCTCGTCGGGGTGCTCGGCCTGGCCGTGCTGCTGCCGTTCGTCACGATGGCGTCGAGTTCCCGGTCGCACCGCATCAGCGCCTGGCTCTCCGGCTGCACCGACACGAGCCAGTACCAGGACCTCTGCTGGCAGCCGACCCACGGCATGTGGGCGCTGGCCTCCGGCGGCGTCTTCGGGGTGGGTCTCGGCAACTCCAAGGCGAAGTGGTCGTGGCTCCCCGAGGCCGACAACGACTACATCTTCGCGATCATCGGCGAGGAGCTCGGGCTCGTCGGCGCCGTCGTCGTGCTCGCCCTGTTCGTGGTCCTCGCGGTCGGCATGATCAAGATCATCCGCCAGTCGAACGACCCCTTCGTGAAGACCGTCACCGGTGGAGTGCTCGCGTGGATCATCGGCCAGGCGCTCGTCAACATCGCCGTGGTCCTCGGCCTCCTGCCGGTCCTCGGCGTCCCCCTCCCACTCATCTCGGCCGGTGGCTCCGCGCTGATCATGACCCTCGTCGCCATCGGCGTCGTCCTGTCCTTCGCGCGCGACCTCCCGGGCAAGAGCGACCTCCCGGGCAGGAACAGCGTCGGCCGCACCACCACGAACGGAACCCTCCGGTGAACACGTACCTCTTCGCGGGCGGCGGCACCGCCGGCCACGTGAACCCGCTGCTCGCGGTCGCCGACCGGCTGACCGAGCGCGAGCTCGACGCCGAGGTCCTCGTCCTCGGCACCGCAGAGGGCCTCGAGTCCCGGCTCGTCCCGATGCGCGGCTACGAGCTGCTGACGATCCCGCGCCTGCCGTTCCCGCGCAAGCCGAACGCCGCCGCCCTCCGCTTCCCCGGCGGGTTCCTCGGCGCCGTCCGTCGGGTCGAGCAGATCATCCGCGAGCGCGAGGTCGACGTCGTCCTCGGTGTCGGGGGCTACGCGGCCGCACCGGCGTACATCGCCGCACGCCGTACCGGCACCCCGATCGTCGTGCACGAGCAGAACGCCAAGCCCGGCCTGGCGAACCGCCTGGCAGCGTTCCTCACCGACCACGTGGGCGTGACCTTCTCGAACACGCGGCTCCGCCACGGCCGGGTCGTCGGCATGCCGCTCCGGCGCGAGATCGAGTCGCTCGACCGTCGTGCGAGCCGCGCAGAGGGCCTCGCCGAGTTCGGGCTCGACCCCGCGCGACCGGTCCTGCTCGTCACGGGCGGGTCCTCCGGCGCGCGGAGCATCAACCGCACCGTGAACCGGAGCGCCGCGACGATCGTCGGTGCCGGCTGGCAGGTCCTGCACGTCGTCGGCGGGAAGTCCGACATCGGCCCGAGCGACCTCGACGGCTACCACGTGCTGCCCTACTGCGACCGGATGGACCTGGCGTACGCCGCGAGCGACTTCGTGGTCTCGCGCGCCGGCGCCGGCATGGTCTGCGAGCTGACCGCCGTCGGGCTGCCGAGC
This sequence comes from Curtobacterium sp. YR515, assembly GCF_900113095.1. Taxonomy (NCBI): domain Bacteria; kingdom Bacillati; phylum Actinomycetota; class Actinomycetes; order Micrococcales; family Microbacteriaceae; genus Curtobacterium; species Curtobacterium sp. YR515. The sequence goes on along the minus strand of NZ_FOOD01000005.1, from coordinate 278,552 downwards.
GTCCTCGTGCCGTACCCTGTCGGCAACGGCGAGCAGCGGCACAACGCGAAGGACGTCGTCGACGCCGGGGGAGCGGTCCTCGTGGCCGACGCGGAATTCGACGAGGACTGGGTGACGTTCCAGCTGCTGAACACCCTGCAGGACCGGGCCCGCATCGCCGACATGACCGTCCGTGCCGGCAGCGTCGGACACCGCGACGGCGCCGACCGCATGACGGACCTCGTCCTCGACGCCGCGAAGCGCGCGACCGATGCGCCGCGCGACGCGCACGACAGCACCACGGAGGAACGATGACCATCAAGCCGGACCTGACACAGCCGATCCCCGACGACCTCGGCACGGTCCACTTCGTCGGCATCGGCGGCTCCGGCATGAGCGGCATCGCCCGGCTCTTCCTCGCCGCCGGCCACCGCGTGACCGGCAGCGACTCGCGCGAGACCGCCACCACGGGCACCATGCGCGACCTCGGCGCCGAGGTGCACATCGGCCACGACGCCGCGAACGTCGGCGACGCGGACACCATCGTCGTCACGAGCGCGCTCTGGCCGGACAACCCGGAACTCCTCGAGGCCCAGCGCCGCGGCCTGCCGGTCCTGCACCGGTCCCAGGCCCTCGCCGCCCTGATCGCCGAGCACCGCCTCGTCGCGGTCGCCGGCGCGCACGGCAAGACCACCTCCACCGGCATGATCGTCACCGCGCTCGTCGAGCTCGGCCTGGACCCGAGCTTCGTGAACGGTGGGGTCATCCAGTCCCTCGGCACGAGCTCGGCCCCCGGCTCGAGCGACCTGTTCGTCGTCGAGGCCGACGAGTCCGACGGCTCGTTCCTGCTCTACGACGTCGCGGTCGCCCTCATCACGAACGTCGACGCCGACCACCTCGACCACTACGGCAGCGAGGAGGCCTTCACCGAGGCCTTCGTCGAGTTCGCCGCGAAGGCGAGCGAGCGCGTCGTGATCTCGAGCGACGACGCCGGCGCGAAGGCGGTCACGGCCGGGATCCGTGCCCGCGAGGACGCCCCCGAGATCGTCACCTTCGGCGAGGCCGTCGACGCCGACGTCCGGATCGAGGGGATCACCGAGTCCGCCGGGGTCGAGGTCGACTTCCGCGCCGCGGGCGAGGCACACCACCTGACGCTCCGGGTCCCCGGCCGCCACAACGCGATCAACGCCGTCGGCGCCTTCGCCGTCCTGACCGGACTCGGCGTCGCCGCCGAGGACGCGATCCGTGGCATCGAGGCCTTCGGCGGGACCCAGCGGCGCTTCGAGCTGCACGGCGTCGAGCGCGGCGTCTCGGTCTACGACGACTACGCGCACCACCCGACCGAGGTGGCGGCGGCGCTCAAGGCCGCACGGAACGTCGTGGGCGACGGCCGGATCATCGCGATCCACCAGCCGCACCTGTACTCGCGGACGCGCCTGATGGCCGGTGACTTCGCCAAGGTCTACGAGGAGCTCGCCGACCACACCGTCGTCCTCGATGTCTACGGCGCCCGCGAGGACCCGGAGCCCGGCGTCACCGGCGCCCTCGTGCAGGAGCGCTTCGCCGACCAGTCCCGCGTCGAGTTCCTGCCCGACTGGGACGAGGCCTCGGCGCGTGCGGCCGCGGTCGCGCGCGACGGCGACATCATCATGACCCTGAGCTGCGGCGATGTGTACCGCATCATCCCGCAGGTGCTCAGCGCCCTCCACGACGACGGGGCGCTGTCCCGGTGAAGCGTCCAGAGGGGTTCGACGAGCGGCCGGCCCGTCCGGACGCACCTGCCGACGGCGCGGGCGCGCCCCGGCAGCGTCATGCCCCGCTGATCCCGCGGCGTCCGTCCCGCGCGCCCGAGCCGGTGGTCCAGGAGGCGCGGCTCGCGCCCGCCACCGAGGAACCGGTCGTCGAGACGGCCGACCCCACCGCCGCCGACCCGTCGAACGGGTCGGCTCGCGACCGCGCCGGTGCCCTCGCCGGCGCCGCCGGCCGTCGCCTCGGCGCCGGACTGTCGTCCGTCGCCGACCGGCTGCGCGAGTACACGCCCGACGAGGACCACCACGACCCCGAGGCCGAGCGCCTCGCCCGGGAGCGGCAGGAGACCGAGCGCCGCGACGCCGAGCGGCTCGCCCACCTCACCGACCTGCACGGCCCGGGCGAGGACGGCCACGAGCGCCCGATCGGCGCCGGCGTCCGCGCTGCCGAGACCGCGCGGGAGGCCCGGGTGGCCAAGCGCCGTCGTCGCCTCCTCGAGCGCGCCGAGGTCCGCCGCTTCACCCGACGCAGCCGGCACCGCCGCGCCGCCTGGATCACCGCCGCGAGCATCGTCCTCGTGTTCGGGATCTCGATCCTCGTCGCGGTGTTCTCGCCGTTGATGGCGCTCCAGACCATCGAGGTCAAGGGGACGAACCGCGTCGACGAGACCCAGCTCCGCCAGGCGCTCTCCGACCAGATCGGCACCCCGCTCGCCCGGCTCGACTTCGACGCCATCAAGAAGGACATCGCCGGCTTCCCGCTCATCGAGAGCTACGTGACGGAGGAAGCCCCGCCGCACACCCTCGTGGTCACCGTGACCGAGCGCACCCCGGTCGTCGCGGTGCGGTCGGGGAAGTCCTTCGACCTGGTCGACCCGGCCGGCATCGTCGTACAGTCGTCGCCGAAGCAGCCCGCGAACATGCCCGTCGCCGACATCGGCAACGCGAAGCTCGGCTCGTCGGAGTTCCGCACGATGACCGAGGTGGTGCTCGCGCTCCCGTCGACCGTGCGTCAGCAGGTGACGAGCGTGAAGGGCTCGACCGCCGACGACGTCACGCTCACCCTCAAGGACGGCTCGAGCGTCGTCTGGGGGAACCCGGAGCAGTCGGACGCGAAGGCGGCCCTGCTCGCGGCCCTCGTGAAGGACCACGCGGCGCGGAACCCCGGCGTCGTCGTCGAGTACGACGTCAGCGCTCCGGACAACGGCATCATCCGCGCGAAGAAGTAGCGGAAGTCGTCGCGGAATCGCGCGACACGCGGCGTGGCGGGGCGACAGTGCCCGGAGCGCACCCGTAGCGTCGAAGCCAGCACCACATCTACCAGCAATGCCCCTGAACTTCAAGTAGAGGTTGAGGGTTCGACCGGAGGCCTGACTGACGTGACCACGAACCACAACTACCTCGCCGTCATCAAGGTCGTCGGCGTCGGCGGCGGCGGCGTGAACGCCGTCAACCGGATGATCGAGCTCGGCCTCCGCGGGGTGGAGTTCATCGCGATCAACACCGACGCGCAGGCGCTGCTCCTGAGCGACGCCGACGTCAAGCTCGACGTGGGCCGCGAGATCACCCGCGGCCTCGGCGCCGGAGCGGACCCCGAGGTCGGCCGTCGTGCCGCCGAGGACCACGCCGAGGAGATCGAAGAGGCCCTCGCCGGTGCCGACATGGTCTTCGTCACCGCCGGTGAGGGTGGTGGGACCGGCACGGGTGGTGCGCCCGTGGTCGCCCGCATCGCGAAGTCGATCGGCGCGCTCACCATCGGTGTCGTCACGAAGCCGTTCAGCTTCGAGGGCAAGCGTCGTCAGTCGCAGGCCGAGAACGGTGTCGCCGGCCTCAAGGACGAGGTCGACACGCTCATCGTCGTGCCGAACGACCGCCTGCTCGAGATCAGCGACCGCGGCATCTCGATGGTCGAGGCGTTCGCCACGGCCGACCAGGTGCTCCTCGCCGGCGTCCAGGGCATCACCGACCTGATCACCACCCCCGGCCTGATCAACCTCGACTTCGCCGACGTGAAGTCCGTCATGCAGGGTGCCGGTTCGGCGCTCATGGGCATCGGTTCCTCGCGCGGTGCCGACCGGGCGATCAAGGCGGCCGAACTGGCCGTCGCGAGCCCGCTGCTCGAGGCCTCGATCGACGGTGCGCACGGCGTGCTGCTCTCGATCCAGGGTGGCTCGAACCTCGGCATCTTCGAGATCAACGACGCGGCCCGTCTCGTGCAGGAGGCCGTGCACCCCGAGGCGAACATCATCTTCGGTGCCGTCATCGACGACACGCTCGGCGACGAGGTCCGCGTGACCGTCATCGCCGCGGGCTTCGACGGCGGCGAGCCCACCTCGCAGCAGAAGGAGCGCCGCTCCAGCTGGGTCGACCCCGAGGCCGGCGCGACCGTCCCCGTGGCGTCCGCCGGTGCGACCGGCGCGATCGAGGACTCGTCCTCGTCCGCCCCGTCATGGGCGTCGCAGGAGCACGAGGCGCCCGCGCAGCGTGCCGCCGACCCGGCGTTCGACGACGATGACGACGAGCTCGACGTCCCCGACTTCCTGAAGTAACGAGCGTTGTCCGACGACCCGCGCCTCCCGTCCCCGTCAGCAGACGACGGACTGGAGGCGCGTCTCGCGTCCGTCAGGAGCGGCATCTCCGACGCGGCGCGCGCCGCAGGGCGCTCGGCCGACGAGCTCACGCTCGTCGTCGTCACGAAGTTCCACCCGGCGTCGCTCGTCCGCGACCTCGCCGCGCTCGGCGTCACCGACGTGGGGGAGAACCGGCACCAGGAGGCGCAGGCGAAGGCTGCCGAGCTCGCCGACCTCCCGCTGACCTGGCACTTCGTCGGACAGCTGCAGTCGAAGAAGGCCCGGCAGGTCCGGCGGTACGCGCACGTCGTGCAGTCGCTCGACCGCGAGTCCGTGGTGGACGCGTTCGCGCCGACCGAGGCCGAACCCGAGCCGACGGTGATCGACGGCTTCGTGCAGGTCAACCTGACCGACGACCCGGACCGCGGTGGCGTCCGACCCGACGCCGTCGAGGCCATGGTGTCGCGGGTGCTCGCGACCGGCACGATCCGGCTCCGTGGGGTGATGGCCGTCGCACCGCTCGACGAGGAGCCGCGCGCGGCCTTCGCCCGGCTCCGTGGGGTCTCCGAGCGCGTGGTGTCCCTCGCCCCCGCCGCGACGGACATCTCGGCCGGGATGAGCGGTGACTACGCCGACGCCGTGCTCGAGGGCGCGACACACCTGCGGATCGGGACCGCAATCACGGGAAATCGGCCGGTCGCGCCCTAGCCTCGTTGCAAGGGCATCCACGAGCACCGACCTCCGGAGGAACCATGGCCAACCCGCTGAAGAAGACGATGGTCTACCTGGGCCTCGCCGACGAGGAACTCGAGTACGAGGACGAGCAGCCGCAGCAGCAGACCGCGCGGCAGCAGTCCGCTCCGGCCCCTGCCCCCGCGCCCGCTCCGGTCGCCGACGAGACCCCCGCGCCTGCCGCGGCACCGGTGGCGCCCGTCGCCGCCGAGCCCAAGGCGCACACCCACCAGCGCGGCGCCCAGGTCACCCCGCTCCGCCGCTCGCACACGTCCGCACAGAAGGCAGCACCGGTCCAGGAAATGAACGAGATCCTCACCGTCCACCCCCGCGAGTACAAGGACGCCCAGTCCATCGCCGAGAGCTTCCGCGACGGCATCCCCGTCATCATCAACCTCTCGCAGATGACCGAGGCCGACGCCCGCCGCATGATCGACTTCGCCTCCGGGCTGTCGCTCGGCCTCTACGGCAAGATCGAGCGCGTCACCAACAAGGTGTTCCTGCTGTCGCCGGCGCACGTCGCGGTGAGCGGTGAGGCGCCTGAGGTAGAGTCCGACATCGAGGCGTCCTTCTTCGCCCAGTCCTGAGTCCCTCAGGCCCACCCGCCCCGTGCGGCTCGTCGCAAGACGGTCCGCACCCGAGCTGAGCGAGCCCCATCGTGACCGCGATCCTCACGATCCTGTCCTACCTCCTCCTGCTGTACATCCTCGTGCTGTGGGGGCGGTTCGTCCTCGACATCGTCCAGCAGTTCAACCGGTCCTGGCGGCCGCGTGGAGCACTCCTCGTCGTCGCCGACGTGGTCTACACCGTGACGGACCCGCCGATCCGGGCGGTCCGCCGGGTCCTCCCGCCGATGCGCATGGGCCCCGTGGCGCTCGACTTCGGCTGGACGATCGTGCTCCTCCTGGCGATCATCATCCGGTTCGTGATCGCCCTGCTCATCCCCGTGTTCGCCAACTAAGAGGACACGACACGCGCCACGCCCAGTGCGTGGTCACGGTTCACGGCCACCATCGGTGTACGGTGGTCGGGATCCGATGCTCGCCCCGGCGTGGCATCCGCACCGTTCGGCGCGACTGGTAGATTCGGTCGCACCGAGACGGTTCCACACGTTCAGCAGTTCTATTGAGGTGACGGCAATGGCTTTGACGCCGGAAGACGTAGTCAACAAGCGGTTCCAGCCGACGAAGTTCCGCGAGGGCTACGACCAGGACGAGGTCGACGACTTCCTCGACGAGGTCGTCGTCGAGCTCCGTCGCCTGACGGCCGAGAACGACGAGCTCCGCCAGCGCCTGCAGACGGCCGAGTCCGCGCCGAAGCCGGCCGAGGCCGAGCAGTCCGCTCCGACCCCCGAGCCCGAGCCGGAGCCCGCCCCCGTGGCAGCCGCGCCGGAGCCCGCTCCGGTCGCCGCCGCCGCGCCGGCCACCACGGTCCCGGCCGACGAGGACACCGAGGGCACCACGAACCTCCTGACGCTCGCCCGTCGTCTCCACGAGGAGCACGTCCGCGAAGGCGTCGAGAAGCGCGACGCGCTCATCGCCGAGGGCACCGCGCAGGCCGCCCGTCTCGTCTCCGAGGCCGAGGCCAAGCAGCGCCAGATCATCGCCGACACCGAGAACACGAACCGTCAGCGTGTCGCGGTGCTCGAGCAGGAGCAGCGCCAGCTCGAGGGCAAGATCGACGAGCTCCGCACGTTCGAGCGCGACTACCGTGCACAGCTCAAGAGCTACATCCAGGGTCAGCTCAACGAGCTGGACGGCTCGGGCACCGAGCAGTCCGGGCTCACCCCGGCGCCGGCATCGGCGCAGGGCTTCGGCAACTGACGTTGTCGCGACCAGCATCACGAGCGAAGGTCAGTGTCCGCGCGATCGCGGCACTGGCCTTCGCCGCTGTCGTCGTGGTGGCGCTCGACCAGGGCGTGAAGGCGCTCGTCGTCGCCAACCTGCCGTACGGCACCGTCGTCCCGGTCCTCGGGAACGCCCTGCAGCTGCTCTACGTCCGGAACCCCGGTGCCGCGTTCTCGTTCGCGGTGAACATGACGTGGGTGTTCTCGATCGTCTCGACCGCCGTGGTCGTCGCGATCATCGTGTTCGCTCGGCGGATCCGCTCGATGTGGTGGGCACTCGTGCTCGGCATGCTCCTCGGCGGGGCGCTCGGCAACCTGCTCGACCGGCTCTTCCGTGAGCCCGGCTTCGGTCGCGGCCACGTGGTGGACTTCATCTCGACCCCGTGGATGATGCCCGCGATCTACAACATCGCCGACTCGTTCATCTGCATCAGCATGGTGGTCTTCGTCCTGCTGGTGATCCTCGGGGTGAACCTCGACGGCACCCGCGCCCTCTCCGCGAAGCAGCAGCGCGCAGTGGACGCGGCGCGTGCGCAGTCGGACGCCTCCGAGGCGGACGAGCACCGCGCCTCCCGGCCCCTGGTCGAGGACCCGCGCGCGCCGCGTGACGGGCGGGACACCCTCGGGCACGACGCGACGTGACCGAGAGCCGTTCCCTGCCGGTCCCGGACGGGCTCGCCGGTGAGCGTGTCGACGCCGCCATCGCGAAGCTCCTCGGGTTCAGCCGTTCCTTCGCTGCCGAGGTCGTCTCGGCCGGCGGCGTGACGGTCGACGGGGTCACCGTGGACAAGTCCGACCGGTTGCACGCCGACTCCTGGCTGCAGGTCGAGTGGACGCCGAAGGAAGCCCCCCGGATCATCCCGGTCGAGGTCCCCGGCATGACGGTCGTGCACGACGACGACGACATCGTCGTGGTGGACAAGCCGATCGGCGTCGCCGCACACCCCTCGCCCGGCTGGGACGGCCCCACGGTCCCCGGTGGCCTCGCCGCCGCCGGCTTCACGATCGCGACCTCCGGTGCCGCCGAACGCGCGGGCATCGTCCACCGGTTGGACGTCGGCACCTCGGGGCTGATGGTCGTGGCGAAGACCGAGCTTGCGTACACGCACCTCAAGCGCGCGTTCAAGGACCGCACGGTCGAGAAGGTCTACCACGCGCTCGCGCAGGGGCACCCCGACCCGACCTCCGGCACGATCGACGCGCCCATCGGCCGACACCCCTCGAGCGACTGGAAGTTCGCGGTCACGGCCGACGGCAAGCCGAGCGTGACGCACTACGAGACCCTCGAGGCGTTCCGCTCCGCGACCCTGCTCGAGGTGCACCTCGAGACCGGTCGGACGCACCAGATCCGGGTGCACATGGCGGCGACCCGGCACCCGCTCGTGGGCGACACGATGTACGGGGCCGACCCGGTGCTCGCCGAGGAGCTCGGGCTCACGCGGCAGTGGCTCGACGCCGTCCGGCTCGGGTTCGAGCACCCGCGCACGGGGTCGTGGGTGTCGTACTCGGCGGAGTACCCCGACGACCTGCAGCGGGCGCTGGACCGCATCCGCGCCGCGTAGGCCGCGCCGGGCGCGCGCCGGGCGCGCGAGCGGGCACGTTCCGTCCCGCTCGGCGCGCCCAGGCGGCCGATCCCGCCCGCTCGGCGCCGCGCGTGCGGCGTGTCCCGCCCGCTCGGCGTGGGCGGCGGGCGCGGCCGGCCGAGGTCGCACGAAGTGTCGCTCTCGGCGCCGCGGAGCGGCACTTCGTGCGCTTCCGGCGGCACGCGCGCGGTGTGTTGCGCGCCCTCGGCGCCGCGACGCCCTGACGGACGGGAGGCGCGGGTCGGGCCCGCACCGCGCCTCCCGTCCGGCGGAGGCCGCGCCCGGCCAAGCCCGCCGAGATCGCGAAATCGGTCACTCTCGGCGCTGCGGAGCGGCACTTCGTGCGCTCTCGACGGCACGCGCGCGGCGTGTTGCGCGCCCTCGACGGCGCGCCCCGCGCGTGGCGCGACCCCCTGACGGACGGGAGGCGCGGGTCGGGCCCGCACCGCGCCTCCCGTCCGGCGGAGGCCGCGCCCGGCCAAGCCCGCCGAGATCGCGAAATCGGTCACTCTCGGCGCTGCGGAGCGGCACTTCGTGCGCTCTCGACGGCACGCGCGCGGCGTGTTGCGCGCCCTCGACGGCGCGCCCCGCGCGTGGCGCGACCCCCTGACGGACGGGAGGCGCGGGTCGGCCCCGCACCGCGCCTCCCGTCCGTCTCGACGCGCCCGGGTTTGTCCCCGGTCGCGGTTAGGCTGTTCCCAGACCGCAGCAGCTCCCGCGAACCGGAGGTTCCGTGTCGGATTCCGACTCCTTCGTCCACCTGCACGTGCACAGTGAGTACTCGATGCTCGACGGCGCCGCCAGGCTCGGCGACCTCGTGGCCGAGACCGCCGCGCAGGGCATGCCCGCCGTTGCCGTGACCGACCACGGCAACATGTTCGGCGCGTTCGAGTTCTGGAAGGCCGCCAAGGCCGGCGGTGTCAAGCCGATCATCGGGACCGAGGCGTACATCACGCCGCGCACCCACCGGACGGACAAGACCCGTGTGCGCTGGGGTGACGGCGGCGGCGACGACGTGTCCGGCTCCGGCGCGTACACGCACATGACGATGTTCGCCGAGAACACGACGGGCATGCACAACCTGTTCCGGCTCTCGAGCAAGGCGTCGATCGAGGGGTACTACTTCAAGCCCCGCATGGACATCGAGCTGCTCGAGGAGTACCACGAGGGCATCATCGCCACGACGGGCTGCCCCTCGGGGGAGATCCAGACCCGGCTGCGGCTCGGCCAGTACGACGAAGCCGTCAAGGCCGCGGCGGACTACCGCGACATCTTCGGCAAGGAGAACTACTTCGCCGAGGTCATGGACCACGGGCTCGAGATCGAACGTCGGATCATGAGCGACCTGATCCGGCTGGCGAAGGACCTCGACATCCCGCTGGTCGGCACGAACGACCTGCACTACACGCATTCGCACGACGCCAAGTCGCACGCGGCCCTGCTGTGCGTGCAGTCCGGCTCGACCCTGAACGACCCGAACCGCTTCAAGTTCGACGCCGACGAGTTCTACCTGAAGACCCCGCAGCAGATGCGGCACCTCTTCCGCGACAACCCCGAGGCCTGCGACAACACGCTGCTCATCGCCGAGCGGTGCAACGTCGAGTTCGACACCGCGGCCAACTACATGCCGAAGTTCCCCGTGCCCGAGGGGGAGACCGAGCACTCGTGGTTCGAGAAAGAGGTGGCCAAGGGCCTCGAGTACCGGTACCCCGACGGCATCACGCGCGAGGTCCAGGAACGCGCCGACTACGAGGTCGGCATCATCAACCAGATGGGCTTCCCGGGGTACTTCCTCGTGGTCGCCGACTTCATCAACTGGTCGAAGAACAACGGCATCCGCGTCGGTCCCGGCCGTGGTTCCGGTGCCGGCTCGATGGTGGCGTACGCGATGCGCATCACCGACCTCGACCCGATCCGGCACGGCCTGATCTTCGAGCGCTTCCTCAACCCGGACCGTGTCTCGATGCCCGACTTCGACGTCGACTTCGACGACCGGCGCCGCGGTGAGGCGATCAAGTACGTCACCGAGAAGTACGGGTCGGCGCGCGTCGCGCAGATCGTCACGTACGGCACGATCAAGGCGAAGCAGGCGCTCAAGGACTCCTCGCGCGTGCTGGGCTTCCCCTTCGGCATGGGCGAGAAGCTCACCAAGGCGATGCCGCCGCCCGTGATGGGCAAGGACATCCCGCTCACCGGGATCTTCGACAAGGACCACCCGCGCTACAAGGAAGCCGTGGACGTCCGCACGGTCGTCGAGACCGATCCCGAGGCGAAGACGGTGTTCGACACCGCCCTCGGGCTCGAGGGGCTGAAGCGCCAGTGGGGCGTGCACGCCGCCGGCGTCATCATGTCGAGCGATCCGCTGATCGACATCATCCCCGTGATGAAGCGCGAGCAGGACGGCCAGATCGTCACGCAGTTCGACTACCCGGCAGCGGAGTCGCTCGGCCTGATCAAGATGGACTTCCTGGGGCTCCGCAACCTCACGATCATCAGTGACGCCCTCGACAACATCAAGACGAACCGTGGGATCGAGCTCGACCTCGAGAACATGGGGCTCGAGGACCCCGAGGCGTACGCGCTCCTGCAGCGTGGTGACACCCTCGGCGTGTTCCAGCTCGACGGCGGGCCGATGCGCGGGCTGCTGCGCCTGATGAAGCCCGACAACTTCGAGGACATCTCCGCGCTCATCGCCCTGTACCGTCCGGGCCCCATGGGTGCGAACTCGCACACGAACTACGCGCTCCGCAAGAACGGCGAGCAGCCGATCACGCCGATCCACCCGGAGCTCGAAGAGCCCCTGCAGGACATCATCGGCACGACCTACGGCCTGATCATCTACCAGGAGCAGGTCATGGCCATCGCGCAGAAGGTGGCCGGGTTCTCGCTCGGCCAAGCGGACATCCTCCGCCGCGCGATGGGCAAGAAGAAGAAGTCCGAGCTGGACAAGCAGTACGCCGGCTTCGAGAAGGGCATGCAGGACAACGGCTACTCGGCCGCTGCCATCAAGACCCTCTGGGACATCCTGCTGCCGTTCTCCGACTACGCGTTCAACAAGGCGCACTCGGCGGCGTACGGCGTGGTGTCGTTCTGGACCGCCTACCTCAAGGCGCACTACCCGGCCGAGTACATGGCGGCCCTGCTGACGAGCGTCGGCGACGCCCGCGACAAGCTCGCGCTGTACCTCAACGAGTGCCGCCGGATGGGCATCAAGGTCATGCCGCCGGACGTCAACGAGTCGATCGGCTTCTTCGCCGCCGTCGGCGAGGACATCCGCTTCGGCATGGGCGCGATCCGCAACGTCGGCTTCAACGTCGTCGACGACATCGTCCAGGCCCGCACCGAGAAGGGCGCGTTCGAGTCCTTCCACGACTTCCTCCGCAAGATCCCGATCTCGTCGGCGAACAAGCGCACGGTCGAGTCGCTCATCAAGGCCGGTGCGTTCGACGAGTTCGGCGATTCCCGGCGGGCGCTCGTCGAGATCCACGAGGGCGCCGTCGAGGGTGCGGTGAAGGTCAAGCGCGACGAGGCCCACGGCAACGTCGGGTTCGACTTCGACTCGCTCTTCGCCGAGGTCGCCGAGGAACAGCCGTCGGCAGCCGTCGTGTCCCAGGTGCCCGACCGTCCGGAGTGGTCCAAGCGCGACAAGCTCGCGTTCGAACGGGACATGCTCGGCCTGTACGTCTCCGACCACCCGCTCGCCGGGCTCGAGATCGAGCTGGCGAAGCACCAGTCGATCACCATCGCCGACCTCATCGCGGCCGACGACTCGGTCGAGGGTGAGACGGTCACCGTCGCGGGGCTCTTGACGAGCGTGCAGCACCGGGTGGCGAAGTCCAGCGGCAACCCGTACGGCATCGTCGACATCGAGGACTTCGGCGGCCAGATCGGCGTGATGTTCCTGGGCAAGACCTACCAGGAGTTCGGGCCGTCGCTCGTCGCCGACTCGATCGTGGTCCTGCGCGGCCGTGTCAACGTGCGCGACGACGGCAAGGCCCTGCACGCGGTGAGCATGTTCCAGCCGAACGTCGGCGACGCCATGGGGTCCGGGCCGCTCACGTTGAGCCTGCCCGAGCGGCAGGCGACGACCACGACGGTGACCGAACTCGCCGCCGTCCTCGGTCGGCACAGCGGCGAGACCGAGGTCCGGTTGAAGCTCATCAAGGACGACGTCGCCCGCACGTTCGAGCTGCCGTTCCCGGTGAACCTGACGCCCGACCTCTTCGGCGAGCTGAAGAGCCTGCTCGGGCCGCGCTGCCTGGTCTGACGATGGCCGGGCACCGCATCTTCGGCACGCCGTTCGCGGCGGTGTACCCGCACTACCTCGCGAAGGTGGAGCGCAAGGGGCACACCAAGGCCGAGCTCGACGCGGTGATCGAGTGGCTCACGGGGTTCGACGACGCCGCGCTCGAGAAGCACCTCGCCGACGAGACCACGTTCGAGGACTTCTTCGCGGCCGCGCACCTCCATCCGAACGCACCGCTCATCACCGGCGTGATCTGCGGCGTCCGGATCGAGGAACTCGACGACCCGCTCATGCGGCAGATCCGGTACCTGGACAAGCTCGTCGACGAGGTCGCGAAGGGTCGTCCGATGTCGAAGGTGCTCCGGACCGCGTGAACACCGTGGCGGGCGGTCCGGACGCCGGCACCCTGCGTGCCTTCGGCGTGGGCGACCAGCGGCTCGAACGGCTCGCGGGCGGGCGCGGGCTGACCTGGCGCGCCGGCGACGTCGTCCTCCGACCGCACGACGGTGCGACGGTGACGGACTGGCGGGCGGGCGTCCTCGCCGAACTGGCGCACACCTCGACGTTCCGCACACCTCGACCCGTCCGGACGGTCGACGGACCCTGGCACGCCGGCGCCCGGCGGGACGGACCCTGGCGCGCCGGCTCATGGGAGGCCTGGGAGTGGCTGCCCGGCCGCGCCGACGAGACCCGGGTCGCCGACGTCATCCGCGTCGGGAACGCCTTCCACCGAGCGATCGCACACCTCGACCGCCCCGCGTTCCTCGCCCCGTCCACGCCGCGCCCCGAGGACCCGTGGGGCCGCGCCGACCGGATGGCCTGGGGAGCAGCGCGCCTGCCGGACGACCCCACGCTCGACCGCCTCGCCGCGGCCTTCCGGCCCGTCCGAGCACGGTCGCAGCTCGTCCACGGCGACCTGCTCGGCAACGTCCTCTTCGCCGATGCCGCCGATGCCGCCGAGGGCGCCGTCCCCGCCGTCCCCGCCGTCATCGACTGGCCGCCGTCCTGGCGACCCGCCGGGTTCGGCGCGGCCGTCGCCGCGGTGGACGCCGTGTGCTGGCACGGCGTCCCGGTCGCGCAGCTCGGCGCGCTCGGTGCCGACGTCGCGGAGTGGGACCAACTGCTCGTCCGCGCGCTCGCGTTCCGCATCGCGACGCTCCACCTGCTCGGCGCCTGGGACGCGGCAGCCGCCGCCCGACACCGCCCCGTCGTCGACGCGCTGGCCTGACGACGCGGGCCCCGGGCCCCGTCAGCGCGGGCCAGGAGGCGCGGTGCCGGTCCGCCACCGACCCCCCGTCCGCGCTCGGTAGGCTTGACCACCTGATGATGCAGCGAATCGACCTCCGTGGCGGCCTCCCCGACCGTGCCGAACTCCTCCGACTCATGCCGCGCGCCGCCGGTGACGTCTCGCACGCGGTGGACGCCGCCCGCGAGCTCGTCGACGCCGTCCGCGAGCACGGGGCGTCGGCGCTGCACGACCAGGCCGAACGGTTCGACGGGGGAGCGCCCGAGCACGTGCGGGTCCCCGCTGCCGAGATCGCCGCGGCCGTCGCCGGCCTCACGCCCGAACTCCGGGAAGCGCTCGACGAGGCCATCCGCCGGGTCCGGGCAGCGAGTGCGGCCCAGGTGCCCACCGCGTCCGTGACCACCCTGGCCGACGGCGCCGAGGTGCACCAGCGGTGGCAGCCGATGCGCCGCGTGGGCCTCTACGTGCCCGGTGGCAAGGCGGTGTACCCGTCGAGCGTCGTCATGAACGTCGTCCCCGCCCAGGTCGCCGGCGTGCGGTCGATCGCGCTCGTGTCGCCCCCGCAGCGTGACCACGGGGGAGCGGTGCACCCGACGATCCTCGCGGCGGCCGGCCTGCTCGGCATCGACGAGGTCTACGCCATGGGCGGCGCCGGAGCCGTCGGTGCGCTGGCGTACGGCGTCCCGTCGATCGGCCTCGAGCCCGTCGACCTCGTCACGGGGCCCGGCAACAACTACGTCGCAGCGGCCAAGCGCCTCGTGCGCGGTGTCGTCGGCATCGACGCCGAGGCCGGCGCGACGGAGATCCTCGTGATCGCCGACGACACCGCGGACCCCGGGTACGTGGCCGCCGACCTCATCAGCCAGGCCGAGCACGACGAGCAGGCCGGCAGCGTGCTGGTGACGACGTCGGCGGCGTTCGCCGACGCGGTGGAGGCGGCCATCCCGGAACGTGCTGCGCGTGTCGGGACCGCGTCGCGCCTCCAGGTCGCCCTGGACGGACCGCAGTCCGCGATCGTGCTCGTGGACTCGCTCGCCGACGCGGCGACCGTGAGCAACGCCTACGGGCCGGAGCACCTCGAGATCCAGACCGCCGACGACGACGCGGTCCTCGCCGACATCGACGCCGCGGGCGCGGTGTTCGTCGGGCCGAGCACGCCCGTCAGCCTCGGCGACTACCTGGCCGGGTCCAACCACGTCCTGCCGACCGGCGGGCAGGCGCGCTTCGGCTCCGGGCTGTCCGCGTCGACGTTCCTCCGCCCGCAGCAGGTCATCCGCTACTCGCCCGGGGCCCTCGCCGAGGTCGCGCCGCACATCGTCGCCCTCGCGACCGAGGAGCAGCTCCCCGCGCACGGCGCCGCCGTGACGGAGCGCACGAACCGGTAGCCTGGGGTCGACATGTTCTGCCCCTTCTGCCGCCACCCGGACTCCCGCGTCGTCGACTCCCGGACGAGCGACGACGGAACCTCCATCCGTCGCCGTCGTCAGTGCCCGAACTGCGGCCGCCGTTTCTCGACCACCGAGACCGCTTCGCTCAACGTGGTGAAGCGCAACGGGGTGACCGAGCCGTTCAGCCGCGACAAGATCGTGTCCGGCGTGCGCAAGGCCTGCCAGGGACGCCCGGTGACCGACGGCGACCTGGCGATCCTCGCGCAGCGCGTCGAGGAGACCGTGCGGTCCTCGGGGTCGAGCCAGATCGACGCGAACGACATCGGGCTCGCGATCCTCGCGCCGCTCCGCGAGCTCGACGAGGTCGCCTACCTCCGGTTCGCGAGCGTCTACCAGGCCTTCGACTCGCTCGAGGACTTCGAGGACGCCATCGGCCAGCTCCGCCGCGACCACCACGGCGCGGCCGACCCGGTCGCCGGCTCGTCCCCGGCCGGGGCCGGCGCGTGAGTGGCATCGCGGAACGGATCGTCCGCGGCGGGTACTCCGTCGTGTTCCGCTCGGTGTTCGCCAACATGGACCCCGAGCGCGCGCACCACATCGCGTTCGCGGTGATCAAGTGGCTGCCGCACGTGCCCGTCGTCGGACGGCTCGTCGAGCGCTACTCGCGGCCGTCCGCCGCCGACGGCGTGACGACCATGGGGATCCACTTCCCGTCGCGCTTCGGCTTGGCCGCCGGGTTCGACAAGGACGCCCGGGGGATCGCCGGACTCGGTGTCCTCGGGTTCGGGCACGTCGAGGTCGGCACCATCACCGCCAAGCCGCAGCCCGGCAACGAGCGCCCGCGGCTCTTCCGGCTCATCCCCGACCGCGCCCTCATCAACCGCATGGGCTTCAACAACCACGGTGCCGCCGCAGCAGCACGGCGGTTGGAGCGTGCCCGCCGCAACCCCGGGCGACCCGTCATCGGCGTGAACATCGGCAAGAGCCGGGTCGTCGCCGTCGAGGACGCCGTCGACGACTACCTCGAGTCGACGCGCAGGCTCGCGCCGTTCGCGGACTACCTCGCGGTCAACGTCAGCTCGCCGAACACGCCCGGGCTGCGCGGTCTGCAGGAGCTCGACCAGCTCCGCCCGCTGCTCACCGCCGTGCGCGACGCCGCCGGCAGGGTGCCGGTGCTGGTGAAGATCGCGCCGGACCTCACTGATGAGCAGATCGACGCGATCGCCGGGCTCGCCGTCTCCCTCGGGCTGGCCGGTGTCATCGCGAACAACACCACGATCTCCCGCTCGGGACTCCGCACGCCGGCTGTGGACGTCGAGGCGATGGGTGCCGGCGGTCTGTCCGGTGCACCGGTCGCTGCTCGGTCGCTCGAGGTCCTGCGGCGGGTCCGGGCCGCGGTGCCGTCGGACTTCTGCGTGATCGCGGTCGGCGGCGTCACGACCGAGCAGGACGTGCAGGACCGCATCGACGCCGGGGCGACCCTGGTGCAGGGCTACACGGCGTTCCTCTACGAGGGGCCGACCTGGGCGACGCGGATCAACCGGCTCCGGCGGCGGCGGTCGGGGCGCGCGGCGCGCTGACGTCGCGCGCGCGTCGCCGAGCGGGCGCGCTGGCGTCGCGTGCGCGTCGCCGGGCGGGCGAAGTACGTCACGCTCGACGCGTGGTGGCGGTGCGTTCTGCCCGCTCGGCGAGTCGTACGCGGCGAGTCGTGACCGGCCGGGGTCGCGGGTCCGGGTTTAGGCGTCCGTCGTCGGGTCCGGGTGTCCGTCGTCGAGGTCGCACGACACGCCGCGTGTGCTGTGGCGAGGTCGCGCAATGCGCCGTCGCGCGCGCCGCGGAGCGGCACTTCTCGCGACCTCGCCGATGCGTATCGCGCGGGTCGCATGGCCGCGTCGAGCACCTGACGGACGGGAGGCGCGGGTCGGGGCCGCACCGCGCCTCCAGTCCGGTGGGTGGTCGGCGCGTGCCCCGGCAGTTGGTCGGTAGTCCGGCGAGCGGGCGGGACGCGCCGCTCGCGTTCGGCGAGCGGGCGGAATGTGCCGTGCGGCGCCCGCGAGCGTGACGGATACTGCCCGCTCGGCGGGGCCGGCGGGGCCGGCGGGGCCGCCGGGGACGGCGGGGCCGGCGGGACCGCGGGGGACGGCGAGGGCCGGCGGGGGCCGGGCCGGGCGCCGGGAACGACGCAGCGCCGCCCGGCGGACCGGACGGCGCTGCGATGGGGAGCGATCAGACGGTGGGGTACTGCCCGCGCCTGACCTGCGGCTTCGGCAGGCGCAGGAAGCGCAGCTGCCACGCCCGCGTGAGGATGTAGAGGAACGTCCCGCGCTGCATCGAGCCGAACTTGGCCGTCAGCTTCTTGCGGAACGACAGCCAGAGCACGATGCAGTCGAGCACGAAGAGCGCCACGAACGCCCACACGAGCAGCAGCGAGTACGACGCGATCACGGTCTGCGACGCGGCGAACCCGACGATGAGGAACAGCACGAGCACCGGCATCATGATCTCGCCGACGTTCCAGCGGGCGTCGATCCAGTCACGCACGAACTTGCGCTGCTCGCCCTTGTCCTTCGCGGGGAGGTAGCGCTCCTCGCCGTTGGCCATGCCGACGCGGGCCTTCTCGCGCTCGTTCGTGAGTCGTGCACGAGCCGCCTTCTTGTCCTCGGCGGAGCCGCCGACGATGGGACGGCGGTTCGCCGCCTCGCGCTCGCGACGGGTCGGCGTCGGACGGCCCTTCCCCTGTTCGAGGAGCTCGGCCTCGGACGGGTTGACGGTCGTGTTGGTCTTGGGGGCTGCCTTCGCCACGATGCGTTCCTGACTGCGGTCTGCGTGCTGGATCGTCCTCTAGATTACGGGACATGACCGACACCGACCAGCACGCCGCCGCCACCGACCCCGCACTCCTCGACGCCCTCCGCGAACACGTGCAGGGATCGCTGCCCTCGACGATCGCCGACCTGTCCGACCTGGTGCGGATCCCGTCGGTGTCGTGGTCGGCGTACGACGAGTCGAACGTGCTCGCGAGCGCCCGTGCCGTGGCGGACCTGGCCCGGAGCACCGGCGTCTTCACGGACGACCAGGTCGAGATCATCCGGTCGGCGATCAGTGACGCCGACCCGCACGAGCTCGGTCAGCCCGCGGTCCTGGCGGTCCGCCCGGCCCGCAACGGCAAGCCGACCGTGATGCTCTACGCCCACCACGACGTCCAGCCGCAGGGCGACGACGCGCTCTGGGAGACCCCGCCCTTCGAGCCGACGCTGCGTGGCGACCGCCTGTACGGCCGCGGTGCCTCGGACGACAAGGCCGGCGTGATGACCCACATCGCGTCGCTCCGGGCGCTGCACGCGCAGTTCGGCGACGACCTGGAGCTCGGCGTCGTCCTGTTCATCGAGGGCGAGGAGGAGTTCGGCTCGCGGTCGTTCCGCACGTTCCTCCGCGAGCAGCAGGAGCACCTCGCCGCCGACGTCATCGTCGTCGCGGACAGCGACAACTGGTCGACCGAGGTCCCGTCGATCACCGTCTCCCTGCGCGGTAACGTCACCTTCAAGCTGACCCTGACGACCCTCGAGCACGCGAGCCACAGCGGCATGTTCGGGGGAGCGGCGCCGGATGCCATGATCCCGATGGTCCGTCTGCTCGCCTCGCTGCACGACGACGACGGCGCCGTCGCGGTCGAGGGCCTCTCCTCGTACGAGGCCGACGTGCCCGAGCGCACCGAGGAGCAGCTCGCCGCCGACGCGGCACTGCTCCCGGGTGTCCGTCCGGTCGGCCGTGGCGACGTGCTCTCGCGGATGTGGTTCCAGCCGTCGATCACCGTGACGGGCATGGA
This sequence comes from Curtobacterium sp. YR515, assembly GCF_900113095.1. Taxonomy (NCBI): domain Bacteria; kingdom Bacillati; phylum Actinomycetota; class Actinomycetes; order Micrococcales; family Microbacteriaceae; genus Curtobacterium; species Curtobacterium sp. YR515. Next base: position 259,388 of record NZ_FOOD01000005.1, on the reverse strand, counting down.
CGTCCCGAGCGTCGCGAACGCGTCGAACACCCTGCTGCCGACGGTCTCCGCCCGGGTCTCGGTGCGGGTCGCGCCGGGGCAGGCCGCGACGGACGCGTACGCCGCGGTCGAACGGCACCTGCGGGCGCACGTGCCCTTCGGCGCCCGGATGGAGATCAGCGAGCCGGACGCCGGAGACGGGTTCCTCGTGGACACCGCCGGTTGGGCCGTCCAGGAAGCGCGGACCGCGATGGCCGAGGGCTGGGGCGAGTCGCCCGTCGAGCAGGGCATCGGCGGCTCGATCCCGTTCGTCTCGGACCTCGCCGCTCAGTTCCCGGAGGCGCAGATCCTCGTGACCGGCGTCGAGGACCCGGACACCCGCGCGCACAGCCCGAACGAGTCGCAGCACCTCGGCGTCCTCCACCGCGCCATCGCATCGGAGACGATCCTGCTCGCGCGTCTCGCGACTCGCGGCTGACGGTGCTTACAATCGGTCCAAGCGCGGTGAACGACACCGCACGGAGGGAGACGCGCGGATGAGCGACACCATCACCGACCACGCACCGACGACCGAGGCGCCGTCGCACGGCGTCCTGCTCAGCGACGCGGCCGCGGCGAAGGTGGCGAGCCTCCTCGAACAGGAAGGCCGCGACGACCTCCGCCTGCGCCTCGCCGTCCAGCCCGGCGGGTGCTCCGGCCTGATCTACCAGCTCTACTTCGACGAGCGCCTGCTCGACGGCGACGCCACGGCCGAGTTCGGCGACGGCGTCGAGGTCGTCGTCGACAAGATGAGCGTCCCGTACCTCGACGGCGCCTCGATCGACTTCGAGGACACCATCCAGAAGCAGGGCTTCACGATCGACAACCCCAACGCGCAGGGCAGCTGCGCGTGCGGTGACAGCTTCCACTGATCTCCGTCGACCCGACACGAGCGGGGAGTGACCGACACGGTCGCTCCCCGCTCGTTCGCTCCCGGGCGTGGCATCCCGCACGACCAGGGAAAACCCGCCCGGACGGAGTGCGGATCGCGGCCCGAGGTGTGTCGCGTGTGCGCGAGCGGTCCCGAGCTGCGAGTAAGCTAGGAGTGTTCCAACCAAGCTGGGAGCGAGCCATGCGCGACCTTCACGTCGCGGCCTGCTCCGGTTTCACGTTCTTCCGAGAGGTAACAGTGCGTTCGAATCGCCGTATACGTTGGGCGGCCGTCCCGGTGGCCGTCGGTCTGGTCATCGCACTGGCTGGTTGCACGCAGCAGCAGCTGAACGGATGGCTCCCCGGCACGGAGGAGACGAAGGACGTCACCAACCACACGAGCCGCATCGTCGGCCTGTGGACCACCAGCTGGGTCGTGCTGCTCGCGGTCGGTCTGATCGTGTGGGGCCTCATCATCTGGGCAGCGATCGTCTACCGCCGCCGCAAGGGCCAGACCGGCCTGCCGGTGCAGATGCGCTACAACATGCCGCTCGAGATCTTCTACACGATCGTGCCGCTGATCCTCGTGCTCGGCTTCTTCGCCTTCACCGCCAAGGACCAGGCCGCGATCGAGCAGCCGTTCAAGAACGCCGACGCGACGATCCACGTCTACGGCAAGCGCTGGGCGTGGGACTTCAACTACATCAACGAGGACGACAAGTCCAAGAGCGTCTACTACCAGGGCATCCAGGCCCAGGAAGAAGAGAACGCCAACGGCGCGATCGACGAGTCGCAGCTCCCGACCCTCTACCTGCCCAAGGGCAAGAAGGTCCACATCGAGCTCTCGTCCCGCGACGTCGACCACTCGTTCTGGATCATCGACTTCCTCTACAAGAAGGACATGCTCCCGGGCAAGACGAACGACGAGTACTTCATCCCGCAGAAGCTCGGTACCTACCAGGGCAAGTGCGCGGAGCTGTGCGGTGAGTACCACTCGCTCATGCTCTTCCAGGTGAAGGTCGTCACCCCGGCCGAGTACCAGAAGTACCTCGACTCGCTCGAGGAGCAGGGCAAGGTCGGTCTGCTCGGCAACGAGTACAACACCAACACGAACGAACCCAACGACAAGACGCCCGTCACGGCGTCGAGCGACAACAAGTAGGGGCTCCGTCAGATGACCACGTCACTCGTCGGCCAGCCGGCTGCAGGGACCACGACACTGGACTTCCAGGCGTCGAAGGTCGGCCGGAAGGGCAACATCATCGTCCGGTGGATCACCTCCACGGACCACAAGACCATCGGGTACATGTACCTGATCGCCTCGTTCATCTTCTTCCTGCTCGCGGGTGTGATGGCGCTCGTCATCCGTGCCCAGCTCTTCGAGCCCGGCCTGCACGTGGTCGCGACGAAGGAGCAGTACAACCAGCTCTTCACGATGCACGGCACGATCATGCTGCTGATGTTCGCGACCCCGCTCTTCTCGGGCTTCGCGAACGCGATCATGCCGCTGCAGATCGGTGCGCCGGACGTCGCCTTCCCGCGTCTGAACGGGTTCGCCTTCTGGCTCTACCTGTTCGGCTCGCTCATCGCCGTCGGCGGCTTCCTCACCCCGCAGGGCGCCGCGTCGTTCGGGTGGTTCGCCTACGCGCCACTGAGTGACACGACGTTCACACCAGGGCTCGGTGGCACCCTCTGGGTCTTCGGCCTCGGCATGACCGGCTTCTCGACGATCCTCGGTGCGGTGAATTTCATCACCACGATCATCACGATGCGTGCCCCGGGTCTGACCATGTTCCGCATGTCGATCTTCACGTGGAACACCCTCGTGACCGCGCTGCTCGTGCTGATGGCCTTCCCGGTCCTCGCCGCCGCGCTGTTCGGCCTCGGTCTCGACCGCGTGTTCGACGCGCAGATCTTCAACCCGGCGAACGGCGGAGCCCTGCTCTGGCAGCACCTCTTCTGGTTCTTCGGCCACCCCGAGGTGTACATCATCGCGCTGCCGTTCTTCGGCATCGTCTCCGAGGTCTTCCCGGTGTTCAGCCGCAAGCCGATCTTCGGGTACAAGACCCTCGTCTACGCGACCATCGCCATCGCGGCCCTCTCGGTCACCGTGTGGGCGCACCACATGTACGTCACCGGTGGCGTCCTGCTCCCGTGGTTCTCGCTCATGACGATGCTCATCGCGGTCCCGACCGGCGTGAAGATCTTCAACTGGGTCGGCACGATGTGGCGCGGTTCGGTCACGTTCGAGACGCCACTGCTCTGGGCCGTCGGCTTCCTCATCACCTTCACGTTCGGTGGTCTCACCGGTGTGATCCTGGCGTCGCCGCCGCTCGACTTCCACGTGTCCGACTCGTACTTCGTCGTCGCGCACTTCCACTACGTGGTCTTCGGAACCGTCGTGTTCGCGATGTTCTCCGGCTTCTACTTCTGGTGGCCGAAGTGGACGGGCAAGATGCTCAACGAGCGCCTCGGCAAGATCCACTTCTGGCTCCTGTTCATCGGCTTCCACACGACGTTCCTCATCCAGCACTGGCTGGGCGTCATCGGCATGCCGCGTCGCTACGCGACCTACCTGCCGAACGACGGGTTCACCTGGATGAACCAGCTGTCGACGATCGGCTCGATGATCCTCGCGATCTCGTTCCTGCCGTTCATCTTCAATGTCTACGTGACCGCCCGGAACGCGCCGAAGGTCGCCGTGAACGACCCGTGGGGCTACGGCCGCTCGCTCGAGTGGGCGACCAGCTGCCCGCCGCCGCGGCACAACTTCACGTCGATCCCGCGCATCCGTTCGGAGTCGCCGGCGTTCGACCTCAACCACCCCGAAGCGGGTGTGCCGATCGGTGTGGGTCCGGCCAAGGACGCCCCCGACGCTCCGACCTACGACGCCGCGAAGGGCGAGGTGAAGTAAGGCGATGCGCGCCAACACCAACCTGTTCTGGATCCTCTTCGGGTTCTTCATCCTCGCGGACGCCGCGTACACCATCTGGTCGCTGCTCTACTACGGGCGGCCGGAGTGGGTCGGCACCGTGGCCATCGGCCTCACCGGGATCATGTCCGCGTTCATCGCGTTCTACCTCGGCAAGGTCATGTCCTCCCAGGGCGGGGTCCTCCCCGAGGACCGCCCCGACGCCAACATCGAGGACGGCGACGCCGAGCTCGGGCACTTCAGCCCGTGGTCGTGGTGGCCCATCCTGCTCGCGGGTGCGACGGCGCTCTGCTTCCTCGGTGTCGCAGCCGGGCTGTGGATCGTCCCGATCGGGCTCGCCTGCGTGGCGATCACCCTCGTCGGCTGGGTCTACGAGTACTACCGCGGCAACTTCGGTCACTGACCTGGACCTCCAGCGCACCTGACTTCGGGCGGCACCACACCGGTGCCGCCCGAAGTGCGTCCAGCACCACACCGGAACGGCAGCACGACCTCCGGAACGCAGGCACACCAACGAACCTGCTCGTCCGGGAATCAACCGGTCCGCCCGCGGCTTGGCCTCAAGCGGACCACCCCCACCACAGCGAAAGGAGTCACCTCCGGTGACCGACAAGCGCACTCTCATCATCTTCGGCGCGACGGGCGACCTCGCCTCCCGCCTGCTGCTGCCGGGCCTCGGCACGTTCCTGCAGAGCGGTCGAGCGGTGCCCGTCCAGCTCATCGGCACGGGCCGCAGCGCCCGCAGCGAGGAGCAGTGGAAGGACGTCGTCACGAAGTCCTTCGCGTCGCAGGACGTGAAGGGCCCGGAGGTCGACGCCACCCTCGCGTCGACGCAGTTCATCCAGGGTGACCCGACCGACCCCGAGCACCTCAAGGCGCTCTTCGCCGCGGCCGACGCCGACGCCGAGCCGATCCTCTACTTCGCGCTCCCGCCGCAGATCGCCTCCGACATCTGCGAGGCGCTCCAGCAGGTCGAGCTGCCCGAGGGCACGACCCTCGCGTTCGAGAAGCCCTTCGGCACGGACGTCGCCAGCGCGAAGGCCCTCAACGAGACGGTCCTCAAGCTCGTCCCCGAGGAGCGCGTGCACCGCACCGACCACTTCCTCGGTCGCACCACGGTGCTCAACATCATCGGTCTGCGCTTCGCGAACCGCCTGTTCGAGCCGATCTGGAACGCCGAGAACATCGAGAAGGTCGACATCTTCTACGACGAGACCCTCGGTCTCGAGAACCGCGCCCAGTACTACGACGAGGCCGGCGCGATGGTCGACATGATCCAGTCGCACCTGCTGCAGATCCTCGGCATCGTGACGATGGACGCCCCGGCAGACATCGACGCGGTCGAGTTCCGCTCGTCCCTGGCCCGGGTGCTCCGTTCGACCGAGCTCAAGGGCGGCGACCCGAAGATCGCGTCGCGTCGTGCGGTCTACACGGCCGGCACCATCGACGGCAAGGAGCTGCCGTCGTACCAGGACGAGGACGGCGTCGACAAGTCGCGCGGCACCGAGACGCTCGCCGAGATCTCGGTCGAGGTGGACACCGCCCGCTGGAAGGGCGTGCCGTTCACGCTCCGTTCCGGCAAGGCACTCGGCAACAGCCGCAAGGAGGTGCTGATCACCTTCAAGCCCGTGACGCGCCTGCCCTCCGGCCTGTCCGGTCGGCCGAAGACGGACACGCTCCGCATCGTGCTCAACCCCGACGAGATCGAGCTGACGGTGTCGGCCAACGGCGGCGGCAACCCGTTCGAGATGGGCCAGGTCACCCTGTCGTCCTCCTTCGCGGACGGCGAGCTCACCCCCTACGGCGAGGTCCTCAACGGGATCTTCCACGACGACCCGCTGCTCTCGATCCGCGGTGACGTGGCCGAGCGCTGCTGGGAGATCGTCGAGCCGGTCGTCGACGCCTGGAAGGCGGACGAGGTCCCGCTCGAGGAGTACCGCGCGGGGTCGCGCGGCCCGGCGGACTGGGAGTCCTCGTCCTGACGGACGTGACGGTGACGCCCTGATGGGGCGGTGACGACGGACGGGAGGCGCGGTGCCAGCTGGTACCGTGCCTCCCGTCCGTCTGCGGTCACGACCACCGCGTCAGGCGGGTGTGCCGGCCCGCTCGCCCTCTCCGGTCCACGAGCGGGTGCCGCCGTCGTGCACGGCGAGTCGGGTCCGGTGGCCGGCCGCCGTGCCGCGCGCCCGCGCGATCGCGTCCGCGGCGGACACGAGCGTGAGGTGCGACAACGCTTGCGGAGTGTTCCCGATGTGGTGGCCGGTCGCGACGTCGATCTCCTCGGAGAGCATGCCGACGTCGTTCGCGTACCCGACGAGCACGTCCATCAGCCGCTCGGCGTCCTCCACGCGCCCGGAGGCGGCGTACTGCTCGACGAGCCAGAAGGAGCACGCGAGGAACGGGTGCTCGCTGCCGGAGAGCCCGTCGAAGCCGGACGAGGTGCGGTACCGGAGCACGAGGCCGTCGTCGCCGGTCCGGAGGTCCTGCTCGATCGCGGCGACGGTCCCGGTCATCCGTGGATCACCGGGCTTCACGTAGCCGATCTGCGGCAGGACGAGCAGGCTGGCGTCGACCTCGTCGGTGTCGTAGTGCTGGCGGTAGCTGCCACGCTCGGCGTTCCACCCGTGCTCCTCGATCTCGGCGCGCACCTCGGCGCGGAGAGTCCGCCAGCGGTCGACGGGGCCCTCGAGGCCGAACTCCTCGACGGCTGCGACGCCACGGTCGAACGCCGCCCAGATCATCGCGCGCGAGTGCGTGAAGTGCCGACGGGGCCCGCGCATCTCCCAGATGCCGTTGTCGGGCTCCTGCCAGTGCTCCTCGACGTACCCGAGCAGGGCGCGCTGGAGTGCCCACGAGTCGGCGTTCTCCTCGACACCGAGCTCGCGGGCGTCGTGGAGCGCCGCGAGGACCTCGCCGAAGACGTCCCCCTGGTACTGCGTGTAGGCGCCGTTGCCGATCCGGACGGGCGTGGAGCCCGCGTACCCGGGCAGGTTCGGCAGTTCGCGTTCGGGGAGCTCGCGCTCCCCGGCGATGCCGTACATGATCTGCACGTCGGCGGGGTCGCCGGCGATCGCGCGGAGGAGCCAGCCGCGCCAGTGCATCGCCTCGTCGCGGTACCCGTGCGCGATGAGGGACGCGAGGGCGAGCGAGGCGTCGCGGAGCCAGACGTAGCGGTAGTCCCAGTTGCGTTCGCCGCCGGGGTCCTCGGGCAGGCTGGTCGTCGCGGCCGCCACGACACCGCCGGTCTCGGCGTGGGTCATCGCACGGAGCAGGAGGAGCGACCGGCGGGCCGCCTCGGCGTACCGGCCCTCGGTCCGGGCGGTGGCCATCCAGTCCCGCCACCAGTGCACGGTGCGGTGCAGGGCCTCGTCGACGTCGAGGGGCTCCGGCGGCTCGCGGTGCGACGGGTACCAGGTGAGGACGGTGTCGAGCACGTCGCCGTCGTGCACGGTGGTGGTGGCGGTGTGCCGGTGGTCGTCGGCGCGGAAGCGGACGCCGCGGACGATCACGGACCCGGGTCCCGCCGTGGCCAGCAGTGCCGGGTCCTCGTCGCCGCCGATCTGCCGGACCCAGGGGAGTGCGAGGGCGTAGTCGAACCGGATGCGCAGCGTCTGTCGGAGCTCCACGCTGCCGCGGAGCCCCCGCACCCGCCGGACGATCGTCGCCCGGTGCGCACCGATCGGCATGAACTCGGTGACCTCGACCACGCCGGTGCTCGTCGTCCACACGGTCGCGAGCACGAGCGTGTCGTGGTCGTACCGGCGGGTCGCGGTCGCGTCCGGGTCCGTGGGGCGGAGAGTCCAGTGCCCGTGGTCCTCGGTGCCGAGGATCGAGGCGAAGGTCGACGGGCTGTCGAAGCGGGGCAGGCACGCCCAGTCGACGGTGCCGTCGCGCCCGACGAGCGCGGCGGTGTAGGTGTCGCCGATCAGCGCGTGGTCCTCGATGCGGTTGGTCGGTGTGTCAGCCGGGCTCATGGGCCGATCCAACCACCGCCGCCTCGGGAGGCCGGGGTGGTTGCTGAGGGATGGCTCAGGCCGGGTCGTCCGGGTCGGCGCGGGTGATGCCGACCCGTGCCAGCTCGGACCACATGCCGGCGCCGTCCGGGGCGTAGACCCAGGGCGCCGAGGACTCGCGCGAGCGTTCCTGGGCGCGGGACCGCCCACCGGCGAGGACGGCCTCGCTCGTGGAGAGCTGGCGGATGGCGACGCCCGCGACGTTCTCGGGGTGGGCCCGGGCGAACTCGCCGTAGAGCGACTCGTCGTGCTGCCCGTCGTCGCCGACGAGGAGCCACTGCACGTGCGGGAAGTCCTGGGCGAGTCGTTCGAGGTTCTGCTGCTTGTGGAGCTGGCCGCTGCGGAAGAACCGGTCGTGCGTGGGACCCCAGTCGGTGAGCAGCAGGGTGCCGGAGGGGTAGAGGTTCCGGCTGAGGAAGCGCTGCAGCGTCGGCGCGACGTTCCAGGCGCCGGTGGAGAGGTAGACCGTCGGGGCGCCGGGGTGCTGCGCGAGGACGCGTTCGTACAGCACCGACATGCCCGGGACGGGCCGGCGCCCGTGCTCCGTGAGCACGAAGGAGTTCCAGGCCGCGAGCATCGGGCGGGGGAGCGAGGTCACCATGACGGTGTCGTCGATGTCCGACAGCAGTCCGAACCGCGTGTCCGGGTGCACGATGAAGACGTCGGCCTCGACGTCGCGCATGCCCCCGGCGGACAGCTTGATGGTGCGCCAGCCCGGCTCGAGGTCGATCGGCACGATGGTGTCGACCACGCCGCCGCGGTCGGACTGCACCACGTGCGAGGTCCCGCCGGCGGTGATCGTGACCTCGGCGTCGTCGACCGCGACGCTCGTGAAGCTCCGCCAGCCGCGCACACCGTAGAAGGAGGCGTCGGATGCGAGACCCCGACGCGTGAGGAGGACCCGGCAGAGGACGCGGACCCACCCGGGTGCGCCGTAGCCGGTGTACGGGATGACGGTCGGCACCAGCCCCCGGCGGCGCGCCCGGTGCTCGCGGAACTCCTGGACGGCGTCCTCGATGCGGGCCGCCCGGTGGAGGATCGGCTCGGCCAACGACGGCTCGTGGGGCGTCGGGTCGGGCATCGCCCCATCATTCCACGTCCGACCTGGCACACGTACGACCTCACACGTGTACTGGGAGAGTCGCAGCGATATTCCAGCCGGTCTCTGCGACAGTTGTGACCGTCACACCCACATGAGTCGCGCTGTCGGCGCAAGAGGAGAACACGTGCTCGTCACCGAGGTATCGAACGCACTGCCGGGGGGATCATCACTGCTCAGGAACGAGCCGGTCCAAGCCCGCAGTTCGGCGCGCCTCGCCGGCCTCCTCGACGCCGCGGCCGCGGTGATCGACGAGATCGGGTTCGAGCGCCTGACCACCGCGATGGTGGCCGAGCGGGCGGGGGCGTCCATCGGCACCGTCTACCGCTACTTCCCGGACCGCATCGCCGTGGTCGAGGCACTCGCGATCCGGAGCACCCAGCGCCTGGCCGAGCGGTTCATCACCGCCCTCGACACCAGCGAGGCGACGACCTGGCAGGCCGCCTGCGACGCGCTCATCGACGTCACCGCCGAGATGTACCGCACCGAGCCGGGGTTCCGGGCGATCCGCTTCGGCGACGCGGCGGACACCGGCACGGGCGACGCCGAGGACCGGATGGCGGCACTGGGGAGCGCCGTCGCCCACATCATGCACGAGCGGTTCGGCGTGCCGACGGGGGAGCGCATCGAGCGGACCTGGGTGGTCCTCGCCGAGTCGTCGCACGCCGTCCTCGCGCGGGCGCACCGTGACCCGGCGAACCCCGAGACCGCACTGATCGAGGAGTACCGGGCGATGAGCCGCGGGCACCTCGAAGCGGTGATCGCGGCCTCCTGACACGCCGAGCGGCAATCCGACGACGCCCGTCCTCCGAACAGGAGAGACGGGCGTCGTCGCGTCCGGACGCTGCGCACGTGCTGTCCGGGACGCGACACACGCCGTCACGGCTGAACGGGTGTCACACCCGACGGGTACTCTCACTCGGAGTCGGGCTACCTCCGAACAGAAGGGCACCCATGATCGAGTTCCGCTCGGTGCGCAAGACCTACCCGGACGGCACCAACGCGGTCGACGACTTCAGCCTCGTCATCCCCTCGAGGACCACGACGGTCTTCGTCGGGTCGAGTGGCTGCGGCAAGACCACGCTGCTCCGGATGATCAACCGCATGGTCGACCCCAGCGCAGGTGCCGTCGAGATCGACGGGGAGGACGTCGCGGGCGTCGACCCGGTCAAGCTCCGCCGCAGCATCGGCTACGTGATGCAGAACGCCGGGCTGCTGCCGCACCGCAAGGTCGTCGACAACATCGCCACGGTGCCGCTGCTGACGGGGGTCCCGAAGGCCGATGCGCGCCAGCGCGCCCTCGAACTCATGGACACGGTCGGGCTCGACCGTGCCTTCGCGAACCGGTACCCCTCGCAGCTCTCCGGCGGACAGCAGCAGCGCGTCGGCGTCGCCCGCGGACTCGCGGTCGACCCGAACATCCTGCTCATGGACGAGCCCTTCGGTGCCGTCGACCCGCTCGTGCGGAACGACCTGCAGGACGAGCTCATCAGGCTCCAGCGCGAGCTCGGCAAGACCGTGGTCTTCGTCACGCACGACATCGACGAGGCCTTCAAGCTCGGCGACCAGGTCGTCATCCTCAAGAAGGGCGGCGAGATCGCCCAGCTCGGCACCCCCGCCGAGATCCTCGCCGAGCCCGCCGACGACTTCGTCGCGAACTTCATCGGCGCCGGTCGCGGCCGCCGTGCGCTCCGCGTCGAGCAGACGCCGACGGGGCCGATCGTCGTCGACGGTGAAGGACGTGCCGCCGGTGTGCTCACCGGTCCGGTGCAGGTCGTGGACGCGGCCGAGGCAGTGCCGCAGGACCAGCGGGGCGACGCGTGAACTGGGTCCTCGGCAACACGGACACGATCAGCGACAACCTGATCGCGCACGTCTGGCTGGCGATCCCGCCGATCGTCATCAGCTTCCTGCTGTCCGTCCCGATCGGCCTGCTCGTGTCGCGCCTGCGGAAGCGCAACGGCGTGGCCCGGGGGACGGCCTCGACGATCGTCGTCGTCGCGAGCCTCTTCTACACGATCCCGGCGCTGCCCCTCTTCCTGGTGCTGCCCGCGATCATCGGCACGAGCACCCTCGACCCGGTGAACGTCGTGATCGCGATGACCATCTTCGGCGTGGCCCTGATGGCCCGGTCCGCCGCCGACGCCATCGACGCGGTCGACCAGGACGTCGTGGGGGCGTCCGAGGCGCTCGGGTACTCGCCCGCACAGCGGTTCTTCAAGGTGGAGCTGCCGCTCGCCGGTCCGGTCCTCCTCGCGGGCATCCGGGTGGTGTCGGTGTCCACGATCAGCCTCATCACGGTCGGCGCGCTCATCGGCGTGCCGAACCTCGGGTTCCTGCTCACCGACGGCCTCAAGCGCGGCATCAGCGCCGAGATCCTCACGGGCATCGTCCTGACCATCGTGCTCGCGCTCGTGTTCGACGCGCTGCTCGTGGCCGTGGGTCGGCTCGCGATGCCGTGGACACGGGGGAGCGGCCGCAACGCCCGTGCCGTCCGACGCCGCGCCGCTGACGACGTCCGAGCGAACGAGGTCTCCGCATGAACCTCTTCGCCCAGGGCATCGCCTGGATCTTCGACCCGGCGAACAACGTCGGGTCCGACGCCGTCGGCGTCCGGCTCTGGGAGCACGTGTGGATCACGTTGCTCACGGTCGCCATCGCCGTCGCGATCGCCGTGCCGGTCGGCCTGCTGATCGGGCACACCGGCAAGGGACGCTCGATCGCGGTGGGCGTCTCCGGCGGCATCCGTGCGCTGCCGACCCTCGGCGTCCTGACGCTGCTGGCGCTGTCGATCGGCCTCGGACTCGGGGCGCCGCTCATCGCACTCGTCATCCTCGCGATCCCGTCGGTGCTCGCCGGCGCCTACTCCGGCGTCGAGGCGATCGACCGCGTCGTGATCGACGCCGCCAAGGCGCAGGGCATGACCGGGTGGCAGATCCTCGGCAAGGTCGAGATCCCGCTCGCCCTGCCGCTCATCGTCGGCGGCATCCGTGCCGCCGTGTTGCAGGTCGTCGCCACCGCGACCCTCGTCGGCTACATCAACGCCGGCGGACTCGGCGGCTACGCCTTCTCCGGCATCGCCAACTCGGACTACGCGGAGGTGCTCGGCGGTTCCCTCCTGGTGATCGCCCTCGCCATCGCGTTCGAGATCGTCTTCGCCGCGCTGCAGCGGCTCGCCGTCCCCGCGGGTGTCTCCGCCGGGTCGGCGCGTCTGTCGCGTCGGAGCACCCGCAGCTCAGCACCACGAGCATCAACCCCTGTGGAAGGAACCCACCCGTGATCACAGCAACGACCCGGCGTCTCGCCGCGACGATCGCCGTCGCGTCCGCGGCCGCCATCGCCCTCGCGGGCTGCTCATCGAGCGACCCGCTCTCCTCCGGCTCCGGCGGTGGGGACTCCAAGACCATCGTCGTCGGCTCGCAGGCGTACCCGTCGAACGAGATCATCGCCGAGCTCTACGCGCAGGAGCTCGAGCACGAGGGCTTCACCGTCACCAAGAAGCTCAACATCGGTCAGCGCAAGGCGTACTGGCCCGAGGTCGCGAAGGGGAGCATCAACGTCTTCCCGGAGTACAACGGCAACCTGCTCAACTACCTCCTGCAGGAGGACGGCAAGTCCACCACGACCGAGACGACGACGGACGGCATCAACACCGCGCTGAAGTCGGCCCTGCCGTCGGACGTCAAGGCGCTGCCGTCGGCCGACGCCTCGGACGCCGACACCTACACGGTGACCCAGGCGACGGCGGACAAGTACGGCTTGAAGTCCATCGCCGACCTCTCGAAGATCGGCGGGACGATCTCGATCGCCGCCAACCCGGAGTTCGCCACCGCCGCCTACGGTCCGAAGGGCCTCAAGGAGAAGTACGGCATCACCGGCGAGGTCAACCAGCAGAACGACTCCGGTGGCCCGCTCACGATCAAGGCGATCCAGGACGGTGACTCGCAGGTCGCGGACATCTACTCCGCCAGCGCCTCGATCAAGACCGAGAAGCTCGTCACGCTCGAGGACCCGGAGCACCTCGTGCCGGCGAACAACGTGACCCCGATCGTGTCGAAGGACCTCGACTCGAAGGCCGCGGACGCCATCGAGAAGGTGAACAAGCTCCTCACGACCGACGCGCTCATCGAGCTCAACCGTCAGAACTCGGTCGACCAGAAGTCGGCGGCCTCGGTCGCCAAGGCGTTCCTGCAGGACAACGACCTGCTGTAGCACCCAACCAGCACTGAACGACAGGTGTCGGGCAACTGCCCGGCACCTGTCGTCGTTCCGGGATCAGGTACCCGCACCGTTGTTCCGCACGGTTGTGCCGTGCAATCGCGCTGCACATCCGTGCACTGAGGGTTCTACAACTTGTCGAACCATGTGTCCGCGAGGTACCGTGTTCGTGTCCCAACGGTTGTGACAGCAGAAGTTCCCCTCCACAGGAAGCAACTGACGTGCACCAACAGCGCGCGGCGAACCGGCTCGGAAACGCCGCATGAACGACATCCTCGATCCGCTCCTCCTGTCGCGGTGGCAGTTCGGTCTGACGACGATCTACCACTTCCTCTTCGTCCCGTTGACGATCGGCATGGCCGTCGTCGTGGCCGTGTTCCAGACGGCCTGGTACCGGACGGGGCGCGCGCACTACCTCCAGCTGACCCGGTTCTTCGGGCGCATCTTCCTCATCAACTTCGCGATGGGCGTCGTGACGGGGATCGTGCAGGAGTTCCAGTTCGGCATGAACTGGTCGAACTACTCCCGGTTCGTCGGTGACGTGTTCGGCGCCCCGCTCGCGCTCGAGGGCATCCTCGCGTTCTTCTTCGAGGCGGCGTTCATCGGCATCTGGATCTTCGGCTGGGACCGCCTGCCGAAGGGCCTGCACCTCGCGAGCATCTGGTGCGTCAGCGCCGGCACGATCATGTCGGCGTACTTCATCATCGCCGCGAACGCGTTCATGCAGCACCCGGTCGGCTTCTCCATGAACGAGGCCAAGGGGCGTGCGGAGCTCACGGACATCTGGGCCGTGCTCGGCAACAAGGTCGCGCTGGCCGCCTTCCCGCACACCCTGTTCGCGTGCTTCATGGTCGCCGCCGCGGTGATCATCTCGGTCGCCGCGTACCACCTGGCGCGCAACCAGAACCTCGAGACGATGATGCCGGCGCTGAAGTTCGGCATGTGGACGATGTTGGCCGCGGGGGCGCTCACGGTGCTCACCGGCGACCAGCTCGGCCTCACGATGGTCGACACCCAGCCGATGAAGATGGCCGCTGCCGAGGCGCTGTACAACACCGCCACCGGCAAGGACGCCTCGTTCTCGATCTTCACGCTCGGCACCCCGGACGGCGTGCACGAGCTGTTCTCGATCCGTGTGCCGTACCTGCTCTCGTTCCTGTCGACGCACACCTTCAACGGCACGGTCGAGGGCATCAACGACCTGCAGGCGCAGTACTCGCAGGTCTACGGCCCCGGCGACTACAAGCCGATCATCTGGGTGACCTACTGGTCGTTCCGCTGGATGATCGCGCTCGGTGTCGGCGCGGTGCTGGTCTCGCTCGTCGGGCTCTGGCTGACCCGCAAGGGCCGGTTCCCGACCCAGCGGTGGGTCTGGCGCATCGCCACCTGGACCGTCCCGCTGCCGATGGCCGCGATGATCGTCGGCTGGATCTTCACCGAGATGGGCCGCCAGCCGTGGCTCGTGTTCGGGTTGCTCAAGACGAGCGACGGCGTCTCGCCGAACGTCACCGGGGTCGAGGTCCTCATCTCGCTCATCGTCTTCACGCTCATCTACGGCTCCCTGGCGGTGGTCGAGTTCCGGCTCATCAAGAAGGTCGCGCAAGAGGGCCCCGCCGCCCCGGCGGAGGTCGACGAGGAGACCGGCGAGGTCAAGCACGAAGTGACGGTCTACTGATGGATCTCCCCGTTCTCTGGTTCGCGATCGTCGGCGTCTTCTTCGTCGGCTACTTCGTCCTCGACGGCTTCGACTTCGGTGTCGGCATGTCCCTGCCGTTCCTCGGCAAGGACGACACCGACCGTCGGGTCCTGATCAACACGATCGGCCCGGTGTGGGACCTCAACGAGACCTGGGTCATCGTCGCGGGCGCCTGCCTGTTCGCGGCGTTCCCCGAGTGGTACGCCACGATGTTCTCCGGGTTCTACCTGGCGCTCCTGCTCATCCTCGCGGCGCTCATCGCCCGCGGCGTCTCGTTCGAGTACCGGCACCAGAACAAGCACCTCGAGTGGAAGCGCCGGTTCGACCTCATGATCATCGTCGGCAGCGCGGTGCCGTCGTTCCTCTGGGGCGTCGCGTTCGGCAACGTGGTCCGGGGCATCCCGATGGACGCCGGCCACAACTACACCGGCACGGTGTTCGACCTGCTCAACCCCTTCGCGTTGCTCACCGGCGTGGCGACGCTGCTGGTGTTCTTCACGCACGGCGTCGTC
This sequence comes from Curtobacterium sp. YR515, assembly GCF_900113095.1. Lineage (NCBI taxonomy): Bacteria > Bacillati > Actinomycetota > Actinomycetes > Micrococcales > Microbacteriaceae > Curtobacterium > Curtobacterium sp. YR515. Next base: position 244,030 of record NZ_FOOD01000005.1, on the reverse strand, counting down.
TTCGTCGCGCTGAAGACCGAGGGTGAGATCCGTGCGCGTGCGAAGCGCCTCGCGACCCGGGCGGGCGTGCTGACGATCGTCGTCGGCGCAGCGTTCCTGGTCTGGATGGCCTTCGTGCGGTCCACCCCGACGTCGATCGTCCTGTCGGTCGTCGCCGCGCTCGCCCTGGTCCTCGCGGTGCTCTGCACCGCCTGGGGCAAGGAGGGCCGGGCGTTCACGCTCATGGCGGTCACCATCGCCGCGATCGTCCTGGCGATGTTCACGGCGATCTTCCCGGACGTCATGCCCGCGACGAACGACCCGGCGAACAGCCTGAACGTCTACAACGCCTCGAGCGGCTCGTACACGCTCACGGTGATGAGCTGGGTGGCACTGATCTTCGTGCCCCTCGTGTTCGCCTACCAGGCGTGGACCTACTGGATCTTCCGCAAGCGCGTGTCCCGGGCCCACGTGACCCAGGCCGCGCACTAGGCGGCGACGGTGAAGCCGCTCGACCCGCGCCTGCTGCGGCTGTCGCGGACGGCCCGTGGCTTCATCGTCGCGGCCGCCGGCACGGGTGTCCTCCGCACGCTCGCGACCATCGCGATCGCGTGGGGGATCGCCGCGGCGGTGACCCTCGGCGTGGACGCCGTCCGTGACGGCAGCGTCCCGGACGCGTTCACCCCGGCGCTCGCGCTCCTCGGCACGGCGTTCGTCGTCCGGGCCGTGGCCGCCTGGGCCACCGACGACCTCGCCGCACGTGCGGCGGCGAAGGTGAAGAGCGAGCTGCGCGCGACCGTCCTGGCCCGGGCGGCCGAGCGCGGACCGTCGTGGCTCGCCGAGCGCTCGAGTGCGGCCTTCGCGACCACGCTCGGCCCCGGGCTCGACGCCCTCGATGCCTACTTCGGCCGGTACCTGCCGCAGCTGGCCCTCACCGCGATCGCCACGCCGATGCTCGTCGTCGCGATCGGGCTCGGCGACCTGACCAGCGGCCTGATCGTGCTCTGCGCCCTGCCCGTGATCCCGGTGTTCATGATCCTCATCGGCCTCGCGACGCAGGCGCTCCAGCGGAAGCAGTCGGACGCACTCGCGAAGCTCGGCGGTGCCTTCACCGAGGCGGTCGAGGGGCTGGCGACGCTCAAGGTCTTCGGCCGTGCCCGGCGCCAGGTCGGACGCATCGGCACCGTCACCGACGAGTACCGTCGTGGCACCGTCGGGGTCCTGCGGCTGTCGTTCGTGAGCGGGTTCGCGCTCGAGCTCGCCGCGAGCCTGTCCGTCGCGCTCGTCGCGGTGTCGATCGGCATCCGACTCGTCGACGACTCGCTCGGGCTCGGCGCCGCGATGTTCGTGCTCGTCCTCGCTCCGGAGGCCTTCGCCCCGATCCGCCAGGTCGGCGCCGACTTCCACGCGGCACAGGACGGCGTCGAGGCCTCGACCGCCGTGCTCGACGTCCTCGACGACACCACGGCGCCCGCGGCACGTCCCGGAGCCGTCCCCGCCGCCGACCACCTGGTGCTGGACCGACTCACCGTGCGCCGTCCCGACGTCGTGATCGGTCCGCTCGACCTCCGCGCCGGACCGGGCACGATCGTCGTCCTGGCCGGACCGAGCGGCTCCGGCAAGTCCAGTCTCATCGCCGCGGTCCGCGGTGCCCTGCCCCACGACGGCACGGTGACCGTGCCGGGCCCCGACGGCAGCACGGTCGCCGAGCGCACGACCTGGGCCGACCAGCGCCCACGACTCGTCCGCGGCACGATCGCCGAGAACGTCGCGCTCAGCGCGACCCCCGACGAGCCAGCGGTCCGCACCGCCCTGGGCGAGGCGGGGCTGGGACTCGACCCGCGCCTCCAGGTCGGTTCCGGCGGCAGCGGCCTGTCCGGCGGCCAGGCGCAGCGCGTCGCGGTGGCGCGCGCCCTGTACCGCGCGCGGCGGACGGGGACGCAGCTCGTGCTGCTCGACGAGCCGACCTCCGCGCTGGACGCCGACGCCGAGGCGCACGTCGTCCGCACGCTCCGCCGCCTCGCCGACGACGGGGCCGTCGTCGTGGTCGCGAGCCACCGGCCCGCGGTCGTCGCGGCGGCGGACGTCCGCGTCGACGTGCGGCCGGACGGCGCGGTCGCGGTCGCCCGAGTCGACGGGCGACCTGGTGACGCGGTCGCGGTCACCCGGGCGGACGGGGTGCGGGCATGACCCGGGAGGCGCGGCCCGCCTCCGTTCTGCGGCTCGCGATGCCGCACGGGGCCGGTTGGGCCAAGGCGGTCACGGCCGGTGCGCTCAGTGCGGTCTGCGCCGTGGCGCTCCTCGCCGCGAGCGGGTACCTCATCACGCGTGCGGCCGAGCACCCGCCGATCCTCTACCTGACGCTCGTGATGGTGGGCGTCCGCGCGTTCGCGCTCGGCCGTGCGGCGCTCCGGTACGTGGACCGCCTCGCCGGACACGACGCCTCGTTCCGGCAGCTCGCGGTCGTGCGCACCGAGATGTACCGCCGACTGTCGTCGATCGCTCCGGCGGGACTCGGCTCCACCGGTCGCGGCGACCTCCTCACGCGGCTCGTCACCGACACCGACCGGCTGCAGGACCTGCCCATCCGCGTCGTCGGTCCGCTCGTGTCCGCCGGCGTGGCCGCGCTGCTCTCCGTCGTCGCGGTCGCGCTCGTGTCGGTGCCGGCGGCGCTTGTGCTGCTCGTCGCCCTCGCCGTGGCCGCGCTGCTCGGGTCGGTCGTCACCCTCTCGATCGCACGGCGCTCCGACGAGCAGACGGCCGCGGAACGCGGGCACGTCGCCGACCTCGTGCTCGACACGGTGCGGACGCTCGACGTCTTCGCCGCATACGGCACGCTCGACGAACGGCTCGACCACATCGCCCGGCTCGATGCCCGGGTGACCGCGGCCGTGCGGCGCCGGGGGACGGTCGAGTCACTCGTCGGGGCCCTGGTCGGCCTCGTCGGCGGTGGCGCGGTCATCGGGATCCTGGCCGTCGGCGCCCCCGCGGTCGTCACCGGCGCGCTCGACGGACCGCTCTGGGCCCTCGCCGTGTTCGTGCCGCTCGCCCTGTTCGAGGTCGTCGGCGGGGTCCCGCTCGCGGTGCTGACGCTGCGCCGGGTCCGAGCCGCGGCCGACCGGGTGGAGCGGGTCGTCCCGGCGGAGGTGCCGGCCGGCATCGTCCCGGAGCCGGACGCGGACGCCGATCCCGCCTCGCTCGTGGTCGACGGGCCCGTCGCCGTCTCGCTGCGCGACGTGACGGTGCGCTGGCCCGGTGCCGCGGCGGCCGCCGTCGACCGGGTGTCGATGGACCTCCGACCCGGCGAGGTCGTCGTGCTCGAGGGACCGAGCGGCGCGGGCAAGTCGACGCTCGTGGACGCGCTCGTCCGGTTCGTCGACCACGAGGGCTCGTACACGCTCGACGGGGTCGAGGCGAAGGACATGCACCCCGACGCCGTCCGCGCCCGCGTCGGGCTGATCGAGCAGGACCCGTTCGTGTTCGACCAGTCCGTGCGGCAGAACCTGCTGTTCGCCCGCGACACCGCGACCGACGAGGACCTGCTCGCCGTGCTCGACCGGGTCGGGCTCGGGTCGTGGGTGCAGCGACGCGGTGGACTCGACGCGGGCGTGGGGGAGCGCGGTGCCCTGGTGTCCGGCGGGCAGGCGCACCGGCTCGCGCTCGCCCGGGCGCTCCTGCACGCGTTCCCGGTGCTCGTGCTCGACGAGCCGACGGCCGACATCGACCCCGACCTCGGCGACACCGTGCTGCGCGACCTCGTCGGGGCCGCGCGGCAGGACGGCAGGACGGTCGTCGTCGTGTCGCACGTGCCGGTGGCGGCGGACCTCGTCGACCGGACGCTGCGGATGCGCGACGGGCGGCTCGCTGCGGTGTGAGCCGAGCACCGGTCGGCGGTGGGTCGACTCCGGTGCGGTGATCCGTTCCTCCAGGCTTATATCCTTGATGACCGGAGCGCGTCCGACGGACGTGATCCGTGCCTCCAGACTGAATGAGAGTTCCGTGACCACCGAGCCGTACCCCGAGGACCCGAACGCCTACGACTTCCGTCGTCTGCAGGAGAAGTGGCAGCCGCGCTGGGAGGAGCTCGGGCTCTTCACGACCGACCTCGACGACACGCGTCCGCGGAAGTACATCCTCGAGATGTTCCCGTACCCGTCCGGCGACCTGCACATGGGGCATGCCGAGAACTGGGCGCTCGGCGACTTCGTGGCGCGGTACTGGCGGCAGCAGGGCTTCAACGTGCTGCACCCGATCGGCTGGGACTCGTTCGGGCTGCCGGCCGAGAACGCGGCGATCAAGCGCGGGGTCGACCCGAAGGACTGGACCTACGCGAACATCGAGCAGCAGAAGGCGTCGTTCAAGCGCTACGCGCCGTCGTTCGACTGGACCACCGAGATCCACACCTCGGACCCCGAGTACTACAAGTGGAACCAGTGGCTGTTCCTGAAGATGTACGAGAAGGGGCTGGCCTACCGCAAGGACAGCTGGGTCAACTGGGACCCGGTGGACCAGACCGTCCTCGCGAACGAGCAGGTGCTGCCGGACGGCACCTCGGACCGCTCCGGTGCGGTCGTCGTCAAGAAGAAGCTGACGCAGTGGTACTTCAAGATCACCGAGTACGCGGACCGGCTGCTCGACGACCTCAACCAGCTCGAGGGCCGGTGGCCGGCGAAGGTCATCGCGCAGCAGCGGAACTGGATCGGCCGCTCGGTCGGCGCGGACGTCGACTTCGTGATCGAGGGCCGCGACGAGCCCGTCACGGTGTTCACCACGCGTCCGGACACGATCCACGGGGTGACGTTCCTCGTGGTGGCGCCGGATTCGGACCTGGCTGCTGCGCTGGTGGCTGACGCATCCGTGTCGGACGACGTCCGGGCTGCGTTCGACGCATACCTCGTCGCCACGCAGAAGACGTCGGAGATCGACCGGCAGAACGCCGACCGCCCGAAGACCGGTGTGCCGCTCGGTCGCTTCGCGATCCACCCGCTGACGGGGGAGCGCCTGCCGATCTGGGCCGCCGACTACGTGCTGGCCGACTACGGTCACGGCGCGGTCATGGCCGTCCCGGCGCACGACCAGCGCGACCTCGACTTCGCGCGGGCGTTCCACCTGCCGGTGAAGGTCGTCGTCGACACGAACGCCGCGGTGACCGGGGCGATCCCGGTGATCCCCGAGGGTGCCTCGCTCGAGGACCTGCCCGCGCTCGACCCGGTGTCGACGGGTGAGGCCCTGACCGGCACCGGTCGGATGATCAACTCCGGCCCGCTCGACGGCATGTCCAAGCAGCACGCGATCACCGCGGCGATCTCCCTGCTCGAGGAGCGCGGCACCGGCCGTGCAGCCAAGACCTACCGCCTGCGCGACTGGCTCATCTCGCGCCAGCGCTTCTGGGGCACCCCGATCCCGATCATCCACGGCGCCGACGGCACCGAGCACCCGGTGCCGATGGACCAGCTGCCCGTCCGGCTGCCCGACACCGAGGGGCTCGACCTCAAGCCGAAGGGCACCTCGCCGCTCGGTGGCGCGACCGACTGGGTGAACGTGCCGAACCCGGTGGACGGCACCCCCGCGCTCCGCGACACCGACACGATGGACACCTTCGTCGACTCCTCGTGGTACTTCCTGCGTTTCCTGGCGGCGAACGACGACACGCAGGCGTTCGACCCCGCGGTTGCACGCAAGTGGGCCCCGGTCGACCAGTACATCGGCGGCATCGAGCACGCGATCCTGCACCTGCTGTACGCGCGGTTCGTGACCAAGGTGCTGTTCGACCTCGGCTACCTCGACTTCACCGAGCCGTTCTCGGCGCTGCTCAACCAGGGCATGGTGCTGTCCGGCGGCTCGAAGATGTCGAAGTCGAAGGGTGGCGTCTCGCTCGGTGACGAGCTCGACGCGAACGGTGTCGACGCGATCCGCCTGGTGATGGGCTTCGCCGGGCCTCCAGAGGACGACATCAACTGGGAGGACGTCTCCCCGTCCGCCTCGGCCCGCTTCCTCGCCCGTGCCTACCGGCTGGCGCTCGACGTCACGTCGTCGCCGGACGTCGTGTGGGCGGACGGCGACCGCGCCCTGCGGCAGGTCACGCACCGGTTCCTGGCCGATGCGCCGGGGATGATGGAGTCGTTCAAGTTCAACGTCGTGATCGCGCGGCTCATGGACCTGGTGAACGTCACCCGCAAGGCGATCGACAACGGTCCGGGCGCGGCTGACCCCGCCGTCCGCGAGGCCGTCGAGACCATCGCGCTCGGCCTGAGCGTCTTCGCGCCGTACACCGGCGAGGAGATGTGGGAGAAGCTGGGCTACGAGGCCACCGTCGCCACGTACGGCTGGCGGAAGGCCGACCCGACGCTGCTCGTGCAGGAGTCGCTGACCGCGGTCGTGCAGGTCAACGGCAAGGTGCGGGACTCGTTCGAGGTGTCGAAGTCGATCGAGCCGTCGGAGCTGGAGGCGCTCGCACGGGCGTCGGCGAACGTCCAGCGGTACATCGGGGACCGCGAGATCGTGAAGGTGATCGTGCGGGCGCCGAAGCTCGTGAACATCGCGATCAAGGGGTAGCGCGCCGTTCGTCCTCCACAGGTGTGGCGGGCGGACGGTCGTCCACCGATCGTCGTTGCGGGGTCCGGCCGGGTGGTCGGGCTCCGTAGCGTGCGGGTATGTCGTCTGGTGATGGTGGAGCCACGGGACCGTCCGGCGGGGCTGGGGCGGTGTCGGCGGGTGGGTCTGCGCGGTCGTGGGCCGCTGGGCTGGCGTTGTCGCCGCGGACGGCGGTCCTGCTGGCGGGGCTCGTCGTCCTGGTCGCCGGGGTCGTGGTGGCGGTCGGGTCGTGGTCGGGTGCGTCATCGTCGGCGGGCGGTGCGGGCAACGGTCCGCTGTCGGTGGCGGGCGCTCCGTCGGCGGTGCCGTCCCGTTCTCCGGGTGGGGGTCCTCCGTCCTCGTCGGCAGCCCAGCTCGTGGTCGTGCACGTCGTCGGGGCGGTGGCACGTCCGGGCGTCGTGACGCTGCCCGGGGGCAGCCGTGTGTCCGACGCGGTCGAGCGGGCCGGGAGTGCTCGTGACGACGCGGACCTGGCTCGGCTGAATCTCGCGCGGGTGCTGGTGGACGGCGAGCGGTTGTACGTGCCGACGGTGGGGGAGACGGACATCCCGGCAGCGCTTGAGGGTTCGGGCGGGAGCGGTGGCGGCGGTGCTGGAGCCGGGTCGGATGGTGCCGGTGGTGGTGCCGGGTCTGCCGTCGATGCCGTCGTCGACCTCAACACGGCCGATCAGACCCTGCTCGAGACCCTGCCCGGGATCGGGCCGTCGCTCGCGGGCCGGATCCTCGCGTGGCGCGACGAGCACGGACGGTTCGCCGCCGTCGAGGACCTGCTCGACGTCAGCGGCATCGGTGACGTCCGGTTCGCGGAGCTCCGCGACCGCGTGCGGGTCTGATCGGGGCCGGCGGTGGCGGTCGACCTCGCTCCCGGCGTGCGGGACCTGCGAGTGGCCGGTCCCGCGACGGCTGCGTGGGTGTGCGCGGCGGTGCTGGTCGGGATATCGGGCAGCGCAGGGTGGTTCGGGCTCGTCGGCGCGGCCGTCGCGTGCGGCGGCATCGCATGGCTGGTGGTCGGCTGTCCGCGGCGGGCGCTGGGCGTCGTGGGGCTCGTGGTGGCGTCGGCCGCGTTCTGCACCACGGTGGCGGTCGCCGTGGTGGTCGGCGACGATCGGCGGAGCCCTGCCGTCCTCCACGGTGTCCGGACGGCCGCCGTCGAGGTCGTGCTCGACCGGGACCTCGCGCCGGGTGACAGGTCGGTCGTCGGGACCCTGGTGGCTGCGGAGGGAGTCGTCGGGCTGCGTGTGCCGATTCGGGTCGTCCCCACGGCGCGCGGCGCGGGCGGGGCTGCCGCCGCGGGGAGTCGGGTGCGCGGGGTGGCCACGCTCGAAGCGGACGAGCCGGGGAGCTCGACGTCGTTCGTGGTGTTCCTGCGCGGTGAGGTCCGGACCGAGCCGCCGACGGGACTCCTCGCGGCCACCGATCGGGCACGCCGAGCGTTCGTGTCCGCGAGCGCGACCCTGCCGGAACCCGGAGCCTCGTTGTTGCGCGGTCTGGCGATCGGCGACCGGAGCGGACTCGACCCCGCGACCGAGGCCGCGATGGAGACCTCGGCGCTCACCCACCTGACCGCCGTGTCCGGCGCGAACTGCGCGGTGATCGTGGGACTCGTGGTCGTGCTGGGGCGGGTCGTCCGCCTCCCGCGAGCAGGTCGGGCGGTGGTGGCGGTCGCGCTCCTGCTGGCGTTCGTGGTGCTGGTCCGTCCGGACCCCTCGATCGTGCGGGCGACGGTGATGGCGGTGGTCGTGCTCGTGGTGCACCTCGCGGGACGTCCGGTGCGTGGGGTCCCGTTGATCGCCCTCGCCGTGGTCGGGATGCTCGTCGTCGACCCCTGGTACGCCCGGTCGTTCGCGTTCGCCCTGTCGGTGCTCGCGACGAGTGGGATCGTGGTCCTCGGTCCGCCGTTGACGGCGCTGTTCGCACGACGGATGTGGACGCCGGTGGCGGCAGCGCTGGCGATCCCCGTCGCGGCGCAGCTCGCCTGCTGGCCGGTCACGATCCCGTTGTCGGCCACGTTCCCGACCTACGCTGTCCCGGCGAACCTGCTGACCGAGCCGCTCGCGCCGATCGTCACGGTGATCGGGCTCGCCGCGTGCCTGACCGCGCCGCTGTGGCCGTGGGGCGGTTCGGTGCTCGCCGCGGTGGCGTGGGCGCCCGCCAGCGCGATCGGAGGCGTCGCGCACGGAGCGGCTGCGCTCCCGTACGCCGCAGCGCCCTGGCCAGCCGGCGTGCTCGGGGTGGTCGGCGCCGCCGTCGTGAGCGCCTCGGTCGCGGCGGCGGTCCTTGCGCCCCGAGCGGTCCGCTTCCGCCTGCTCCTCGCCGTGTGCACGGTCGCAGCGGTCGGGATCGTGTCCGTCGCCGTGCCACGACTCGTCGTGCGCGCGGGGCTGCCCGGCGACTGGGCCGTCGCCGCGTGCGACGTGGGACAGGGCGACGCGGTGCTCGTCCGCGGCGGGAGCGGCACCGCACTGGTGGACGTCGGCGACGATCCGGAGCGACTCAGCGCCTGCCTGGACCTCCTCGGCGTCGACCGGGTCGATCTGCTCGTGCTGACGCACTTCGACCGGGACCACGTCGGTGCGGTCGCGTCGGTCGCGGACCGCGTGACGACCGCGCTCGTCGGGCCGACGGGTCGGGCTGAGGACGAGCGCGTCCTCCGGTCGCTCGTCGACGCGGGCATCGACGTCCGGACGGCCGACGACACGACGTCGGGCACGCTCGGGCCGCTCCGGTGGCGGGTGCTGTGGCCGCGGTCGGGCGCGCGGGACGCCGGCAACGACGCGAGTCTGGTCCTCCGCACGGAACCCGGGTCGGGCTGCACGTCGTGTGTCAGCGGGCTGTTCCTCGGAGACCTGGGGGAGACCGCGCAGCGACGGCTCCGCGGTGTCCTGGCGACCCAGGCCGACACCGGGGCGCAGGCCCTGCCCGGGACCACGATCGAGGTCGTGAAGGTGGCGCACCACGGTTCGGCCGACCAGGATCCGGTGCTCTACCGCGAGACCGCGGCCGCGGTGGGGCTCATCGGCGTCGGTGCGGACAACACGTACGGCCACCCGACCCGCTCGGCGCTGGACGTGCTCTCGGCCGCGGGCACCCGCGCGTACCGGACCGACCAGCAGGGGACCGTGGTCGTCGGACGGGACGGACCCGACGCCTTCCGGGTGTGGACGGAGCGTTCGGCGTCAGCGGTCGCCCGTAGGATCGAGGCATGGCCGCCAAGAAGCCCGTCCGCGCCGCAGCGAAGATCGACCAGGTGCCCTGGTCGGGCATCCGCCCTGCGCCGGTGGTGCTCGTCACGGGGCCCGAGACCTTCCTCGCCGAGCGAGCGAGCAGCGTCCTGCGCGACCTGCTCCTGGGCGAGGACCCCGCGCTCGAGGTGCACGACCTCGAAGCCGACCAGTACGCTCCCGGCCTCCTCGCCACCCTCGCGAGTCCGTCCCTGTTCGGCGAGCCCCGGTTGGTCCGGGTCACCAACGTCGAGAAGTGCACCGACGCGTTCATCACCGAGACCATCTCGTACCTCGGTGCCCCGGCGGACGACGTCACGCTCGTGCTGCGCCACGGTGGGGGAGTGCGCGGCAAGAAGCTGCTCGACACGATCCGCAGCGGTGTCGGCGGGGGCGTCGAGGTGCAGTGCGACGAGCTCAAGCGCGAGACCGACCGGATCGACTTCGTCACGGCGGAGTTCCGCGCTGCCCGACGGAAGATCGCGCCCTCGGCGGTGCGCACCCTCGTCGCGGCGTTCGCGGACGACCTGGCCGAGCTCGCGGCCGCGTGCCGGCAGCTCCTCGCGGACGAAGCCGCCGAGATCACGGACAAGGTCGTCGACAAGTACTACGGCGGTCGCGTCGAGACGAACGCGTTCAAGGTCGCCGACATCGCACTCGCCGGCCGTTCGGCTCCGGCGATCGTCGAGTTGCGGCACGCGCTCTCCACGGGCGAGGCTCCGGTGCCGATCGTGGCGGCGTTCGCGTCGAAGATCCGCACGATGGCGAAGGTCAGTGCCTTCCGCGGGCCGAGCGGTCAGGCCGCCTCGGCGCTCGGCATGGCGCCGTGGCAGGTACAGCGGGCACAGCGTGACGTCGCGGGGTGGAGCGAGTCCGGGCTCGCGAACGCGATCATCAGCATCGCCGAGGCCGACACCGCGGTGAAGGGTGGCTCGCGCGACGCGCACTACGCGCTCGAGGTCATGGTCCGCACCATCGCCCGGCGCGGCGAGGCGCGCTGAGGCGAGCCGCGCCTCCCGAACTGCGCACGCGACGCGACGCGACTCGGACGGCACCGCACGCGAGTTGCGACGTTCTGCGTGTCGATCGACGCGCAGCATGTCGAACCGCGCGTGTCACGCCGCCCCGCGCCCCGCGCCCCGCGCCGCCCGCCGCGCGTGCCCCACGCACGCAAACAGGCCCCGCACCGAACGGTGCGGGGCCTGCTCGACCAGAAGGGTCAGTGCGTCAGAGCGACGCGACCTTCTTCGCGATGGCCGACTTGCGGTTCGCGGCCTGGTTCTTGTGGATGACGCCCTTGCTCACGGCCTTGTCGAGCTTCTTCGACGCGAGGGTCAGGGCCGCGACGGCCTTGTCCTTGTCGCCGGCGACGACGGCCTCGTTCGTGTGACGGATGACCGTCTTGAGCTCCGAACGATAGGCCTTGTTGCGCTCCTGGGCCTTGAGGTTGGTCTTGATGCGCTTCATCTGCGACTTGATGTTCGCCATGCGTGTTGCTCCTTGATCGTCTCTACGGGTGGTCGCGACCGCTGGGTAGAGGGGCCCTTGGTCGCATCGCGTTCCACCCGTGGGCGGGGAACGCGGAAGCCAGCCACCAACATTACCAGGCCGGAGCGTCTGGACCAAAGCACCGAAACGCCGAAACCGTGCCGCAACAACCGTTCGCTACCGTGACGAGCATGCCATCGCTCGCGCCCCGCATCGAGACCGTCCCCGCCTCCGGCATCCGCCGCGTGTTCGAGCAAGCCGCCCGCATGCAGGCCGAGCAGACGGACCAGGCGACCGGGACGGACATCGCGATGCTCGTCATCGGCGAACCCGACGTGCCCGTCGCAGCGCACATCGGCGAGGCCGCCCGACGCGCCTGGAGCGAGGACCGCACCGACTACACCCCGAACGGCGGCATCGCCCCGCTGCGGGAGGCCATCCGCGACAAGCTCCGCCGAGAGAACCGGATCGAGGTCGACGTCGAGCAGATCTGGATGACGATCGGCGCGACGCAGGCGCTCTTCCAGGCGATGACCCTCGTGCTGAGCCCCGGCGATGAGGTCCTCGTGCCGGACCCCGGCTACACGACCTTCACGATGAACGCCCACATCATCGGAGCCACCCCGGTGCCGTACCGGCTCGAGCCGCAGCACGGGTTCGAGCCGGACCTGCAGGCCCTCGAGGCGAGCATCACCGAGCGGACCCGCGCCCTCGTCGTGAACTCGCCCTCGAACCCGCTCGGCTCGGTGTTCGGCGAGCAGACCCTCCGCGACCTGCTCGCCCTGGCGAAGCGGCACGACCTCTGGGTGATCAGCGACGAGGTCTACGAGTACTTCACCTACGGCACGCGCCACGTCAGCCTGGCGAGCCTCGACGAGGACGACCGCGTCTTCACCGCCTTCTCGCTGAGCAAGACCTACGCGATGACGGGCGTCCGTGTCGGGTACCTCGTCACGCCGAAGGGGCTCGGCCCGACGATGCGGACGACCCAGGAGGCGATGATCAGCTGCGTCGCCGAACCCGACCAGTGGGCGGCCCTCGCGGCGATCGTGGGGGACCACTCCGCCGTGCAGGACGCCCGCGAGCACTACCGCGCCAACCTCGGCGTCGCGAAGGAGGTGCTCGACGCCGCCGGCATCCACTACCTCGACCCGCGGGGCGCCTTCTACCTGTGGATCGACATGTCCCACGCCTCGCAGGGCGACGTCGCGGAGTGGGCGCTCGGGTTCCTCCAGCGGGAGCGGGTCGCCGTGGCGCCGGGGAGCGGGTTCGGGCGGACCGGCGAGGGCTGGATCCGCGTCTGCCTCGCGGCGACGCCCGCGGACCTGCGCCGCGGACTGGGTGCGCTGCCGGCGCCGGAGCACGCCGTGGTCTGACGGGACGTGCGCGCCGCCGCCGCGCGGACGTGGGACAATCGTTCGACCGTCCGACCCACCCCGAGGAACCGTGAGCCCACAAGCATCCGCGCCGCTCGAGCCCGCCTCGACCCCGGCCGACGCGATCCGCAACTTCTGCATCATCGCGCACATCGACCACGGCAAGTCCACGCTGGCCGACCGCATGCTGCAGATCACCGGCATCGTCGAGGACCGCGCCATGCGTGCGCAGTACCTCGACCGCATGGACATCGAGCGCGAGCGCGGCATCACGATCAAGTCCCAGGCGGTGCGCATGCCGTGGGAGCTCGACGGGCAGACGTACGCCCTCAACATGATCGACACGCCCGGTCACGTGGACTTCTCGTACGAGGTGTCCCGGTCGCTCGCGGCGTGCGAGGGAGCGATCCTCCTGGTCGACGCGGCGCAGGGCATCGAGGCCCAGACGCTCGCCAACCTCTACCTGGCGCTCGAGAACGACCTCGAGATCATCCCGGTCCTCAACAAGATCGACCTGCCGGCGGCCGAGCCGGAGAAGTACGCGGCCGAGCTCGCGCAGCTCATCGGCGGCTCGCCCGACGACGTCCTGCGCGTGTCCGGCAAGACCGGCGTGGGCGTGGCCGAACTGCTCGACCGGGTCGTCGGCTCCGTGCCGGCCCCCGTGGGCGACGTGGACGCTCCGCCCCGCGCGATGATCTTCGACTCGGTCTACGACAGCTACCGCGGCGTCGTGACCTACGTGCGGATGGTGGACGGCACGATCCACCCGCGCGAGAAGGTCCAGATGATGTCGACCAAGTCGACGCACGAGATCCTCGAGATCGGCGTGTCCGCGCCCGAGCCGAAGCCGACGAAGGGCCTCTCCGTCGGCGAGGTCGGGTACCTCATCACCGGGGTGAAGGACGTCCGCCAGTCGAAGGTCGGCGACACGGTCACGACGGCGCAGAAGCCCGCGACCGAGGCGCTGGCCGGGTACACCGACCCGAAGCCGATGGTGTTCTCGGGCCTGTACCCGATCGACGGCTCGGACTACCCCGACCTCCGCGAGGCGCTCGACAAGCTCAAGCTGTCCGACGCCGCCCTCGTGTACGAGCCGGAGACGTCGGTGGCGCTCGGCTTCGGCTTCCGCTGCGGCTTCCTCGGCCTGCTCCACCTCGAGATCATCACCGAGCGCCTCAGCCGCGAGTTCGGGCTCGACCTCATCACCACGGCCCCGAGCGTGATCTACGAGGTCACGAACGAGGACAACACCGTGACCGAGGTCACGAACCCGTCCGAGTTCCCCGGCGGTCGCATCGTCGAGGTCCGCGAGCCGATGGTCCGTGCGGCCATCCTCGCGCCGAAGGACTACGTGGGCGCGATCATGGAGCTGTGCCAGTCGCGCCGCGGGTCGCTGCTCGGCATGGAGTACCTCGGCGAGGACCGCGTCGAGATCCGGTACGAGATGCCCCTCGGCGAGATCGTCTTCGACTTCTTCGACCAGCTGAAGAGCAAGACCCAGGGCTACGCATCGCTCGACTACGAGCCCACGGGGGACCAGGCGGCCGACCTCGTGAAGGTCGACATCCTGCTCCAGGGCGAGCAGGTCGACGCGTTCAGCGCGATCGTGCACCGCGACAAGGCGTACGCCTACGGCACGCTGATGACCGAGCGCCTGCGCAAGCTCATCCCGCGCCAGCAGTTCGAGGTCCCGATCCAGGCCGCCATCGGCGCCCGGATCATCGCCCGCGAGAGCATCCGGGCGATGCGCAAGGACGTCCTCGCGAAGTGCTACGGCGGTGACATCACCCGCAAGCGCAAGCTCCTCGAGAAGCAGAAGGAGGGCAAGAAGCGCATGAAGATGGTGGGTCGTGTCGAGGTCCCGCAGGAAGCCTTCATCGCGGCGCTCTCCGGCGACGTCGAAGAGAAGAAGAAGTAGCGGAGCGCGTCAGACGCGTCGGGCGCGAGCCCGCAACGCTGCCAGGCCCAGTGCCGGGAGGCTCGCCGCGGCCAGTCCTGCGAGTGCGGTCCGCAGGATGACGAGTCCGGCAGCCGTGTCGTAGTCGGCCTGCGCCGCCGCGGCGAACCCGGCCACCACCGACCCGACCACCATCGCCAGCGTGCAGAACCCGAGCACGTAGGGCAGCCGGCGTGCCGAGTGTCGGCGCACCGCGAGCACGAGCGTCACCCCGAACAGGAGCACTCCCGCTCCGGCGCTGCACGCCCCGAACGCGGCGATGGCGTTCGCGGTGTCGAACACGTCGACGTCCCCCGGCGGCGTCGTGACGTACCGGGAGGGAGCACCGAGGCCGGCCGTCGCCCACTCGACCGCGGCCCGTGCCGTCGCCGCCAGTCCGAACGCCGCGAGCGTCAGGACGGCGAACGCGGCCGTCGTGCGGTCGACGGACCGCGCGCGAGCAAGGGGGGAGCGGGGCACGCACCCACGATAGGGGCGAGTCGGACGGGTGTCGGGCCTCCAGTTCGGGGCGCGCGGAAAGCGGACCGCCGGTTGCGCACCCGAGGACGACTCGGTTCGATCCGGGGGACGAGTCCCCAGTACAGTGGCCGCATGAGTACCCGCGGGAGCTACCGGACCGCCCTGACGTACGGAGCCGTGGGTGCGACCCAGGCGCCGGACCTCATGACGTACCCGCCGGAGGGGTTCGCCCCGTCCGAGTCGCGCTCCCGGATCGGCCACGGCGACCAGCGCTTCGAGACCGCGGTGACCCAGGCCCTGACCTGGCAGATCCAGGAGCGCAGCGGGATCCGCGTGCACGTCGAGGAACAGCCCGACGACGACGAGGTCCGCTACAACCCGGTGACCTTCGACGAGGACGGCGTGCCGATCGCCCCGGCCTCGATCGGGACGCCCCGGGTGGAGAAGTTCGCCCCGGACGGCACGCCGCTCGTGACGGCGGGGACGAGCGCGACGCTGACGATGCACGCGTTCGGCCAGACGGTGCAGGCGCCGGTCCGGGTCGTCTCGATCATCGACGAGACCGACCGCAAGGGCTTCGCGTACGGCACGCTCGAGGGGCACCCGCTCTCGGGCGAAGAGTCCTTCGTCGTCGAACGGACCCCGGACGGCTCGGTGTGGTTGCAGATCCGGCAGTTCTCGCAGCCGTCGAGCCGGAAGTGGCAGTTCGTGGCCCCGTTGCTCCGCCGCCAGCAGCGCGTGATGGCGCAGAAGTACCTCGAAGCGCTCCGCGGCGACTAGGTCTGCTCGGCTAGGAGCCCTCGCCGACCGGGCGGAGCGGCGGCAGCGCCGCGATGGCGTCCTCGATCAGCGACGCGTCGTCGACGCAGTTCCGGGCGATCGTCACGGCACCCGTGGCGCGGAGCGCTTCGACGTCGAACACCCCGGTCGCCACCGCGAGGAACGGGATCCCGACGGCCTCGGCTGCCTCGCCGTCCCGCGGGGTGTCCCCGACGATGACGGCCCGGGTGCCCGCGAGGGCCTCGGCAGCACGCGCGGTCACCCCGCTGCGCTCGACCTCGGCATCGCCGAAGTACGAGTGCTCCCAGTCGAACGCGTCCACGTCGAACCCGGCGCCCTGCAGCTTCACGCGGGCGCGGTAGGGGGAGTTGCCGGTCAGCAGTCCGTTGCGCCAGCCGAGCTCGGCGAACCGTCGGACGAGGGCGATCGCGCCCGGCGCCGGGCTCCGGTGGTCGCCGGACACGTGCCGTTCCTCGGTCAGGTCGTGCAGGTGGCGGCTCACGGTGGGGATGAGGGAGTCGTCCAGGTCGTGGGCCCGGACGTGCTCGGCGATGAGCCCGGCGTCGGTGCGGCCGTGCTGGTGCCCGACGCGGAGGACGAGGTCGCGACCCACTGCCCGCTCGAGCGCGAGGTGGTAGAGGTTGCCCGGCGAGGAGGCGTTCATCACGAGGGTGCCGTCGATGTCCCACAGCACCGTGGTGGGGACGGGGTGGTGCTCCATGTCTCCATCATGACGGACAATGGAGTCCATGCCGAGTGCTCTTCCGATCGCCGATCCCGCACCAGCGGACGGGCTGCTCTCGCCCGCGGCGTCCGCGGGTGACGTCCCGTTCGGCGTGTACGTGCACGTGCCGTTCTGCCGCGTGCGGTGCGGCTACTGCGACTTCAACACCTACACGGCGTCCGAGCTGCGCGGGGTCCGGCGGGACGACTACGCCGGGCACGCCGTGCAGGAGATCCGCTTCGCGGCGGACGTCCTCGACCGCTCCGGCGTCCCGCGGCGCCCGGTGTCGACGGTGTTCTTCGGCGGGGGGACGCCGACGATGCTGCCGGCGTCCGACCTCGTGATGATCCTGCGGGCGATCGACGACACCTGGGGCATCCTGCCCGGGGCCGAGGTGACGACCGAGGCGAACCCGGACTCCGTCGACGAGTCGTCACTGGCGACGCTGCGCGCCGGTGGGTTCACTCGCGTGAGCTACGGCATGCAGTCCGCGGTGCCGCACGTGCTCGCGACGCTCGACCGGACGCACGACCCCGAGCGCGTGCCGCTCGTCGTGGACGCCGCGAAGCAGCAGGGGCTCGACGTCTCGCTCGACCTCATCTACTCGACGCCGGGCGAGTCCCTCGACGACTGGCGCACCTCGCTCGACGCGGCCCTGGCGTGTGCGCCCGACCACGTCTCGGCGTACTCGCTCATCGTCGAGGACGGCACCGCGATGGGCCGGATGGTCGCACGCGGCGAACTGCCGGCGCCGGACGACGACCTCGCGGCGGACATGTACGAGCTGGCCGACCAGGTCCTCGGCGACGCCGGGTACTCCTGGTACGAGGTCTCGAACTGGTCCCGCGGCGACCAGCACGCGAGCCGGCACAACCTGTCCTACTGGAAGGGCCACGACTGGTGGGGCGTCGGCCCGGGCGCGCACTCCGCGGTCGCCGGCACCCGCTGGTGGAACGTGAAGCACCCGGCCGCGTACGCGAACCGGGTGCTGCAGGGCGAGTCGCCCGCGGCCGGCCGCGAGACCCTCGACGACGAGACCCGGTACGTCGAGCGCGTGCTGCTCGCCGCCCGGGTCCGCGGTGAGCTGGCGACGAGCGAGCTGGGCCAGGAGGCACGGGGCCGCGTCGCCGGTCTCATCGCACGTGGTCTCGTGGACGGGTCGGCCGCGGTGCGGGGACGGATCGAGTTGACCCTGCGGGGTCGCCTGCTCGCGGACGCGGTGGTCCACGAGCTGCTCGACTGAGCTACTGCTTGATGAACTCGATCGAGAGCGGGTAGCGGTAGAACTGCCCGCGGTTGGCGGCGACGGCGGCCATGATCCCGAAGATGATCGTCAGGATCCCGATCACCGGCAGGAGCACCGCGCCGATCAGCACGATGGTCAAGAGGCCCGCGGCGACGTAGGCGATCGCCATCGTGATGTGGAAGTTCAGCGCCACGCGCGTGTGCTCGCGGATGAAGCCGCCGCGATCGCGCAGGACGAGGTAGGCCACGAGCGGCGCGACGAAGTTGAAGAAGATCCCGCCGATGTGCGTGAGCGTGGCCCAGAGGCGCTGGTCCTCGGGCGACATCGGCTGGGGCGGCTGGTACCCGCCCGGGAACTGGGGGCCACCGGGCTGCTGTCCGTAGGTCATGGCGGAAGCGTACTGGCAGGCGTGTGGAGAAGTCCCGGTCCGTCGGTGGTCGGGCGTAGGATCAGCAGTCGACACGTCCGAGTGCCAGATCGAGTGGAAGGGGTCCGGGTGGTCAGCGAACGCAGCCTCGAGGTCCTCAAGGCCATCGTGCGGGACTACGTCGCGTCGCGCGAGCCGGTCGGTTCGAAGACGATCGTCGAGCGGCACGCCTTCGGGGTCAGCGCCGCCACCATCCGGAACGACATGGCCCAGCTCGAGGACGAGCAGCTCATCGCGGCACCGCACACCTCGTCCGGTCGCGTCCCCACCGACAAGGGGTACCGCGTCTTCGTCGACCACCTCGCCGGCGCGCGGCCGCTGTCCAGTGCCCAGCGGCACGCGATCGAGACGTTCCTCGGGGCGCCGAACGACCTCGACGAGGTCCTCGGCCGCACGGTCCGGCTGCTCAGCCAACTCACGAACCAGGTCGCCCTCGTGCAGTACCCCTCGATGGTGCGCGCGCGTGTCCAGCACATCGAGCTCGTCCGCCTCGGCGACAACCGCCTGATGGTCGTGCTCATCACCGACACCGCCCGGGTCGAGCAGCGCGTCGTCGAGACCGACGTGGCGCTCGACGAGGGCTCGCTCACCGAACTCCGCACGGTGGTGAACGGCGCCAGCGTCGGGCTGCTGCTGCAGGACGTCTCGACGGCGCTCCGCGCGGTGCCGCAGCAGATCCGCCCCGACGCCCAACCGCTCGCCGGGGTCGTCGTCGCGACCCTCATCGAGCAGGTCGCCGCCAACCGGCAGGACCGCCTGGTGATGGCCGGTGCGGCGAACCTCGCCAAGAGCGAGCAGGACTTCTCGGGCGGGCTCTTCCCCGTGCTCGAGGCGATCGAGGAACAGGTGACCCTGCTCCGCCTGTTCGGTGAGATGCAGATCGACGACGGCGTCGCGGCTCGCATCGGCGTCGAGAACGCCGAGTACGGGCTCGACGCGACGAGCATCGTCGCCGGCGGGTACCTGGCCGGCGGCGAACTCGCCCGGCTCGGCGTGCTCGGGCCGACCCGGATGGACTACGGCACGAACATGGCCGCCGTGCGCGCCGTCGCACGGTACCTGTCCAAACTCCTGGGTGAACATTGACCAGGTGCCCACGCGCCTGAGCGAGCCGGTCCCGACGGGGCGACCCGCGCCTCCAGGCCCACCGACGACCACCAGAACCGCGGCGACCGCCGCACCCGACCGACCGAACCGAACCGAACCGACTGAGGGATACGTGGCAGACCACTACGACGTCCTCGGCGTCCAGAAGGACGCCTCCGATGCCGACATCAAGAAGGCGTACCGCCGTCTGGCGCGCGAACTGCACCCGGACGTGAACCCGAGCCCCGACGCGGCCGAGCGCTTCAAGGACGTCACGCACGCGTACGACGTGCTGAGCGACCCCGAGCAGCGCCGCCGGTACGACGCCGGGCCCCAGGCCGACAGCCCCTTCGGTGGCGGAGCCGGCGGGTTCAGCGACATCTTCGACGCGTTCTTCGGTGGCGGTGGCGGCGGCGGTCGTGGCAACGGCCCGCGCAGCCGTGCCGAGCGCGGACAGGACGCCCTGCTCCGCATCGACGTCGACCTCGACGAGGTCGTCTTCGGCACCCACAAGGACGTCGAGGTCGACACCGCGGTGCTGTGCGAGACGTGCGGCGGTTCCTGCTGCGCGCCGGGCACGAGCCCGCAGACGTGCGACATCTGCGGCGGCACCGGCCACATCCAGCGCCAGGTCCGCTCGCTCCTCGGCAACGTCGTGACGAGCGCGCCCTGCGGCACCTGCCGCGGGTACGGCACCGTCATCCCGAACCCGTGCCCGACGTGCCAGGGCCAGGGACGCGTCCGCGCCCGCCGCACGGTGCCGGTCGACGTCCCCGCCGGCGTCGACTCCGGGCTCCGCCTGCAGATGCCCGGCCAGGGCGAGGTCGGCCCGGCGGGTGGCCCCTCCGGTGACCTCTACCTCGAGATCCGGGTGCGTCACCACGACGTGTTCAGCCGCGACGGGGACGACCTGCTCGCCACGCTCGAGGTCGCGATGACCGACGCCGTGCTCGGGACGACCACGACGATCGACGGGCTCGACGGCCCGGTCGAGCTCGAGGTCCGTCCGGGTGTGCAGAGCGCCGACGTCCTCGTGATCAAGGACCGCGGCATCACGAAGCTCCGGGGCAACGGTCGCGGCGACCTCCGGGTCGGTGTGCAGGTCGTGACGCCGACGAAGCTCTCGCACAAGGAACGGCAGCTCGTCGAGCAGCTCGCGAAGTCGCACAAGGCCGCGAAGCCGCAGCTCGCCCGCTTCCAGCAGGGCATGTTCGGCAAGCTCCGCGACCGGTTCTTCAACTTCTGATGGCATCGCTCTACCTCGTCGGGTCGCTCGACGGCGTCACGGTCGGCGACACCGTCCCGCTCGACGGGGCGGAGGGGCGCCACGCCGTCACGGTCGCCCGGGTCCGGGTGGGGGAGACGCTGCGCCTGTCCGACGGCCGTGGCACCGTCGTGACCGGGGCCGTGACCGCGCTCGGGCGGGACACACTCTCGTTGGCGGTGTCCACGGTCGCCGTCGACGACGCCCCCACACCGACGCTCACGCTCGTGCAGGCGCTCGCGAAGGGCGGCCGCGACGAGATGGCGGTGCAGGCGGCGACCGAGATCGGTGTCGACCGGATCGTGCCGTGGTCGGCGGCACGCAGCGTCTCGCGCTGGGACGGCGCGAAGGTCGAGAAGGGCCGCGCACGCTGGACGGCGATCGCGCACGAGGCGTCGAAGCAGGCGATCCGTTCCCGGGTGCCCGTCGTCGACGCGCCGGTGACGACCGGGCAGCTCGCGGCTCCGGCTCCCGGTGCGGCCGACGGTGCTCGCGCCGTCCTCGTGCTGGACCCGGTCGGCGACGTCCGGCTCTCCGAGTGGGAACCGCCGAGCGATGTCGCCGAGATCGTGCTCGTCGTCGGACCCGAGGGCGGCATCGACGGTTCCGAGTTCGACCGGCTGGTGGCCGCCGGCGCCGTCCGGGTCCGCCTCGGCGACACGGTGCTCCGGACGTCCACTGCCGGTCCGGCCGCGCTCGCGGTCCTCCAGACGCGGCTCGGTCGCTGGTAGCGCCCGGATCGGGAAGGCGTGGCGTCGGTACCGCGTTCTACGATGGAGCCATGAGCACCAGCACGCCCAGCATCTTCTCCCGGATCATCGCGCGCGAGATCCCGGCGACCGTCGTCGCCGAGGACGACCGCGTGATCGCCATCGAGGACATCGCGCCGAAGGCACCCGTCCACGTGCTCGTCATCCCCAAGACCGAGCAGTACCGGAACGTCACCGAGCTCGCTGCCGGTGACCCGGACCTCCTCGCCCACCTGGTCGCCACCGCGCAGCGCATCGCCGACGAGCGCGCCGGCGGCCAGTACCGACTCGTCTTCAACACCGGCGAAGCCGCCGGTCAGACCGTGTTCCACGTGCACGCGCACGTACTCGCAGGTGAACTGCAGGAAGGCACCCTTGCCGGCTAACGAACCAGCACCCACCCCGGCCGACCCGACGGACGTGTCGGCCTCGATCCAGGTCGACGGCATCGCCATGGTGCAGCTGCTCGGCCCCCAGGACCGACTGCTCAAGACCGTCGAACGCCAGTACCCGGGCGTCCGCGTGCTCGTGCGTGGCAACGAGGTCACGCTGACCGGGCCCGAACGCGACGTCGCGCGCGCGCACGCCCTCGTCGACGAGCTCGTCGGCATGGTGAAGCGCGGGCAGGACATCGGGCCGTCCGACATCCCCGTCTCCGCGAAGCTCCTCGACGAGGACCGCAAGCCGTCCGACACCTTCGGCACGCCGATCGTGTCGAGCCGCGGCAAGTCCGTGCGGCCGAAGACCGACGGGCAGCGGGCCTACGTCGACGCCATCGACGAGCACACGATCACGTTCGGCATCGGCCCCGCCGGTACCGGCAAGACGTACCTGGCGATGGCGAAGGCCGTCCAGGCGCTCCAGCGGCGCGAGGTCACCCGGATCATCCTGACGCGCCCCGCGGTCGAGGCCGGCGAGCGGCTCGGCTTCCTCCCGGGCACCCTCACCGACAAGATCGACCCGTACCTGCGCCCGCTCTACGACGCGCTCAACGAGATGATGGACCCCGAGCTGGTCCCGAAGCTCCTGGCCGCCGGCACGGTCGAGGTGGCCCCGCTCGCGTACATGCGCGGACGCACGCTGAACGACTCGTTCGTTGTCCTCGACGAGGCGCAGAACACGACGCCCGAGCAGATGAAGATGTTCCTGACGCGGCTCGGGTTCGGCTCGAAGATGGTCGTCACGGGTGACATCACCCAGGTCGACCTGCCGGGCAACCTGTCCGGGCTCCGGCTCGTCACGCGCATCCTCGGCGAGGTCGACGACATCCACTTCGCCCGCCTCGGCAGCGAGGACGTCGTCCGCCACACGCTCGTCGGACGGATCGTGGACGCCTACACCGTCTACGACGAGGAACGCCTCGCCGAGCAGTCCGGGTACCGCCCGGGCGGCCGGGGCAGCGCCGCCACGCCGAACCCCGCCGGTGCGAACCGCGCCGAGCGACGGGGGCGTCCGCCGCAGGACCGCCAGCGCTCCCCGTACCCCCAGAACGACTCCCGAGGAGGGAACCGGTGAGCATCGAGCTCAACAACGAGTCCGGCGTCGAGGTCGACGAGGCAGCCATCCAGCGCCTCGCCGCCTTCGCGCTCGACGCGCTCCACGTCCACGCCGATGCGGAGCTCGCGATCGTGCTCGTCGACGAGGGCGCGATGGAGCAGCTGCACGTCCGGTGGATGGACGAACCCGGGCCGACCGACGTCCTGAGCTTCCCGATGGACGAACTCCGTCCGGGCACCGAGGACGACCCGACGCCCGCCGGGCTGCTCGGCGACATCGTGCTCTGCCCGCAGGTTGCCGAGGAACAGGCGAAGACCGCCGGGCACTCGAGCACCGACGAGATGCTCCTGCTGACCTGCCACGGCATCCTGCACCTGCTCGGGTTCGACCACGCCGAGCCGGACGAGAAGGCGGAGATGTTCGGGCTGCAGGGCGAGATCCTCACAGCCTTCGCCGCCCAGCGCCGCGGGCGGTGAGCTGATGCTGCTCGTCGTCGGCCTGCTGGCGGTGGCGTTCGTGCTGGTCGTCGTCGGTGGCCTGCTCGCCGCGTCCGACGCCGCGCTCTCCGTCCTGTCCCGCGCCGACCTCGACGAGATCGCGCGGGAGAGCAAGCACCGCCGCGCCATCGAGGCGGTCGGCGACGACGTCGGGGCGCACGTCAACGCGCTCAACTTCTTCCGGGTGCTCGCCGAGACCGCCGCCGCCGTGCTCGTCACGATCGCGCTCGTGATGGTCTTCGACACGTGGTGGGTCGCGCTCATCGTGGCCGCCGCGATCATGACCGCGGTGTCGTTCGTGCTGGTCGGGTCCAGCCCGCGCAGCGTCGGTCGCGCGCACGCCGAACGGCTCATCGCGACCACGGGCAGGCTGGTCCGGGCCGTGCGCATCGTGCTCGGTCCGCTCGCCGGCCTGCTCGTGGCGATCGGCGACCGCGTCACGCCCGGGCGCGGGGGCAGTGCCTCGACGGTGTCGAGCGAGGAGCAGCTGCTGTCGCTCGTCGACGAGGCCACCGAGAGCAACGTCCTCGAGCAGGACGACCGCGAGCTCATCCACTCGGTCTTCGAGTTCAGCGACACCCTCGTGCGCGAGGTGATGGTGCCGCGCACCGACATGCTCACCGTCGACGGTTCGGACACCCTCGCGAGCGGCATGGAGCAGTTCCTCGCCGCGGGCGTCTCCCGCATGCCCGTCACCGGCAAGGGCAGCGACGACGTGCTCGGGGTCCTCTACCTGCGCGACGTGGCCCGGGCCCTGTACGAGCGACCGGGGTCCGGTACGAAGCGGGTCACGACGCTCCTCCGCCCGGCGGAGTTCGTGCCGGAGTCGAAGGCCGCCGACGACACCCTGCGCCACATGCAGGTCGCGAAGAACCACCTCGTGCTCGTCGTCGACGAGTACGGCGGCGTCGCCGGGCTCGTCACGATGGAAGACCTCATCGAGGAGCTCGTCGGCGACATCTCGGACGAGTACGACCGCGCCGTGGTCGACCGGGTCGAGGTCGAGCCGGGCGTCTGGCGGATCTCTGCCCGACTGCCCATCGACGACCTCGGCGACCTGTTCGGCATCGAGCTCGAGGACGACGACGTCGACACCGCCGGCGGGCTGCTCACCAAGGAGCTCGGCCACCTGGCGATCAGCGGCGACAGCGTCACCGTGTCCGGCGTCGTGCTCACGGCCGACCGGGTCGAGGGCAAGCGCCGCCACCTCATCACCGTGCTCGCCGAGCGCACGCCCGGACTCGCGGACGTCGAGGACGCCTTCGACGACGCAGCATCCACCACGACGGGAACCACGCACGCATGACCGACACCACGCCAGCCACCGCCGGACCGACCGAGCCGTACCGTGCCGGGTTCGTCTCGTTCGTGGGGCGCCCGAACGTCGGGAAGTCCACGCTGACGAACGCGCTCGTCGGCCAGAAGGTCGCGATCACCTCGTCGAAGCCGCAGACCACCCGCCGCGCCATCCGCGGGATCGTGCACCGACCGAACGGCCAGGTCATCATCGTCGACACCCCCGGCGTGCACCGACCGCGCACCCTGCTCGGCGAGCGGCTGAACGACCTCGTGCAGTCCACCCTCGGGGACGTCGACGTCATCGGGCTCTGCGTCCCGGCGAACGAGCCGATCGGCCCCGGCGACCGGTTCATCAACGACACGCTGGACCAGTACCCGCGTGCGAAGAAGGTCGCCATCGTCACGAAGATCGACCGGGCCGCCAAGGACAAGGTCGGGGAGCAACTGCTCGCGGTGTCGAAGCTGCGCGAGTGGGACGCCATCGTGCCGACCTCGGGCACGAGGGGACTGCAGCTCGAGGACCTGCTCGGCGTGATCACGTCGCTCCTGCCTGAGTCGCCCCAGCTCTACGACGACGCCGCGGTGACCGAGGAGACCGACGAGGAGCGGATCGGCGAACTCATCCGCGAAGCCGCGCTCGAGGGCGTGCGCGACGAGCTGCCGCACTCGCTCGCCGTCGTGATCGAGGACGTCGTCGAGCCGGACGAGGACGACGAACCGGACGGCCCGCTGCGCATCTTCGCGAACCTCTTCGTCGAGCGGGACAGCCAGAAGGCGATCGTCATCGGTCGCAAGGGTGAGCGCCTCAAGGACGTCGGGTCGCGGGCCCGCACCGAGATCGAGGCGCTGCTCGGCGGCCGCCACGTGTACCTCAACATCCGGGTGAAGGTCGCGAAGGAGTGGCAGCGCGACCCGAAGCAGCTCGGGCGACTGGGCTTCTGACCCGACCGTCTGCTGACGTCAACCTGGAGGCGGACGCGCACCGCGCCTCCTGGACGTACCGTGGTGTGGTGTTCCGTCCCATGCTGCGCGCGCAGGTGATCACCGACGTCGTGATCGCGGTCCTGCTCGGCGCGCTCGTGCTCGTCGTGACCGCACGGGGACTGGACTCGCCGTTCGCGCTGCTGACGGTCCTCGGCATGACGGCCGCGCTGGCGCTCCGGCGCCTGTCGCCGGGCCTCGCGCTCGGTGTGGCGTGGGTGTTCGCCGTCCTCGAGATGGTCACCCTGCAGATGCCCGACCTGTCGAACGCGTTCATCGCCGGGGTGGTCTACTCGACGAGCCGCTACGGCAGCCGACGCGTGCGCCTGGCGGGCCTGGTGTCGTCGATCGTCGGCCCCGTGACGGCGGCCGTCTACCTCGGTCTCGACGACTACCGGCAGCGGCAGGGCATCGTGACGGCGACTACGCCCGAGCAGGAGTCGCTCAAGGTCGCGATCGCGTACTTCGCGATCGTGCTGCTGCTGCTCCTCCTGCCGTGGCTCGCCGGTCTCGTGCTCCGCACCCGGCGGTCCGCGAGCATGAGCCGAGAGGCCCAGCTCCTCGCCGAGCGCGACGCCGCACGGGCTGATCGTGCCGTCGCCGTGGAGCAGGAACGCGTCCGGATCGCCCGGGACATGCACGACATCGTCGCGCACTCGCTGGCGGTCGTGATCGCCCAGGCGGACGGTGCCCGGTACGCGCTGAAGGCGGACCCGGCGATCGCCGACGAGGCGCTCGGGACGATCTCGAGCACCGCCCGCCGTGCGCTCGGCGACGTGCGCGAACTGCTCGGTGCGCTGCGGCACGAGCAGGGCACCGCACCGACCCCGGAGATCGACGACATCGACCGGCTGATCGGCGAGATGCGTGGCGTCGGCCTCGACGTGCGGGTCGAGCGCGAGGGCGATTCGTCGGGGCTGCCGACCACGACCCAGCTCGCCGTCTACCGGATCGTCCAGGAGAGCCTGACGAACGCGTGGAAGCACGGCGAGCCGAACACCCCGGTGCGCGCGAGCCTCACGTACCGCCCGGACACCGTCGAGATCACGGTCGTCAACCGGCGCGCCGACGACGGCACGCGCGGGCCCGGCACCGGACACGGGCTGGTCGGCATGCGCGAACGTGCCACCATGACCGGGGGGACGATGACCGCGGGACCGCGGGGCGACGACTTCGCGGTCGCGGTCCGGATGCCGTCCGTCCCCGCGAGCGGCCAGATGCCGCGCGGGCTCGTCCCGACCACACCCTCGACCCTCCAGGAGCGCACCGGCCGATGAACGACACCCCGATCCGCGTCGCGCTCGTCGACGACCAGGCCCTGTTCCGCACCGGCATCCGGATGCTCATCGACTCGCAGGCCGACCTGCAGTTCGTCGGCGAGGCCGGCGACGGTGCCGAGGGCGTGGAGCTCGTGCGGCGCGGGCGTCCCGACGTCGTGCTCATGGACGTCCGCATGCCGGTGATGGACGGCATCACCGCCACCGCCCGCATCGTCGAGGACAGCGGGACCGACGGCGCCAAGGTGCTCGTGCTCACCACGTTCGACTTCGACGAGGCAGCGGCGAAGGCGATCCGAGCCGGTGCCAGCGGCTTCGTGCTGAAGGACGCCGACCCGGAGTTCCTGCTCGCAGCGATCCGCACGGTGCACGCCGGGACCGCGGTGTTCGCGGCGTCGGCGACCCGTGAGCTCCTCCGCCGTTACGAGGACACGAGCGAGCAGTCGGCCTCGGTGCCGGCCGCGTTCGCCGACCTGACGCCGCGCGAACGGGAGATCTTCGACCTGGCGGCGCGGGGCTTCAGCAACAGCGAGATCGCGCAGCACGAGTACGTGAGCGAGGCGACGGTGAAGACGCACATCTCGCGCGTCCTGACCAAGCTCGAGCTGCGGGACCGGGTGCGGCTCGTGGTGTTCGCGCACGAGCACGGTCTGGTCGCGAAGGCCGACTGACCGCGGCTGCGCGCTGCGCGCTGCGCGCTGACGGTCCGTCATCCGCCAGGATGACTTCTCCCCAGGCAGTGGAGCCGAGCGGACGATCCACAGGAGCCGCTGGGCCGACGCGGGGCGTGCCTCCTGGCCGTCATCGTGGAGTCATGACCACGAGCAGCAGACCGATCATCCGTCTCGACCGCGTTTCGAAGCACTACGGCGATGCCGTGCGGCGGGTGAGGGCGTTGGACGATGTGAGCGTCGACATCGGTGCGGGGGAGTTCACGGCGGTGATGGGGCCGTCGGGTTCGGGGAAGTCGACGTTGATGCACGTCGCGGCGGGGCTCGACCAGGTGTCGTCGGGTCGGATCTGGATCGACGGGGTGGACGTCACGGGGTTGGGTGACAGGGAGTTGACGGAGTTGCGGCGTCGTCGGTTGGGGTTCGTGTTCCAGTCGTTCAACCTGGTGCCGACGTTGGATGTGGGGGAGAACATCCGGTTGCCGTTCCTGTTGGGTGGGCACAAGGTGACTCGTGAGGAGTCGGCGTGGATCGACCGGTTGGTGGAGATGCTGGGGTTGGGGGATCGGTTGTCGCATCGTCCGCACCAGTTGTCGGGTGGGCAGCAGCAGCGGGTGGCGATCGCGCGGGCGTTGGCGTCGCGGCCGGCGGTGGTGGTCGCGGACGAGCCGACGGGGGCGTTGGATTCGCGGACGGGTCGTGATGTGTTGCAGATCTTGCGGGGTGCGGTGTCGGAGTGGGGGCAGAGCGTGGTGATGGTGACGCATGATCCGGTGGCTGCGGCGAATGCTGATCGGATCCTGTTCCTGGCGGATGGTCGTGTGGTGGGGGATCGTCCGGCGATGGATGCCGCGGCGATCTCGACCACGATGCTCGGGATGGAGACCGCAGCGTGAACGGCGTCCGCGCGTTCGCCCCGACCGTCCTCGTCGCGGCGCTCGGCACCACCTTCGGGTCGGCACTGGTCATCGCGCCGGGGATCGTCACCGAGGCCCTGGCGGCCTCCGGTCTCTCCGAGCTCGGCCCGGTGAAGGCGATCCTCTCGGTCGTCGGGTGGCTCTTCCTCGGCATCGCCCTCTACGTCGGTGCGATCGTCACGGCGAACACCTGCGCCACGCTCATCGCCGGGCAGACCCGCATCATCGCGCTGCAGCGGCTCGTCGGGGCGACCGGCGCCTCGTTGCGCGCACGGATCACCCGGACCGGCCTCGTCGTCGGGGTCCTCGGCGGTCTGATCGGGGCGGTCGTCGGCACAGGGCTCAGTGCGCTCTTCGTCGTCGTGCTGCGGGGCAACGGGTTCCTGCCGGACACCGCGTACACGATCGTGCCGTGGGAGCTCGTGCTCCCGGTCGTGGCGGTCGTCCTCGCGACCTGGGGTGCGTTCGCGGCCGGTTCGCGGCGGGTGCTCACCGTGACCCCGCTCGAGGCACTCTCGTCGAGTGTCGAACCGAGTCACGACGACGTCCGCTCCGGGACCGCTCGGAAGGTCTGGGCGATCGTGCTCATGGCTGCGGGCGGCCTGCTCCTGCTCGTCGGGCTGCTCGCCAGCGCGCTCTCGCCCATCGCGGTCCTGCCGGCAGCGCTCGGGGGCTTCGTCTCCTTCGCCGGGGTTGCCGTCGGTGCGACGATCGTGATGCCGCCCGTGCTGCAGCTCATCGGACGCATCGGGGCCCGTGACCCCGTCGTCCTGCTCGCCGGCCGCAACGCCATGCGCGCACCCGGCCGGTCCGCACGGGCGACCATCGGGCTCGTCATCGGCGTCACCCTGCTCGTCACGTTCGCCGTGGCGCTCGGCATCATGCAACACGTGCTCGGTGCCCAGCTGCAGGCCATGGACCAGGGGCAGATGACGAAGGAGATGCTCGAGGGGCAGCGTGACTTCTTCGTCCAGCTGAACGCCGTCGTGAGCGTCATCGTCGGGTTCTCCGCCGTGATCGCCGCGGTGGGTGTCGTGAACGCGCTCGCGCTCGGGGTGCTGCAGCGCCGGCGGGAGCTCGGGCTGCTGCGGGTGCTCGGGCTGACCGGGGCGCAGGTCCGACGGATGATCGTCACCGAGGCCGTCCAGATGGTCGTCGCAGCCGTCGTCACCGGGCTCGTGCTCGGCACCTTCTACGGGTGGGTCGGTGGGCAGACGTTGCTCGGTTCGCTCGGCTTCGCGACGACGCCGGTGCTACCGCCGTTGACCGTGGGGATCGTGGTCGTAGGAGCGTTGGTCCTCGCGGTGGTCGCGACGATCGCGCCGGTGCGGCGTGCGATGCGGGTGCCGCCGACGGAGGCGCTGGCGGTCGACTGACCCGTCGCTCGCGGTCGTTCGGGTCGCTCGGGTCGCACGTTCCGTCGCTCGGGTCGGCCGAGGTCGCACGAAGTGTCGCTCGCGGTGCCTGCGGGCGACGGTTCGTGCGACCTCGACGGCCAGGCCGCGGCATGTCGTGCGACCTCGGCACCCCGGCCGCCGCACGTCGCGCGACCTCGACGCCCCGCGACCTCGGCGCCCCGCGGCGGCTCGGTCTGTCACACGGGCCGCTGCCGGTGCTACCGTGGACCCGATGTACTCGGCGCTCCTCCTCCTTCGCTGCCGCGACGAGGCCTGACACAACGGCCCACCTCGTCGCGGAGTCCGTCGTGGCCTGACCCACACCTGACGACGAAAGCGACGAAACGATGCAGAACACCCAGCGCCCCTCCGGGATGCCGATCCACAAGTACGTCCCGTTCCACGAGCAGATCCGTGTCGACCTCCCGGACCGCACCTGGCCGACGAAGCGCATCGACAAGGCACCGCGGTGGTGCGCGGTCGACCTGCGCGACGGCAACCAGGCCCTGATCGACCCGATGGACTCCGAGCGCAAGCGCGCCATGTTCGACCTGCTCGTCCGCATGGGCTACAAGGAGATCGAGGTCGGGTTCCCGAGCGCCTCGCAGACCGACTTCGACTTCGTCCGCTCGCTCATCGACGAGGGCGCCATCCCCGACGACGTCACGATCCAGGTGCTGACCCAGGCGCGCGAGCACCTCATCAACCGCACGTACGAGGCGATCGACGGCGCGAAGCAGGCCATCGTCCACCTGTACAACTCGACGTCGATCGTCCAGCGCGAGGTCGTGTTCCGCACCGACGTGCAGGGCGTCGTCGACATCGCGGTGTCCGGCGCGAAGCTGTGCCGTGCGGCCGAGGCGACCCTGCAGCACGACACGAAGGTGTTCTACGAGTACTCGCCCGAGTCGTACACCGGCACCGAGCTCGAGGTCGCGGTCCAGATCTGCAACGCCGTGCTCGAGGTCTTCGAGCCGACGCCCGACCGCAAGGTGATCATCAACCTGCCGGCGACCGTCGAGATGGCGACGCCGAACGTCTACGCCGACTCGATCGAGTGGATGTCCCGCAACCTGGCCCACCGCGAGGACGTCATCCTCTCCCTGCACCCCCACAACGACCGTGGCACCGCCGTCGCGGCCGCGGAGCTCGGGTACATGGCCGGCGCCGACCGCATCGAGGGCTGCCTGTTCGGCAACGGTGAGCGCACCGGCAACGTCGACCTGGTCGCACTCGGCATGAACCTGTTCACGCAGGGGATCGACCCCGAGATCGACTTCTCGGACATCGACCAGATCAAGCGCACGGTCGAGTACTGCAACCAGCTGCCGGTGCCGGAGCGTCAGCCGTGGGCGGGCGACCTCGTCTACACGGCGTTCAGCGGCTCGCACCAGGACGCCATCAACAAGGGCTTCGAGGCCATGAAGGCCAAGGCCGCGGCCGCCGGCAAGGACATCGACGAGATCGAGTGGGCGGTGCCGTACCTGCCCGTCGACCCGAAGGACATCGGCCGCTCGTACGAGGCCGTGATCCGCGTCAACTCCCAGTCCGGCAAGGGCGGCGTCGCCTACCTGCTCAAGACGGACCACTCGATCGACCTGCCCCGCAAGCTGCAGATCGAGTTCTCCGGGGTCGTGCAGCAGCGCACCGACGCCGAGGGCGGCGAGTTCTCGTCCGAGCGCATCTGGGACCTCTTCCGCGACGAGTACCTGCCCGCGGCCGACGAGTCCGACAAGTGGGGCCGCTACGAGATCACGAAGACGGCGACGTCGAGCGACTTCGACGGCACGACGAAGCTCTCGGTCGCCCTGCGCGTCGACGACGGCTCGATCACGTCCGACGCCGTCGGGACGGGCCCGATCGACGCGTTCCTCACGGTGATGCGGGAGCAGGGCGTCGACGTGACGCTCTACGACTACTCGGAGCACACGATGAGCGCCTCGGGTGACGCGCAGGCCGCGTCCTACGTCGAGCTCGACGTCGACGGCGTCCGGCTGTGGGGCGTCGGGATCGACGCCGACATCGCCACCGCGTCGCTCAAGGCGATCGTCTCGGCGGTCAACCGCGCGGTGCGCGCGGGGGCTGCGTCCGGCGCGTCGGAGCTGGTCTCGGCGTAACGCGTTCCGTCCAGGAGGCGCGGTGCGGGTCCGACCCGCACCGCGCCTCCTGTGCGTGGTCGCGCTGGTGCGTACGTGCGTGCGTGCGTGCCGCGAGCGGGAGGTTTCTGTCCCGCTCGTCGGTGGCGAGCGGCGCCTTCCGCCCGCTCGGCGGACGTGAGCGGCGTGTCGCGCCCGCTCGACGCCCGCACGCTCGACGCCCGCCCGCTCGACGGCCGCCCGATCGCACGCCGCGAACGCTCGCGCGCCGCGAGCAGCGCGGCGCGCAGCGTCGGTGGCGCGGGGGATACTGGACCAATGCCGCTGTACCGGGACGAGTGCGTCGTGTTGCGCACCCACAAGCTCGGTGAAGCCGACCGCATCGTCACGATGCTGAGCCGCCAGCACGGCAAGATCCGGGCGGTGGCGAAGGGCGTCCGGCGGACCGCCTCGAAGTTCGGGTCCCGGCTCGAGCCGTTCATGGTCGTCGACGCCCAGTTCTACGAGGGCCGCTCGCTCGACATCGTGACGCAGGCCGAGTCGCTCGGTTCGTACGGCGCGCAGATCGTCGCCGACTACGGGGCCTACACCGCCGCCAGCGCGATGGTCGAGACCGCCGACCGCCTGAGCGAGGCGGACGCCGGACTGCAGCAGTACCTGCTCCTCGTCGGGGCGCTCCGGTCGCTGGCGCGCGGCGAGCACGTGACGAGTGCGACGCTCGACTCGTACCTGTTGCGCGCGATGAGCATCGCAGGGTGGGCGCCGTCGTTCCGCGACTGCGCGGTCACCGGCGAGCCCGGGCCGCACTCGGCGTTCGTCGTGCAGCTCGGCGGCGTGGTGGCGGACCACGCGGCTCCCCCGGGGACACCGCGGCTCGACCCGGACACCCTGCAGCTCCTGGGCTCCCTGCTCGCCGGCGACTGGGGCACGGTGGACGCGTCGGACGAGCGCACGCGCTCCCGGGCGTCCGGCGTGGTGGCGGCGTACGCCCAGTGGCACCTGGAACGATCGCTCCGGTCGCTGCCGCACGTCGACCGCACCGAGCACCCGTCCCCGGTCCATCCGACACCGGGTGGTGTGCCCGCCGCGGTCGCCGCGACCCCGGCACCCACGCTGCCGGAGCCGCCGGACCCGTCCGGCAACGCGACCGGCAATGTGCCTGACAACACGCCCGGCAACCCGCCCGGCAACGCGCCCGACCAGCCGTCCGACCACGGAGGAACCCCTGCATGAGCCCTCGCCGGTACGCCGAGTCCGAGCCGCTGAAGCCCGTCGACTGGACGGGTGAGCACCCTCCGGCGATCCCGCTGCAGTTCGTCCCCGAGCACGTCGCAATCGTGATGGACGGCAACGGCCGCTGGGCGAACCAGCGCGGCCTCACCCGGGTCGAGGGGCACCGCGCGGGTGAGGCATCGCTCCTCGACGTGGTCGCCGGCGCCGTGCAGATCGGCGTCAAGCACGTCTCGGCGTACGCGTTCTCGACCGAGAACTGGAAGCGCTCACCTGACGAGGTCCGCTTCCTGATGGGCTTCAACCGCGAGGTCCTGCACCGCCGCCGTGACCAACTGAACGCGTGGGGGGTCCGGATCCGGTGGGCCGGCCGACGCCCGCGGCTCTGGCGCAGCGTGATCGACGAGCTGCAGACCGCCGAGCGCATGACCGCCGACAACGACGTCTGCACCCTGACGATGTGCGTCAACTACGGCGGTCGGAACGAGATCGTCGACGCGGTCCGGGGCATGGCCGAGGACGTCGCTGCCGGGCGCCTCAAGCCGAGCCAGGTCACCGAGAAGGCCCTCGCGAAGCGGCTGTACGTGCCGGAGCTGCCGGACGTCGACCTCTTCCTGCGGAGCTCGGGGGAGCAGCGGACGTCCAACTTCATGCTGTGGCAGTCGGCGTACGCCGAGATGGTGTTCCTCGACCGGCTGTGGCCGGACTTCCGTCGCACCGACCTGTGGGGAGCGATCGAGCAGTACGCGCGCCGCGATCGACGGTTCGGCGGGGCGGTGGACGCACCGACGGCCTGACAGGAGGCGCGGGGCGGCGCCGACCCGCGCCTCCCGTCCGACGGTTCCCGGCTCGACCGAGCGCACGCCTCGGCTCAGCCGAGCAGGTGCGCCGCGCCGCGGACCGCGTCGAGCGCGGCGCGGACGCTCGGCACCCGGTCCGCGCCCCGTGCCACCACCACCTCGACGCGCCGCGCGAGCTCGTCGCTCGCCGGCGTGACCGAGACGCCGGGCGGCACCACGGTGGTCGTGAGCGCGAGGCGGGGGAGCAGGGCCACACCGAGGCCCGCCGCGACCAACCCGACGACCGCCGCGGCGTTGTCCGTCTCGAGGACGATGTCCGGGGTGAAGCCGGAGGCGGCGCACGACGCGAGCAGGTGCCCTCGGCAGCGCGGGCACCCGCCGATCCAGCGCGCCTCGCGGAAGGCGGCGAGGTCCGCGACCGCGTCGGCACCGTGCGCGGACCCGCTCAGCGCGGGGGCAGGCGTCACGAGGGCGAGCGGGTCGCGACCGAGCACCCGGGTCGTGAGCGTCGGGTCGGCGCCGACGTCGTCGCCCTGCAACGCGTGCGAGAACGTCAGCGCCACGTCGACCTCGCCGCGGCGGAGGAGCTCGACGGCCTCCGGCGGTTCGGCCTCGACGTACGAGGTCACCACGCCCGGGCTCGTGGCCGAGACCGCGGCGAGCACCGGCGGCACGAGGGTCGACGACGCGCTCGGGAACCCGGCGATCCGCACCCGTCCGCGGGCGAGGCCGCCGACGGCGTCGAGGTCCTCCTGCGCTGCCGCGAGGGCTGCCTGCACGGCGAGGGCGTGGTCGGCGAGGACCCGTCCCGACTCGGTGAGCGTGACGCCGCGCGCTCCGCGGAGCACGAGCTCGTGGCCCGTCCGGCGTTCGGCGCGGGCGAGCAGCTGGCTCACCGCGGGCTGGCTGTACCCGAGGGCGGCGGCCGCGCGGCTGATCGAGCCGGCGTCACGGACGGCGCGCAGCACGCGGAGGAGTTGGGGATCGAGGTCGTCCACAACGTCATGTTATGGGGGATCGAAGAAGCCTGCCCTGGTGTGATGGACGACCCCGCGCCACCGTGGAGGCATGGACTCCTTCGTCGACGGCTCCGGCTACCTCGCGGCCTGCACCGCCGGACTCCCCACGCGCGGCACGCTCGCCGCCATGCGCGCCGACCTCGACGAGTGGGAGCACGCCGCGTCCACGCCGGTCGCGTACGGCGCGCTCGTCGAGGAGGGTCGCTCGCTCTTCGCGCGGATCGTCGGCGTCGACCGGGCCCGGGTCGCCACGGGGTCGCAGACCTCCGCCATGGTCGCGGTCGTCGCCGCTGCGCTGCCGGACGGCGCCGAGGTGGTCGTCCCCGACGGCGACTTCAGTTCGCTCGTGTTCCCGTTCCTCGCCCAGGCGCACCGGGGCGTCCGGGTCCGGAGCGTCCCGCTCGCCTCCCTCGCCGACGCGGTGCGGCCCGGGACGTCCCTCGTCGCCTGGTCCGCGGTGCAGTCGTCGAGCGGCGTCGTCACCGATCCGGGGCCGGTGCTCGAGGCGGCTCGGACCGTCGGCGCGCTCACGCTGTGCGACCTCACGCAGGCCGCCGGCGTGCTCCCGGTGGACGCGGCCCGGTTCGACGTGACCGTCACGCACGCCTACAAGTGGCTGTGCGCGCCGCGCGGCGTCGCCTTCTCGACGTTCTCGGACGCCGCGCTCGAACGGCTCCGCCCCGTGCAGGCCGGGTGGTACGCGGGCGCCGACGTGTGGGGGTCCTGCTACGGACCCGCGATGCGGCTCGCCGACGACGCGCGTCGGTTCGACGTCTCGCCGGCATGGCAGGCATGGCCGGGCGCGGTGGCTGCGCTCCGGCACGTCGCCGCGCTCGATGCGACGTCGTCCTGGAGGCACGCCACGCGTCTCACGGACCGGCTCGCCGACACGCTCGGGTCACCTCGGAGCGGTCAGGCGATCACGACGTTCGCGGACGCGGACGGCGCGGCCCTCCGGGCCCTCGCGGCAGCCGGGATCAGCGCGAGCGGGCGGGCCGGTCGGCTCCGGCTGGCGTTCCACCTCTGGAACGACGAGGACGACGTGACGCGCGTGGCGGACGCGCTGGGCGCGGTGGACGGCTTCAGACCGGAGGGGTGAGGCGCGTTCTCCACAGGGACCGCGCCTCCCGTCCGCCGAGGCCCGTGGGGCCGGTACGCTTGCCCGGTACGTTTCCGAACCGGGCACCCAGCTCGGCGACCTCTGGAGCATCCCGTGGCACAGTCCTCCCGTCTCGACAGCGTCATCGCCCTGGCCAAGGGCCGTGGCTTCGTCTTCCAGTCGGGGGAGATCTACGGCGGATCGCGCTCCGCGTGGGACTACGGGCCCCTCGGCGTCGAGCTGAAGGAGAACATCAAGCGGCAGTGGTGGCAGCGGTTCGTCCGCGGCCGCGGTGACATGGTCGGCCTCGACTCGGCCGTGATCCTGCCGCGCAAGGTGTGGGAGGCGTCCGGGCACGTCGCGACGTTCACCGACCCGCTCGTCGAGTGCCTGCACTGCCACCACCGGTTCCGCGAAGACCACCTCATCGAGGCGTTCGTGGCGAAGAAGGACCGGCAGCCCGAGGGTGGCATGGCCGAGATCGCGTGCCCGAACTGCGGTACCCGCGGCCAGTGGACCGAGCCGCGCGAGTTCTCCGGCATGC
Source organism: Curtobacterium sp. YR515 (assembly GCF_900113095.1). Classification (NCBI taxonomy): domain Bacteria; kingdom Bacillati; phylum Actinomycetota; class Actinomycetes; order Micrococcales; family Microbacteriaceae; genus Curtobacterium; species Curtobacterium sp. YR515. The sequence continues at coordinate 207,356 of NZ_FOOD01000005.1, read as the reverse complement.
TCAAGACCTACCTCGGCCCGGTCGAGTCGGAAGAGGGCCTGAACTTCCTCCGCCCCGAGACCGCGCAGGGCATCTTCGTGGACTTCGCGCAGGTCGTGACGACCAGCCGCATGAAGCCCCCGTTCGGCATCGGCCAGGTCGGCAAGGCCTTCCGCAACGAGATCACGCCCGGCAACTTCATCTTCCGGACGCGCGAGTTCGAGCAGATGGAGATCGAGTACTTCGTGCCGCCGGCCTCCGCGCAGGAGCACTACGAGCAGTGGATCGCCGACTCGGTCGCGTTCTTCACCGACCTCGGCATCGACCCGGAGAACCTGCGGCGCTTCGACGTCCCGGACGGGGAACGCGCGCACTACTCCGACGCCACCGCCGACATCGAGTACCGCTTCGGGTTCGCGGGCACCGAGTGGGGCGAGCTCATGGGTGTCGCGAACCGCACGGACTTCGACCTGAACAACCACATCGAGTCCTCCGGCAAGGACCTCCGGTACTTCGACCAGGCCGCGAACGAGAAGTACGTGCCGTACGTCATCGAGCCGTCGTTCGGTCTGACCCGCGCGCTCATGGCGTTCCTGCTCGACGCCTACCACGAGGACGAGGCGCCGAACGCGAAGGGCGGCGTCGACAAGCGCACGGTCCTGCGGCTCGACCCGCGGCTCGCTCCGGTCAAGGCCGCCGTCCTGCCGCTGTCCCGCAACGAGCAGCTGTCGCCGGTGGCGCGCGGCCTCGCGGACGACCTGCGCAAGTACTGGAACGTGGACTTCGACGACGCGGGGGCGATCGGCCGTCGCTACCGTCGCCACGACGAGATCGGCACGCCGTTCTGCATCACGGTGGACTTCGACACGCTCGAGGACAAGGCCGTGACGGTGCGCGAGCGCGACACGATGTCGCAGGAGCGGGTGGCGCTCGACCAGCTGCAGGGGTACCTCGCGGCGCGGTTGCTCGGCGCGTAGGCGCGGCGCGGCCGGCGCGGCCGTTCGCACAACCAAAAGCACCCCGAACCACGCTGATGCGCGGCGCGGGGTGCTTTTGGTTGTGCGCCGCGCCCGCCGCGCCCGGCAGCGCGGGAATGCGGCTGCGGCGGCCCCGGTTGCGACCAGCATGAACGACTCTGTGAAGGTCGATGTCTGGTCGGACATCGCCTGCCCCTGGTGCTACATCGGCAAGCGGAAGTTCGAGGCCGGCGTCGCCGCCTTCGCCTCGACCCCGAACGGCGCCCCGGTCGAGGTCGAGTACCACTCCTTCGAGCTCAGCCCCGACACCCCCGTGGACTTCGAGGGCACCGAGGCCGAGTTCCTCTCCGGCCACAAGGGCATGCCCGTCGAGCAAGCGCAGCAGATGCTCGACCAGGTCTCCGGCATCGCCGCGAGCGTCGGCCTCGACTACGACTTCGAGTCGATGCACCACACCAACACGGTGAAGGCGCACCAGGTCATCCACCTGGCGAAGGAGCAGGGCAAGCAGCTCGAGATGGTCGAGCGCCTCTTCGCCGCCTACTTCGAGCGTGGTGAGCACGTCGGTCAGGACGAGTCGCTGGCGTCCCTCGCGGCCGAGGTCGGCCTCGACCCGGACGAGGTCCGCGCCACGCTCTGCGACGACTCGCAGCTCGCGGCCGTCCGCGCCGACCAGGCGCAGGCGCAGGCGTACGGCATCAACGGCGTCCCGTTCTTCGTCATCGACGGCAAGTACGGCGTCTCCGGCGCGCAGGACCCGGCTGCGTTCGAGCAGGTGCTGACGCAGGTCGTCGCCCTCCGCGGGACGACCCCGTCGGACGTCGCCGAGGCCGAGCAGCGGTCCGCCGAGGACGCGGCAGCAGACGCGGAGGCGACCCGATGACGGACGTCCGCGTCGACGGCTCGGCCGAGCCGCGCCTCCAGTCCGACGGCCAGGAGGCGCGACCCGCCCTGCTCACGCTCGTCACGCCCGGCGGTGCGCCGGTCTGCGACGGCGACTCGTGCTTCGTGCCCGGCGCCGAGGGCGTCTGGACCGAGGTCCCCGACTGAGCGGGTGCTAGCGGACGGGCTCCTCGTCGGTGATGTCGGCGACCGTCGCGCCGTAGGCCGCGACCAGGTCGTCGGCGTCGACGAAGGCGCTCGCGCCGTGCCGACCGGCGCCGAGGGCGACCCGGCGTCCGACGATCCGCTCGTCGGCGTAGACCGGCAGGTCGCCCGTCGCGCCGATGGGCGTGATGGTGCCGCGTTCGTAGCCCGAGGCCTCGAGCGCGGTGGCGGCGTCGGGCATCGAGAGCTTGTTGACGCCGACGACGGTGCGGAGCTTCTTCCAGGCGATGGCACGGCCGCCGGGCACGAGGGCGAGCAGGAAGCCGCCGTCGTGCCGCTTCACGACGAGGGTCTTCACGATGTCGCCGGGCTCGATGCCGAGCAGTGCGGCTGCCCCGTGCAGGGAGTCCGCGGCGGGGCGCTCGACCACGTCGACCCGGAGCCCTCGGGCCCGTGCATCGGCGTCGAACCTGGTGATGGCGTCGGTCGTCATGTGGAGAACGCTACCGGCGCGCACCGACGTGGGAAGATGGGAGACGTATGACGATCACTGACGCACCCGGGACGGCGACCCGTCCGGCGAAGCCCTTGCGCATCGGCCCCATCGAGGTCGACGTGCCGGTCGTGCTCGCGCCGATGGCGGGCATCACGAACATGGCCTACCGCCGGCTCTGCCGCGAGTACGGCGCCGGCTTGTACGTGTGCGAGATGATCACCTCGCGCGCGCTCGTCGAACGGACCCCCGTGTCGATGCAGCTCATCCAGCACCACGAGTCCGAGACCCCGCGGTCGATCCAGCTGTACGGCGTCGAGCCGAACACGGTGGCCGAGGCGGCGACGATCCTCGTGGGCGAGGACCGTGCCGACCACATCGACCTCAACTTCGGGTGCCCCGTGCCGAAGGTCACGCGCAAGGGCGGGGGAGCGGCCCTGCCCTGGAAGCTCGACCTCTTCAAGGAACTCGTCACGAAGACGGTCCGTGCCGCCGGGGACGTCCCCGTCACCGTGAAGATGCGCAAGGGCATCGACGGCGACCACCTCACGTACCTCGACGCCGCCCGCATCGCGCGGGACGCCGGCGTCGCGGCCGTCTCCCTGCACGCCCGCACCGCCAACGAGCACTACTCGGGCCACGCGGACTGGTCGGCGATCGCGACGCTGAAGGAGACCATCACCGACATCCCGGTGCTCGGCAACGGCGACATCTGGTCCGCTGCCGACGCACTCCGCATGGTCGACGAGACCGGGGCGGACGGCGTCGTCGTCGGGCGCGGGTGCCTCGGCCGGCCGTGGCTGTTCGGTGACCTCGCGGCGGCGTTCCGCGGCGAGGGGTTGCGCTACATGCCGTCCCTCGGCGAGGTGGCGGTGGCGTTCAAGCGGCACGCCGAACTGCTCGTCGAGTTCTTCGGCAGCGAGGAGCACGGCTGCCGCGACGTCCGGAAGCACGTCGCCTGGTACTTCAAGGGGTACCCGATCGGCGGCGACGTCCGGTCCGGGCTCGCGATGGCGTCCAGCCTGCAGGAGATCGACGACCTGCTCGGGCAGCTCGACCACGACGCTCCGTACCCCGGTGCCGACGCCGAGGGGCCCCGAGGTCGTGCGGGCCACCCGAAGCGCACCGCCCTGCCCGACCGCTGGCTCGAGTCGCGCGACGTCGACAGCGAGTTCCGCAAGGTCCTCGCCGCCGCCGAGCTGCACCACAGCGGCGGATGAGCGCCACGAGTTCGTACGGGCCGGCCGACGCCGAACGCTGGCTGCCCGAGACCCACAGCAACCGTCGGTCCGACTTCGCCCGTGACCGCGCCCGGCTCCTGCACTCGAGCGCGCTGCGACGGCTCGCCGCGAAGACCCAGGTGCTCAGTCCGACGACCGGGCTCGACTTCGCCCGGAACCGCCTGACGCACTCGCTCGAGGTCGCCCAGGTCGGCCGCGAGCTCGCCGACTCGCTCGGCCTCGACCCCGACGTCGTGGACACCGCCTGCCTCGCGCACGACATCGGGCACCCGCCGTTCGGCCACAACGGCGAGACGGCCGTGAACGCGTGGGCGGCGGGCATCGGCGGGTTCGAGGGGAACGCGCAGACGCTGCGGCTGCTCACCCGGCTCGAGCCGAAGGTGTACGGCGCCGAGCCCGAGGACCACCGTCCGTACGGGCTGAACCTCACGCGGGCATCGCTCGACGCCAGCTGCAAGTACCCGTGGCCGGCAGCCCAGGGCGTGTCCGAGGCGTCGTCCGGCCGCACCAAGTTCGGCTTCTACGACGATGACCACGACGCGTTCGAGTGGCTCCGTGCCGGGGCTCCCCGTCGGCAGCGCTGCATCGAGGCGCAGGTCATGGACCTGTCGGACGACATCGCGTACTCGGTGCACGACTTCGAGGACGCCGTCGTCGCGGGCTTCATCGACGTCGCTGCCCTGGGCGACCGCGTCGGCGAGAACGACATCGTGTCCGCCATGCACGCCTGGGTCGGCTCGGACCTCAGCCGCGACGAGCTGCTCGAGGCGTTCGACCGGCTCCGCTCGCTGCCGCTGTGGATGACCTCCTACGACGGGTCGCGACGAGACCTGGCACGGCTGAAGAACCTCACCTCGCAGCTGATCGGTCGGTTCGCGCGGACGGCGACCGCGGCGACGCGGGAGTCCTACGCATCGGGCTCCCTCGTGCGCTTCGCGGCGTCGGTCGTGACCCCGCCCGAGATCATCGGCGAGATCGCCGTGCTGAAGGGCATCGTCGCGGCGTTCGTCATGACGCAGGGCGATCGGCAGCCCGTGTACGAGGACCAGCGGCGGATCCTGACCGAGCTCCTCGACGCCCTCGCGGCGAGCGGCAGCGCCGACCTCGAGCCGGGCTTCGCAGCGGACTGGCGTGCTGCGTCCGACGACGCCGGGCGGTTGCGGGCCGTGGTCGACCAGGTGGCGAGCCTGACCGACCAGGGCGCGCTGGCGTGGCACAAGCGGCTCGTGGTCGGGGACCGCGAGACGGTGCACATCCCGGTCTGACGGTCGGGCCCGGGTCACGTGCGCTGCGCCCTGGCCGCGACCCGCGGCGGGGCGGCGCCGGCGGGGCGGGGCCGAGCCGCGCCTCCTGGCCGTTGTCCACAGGTCTCGTGACGGTCGGCCGACGTCGGTCGCACGAACTAGGATCGAGGGGTGGCTGGGAGGATCGCGCGGAACGACATCGACGAGGTCCGCTCGCGTGTCAACATCGCCGACGTCGTCGGCGACTACGTGACCCTGAAGTCCGCCGGGGTGGGCTCGTTGAAGGGCCTCTGCCCCTTCCACGACGAACGCTCCCCGTCGTTCCACGTCCGTCCCCAGGTCGGGCGGTACCACTGCTTCGGCTGCGGCGAGGACGGCGACGTCTTCGACTTCGTCATCAAGCAGGACCACACGACCTTCCAGGAAGCCGTCGAGCGGATGGCCGCGAAGATCGGCTTCACGCTCCACTACGAAGAGGGCGACGGCCCCCGCACCGACTACAACGCCCGCGCGCGGCTCATCGCCGCGAACGAGGCGGCGCAGCAGTTCTACACCGCGCAGCTCACGACGGCGGCGGCGGAGCCGGCCCGGCAGTTCCTCGGTGAGCGCGGGTTCGACCCCGCGGCGGCGCAGCACTTCGGCGTCGGCTTCGCCCCGAAGTCGTACGACGCGCTGCGGGACCACCTGCGCGGTCGCGGGTTCACGCTCGAGGAGATCGTCTCCGCCGGACTCGTCAGCCAGGGCGACCGGTCGCCGTACGACCGGTTCCGCGGGCGCCTCATGTGGCCGATCCGCGACGTCACCGGGGCGACGATCGGCTTCGGTGCGCGGCGGCTGCTCGAGGACGACAAGGGCCCCAAGTACCTCAACACGCCCGAGACCCCGATCTACCACAAGAGCCAGGTGCTCTACGGGCTCGACCTCGCCCGGCGCGACATCTCGAAGCAGAAGCAGGTCGTGATCGTCGAGGGGTACACCGACGTCATGGCGTGTCACCTCGCCGGCATCACCACCGCGGTCGCCACCTGTGGCACGTCGTTCGGCGTCGACCACATCAAGGTGCTCCGGCCGATGCTCGGCGACTCGGCCAGCCGCGACCTCTCGCAGCTCGGCAACATCGTCTTCACGTTCGACCCGGACGAGGCCGGGCAGCGCGCTGCCTCGCGGGCGTTCGCGGAAGAGAGCCGCTTCGCCTCGCAGACCTACGTCGCGGTCGCGCCGGGCGGGCTCGACCCGTGCGACCTCCGGCTGGCGCGGGGTGACGCCGCGGTCACCCGCCTCATCGAGACGAAGCGCCCGATGTTCGAGTTCATCATCCGTCGCCGGCTCGCCGCGCACGACATCGAGACGGCCGAGGGGCGCGTCGCCGGCCTCCGCGACGCCGCACCGGTCGTCGCGGGCATCCGCGACCGGACGCTCGCGACGGCGTACACGCGCGAGACCGCCAAGTGGCTCGGCCTCGACATCCCCGAGGTGCGTCGCGCGGTCGAGAACGCCCGGCAGCGCGCGGGCGCGTCGACGACCGACCACCGCTCAGGAGGCGCGGCTCCAACCACGCACGCCGGCTCCGGTGGCGAGGCGGTCGCCGTTCCGGACGAGCCCGTGGCCGGGCTCCGACTCCTGCCGAGCGACCCGATCACCCGCATGGAGCGCGACGCCGTGATGGCGATGGTGCAGCAGCCCGGGCACGTCGGCGCGCCGCTCCTCGGGTTGGCGGCGGCCGCGACCTTCTCGGCGCCGATGCTGTCCGTCGTGCGGGACGCCGTCGTGGCGAACGTCGACGCGATCGGCGCCGGGGACTGGCTCGAACGGTTGCTGCAGGACGTGCCGGGGCCGTTCCGTGGCCTCGTTCAGGAGCTCGCGCTCGCACCGATCCCGGCCCGCACCGACGAGGACCTGGCCATCTACGCGCGGAGCATCGTCGTCGCGCTGGTGGAGCGGGACCTGCTCGCGCGGAAGGCATCGCTGCTCGGGCAGTTGCAGCGGGCGGACCCGACGGAGCAGGCCGATCGGCGGGCGGAGATCCAGCGGCAGCTCGTGGACATCGACGCGCAGCGGATGCGGTTGCGCGCGGACGCCGAGGCGGCGGCGAACTCGTAGGCGGGTCGCGGCGCCCACCTGGCTGCCGTGCGGTCGGACGCCCGTGGTCGCCCGTGGTCGCCCGCGCGGGGTCGTTCGCGCGGGGTTGTTCGCCCGGGGTCGCTCGCCGAGGTCCCACGACACGCCGCGTGCGTGTCGCCGAGGTCGCACGAATGGCCGTTCGGTAGCGCTCGGAGCGGCACTTCGTGCGACCTCGGCCCAGGGGCCGGCCACGCGCACGACGCGCGCTCTCGCGCGGTGGACGTGACCGGAGCGCCGCCGGGGGATGCGGTGCGGACGGGCGTCGCGCCTCCAGGGTGGCGAGGTCGCACGACGCGCCGCGTGCATGTCGCCGAGGTCGCACGAACGGCCGGCCGGGCGGCTCGGGGGCGGCACTTCGTGCGACCTCGGCGCTGCCGGCCGGCGCCGTCGCAGGCCGGGATGCCGAGCGGGCGGGACGCGCCGCGTGCGGCTCGCCGAGCGGGCGGAACATGCCGCAAGCCGCGCGTGAGGGGTCCGTACATCGCCCGCTCGCGACCCGGCGAACCCGGCGAACCCGGCGAACCGCCGCCGGCGACCTCGAGCGGGCGGAATGCGCCGGATGCCGGGCGCGAGCGGTGCGGACATCGCCCGCTCGCGCGCCGGGGCGCCGGGGCGCCGGCCGGGCCGGCAGAGCCCCGCGTTGCACCGCGCAACAATCCTGCGCGACGCGCCGCGCGGACACGCACGGATGATGCAACACGCGACGCGACCGTGCATTACAGCGGTGTAAACAAATCTCCCTCGGTTCGTGCAGTTCCGTGACAGGGTGATAGCAATGAGCGTTCCTGGCCGGGCACACAGTCGATCCACCTCCGGCCCAGGACCCTTGCATTCATCACCAAGAGAGGCATCGGACATGGCATCCGTGACCAAGTGGGGCAAGCGCGGCATCGCGCTCGGCGCCGGAGTGGCAGCGACGGCGCTGGTGCTCAGCGGCTGCGCGAGCAGCAGCGTGAGCGACACCGCCCTGAACGGCATCAGCATCGGGACGACCGACAAGATCACGTCGCTCGACCCGGCGGGCTCGTACGACAACGGCTCGTTCGCCGTGCAGAACCAGGTCTTCCCGTTCCTGATGAACACGCCGGTGGGCAGCCCCGACGTCAAGCCGGACATCGCGACCAAGGGCGAGTTCACGAACGACACCACGTACACGGTGACGCTCAAGAAGGGCCTGAAGTTCGCGAACGGGAACGACCTCACGTCGAGCGACGTGAAGTTCTCGTTCGAGCGCGAGCTGAAGATCAACAACGAGAACGGGCCACAGTCCCTGCTCGCCAACCTCAAGAGCATCGACACGCCGGACGACACGACGGTCGTGTTCAACCTCGACCACGCCGACCAGACCTGGCCGCAGGTGCTCTCCAGCCCCGCCGGCCCGATCGTCGACGAGCAGGTCTTCTCGGCCGACAAGCTCACGCCGGCTGCGGACATCGTCAAGGGCAAGGCGTTCGCCGGGCAGTACTCGATCAGCTCCTACAAGGAGAACGACACGATCCAGTACAAGGCGAACAAGAACTACGACGGCCTCCTGGGCAAGCCGAAGACCGACGAGGTCACGGCGAGCTACTACACCAAGGAGACCGACCTCAAGCTCGCCGTCCAGAAGGGCGACGTCGACGTCGCCTACCGCTCGCTGACGCCGACCGACATCGCCGACCTCCGCAAGGACGACAAGGTGAAGGTCACCGACGGCCCCGGCGGCGAGATCCGCTACCTGGTCTTCAACTTCAACACGCAGCCGTTCGGCGCGAAGCAGTCGGACGCCGACGAGACGAAAGCCCTGGCCGTGCGCCAGGCCGTGGCGGACGTCGTCGACCGCGAGAAGCTCGCCAAGGACGTCTACAACGACACCTACTCGCCGCTCTACTCGATGGTGCCGGACGGCCTCACCGGTGCCGCGAAGCCCTTCGAGGAGCTCTACGGCGACGGCGACGGCGGCGCGGACGTCGACAAGGCGAAGGAGACCCTGTCGAAGGCGGGCGTCACCGGCAAGGTGCAGCTCGACATCCAGTACGCCCCGGACCACTACGGTTCGACGTCGGACGACGAGTACGCCGAGCTCAAGACCCAGCTCGAGAACTCCGGCCTGTTCACCGTGAACATCCAGTCGACGGTCTACACGACCTACGCACAGGAGCGCACGAAGGACGCCTACCCGGTGTACCAGCTCGGCTGGTTCCCGGACTTCTCGGACGCCGACAACTACCTGTCGCCGTTCTTCACGAAGGACAACTTCGTGCAGAACCACTACGACGACCCGACGATCCAGCAGCTCATCTCCGAGGAGCAGCAGGAGTCCGACAAGGACAAGCGCGCGGACCTCATCGAGCAGGCGCAGGAGCGTGAGGCGACGCAGATCTCGACGCTGCCGCTGCTGCAGGGCAAGTCGGTCGCCGTCGCGGCCAAGGACGTCAAGGGCCTGACCCTCGACTCCTCGTACAAGTTCCGGTACGCGACCCTCTCCAAGTAAGCCCGGCTCCGGTCCACGGGGGCGTTCCCACGAGGAGCGCCCCCGTGACCGCGTCCCCAACGGCACCGAAAGGCACCCGTCCCCGTGACCCTCAGCACCCCAGAGGCGAGCTCGGAACTGGCCACCGACCCCACCAAGCCCGAGGCACAGCGCAGTGCCAAGAGCAGCGGCGGCGGACTCGGCCGGTACGTCCTCGTCCGGTTCCTCCTCATCTTCCCGACCGTCTTCATCCTGGTGACGCTCGTGTTCTTCCTGATGCGCGTCATCGGGAACCCGATCACCGCATCGGTCGGCGGCCGACTCACGCCGTCCCAGCTGCAGGAACGCCTGCACGCCGCGGGCTACGACCGCCCGGTCTTCGTCCAGTACATCGAGTACCTCGGCAACATCGTCCGCGGCGACTTCGGCACGACGGCCACCGACAACCGGCCGATCACCGAGATCATCGTCACGTACGGCGGCGCGACCGCCGAGCTCGTCTTCTACGCGCTCATCGTCGCGCTGCTGCTCGGCATCCCGCTCGGCATGCTCGCCGCGTACATGCGCGACAAGTGGCCGGACGTCCTGTTCCGCGCGCTCGCGATCCTCACCTACGCGACCCCGGTGTTCTTCGGCGGCCTGCTGCTCAAGCTCGTCTTCTCGGTGTGGCTCGGCTGGCTGCCGCTCGGCGACCGCGCGTCCACGCGGGTGTCGCTCGTCCTCGACAACATCCAGGGCGCGACGGGCATCTACCTCATCGACGCCCTGCGCACCGGCAACGCCCAGATCATCGGGGACGTGCTGGCGCACGCCGTCCTGCCGGCACTGACCCTGGGGCTCCTCACCGCCGGCATCTTCCTGCGCCTGGTGCGCGCGAACATGATCGGGACGCTCGGTTCCGAGTACGTCGACGCGGCCCGCTCGCGCGGCGTTCGGGAGGCGCGGCTCGTCCGCACGCACGCGTTCCGTCCCGCCCTCGTGCCGATCATCACGGTGATGGGACTCCAGATCGCCATGCTCCTGGGCGGTTCCGTCCTCACCGAGACCACCTTCGGGTGGCGCGGGCTCGGCTTCGAGCTCAACCAGTACCTGTCGGCCCGCGACTTCGTCGCGGTCCAGGGCATCGTCGCGATGCTCGCGGTGATCGTCGCGGTGACGAACTTCATCGTGGACGTCGTCGCGGCCCTCATCGACCCGAGAGTGAGGTTCTAGAGATGGCTGACACCTCCCTCGTCGACCGCCACGAGCCGCTCTGGAAGCGGCTGCCCGTCGTGCTGCAGCTCCGTCGGAGCACCGGCTGGCAGCGCGCCATGCTCATCACCGGCGTGGTCATCTGCGCGCTGTACCTCCTCGTCGCGATCGCCGCGCCCCTCATCGCCCCGTACGGCTTCGGCCAGCTGCAGGGCGCCGACGGGCAGAGCTTCCCGCGCACCGGTGCACCGAGCGCCACGCACATCTGGGGCACGACCGTCGGCGGCTTCGACGTCTTCAGTCGCGTCGTCTACGGCGCCCGGACCGCGGTGCTCGTGGTCATCGTGGCCGTCGTCGTGTCGATCATCATCGGCGTCCTGCTCGGCATGGTCTCCGGCTACATCGGCGGCTGGCTCGACCGGATCCTCGTCGTCGTGGCGGACGCGATCTACGCGTTCCCCTCGCTGCTCCTCGCCATCGTGGTGTCGATCGTCATCTCCGGCGGCAACTCGAGCTACTCGGGCGGCATCATCGCCGCGGCGATCTCGATCACGGTCGTGTACGTCCCGCAGTACTTCCGGGTCGTCCGCGCCGAGGCCGTGCGGCTCAAGAACGAGGCGTTCGTCGAGTCCGCGCGGGTGATGGGCACGAACCCGTGGCGGATCATGACCCGGCACGTGCTGCGGAACTCGACGCGATCCCTCCCGCTGATCCTCACGCTGAACGCGAGCGACGCGATCCTGACACTCGCGGGTCTCGGGTTCCTGGGCTTCGGCATCGGCCCGACCAGCGGCGCGGAGTGGGGCTACGACCTCAGCCGTGCGCTGTCCGACGTCGCGAGCGGCGTCTGGTGGACCGGCGTCTTCCCGGGTGTCGCGATCGTGGTGCTCGTCCTCGGCGTGACGTTCATCGGCGAGAGCCTCAACGACATCTCCGACCCGCGTCTGCGTGCGCGACGCCGGCTCAAGCAGCTGGTGTCCCGCAAGCAGACGGCCAGCACGGAAGGGGCGACCGCATGACGGACGCGACCAACCAGTCCGGCGCGACCAACCAGTCCCGCGCCTCCACGCGCCTCCAGGCCGGCGACACCACGACGGAACCGGTCGTCGTCGTCGACGACCTGACCGTCACCTTCGCGACCGACGGCGGTGCCGTCGACGCGGTCAAGGGCGTCAGCATCGACGTCCGCCCCGGCGAGGTCCTCGCCCTCGTCGGCGAGTCCGGCTCGGGCAAGTCCGTCACGGCGCGGAGCATCCTGCGCCTCATGCCGGAGACGGCGACGCTCGGCGGTGCGGTGTTCCTCGACGGCACGGACGTCGTGACGGTCGGTGCGCAGAAGCTCCGGAGCCTGCGCGGCACCGCGGGCGCGATGGTGTTCCAGGAGCCCTCCACGGCGCTGAACCCGGTCTTCACGGTCGGGTGGCAGATCGCCGAGGGGCTCCGGGCCCACGGCGGCGTCTCCGCGAAGGAGGCCCGCGCGAAGGCGATCGACTACCTCCGCCGCGTCGGCATCCCCGATCCCGAGACCCGGGTCGACCACTACCCGCACCAGTTCTCCGGCGGCCAGAAGCAGCGCGTCGTGATCGCGAGCGCGCTCGCCCTCGAACCGTCGGTGATCATCGCCGACGAGCCGACCACCGCCCTCGACGTGACGGTCCAGGCGGAGATCCTCGACCTGCTCCGCCGGTGCCGCGACGAGTTCGGCGCGGCGATCGTCATCATCACGCACAACATGGGCGTCGTCGCCGACCTGGCCGACCGCGTCGCCGTGATGTACCAGGGCGAGGTCGTCGAAGAGGCCCCGGTCGCTGAGCTGTTCGCGGCGCCGCAGGCCGACTACACGAAGCGCCTGCTCGCCGCCGTGCCCCGGCTCGAGGCCTCCACCGGGGTCGCGCGCCGTGCCGCGATCAGTGACGACGTCGAGCCGCTCGTCCGCGCACGCGGGCTCGAGATCGAGTACCCGGGCCGGCTCGGGTCGCACGCGTTCAAGGCGGTCAAGGGCGTCGACCTCGACATCCGTCCCGGCGAGGTCCTCGGCCTCGTGGGGGAGTCCGGCTCCGGCAAGACGACCATCGGCCGCGCGATCGCCGGCCTGACGAAGATCACCGGCGGCTCGCTCGAGGTGCTCGGCACCGAGATGCTCGGGTACCGCGAACGCGACTTCAAGCGGCACCGCAAGGACATCGGGTTCGTCTTCCAGGACCCGGCGACCTCGTTCAACCCGCTGCTCACGATCTCGGAGTGCGTCGCCGAACCGCTCGTCGTGCACGGCGAGGTGTCGAGCCCGCGTGCCGCCCGGAAGCGTGTCGGCGAACTGCTCGAGGCCGTGCAGCTCCCGGCGGCCTACGGCGACCGGTACCCGCACGAGCTGTCCGGCGGGCAGCGGCAGCGCGCGTCACTCGCGCGGTCGCTCGCGCTCCGACCGAAGCTCCTCATCGCCGACGAGCCGACGAGTGCGCTCGACGTGTCCGTCCAGGCGCGCGTGCTCGAGCTGTTCCTCGAGCTGCAGCAGGACCTCGGGTTCGCGTCGCTGTTCATCAGCCACGACCTCGCCGTGGTCGGCGCGCTCTCCGACCGGATCGCCGTGCTCTACCGCGGCGACCTGGTCGAGACGGGCACCACGGCCGAGGTCCTCGGCTCGCCGCAGCACCCGTACACGCAGCGTCTGCTGGCGTCACTCCCGGTGCCGGATCCGGCGGAACAGGCGGAGCGACGGCGTACGCTGGTGGAACTGGAGAACGCCGGGTCCTGACCCGACGCGACCACTCCCGGAGGCGCGGCTGACGTCGACGACGCACGCCGCGCCTCCTGGGCGGTCACCTCCACCGCAACACGCACGACGGTCGGTGCAGCCCGGTCCGTCGCGAACCGCCGCCAGGGGGCGGCGTGGAAGGGGACCCATGATCGCGGTCAACGGACCGGCGGTCGTCGCGGACGACGTGTCGATCGAGTACCGGAGCGGACGGGGGACGGATGCGATCCGGGCCGTCGACGGCGTGAGCCTCACGGTGCGTCAGGGGGAGATCCTGGCCGTGCTCGGCGAGTCCGGGTCCGGCAAGTCGACGTTCGCCGCGGCGATCGCCGGCCAGCTCGGCACCACCGGCGAGGGCGACGGTGCCCACCGTCGGCACATCGTCGGGGGCGAACTCACGGTGCTCGGGCAGAAGACGCGTGGGCTCCGACCGACGTCCCGCAAGCTCGAGCGGCTGAGCGGCCGCATCGGCTACCTGCCGCAGGACGGCGCGGACCGGCTCAGCCCGGACCTCACCGTCGGCGAGGCCATCGCGGAACCGATCTACGCCCGTGACCGCCGGTTCGACCGGAAGGAGGCCGGCCTCATCGTCGCCCGCCTGGTCGACGCCGTGCACCTGCCGCTCGGGGTGATGCGGCTCAACACGTGGGAGCTCTCGAGCGGGCAGCGGCAGCGCGTCGCCCTCGCGAAGGCGCTCGTGCTCGAGCCCCAGCTGCTCGTCGCCGACGAACCCGCCCGCGGAGTCGACGTGCTCGTGCGGCAGTCGGTGCTCGAGGCGCTGGCGACCCTGCAGCGGAACCGGCAGTTCTCGGCGGTCGTGGTGTCGAGCGACCTGCGAGAGGCCCGGGCACTGGCCGACCGGGTGGCGATCATGGCCGAGAGCCGGCTCGTCGGCCTCGGCACCTTCGACGAGGTCCTCGACAACCCCGTCGACCCCTACGTCAAGACGCTCGCGTCGACGGCGGCCCGTCCGGTGAAGCGTCGGCAGCCGGCGTCTGCCGCACCCCGTCGGTCCTCGGCGCCGCGTCGGCCGGTCGCCGCCGGCACCGGTCCGCGCGCGGAGCGGCAGGAGAACGCATGAGCGCGGGTACGTCTTCGTCGACGGGGGTGCGCGGGCACCGGGCCGTCGTGACCGACGCGGGTGCCGAACTGCCGGTCGCCCCGCCGACCGCCGGCCCGATCGCGATCCTGCCCGACGGGGACGGCACCGCCCTCCACGAGGACGCCGTCGCCGCAGCCGGTGGGACCGTCGCTCCGCTCGGGGCGGACACCGCCGGACTCGTGTGGCTCGACCCTCGCGATCCCGCGGGACTCGCCGACGCGCTCGACGGCGCACCGTCCATCGGCTGGGTCCAGCTACCGTTCGCCGGCGTCGACGCATTCGCCTCGTTGATCGCGTCGCACGGCGACCGCGTGCTGTTCACCTCGGCCAAGGGCGCGTACGCCGAGCCCGTCGCGGAGCACGCCCTCGCGCTGACGCTCGGGACGCTGCGGGTGCTGCAGAAGCGCGCCCGTGCGCGGTCCTGGGCGACCGAGCCCGAGGGTGTCTCGCTCTACGGCCGGAACGTGGTCGTCATCGGCGCCGGTGGCATCGCGCTGGAGTACATCCGCCTGCTCGCGCCGTTCGAGGTCTCGGTCACCGTGGTGCGCCGGTCGTCCTCGCCGGTTCCCGGGGCGGACCGGACCGTCACGACCGACCAGCTCGACGACGTCCTGCCCGATGCCGACGTGGTCATGATCGCCGCGGCGATGACCTCGGGGACCGCGAAGCTGTTCGGGCCCGCGCAGTTCGCGATCATGAAGCCGTCGGCACGGCTCGTGAACATCGCGCGTGGGGGACTGGTCGACACCTCCGCGCTCGTGGACGCCCTGCGCAGCGGTGCGATCGCGGCGGCCGGACTCGACGTCACCGACCCGGAGCCGTTGCCCGACGGGCACCCGCTCTGGGACGAGCCGGACGCGATCATCACGCCGCACCAGGCCGACACGCCGGAGATGGTGGCGCCGCTGCTGGCCGAGCGCGTGCGGGTGAACACCGTGGCGTTCCTCGGCGGGGCAGGCGAGGGCTTCGTCGGCGTGGTGGACCCGGTCGCGGGGTACTGAGCGCGGCACGCCCGGGATGCGTGGCGGATGCGCGGGGTCGCTCCCGGGTGCTGCTATGCTGTTACCCGTTGTTCGCACGACATTCGCCAGCGGACAGTGATCCTCGATAGCTCAATTGGCAGAGCAGCCGGCTGTTAACCGGCAGGTTGTTGGTTCGAGTCCAACTCGGGGAGCAGCAGGGCCCTCACCTTCGGGTGGGGGCCTTTTGCGTGGCGTCGGAGCTCGCAGCGGACGCATGGCCGGAAGCTGTTAGCGTTCACAGGTGATCACCGTGCGCCGAGCCCTCGCCGCGGGCGTCGTCGCGGCCGCGGCGATCGGCCTCGTGGGGTGCACGACCGGCGCGGAGTCCGAGCCGGGCGACTCGCTCGACACCACCGCCACCTCGGGCGTCGCGGTGTCCGGCACGGCACCGATCGTCTTCGCGTTCGTCTGCGACGTGGGGACGTCGGACCGCTCCGAGACGTACACGACCTACTCCGCCGTGTGGGACGACGAGCGCACCGACTGCCGGGCGCAGCGGATCACCGGCACCGAGATGTCGACGCAGCAGCGCTCCGCGGTCGACGCCGCCGAGGGGGACGCCACGCTCGAGGAACTCGCGACCACCTGCGCGGTGCGGGGGACCGGGCCGTGGGCGGCCTCCGTCGACTCGTCGGCCGAGGCGCACGTCGCGGCCGGTCTGCTCGAGTACTGCCCGGGGCACCCGGAGACCGAGCACCTGCGGGACGCGATCGCTGCCTGGCGGGGGTGAGCCGCGCCTCCTGGGCACTCGCCTTGCGTCCCCGCTGACCGGGCCGGGGCCGACGCGGTCCGCCGCCGTCAGCCCTCGGGGTGGTCGCGCCCGGGCAGCCAGGACTTGCCCGGCCCGCCCCAGCTGTTCTTCCTGATGGCCTTCGCGACCTGCTTGCCGTACGGGTGCACGAGCCGGTCCGCGTAGAGGTACCCGTCGAGGTGGTCGTACTCGTGCTGGAAGATGCGGGCGAGCCAGCCGTGGGCCTCGACCTCGAACGGCGTGCCGTGCTCGTCGACGGCACGGAGCAGCGCGCCCTCGGAGCGGCGGAGTGGGAACCGTTCACCCGGCACCGAGAGGCAGCCCTCGGATTCCTCGTCCTCGTCGAGCTCCTCCACAGCCTCGGGAACGGCGGGGGTCGTCCACAGGACGGGGTTCACCGCGACGCCGCGGTGCAGGACCTCGTCATCATCGGTCCATGAGTACACGAACAGCCGCTTGCCGACGCCGACCTGCGGGCCGGCCAGTCCGACCCCGGGTGCGAGGTCCATCGTCTCGAACATGTCGGCGACCAGCGATCGCAGGTCGTCGTCGAAGTCGGTGACCTCGGCTGCACGCTCGTGCAGGACGGGTTCGCCGGTGATGCGGATCGGGAGAACGGCCATTCACCCAGGTTATCCGGCGGGGAACGGTAGCCTCGACGCGTGACGACGGACCTCCAGCTGCCCGACGCGGTGAACCTCACGCCGTTCCAGGCGCTCATGATCCCCGTCGCGCTCATCGGGGCGGTCTTCCTCTCACTGGGGGCGCAGTTCCAGAGCCGCGGGGTGCAGCGGGTGGAAGCGCGGCTCGGTCGGCAGTCGAAGGGCCTCAGCGTCCGGCACGTCGTCGGGCTGGTCTCGAGTGGCTACTGGGTGCTCGGCACGCTCATGCTCGGCATCGCCGTGGTGCTGCAGCTGGTGAGCATCACGTACGCGCCGCTC
Organism: Curtobacterium sp. YR515; assembly: GCF_900113095.1. Taxonomy (NCBI): domain Bacteria; kingdom Bacillati; phylum Actinomycetota; class Actinomycetes; order Micrococcales; family Microbacteriaceae; genus Curtobacterium; species Curtobacterium sp. YR515. The sequence continues at coordinate 190,043 of NZ_FOOD01000005.1, read as the reverse complement.
ATCGTCGTGCAGCCGCTCGGCGCCGTGGCCCTCGTGATCACGACCTGGTTCTCGTCGCGGTCCTCCGGGGTCCCGCTCGGCCGTCGGGCACGGCGGGCCGTCTGGACGTGCATCGTCGGCGTCGGCATCTTCGTCGGCATCGCGGCCTTCGTCGGGCACGAGAGCGCGATCACGAGCCGACAGCTCGTCACCGTGCTCGTGATCCTGGCCGTCGTGCTGGTGCTCGTGCTGGTGTCGTTCCGCCTCGTCGCGAAGCACAAGAACGCGCTGTACTACATCGTCGGCGCCGGCGTCCTCTACGGGTTCGTCGCGACGCTGGCCAAGGTCGTGCTCAACCGGTTCGTGAACGGCACGTTCGACTGGCTGACCGTGCTCGCGATCGTCGGGGTGGTCGTCGCCGCCTCGCTGGGCGGGTACTTCGTGCAGAACGCGTACTCGAGCGGGTCGGCCGACCTCGTCATCGCCGGGCTGACGGTCATCGACCCGATCGTCGCCGTCGGCATCGGGGTGATCGTCCTCGGCGAGGCCGCCGGCGCCCCGGTCTTCGCCGTCTTCGGCTTCGTCGTCGCCGCCGCGATCGCGATCACCGGGGTGTTCCTCCTCGCCAAGCACCACCCGCAGACCCGCTCCTGAGCCGTCGTCCCGCGGGGTGACGGAGTCCACCGCGAGGCGGACGCGCTGCCCGAGCGGCGTGCGGTAGCGTCGTCGAACGACCAGCAATCGCCCACGAGAGGACGACGCCAGCCGTGTCAGACGACGCCACCACCGCCACCGCCGGACCGACGGGTGCGACGGGCGGTCGACGACCGCTGCGCGTCCTCATCGCAGCGGACACCTTCGCACCCGACGTCAACGGAGCCGCGACCTTCGCCGAGCAGCTCGCCGTCGGCCTCGCCGAACGCGGGCACGAGGTCCAGATCGTCGCCCCGGCGGCGAGCCGCCACTACGGCACCTTCGACGAGGAGCTCCACGGTGTGACCCTCGTCGTGCACCGCCTGAAGTCCTACAAGTGGCCGCTGCACGCGTGGCTGCGCTTCGTGTGGCCGTGGAGCGTGAAGAAGTGGACCGCCCCGATCCTCGACGCGTTCCAGCCCGACGTCCTGCACATCCAGTCGCACGTCGTCGTCGGCCGGGGCATGGTGCCCGAGGCGCACGCGCGCGGCATCCGGGTGATCGCCACGAACCACTTCATGCCCGAGAACCTCCTCGAGTACACGCCGTTCGGCAAGCGCACGGTGCCGATCGCCGTGAAGATCGCCTGGAACGACGCCGCCAAGACCTACCGGCTCGCCGACGCGATCACGACCCCGACGAACCTCGCCGCCGACTACCTGCGCCGGGCCATCGCCGGGCAGCGGGTCCTGGCGATCTCGTGTGGGATCGACGCCACCCGGTACGTCGCGCGCGAGGGGCGGCCTGCGGGCAACGACATCGTCTTCGTCGGTCGGGTCGCACCCGAGAAGAACCTCGACGTCCTCGTGAAGGCCCTCGCGCTGCTGCCGTCCGAGCTCGGAGCCACGCTGACGATCGTCGGCGACGGCGAGATGATCCCCAAGCTCCGGCAGCAGGCGAAGGAGCTCGGGCTCGAGGACCGCGTCCGGTTCCTCGGCTTCGTCTCGGACGAGGTCAAGCAGCAGGCGCTCACCAACTCGACCGTGTTCGCGATGCCCTCCACCGCCGAGCTGCAGAGCATCGCCTCGCTCGAGGGCATGGCCTCCGGCCTCCCCGTCGTCGCGGCGGACTCGATGGCGCTCCCGCACCTCATCGACGGCAACGGGTACCTGTTCACCCCCGGCGACGAGCACGACCTCGCGGCGAAGCTCACGGCGGTGCTGACCGCGTCGGACGAGGACTACGTCACGATGCGCGACCGCAGCCTGGCGATGATCGAGGCGCACGACATCAACCGCACGCTCTCGACGTTCGAGTCGCTGTATCGTGGGGAACCGGTGGCCTGACGGTCCCCGGCACGGGGCGGTAGCCAAGCTGGTCAAGGCAGTCGGCTCATAACCGAACGATTCGCGGGTTCAAGTCCCGCCCGCCCTACATGTCAAAAGCCGACGCGGGTTCGAGCAACAGCAAGCGACCGCACCCGCCCCGCGTGCACCTCCCGAGGAAGCGCGACACGCAGCAGCAACAGGACGACCACAGCCCGACGCCCAACGTGACGTTCGAGGTGACCCGTGGTGGCACCGGCGTGCGCGTGAACGCCTTCCGGATCGGCTTCATGGGTGCGCTCGGCGTGCTCGTCGCCGTCGTCGCGGGGGCGATCGTCAACGAGCTCTCCACCGTGCTCGTCTACGTCGGCGTCGCGCTGTTCCTGGCGCTCGGCATCGACCCGCTGGTGTCCTTCCTCGAACGGTTCGTGCCGCGCTGGGTGGCGATCACCGTCGTGGTCGTCGGTGTCCTCGCCGCGTTCGCCGGGGTGGTGTTCGCGGTCGTGCCGATCCTCGTGCAGCAGGCGACGAACCTCATCCAGAACTTCCCCGACATCGTGCAGGACATCTCGAGGCAGGAGTGGGTGCAGAACCTCTCCGACCAGCTGTCGGGTTCGTTCGACATCGACCACGCGCTGCAGTCCGTGCAGTCCTTCGTCGAGAACCCCGGCAACCTGCTGAGCCTCGGCGGCGGGATCCTCGCGGTCGGCAGCGGGATCCTGACCGGTCTCACGGGCGCCGTCATCGTCATCATCCTGATGCTGTACTTCCTCGCGTCGATGCGCGGCATGAAGTCGATGACCTACCGCTTCGTGCCGGCGTCCCGTCGCGAGAACTTCATCGACGTCAGCGAGCAGATCACCCAGGCGGTCGGCCGCTACGTCGTCGGGCAGATCTCCCAGGCGCTCATCAACGGCATCCTCAGCCTGGTGTTCCTGCTCATCATCGGTGCTCCGCTGCCCGTGCTGCTGGCCTCGTTCGCGTTCCTCGGGTCGCTCATCCCGCTCGTGGGGACGCTCGCGTCGGCCATCGTCATCTCGCTGCTGTGCCTGTTCGCTTCGCCCGCGACGGCCCTCGCCGCCGCGATCTACTACCTCGTGTACATGCAGGTCGAGGCGTACGTGATCTCGCCGCGGATCATGTCGCGTGCCGTGCAGGTCCCCGGCGCCCTCGTCGTCATCGCAGCGGTCGCTGGCGGGACCATCGGCGGGGTGCTCGGCGCTCTCGTGGCGCTGCCGGTCGCCGCGTCGGTGATCATCATCGTCCAGAAGGTCATCTACCCCCGCCAAGAGCAGTCGTGACCGCCTTCGACGAGCACGTCGCCGACCGTGACCGCTGGGCGACCAGCCCTCGGGGTCCGCTCGCGCTCGTGAACGCCCAGCGTGTCGACCTTGCCCAGCCCGTGTGGCCGGTCCCGGGGCAGTGGGCACCGGCACCCGGCGGCCTCACGGTCACCGCCGACGCGGGTGACGGGGTGGTCGTCGACGGCGACCCGGTGGACGGCACCGTGCTCGTCGCCGGCGACGAGGCGGTCGTCCCGTCGGTCGTCGCCTTCCCGGACGGCCTCGCCGGCACCGTCTCCCGCGGCACGCTCCGCGTGTGGGACCCGGCGTCCGACGCGATCGCCCGCTTCGCACGCATCGCCCGGTTCGACCACTCCGCCGCGTGGGTCACGTCCGGCAGGTACACGCCGGGTGTCCCAGGAGGCGCGGCGAGCGTCGTCGACGCAGCCGGCGATCCGCTCGAGGTCGCCGGACACGTCGAGACCACCCTGGGCGGATCGGCCGTCCGGTTGGTGGCGGTCCGCTCCGCGGCCTTCCGAGGCGCCGCGCGGCTGCAGCTCATCGTGCAGGACGCCACGAGCGCCCTGCCCGAGGACGATCCCGGCAGCACCTACTCGATGGGCCGGTTCCTGTACCTCGACGACCCCGGTGTCGCTGCCGACGTCGAGCTGGACTGGAACCTCCTCGTCCTGCCGCCGTGCGCGTTCTCGTACCAGTTCGCCTGCCCGATCCCGCCCGCCGAGAACCGGATCCCGGTGCCGGTCACCGCGGGGGAGCGGCACCCGCTCGACGCGTCGGGGCACGTCTTCCACTGACTCTGTCGCGGTGCCTGGTGTTCCCAGCGCGCAGCCTGCATAATGGGCGTGTCCGCAAGGACATCACAATCGGATATCGATGGTTCCGAAACGAGAACCTCCAGTTCAGGTCGATGGGGAAGTCGCACCTGACGAATCGGAGGAATCGTGAACGGAACGACCACCGGGGTGCTCTACGTGCACTCCTCACCACGCGCGCTCTGCCCGCACGTCGAATGGGCGGCAGGTCGCGCCATGAGCCGTGCCGTGAACTTCTCGTGGCTCGACCAGCCCGCACAGGACGGCGCCCGTCGGACCGAGTTCACCTGGACCGGTTCCGTCGGCACGGGTGCGGCGATCGCCTCGGCCCTGCGCGGCTGGGAGCACCTCCGGTACGAGGTCACCGAGGAACCCACCTCCGAGTCGGACGGCGGCCGCTGGATGCACACGCCCGACCTCGGGGTGTTCTACGCGCAGACCGACGTCACCGGCAACATGGTCGTCCCCGAGGACCGCGTCCGCTACGCGATGGAGGTGGCGGGGAGCAACGCCCTCGAACTCCACCGCGAGCTCCGACTCGCCCTGGGTCAGGCGTGGGACGACGAACTCGAACCATTCCGCCACGCCGCCGAGGGCAACCCGGTCGTCTGGCTGCACCGCGTCGGCTGAGTCGCGCCCGATCCTCCGTCACGGACGCCGCCCCTCGGGGCGGCGTTCGTGCGTCCGGCCGCGGGTCGCGCCCTCCGACGTGACGTAGCCGCTGCCGGGGCGGCCGGCGCCGCTTCGCGAAAGCGACGGTCTGCCGCCCCGTTGCGGCGGCAGACCGTCGCTTCGGCGGCAGCGACGTGGGGGCGAGCCGCCAGACTGTCGCTTTCGCGGCGGTGGACCGGGCCAGGGACGGACGGAGGCCCGCCCCGACGACGCGGGACGGGCCTCCAGGACCGACGGACGGACCCGACGGGCCCGACGGGCCCGACGGACCGGACTCAGACGCTCCGGAACGCGACCACGGCGTTGTGCCCACCGAACCCGAACGAGTTGCTCACCGCGAGCAGATCGCCCTGCGGGAGCTCGCGCGGCGCCGTGGCGACGTCCATCACGATCTCCGGGTCCTGCTGGGTGAGGTTGATCGTCGGCGGCGCGACGCGGTTGTGCAGCGCGAGGGCCGTGAACGCGGCCTCGATCGCACCGGCACCACCGAGGAGGTGCCCCGTCGACGCCTTCGTGGCGGACACCACGACGTTGTCGAGGTGGTCGCCGAACACGCGGCGCATGGCGTGGTACTCGGCGACGTCGCCCACCGGGGTCGAGGTGGCGTGCGCGTTGACGTGGACGACGTCCTCGCGCGCGGCACCGGCGTGCTCGAGCGCCTGCAGGACGGCACGGGCGGCAGCGCTGCCCTCGGGGTCCGGCGCGGTGATGTGGAACGCGTCCGAGGTGATGCCGGCGCCGGCGACCTCGGCGTAGATCGTCGCGCCGCGGGCCTCGGCGTGCTCCTTGGTCTCGAGGATGAGCGCCGCGGCGCCGTCCGCGAGCACGAAGCCGTCGCGCGTGACGTCGTACGGACGCGATGCGGTCTGGGGGGAGTCGTTGCGGCGGGAGAGCGCCTGCATCGACGCGAACGCCGCGAGGGGCAGCGGGTGCAGGGCGGCCTCGGCGCCGCCGGTGATGACGATGTCGGCCTCGCCGGTGGCGACGTGGCGGTAGGCCTCGGCGAGGGACTCGGTCGAGGACGCGCACGCCGAGAGGTAGGTGCGGGCGCCGCCGCGGGCGCCGAACTCCATCTCGATGGCGGCGGCCGGGCCGTTCGCCATGAGCATCGGGACCGTCATCGGCAGGACGCGACGGGGGCCCTTCTCACGCAGGGTGTCCCACGCGTCGAGCAGGGTGTTGACGCCGCCGATGCCAGTGGCCCAGTCGACGATGAGGCGCTCGGGGACGACGGTCTCGGCGTCGATGCCGGCGTCGGCCCAGGCTTCGCGCGCGGCGACGAGCGACAGCTGCGACGAGGGGTCGAGGCGCTTCGACTCGGGGCGGGTGAGCTGGTCGGTGAGGAACCGGCGCGCCTGGCCGGCGAACTCGACGGGGAGCTCGAGCTCGGCGTAGCGCGGGTCCTCGATGCGGGTGATGCCGGACGTGCCGGCGAGCAGCGCGTCCCACGTGTCCGGGGCGGTCGCGGCGAGGGGCGTGATCGCACCGATCCCGGTGACGACGACGGTCTTGTTGGTCATGGAACGACGTGTTCTTTCGTGAGGACGTCCGACCGCTCGTGGCGGTGCCGGACGGAGCCGGGGCGGACCGACGAACGCCGGACCGGGGCGGCCCGACGAACGCCGGACCTGTGTGGACCGACGAGGGTCGGTCCGGTGGACGAGATGAGCGCCGCGGCCCGCGGTCGGTCCGCCGGGGCCGCGGCGCTCAGGAAGCTCGCGTCAGGCCTGGGCCTTGACGATGTAGTCGACGGCGTCGCCGACGGTCTTGAGGTTCTTGACCTCTTCGTCGGGGATCTTGACGTCGAACTTCTCTTCGGCGTTGACGACGATGGTCATCATCGAGATCGAGTCGATGTCGAGGTCGTCGGTGAACGACTTGTCGGCCGCGACGGTGTCGGTCGCGATGCCGGTCTCGTCGTTGATCAGCTCGGCCAGGCCGGCGAGGACTTCTTCGTTGGACAGGGCCATGGGGATTCTCCTTGAGGGGGTGTCGTTTGACCGTGGACCAGCCTAGGGCACGCAGCGGTCGCGTGCCCGGAGGCTCGTCGGAGGGTGGCCGCGCGGGTGCGTGGCCGGGATGGGCTAGGGGAGGACGACGACCTGGGCGCCGAAGACGAGGCCGGCGCCGAAGCCGATCTGCAGGGCGAGGCCGCCGGAGAGCTCGGGGTTCTCCTCGAGCAGGCGGTGCGTGGCGAGCGGGATGCTCGCGGCCGAGGTGTTGCCGGTGGTGGTGATGTCGCGCGCGATCACGACGGACTCGGGCAGGCCGAGCTGCTTGGCGAACTCGTCGATGATGCGGATGTTCGCCTGGTGCGGCACGAACGCGGCGAGGTCGGACGGCTGGATGCCGGCGGACTCGAGCGCCTCACGGGCGACCTTGACCATCTCCCAGACGGCCCAGCGGAACACGGTCTGACCGGCCTGCCGTATCGTCGGCCGCGCGGCCCCCGCTTCCCACTCGTTGTAGGTCGAGGTCATGCCGATCGCGTCCCACTTCGACCCGTCGGAGCCCCAGATCGTCGGGGCGATCCCGGGGAAGTCGCTCGGGCCGACGATCGCCGCTCCGGCACCGTCGCCGAGCAGGAACGAGATCGAGCGGTCGGTCGGGTCGACGATGTCGCTGAGCTTCTCGGCACCGACGACCAGCACGTGGTCGGCGATGCCGGACTTCACGAACGAGTCCGCCTGGGCGATGCCGTACGCGTACCCGGCGCACGCGGCGCTGATGTCGTAGGCCGCGGCGGGGGCGGCACCGATGCGCTCGGCGAGCAGCGACGCCATCGACGGCGTGGCGACGGTGTGGGTCACGGTGCTCACGAGCACGACGCCGATCTGGTCCGGCGTCAGGCCGGCCTTGGCGATCGCGTCGAGCGCGGCGGCCTCGGCGAGGTCGACCGCCTCGACGTCCTTGCCGGCGCGCATGCGGGTGATGATGCCGGTGCGCTGGCGGATCCACTCGTCGGAGGAGTCGATCGGCCCGACGAGGTCGTCGTTCGGCACGGCGTTCTCACCGCGGGCGGCGCCGAAGGCGAGGATGCGGGTGAACTCGTGGCCGCGACGCTGCTGCAGCAGCGGACGGGAGGCGCGGGTCGGCTCCGTCCCCTCGGTCGCGGGGGTCGGGATGGGGGCGTCGGTCATGAGGTTGCGTCTGCTTCCTGGCCCGCGCTCTGCAGCAGGTCGATCGCTGCGGGCAGGTCGTCGGGGGTCTTGATCGCGACGGTCGGCGTCCCGCGCAGACCGCGCTTCGCCAGGCCGACGAGGGCACCGGCGGGTGCGAGTTCGATGATGCCCGTGACACCGGCGGCCGCGAAGGACTCCATCACGGCGTCCCAGTGCACGGGGCTCTGGATCTGCTGGACCATGAGGTCGACGAAGCGACGACCGTCGTCCACGCGGGAACCGTCGGCGTTCGTCCAGATCGGCAGCGACGGGTCCTGCACGGTCGCGGCGGCGGCGACCGGGGCGACACGCTCGACGGCGGACGCCATGTACCGGGTGTGGAACGCACCGGCCACGGCGAGGGGGATCACGCGGGCCTTCGCGGGCGGGTCGGCGGCGAGGGCGGCGATCGCGTCGGCGGGACCGGCGACGACGGTCTGACCGCCGCCGTTGTGGTTCGCGGGGACGAGGCCGTTCGCCTCGAGCGCGGCGGCGACGGCATCGGCGTCCCCACCGAGGACGGCGGCCATCGACGTGGGCTCGAGCGCGGCGGCGTCCGCCATCGCCCGGCCGCGTTCGGCGACGAGGGCGACGGCGTCGGTCGGCTCGAGGATCCCGGCGACCCCGGCGGCGGTGAACTCGCCGACCGAGTGGCCGGCGACCCCGCCCACGAGGGCACGGCGGCCGTCGGCGAGCAGGGCGTCGGCCGTGATGAGACCGGCGGCGACGATGAGCGGCTGCGCGAGCGCCGTGTCCTTGATGGTCTCGGCGTCGGACTCGGTGCCGTGGGCGGCGAGGTCGACGCCGATGGCCTCGGACCACGCCCCCACGCGGTCACGGACGGTGGCGTCCTCGAGCCAGGGGGCGAGGAAGCCGGGGGTCTGGGAGCCCTGTCCGGGCGCGACGACGACGATCACCGGACAATCCTGCCCGTCGGCCCGCGCCGCACCCGTGTGGGCTTCCCACAGCGATGACCGCTCGACATTGTGCATTTCCTAGCGACGATGCGGCATACGACGTCGTTCACCGGCGGTGCGGGATGCGACGCCGACCGGCGGTCGACTCGGACATGGCGCCGAGGATGAGCGCCGACTGCACGATGAGGGCGTCCCGCGCGTGCGTGGCGTCCCACCCGATGATGTCCGCCACGCGGCGGAGCCGGTAGCGCACCGTGTTCGGGTGCACGAACAGCTCGCGCGCCGTGGCCTCGAGCGACCGGCCGGTGTCGAGGTAGCACCAGAGCGTCTGCAGGAGCTCCGTCGACTGGTCCTTGAGCGGCACGTAGATGCGCTGCACGAGGGCGGACCGGGCGAGCGGGTCGCCGGCGAGGGCCCGCTCCGGGAGCAGGTCGTCGGCCAGGGCCGGACGAGGAGCACCGCGCCAGGCCCGCGCGACCGCGAAGCCGGCGAGGGCACCCTTGGCACTGGTGGACGCGTCGACCACGCCGGGCACCTCGTTGCCGAGGACGAGGTGCCCCTCGCCGAACGAGGGCTCGAGCGCCTGGGCGATGGCGGTGAAGGACACCGGCTCCTCGCCCTCGGGGACGTCGTCGCGCGGCGTGGCACGGCCGATCACCACGACGAGGCGGGAGCCCTGCACGCCGATGAGCACGTCGGCGTCCATGTGCCGGGCGGTGCGACGGATCTGGTCGACCTCGAGCTGCTTCGGCGCGTTGCCGACCAGGACCGCGACCTCGCCGTGGCCGTGCCAGCCAAGGGCCGCGATGCGCGACGGGAGTTCGTCGTCGTACTCACCCGACAGGATGGAGTCGACCACGAGGGCCTCGAGCCGGGCGTCCCACAGCCCACGGGCCTCGGCCGCGCGGGCGTAGACGTCGGCAGCCGCGAAGGCGATGTCCCGCGAGTACTTGAGGATCGCCTCCTGCAGCATCTCGTCGTCCTTGGCGCGTTCCTCGACCACGGTGACGACCACGCGGATGAGCTGGAGCGTCTGTTGCAGGCTCACCGAGCGCAGGAGTTCCCGCGGCGCGGAGCCGAAGACGTCCGCCGCGGCGATCCACGGGGTCGACGCGGTGCCCTCGAGCCAGCTGATGAACGAGGTGATCCCCGCCTGGGCCACGAGCCCCACGGCGGAGCGTCGGCCCGGAGGCATCTCGCTGTACCAGGGGAGGGTGTCCTCGAGCCGCTTGATGGTGGCGGTGGAGAGTTCCCCGGACACCTGACGGAGCCAGGAGAGCGCCCGCTCGCGCGCGCTCTCCTGGCTCTCGGAGTCCGGTCGGACCGACGTCACTCGCTGATCAGCTCTCGCCGCCCGCGCTGCCCGTGGTGCCGGCGGTCACGTCGTGCAGGCGGTACTTGTCGATCGCCTGCTGGACGAGCGCACCGTCGACCTTGCCCTGCTTCGCGAGCTGCTGCAGCGTCCGCACGACGACCGAGGGGCCGTCGATGTGGAAGAAGCGGCGCGCTGCCGGACGGGTGTCCGAGAAGCCGAAGCCGTCGGCGCCGAGGGTGGCGTAGTCGGTCGGGACGAACGGGCGGATCTGCTCCTGCACGGCGTGCATGAAGTCGCTCACCGCGACGACCGGGCCCTCGGTGCCGAGCAGCCGCTCGGTCACGTACGGGGTGCGCGGCGCCTCGTTCGGGTTGAGGAAGGCGTGCTGCTCCGCGTCGAGACCGTCGCGGTACAGCTCACCCCAGCTCGTGACGCTCCAGACGTCCGCCGACACGCCCCAGTCCTCGGCGAGGAGCTGCTGCGCCTCGAGGATCCACGGGACGGCGACACCCGACGCGAGCAGCTGGGCCTTCGGGCCGTCGTGCTCGCTGCGGTTGAGCAGGTACATGCCCTTGACGATGCCGTCGACGTCGATGCCCTCGGGCTCGGCCGGCTGGACGATCGGCTCGTTGTAGACCGTCAGGTAGTACATGACGTTCGGGTCGGCGTGCTTCGCGCTGCCGTCCTCGTTCGTGCCGTACATCCGGTCGAGGCCGGCCTGGACGATGTGCCCGATCTCGTAGCCGTACGCGGGGTCGTAGGACACCACGGCCGGGTTCGTCGTCGCGAGGAGCAGCGAGTGGCCGTCGGCGTGCTGCAGGCCCTCGCCCGTGAGCGTCGTGCGACCGGCGGTGGCGCCGATCATGAAGCCACGGGTCATCTGGTCGCCGGCGGCCCAGATGGCGTCGCCGGTGCGCTGGAACCCGAACATCGAGTAGAAGACGTAGACCGGGATGAGCGGCTCGCCCTGCGTCGAGTACGAGGTGCCGACCGCGGTGAACGCCGCGAGGGCGCCCGCCTCGTTGATGCCGACGTGGATGATCTGTCCCTGCGGGCTCTCCTTGTAGGCGAGGAGGAGCTCGCGGTCGACCGACGTGTAGTGCTGGCCGTTCGGGTTGTAGATCTTCGCCGTCGGGAAGTACGCGTCCATGCCGAACGTGCGTGCCTCGTCGGGGATGATCGGCACCACGCGGTCGCCGAAGTCGGGGGAGCGGAGCAGGTCCTTCAGCAGTCGGGCGAACGCCATGGTGGTGGCGATCTCCTGCTTGCCGGAGCCCTTCTTGACGACCTGGTACTTCGAGTCCTCGGGGAGGGTGATCGACGTGTACTTGGTGCGACGCTCCGGCACGTACCCGCCGAGCTCACGCCGGCGCTCGTGCATGTACTGGATCGCCTCGTCGTCGTTCCCGGGGTGGTAGTACGGCGGCGTGTAGGGGTTCTCCTCGAGCTGCGCGTCCGTGATCGGGATGCGCATCTCGTCGCGGAACTGCTTGAGGTTGTCGAGCGTGAGCTTCTTCATCTGGTGCGTCGCGTTGCGCCCCTCGAAGCTCGGGCCGAGGCCGTAGCCCTTGACCGTCTTCGCGAGGATGACGGTCGGCTGGCCCTTGTGCTCGGTCGCGGCCTTGAACGCGGCGTAGACCTTGCGGTAGTCGTGCCCACCGCGCTTGAGGTTCCAGATCTGGTCGTCCGTGTAGTCCTTGACCAGCTCGAGCGCCTTCGGGTCGCGCCCGAAGAAGTTCTCGCGGACGTACGCGCCGTTCTCGGCCTTGTACGTCTGGTAGTCGCCGTCCGGCGTCTGGTTCATCAGGTTGAGGAGCGCGCCCTCGGTGTCGCGGGCGAGCAGGTCGTCCCACTCGCGGCCCCAGACGACCTTGATGACGTTCCAGCCCGCACCGCGGAAGAACGCCTCGAGCTCCTGGATGATCTTGCCGTTGCCGCGGACCGGACCGTCGAGACGCTGCAGGTTGCAGTTGATCACGAAGTTCAGGTTGTCGAGGCCGTCGTTCGCGGCGACCTGGAGCTGTCCACGCGACTCGACCTCGTCCATCTCGCCGTCGCCGAGGAACGCCCAGACCTGCTGGTCGGAGGCGTCCTTGATGCCGCGGTTGGAGAGGTACTTCGCCTGCTGCGCCTGGTAGATCGCGTTGATCGGGCCGATGCCCATCGACACGGTCGGGAACTGCCAGAAGTGCGGCATCAGGCGCGGGTGCGGGTAGGACGAGAGTCCGCCGCCGGCGTGGGACTTCTCCTGCCGGAAGCCGTCGAGCTGGTCCTCGCCGAGGCGCCCTTCCATGTAGGCGCGGGCGTACATGCCGGGGGACGCGTGCCCCTGGAAGAACACCTGGTCGCCGCCGGACGGGTGGTCCTGCGCGCGGAAGAAGTGGTTGTAGCCGACCTCGTACATGGCGGCGCTCGACGCGTAGGTCGAGATGTGGCCGCCGACCGCGATCCCGGGGCGCTGCGCGCGGTGCACGGTGATCGCGGCGTTCCACCGGATCCACCGGCGGTAGCGGCGCTCGAGCTCCTCGTCGCCCGGGAACTCGGGCTCGTTCTCCGGCGCGATGGTGTTCACGTAGTCCGTGGTCGGGACCATCGGCACACCGAGGTGCAGTTCCTTGGACCGCTTGAGCAGGCTCAGCATGATCTCGCGGCCACGCTGGTGGCCGTGGGTCTGCACCAGCCCATCGAGGGACTCACGCCATTCGGCGGTCTCCTCCGGGTCCTGGTCGCTGCTGCCGTGGCTGTACGGGTCCTGGTCGTTCACCGTCACCCTTGACCTCGTTCGTTCTCGTGGTGGTGGACATGGCGGGCCACCGGTTGGTCGGGTCACGACCGGATGGGGCCCCGACCACTCTAGGCCCCCGCACCGACCCAGAGGCTGATGGTGACGTGTGGGTGGACAGGTGCTTGCATTCGGGTGACGTCGGCGTACGATTGCCGATCGTGCACACGCGACCCGTGCGTGCGCGAGGACACCGGGCACACCCCACGCCCGAGGAAGAAGCAACGCACTGATGGCACTGGAGATCGGCTCGCTCGCGCCGGACTTCGAACTCCCGAACCAGTTCGGGGAGCACGTCCGCCTCAGCGACTTCCGTGGCGTCCGCCCGGTCGCGCTGGTCTTCTTCCCGCTCGCGTTCTCGTCGACCTGCACGAACGAGCTCTGCGCCCTCCAGGACAACATCGCGATGTTCCAGGACCAGCGCGTCGAGCTCGTCGGCATCTCGGTCGACTCGAAGGCGACGCTCCGGTCGTTCGCGGAGTCGAACGGCTACGACTTCGAACTCCTCGCGGACTTCTGGCCGCACGGCGCCGTCTCGAAGGAGTACGGCGTCTTCCTCGAGCACAAGGGCTTCGCCACCCGCGCGACCTTCGTCATCGACGTGCAGGGCCGCATCAAGGCCTCGATCATCTCCGAGCCGGGCGTCGCCCGTGACGTGACGGAGTACAAGGCCGCGCTCGACCGCCTGGCGGCCTGCGCCGCACCAGTCCCCGTCGGCTAGCGTTCCGAACACCTCCTGAGGCGACGCGCGACGCGTCGCGGACTGGAGGCACGGTGCACGCCGTCGACGACCGCCCACCCGCGCGGGTGGTCACCGCCGAGCCGTACGCGCCGTTCCCGGTCACCGCCGACGCCGACCGGTGGGGCCTGCAGCGCACCGTCGTCCCGACCGACGTCGGCCTGGTCGTCGTGCACCACCGACCCGGTCCCGCCGCGCTGCTCCTGCTGCACGGTGTCGCCGGGTCGTGGACCACGTGGACCCCGCTCTTGTCGGCGGCGCACGGCATCGACGACCGCGGCCTCGTGCTCGTCGACCTGCCGGGCTGGGGCGCGTCACCGGCACCGGTCGAGCCGCTCGGGGTCGACCAGGCGGCGTCGGTGCTGACCACGGTGCTCGACGCCCTCGCGGTCCCGGACGTCGACGTCGTCGGCCACTCGATGGGCGCCTTCGTCGGCATGCACCTGGCCGTCGCGGCACCCGGACGCGTGCGCTCCGTCGCGCTCGTCTCCGGCACGACCGTGGCGACCGCCGGAGCGTCCCGGCACCCCGTGCGCGGGCTCCTGACGCTCCCCGCGTTCACGCTGCTGCGGGCGGGCCTCGCGATCACCGGGGAGACGGCACGGCCGCTCCTGCGCGGACTCCGGGCGATCGGCCTCCTGCCCGTCCTCGCCGCTCCCGTCTTCTCGCACGTGCGCCGGCTCGACCCGAGCGTGCTCGAGGCGTTCGTCGACGAGCTCCGTCCGGCCGGCTTCACCGGAGCTGCTCGTGCCGCGGCCGCCTACGACCTGGACCGCTGGCGCGGCGTGACGTGCCCGGTCACGGCGATCGCCGGGCGGGACGACGTGTTCGCCCGGGTGTCCGACCTCGCGGCGCTCCGGGGCCTGCTGCCCGACGTCCGGACGGTGCTGCTCGACGACTGCGGGCACTTCGCCCACGTCGAGCACCCGACCGCGGTGGCGCGCACGCTCGACCTCGTCCGGTCCGCACGTCCGTCGTAGGCTCCGGGGGTGCACCCGCCCATCGACCCCCACGACCACGGCTGGCTCGACCGTCCCGACGGCGCCCGGATCCACTGGGAGGTGTCCGGCAACCCGACCGGCCGCCCGGCGCTGTACCTGCACGGCGGCCCGGGATCCGGTCTCGGCGCCGGGGGCTACCGACAGCGGTTCGACCCCGAGGTGTACCGGATCATCGGGCTCGACCAGCGCGGGTGCGGGCGGAGCACCCCGTGGGCGATCGACGACCTCGGATCGCTCGACCGCAACACGACGGCGGCCCTGATCGAGGACGTCGAGGCGCTGCGGCGACACCTCGGCGTCGAGCGTTGGCTGCTGCACGGTGTCTCGTGGGGCAGCACCCTCGCGCTCGCCTACGCCCTCGAGCACCCCGAGCGCGTCACCGAGGTCGTGCTCGTCGCGGTGACCACCGGTTCCCGTCGCGAGGTCGACTGGATCACCGAGGGAGTCGGGGCGGTGTTCCCGGAGGCCTGGTCACGGTTCACCGCCGACGTCCCGGCGGGCGTGCGGCCGGTCGAGCACCACGCCCGACTGCTGCGTTCGTCCGACCCCGCCGTCCGGGACGCCGCAGCCGACAGCTGGGACACGTGGGAGTCGACCCACGTCTCGCTCGACCCGGCGTGGCGCCCGGGGCAGCTGCACACCGATCCCCGGGACCGGCGCAACTTCGCCACGCTGGTCACCCACTACTGGGCGAACGACTGCTTCCTCGGTCCGGACGAGGTCCTCCGGCGCGCCGGCGAGCTCGCCGGGATCCCCGGCGTGCTCGTGCACGGGCGGCGTGACGTCAGCGGGCCGGCCATCACGCCGTGGCTGCTGCACCGGGCGTGGCCGGGCAGCCGCCTCGAGGTCGTCGAGTACGAGGGACACGGCGGCCCCACCGAGGTCGCGATCGCGCAGCGCGCCATCGACGGGTTCGCCCGCGGGTCAGGCGTGCACGGGGAACGTCGCCGCGACGCGTGACCGCACCTCGGTGAGCACGGCCTGCCGCATCACCGGGGAGAACAGCGAGTGGTCGCCGTCCGGCACCCGCACGAGTTCCACCCTGCCGGTCCGGCCCCGGGTGCCCCACCGCCGGAGGGCACGCGGACCACCGAGCCGCTCGAACAGCTCGACGTCCACGGGCGACGCGATGAGCACGACGTCGGTGCCGTGCTCGACGAGCGGACGGACGTGTCCGACGACCCCGCCGACCCGGTCGCGACGGGCGACCCGGTCGCGCACCCACTCGGGCACGACGGCGTTCCACCAGCGCCGGAGCACCAGCCGCAGCGGCGACGGTTCGTCGATCGCGCGGAGGGCATCGGCGTACGCGCCCACCGCGGCCGGCTGGCGACGGTAGTCGTTCGGACTGATCTCGAGGACCATGCGCGGTGCGGCGTCCGCAGAGCGCCCCGCGAGCCACGCGCCGGCGCACATGCCGACGAGCACGAGCCGTCGGGAGTCCACGGCGAGGGCGTCGACCACCGCCTGCTGGTCGTCGATCCACTCCTGCGCGAACATCGCGGACCGCTCGTCCTCGTGGACCGCGGAGCTCTCACCGGTGCCGCTGCGGTCGACCCGGACCACCCGGGCACCGTCGCGGGCGAGGGTCCGTGCGAGGGCGACCTGGTAGTCGGACGCGCCGACGTGGTGCTCGGCGGCGCCGTTGTGCAGCACGACGACCGGGGCGTCCTCGTGCTGGCCGGAGGTGACGGTCTCGATGGCGAAGAGCCGTTCCGGGCCCATCCGGACGATGCGCTCCGACGTGCGGGCGTCCACGTCGAGGACCTCGTCGAGTGCCGGCGGCAGGACCGGCAGGGCCACCGCCGGCGCCCACGCGTCCGTCCACGCCACGACGGTGTCGACGGCGGAGCCCGGGATCCGGGCGACCATGCTCGTGCCGTCGAGGAGCTCGGCGCTCCCGGTGACCTCGGTCGTCGACACGTCGCCGAGCGCTGCGGGGGCGCTGCTGCCCGGGCGCACGAGGGCGATGGTCGGGCCGGTCCGCGACCGGTAGGTGAGCGCGCCGAGGGCCGCAGCTTCGGTGGGGTCGACGTCCATGCCGACGAGGCTCTCGACGCCGTCGACCACGCGGTCGGCGCCGATCGTGATCGTCGCCAGTGCTCGCTGCTTCCGGAGCCAGGCGCGGCCGGAGGCGGGCGCGTCCCAGAGGACCAGGCCGTCCGTGTCGGAGGCCGCGGCGGCGGCGATCGGCGCGGCGGAGGCCAGACCGACGTACGCGATCCGCTCGACCCCGGCACCACGCAGCACCGCTGCGGCGCGACGTGCCGACCGGACCTGCGCGTCGGGATCGCCGTCGGGTGCGGAGTCCCCACGTCCGGACGGGTCGTACCGCACCGAGGCCACGCCACGCGCCTCCAGTCGGTCCGCCAGCAGGCGGAGGGTCCGGTACGCGATGACGCCCTCCTGCCCGAGCGGCGGACAGATCACGACGCCGGCGCGCGCCGCGACGGGGAGCTGCACGGCGACGCGGAGGGCCGGGCGACCCGTCCAGCCGTGGTGGGTGCTCACAGGGCCAGGGCCGCGCGGACCGGAGCCGGCCACGCGTCGGGGTCGGTGCCGTGGGCGGCGAAGAGGGCGATCGTGATGCGCTCCAGGCCGAACGCGACGCAGGCGCTGTGCGCGACCTCGCCGTCGGCGGTGCGGATGCCGAACGACGTGCCGAAGTGGTCCTCGTGCAGGTTCGCCGAGCCGATCGCGGTCGCCGGGTGCTCCGGGCCGTAGACGGGCGTGACGAACTCGAACTTGAGCGCCTGCTCGACCTGGTTCCGGGCGAGCATCTGCCCGACCCGTCCGAAGAACGGGTCGTTCGCGGGGACGACGTCGATCTCGAGGCCGAACGACTCGAGCAGCGCGCGCATGACCGGGATGCGGTCGTCGCGGTGGTGCTGGGCCGAGGCGGGCGTGCCGATGTGCACGAACTCGTGCATGTGGAACGCCTGCAGCCGCATCGGGTCGAGCGAGGGCTCGCGCCGGAACGAGTCGCCGACGATGTCGAAGGTGCGGCCGTCCTGCGGGACGCGGTCCCCGACGAGCCCGTAGACCGGGTGGCAGACCGCCGGGGTCAGCATCAGGTCGGCCGGCTCGAGGAAGCCCTCCCACCGCTCCCCGCGCTCGCGGGCGGCGAGCAGGGCACGGTGCGTGCGGTCGTCACCGGTGAAGCCGGAGATCGACGCGGCGAGGTCCGGGAAGGACGCGATGTAGTCGGTGCGCTCGAACGCCGCGAGCGGCTCCACGGGCGGGAAGCGCAGCACCTCGGCGTCGAGGTCCTGCTGGCTGGCCACGGCCGCGGTGTCGACCGCCGTGTACACGCGCTCGAACACGCCCGTGCGGCCGTAGAGACCCGGCGACCCGAGGTCGATGAGCACGCCGTCGGCGAGCAGCCGTGCACGCAGCGCGGCGCGGGCGGCGTCGAGGTCGGACGCGGGTGCGGACTGCGTCGTGGTCGTCGGTTCGGTGATGGTCACAGGATGGCTCCGGTCATGAGTGCCAGTGCGGCGTCGTTCTGCAGGAGACGGTCGTTGCTCACCATCACGGCGGCACCGTGCGCGTCTCGGAGGTGCCGGGCGATGCTGAGCTCCCCGGTGG
Organism: Curtobacterium sp. YR515; assembly: GCF_900113095.1. Classification (NCBI taxonomy): domain Bacteria; kingdom Bacillati; phylum Actinomycetota; class Actinomycetes; order Micrococcales; family Microbacteriaceae; genus Curtobacterium; species Curtobacterium sp. YR515. Next base: position 171,815 of record NZ_FOOD01000005.1, on the reverse strand, counting down.
CGGCGAACCCGGCGATGCCGACGATCCGCAGCGCCTGGGTGACGAGGTCGGTGACCCGCTCGGAGGAGCCGATCTTCAGCGCGTTCGCGGCCAGCGCGTACGCCGTCGACTCGAGCACCTCGGGGTCGTCGGCAACCTGGTCGAACCGGGCCGCGGCGTGCCGGACGGCGTCGGCCATGGTCTGCAGGTCGACCAGGAGCTCGGCGAGCCGAAGTGCTCCCGGAGGGGTCTGCCCGACGGCGGCGCGCGCCTGCTTGCGGACGGCCCGACGGGCACGGTCCGCCGCGTCCGCCGCGATCCCGAGCCACACCGACGCCCAGAGGACGTGCGACACGGGCAGGACCGTGCGGGCGGAGATCGTCGCGTAGTCGTCGCGCAGGACGCGGTCCTCGTGCGTCTCGGTGTCGAGCACCCAGCCGTTGCTGCACGTGCCGCGGAGCCCGAGCGTGTCCCAGGTCGAGGTCTGCGTGAGCGTGGTCTCCGCCGGCAGCGCGATGACGAGCCGCTGGTCGGACGCCGGCGCGTCGAGGTCGCGCCGGGCGGTGACGAGGATCGCGTCGGCCTCGGTCGCGTACGAGATGACCGGGGCGTCCTTGCGGAGCCGGATGCGTCCGGCCTGGTCGGGCTCGATCGCGCAGGTGCTCCGACGGGCGTCGCCGCCGATGCCGCGCTCGGTGGTGGACGACGCGACGAGGGCGCCGTCCCGCACGGCCTCGATCATCGCGGTGACGCCGAGGGCCACGCCGCCGTGCCGCCAGAGCGCCATGGCCTGGCCGTGGTGCATCGCGAAGACCATGGCCGTCGCGGCGCACGCACGCCCGAGTTCGGTCGCGATGACGGAGAGCTCGGCGAGGGTCGCCCCCTCACCGCCGTGCTCCGCCGGGACCGCCGCGGCGAGGAGACCGTGCTCCTTCATCGCGGCGATCGCCTCGCGTGGGGGACGGGCGTCACGGTCGACCTCGTCGGCGTACCGGGCGGCGATGTCGACCACGAGGGCGGTGCGCTCGGCGAACCGGTCGACGGCGGAGACGGTCGTCCCGGCGCTCGCCGGACGCTCCTCGGTGATCACGCCGCCGTCTCCGCTGCCGTGGCGATGGACTCGATGGTGGCGAAGGTCGACCGGTGCAGCGCGGCGTCGGGGAACTCCACGTCGAGTTCGTTCTCGACCGCGAGCATCACGTTCACGGTGGCGTGCGAGGTCAGCCCGAGGGCGTAGAGGTCGGCGATCGACGCCACGTCCATGGCGTCGACGACGAGCCGTCCGTGGTCGGCGAGGGCTCGCCGGACGGCCAGTTCGGTCGTCGGGGCGACGAGTGCGACGGCGGTCGCTGCGGAGGTCGGGTCCTGGTGCATGCTGGCAACGATAAGGAGGACGGCGGCCCGGAAAGCCGCCGTGCGGGTGCGTGAAACCGCACGCGCCGCGCCGGACCTGAGTGCCCTGACAGGGAGCGACCCAGGGGGCTGCGTCAGCGCTCGGAGAGGGCGACGGCGGTGGCGATCGCCAGTCCCCGTTCGTGGGACAACGAGACCGCGATCGACGTGCAGCCGACCGCCTCGGCGAGCTCCGCCGCACGACCGGTCAGCTCGACGACGGGGGCGCCGACGGTGTCGAGCACGACGGCGACGTCGGTCAGCGGGACGGCGTCCGAACGCTCCGGCCGGAGCAGTTTCAGCACGGCCTCCTTGCCGGCGAAGCGGGCGGCGAGGCGCTCCGGGTCGTCCCCGGCGTCGGCGCGCTCCTGCCGGGTGAAGACCCGGGCGAGGTAGCGCTCGCCGTGCGCGGTGATCCCGGCGATCACGTCCTCGACCGCGGCGAGGTCGGTGCCGGTCCGGATCGTGGCCATGGGCCGAGCGTACGCGGGCGCGGGGAGCACTGCATTCCCCGGACGGCATGGGCGTCACCGGGCGTTCGTATGATCGACCGCAGAGACCACCGAGGGGGAACCGATGGCATCACCGTGGACGGGCATCATCGAGGACGCGCGGCACTACCCGTCGCCGCACAACTCGCAACCGATCGTCGTGCGGGTCGAGGACGACCGCACCGCGACCGTGTTCTACGACCTGCGCAGGGGGTTGCCGGCCGAGTCGTTCGGCATCCCGTTCGGCCACGTCTGCGCCGGGGTGTTCCTGGCCGGGCTCGACGTGGTCGCCCGGGCGCACGGGTTCACGGTGCAGGAACGGCTGGACCACGCCGAGATGGACTTCGGGCGGCTGGACGCCGGCGCCGGTTCCGGCGCGGCCGACGACCACCTGCACCGACTGGGCACGGTCGCGTTGCGTCCGCGAGCCGCCACGGCGGACGACCGGGAGGCGCTGGCCCGCTTCCTCGCACGGCGCACCTCGCGCAGGCCCTACGACGCGACCCTGGTGGACGAGTCCGCGATCCGGGCTGCGGCCGCCATCGCGTCGGCGGCCGGCCACCGCTTCCGCACCACCGCCGACCGGGCCGTCGTCGACGAGATCGTCCGGGTCAACCAGGAGACCCTGTTCGACGACCTGCAGCACGACGCCGTGCACGACGAGATCCTGCACTGGCTGCGGTTCTCGAAGCGGCAGGCTGCGGAGTCCGGTGACGGGCTGTCGGCGGAGACGATGCTCATGCCCGGACCGGTGCTGCGGTTCGCGATGGAGCACCGCGGGCTCTGGGAGGCACCCGGCGTCGGCGGGGTCTTCAAGCGCGTGTACCTGTCGACGATGCGCGGCGTCCGGCAGCTCGGGTGGCTCGAGGGACCGTTCTCGTCGCCGGCGGACCACGTCGAGGCCGGACGCACCTTCATGCGGATCTGGCTCGAGCTCACGGCACGGGGCGTCGCCCTGCACCCGTTCGGCACCGTGATCACGAACCCCCGGTCGCACGCCGCGTTCGTCGAGCGCGCCGGCGTCGACGAGTCCGACGGTCGGATGGCGTGGATGCTCTTCCGCTTCGGCCACAGCGCACCGCCACCGCTGGCGCACCGCCGACCCGCGGCGGCGATGACGATCGGGGGTGCCCGGTGAAGCGCGCGGCGGTGTTCTCGGTGGTCTGGGTCGTCGAGACGGTCGTGGCGCTGTTCATGCCGCGCGTCGGCACGCACAAGCTCCTGCTCACGCCGGGCATCGAGCCGCTCCGCTGGACCCTCGGACGCTGGCGTGCGTGGCGGACGGCCGAGCGGGCTGCGAAGCGGGTGCCCGCGTACGGGGCGTTCCTGGCGGAGGCGGGGCGTGCCTCCCGTCTGGACACACGCGGCGGCATCGCCGCAGCGATCTCGGGGCTGCCCGAGATGGACAAGGAGACGTACGTCAAGCGGTGGAGCATCCCCGAGCGCTGCGTCGACGGTCGGCTGCCCCGGCGCGGGGTCGTCGTCGACGAGTCGAGCGGGTCGAGCGGCACGCCGACGAGCTGGGTGCGCGGCCCCGACGAACGGCAGGCGACCCGCCAACTGCTGCAGCTCGGGTTCTCGCGGACCGCGAAGGACCTGCCGAAGCAGCCGTTCGTGCTCAACGCGTTCTCGCTCGGCGCCTGGGCCACCGGCATGAACGTGACGGCGTCGCTCACCGAGTCGTCGATGATCAAATCGATCGGGCCGGACCGCGACAAGATCGTGCAGACGATGCGCGAGTTCGGCACCGACTTCACGTACATCATCTGCAGCTACCCGCCGTTCCTGAAGGCACTGTTCGAGGACGACCGGCTCGACTGGAGCGAGTACACGATCGTCGCGGCGTTCGGCGGCGAGGGCATCAGCGAGAACATGCGCGCGCACATCGAGCAGTACGCGCAGGCCGTGCTCGGGTCGTACGGGGCGAGCGACCTCGAGATCAACCTCGGGATCGAGACTCCGTTCAGCGTGCAGCTGCGTCGGGCGATCGCGGCGTCGCCGGAGCTCTCCGCCGCGCTGACGAAGCAGGCCGAGTACGGCGTGCTGCCGATGGTGTTCCAGTTCAACCCGTTCGGCTACCTCATCGAGACGAACGAGCTCGGGGAGCTCGTCGTGACGATCACCCGGTCCGAGAACATCAGCCCCCGCATCCGGTACAACATCCACGACCGCGGGCACGTGGTGCGGATGCGTTCGCTGCGTCGGACCCTGCGCGAGCACGGGTTCGACGACCTCGCCGACGCCGCCGAGCTCGACCTGCCGCTGCTGTTCCACTACGGGCGGTCCGACCTGTCCGTCGACTACAACGGGGCGGTCGTCGCGCCGGACGTCGTGCGCGACGTGGTCTACGGCGACCCGGCGCTGCTCGAGGCCGTCGAGAACCACCGGCTGATCAGCTACGAGGACGACCGCGGCGACCGGCAGCTGCACATCGCGTTCCAGCTCGCGTCCGGCGCATCGGGGTTCGACGCCGACGGTGCTCGTGGCGCGGTGGTTGCCGAGCTGCGCCGGTTGAACAAGGACTTCTCGAACGCGATCCGGACGGCGCCGCAGGGTACGCTGCCGACCGTGGCGTTCTACCCGTACCGCACCGGCCCCTTCCGCGAGGACGGCCGCAAGCTCAAGAACGAGTACGTGTGGCAGCTGCCGGCCGGCTCGGTGGACGAGTGGGACCTCGACCTGGCGTGGACCGCCCCGAAGGAGGCCTGACGTGCCGCGGGACCGTCGGGCGTGGCTGGAGCGGCTGCGGGACGGCCGCTTCGTCGACCCGGTGCCGCTCCGTGTGGCGAGCCTCGTCGTGGTGGCGGTCGGGACCGCAGTGTGCGTGGCGTTCCACACCGAACCGACGATCAGCGCGATCGCGGCCTCCGTCATCATCACGGGCGTGGTGGTGGTCGTGCCGAACCTGTGGTTCCCGTACGCCGACCGCGCGACGGCGCGACGGGTGCACGAGGTCGGTGGGCTGCCGATCCGGCTCTGGCTGCCGGTGCGGCGTTGGGCATCCGGACAGCGCGCCGTCGGGGTGCCGACGTCGCTGCCGGTGGTGTGGACGGTCGACGACGCGGGCCTGCACGGGTGGGCGCCCGAGGAACCGGAGCCGGTGTCGACCGTGCTGTGGTCGGACGTGACGTCGATCGACGTGGGCGAGTACCGGCCGCCGTGGTACCCGACGTTCACGATGTCGTGCCTTCGCCTCGAGACCGTCCACGGGCCGGTCCGACTGCGTGCCCGGTACGGCCTCGGGAGCGTCGGCGGCGGCTCGGACCGGCACGACCGCGAGCTGGTTCGCGCGCTCCGGGCCGTGCACCCTCCGGAGCCGCGACCGGTCCCGCGGGGGAGCGCGCTCGGGCTACCGGGCGACTGAGGGCGCGGGGCGGCGTCGCCTGACGCGGCGTCGCCGGGCGTGTCGCGGTGCGGGTCAGCGGTACTGCGGCGGCCAGTCGAAGGGCGGCGGGAAGTGCGGGACCTCACCGATCGTCGTGACGTCGAGCACGACCTCGCGGCGGTTCGTCAGCGCGATGGAGCGCGGGTCGCCGATGAACCTGCGGCCGTCGACCCACACCGTCAGCTCGCCACGGAGCCCGCCGACGTGTGCGGGGCCGAGCGAGACGCCCCACTCGTCGAAGAACTGCCCGAGCGTGAAGGTCTGCCGGGTGGGGGACTCGACGTGCAGGATGCCCGAGGTGTCGTGCGTGTGCAGCTGCGCGGCGAACCGTCGGGTGTCCGAGTGCCCGACGTTCGCCGGCACCGTCACGGGGACGTCGCCGTCGAGGATCGTCAGGTGGGTGTGCACGTGCTCGGCGAGTCGCTCGCCCCAGACGTTGCGCAGTCCGGCGTCGTCCGCGTGCTCGGCGAGGGCCGTCGGCGCGGGCCACGGGGGAGCGGACCGCGAGGTGCCGTCCGCCGGTGCCGTCCCGCCCGCGATGAGCGCCAGGACCGTGAGTGCCGCGAGCGCTGCGCCGCCGGCCGCCGGCTTCACCACCGGTCGTGCACGGCGGCGCGGAACCACTCGTCGTACAGCTCGCGGACGGTCTCGTCGAGGCCCGGGACCTCGGGCAGCGAGCCCGCGCCGGCGTTCGACCGGGCCTGCTCCGGGTTGCGTGCGCCGGGGATCGCCGCGGTCACGCCGTCCTGGGCGATGATCCACGCGAGCGCCGCCTGCGGGACCGAGACGCCGTCGGGCAGCGATGCCGCGAAGGCCTGGGCAGCGCGTACCCCGTCCTCGAAGTCGACGCCGCTGAAGGTCTCGCCCTGGTCGAACGCCTCGCCGTGGCGGTTGTAGTTGCGGTGGTCGCCCTCGGCGAAGGACGTGTCCGCCGTGTACTTGCCGGACAGCAAGCCCGATGCCAGCGGGACGCGCGCGAGGATGCCGACCCGCGCCTCCTGGGCCGCCGGCAGCACGCGGTCGAGTGGCTTGAGACGGAACGCGTTGAGGATGATCTGGACGGTGGCGACGCCGGGGCGGGCGATCGCGGTGAGGGCCTGGTCGGCGGTCTCGACGCTGACGCCGTAGGCGGCGACCGAGCCGTCGGCGACGAGCGCGTCGAGGGCGTCGTACACGGCGTCGTCGGCGACGACCTCGGTCGGCGGGCAGTGCAGCTGGACGAGGTCGAGGGTGTCCTGCCGCAGGTTCCGGCGCGAGCGGTCGACCCACTCGCGGAAGTTCGCGGCGACGTAGTTGGACGGGACCTGGTCGGCGCGACGGCCCATCTTCGTCGTGATCGTCAGCGGGACGTCGGGGTTGGCCGCCCGCCACGCGCCGATCAGCTGTTCGCTCCGGCCGTCGCCGTAGACGTCGGCGGTGTCGAACAGCGTGACGCCGGACTCGACGGACGCGTCCATCACGGCGTTCGCGTCGGCGTCGGAGACCGGGCCCCAGTCACCGCCGAACTGCCAGGTGCCGAGGCCGACGACGGACACGGGGCGGCCGGTACGGCCGAGGGTGCGACTCTGCATGACGGCGAGCGTACCCAGGACGGTGCCGGGCGGGATCAGGTGGGGGTGGCGACGCCGCGGCCGAGCAGCCGTTTGGCGGCCCGGGCGCGGGGGATCACCCAGAGTGCGCTCCACAGGCCGAGGCCGATCCAGAGCAGGATGAGCATCGTCGTGATGACCGGTCCGTGCTGGTCCCGCATCGACCAGGTCATCAGGATCCAGATCGTCGAGAGGACGATCTTGCCCCAGCCGGCGACCTCGCGCTCGGCCTGGGCCTGCACGAGGGGGATCCACTCGGCGGCCGGCACGGTCGGGGGCACCTCGCCGTCGAGCACCCAGTTGCGGACGACGACGCTCCGGTCGTACCCGCCCTCGGCGCGCCAGGAGCGGAGCTGCAGGACGACGGCGATGGCGATGCCCACCGCTGCCGCCGGGACGCCGAGGCCGACGAGGAGCGCCGGGGTCGGTTCCGTCCACGACGACGCCACGAGGACGACGAGCACGACGGCGAAGGCGGCACCGGTCGCACCGGCACCGAGCAGCCGCAGGCGGCCGGCCTCGTCGAGGACTCCGACTCCGTTCACGGGGATGACGCTACCCGGCGACGACCGGGATCTCCCGGGGCGGTCGCTGTGCATCGACCTGTGGCGTCGGCGGGGCGCGGGCGGCGGTGCGCCGGCGGTGTCGAACCACGGATCCGACATCGAACCGGGACCAGGCGGTTGTTCGATGTCGGATTCGTGGTTCGACACGCGGCGCGGGCCTCAGCCTTGTGCGAGCAACCAGCACATGCCGGCCGCGGCGAACGCCATCGCCCAGCTCACCAGGCTGCCGATGAGGAAGTACTCGGCCTGGTACCCGGTCGTCTCGCGGCGGATCTCCGGGAAGCGGACGATGCCCTTGGCCGCGATCAGTGCAGCGACGACGGGGAAGGCTCCGACCAGCGAGAACCCGGCGAGCAGCAGGCGTTCGATCGGGCCTATCATGCGGCCGCCCTGCAGCAGGACCGTGCCCTCGCTGCCGTCGTCGTCCGCAGCGGTACGGGCGTCGCCACGGGGTCGTCGTGCGAACAGCCGCCACGCCGGCCCGCCCTCGACTGACTGGCTGACGGTGTCGGGGGAGAGCCCCGGCGGGAGGGCCCGGGCGACGACGACGTTGGCCGAGTCGACCAGGAACAGCGCCGCTCCGACGCCGCCGACGATCGCGGCGAGCGGGACGGCGGCGACGAAGGCCGGCGCGGAACCACGCTGCCACTCGACGACGAACCCCGAGGGATCGACGGACGGGACCGTCAGCAGCAGCACGGCGAGCGCGACCGCGAGCAGGACCGACGGCCACGAGCCCGAGCGGCGCCACCAGACCCGTGGCGGCGTCGTCGAGGGCCGGGCGTCGGTCGGCCGCACCGGCGTCGTCGTGGCGATCCACAGGGCGGCGAGCACGATCGCGCTGGCCACCGCCCCGACGGGGAGGCCGAGGCCCGGCACGGCGACGACTGCCACCCCGATCCACAGCAGCAGGACCACGATCACGGTCAGGACGCGACGAGGTGCGGCGTCGGTGCCGGTCCGGGTGCGCACGACGTCGGCCGTCCCGATCAGGGCGAGGAGGACCCCGCCGAGCATCAGCGGCCCCCGTCCCCGAGGACCCGCAGGCCCTCGACCAGTGCGGCGACGCCCGACTTCTGCACGGACTGGGACACCGCCGACGGGGTGATGCCCTCGTCAGCAGCGATCTGCGCCTGGGTCCGGCCCTGGACCAGCCCGAGGGCGATCCGCCGTGCACGCGGGGTCAGGCGCGCGACGATGTGGTCGCGGCTCAGGAAGTAGGCGTTCACCAGTCGCTCCGTCGGTCCGTGGCGGTCCTCGGCGTCGTGGTACCAGGCCCGGAGGAACGCGGTCCGGCCGTCCTCGCGCCGGTGTGTCTCGTTGATGGCGTCGCGTGCGGACCACCACCCGGGGCCGTCCTGCAGGGGACCGACCGCACCCGCGCCGATCGTCTGCACCGTGCCGCGCCCGATCCCGAACCGGATCTGCACGGTCGGCGGGAGGGCGAGGATCGCGGCCGTGGTCGCGACGAGTGCGTCGGTCAGCGTGGCGTAGATCACCTGGAACTCGTCGCCGACGGTGGCGCGCAGCGGATCGACCGCCTCGACCGCTGGGGTACCGTCGAAGGCGCGCTCGACGTCGCGCTGGGCCGCTGCGCGGTCGTCGAGGGTGCGGGAGTCGACGAGGTCGACGATCACCGCGATCACGGGGTCGGAGTGCACGTGTTAAGGATACGACTTCACATCGCCGAAAGTAAGCCTGTGGCTGAACATCGGGCCGGGTGTCCGACGCCGTAGACTCGACGTGAGGGCCTTTAGCTCAGCTGGTAGAGCGCCACGTTTACACCGTGGATGTCGTCGGTTCGATCCCGGCAGGGCCCACCGTTCCCGGCGTGGTGCGCGTCGCACGCGGACCCGCGATCTTCGCCGTCTGCTCGGCGACGAGTCCGCGCATCCGAGTGGCCTGGTCGTCGTCGAGGTCGTTCCAGGCGGTGTCGATCCGGTCGGCGACGTCGTCGTACACCCGTTGTACCTCGACGCGGGCGCGGTCGACGTCCAGGCCGGACTGATCGGCGAGCTTCGACCAGTGGTCGAGTGTCAGCTCCTGCGTGTACTGCGCGCCACCGATGCGCATCGCGAGCTGCTCGTCGTACCCGGGCCAGAGGCGCGTGGGCAGGGCGTCGTAGAGCGGCGCGAGTTCCACCCCCGCCGGTCGGAGCAGGACCGAGTAGTTCTTCGCGTGCGCGTCAGCGTTGCCGATCGCGGCGTTGAACGCGGCCTGCCGGAGGAAGTCGTGCGCGGCCGTGCCCGACGCATCGTGCTGCAGCAGGAGCTGGAGGATCGGCTTCGCTCCGATGCGGTACTTGTCGGCACCGGACCTGCCGAGTGCCTGTGCGAGGTCCTCCATGTGGAGTCGCGCGGCGAAGCCGGACGGTTGCGGTGCCCGGTCGAAGCGCTCGACGAGGTACGCCTGCTCGCCGACCACGTCGAGCACGTCGGCTCGCGGGGCGACGATGCCGATGTCCGCTGCCAGGCGCTCGGCCGCGACCTCTGCCTGCTCGGCTCCCCGGTTGGCGGAGAACGCCGGCTTGATGATGTGCGTCGACGGGACCGACGCGTTCGGCCAGAACCAGGTACCGGCGACGTTCGCGAGCGCGAACTTCGGCTGCGTACCGGCGAGAGAGAACCGGGCCGGGTCGCTCCGCTCCCACCAGCGATCCGGATCGTCGTGCAGGCTGCTGATCCGGAACGCGATCGCGTCGTCGTCGGCCAGCAGCAGCGCGGTGGCCGCCGGCTGCGGCAACTCCGGTGCGGGGAGGAGCACCAGCCCGCCGGCGACGTCGCCGCCGACCTCTTCGAGGAGGTCGAACGTGCTCGTCGAGCGGGCTCCGGTGACGCGGCGCATCCAGTCGCGGGCTTCGGGCCGATCGGGCAGGAGGTTGTCGAGGAACCGGCCCGGTGCCCGATCGGAGATCCTGCCGTCCCGGGGCAGGGACAGCGACACGGGTGTGTCCGGAGCGGCATCGTCGTAGCGGAGCGTGATCCGGCCGCTCCCGTCGACGGCGAACTCGCCGACGTAGCGCCCTTCGAGCCAGGCGTGCAGCACCCGGTTCACGCGGAGTCCCGGACGGCTCCGGTGGGCAACGCCAGGGGGCGCACGTCGAGCGCGTTCACGACCCGGAGGACGGTGAGCATGGTGTCGACCGGTCGTCCGGCCTCGACGGCGGCGACGTCACCGGGTGTCGTGCCGGCACGGTCGGCCAGTTGTGCGCGGCTGAGGCCGTGGATCGCCCGTTCGTCGGCGACGACCCGCGCCAGGCGCTCGGGCGAGTTGAGGTACCGCCGCTGTGGTCGAGCGAGACGCTCGGCGACGACGTCGTCCTGGTGTTCCAGTGCGGCCCGGACCAGGAGTTCTCCGAGCGTGAAGCCCGTCGGGAGGTCCGCTCCGCGGAACCACGCACGGATGAGCGCTGCCGGTCGGTCGGAGGCGCGGAGCCGGCCGAGGTACGCGGCGATGCGTCGGCGGTCGGACCCGGTCACCTCACGGACGGTCTGGTCGCTCAGTGCACGGAGGAACAGGCGGCGCGTGCGCTCGCTCATCGGTCGGGTGCCGACGGCCGGCGTCGTGGCGACGCCCTCGTCGAGGACCCAGGCACGTCCGACCCGTCGTGCCGGGAGACGGCCCTGCTGCGCGAGCGCGCGAGCGCGGCGCGGCGAGATGCCGTGCTGCGCCGCGTACTCGGAGATGGTGGTCACGGGTGCGAATCTACGCCGTGCGGAACAGGAAGTGCAATCGATGACGCATGCCGATCCCGGCAGGGCCCACCGGAATGCAGACGCGACCGTCTGCGGGACGGGAGGCGCGGCGCGGCCCCGCACCGCGCCTCCCGTCCGCCATCTGGTGACGGATCCCGCTCAGGAGACCTGACCGGCGCGCGCGCCGGCCCACAGGTCGACGTCCGCGATCCCGACGGAGTGCTCGTCGATGGTGCGGAGCTCCTCGTCGGTGAAGGACGTGTTCGCCAGGGCGGCGACGTTGTCCTCGACCTGGGACACGCGCGAGGCGCCGATGACGAGCGACGTGACCCGCTCGTCGCGGAGCGCCCAGGCCAGCGCGAGCTGCGCGAGGGACTGGCCGCGTGCGGCGGCGACGTCGTTCAGGGCACGGAGGTGGGCGACCACCTCCGGTGTGATGCTCGACGCGTCGAGGGACTTGCCGGCGGCGGCGCGGGAGTCCTCCGGGACGCCGTCGAGGTACTTGCCGGTCAGGAGCCCCTGCGCGAGCGCGGTGAAGCCGATGACGCCGAAGCCGAGTTCGCTCGCGGCGTCGAGCAGCCCCTCGGTCTCGATCCAGCGGTTCAGCATCGAGTACGAGGGCTGGTGGATGAGCAGGGGCGTGCCGAGGTCGCGCAGGATCGCGGCGGCCTGGCGGCTGCGCTCCGCGTCGTACGACGAGATGCCGACGTAGAGCGCCTTGCCCTGCTGGACCGCGGTGTGCAGGGCGCCCATCGTCTCCTCGAGCGGGGTGGACGCGTCGAGGCGGTGCGAGTAGAAGACGTCCACGTAGTCGAGGCCCGTGCGCTGCAGCGACTGGTCGAGGGAGGCGAGGACGTACTTGCGGGAGCCGCCGCCCTGACCGTAGGGACCGGGCCACATGTCCCAGCCGGCCTTCGTCGACACGATCATCTCGTCGCGGTACGGCCGGAAGTCCTCACGCATGAGGCGCCCGAAGTTGACCTCGGCGGCACCGTAGGGCGGCCCGTAGTTGTTCGCGAGGTCGTGGTGGGTGATGCCGAGGTCGAAGGCGCGGCGACTCACGGCACGCTGCGTCTCGAAGGCGACGTCGTCGCCGAAGTTGTGCCAGTAGCCGAGCGAGAGCAGCGGCAGGTCGAGGCCGGAGTTCCCGGTACGGCGGTAGGGCATCGTGTCGTAGCGGTCGCTGCTGGCGGTGTAGGTCATGCCGTCCATCGTGGCAGGACGCGCGGTCCCGTCGTTCAGGACGCGGTGATCACGTTCGGGGCGAAGCGGCACCAGTAGTCGGTGATGGGGCCGTCGGACTCGCGGATGCCGACCCCGAACGACTCGCCGTCCACCACCCAGGAGCCGAGGACCGGGTGGTTGTGGCCGCGGGACCCGGGGAAGTCCGGCAGCTCGTGGTACTGCTGCCACACCCGTTCGCCGCCGGTGCCGGCGCGGCGGTACTCCGAGCCGTTCGTCGTCACCGAGCCGTCCGCGCGGTGCACGGCGATGCCGTCGCCCTCGCGCCCGAACACCGGCTTCACGACGAAGTCCGTCATGCCGTTCGGCCCGTCGGCGAACGCCGGCAGCAGGTTCTCGTGGCCCGGGAACAGCCGCCAGAGCGCGACCAGCAGGAGCTTGTTCGACAGGAACATCTTCCACGCGGGCTCGTACCACCGGCCGAGGCGGCCGCGGTCGCTGACGAGGAACGCGCCGAACTCCTGGTCGCCCTCGGCGCGGTCGTCCCCGGAGACGAGGTCCTCCCACGGGTAGAGCTTGAACAGGCTCCGGATGACCGGGTACTGCGTGCCGTCCTCGTCGCCGGGCAGCGTGAAGACGCTCCGGGACGAGCCGGCGGGCTCGGCGTTGCCCACGAACTGCCGGGCGACCGCGTGCCACCCGATGTCCTTCATCTCGATGCCGGTGTGCTCCCACCCGGCCTCGCCGGCGAGGTCCCGCATGTACGCGACGGTGTTCCAGTCCTCGCCGGCGGTGTCGAGGTCGGAGTGGGCGACGAAGAGCCGGCCGCCCTCCTCGGCGCGGAGCGATGCGTGGAGCAGGGTGCGCCAGCGGGCGACCATCGCCTCGTGGATGCCGTTCCACTGGTCGGTGTCGGCGGGCAGCGTCCCGTCGGCGATGCGGTCCTGCAGCCAGTGCCACTGCGTCACCGAGGCCTCGATGAGCCCGGTGGGGGTGTCACCGTTGTACTCGAGCATCTTCGCGGGGGAGCCGTCGCCCGCGTACGCCAGGTCGAAGCGGGCGTACACGTCCGGTTCGCCCTGCTCGAGCGACCACGCGGCGAGGTCGAAGCCCTCGTGGGTGAGCCCGAGGGTGCCGAGTTCGCCAGAGGCCAGGTACCGGGCGGCCTCGAGGCACATGCGGTGCAGCTCCTCGGTCTGCCGTTCGAGCGCCTCGACCTCGGGCAGCGTGAACACGTACGCCGCGCCGTCGTTCCAGTACTCGACCGTGGTGCCGTCCTCGCGCACCGACCGCGAGTAGATGAGGCCGGTCTGCTGGATCCGTCGCTGCCAGTCCGGGCGCTCGGTGAACTCGACGCGCTCCATCAGCCGCCGAACCCGCCGTGCTCGCCGGACCCGCCGAAGCCGCCCTTCGTCACCGAGCTGCCGCGGGACGAGATCCCCGACTCCGCGGTCTTGCCCGACGGGAGGCTGGCAGTGCCGCCCGACACGGCGTCGCCGACGGCGGGGACCTTCGTCGCGCGGCTGCCGCTGAGCGGGAGGTAGTACCAGCCGGCGTGCCCACCGTGGTTGTTGCAGTCGTCGTCCGGCAGGCGCTTCTGCGTCGAGTTGTCGCGGCAGATCTTCGCGTAGTCGCTGTCGACCCCGGACCCCTCCCCGCAGCCGGTCAACGACGCGGCGAGGGCTGCGACGACCCCGATCGAGACGACACGGGACGCGCGACGACGAACACTCACGAACGGGAACAGTACCGGGGCGGGCGGCACCGTTCCGGCTCGACACCGCCTTCGCAGCGCGACCTGTCCGTTCGCTCAGCTCCCGCGACACCGCGTCCGCCATGCTCGGGACATGGAGTGGTGGTCGGTCGTCATCGCGATCGTGGGCGGGTTCGTCATCGTGTGGGGCGTCGTGGTGATCGCCCTGGTGGTCGCCGCACGTCGATCTGGTGACGGCCTCCGGCTGGTCGAGGCGCTCCGGCTCGTGCCCGACGTCGTGCGGCTGGTCCGGCGGCTCGTCGCCGACCCGACGGTGCCGCGGGGTGTGCGCGTCGCCCTGCTCGCACTCCTCGGGTACCTGCTGCTGCCGATCGACCTCGTGCCGGACTTCGTGCCGGTCATCGGGTACCTCGACGACGCGATCGTCGTCGCGCTCGTGCTCCGGTTCGTCACGCGGCGGGCGGGTGCGGCGGCGGTGGACCGGCACTGGCCGGGCACGCCGGAAGGGTTGCGTGCCGTGCGCGCCGCGGTCGGCCTGTCGGGGTCCTGACCAGGCCGAAACCTGGCGGGGAATGGGCCCGGGCGTGCGCGTGGGAACGCGCGCTGGCGTGGGCGCGGCGGAGTCCCTGGCGGCGGTGCAGGGCACGTGGTGGTGGTCCCGATCGACCCCGTCAGTCCGACGCGGGAGCGAGTTCCTGCGCCCGTGCTGCCGGGACGCCGAGGACGAGGAGGCTGGTGGTGACCGCGGCCCGCAGATCGAGTGCATCGGCGGCACCCGCTGCATCGGCGGCATCCGCTGCATCGGCGGCATCCGCTGCACCGCCGGCATCCGCTCCGTCGCCGGCATCAGGCGCGTCCGGTGCCGTCGGGCGGCTGTCGTCGGCGATGGCGAAGACGGTCGCTGAGGCGATCTGCCCGAGGGCGATCGCCGGGAGGTGCCGCCCGAAGACCCCGTCGTCCTGACCCCGCTGGACGAGCACGGCGAGACGCCGGTCCACCGCCCCGAGCAGGGCGTGGATCTCGTCGCCCTGCTGCCCGCGACGGAGCGCCAACAGCACCCGGTACCGGTGAGCGAGCGGCCAGAGGTCGGTGACGAACCGCGCCCACGCGGCGTCGGCGGGCGATCCGTCGACGTCGGCGCGCTCGAGGATGGCACCGATCTCCGCCCCCGCTCGCTCGGCCAGCGTGCGGACGAGGTCGGTGCGGGCCGGGAAGTGCCCGTAGACGGTGCGGCGGACCACTCCGGCGGCCCGTGCGACCTCGCCCATACCGGCATCCGGTCGCCGGCCGAGGAGTTCGCGGGCGACGTCGAGGATCCGGTTCCGTGTCTCGTCCATCGCGAGGTCGCGTGCGGATCCGGAAGCCATGCACCGATCATTGCACACTGCTGTGCAATGGGTTACGGTTCCGGTGTTCGTTGCACAACCGTGTGCAACGAACTGCCGCACACCCATCGTGAGGACCGCAGACCATGACCGCATCCACCGCCGTCCGCCCGTTCCGCGTCGACGTCCCGCAGGCGGACGTCAACGACCTCCGCGCCCGTCTGGCCAGGACCCGGTGGCCCGACCCGGAGACCGTGCCGGACTGGTCGCAGGGCGTTCGGTCGGAGAACCTGCGGGCCCTCGTGCACCACTGGCTGCACGACCACGACCCCGTGCGGTTCCAGGAGCGGCTGAACCGGTCCCCGCAGTTCCGTACCGAGATCGACGGACTCGACATCCACTTCCTGCACGTCCGGTCCGCCGAACCCGGAGCGATGCCGCTCCTCCTCAGTCACGGCTGGCCGGGGTCGGTCCTGGACTTCGTCGACCTCATCGGTCCGCTGACCGACCCGGCCGCGCACGGTGGTGACCCTGCGGACGCCTTCGACGTGGTCGTGCCGTCGCTGCCCGGGTTCGGGTTCTCCGGCAAGCCGACGACCACGGGGTGGGACGCCGATCGCACGGCCACGGCGTGGGCCGAGCTGATGCGGCGACTCGGGTACACCCGGTGGGTGGCACACGGCGGGGACTGGGGATCCGTGGTGACGACCGCACTCGCGGCGGCGCGCCCGGAGGGGCTGGCGGGCATCCACCTGAACACCCCGTACGCCGTCCCCGACACGATCCCGGACGAGCGCACGCCCGAGGAGCAGCACGCGGTCGACTCCCTCGCGCGCTACGCGGGACCGCTCGGCGGGTCGAACCACCTGCAGGGCACGAAGCCGCAGACGCCGGGGTTCGCCCTCGCGGACTCGCCGGTGGGGCAAGCAGCGTGGATCTACGAGAAGTTCCAGTCGAAGACGGACAACCAGGGCCTCGCCGAGCAGGCCATCGACGTCGACGACATCCTCGACACGATCTCGCTGTACTGGTTCACGAACTCCGCCGCGTCCTCCGCCCGGATCTACTGGGAGAACCGCCGCGCCACGATGGCGGGCCCGGTGCTGCACCTCCCCGTCGCCGTGACCGTGTTCCCGCGGGACATCCCGCTCCTGCCGCGCACGTGGATCGAGGCCGCCTACCCGGACCTCGTCCACTACGGCGAGGCACCGCGCGGTGGGCACTTCGCGGCGCTCGAGCAGCCCGTGGTCCTCGTCGACGAGCTCCGCAGCGGGCTGCGCGGGCTGCGTCGCTGAGGACGGACCGCTCCCGACCGGCTCGGATCAGACGGTCCGGCGCGTCGCGACCGCGGCCCCCACGACCGCGGTCGCGGACGACCGGACTCCCCACACACCGCTCAGCATGCTCCGGTCGCCCCGCGGGTGCATCCTCCGGAGGGATGAAAAGCTGATGGCCACTCAGCGAGCGCTGCGGCCCTCGACCCGCACCGGCTCGGACTGGAGGCGCGGTTCGGGCCCGCACCGCGCCTCCAGACCGTCACCCGCTCGCGTTCACCGCCCCAGCTGCGCGCGCAGGTAGGGCGCGGTCCGACTCGTGGCGGACGCCGCGACCGCGGCCGGCGTACCGGCGGCGACCACCTGCCCGCCCGCGTCCCCGCCGGCGGGACCCATGTCGATGACGTGGTCTGCCGCCGCGACGACGTCCATGCTGTGCTCGACGACCACGACGGTGTTGCCGGCGTCCGTGAGCCGCGACAGCTGCTCGGACAGCAGCTCGACGTCGGCGGGGTGGAGGCCGGTGGTCGGCTCATCGAGCAGGTAGAGCGTGTGGCCGGACCGGGCGCGCTGCAGTTCGGTGGCGAGCTTGATGCGCTGCGCTTCGCCGCCGGACAGCTCCGGGGCGGGCTGGCCGAGTCGGAGGTAGCCGAGACCGACCTGGCGCAGCGTCTCGAGCCCGCGCGCCGCGGCCGGGAGGCCGGCGAGGAACGGTGCCGCCTCGTCGACGGTCATGCCGAGCACGTCGGCGATGCTCGCGCCGTCCCACCGGACCTCGAGCGTCTCGGCGTTGTACCGGGCACCGTGGCACTCCGGGCACGGCGCCCAGCTGCCGGGCAGGAACAGCAGCTCGACCGAGACGGAGCCCTCGCCCTGGCACACCTCGCACCGGCCGCCCGCGACGTTGAACGAGAACCGTCCGGCGCCCCAGCCGCGCTCCCGTGCGGCATCGGTGGCGGCGAAGGCCTGGCGGACGGCGTCGAACAGGCCCGTGTAGGTGGCGAGGTTCGACCGGGGCGTGCGGCCGATCGGCTTCTGGTCGACCTGGACGACCCGGGTCACGAGCGGGTGCGAGGCGCCCTCGGTGGCCAGGACGCCACCGACGAGCGAGGACTTCCCCGAGCCGCTCACCCCCGTGACCGCAGTGAGGACCCCGAGCGGGACGTCGACGTCGAGACCGTGCAGGTTGTGCAGCGTCACGTCGCGGAGCGCCAGGGTGGCGACCGGCTCCCGCGGTGTGCGGACCGCAGGTGGGCCGGCCGGGTGGAGGAACCGCCGCGTCACCGACCCCTCGACGTGCCGGAGGCCGTCGACGGGACCGCTGTACAGGACGGTGCCGCCACCGGAGCCCGCGCCCGGCCCGACGTCGACGATCCAGTCGGCGCGGCGGACGATGCTCATGTCGTGCTCGACCACGAAGACGCTGTTGCCGCCGGCGCGCAGGTCGTCGAGCACCTGCACGAGGGACTCGGCATCGGCGGGGTGCAGACCGGCGCTCGGCTCGTCGAGGACGTACACGACACCGAACAACCCGGAGCGGAGCTGCGTCGCGATCCGGAGCCGCTGCGTCTCACCCGGGGAGAGCGTCGGCGTCGACCGGTCGAGCGCGAGGTACCCGAGCCCGAGGCCGAGCAGGACGTCGAGGCGCGTGACGAGGTCACCCGCGATCGCCACGGCCACCTCGGTGTGCTCGCCCGAGGACGCACGGGACGTCGCCGCCGAGGCGTCCGTGATCGCGGCGATCGGCCGGAGCACGTCGGCGAGCGCCGTGATCGGCAGCGCGTTGAGGTCGGCGATGCTGTGCCCGCCGACCGTCACGGCGAGGGCCGCCCGGGTGAGCCCGGTGCCGCCGCACAGGCCGCACGGTCCGGACTCGACGTACTGCAGGGCCTTGGTGCGCTGGGTCTCGCTCTGGGAGTCCGCGAGGGTGTGCAGCACGAACTGCCGGGCGCTCCAGAACCGACCGCGGTAGGGCTTGGCGACCCGGTCGCGCTTCGGGTGCACCTCGACCACCGGCTGCTCCTCGGTGAAGAGCAGCCAGTCGCGGTCGGCGCGGGGGAGGTCCCGCCACGGCCGGTCGATGTCGTAGCCGAGCACCGCCGTCACGTCGCGGAGGTTCTTGCCCTGCCAGGCACCGGGCCACGCGGTGATCGCGCCGTCGCGGATGCTGAGCGAGTCGTCGTGGACCGCGGACGCCTCGGTGACCTCGTGCGCGGTGCCGAGTCCGTGGCAGCGGGGACAGGCCCCGGCGGCGGTGTTCGGCGAGAACGAGTCGGACTCGAGCCGGTCGGCTCCCGGCGGGTAGGTGCCGGCGCGGGAGAACAGCATGCGCATCGAGTTCGACAGGGTCGTCAGCGTGCCCACGGTGGAGCGGGCACTCGGGGCACCGCGGCGCTGCTGCAGGGCGACGGCCGGGGGGAGTCCCGTGATCGACTCCACGTGCGGGGTGGACCCCTGCGCGATGAGCCGCCGGGCGTAGGGCGCGACGGACTCGAGGAACCGGCGCTGCGCCTCGGCGAACACGGTGCCGAACGCGAGGCTCGACTTGCCGGAGCCGGAGACGCCGGTGAAGGCGACGATGCGGTCGCGGGGGATGTCGACGTCCACGTCCTGCAGGTTGTGCTCGCGGGCGCCGCGGACGCGGATGTACTCGTCGGGGCGGGGGTCGGGCATCCTCACGATGCTAGGCCGAGGCGGCTGGGTGCTCGGGTGCCCCGGCGCGCGGGGAGCGTCCGGACGTCATCCCGACCGGCGTCGGTCCGCCGCCGCCAGTGCCCGGCGCATCCGCTCCGCGTCGCCGACCGCCCACCCGCCGGAACTCGCCAGCGGCAACTCCGTCATGTGCCGACGCAGGTGCTCCGGGTAGTCCCGCACGACCCGGTCGGGGTCGTCCCGCACCGTGGCGTACAGCGCGGGGCCGTCGGCGTAGAACAGGTCGGCGACGACCACCCGGCCGTCCGAGCCGCGCATCACGTTCGCCGGGTTGTCGTCGAGCGGACCCCACCACGGCTGCTCCCGGGCGCCACGCGCGTGCACGGCGTCGATGTGCTCGGCGAGCGCCGCCACGTCTGGCTCCCGCGCACGGATCGACCGGTGGAAGGCCGCCCCCTCGGCCGCGGACACCGGCGCGAGGTACTCCATCACCGTGAGGTCGGACCCGCCCTCGAGCACGCGATGGTCGACCAGCACGGGGACCTGGCGGGTGTGCGCCGCCACACGGTAGAGCATCGCCGAGTACGGCCCGGCGGGGTCGAACGGGCTGACCCGCGCCGCGAGCCGACCGGAGGGGGAACGGAACGCGCACGCCCAGTCCCCGGTGCCGCACGGCGTCCACCCGAGGCCCTCGAGTGTCCGGACCACCTCGGTCCACGGCATCTCGGCGGTGAGGTGCTCGTCGTACGCGTCGTCGCTGTCCACCGCCCCATCCTGCACGACCCGCCCACGGGCTTCCGCACGCGCCGGCGGTCTGGGACGATCGACGCGACACGGACGACGGCGCCCGTGCACCATCCGCGAGGAGTCCATCATGACCGTCCGACTCAACCCGTACATCGGCCTCCGCGACCAGGCCCGTGACGCGCTCGACTTCTACCACGGCGTCTTCGGCGGCGAACTCACCGTCAACACCTTCGGCGAGGCCGGGATGGCACAGGACCCCGCCGACGCCGACAAGGTCATGCACGGCCAGCTCGAGGGCGAGAACGGTCTGCTGCTGATGGCCTCCGACGCACCGACCGGCATGGAGGGCCCCGACGTCAGCAACATCTCGGTGTCCCTGAGCGGTGACGACGAGGAAGCCCTCACGCGCTACTGGAACGGGCTCGCCGACGGGGCGAAGACGATCATCGAACCCCTCACGAAGGCCCCGTGGGGCGACACGTTCGGCATGGTCACCGACCGTTTCGGCGTGACCTGGCTCGTCAACATCAGCGGCGCGGCGGGCTGATCGCGTCCGCCGGGGCGCTCGCCGGGACCGGCCACCGGGGGACCCAGCACCGGACGCGTGCGGCGTAGCGCCGGAAGTCGTCGCCGAACCGGTGGTCGAGGTCGGCTTCCTCGAGCGGGCGGACGACGCAGTTCCAGACGATCGACCCGGCGAGCGCGTACACGACGACCATCCACGAGGTGAGCAGGAGCCCGACGGCGACGCCCTGGGCGATGCCGGCGAGCGCCATCGGGTTGCGCACCGAGCGGTACGGACCGGCGATCACGAGCCGGTTCGGCATCGCGGACGGCAGGGGGGTCCCGGCGCCCTGCGTCGACATCGCCGCTGCGGACGCGATGCCGAGCGCACTCGCGGCGACGAGTGCGACGGCTCCGGTGACGACAGCGGTGGTCACGACGCCGTCGGGCAGCGTCGGGTGAAGCCGCCAGCGGTGCTCGGCGGCGGCGATGACGAGCGGCAGGACCCCGAGGAAGAGCCCCCAGAAGACGGTGATCTGCAGGGCGGTGCCGAGGACGTGGCGGCGGCGACCCGCGTCGGGGTCGGCGGTGCGGAACCGCAGCGGGCCGGTCGTCAGCCACTCGGTCGGGACCCGGCCGAGCACGACGAGCGCCAGGGCGAGGGCGGACCCGACGGTCGCGCCGATCATCACGAGCACTCCGGCACCGGCCTCGGTCGTCGCGGTGGCCCAGACGGCGAGGGCGGCCATGACCAGCGCGGTCCACCCGGTCGTGACCACCGCGGCGGCACGACTGCCGGCCGCTGCGAGCGCCGATGCCACGACGAAGAGCGGGACGTCGAACACCGCGACGACGACGGGGTCGAGTGAGCCGAGGGTCGCCGACCGGACCCCGGGGAGGGTGCACACCGCGATCCACCAGAGGGCCCCCGCGACCGACTGGACCGCGAAGTACCGTCGGCCCCAGGACATGCGAGCACGGTAGCAGTGCGGGATCCCGGCAGCGGACACCGCAAGAATCGCGCAACGCCCCGGTCTCCGCGTTGTCGACCGTGCTCGAGCCGACCTACCGTTCCGGCTGTGTGCGAGGACGCACACGTCCCCCTGCGAGACCTGGAGGCGGCATGTCCGCACGCACCGCATCTCCGTCCACGTTCGGCTCACGGCTGCGCGACGACGTCGTCCACGCCCGCGAGTACACGCTGTTCACGCTGCTGCTCGGGTCGCCGTTCCTGCCGCGCGCGGTACGCCGGTTGATCGCGTCCGCCGCGGGCGCCGACCTCGCGTCGAGCCCCGGTCCGCTGTTCTCACTGACGGGGGACCCGAAGAACCTCGTGGTCGGCCGGGGCGTGTACTTCAACCGGAACGTCACGGTCGAGGCCGTCGCGCCGGTCCGGATCGGCGACCACACCGCGATCGGGATGCAGGTGCTCGTGATGACGAGCCACCACGAGATCGGCGACGACGGGGCGTGGAGCGAGACCGCCTCGGGCCGGTCGGTCGACATCGGCGAGCGGGTCTGGATCGGTGGGCGTGCCGTCGTGCTGCCCGGGACGGTCATCGAGGACGACGTGGTCGTCGCGGCCGGGGCGGTCGTCCGGGGGCGGCTCACGTCCCACGGGGTCTACGCCGGGGTGCCGGCGCGGCGGATCCGTGAACTCGGCGTCCCGGGCGCCGCCCCCGCGCCTGCGGGCGCCGCGACGGCGACGCCCGCGGTCCCGGCCGCTGCCGGACCGCCCGCGGTCTCGGCCGCTGCCGCGACGGCGGTCAGTCCTGCCGGTTGATCTGGCCCAGCCAGCGCCCGAACGACGGCTTGCGCTCGTCGTGCAGGACGGAGACCGTCGTCGCCGGCGTGCAGCTCCGCTGGACGTCGACGGCCGTGCTCTCGTGGAGGTCGTGGCTCATGGTGTGCTCCTTCGCGTTCGGTGGTGGATGAGACACCCGGGACGCGCGTTCCATTCCCGGGTGCGTGCAGCCCGTGGGCCGTGCCGGGTCAGGGCGTCACCATGCCGCCGTTCACGTTGAGGGTCTCCCCGGCGACGTAGCTCGACTCGTGCGAGGCGAGGAACACGTAGGCGGGCGCGAGTTCGGCCGGCTGCGCGGCGCGGCCCATCGGCGACTCGCTCGACCCGAACTCGGGCAGCGACTCCGGGTCGACGCCGCCGCTCGGCTGCAGGACGGTCCAGGTGGGTCCGGGAGCCACGATGTTCACCCGGATCCCACGCTCGACGAGTGCCTGCGACAGCCCCTTCGAGAGGTTGTTGATCGCGCCCTTCGACGCCGCGTAGTCGAGCCGGTCCGGAGCGGGCTTGTACGCCTCCATCGACGCCGTCGTGGTGATCGTCGACCCCGGCTGCAGGTGGGGGAGCGCAGCGCGGACCAGGCGGAACAGCCCGAACACGTTGACGTCGAACGTCGCCTCGAACTGCTCGTCGGTGAGGTCCTCGACCTCGGGCTGCCAGCGCTGCTTGCCGGCCACGCTCACGAGCGCGTCGAGGCCGCCGAGTCCCGCGACGGCCTGCTCGACCAGCGTGGTCGCGTAGGACCGGTCCCGCAGGTCACCCGGCACCGCGACGGCCGTCCGGCCCGCGGCGCGGATCTGCTCGATGACGTGGTCCGCGTCGGACTGCTCCTCCGGGAGGTACGCGAGCGCGACGTCCGCACCCTCGCGTGCGAACGCGATGGCGACGGCGCCACCGATACCGGAGTCCGCGCCGGTGATCAGCGCCTTCCGACCGGCGAGCCGGCCGGTTCCCCGGTAGGTCTCCTCACCGAGGTCCGGTACCGGCCGCATGCGGCTCT
Organism: Curtobacterium sp. YR515; assembly: GCF_900113095.1. Taxonomy (NCBI): domain Bacteria; kingdom Bacillati; phylum Actinomycetota; class Actinomycetes; order Micrococcales; family Microbacteriaceae; genus Curtobacterium; species Curtobacterium sp. YR515. The sequence continues at coordinate 148,519 of NZ_FOOD01000005.1, read as the reverse complement.
GGAGGCCCGGCTCGGCTTGCGTCTGCGGCTCCGGCTGGACGTCGGGGTAGCGGGTACGCGGGTCGGCTGGCTCGTACTGGTCGCGGGGCATGGTGCGGGTCCTCTCATCGGTTCACTCCCACAGAACCGGACGGCATCTGGACCGCCGCCCAGGAGTGCGGTGACCGGTCAGTGCCGCGCGCGACGGCGGGGTGCGACACCGTCGCTCTTGTCGGTCGCGTGGAACGCCCCGACGAGCTGCGCGACGAGGTCCGGCTGCTCGACGACGAGGCCGTGCGTCGCCCTCGGGACCACAGCCAGCTCGCCGTCCGGCAGTGCCTCGAGCATCTGGGCGAGGTGGTCGAGCCGCACCTCGTCGTCGTCCCCGCACAGGATGAGGACCGGGACGGCGAGGCCGCGGAGCTGCGCCACCGTCACCGCGGGTTCCGCCGTGTGCAGCACCCGCGACTTGGCGGTGACGACCTCCCAGTGCTCCGGAGGGTCGGGGGACACCTCGGCGTCGGCGTCCGCCATGAACCGGGGCGGCACCCGACGAGGTGCACGGGACCGGCGCCGAGGGACCGCACGGTGCCGGCGAGTTCTTCGGCCATGTCCGCGAAGTGCCACGGGCCGTCGACGTCGGGAGTGCGACCGTGCCCGGCTCGGTCGACGAGCACGACACGGGCGCCACCGAACGCCTCGGCCAGCGCCGACATCGACCGGGAATCGGTGCCACCGGGGTGGAGCAGCACGATCGGGGTGCCCGGACCACCCGGGTCGGAGGTCCAGGGTTCGGTCATGCCGGAGTCTCCCACGTCGAGGACCCGGGCGTACGGTGTGCGCCATGCCGAACCAACTCAAGAAGCCGGACATGTACGAGGAGCTCCGCAAGGAGGGCAACTCGAAGGAGAAGGCCGCCCGCATCAGCAACGCCGCGGCGGCGCGGGGCGAGCACGCCGTGGCGAAGAAGGGCGGCGAGTCCGGGTCGTACGACGACTGGACCGTGGCGGACCTCAAGCGACGCGCGAAGGAGCTCGGCATCACCGGGTACTCGTCGAAGCGGAAGGCCGAACTCGTCGAGGCGCTCCGGGAGCACTGACGGTACCGGGAGCACTGACGGCATCTGGCACCATGGAGTCGTGAACGAGACGGGCATGCCGCGCTTCCGACGGATCTGGTCGACGGTGCAGGTGGGCGTGCTCGCCGTGGCCGTCGTGTTCTGCGTCGTGATGCTCGTGATCGGACAGGGCAAGCTCGACCGCGTGTACGCCGTGGCCGCGGTGTTCTTCGGCCTCGCCCTCATCGGGCACAGCACGTACCTGTGGCTGGTCGCGCGGAACGGCCGCGGCCGCCCCTGAGCCTCAGGCGTTCGCGAAGACGCGCACCCAGTCCACCGTCATCTGCTGCGGGAAGCGCGTCGACGCGTCGGGTGACCCGGGCCACGAGCCGCCGACGGCCACGTTGAGGACGACGAAGAACGGCTTGTCGAACACCCACGGATTCGCCCCGACGTCGGCTCGGGTCAGCGTCCGGTACGCCGTGCCGTCGACCGACCACGTGATCGAGTCCGGACGCCAGTCGACGCCGAACACGTGGAAGTCGTCGGCGAACGGAGCCCCCGTGGGGTTCGTGGACGCCGCCGAGATGCCCTGCGCGCCGGAGTACCCCGGGCCGTGCACCGTGCCGTGGACCACGGTCGGTTCGTACCCGACGTTCTCCATCACGTCGATCTCGCCGCAGGCCGGCCACCCGACCGACCCGATGTCCGCGCCGAGCATCCAGAACGCGGGCCAGATCCCCTGCCCCCGGGGGATCCGGATGCGCGCCTCGATCCGGCCGTACTGCGCCGTCGACGTGCCCTCGGTCTTCAGCCGCGCCGAGGTGAACGAACCGTCGGCCTCACGCCGGGCGGTGATCACGAGGTTGCCGGCACCGTCGAGCGCCGCGTTCCGCCGGGAGTCCGTGTAGGTCTGCAGTTCCCCGTTGCCCCACCCGCCCGCGCCGAGGTCGTACCGCCAGACCGCGCTGTTCGGCGCACTGCCTGCTGGCCCGTCGAACTCGTCCGCGGCGAGCAGGGTGCCCGCTGCCGCCACGGCCGGCGTGGAGCGGCTCGCGATGCTCGTGCCGACGATCGCGGCGGTGGTCCCGGCGATGCCGGCGGTCATGAACCGGCGACGGTCGATGCGGTCGTCCACGTCGTCCTCCTCGGGTGTGCGCGTGGGTGGTCAGGGTCGGTAGGCGATGCAGAGCACCGTGACGTCGTCGGGGTGCTCGCCGCGGTGGGCGAGCTCGGTGATCCCGTCGACGAGCTGCTGGGGGTGCGAGCGCTCGGCGACCCAGGCCTCGAAGCGGTCGAGCGCGTCGAGGTCCCCGCCGAAGAGGTCGAGCACCCCGTCGCTGACGCTCACGACGACGTCGCCGGGCTCGAGGTCGGTCGTCTCGCTCGACCACGAGGTCCCGACGCCGATCGGCAGGTGCCCGGACCGCAGTGACCGGACTGCGCCGTCGGCACGACGGAGCAGGCTCAACCCGTGGCCGGCGTCGACCCAGCGGGCGTGGCCGTCGCGGTCGATCCGCACGTGGAAGCACGTCGTGAACTGTGCGCTCTCGACGTCGGACGTCCCGGTCGCCAGGCCGGCGGCCGCTCGACGGACCGCCGTGGCCGCGTCCGGTTCGTCGACGGTGCTGCGCACGAGGGACCGGACCGCGGCGGCGATCATGCCGGCGCCGACGCCCTTGCCCATCACGTCGCCGAGCGTGAAGGCCGCGCCGTCCGGTGTCGGGAACCAGTCGTAGAAGTCGCCGCCGACGGTCCGTGCCGGGATGCACACCCCGAGTGCGTGGAGTTCCGGTGGGAGTCCCTCCGTGGACGCGGGCAGCAGGGACTGCTGGACGAGGGCGGCCCGGTCGATCTCACCCTCGGCCACGCGACGACGACGTTGCGCGGTGCTGAGCCGGACGTCCGCCTGCCGGGCGAGCTCGTTGGTCACCGCCGCCGTCGCGCCGTACACGACGACCGCGAAGGCGAGCCGGACGAGTTCGCTCGGACGCGGTTCGGTGGGCTCCAGCAGGTACGGCAACAGCAGCGTGGCGCAGGTCCCGAGCAGCGGGTACAGCACGTGGCGCCGACCCGGGCTCGCCGCCATCCAGATCACCGGCAGGACGACGACGGCGAGGAACACCGAACGGGTGTCGCCCGTCCCGTACCGGAGCAGCCCGATCGCGATGAAGTCGATCGCCGGGACGACCAGCTCGGCGCGGGCGGCGCCCGGCCAGCGCGCCATCACACCTGCCACCAGCAGTCCGCCGAGGGCGAGTGCCACGCCGGTCCACATCCGCGGCGCGTCGGTGACCGGGAGCCAGGGGGTGACCGTGCTGGTCACCGCGGCGGCCACCACGAGGGCGGCGACGACGGACTGCTTCGCCAGGGGCGCCCACGAGGCGCGGAGCCCGACGAGCGCGATGGGCCCGGTGTCCTCCCGTGCGGTCACGGTCCAGGTCCTGGGGGTCGCGGTCGAGCCGGCCGTGCTGGTCATCGGGTCGAGTCAAGCCCCTCCGGCCCGGCGGGGCAAGCCCGTGCCCGGGTCACCCGAAGTGGAAGGCGAACGGCGCGAGCAACCCCGCGACCCAGACGAGCACCATCACGAGGGCGCCGATCGCGATGAACCGCCGGCGGCGTCGGAGCCGCGGACTCGGTTCGTCGCCCCACATCTGTGCGCGGACGAGGACCCGGTTCGCCTGCTCGACGACCTTGCGCACCTCGGGATCGTCGAGTTCCAGCACGCCGTCGCGGGCGTGCTGGGCGATGACGGTCGCCTCGTCGACGGTGAGGTCGTCCTTGCGCATGGGCCCATCGTGGCAGGCGGCCCGCGTCAGCGCACCCCGTCGCGCGTCACGGCCACCCGGAGCGGCAGGCCCGCGGCGAGCGCCGCGACACGCGGATCGCGCAGGGCACGCCCTCCGACCGTCGGCAGGTCGAGGTACCCACGGCTGACCGTGTGCCGGAGCGCACCGGTCGGCACGGGTCCGTCGCCGGTGCGCATGCGCCACGCCTGCGGTCGGCGGCGCAGGAGCTCGGCGTCGGTTGCGGTGTCGGGGTCGGCGACGAGGCGCGCCCAGACCTCGTCCTCGGTGCTCCGGGCGAGGTCGGCCGGCGACAGCGCACCGCGGTCGAGCAGCCGCCCGACGAGGTCGCGGAGCACGGTCACGGGCACGAGGTTCGCCGCGGAGCGCTGCGCGAGTGCCTCGCGGATGGCCAGGTCGGCCAGCTCGAGGGCGTCGTCCGGATCCGCGTCGACCGTCCCGCCGACGAGCCGCAGGCGACCGAGCAGCACGTGCGGCGGCGTCTGCGTCCGTCCGTGCGCCTGGCCGCTCCGGAGGAACGAGTCCAGGTGGTCGAGCTTCAGCCCGCCCGGGACCGACGTCAGCACCGACGGCACGCGGCCCTCGTCGACCGCGATGACCTGGTCGGCGTCGATACCCGGGACCTCGTCAGCGAGGCGCCGGATCGCGGTTCGTCCGAGGGAGTGGTGCTCGAGGCCGCCCAGACCCTCCAAGGTGTGGCTGAACGGCAGGTGTCCGACGTCGTGCAGGAGTGCGGTCGTGCGGGCGAGGTGGTCGTCCGGAGCGAAGGCGGTGACGAGCGCGAGCACCCCGAGGGAGTGTTCGAGCCGCGAGTACGACTGGGTCGTCGTGAGCGCGGCACCGCCGGCGTGGGCGACGAACGCGAGCCGTCGCACCGTCCACGTCTCGAGCAGTCGTCGTTCGAGCGGGGTGAGCCGCACCTCCACCCGCCAGAGCGGATCGAACCAGACCCCGTCGATCCCGAGCGTGTCCACCGCGTCCCCGTGCACCGTTCCCCCTCGTCGCCTGCCCCTCGACGCTACCGGACCCGCCGTGCAGCACGCGCCCTGTGCGGGGACGGAGCCGCGACCGCGTACCAAGGACCCATGGCACATCGGTTCCGCGGGAAGATCGTCGTCGTCACCGGAGCATCGAGCGGGATCGGCAGGGCCGCCGCGCACGAGTTCGCACGGCAGGGCGCGACGCTCGTGCTGGCCGCCCGCAGCCATGACTCGCTCGAAGCCGCCGCCGCCGAGTGCCGGGCGCTCGGGGCCGAGGCAGTCGCGATCCCCACGGACGTCGCCGACGAGCACGCCGTCCGCGACCTCGTCGCGACCACCACGACCCGCTTCGGACGGATCGACGTCTTCGTGGGGAACGCCGCCCTGTTCGTCTACGGCCTCTTCGAGCAGACCCCGACCGAGGCCTTCAAGCGCGTCGTCGACACGAACCTGTACGGCCACCTGCACGCGATCACCGCCCTGCTCCCGCACTGGAAGCAGCGGGGCGAGGGCACCTACGTCCTCGTCGGCTCGATCCAGTCGCTGCTGTCCGCGCCGTACCAGTCCGCCTACGTGACGAGCAAGCACGCGGCCCTCGGCCTGGTCGACGTCCTCGGCGACGAGTTCGCCGGCACGGGCATCCGCTTCGCCGCGCTCTTACCGTCGACCATCGACACGCCGATCTACCAGAACGGCGCCAACTACACCGGCAAGACCTCGCACCCGTTGCCGCCGACGGTGTCCGTCGAGCGTGCCGGCCGCGCGGTCGTCCGCACGGCACTGCACCCCAAGCGCTACCGGTTCGTCGGCCGGATCCAGGCGTCGCTCGTGCCGCTGCAGTACGTCTTCCCCGGGCTGTTCCACAAGATCACCAAGCCGATGGTGCAGACGTTCGCGCTCCGCGGCAGGGGAGCGCCGACCGACGGCAACCTCTGGACCCCGGCCGACGCCGGCAACGCGACGAACGGCGGCTGGGTCGCGAAGCGTCGCCGCGTGACCCGGCCGCTGGCCTGGGCGGGCGTGGCTGCGGTCGTGGGCGCCGTGTTGCTCGGGCGCTCCCGCCGGTGACCGGAGCGGCCGCGTCCGACCGCTAGCCTGCTGCTCGCGAGCGCCTCGGGTGCTCGTGGATCGGGGGACCGCATGGCCGACGCAGGACCGGCGACACGGGTCGAGGTCGACACCGAGGACGCTGCCCGGGCACGTGCACGGTCGCACCGCGCGGGCTCGAAGGCGGGCAGCGGACCCTGGACCACCGTGCTCGTCACCGCGTGGATCGTGCTCGTCGTCGCCTTCGTCGCGATCGCGGTGTTCGAGAACGCCTTCCGGTACCGGGCGGTCGGCGCCTCGTTCCTCATCGCATCGGCGTGGACGCTCCCGCCGCTGCTCGTCCTGCACGGCATCCACGCCGCCGTCGTCCGTCCCGGCGGTCGGCGCGCCCGCCGTCGTGACGCCCCCTTCGACCGTGCCGCGGCCCGGGTGGTCGCCGAATCGCGTGCGGCGGGGTTCCCGGACCTCGACGTCGCCGCCCTGGTCCGGATGCTCCGATCGGCGGACAACGGCCCTGACCCGGGCACCGGCGAGCGTGGGATGCCCGACTGGCCGCTCCTCCGCTGGGAACTGCCGCTCGCGCTGCCACAGCCCGGTCGGTTCGTCGTCGCCGAGCGCAGGAGCGGACCCGAGCGCGGGAGCGGACCCGAGCGCGGGAGCGGACCGGAACGCACCGTGCTGACGCTGGTCGAGCATCCGACCGAGCCCCCCGTTCCCCGGACCGCGCCGTCGGTGGCGGAGCACCTCGGCACGATCGTGCTTGGGGCGTACCGACCGGACGCGCCGGCCCCGTTCACCGCCTCGCGCATCGGCGGTGCCCCCGCGGTGCCCGAGGGATGGGAGTGGCCGCTGTGCGTCCACCACGACGAACCGATGCAGTTCACCGCCCAGATCGAACACCGGGAGACGCTCGTCAGCGTGTTCGTGTGTCAGTTCGACCCGGGGACGTGTGCCTCGTGGGAGCCCGACAGCGGCGCGAACGCGGCGTTCGTGTTCTCCCTCCGAGGGCTGCACCTCGCGGCCGGACCCGTCTCACCGCACGGCGATCCCGACGACCCGGAGCCGACGTCCCCACCGCTCCTCGCCGACGCGATGCTCCTCCGGCACGTGCCGGTGCCGATGGTCCACGACGACGAGGACCCCGACCGAGTGCTCGCGGCCGCTGCCGCCGAGGGGGTCCTCGTCGCGGGCCAGTACGGCGGCGTGCCGGAGTGGATCCAGGACGACGAGACCCCCGCGGGCACCGAGTTCGTCGCGTCGATCGAGCCGGGTCCGCTCGGGTTCGACCTCGGCGACGCCGGCCGGGCGTACGTCTTCAGCGACGGCGCGCGGGCGTCGGTGCTCTGGCAGAGCTCCTGAGCTCCGACGTCGCTCTCGGGGAGACGCGACCGCCTGCGGGCCCGGAGTCGCGGGTCGGGCCCGCGCCGCGCCTCCAGGCCGTCCCGTGCGAGCGTCCGCACACCGTGTCAGGCTGCGCGGGCCGCACCGAGCGCGGAACCTCGAACGCTGCGACGGCTAGAAGAGCGTCGCGCTCGCCCGGCGCGCGCCCTCGCCGAGGGACTCGAGCTTCGCGGCGGCGATCTGCGGGTGGATGCGGCCGCCGAGGCCGCAGTCGGTGCCGGCGATGACGCGCTCCCGGCCGACGACCGAGGCGAACCGCTCGATGCGCTGCGCGACGAGGTCCGGGTGCTCGACGACGTTCGTGGCGTGGCCGACCACGCCGGGCACGATGACCTTGCCGTCCGGCAGCGCGACGTCCTGCCAGACCGTCCACTCGTGCTCGTGGCGGGCGTTGGCGGCCTCGAACGAGTACGCGCCGGCGTCGATGTCGAGCATGAGGTCGACGATGTGGCGGAGCTCGATGTCGGTGGTGTGCGGGCCGTGCCACGAGCCCCAGCAGAGGTGGAAGCGCACCCGCGAGGTGTCGAGGCCGCGCAGCGCGTGGTTGAGCGCCTCGACGCGGATGCGGGTGAAGGCGCGGTAGTCCTCGATGCTCGGCTCCGGGTTGATCTGGTCCCAGTTCTCGGCGATCGAGGGGTCGTCGATCTGCAGGACGAGGCCGGCGTCGAGGATGATCCGGTACTCCTCGCGCAGGGCGTCGGCCCAGGCCCAGATGTGTTCCTCGTCGGTGGCGTAGTACTCGTTCGCGACCCGCGCGGCGGACCCGGGGGAGAGCGCCGTGATGAAGCCGTTCGCGGCGCCGGCCGCCTCGACGGCGTGCCGGAGGTTGGCGGCGTCCGTCCGGGCTGCCTCGTGCCCGGTGTACGCGATCGGGCCGGTCGTCGTCGGGAACGCGGTGGCGTTCTTGCCCGTGCTGATGCCCGAGCCCGGGTCGGTGTAGGCCTCGCGGAAGATCGTCCAGTCGCGGCGGTCCGGGAAGCTCGTGAGCCGGACGTGTCCGGGCTCGGAGCGGACCGGCTCCTGCGTGAAGATGTCCTCCTCGGTCAGGCTGAGGCCGCTGACGCGCTGGAACGAGTACCCCCACCAGGCGCCGTAGTCGACGCTGTTCGACATCGCCTTGCCGAACTCGCCGTCGCCGGGCTGCGTGATGCCGAGGGCGGTCTGGCGGGCGACGACGTCGTCGACCGCGGCGCTCGTGAGCGCACGGACCTCGTCGGTGGTCTCCAGCGTGAAGCCGTCGGCGGCGAGGGGCCGGGCGGCGTTCGCGGCGATGAGCTCCGGCGTGCGGGGCAACGAGCCGGCGGTGGTGGCCTGGACGTGGTCGGTGTTCTCGAAGGACATGCTGCCCAATCTGGCACGGGCGGGCCGACACGCACCCAGCGGGCGCGGGTTCGATTCACTGTGTATATTCAACATGTGAAATTTCGATACAGCCATCAGGTGATGCCACCAGCATCGCCCGGATCAGAGACAACCGGTGTTCTCCGAGCGACGAGGGCGGCGCGACCCGCCCTCATCGCGTCGATCGTCCTCATCATGGGGATCGTGTTCGGGCTGGTCAGCCCGACCGCTGCCTTCGCCGCGCCTCCCGCCGAGGACATCGAAGGGCTCCCCGTCCCCGAGGCCGTCCCGGAGTGGGTGTGGCGCGCCGACACCCGCGGTCCGGCGGACGGCATCTTCGACGACGGGTTCCGTCCGAAGGGCGACGAGGGCTCGTGGAACGACAACCTCGCCGACCATGTCCTCAACACGGAGCAGCCGAACCGCTCGGCCTGGGTGTCGACCTCGTACGACCAGGACGAGGCGCTGAGCTTCGGCCGCTCGAACCTCGACGGGCCCTTTTGGGAGTACCAGATCGCTCCCGACGAGACGTTCACGAGCGTGCAGATCTCCTTCAAGGACGCACTCCTGCCCGGCGGTGAGTACGACGAGGACCTGGCGAACCGGTTCGAGAAGGCGAAGGACTCCTGGTTCGGTGACGTCGAGGGCGAGGCGGAGTTCTCGGCCTTCGGCGGCATCGACGGTTCCAACGTCCACTCCGCACGCAAGTGGGAGATGAACGACGATGGCGACTGGGAGGTCACCGAGACAGCGGAGAACCCGACGTTCTCGCGTCCGGTGACGCAACCGAACCTCGACCCGCACCCCATCCCGGAGTCCGGGGTCTGCTACGGCGGCGCGCGGGCGACCTGCGCTCCGTCGATCGGCGACGAGGGCGACCTCGCCGACGTGCACGGCGACCGCTTCTCGGGCGACACGGACGACTTCGACTTCACGCTGCGCACCGACGAGCTCGCCGAGGACGAGTCGCTGCTCCTGGCTCCGGCTCCGGACTCCGTCGCAATCGTCGACGACTTCGCCGCCGACGTGCACGATGCCGGGGCGTTCGACGAGTTCACCGACGAGATCACCTCGGCGTTCGAGGCGGACGCGGACGCACTCGCAGAGGTCTCCTCGGCGTCGAGCGTCATCGACAGCGTCGCCGAGTCGATGGAGGTCGTCCTCGACACCGGTTCCGAGCTCCTGCCGTACTTCGGCATCGCCGCGACCGGCTACGCCCTGAAGGGCGACATCGAGCACGGTGACTGGGGCGACGCGGCGGCCGACGGCATCGCCGAGGCGATCCAGACCGCGATGGTCGTGGCACCGGAGTTCGACATCATCCTCGTGCCGCTCCTGTGGGTCGACCTGCTGGCGAAGGCGATCGGCGACTGGGCCTACAGCCTCTTCCACCCGGCCCCCGAGTACAGCGAGGCCTACCGCAACCAGCTCGAGAAGGCCAACGACCAGGTCGATGCCGCGCCCGGGCTCCTGACGGACGCCTGGACGAAGGAGCGGGACGCCGTCCTCGTCAAGTTCTCGAACGAGCAGATCGAGCAGCGGCTCGTCGCGTCCGTCACCGAGAAGATCCGCTCGGACATCACGGTCCTCCGCGAGATGGACCGTGCGGTCCTCAAGGAGATCGTGCGCCACGAGGCACGAGCCATCGCGCACGCTCGGAACGACGGTGAACGCCAGTCCGTCCGACTGTCGTCGCTCCGCGCCCAGGCCGATCTGCGTGCGACGACGCAGCACGCGGTCGACGAGCGGGTCGAGCAGTACCGGGCGCGCTACGCCGGCCTCATCGACGCGACCGCCGCCGCGACCTGGAAGCTCTCGCTCGAGAAGCTCGCCGGGACCTTCGTCGAGGACCAGAAGGTGTCGGAGTACCTGACCAAGGTCTCCGAGATCGCTTCCGAGGCCTACTTCCAGAAGCCCTTCGACCAGCTGCCCCCCGGTGAGAAGGAGATCGCGCGGGACCGTGGCGCCGAGGAGCGTGCCGCACTCCACGCCCTGGTGCCCGAGATCGAACGGAGTCGCCACTGGACGGGGCCGAACGGTGCAGACCGTACGGACATGATCGGCCTCCTGCGCACCGGGGTCGAGCGGGGGATCAAGGACGACCTGAAGCTGCCGCCGGCGCGGACCGCGACGACGCTCGGCGTCCACGGCCTCCGTGTGACCCCGACGGACGGGAGTCCCTGGGCTGCAGGTGCGACCGGCACGGTGCGGTGGGACCGGCAGACCGGCTCGTCGGCCATCCCGGTCGACGGCCCGGTCGGGACGTCGTTCTCGTGGACCGTCGAGCTCCCGACCGGCCTCACCGCGGGGACGCTCCCGTCGATGCCCGCCGTCCCCGGCTGGACCCAGACGTGGAAGCAGGACGGACAGACCCTCGTGCACACCGCGACGCGGACGTCCGGCTCCGGCCCTGCCTTCGGCGAGCGTCAGCAGTACGCGGTCCCGGTGACGGCGACGGCTGCGCTCCGGACGTCCGACGCCGTGCGGGTGACCTTCGCACCGCCGCGCGGGCACACCTCCACTGCCGCGCTGGGGTTCGCGACGATCGCGGTCGCGAACTTCGAGCCGATCGAGCATGAGCGGGTGGACTCCTCCCAGGGTGGGCATCTCATCCGGTTCGGCGCGCAGAGCCTGGTCCCGGTGACGACCACCTGGACGGTGAAGCTCGAGGCCAAGACACCGGAGGGTGTCTGGTTCGATGACCGGCCCGTGTTGCACGGCGCGATGCGCGATTCCGCAGAAGCCGCGTGGTACAACCGGTCGGACCTCTCGGTGACCACGAACTCCGTGGGGTACCGCAGCGTCAAGATCCTCACGTGGAAGGGCTTCTCCGTCGAGCCCGGCGTCGGAGTCTCGTGGGCGACCAACGTCACCGTGCTCGATCGTGCGGCCGGCAAGACCTTCGAGATCCCGTACACGCTGACCCTCGAGGGCGACGGCGTCTCGACCACCATGCACAGTGCCATCAAGTTCGGCCCGTCCAGCGTCTTCAAGCAGTCCTCGACCGGTTCCACCCAGCTCGAGGCCGGAGCATCGGTCGCGGTCCCGATCGACGTCCAGGCGGTCGGCAGCTCGGTGGCGTCGCTCGGCGCCGGCAGTCTGACACTCCGCGCGCCCGAGGGCACGGTCTTCGACCCCACGGAGACGCTCTCGGCGACCAAGCACAACGGCACGCCCGTCCCGAACGCCGCGGTCAGCGGGATCCGCTCAGGAGACGGGGGGAAGACGATGACCGGCACCATCCGGGGCGGATCGATCTCGCTCGCTGAGGGTGACCGACTGCGCTGGTTGGCCAAGGTGCGCTTGCTCGAGGCGCCGTCCGACCCGTGGCGACCGGGGCTCGCGTTCGAGCTCAGTGGCACGTCGTCGGCTGGCCCGGTGTCCGTCGACGGCTTCGCTCCGGTGTCCTACCCGCAGGACGCGACCCGCGTGACGTTCCTCCAGCACCACGTGCCGACGATCGAGCCGGGCGAGTCCGGTTCGGTGCTCTACTCCATCAAGAGCACCCGACGCGTGGACGGCGTCGGACTGGTGCTCCGCGCGCCGAGCAGCACGACCTTCGCTGACTCGTCGATCGGGTGGGAGGACTCCTCGTCCACGGTGATGCCCGGTGTCCTCTCCGCGGACGCCAAGACGCTGACGGTCGCCCTCACCAAGCCGGTACCGAGCGGTGCGAACAGCGCCAACGTGTACGTGCCTATCGCCGTCGACCCGAACGTCTCCTCCCGTCCGGACGGTGGCACCGCGGACGTGACCGGGCCGGTCGAGAGCACCCGGACGTCGATCCGCGTGGACACGACGCTGGTCCCCGTGGTCCCCGAGCCGAGCCCGGGAGCGCTCTCGATCACCAGCAGTGCGATCGTCGGGATCCGTCAGGGTGAGTCCGGTCACCAGCAGTTCCGGGTGCAGAACGTCGGCGACGAAGCGTCCCGGGCGTTCCGCCTGACCGCGACGGTGCCGGAGGGGTCGCTCCCGACGAGTGCACCGCTGATGGTCCGTCAGGGGTCGAGCCAGACCTGGACGGCTGTGCCAGCAGACGTCAGCGGGCGGAACGTGACGGCTCGGTCCGACCTGCCCGCACTGAGCGCCGGTGGGTCGATCGACGTCCGACTGTTCCTGCGGAACACCGAGTCGGATTGGTCGACGGGGACTCGAACCGGTGGCGTGCTGCGGGCGTCCAGCGGGACCGAGACGTTGGCCGAGTCGCCGTTCCTCTTCATCGCGCTGCTCGGTGACGGGAAGATGCTCGCCCAGTGCACCGCGTCAGCCGGGCTGGCGCAGGTCCGGATGCGGTGGTCCGAGGAGTCGAACGGGTACTACAAGGTGACCGTCGAACAGGCGCGCGTCACCAGCTCGTTCGACTACTTGTCACCCAACGCCCAGATCAGCCTCCAGCTGAAGACCGACGGCTACGAGGGGGCGTGGGCGACCGAGAGCGTCCGGCGGGGCGACTGGGCCTCGGGAGGCCCGACCGCGTGGGCCTTCATCAGGAAGCCCAAGCTGATCGTCGGGCGCCTCGACGTGGACTTCACCGACCACCCCCTCGAGACGACGCCCAACTGTCACGCCGACTTCACCATCTTCAAGAACTGACCATGCCGTCACACGACACGAGAGAACAACGAGCAATGCGAACCATGCGGAAGAACAAGCGGCTGGTGACGGCGTTGGCAGCGGCCACCGTGGTGTCCGTCGGTGCCGCCGTCGCGGTGGTGATGACCGCGCAGAGCGCCCAGGCGGCGTTCGAGGCGCCCGTGGCGATGGAACAGACCTCCGACTGGAAGAAGACCGGCTGGCGGAGTGAACGGGAGCAGACCCGTTGCCCGGTCGACACCCTCGTCGTCGGCGTCAAGATCGACCCCGTCGAGGGCCTTCAGCTCGGCGAGAACCACGTCAAGTGCGCCAGCCCGGCGGTCGCCGAGGAACGCGGGGTGGTCGTCCGACCGACCGGCACCCCGACGAAGAGCGTGTGGATCGACGAGGGTGACCCGGAACCCGTCACGTTCGACTGCGGGGACGCGGCGATGATCGCGACGACGCACCTCGGCACGTACACGAAGGGCGAGACGCAGTACCGGTGCGCCACCCTCCAGGCGGAGAGCGCCGTCCTCGGCACCGCAGCGCACATCGTGGTCACGTCGTCGGAGTGGTCCGACTGGATCGACGCCGCGCACTGGAACGACGGCACGCTGCAGACGTCGTTCGAGTACGTCTGCCCGGCCGGGTCGGCGATGGCCGGTCGCGAGCACGCGCACACCGGGTACGGCAAGGTGCGGTTCCTCTGCAACACGTGGGAGGTGCGCGCGAGGTCCTGACCGAGCGGGCCGACGGGAGGCGCGGTGCACGTCCGACGTGCACCGCGCCTCCCGCGCCGTTCCCGCGGCGCCGCCCGGCCGTGACGGACGGGAGAATGGGACACCGTGCCCCGTCCCACCACCCGCATCCCGCTCAACACCCTCGCCGTCCCGTTCGGCCTCGCCGGCTTCGCCGAGACCTGGTCGTACGCCGCCCCCGTCCTCGACCTGCCGACCTTCCTCCCGCAGGTCTTCTGGGGCATCGCCGCCGTCGCCTGGACCTGGCTGCTCGCCGCGCACGCCGTCCGCGGGGTCCGGGTGCGCGCGCACGACCGGCTCGTCGACCAGCTGCGGCACCCCGCGCAGGGTCCCCTCGCGGCACTGGTCCCGGCGACCGCGATGCTGCTCGGGGTCGACCTCGCGCACGGCTGGCCGGTCGGCGGGAGGGTGCTCGTGCTCGTCGCCGTGGCGGTCGCCGCCGGGTTCGCCGCCTGGCTCCTCGCGACGTGGTTCGAGGGTCGGCTCGCCCTCGAGTCGGTGCACGGCGGTTACCTCCTGCCGACCGTCGCAGCGGCGCTCGTCGGCTCGGTCGCCACGCACGAGGTCGGGCTCACCTGGCTCTCCTGGGCCTGCTTCGGTGTCGGCGTGTTCTTCTGGGTCGTGATGACCGGGCTGCTGCTCATCCGGCTGTCCTTCCGCCCCGCGCTGCCCGCACCGCTCGTGCCGACGATGGCGATCCTCGTGGCACCGCCGTCGGTCGCCACGGTCGCGGTGTTCGCGCTGACGGACGACGTGCTCACGGTCCCGGTGCAGGCGATCACCGGGCTCGGCGTGCTGCTCGTCGCGGTGCAGGTCGCCCTGCTGCCGCGGTACGTTCGGCTGCCCTTCTCGCTCGGTTTCTGGTCGTTCGTGTTCCCGGCGGCGGCGGTCGCGACGGCCGCGATCGAGTGGTTGCGGGTGCTCGACGTGCGGTGGGCGTGGATCCCCACCGCGGGGGTGCTCGCCCTGCTCTCGGTGCTCGTGGCGGTCGTCGGGTCGCGGTCGATCGCGCTGGCCGTGCGGCACCTGCTGCCCCAGGCGGAGGGCGTCCTGCAGGCCGCCGACGACGAGGACGCCGAGCCGGGCCCCGTGACGGGCGCGACCCGGACGGTCTGAACGCGACCACGGTTCGGGAGGCGCGGTGCGCGTCCGACGCGCACCGCGCCTCCCGAGCCGGTCGCGCGCACCGCGTGACGTCCGGAGACGACGTGCGTCGCCACCCGGCCGTGGCACGACGTACCGTCGTGGCATGACCACGACGACGCCGACCGCAGCCGACTTCCGCTCCGAGTGGGCCGCGTGGCACGACGCCCACGAGGCGGCCCGGGCGAGTGCGCACGGCTTCCTCGCGATCACGAGCATCCGGTGGCTGACGGGCACGCCGGAGCGCTTCGACGACGCGCCCGGGGCGTGGTCGACCTCGGAGGCGGGACCGGTCGTCACCCTCGACGACGGCGAGTCGATCGAGGTCGACGGCGTCGCCGTGACGGGCACGCACCGGTTCGGTCCGCTCCCCGAGCGGTCGAGCACGACCATCGCGTGGCAGGACGGCGACGAGCGGGTCCTCATCGAGGTCGCCCGGCGTGGCGGCAGCGACGTCCTCCGACCGCGGCACCCCTCGAACCCGACGCGGACCGGGTACACCGGGACGCCGTCGTACTCGCCGGACCCGTCGTTCGCGGTCGCGGCGCACTTCGAGCCGTTCGACACGCCCCGCTCGGTGACCGTCGGGTCGGTCGTCGACGGGCTGCAGCACGTGTACGAGGCGCCGGGCGTGCTGACGTTCGACCTCGACGGTCCGCGGTCGCTCCTCGCGTTCAACGGGTACGGCGACGGGCTCCTGGTGCTGTTCACCGACCGGACGAGCGGCGTGACGACGTACGCGGCCAACCGGAGCCTGGACGTCCCGGCGCCGGACGCGTCGGGCGCGACGACGATCGACTTCAACCGGGCGACGAACCTGCCGTGCGCCTACACGCCGCACGCGACGTGCCCGTTGCCGCCGGCGGAGAACCGGCTCGACGTCGCGGTGGAGGCGGGGGAGCAGCTGCCGGCGTGAGGCGGCGGCGCGGCGGCGCGGCGGCGCGGACTCAGTACGACATTGCCGATGTCGTACGACGTCGGTGGTGTCGTTGATTGCGTGCGCGGGGTGTTGCGCACGCCAGGTTACGACGAGCCCGCTGTCGTACGACATCGACGTTGTCGTTCGGGGTCGGCACACCCACGGCGGCCGCGGCACACGCACCCGCGCGCGACGCCCGGCTCAGGGCACCCCGACGCGGGCCCAACCACTCGTCGCCCGCCACGTGCCCGGGTCGAACGAGAACACGCTGCCCATCCCCGGCTGGTCGAGCGCCCGGGTGACCGGCACGCCCCGCAGGTCGGCGAGCAGCAGCGCCCCGACCGCACCGTGCGACACGATCGTGACGTCGCCGGCGTCGGTCAGCGCCCGCACGGCACGGACGATGCGGTCCTGGGCGTCGACGGCGCGCTCCCACCCGCGCACCGAGTCCTCCGGCGTGGCGAAGAACGCGTCGACGACCCCGTCGAACTCCGCGGGCGGCAGGTAGCCCGTCGCGCTCCGGTCGATCTCGCCGAGCGCGGGGTCCGACGAGGGCACGAGCCCCACCGCCTCCGCGAGGATCGCCGCCGTGTCGACCGCCTTCTGCTCGGTGCTCGACACGATCCGCTGGACCCCGGGGTCCCAGGCGACGGCCGCGGCTCCGGCAGCGCGGGCGCGCCCGTCGGGGGAGAGCCCCCACGACTCGATCGGCCGCGCGGGGTCGACGACCACCTCGGCGTGGGTCAGGAAGAACGAGGGCACGGCGTCACTCCAGGTCGTCGGCGGCCGACGGGTCGACGACGCGCACACCGTCGACCTCGCCGATCCGGGCGATGAGCAGGGACCCCTCGGCACGGCCGGCGACGTCGATCCGGACCGCGGTGGCGTCGACCCGGTCGGTGTCCTGCCGCACGAGTCGGGCGACCCGCCACCCGCCGGCCGTCGCGAGGGCGAGCACGTCCGGCAGCACCCCGCGGCCGGCGTCGTAGACCACGTCGAGCGTCATCGACTGCTCGGCGGAGCGGGACAGCGCCCGGACGATCGCGGTGTAGCCGAACACGACGACGAAGTGCAGGGCGGTGACGACGAGTGCGAGCAGCCAGAGACCCGCACCCGCGGCCATGCCGATCGCCGCGGTCTCCCACACCGCGGCGGCCGTGGTGAGGCCCCGGACGGCTCCGCGTCGGGTGAGGATCAGCCCGGCGCCGAGGAACCCGACACCGGAGACGATCTGCGCCGCGACGCGCGAGGGGTCGAGCACGACGTGGTCCGGCACGAGGACGTCGCTGAACCCGTACTTGCTCACGAGCAGCATGAGGGCCGACGCGGTCCCGACGATCGCCTGCGTGCGGATGCCTGCGCTCTTCGACCGGAGCTGCCGCTCGAGGCCGATGAGCGACGCGAGGGCGAACGCGAGCAGGACCTCGCCGATCTGGACCCACCCCTGTCCGGCGAGGGGCTCCGTGAGCTGTTGGATCGTCACGCCGACCGACGATACGCCGGCACCCGGCGGACGGGAGGCGCGGTGCGGGCCCGACCCGCGCCTCCCGTCCGTCAGGGGGTCGCCGTAGGGTGAGCGCGTGGAGTTCCCGGGGGAGGCGGCCGACGCGCGTGACGCGTCGACCTCTCCGGGGTCACCCCGGGGTACGCAGGACCAGCAGGACGAGACGCCCCGAGCGGGACGGCGCGCTCCGCGCGCGACGCCGCACGGAGGCACCGACGGGTCCCCCGGGAACCCCACGCCCCTGACCGTCGTCGCCGGTGCCCTCGCCGACGCGTTCCTGACCGCGGAGCACTGGGGACCGGACGACCTGACCGCCGCCGGCTGGGCGGTGGTCGGCGTCGAGCGCGCCTACGTCGGGCTCGCGGTCGCAGCGGCCCTCGCCGCACACCCGCGACCACCGGTCGACGCACCGCGACAGCTCGCGGCGGTGCTCGAGGCGGCGCCGCGCCTCGCCGAGCTGCACCGCGCACGCGAGGCGCGCCGACCGGTCCGGGTCGTCGCGCGCCGGGCGACCGCGGTCCGGGCGCGTCCGGAGACCGCGAGCCGACTGCTGGTCGACACGCTGCCCGAGCTCGCGCGCGAGCTCGACCTCACCGTCGGGCGGCTGCTCTGGCTCGCCGACACCCGCTCGTGGAACCGGCGACCGGGGCCCTCGAGCCCGCTCCACCACCACCGCTGCGAGTGGATCCGTCGACCCGGACGCACGCCGCGGCTGCTCGAGAAGCCGATGGACATGCTCCGCCGGACGCAGCGGACGATCCTCGACGAGCTCCTCACCGCGCTGCCGGTGCACGACGCGGCGCACGGCTTCGTCGGCGGTCGGAGCGTCGTGACCGGAGCCGCGGTGCACACCGGGCGGCAGATCGTCGTCACGGCCGACCTGACGTCCTTCTTCGCGAGCGTCACCGCGCCCACCGTGTACGGGGTCTTCCGCGCGGCGGGCTTCGCGGAGCCGCTCGCACACGTCCTCACCGGGGTGTGCACGCACCGGGTGCCGGTGCACGTCCTCAGCGCGATGCCGGACGGCGGCAGCCCCGAGGAACGGCAGGCGCTGCGCGCGATGCTCCGGGAAGCCCACCTGCCGCAGGGCGCGCCGACCTCACCGGCGCTGGCGAACACGGCGCTCCGGCACCTGGACGCGCGGCTCGCGGGGTGGGCGGCCTCGGTCGGCGCGGTCTACACGCGGTACGCCGACGACCTGACGTTCAGCGGTGACGAGCGGCTCGCGGCCCGACCGGACGCGTTCCTCCGCGGGGTCGACCGGATCGTCACGGAGCAGGGACTCCGGCTGAACCCGTCGAAGACCCGGGTGCGGCGACGGGGCACGCGGCAGTCGGTCACCGGGGTCGTCGTCAACGACCGGACGTCGCCCGGTCGGCGCGAGGTCGACCGGCTGCACGCGATCCTGCACAACGCCGCCGAGCACGGTCCGGCGTCGCAGAACCGTGCTGGGCACCCCGACTTCCGGGCGCACCTGCTCGGGCGGATCGGGTGGGTCGAGCAGGTCCACCCCGGACGCGCACGGCGCCTGCACGAGGAGTTCGCCCGCATCACGTGGTGATCCCGGGCCGTCCCCGTGCGGGTGTGACGCCGGGTTGCAGCGGACACGGGTTCGACGCCCGACCGCCGGTAGCGTGCCGCCATGTGCCCGAGTGAGATCCCGGCCGACGCCCGCTACGAGGAACTGATCGCGCCGCTGCGACCGGTGATCGAGCGGATCGCCCTCGACGCCCGGCAGCGGGAACGCGAGGAACAGCTCGCCACCGACCAGCTCGGGTGGCTCGTCGACGCCGGGTTCGCGCGCTGGCGCACCCCGGTCGCGTGGGGCGGGGTCGGGGCCCGGCTGTCGGACGTGTTCCGGGCGGTCGCCGAGATCGCCGAGGTCGACCCGAACCTCGCGCACGTGTGGCGGAACCACTTCTCGTTCATCGAGGACCGGGTGCACGCCGAGGGGAGTGCCTCCGACCGGGCGATCGTCGAACGACTCGGTGGCGGGGAGTTCGTCGGCGGTGGGTGGAGCGAGACGCCGAACCCGGCCGGAGCGGACATCAGCACGCGGCTCACCCCGGACCCGGACGGCGGCTGGCGCGTCACCGGCCGGAAGTTCTACTCGACGGGGAGCATCTACGCCCGGTGGATCACGGTGCTGGCGCTCGACGACGCCGGAGCACGGTTCGTCGCGCTCGTGGACGCCCGCGACCCGGGCGTGCGGATCGGCGACGACTGGGACGGGTTCGGCCAGCGGATCACCGGCAGCGGGAGCGTGACGTACACCGACGTGCGCGTGCCCGACGAGCGGGTCCTGCCGTACGCGACGCGCTACCCGTACCAGGAGCAGTACTACCAGACGGTGATGCACGCGATCCTCGTCGGCATCGGGCGTGCGGCCCTCCGCGAGGGGATCGAGGCGCTGCGCTCCCGGCAGCGCGGGCACCACAACGGCACGACCACGGACCCGACCGCCGACCCCGAGCTGCTCAGCACGATCGGCACCGTCGCGGCCCGGGTGTACGCCGCCGACGCCGCTTTCACCGCGAGCCTCGGACCGGTGGACGCCGCCGTCGACCGCCACACCGGACTCCGGGCCGCCGGGGCGGACCCCTCGACGGACCCGGTGCTGCGCGACGCGCTCGAGCGGAGCTGGATCGCGGTCGCCCAGGCGCAGACGGTGGTCACCGACGCCGTGCTCGACGCGACGACGCTCGTGTTCGACGCCCTCGGGTCGAGCGGCACGTTCCGCTCCCTGGGGCTCGACCGGCACTGGCGGAACGCCCGGACCCTGGCGTCGCACAACCCGCGCGTGCACAAGCGCCGCATCGTCGGGGACCTGCTCGTGAACGGCGCCAGCCCGCTCGACCGCGTGTAACCCGCCGTCACGAGGCGCAACCGGACGACACCTGCACCCGCCGGGTCCGCGCTGCCCCGTACGGTCGTCGGCAACGGCCCGCCACGGACGCTGGGGAGGCGACGGTGGCGGGCCGCTCTGCACGCGTACGGAGGGACCACCGTGACCGAGACACCAGCACCGACCATCGTCGCCGTGCCGGACGGCGACCTCGCCGCCGCCGTCGCCCGACCCGGTGGGATCGCCCGGCTCGCCGACCGGATTCGGGCCTCGGGCGCCGCGGTCGTCGCGATCGGCACCGACCGCTTCGACGCCGAACGCGGTCGTGGCCACCGGCTCGACCCGACCACCGCGGCGCTCGCCCTCGGCCGTGCCCTGCCCACGCACGGGCTGCTCGTCGCCGCGGCCCCGACCCGGGAGCACCCGTACAACGTCGCCCGCCGGGTGCTGTCCCTCGACCACGTCCTGGACGCCCGGGTCGGACTCGTCGTCGGAGCGCGGGACCACGGCCTCCCGGCGACGGGGGAGCAGCACGACCCGGCCGAGTTCGCCGAGGTGGTGCGCGGCCTCTGGCGGACGTGGCCGCTCGACAGCATCGTCGGCGACCGCGCGGCCGGCCGGTTCGCCGACACGACCCGGATCCTCCCGCTCGACCACGACGGCGGCCCGGACGGGTACCGGGTCCGGGGGCCGTTGACGACGCCGTCGAGCCGGCAGGGCGAGCCCGTCCTCGCGGTCTGGCACGACGTCGCACACGAGGGTGCCGACCTGGTGCTCGGCGGGGCCGCGCGCCCGCTCGTCCCGTTGCCGGGCGGGGCCGGTGCGTCCGAGCCGAGCCGCGCCTCCCGGACCTCGACCGGCCCCGGTGCCCACCGGCGGACGCTGCGCGACCTGCTCGGACTGCCGGTCCCCGCGCCGGTCGGCGCATGAGCGCCGACGCCGACGCCGGGCTCGTCCTCGGCGTCAACCTGCAGGGCTTCGGCCAGCGACCGGCGGCCTGGCGGACCCAGGACGTCGAGCCGACCGACCTGCTCACCGCCGGGTTCTGGGAGGACCTCGGCCGGACCGCCGAACGCGGGCTGCTGGACATGGTGTTCTTCGCGGACCACCCCGCGCTCGGCGACCCGAACGTCCGCGCCTACGGGCTGCTCGAGCCGTTCGTGGCGCTCGGGGCGATCGCCGACGCGACCACGCACCTCGGACTCGTCGGGACGGCGTCGACGACCTACAACGACCCGGTCGACCTCGCCGAGCGGCTCCTGTCCCTCGACACGGTCTCCGGCGGCCGCGTGGCGTGGAACGCCGTGACGACCTACGACCGGTCGGTGTCGGCGAACTTCGGCGTCGCGACGAACCCGGAGCGACCCGAGCGGTACGCCCGTGCCGGCGAGGTCGTCGACCTCGTGCAGGCGCTCTGGCGGTCCGCCGCCACCGGGGTGCCCGTCGACCACCACGGCGAGTTCACCGAGTTCGCGGGGGCGATCACCGTCCCGCCGTCGGCGCAGGGACACCCGGTGGTGTTCCAGGCCGGGGGATCGCCGCACGGAAGAGACCTCGCCGCGCGCGTCGCCGAGGGCGTGTTCGCCGTCGAGCTGACACCCGAGCCCGCCCGGGAGCACTACCGCGCCGTCAAGCAGGCGGCCCGGACGTACGGCCGGCGGGCGGCGGACGTGGCGATCGTCCCGGGGCTGTCGCTCGTGCTCGGCAGCACCGAGGCCGAGGCGCAGCGGCGGTTCGACGAGCTCGAGGCCCTCGCCCCGGACGGCTACTCCCTGCGGGCGCTCGGGACGCACCTCGACGCCGACCTCACCGACCTCGACCCGGACGCGCCGGTCCCCGCGGCGATCCTCGACCGCGAGGTGGACCCCGTCACCTACGGCCCCTCGCTCGGGTACCACGAGACCGTCGTGCGCTGGGTCCGCGCGCACAACACGTCCCTGCGGGAGGTCCTGCGCGGCTTCGGCGGGTACGGCGCCCGGATCGTCGTCGGCACCCCGGAGCAGGCCGCCGACACCATCGAGGAGTGGTACCGGACCGGGGCCGCCGACGGTTTCAACCTCATGATCGACGAGTTCCCGCGCGGCCTCGAGACCGTGGTCGACCAGCTTGTGCCGATCCTGCAGCGGCGCGGTGTGTTCCACCGCGAGTACGAGGACGTCACGTTGCGCGGGCGGCTCGGTGCGCGGGCGCGCGAGCTGTAGGGCGCCCACCGCGTGACGCCGTGTGACGTGGCGACCAGGCCCGCCGCGTCACACGGGGCAACGCCCGGTCACGCTCCGCAACACCCGTCGTGCCCGGGCCTGGTCGGTCATAGCGTCGCCACCATGACCGACTACCTCGACCGCGAGCACGACAAGACCTTCACGAAGGTCTACAAGCAGCAGACCCCGGACATCCTCTCGGCCTTCGTGCAGTTCGACGAGTCGGTGTTCCGGGCCGAGGGTCGCGAGATCCCGCTGAAGTACCGGGAGCTCATCGCACTGGCGGTCGGCATCACCACGCAGTGCGTCTACTGCATCGACGGCCACAGCCAGCGCGCGGTCACGGCCGGCGCGAACGAGGCCGAGCTCGCCGAGGCCGCCTGGGTCGCCACGGCCATCCGCGCCGGCGGCGGGTTCGCCCACGGCCGCCTCGGCTTCAAGTTCGGCGCCGACGCCGCGGCTCCCTCCGACTCCGCGACCTCCGCGTCGCACCAGCACTGACCACCGACCACACCCGACGGAAGCGCACCCCATGCCCGACCGCATCACCCTCGTCACCGCCCTGCAGGGCGCCGGCTGGCACCCCGCCGCCTGGCGCACCGCCGGCCCCGCGGCGCAGCGCCTCACCAGCCTCCGGCACTGGCGCGACGTCGTCGTGGAGCAGGACCGCCTCGGCGTCGACGCCGTCACGATCGAGGACTCCTTCACCGCCGGTCCGGTGGACGCGGCGGGCGACCTCGACACGAGCACGGTCGTCGGCCGCCTCGACGCCCTCCTCGTCGCGAACGCGGTCGCCCCCGCGACGCGCGCGCTCGGTCTGGTCCCGACCGTCTCGGTGACGCACACCGAACCGTTCCACGTCGCCACGGGCCTCCAGACCCTCGACCACGTCTCGCAGGGGCGAGCCGGGTGGCGGATCCAGGTGAGCCCGACGCCCCGCGAAGCAGCGCTCTTCGGGCGCCGTCCCGGCGGCGACGAGGCGTCCGTCCTCTTCGACGAGGCGCGCGAGGTCGCCGAGGTCGTGTCGCGACTCTGGGACAGCTGGGACGACGACGCGATCATCCGCGACGTGACCACCGGCCGGTTCATCGACCGCGACCGCATCCACAACGCCGCGTTCGCGGGGTCCTTCGTCTCGGTCCACGGCGCGTCGATCGTGCCGCGGTCGCCGCAGGGCCGTCCGCCGGTCTTCTCGCTGGCGCACCGCGCCGACGCGGCCGCGTTCGCCGTGGACGCTGCGGACGTCGTGCTGGTCACGCCCGGGTACGAGGGACGGGAGGCGCGGGACCTGTTGGACGAGGTCCGTCACCTCGAGCAGGTGGCCGGCTCGGACGTCCGTCGTCCGGTCCTCGCCGACCTCGCGGTGCTCATCGGGTCGTCGTCGGCCGCCGCCGCCGATGCGCTGGCCTCGCTCGACACGGCTGCCGGTGCCCCGTACGCGTCCACGTCCGACACGTCCGTGCTGGCGACGACCGTGCCCGAGCTCGTGACGCTCATCGGGGACCTGCGGGACCTCGGTTTCGCCGGTGTCCGACTCCGCCCGCTGCGCATCCCGCTCGACTCCACGGCGATCGCCCGCGAGCTCGTCCCCGCGCTCGTCACGGCCGGCCTCCGAGCCGACGTGGCCTCGCGTCCCACCGCCGACCTGCGCACGCGGCTCGGCATCGCCCCGGCGGTCAGCCGGTACGCGTCCGCATCCGCCCCCGTGGAGGTCTCAGCATGAGCGCCAAGCGTCAGGTCCACCTCGCCGCCCACTTCCCGGGCGTCAACAACACCACGATCTGGAGCGACGACCGAGCCGAGAGCCAGATCGCGTTCTCGTCGTTCGAGCACTTCGCCCGGAACGCCGAGCGCGGGTTGTTCGACTACCTGTTCCTCGCCGAGGGCCTGCGGCTCCGCGAGCAGAAGGGGCGCATCCACGACCTCGACGTCGTCGGGCGCCCGAACACGCTCGCGGTCCTCGCCGCCCTCGCCGGGGTCACCGAGCACATCGGGCTCGTCGGCACGCTGCAGACCACGTTCAACGAGCCGCTCGAACTCGCGAAGCAGCTCGCGACGCTCGACCACCTCACCGACGGACGCGCCGGCTGGAACGTCGTGACCAGCTCGGACGCGTTCCACGGCGCGAACTTCCGTCGTGGCGGGTTCCTGGACCACGCCGACCGGTACACGCGGGCGGCGGAGTTCATCGAGCTGTCCCGCGAGCTCTGGGACTCGTGGGAGTCCGACGCCGTCGTGGCCTCGGGCGTGTTCGCCGACCGCTCCCGGATCCGCGACGTCGACCACAACGGGCCGCAGTTCGACGTGACCGGGACGTTCCCGGTGCCTCGGAGCCCGCAGGGGCACCCGGTGGTCGTGCAAGCCGGCGACTCCGACGAGGGGCGCGACCTCGCCGCGGCGCACGCCGAGGTGATCTTCTCGCTGCACACCGAGTTCGACGACGCGAAGTCCTACTACGACGACGTCACGGCGCGCCTCGAGCGCGTCGGCCGCTCGAAGGACGAGCTGCACATCCTGCCCGCGTCGACCTTCGTCCTCGGAGACACCGCCGCGGACGCCGCCGAGCGGGCCCGGGCGATCCAGCGCGCCCAGGTCAGCCCGGCCACGGCGATCGCGTTCCTCGAGCAGGTGTGGAACCGCGACCTGTCCGGGTACGACGTGGACGGCCCGCTGCCCGACGTCGAGCCGGACCTCGAGGGCGCCGCGATCACCCGCGGCCGCGCACGGCACACCCGCGACGTGCCGGCGCTCGTGCGGTCGTGGCGCGACCGCGCCGAGGCCGAGCACCTGTCCATCCGTGAGCTCGTCATCGCGGTGTCGACGCGCGGCGGGTTCGTCGGGACGCCCTCGCACATCGCCGCCGAGATCGACCGGTACGTCCAGGAACGTGCGACGGACGGCTTCGTCGTGGTCCCGCACACCAACCCGTACGGCCTCGACGAGTTCGTCGACACGGTCGTCCCGCTGCTGCAGGAGCGCGGCGTCTACCGGGAGTCCTACACCGAGGGCGCGACGCTCCGCGAGACGCTCGGTCTGCCCGGGACCATCCGGGACCGCCGGGGGGTGCTCGCGTGACGGTGCGCAGCCTGTCGATCCTCGTGCCGGGGAACTTCGCGGACGACGCACCCGTCGACGGCCTCGAGGCCACGCTCGACCTCTTCGCCACGGCGGAGCGGCTCGGCGTCGACGGCGCCTGGGTCCGGCACCGTCACCTCGAGCACGGCATCGGGTCGGCGGCGGTGTTCCTCGCCGCGGCCTCGCAGCGCACGAGCGCGATCGAGCTCGGGGTCGCCGTCGTGCCGATCGGGTGGGAGAGCCCGTTCCGCCTCGCCGAGGACTTCTCGCTCGCCGACGTCCTGTCGCACGGGCGGGTCCAGGTCGGGCTGTCGACGAGCGCCCCGCACGAGGACATCCTCGGCGACCTGGTGTTCGACGGCGACTGGCGCTCCTTCGACCGCGGCTACGGACGGGTCACCCGATTCGTCGACAACCTGCGCGGGGACTTCCTCGGCGGGGACGACACGGTCATCCAGAGCCCCGGCAACTTCCAGCGCCCGCGGCTGCAGCCGTACGCACCGGGGCTCGTCGACCGGGTCTGGTACGGCGGGGGATCGCTCCGGTCGGCCGCCTTCGCGGGCAGCGCCGGGCTCAACCTGCTCATCGGCAACCTCACCTCGGGCGAGGGCACGGACGACTACGGCACCGCCCAGCGGAACCAGCTCGCCGCCTACCGCGCCGCGCTCCCGTCCGGCCGGACACCCCGCGTCGCCTGGGGACGATGCGTCGTCCCGACGGACTCGGCCGACCGCGTCTCGCGCGAGCGCTACCGGACCTGGTACGAGTCGCGTCTCGACCGGCAGAGGGCACCGCAGGGTCCCCGGCGCACCCTGTTCTCGGCGGACCTCGTGGGATCGGCCGAGCAGATCGTCGAGCAGCTCGTCCACGACGCCACGCTCGCCGAGGTCGACGAGTTCCGCATCGAGCTGCCGTACGAGTTTGCCGGCGACGAGTACGAGCAGATCGTGTCGGACGTCGTGTCGAGGGTCGCGCCGGCCCTCGGGTGGGTACCAGCGCGGACGGTGGTGGCGGCGTGACCCGGTACGTGCTATCGCGCATCGGGCAGGCGGTGCTCGTGCTCTGGGCGGCGTGGACGATCTCGTTCTTCGTCCTCTACGTCCTGCCGAGCGACCCCGCCCGGATCATGCTCGGTCCGGACGCCACCGACGTGACGCAGGCGCAGCTCGACGCGCTCCGCCACCAGTACGGACTCGACCAGCCCGTGCTCGTGCAGTACTCCCAGCACCTCGGTTCGCTGCTCACGGGCGACCTCGGCCGCTCGATCGGCGTCGGACGACCCGTCACCGAGGTCATCGGCGAGGCCGTCGGTCCCACCGCGCAGATCGCCGTCGTCGGCCTGCTGCTCGCGATCGTGTTCGGCGGCGGGCTCGCGGTCCTCGCCACGTGGACCCGCAACCGCGCCCTCGGGCAGTTCCTGCTGCAGCTGCCGCCGGTCGGTGTCGCCGTCCCGGGCTTCTGGTTCGCCCTGCTGCTCGTGCAGTGGTTCTCGTTCGGCCTGCACGTGTTCCCGGCGTTCGGCGGCGAGGGACCGTCGTCGGTCGTCCTCCCCGCGATCACCCTGGCGCTGCCGACCGGCGCGACGATCGCCCAGCTGCTGTCGAAGTCCCTGGTCGCGACGCTCCGTGAGCCGTACGTCGACACCGCGTACGCCAAGGGCGCCGGACGCTGGCGCGTGCAGCTCCGGCACGCGCTGAAGAACGCCGCGCTGCCGGCCCTCACCGTGACCGGCCTCATCGTCGGACAGCTGTTCTCCGGCACCGTCGTCACCGAGACGGTGTTCTCCCGCCCGGGCCTCGGCCGCGTCACCGCGACCGCCGTGCAGGGGCAGGACATCCCCGTGGTCCAGGGCATCGTGCTCGTCGCCGCGGCGATCTTCGTCGTCGCGAACCTCGTCGTCGACCTCGTGTACCCGCTCCTCGACCCGCGTGTCGTCCTGGCCGGGAGCCGCCGGAAGCTCCGGGAGCAGGACGGTCCGACACCGGGCGGCGGCACGGGCGACGCCGCAGGTGCCACCACGGGCACCACCGCCCCGACACCCCAGGGAGTCCCCGCATGACCGAGACCACGCAGCTCGCGATCGGCCGTCCCGCGTCGCTCGTCTCCGACCGCGTCCCCGGCGGCGCGACCGCACTCCGGGGCGTCGTCGCCCGGCCGACCCTCACGCTCGCCGTGCTCTGGCTCGCCCTGGTCGTCCTCGCCGCGCTGCTCCCCGGTGCCCTGACCCACCTCGACCCGCTCGCCGCGGAACCCGCCGTGAAGCTCACCGCGCCCGACGCCGCACACTGGTTCGGCACCGACCAGCTCGGCCGCGACCTGTACGCCCGCGTCGTGCACGGCACGGCGCTCACCCTGCAGGCGGCGATCCTCGCGATCCTCATCGGGCTCGTCGGCGGCTCGGTCGTCGGGCTCCTTGCCGGGTTCGTCGGCGGGGTGGTCGACACCGTGCTCATGCGCGTCGCGGACGTCCTGCTCGCCATCCCGAGCCTGCTGCTGTCGCTGACGATCGTCACCGTCCTGGGCTTCGGCACCGTGAACGTCGCGGTGGCGGTCGGCGTCGCGAGCATCGCCACCATCGCCCGGATCATGCGCTCCGAGGTCGTCCGGGTCCGCACTGCCCCGTACGTCGAGGCGGCAACGGCGAACGGGAACCGCTGGTGGCGGGTGCTGCTCGTGCACGTGCTGCCGAACGCGGCCGGCCCGGTGCTCGTCCTCGCCGCGCTCGAGTTCGGCACCGCGATCCTCGCCGTCTCCAGCCTGAGCTTCCTCGGCTACGGCGCCCAGCCGCCGGCACCGGAGTGGGGCTCGCTCGTCTCGACCGGCCGCGACTTCATCGCCACCTCGTGGTGGCTGACGACCATCCCCGGTCTCGTCATCGCGGTCACGGTCCTCGCCGGCAACCGCGTCGCCCGGGCACTCGACACCGAACGGCGGGCCGTCCGATGAGCCTCCTCAGCATCCGCGACCTCACGGTCGCGTACGGCCACGGCCGGCACGCGCGGACGGCGCTGCACGGCGTCTCCCTCGACGTCGGTCGCGGCGAGCGCGTCGCGATCGTCGGCGAGTCCGGTTCGGGCAAGTCGACGACGGCGCACGCGGTCCTCCGGCTCCTGCCCGCAGCGGCCGAGCTGACGGGAGGCACGGTGCGGCTCTCCGGGACCGCCGCCGGTTCCGCGGACCTCGACCTGGTCACCGCGTCCGACGCCGAGGTCCGTCGTGTCCGCGGCGTCCGGATCGGCTTCGTGCCGCAGGACCCGACCGTCTCGCTCAACCCCGTCACGCGCATCGGTCGGCAGGTCGCCGAGGTGCTCGAGATCCACGGGATCGCGACCGGGGCCGACGCCCGCCAGCGCGCCGTGGAGGAGCTCCGTCGCGCCGGGATCGACCGTCCGGAACTGCGCGCGGAGCAGTACCCGCACGAACTCTCCGGCGGCATGCGGCAGCGGGTGCTCATCGCCATCGCACTGATCGGCGACCCGGAGCTCCTCGTCGCCGACGAGCCCACGAGCGCCCTCGACGTCACCGTGCAGCGGACGATCCTCGACCACCTCGACCGACTCGTCGCCGAGCGGGGGACGAGCGTCCTCTTCATCACGCACGACCTCGGGGTCGCCGCGGACCGGGCGGACCGGATCGTCGTGATGTCCGAGGGACGGATCGTCGAGCAGGGCACCCCCGCCGAGGTGCTCGGCGCTCCCCGCGAGGCGTACACCCGCGCGCTCATCGCCGCGGCGCCCAGTCTCGACGACGTGACCGTGTCCGTGGGGGCCGACCCGCGCCTCCCGTCCGGCAGTGACGACCCGCTCGTCGTCGCGACGGGCCTGCGGAAGTCCTTCGCCCGCGTGGCCGCCGTCGACGGCGTCGACGTGACCGTCCCGCGCGGCCGCACCCTCGCGCTGGTGGGGGAGTCCGGGTCCGGGAAGTCGACCACGGCGCGCCTCGTGCTCGGTCTCGAGCGCGCCGACGGGGGCACCGTCCGGTTCGACGGCGACGACGTGACCGCTGCCCGCGGTGCGGCGCTGCGGGCGTACCGGCGCCGCGCGCAGATCGTGCAGCAGAACCCGTACGCGGCCCTGCACCCGCGGCTGTCGGTCGGGTCGATCATCGCCGACCCGCTCGCGGCGTTCGGGATCGGCACCCGGCGGTCGCGTGCGGCCCGTGCGGCGGAGCTGCTCGACCTCGTGGCCCTGCCGGCATCGACGGCGGGGCGGCGGCCGTCGGAGCTGTCGGGCGGCCAGCGGCAGCGCGTCGCCATCGCCCGGGCGCTCGCGCTCGACCCGTCGTTCGTCGTCCTGGACGAACCGGTCTCGGCACTCGACGTGTCCGTCCAGGCGCAGATCCTCGACCTGCTCGCGTCGCTGCAGGAGACGCTCGGCGTCTCGTACCTGTTCATCTCGCACGACCTCGCCGTCGTCCGCCGCATCGCCCACGAGGTGTCCGTCCTCCGGGGCGGGCGCGTGGTCGAGCACGGCGCTGCCGCCGAGGTCCTCCACCACCCGCAGCACGAGTACACCCGTGCCCTGCTCGACGCGATCCCCGGACGATCCCGGCGCGTCGCACCCCTCACCCCCTCCGAAGGAGTCTCATGACCATCCACCGCACCCCGATCCGTCTGGTGGCCGCGATCGCGGCCGGCACCGCGGCGGCCCTGGTGATGGCCGGCTGCTCGTCGGGCGGCACCGCGTCGTCGTCCTCGTCGAAGCCCGTCGACGGCGGCTCGCTGACCTACGCGATCGCCAACGACCCGATCACGCTCAACCCGACCGGGACCGGCGCCGGCAACGACACCCTCGCCATCACCCGGCAGCTCGTCGACTCGCTGCTCTGGCAGGACCCGTCGGACGGCTCGCTGAAGCCCTGGCTGGCGACGAAGTACTCGGCGAACGCCGACGCGACCGCGTTCACGTTCGACCTGCGCTCCGGTGTGACGTTCTCCGACGGGTCGGCCTTCGACGCCACCGCCGTGAAGGACACCTTCGACGACATCGCGAAGGCCGGGGCGTCCAGCACCGCCGCCGCGTACTTCTCGGGGTACCGGGAGACGAAGATCGTCGACGACGACACCGTCGAGGTCGACTTCACGACGCCGAACGCCGCGTTCCCGAACGCCACCGCGTCGGTCGCGCTCGGCATCGTCGCGCCGAAGACCACCGAGACGCCGTTCGAGGACCGGGCCGACGGCACGGCCGTCATCGGGACGGGGCCGTTCACGCTGTCGTCGTACACGAAGAACACCTCCACCGTCCTGACGAAGCGCAAGGACTACGACTGGGGCCCGGCCGCGCGGTCGAACACCGGCGCGGCGCACCTGTCGAAGGTGACGTTCCAGGTCGTCCCGGAGGCGAGCGTCCGCACCGGCAGCCTGCAGTCCGGCCAGCTCGACGCGATCAGCAGCGTGCAGCCGAGCGACGTCGACACGCTCGAGTCGCAGTACGAGCTCGTGACCCGCGCCAACCCCGGGCAGGTGTTCGGGCTCACGTTCAACCAGAAGCGCCCGCTCGTGTCCGACCTCGTCGTCCGCAGGGCGATCGCGCAGGCCGTCGACCCGAAGACCGTCCGGGACACGTCGCTGAACGACCTGTTCGAGGTCGCGACGTCGGTGCTCGGCTCGACCACCCCCGGGTACACCGACACCTCCTCGGCGATCTCGTACGATCCGGCCGCGGCCGAGCAGGCGCTCGACGAGGCCGGGTGGAAGACCGGCTCGGACGGCATCCGGGCGAAGGACGGCCAGGAGCTGCGGCTCAAGCTCATCTGGATCACGAACTTCGGGCCGAACCAGACCTCGCTCGAACTCATCCAGCAGGAGCTGCGGAAGGTCGGCGTCGGTCTGACCCTCGAGAGCGGCACCGTCCCGCAGTACCTCGCCAACACCACGAGCGGGGACTGGGACCTCGCGTGGGACAACAGCTCCCGCGCCGACGGCGACGTCCTCCGCTCGAAGTTCTCGAGCGACGGCGCCCAGTCGATCGGCGCCGCCGACGGCACGCTCGACGCCCTGTTCACGAAGGAGCTCTCGCAGTCGTCCGCCACCGAGCGTGCGGCCACGTTCGCGGCGATCCAGGAACGGATCGCGTCGCAGGTGGACTTCGTCCCCGTGCACGAGCTCACCAGCATCATCGCCACCACGAAGGACGTGCACGGCATCGCGTTCGGCGCGGACACCCGCCTCGACCAGCTCACCGGCGCCTGGACGGACGCAGCATGACCGCCGTCCCCCTGTCCGTCCTCGACCTCGTCCCGGTCAGCGCCGGGTCCACCGCCGCGCAGGCGCTGCACCGCACGATCGACCTCGCGCAGCACGCCGAGCGTGCCGGGTACGCCCGGTACTGGCTCGCCGAGCACCACCTCAACCCGGGTGTCGCCGGCAGCGCACCGAACATCGTGATCGGGGCCGTGGCCGCCGCGACCTCGACGATCCGCGTCGGCAGCGCGGCGACGCTGGTCGGCAACGTCCGCGGACTGCAGATCGCCGAGACCTTCGGCACGCTCGCCGCGCTGTACGGGCCGCGGATCGACCTCGGTCTCGGCCGGTCGGGCGCCCCCGCACCCGGTGCCCCGAAGCCGCCGTCGCTCGCCCCGCGCGGGGACGAGGTCGTCGACGGGCTGCTCATCCCGGCACCGTTCGACTTCCGGATCGCCCCGCGCAGCCGGTTCGCGCTGCAGGGCGAGCTGCTCGGTCGCGTGCCGGGCGACGTCGACCGGTTCGAGGGCGAACTCGACCTGATCCGGGCGCTGTTCGACGGGACCTGGTCGCACGACGGCGCGGTCGTCGAGGCGCCACCCGCCGCCGGCACCCCCGTCGAGCTCTGGATCCACGGCTCCACCGGGGGTGCGAGCGCACGGGCCGCCGGCGCGCTCGGCCTGCCCTACGGCGCGAACTACCACACGTCGCCGGGCACGGTCCTGGCGTCGGTCGAGGCGTACCGCGACGCGTTCCGCCCCGGCGTGCTCGACGCGCCGCACGTCATCGTGTCGGCGGACGTCGTCGTCGGCCGGGACACCGACGAGGCGTCCGGACTCGCCCTCGGCTACGGCCAGTGGGTGCACTCCATCCGCTCCGGTGTCGGGGCGATCGAGTACCCGACGCCCGAGTGGGCCCGGGAGCACCCGTTGGACGACGCTGCGGCGGCATCGGTCGCGGACCGCATCGCCACGCGGTTCGTCGGCGATGCGGGCACGGTCGCGGACCAGCTCGAGACGCTCCGGGGTGCCACCGGGGCGGACGAGCTCCTCGTCACGACGATCACGCACGACCACGACGCGCGGGTGCGCTCCTACGAGCTGCTCGCGGCCGAGTGGGCGCGGCGTGCCGAGCAGGCGGTGCCGGCCGCGGTCTGAGACGCGGCCGACCGACGGACGGGAGGCGCGGTGCCAGCTGGCACCGCGCCTCCCGTCCGTCGTGTGCGCGCGTCCCGCGCGTGAGCGTCAGCTGGCGTCGAGCGGCAGGCCCTCCGGGTTGAGCTCGGACTGCTTCACGGCCTCGTTCGACAGGTTGTAGGCCGTGAGCCACTTGGCGTACGTGCCGTCGTCGATGAGCTCGTTGATGGCCTCCTGGACCGGCTTCGCGAGCCCGTCGCCCTTCTTGGTGGTCGCCGCGATGAGCCCCTGCAGGTCGGCGCCGGCACCCGAGTACGTGCCCGCGGTCGTCGTCGCCTTCGCCGTCCCCGCGTTCTGCTTGTTCTGGTAGGCGATCGTCGGGTTCGGGCCGAGGTAGCCGTCGACCTTGCCGGACTGTACTGCGAGGAGCTTCGCGTTCGCGTCCGGGTAGTACTTCACCGAGATGGTCTTGCCCTGCTTCGCGAGGTCGGCCTTCCACCCGAGCAGGATCTTCTCCTGGTTCGTGCCGGAGTCGGTGGCGATCGTCTTGCCGGCGAGCACGGACGGGTCTCCGTCGAACCGCAGGGAGCTGCCCTCCTTCACCTGCAGCGCGAGGTTGTCCTGGCGGTACGAGGCGAAGTCGTACTTCTCCTTGCGCTGCTCCGTCACGGTGATGTTCGACAGGCCGACGTCGACCGATCCGCCGTCGATGCCGACGAACAGGTTGTCCCACGTGGCGTTCTTGACCTGGGGCTCGAGGCCGAGCTTCGCCGCGACGAGACGGCCGAGGTCGGGCTCGGAGCCGGTCAGCGTCTTCTGGTCGTCGCCGGTGAAGGCGAGGGGTGGGTACCCGGACGGCAGGGCCCCGATGCCGATGACGAGCTTGCCGGACTGCTTGATGTCGGCGGGGAGCTCGTCGTGGAGCTTCGAGTCCTCCTGCACGGAGACCTTCGTCTCGGTCGCGGCGCCGTTCGAGGCGGCGCCGATCGTGACGGTGCCGTCGTCCGAGCCGGTGCCGGCGCTGGCGTTCGCGGCGCAGCCGGCGAGGGCGACGACGACGCCGGTGGCGAGGACGAGGGCGCCGGCGCGGTGCCGCCAGCGGGAGGGGGTGATCGGGGACATGGTTCTCCAGGGGTCGGGTCGGAACGGGTGGGGAGTTCAGCGGACGCGGGACAGGAAGTCGCGCGTGCGGGGGTGCTGCGGGTCGTCGATGAGCTGCGCTGGTGGGCCCTGCTCGACGATGCGGCCGTGGTCGAGGAAGACGACGTGGTCGGCGACCTCGCGGGCGAAGGCGACCTCGTGCGTGACGATGACGAGCGTCGTACCGGACTCGGCGAGGTCCGTGATCACGCCGAGCACCTCGCCGACCAGCTCGGGGTCGAGCGCCGAGGTCGGTTCGTCCAGCAGGACCACCGAGGGCTCGAGCGCCAGCGCCCGGGCGATCGCCACGCGCTGCTGCTGCCCGCCGGAGAGCTGGCGCGGGCGGGTGGCACCGCGGTCGCCGAGGCCGACGCGTTCGAGCAGCGTCTGGGCCCGGGCCTTCGCGGTGGCGGCGGGGACACCGGAGGCGATCGGGCCCTCGGCCACGTTCTCGAGCGCGGTGAGGTGCGGGAACAGGTTGAAGTGCTGGAACACGAACCCGATCCGGGAGCGCTGCCGCAGGATCAGGCGCTCGGGCAGCTCCTTGTAGCGGGGGACCCCGTCGCGGCCGGTCCGCACCCGGACGCCGATGGTCTCGCCGCCGACGGTGACGACGCCGCGGTCGAGGGGTTCGAGGTGGTTGATCGCCCGCAGCAGCGTGGACTTGCCGGACCCGGACGGGCCGAGGATCACGGTGACGCTCCCAGACGGCAGCGACAGGTCGACGCCGTCGATGACGACGTTCTCGCCGAAGGCCTTCACGGCGCCGTGGATGCCGATGGTGGCGCTCATGAGATGGCCTTCCCGTCGTTCTGGCCGGACGCGACCACGCGGTCGGCGGCGACCACCTGTGCAGCGCGTGCCGACGAGGAGGGGCGATCCGCGCCTCCTGGGCCTCCCCGGCCGCGCCCGGAACCGCGGCGCACCGCGGACCGGAGCCGCTGGAACGGCGTCGGCGGGAGCGCGCGGACCGAGCCGCGCGCCGTCCAGCGCTCGACGTAGTACTGCACGATCGACACCGCACTCGTGAGCGCGAGGTACCAGATCGTCGCCACGACGAGCAGCGGGATGATGTCCGTCGGGTACGTGCTCGACAGGTTCTGCACCACGCCGAACAGGTCGAGGAGCGACACGTAGAACAGCAGCGAGGACGCCTTGAGCAGGCCGACGATCTGGTTGACGAAGGCCGGCACGATCGAGCGGAGCGCCTGCGGCAGGATCACCCGCACGAACTGGCGGCGGCGGGGGAGCCCGAGGGCCTGCGCGGCCTCGTGCTGGCCGTGGTCGACGGCGAGCACGCCGGCGCGGACGATCTCCGACGCGTAGGCGATCTCGCTGAGGCTCAGTCCGATGACGCCGATCGCCAGGTCGCCGAGGACGTTCGCGGTCGGGACCTCGAACTGCGGTCCGAACGGGACGCCGATGCCGATGGTCGGGTACAGCGACCCGAGGTTGTAGAGGAAGACGAGCACCAGGATGAGCGGCACCGAACGGAACAGCCACACGTAGCCCCAGGCGAGCCCGGACAGCACCGGGTTGCGCGAGAGCCGGCCGATCGCCACGACGATGCCGCCGGCGAAGCTGATCACCGCGCTCAGTGCCGTCGCGACGAGGGTGAGCTGCAGGCCGGTCAGGATCGCCGGGCTGAACAGCCACCTGCCGACCGCCGGCCAGCCCCACTGCTCGTTGGTGAAGAGTGTCTCGACGAAGTTCAGGAGGACCACGAGGACGACCGCCGCGGCGATCCACCGCAGCGGGTGGCGCAGCGGGACGACGGGGCGGTCGAGCGCGGCGCGGCCGGCGGCGTCGATGGTCGCGTCGGTCGTGCTTCCGGCCGTGCTTCCGGTCGGAGTTCCGGCGGGGCTTCCGGTCGGGCGCTCCGTGTCGGTGGTCTGGGTCATGTCGCGACCGTAGGAGGTGCGCCGAGGCGCGACAACGCCGCGCGAAACACATCGGCACGGGAGGGAACCCGGCGTCACACGCGGGGATCGGATGACGCTCTGTGACGCGGGACGGCGGCTATCGTGACCCCCATGACCGCACACCGCGTGACCGCACCGGAGCCGCCGGCCGACGGCAGCAAGCCGAAGGGGCCGGCGTCGTACTTCCCGAGCATCGAGAAGACCTACGGGCGTCCGGTGCAGGAGTGGCTCGACCTCGTCGCGGACCGGCTCGACGGCCAGAAGCACATGGAGGTCGTCGCCTGGCTCAAGACCGAGCACGGCATGGGACACGGGCACGCGAACGCCCTCGTCGGCTACGTGCGGAACGCCCTCGCCGACTGATCCCCTCGCCGTCGCGGTTGTCGGTGGTGCGGCCTAGCGTGACAGCGTGGCCGAACCCGTCGACGCGTGGTGGCGCCGCCGACAGTGGTCGCGCGGTGTGGCGGTGCCCTACGCCGTGGGGGAGTTCCGTGCCGAGTGGTCCTCGTACCCGGTGCTCGTCCGGCAGTACCACCCGGAGTGGAACCACGGCGTCGTCCTCAGCCAGGTGCCACCCGCTGCCGAGGTCCTGCTGACGTGGGAGTGCGACGTCGGGCACGTCTTCGTCGCGACCCCGGGTGAGCAGCGCTCCCGTCCGGGTCGTGAACGACGCCGGTCGGTCTGGTGCCCCGAGTGCGCCGTCCAGGCCCAGCCGCAGCGCTGGCCCGTGCTGCCCTCCGACTGGCCGGCCGCGGTGCCGGTCCCGCAGCGGGTCGTGCGCGTCACGGGTCGGCAGACCCTGCCCGCGGCTCCGGCTCGAGGAACACCGGCCGGTGCTGTGGCGTCGACGCGGTCCCGTCCTCGTCGCCCGGAGCCCGGTGCACCCCGCCGGCCCCGGCCCCCGGCCGTCCCGCGGTCGATCTGCCCGAAGACGCCGCGGCTGCCCTCGGGGGAGTCGTTCACGAGCGTGTGCGCCCCGGCGACGGCCTCCGCGGTCGAGGCCGAGCTCCGTGCCGCCCTCGCCGAGCGGTTCGCCTTCACGTTCGACCACTCCGCGATCCGCCTCGACCGACCGTTCTTCGACCACGTCGAGGTCTGGCCGGACATCATCCTGCCGGAGCTCCGCGTCGCGATCGAGTACGACTCCACCGGACGCCACGGCCTCGAGCACGTCGGACCCCGGCAGGAGACGGACCGCCGGAAGGACCGTGCCGTGCGCGGTGTCGGGTGGGAGGTCGTCCGCATCCGGACCGGGCGGCTGCAGGCGCTGGGGCCGTACGACCTCGAGGTCTCCGGGATCTCCGGCCGGACGATCGCGCGCCTGGCCGACACGCTGCGCGAGGTCCGCGGCGCCCTCTTCGTCGACGCGTACGCGCGCTGACGCGCAGGCGGCCGGGCGTCGGCGCCGCACAACCGAAGTGCGCCGGAACCGCGGTTCCCCCCGGTTCGGCGTGCCGTGCGTTGTGCGCAGCACCCGCCGGCCGCCGGCGGCGGCGCGTCGAACCACGGAAACGACGTCGAACCGCGCGCGATGGCTGGTGCGACGTCGCTTTCGTGGTTCGACGCGCGGGCGCGCGCGCTGGCGGCGCGCGCTCGCTCGCCGCACAACCGAAGTGCGCCGGAACCGCGGTTCCCCGCGGTTCGGCGTGCCTTGCGTTGTGCGCAGCACCCGCCGCCGGCGGCGCCGTGTCGAACCACGGAAGCGACGTCGAACCGGCTGCGATGGCTGGCGCGACGTCGTTTTCGTGGTTCGACGTGCGCCCGCCGCCGCCGGGCGCCGCCGCCGCCGCGCCGGCGGCACCCGCGCCGCGCGTCACCCGCGCAGCGCCAGCGCCTCGCTCCGCCACCGGGCGTGCAGCTCCCATGGGTCGCTCACGCCCGCGGCCACGACCGCGACGTGCTCGAGCAACTCCGGCGTCACCCGGAACCACTCCGTACCGGGGTACCGCGACCCGGCGAACTGCGCGTGCCGCCGCCGCTCGAGGGTCCGGTCGCCGCGCTCGAACCCGAGGAGGTCCTGGTGCGGGATCGCCGCGAGCCGCTGCCGCGGGTTCGCCGTCGTCCCGATCTTGATCCGGTCGCCGAAGTCGTCCCGCATCCGCAGGTAGTAGACGACGTCGACCCGTGGGGGAGCGAGGTCCCCGTCCGGCACGTCGCCCCAGCGCCACTCGCACGTCGCACACACCGCACCCGACGGGAAGCGCACGCCGACCCGCGACCCGCACACCGGGCACGAGCCGGGCAGCACGTCCTCGACGCCGACGTGCTCGGCGGCGGCGTCGACTACGAGGGCGACGTGTCCGGCGCACAGCGGCACCGCGGGCACCGCCGACCCGGCGACCGCACCGGCGTCGCAACCGGGCGCGCAGCACGAGAGGGCGACCATGTCGGGAATGCTAGCCCGACCCACCGACGCCAGCCGCGCCTCCAGGCCGGCGCTACTCGGTGAAGATGACGCCGATCGGTTCGCGCTTCTCCTCCTGGAACCGGTCCTCGGCGCGCCCGAGCGCCCAGTACGCGGACAGCGACATCTCGGACTTCTCGAGTCCCCAGTCATCCTGCAGCAGTCGACGGATCGCCTTCATCGCGGTCCGCTCGCCGTGCGCGAACACCTGCACCGGCCTGGAGGCGCGCTCCAGCGAGCGAGCCGCCTCCAGCAGCAGCGTGCCCGGCTCGGCGCCGGTGGCGTCGCGGTGCAGCCACCGCAGGTCGACCCCGGCCGGGTGCGCGACGTCCTGCTCGTCGGCCGGACCCGCCACCTCGACGAGGGCGACGCCCGTGGCGGCGTCGGCCATGCCCTCGAGGGCGGCGGAGATCGCGGGGAGCGCACTGTCGTCGCCGAGCAGCACGTGGGTGACGGCGGGGTCGGTGGACGGGGCGTACCCGCCGCCGGGACCGGAGAGCGCGAGGAGGTCGCCGGGCTGCGCCGAGGCCGCCCAGGGACCCGCGAGGCCGTCGTCGCCGTGCACGACGAAGTCGACGGCGATGGTCTTCGCCTCGTGGTCGACGGCGCGCACGGTGTAGGTGCGGCGCGCCGGCCGGTCGTGCTTCGGGAGCGACTCGCGCAGTGACTCGAGGTCGTACGGCGGCGTGAGCCCGAGCGACGGCTTCGCGAGCAGGAGCTTGACGTACTTGTCCGTGGTGGCGAGCCGCTCCGGGTCCGCCGCCGCGACGAACTCGTCGAAGGCGGGACCGCCGAGGTGGACGCGGACCATGTGCGGCGAGAGACGCTCCGTGCGGTCGACGACGAAGACGTGCTGGGGGCGTTTGGGTTTCGAGCTCATCGGTGCGAGCTTCCTCTCTCGACTTCTGGGTGCGCTGTGCTTGACGTACCGCTCAGTAAGGTTAGCCTTACCTCCATGGACACCGTCATACCGTTCTCCGAGCTGCTGCGTCGGCGCACGCGTCGCTCGCAGGGGTCGGGTGGCGACGGGTTCATGCAGGACCTGCTCGCCGGGCGGTGCGACGTGGGCGAGTACGCGGCCCTGCTCGGACAGTACGCGTTCGTGTACGACGCCCTCGAGCGCGCGGCCGAGCGGATGGCGGACCACCCCGTGGCTGCCCCCTTCGTCACGTCGCAGTTGACGCGGATGCCGGCGATCCGGGCGGACCTCGAGTACCTCATCGGTCCGGACTGGTCCGAGCTCGTGTGCCCGCTGCCCGAGACCACCGCGTACGTCCGACGACTGAACGAGGTCGCGGCGACGTGGCCCGGCGGGTTCGTCGCCCACCACTACACGCGGTCCCTCGGCGACCTGTCCGGCGGGCGACTCATCGGGCGGCTGCTCGCGGAGCAGTTCGGCTTCGAGACGAACGGCGTCCTGTTCTACATCTTCGACCAGGTCGCCGACCCGAGCGCGTTCGAGCAGACCTACCGGGCGCAGCTCGATGCGGCTCCGTGGTCGGCCGAGGAACGCGAACGCGTGATCGCCGAGGTCGAGCTGGCGCACCGGCTCGACAGTGGGCTGCTCGCGGGGCTCGACGCGACGCGGGGGCCGGTGCTCGGACGCCCCGGGGCGTGGTCCGACGATGACGGGCCGCACGGCGCGGGCGACGACGTGGCCGTGATCGCGTGACCGAGCCGAGTTGACCCGAGCGGCCACGTGCCGCCCACCAGACCCGCCGGGATCGCGGAGCGCGTCGCTTCGCAGGGGTGCTTCCGCCACGCGCCGCGATCCCGGCGCTCCCTCGTTCGTGCCGCGCCGCGGGCGCCGCGGGCGTTTGGTGAGCAGAAACTGTCGGGTGCGGGCAGCCCAGGCGACCATTTCTGCTCACGAAGCGCCGCCCGCCGCCCGCCCCCCCGCCTCAGTGCCGCATGCGGCGCGCGAGCTTCTGGATCGGGCCGGTCTTCGGCGCGCGCTCCGCGGGTTCGACGACCTCCTGCTGGTAGAAGTCCGCGAGGTCTGCCATCAACGCCCGACGCTCCGCCCGCGCGTACGCCCGACGCTCCCGCGTGAAGGCGATCACCGTCGACCAGCACATCAGCACCATCACGACGCTGAACGGGAGCGCCGTCGTGATCGCCGCGGTCTTCAGCGCGTTCAGCCCGCCCGCGAGCAGGAGCGCCACCGCGACGAGGGCCGTGACCCCGGCGAAGAACACCCGGATCCAGTTCTTCGGCTCGATCTGCCCGCCGGTCGCGATCATGCCCATCACGAGCGCACCCGAGTCCGCCGAGGTCACGAAGAACACCCCGATCAGGATGATCGCCCCGATCACGAGCACGGACCCGGCGGGCATCCCGCCGAGCAGCTGGAACAGGACCTGCTCGACGGACACGCTGCCGTCCGCCCCGACGAGGTCGCCGGTGCCGTGCAGCTGGTCGTACAGCGCGGTGCCGCCCATGATCGCGAACCAGAGGAAGGTCAGCAGCGTCGGGACGAACAGCACGCCGAGCACGAACTGCCGGACGGTCCGTCCGCGGGAGATCCGCGCGATGAAGATGCCGACGAACGGCGCCCACGACATCCACCAGCCCCAGTAGAACGTCGTCCACGCGCCCTGCCACTCCTGCCCGGCCCGACCCGCGAAGGCGCTCGTGTCGAACGCCAGCCCGACGAAGCCCTGCACGTACTGCCCGATCGACTGCACGAACTCGCCGAGCAGGAACTGCGTCGGCCCGACGAACAGGACGAAGACGAGCAGCACGGCCGCCAGCACGAGGTTGATGTTCGACAGGATCTTCATGCCCTTGCCGACACCGCTCAGCAGCGACCCGACGGCGATCAGCGTGACGACGACGATCAACCCGATCTGCAGGCCCCGGGTGTTCTCCGCCGCGCCGGTGTACTCGAGCCCCGACCCGATCTG
Source organism: Curtobacterium sp. YR515 (assembly GCF_900113095.1). Lineage (NCBI taxonomy): Bacteria > Bacillati > Actinomycetota > Actinomycetes > Micrococcales > Microbacteriaceae > Curtobacterium > Curtobacterium sp. YR515. The sequence goes on along the minus strand of NZ_FOOD01000005.1, from coordinate 107,195 downwards.
CAGCACACCGAGCCCGAGCGACGTCGCGACGCCGAACAGCGTGCCGATCAGTGCGAGGACGTCGATGAGGTTGCCCCACCCGCCCACCACGCGCTTGCCCAGTAGCGGCTCGAGCGCCCAGCGGATCGACACCGGTCGCGACCGCCGGTGGATCGCGTACGCCAGGGCGAGCCCGACCACGACGTAGATCGCCCACGCGTGCAGGCCCCAGTGCAGGAACGTCTGCGTGAGTGCCTGCTGTGCGAGGGCGTCGTCGTCGCCCGTCACCCCGGGCCGTGGTGAGGCGAAGTGACTGAGCGGCTCGGCGACGCCGTAGAACACGAGCCCGATGCCCATGCCCGCGGCGAACAGCAGCGAGAGCCACGAGAGCGTCGAGAACTCCGGCGCCTCGTCGTCCTGGCCGAGCACGATGTCGCCGAACCGGCTGAACCCGATCCAGATCGCGAAGACGACGAACGCGGCCGCGGCGATCACGTAGTACCAGCCGAAGTCCCGCACGATCCACCCCTGGACGGCCGAGAAGACGTCCTCGGTGGCACGAGGCGCGGCGAGCGCGACGGCGACGAACGCGAGCACGATCCCCGCGGCCGGCCAGAAGACCCAGCGCTCGACGGGCGGCTTCCGGACCGCCGTGTCGGCCGGCGGGCCAGGAGGCGCGGATCCCGTCCCCACGTCGTCCTGCGTCCGCCCCGTGGCGGGTTCGCGGTCTGCCGGCTCGGCCGTCTCGTCCATGGCGTCCCTCCACCCACGGATGCGGAGCATCCCTGGCCGGATTCTACGAACGCTCGCCGTGGTCCGTCCGGGTGCGATGGGAACGGGCGAGGCCGCGCACCCGCCCGCCGCGGTCCGTCCGGACGGTTGTCGTCACCGGTCCCGACGGGCCGATACGCTGCTGGGATACCGGGACGACCTTCCCGGCCGAGACCCGGAGAGGACCACATGACGATCGACGGTCAGACGCGCCACGGACGCGCGCGGGACGACGTCAGTGGCGCGGTCGACAGCGACCTGCGCTCCGACGTGCGGTACCTCGGCAAGCTGCTCGGACGCGTCCTGCGGGAGACCGGCGGCGAGGACCTCCTGCACGACGTGGAGAGCCTCCGTGCCGCGGTCATCGACGCGTACGAGGGCGGCGAGGCCGAGGGCGCCGCGCGTGCCGAGGCCATCGTCGCGGACCTGTCCGCCGAGCGGGCCGAGGCCGTGGCCCAGGCGTTCACCACGTACTTCCACCTCACGAACCTCGCCGAGGAGCACCACCGCGTCCGCGTGCTCCGGCACCGCGGCGACGACGGCGGACTCGCAGGGGACTCCTTCCCGGCGACGTACGCCTCGCTCGTCGAACAGGTCGGCGACGAGGCCGCTGCGGCCCGGCTGCGCGAACTCCGGTTCCACCCGGTCCTCACGGCGCACCCGACCGAGGCCCGCCGACGCGCGGTGACCACGGCCGTGCGGCGCATCACCGACCTCATCGACGAGCGCGACCGGACGACGAACGCCACGGCCCTCGCCGAGAACGAGCGCCGGCTGCTCGAGGAGATCACGACCCTCCTGCGCACCTCGCCGCTCCGCACGACCCGCCCGACCCCGCTCGACGAGGTCCGCACGGCGATGAGCGTGTTCGACCAGACGCTGTTCGAGATCGTCCCGCAGGTCTACCGTCTGCTCGACGACCGGCTGCTCGGTGACGACGCCGGGCGCGTGCCGGTCACCGCACCGGCGTTCGTGCGCTTCGGCACCTGGATCGGCGGCGATCGCGACGGCAACCCGCACGTCACCGCGGACGTCACCCGCCAGGCGGCGGAGATCGCGGCCGAGCACATCCTGCTCGGGCTCTCCCGTGCCGCCACCCGCATCGGCAGCACCCTGACCCTCGACGCGAGCGAGACCCCGGCGGACGCAGGGCTCACCGCGCTCGTCGCCGCGCAGGAGTCACTCGACCCCGGGATCGCCGAGCGCATCGGGGTCCGTGCACCGAACGAGACGCACCGTCGGGCGCTGCTGTTCGTCGCCGCCCGCATCGACGCCACGCGCCGGGGCGAGGCCGAGCTCGCCTACCCCGGGCCGGACGCGCTCCTGGCCGACCTCCGCACCATCCAGACGTCGCTCGTCGCGGCCGGGGCCACCCGTCCCGCGAACGGCGAGCTGCAGAACCTCGTCTGGCAGGTCGAGACCTTCGGGTTCCACCTCGCCGAGCTCGAGGTCCGGCAGCACTCGCAGGTGCACCGGAACGCCCTCGCAGAGATCCGCGCCGGTGGGGAGCTGAGCGCGACCACGGAAGAGGTCCTCGCCGTGTTCCGCACGATCGCCGCGCTGCAGGCCCGCTACGGCGTCCGCGCCGCCAGCCGCTACATCGTGTCGTTCACGCAGTCGGCAGCCGACCTCGCGAACGTCCACGAGCTCGCGGTCGCCGCACTCGGGTCGCCCGAGGCCGCCCCGGTGCTCGACGTCATCCCGCTGTTCGAGACCTTCGCGGACCTGCACGCCAGCGTCGACATCCTCGACGAGGCCGTCCGCACCGAGCCGTTCCAGCGTCGCCTCGCAGCGACCGGTCGCCGCCTCGAGGTCATGCTCGGCTACTCCGACTCCTCGAAGGACGTCGGTCCGGTGTCGGCGAACCTCGCGCTCTACGACGCACAGGCCCGGATCGCCGACTGGGCGAAGCAGCACGACGTCGAGCTCACGCTGTTCCACGGCCGCGGCGGCTCGCTCGGCCGCGGTGGTGGCCCGGCGAACGAGGCCGTCCTGGCGCAGCCCCGCGGTTCCATCGACGGACGCCTCAAGCTCACCGAGCAGGGCGAGGTCATCTTCGCCCAGTACGGCGACAAGGACATCGCCGCACGGCACCTCGAGCAGATGGCCTCGGCCACGCTGTTCGCGTCCTCGCCGTCGAACGAGGACCGCACGGCCGTCGCCGCCACGCGCTTCGCCGACCTCGCGCAGCAGCTCGACGACGTCTCGCGCGAGGCGTTCTACGGCCTCGTGAAGGCGGACGGCTTCGCGCCGTGGTTCGCGCGCGTGACCCCGATGGAGGAGATCGGTCTGCTCCCGCTCGGCTCCCGTCCGGCCCGCCGCGGTCTGAGCGTCGAGTCGCTCGAGGACCTCCGGGCGATCCCGTGGGTGTTCTCGTGGACGCAGGCGCGCATCAACCTCGCCGGGTGGTACGGCCTCGGTTCCGCGCTCGAGGCCGTCGGCGACGTGGAGCTCCTCCGCACCGCGTACGCCGAGTGGCCCCTCTTCGGCGCGATGATCAAGAACGTCGAGATGTCGCTCGCGAAGACCGACGAGCACATCGCCCGCCGCTACCTCGAGCTCGCGGACCGCGACGACCTCGCCGCGAAGGTCCTCGACGAGATGCTCCGCACGCGCGAGTGGGTGCTGCGCGTCTCGGGCGGCAGCGACGTCCTCGAGGACCGTCCCGTCCTCGCACGCGCCGTCCGGCTCCGCAGCCCGTACGTCGACGCGCTCTCGCACCTGCAGCTCCGGGCACTCCGCGCGATCCGCACCTCGGGCAGCACGGACCCGACGGACGGTGACCACCGGCTGCTCCTCCTCACCGTGAACGGCATCGCGGCCGGCCTGCAGAACACGGGCTGATCCGCGCGGACCGGCCGTCGGTCGTCGACGCGACCGCCTCGGGCCCAGGAGGCGCGGTGCCAGCTTGCACCGTGCCTCCAGGCCGTCTCGGTGTGCGCAACGCGACACCAACGCCCTTGTCGAATCGATTCGGGGGCGCGTAGCGTGGCCGACGTGACGACGGAGCGCACAGGACCGACCAGCCGGACGAGCGCCCTCCCACCGATCCTGCCGCTCGCCCTGATCGTCGGCGTGTCGCCGTTCGCGACCGACATGTACATCCCGGCCCTGCCGGCGATCGCACGCGACCTCGGCACGACGCCCGGTGCCGTGCAACTGTCCCTGACGGCGTTCCTCGTCGCGTTCGCCGTCGGGCAGCTGCTCGCCGGACCGGTGAGCGACGGCATCGGGCGACGTCCGCTGATGCTCGTCGGCACGGCGGTCTTCGCCGTCGCCTCCGTCGGGTGCGCGATCGCGCCGGACGTCGTGACGCTCGTCGTGGCGCGGGTGTTCCAGGGGCTGGCGGGTGCGGCCGGGGCGGTCGCCGGGCGGGCGATGGTCTCGGACGTGGTCGACGGGCCGCGGATGGCGAAGGTGTTCGGGACCCTCGCGGCCATCAACGCGATCGGCCCCGTCGTCGCCCCGCTGGCCGGGGGAGCGGTGCTGACGATCGGCACCTGGCGACTCATGTTCGTCGTCCTCGCGGTGCTCGGTGCGGCGTTCTTCGTCGCCGTGGTCGTCCGGTTCCACGAGACCCTGCCGCGGGCGTTCCGCGGTGGGGTGGGCCTCGGTGCGAACTGGGGACGCATCCGCGAGCTCATGGGCATCCCGCGGTTCCGTGCGTACGTGCTGACCGGGGTGCTCTCGACCATCGGGTTCTTCGCGTACATCGCCACGAGCTCGTTCGTGTTCCAGACCGGCTTCGGGTTCTCCGAGGGGATGTACACCCTCGTGTTCGCCACGAACGCCTCGATGATGATCGTCACGACGCTCGTGTTCCGCCGCGTGGTCGGTCGGTTCTCGGAGGACGCGCTGCTGTCGTTCGGCCTGGTGCTCGGGACCCTCGGCGCGACGGGCGTCCTCGTGTCCGCGCTGCTCGGGGCCGGTGCGGTGCCGGTCTGGGTCTCGCTCGCCGTCGTGACCGCGGCGTGGGGGTTCGTCCTGCCGGCGGCGATGACCCGCACGCAGCACGTCGGTGCCGCGCACCCGGGGACCGCAGCGGCACTGCAGGGCGGGCTGACGTTCGGGCTCGGCGGCCTCGGCACGCCGCTCGCGGGAGCCCTCGGCGGGACGGCCGTCGCGATGGGGTCGGTGATGGCGGTGCTCATGGCGGCCGCCGTGGTCGTGCAGCTGCTGGCGACGCGACGGACCGGACGCGCCTCGACGGGTTCGTGACCCGGACCCGGTAGGTTGCAGGGTGCACCCCGCACCGATCCCAGGAGGCACCGACATGGACATCGTCGTACACGAAGCGGACGCCGGCGCCGCCGTGCTCGAGTGCAGCGGCCGACTCAACATGGTGTCGGCCCCGACGTTCCGCGAGACCGTCGCGAAGGTCGTCGGCGACGGACGGCCCCGCGTGGTCGTCGAGCTGTCCGGTGTGGAGTTCATGGACTCCTCCGGTCTCGGCGCGCTCGTCGGGTCGCTCAAGGCCGCGCGACAGGCCGGCGGGGACCTCCGCATCGCGGCGCCGTCCGACCAGGTCGAGATGGTGCTGAAGCTCTCCAACATGGACAAGATCCTCCGCACGTACCCGGACGGGGACGCCGCGGTGACCGACTGGGCATGAACGCCGCGGTGGGTGGGCACAGCCTCGACCTGGCGTGCCCGCCGGACGACGTCACGGCGGTGCACGCGTTCCTCGCGACGGTGTGGGACACCGAGCCCACCGTCTCGGCCGAGGACCGCATGGCCCTCGAGCTCGCGCTCGTCGAACTCACCTCGAACGTGATCGAGCACGGGGCGGCCGGTCGCGGCGTCTCGTGCTCGCTCCACCTCGACGTCGGGTCCGACGCGGTCGAGGCGCAGCTGACCGACGACGGTGTGCCGGTGCCGGTCGACCCGTCCGCCGCGCAGCTGCCCGACGCGCTGGCCGAGAGCGGGCGGGGCCTGGCGCTCGTGCAGATGGTGGTCGACGACCTTCGCTACGAACGGGTCGCGGACCGGAACCTGTGGACGGTCCGGCGCGGGCGCCACTGAGTGCCGCTCGTGTCTGACGGACCGGTTCGTCCGCTTCGCGCAGCCCGTGGGCCGGTATCCGCAATGCGTGCGCATACATCCGGTGGGTTCCGTGCCGCCGTGTCACGATCCAGTCGATGAACGTCGAGCCCGACCCCAGGATCAGCTTCGAGACGTCCGGGGCCGACCTCGAGGCGGCGATCCAGATGTACGAGGACGCGTACGAGAGCGTGGGCTTCCAGGCGGAGCGCACGGAACGCCCGTTCGGCTACCGCTTCCGGGTCACGGGCGACGAGACGATGTCCTTCCGCTCCACCCGGTTCGACGCCCGGATGCAGGGCGAGCTCGAGTCCGGCGACGAGTACGTCGTGATGTGGCTCGCCGACGGTGGGGGCACCGTCGACGTCGGGCGGCAGGAGGTCGCCTTCACGCCCGGCACGCCGATGATGTTCCCGACCGGTCGACCGTTCGCCTTCGACCTGCAGGACCTCCGGCAGAGCCTGGTCCAGTTCGATCGCACGTTCCTCGAGGGCGTGGCGGCCGAGGAGCACGGCACGCAGCCGGCCCCGCTCGTGTTCGACCACACCCAGCCGCCGCGGCGCGAGGACCTCCGCGGGTGGAACGCCCAGGTCCGCCGGGCCGCCGAGACCGTGCTCGGCGAGGCACCGGTGTCGCAGCTGGTCCTCGCGGAGACCGCCCGGGACACCGCCCTCGCGCTCCTCCGCACCTTCCCGCACACCGTGCTCGCGCCGGACATCACCCTGCCGCAGGGCGCCACCGGCCGGGTCCGCGAGGCCGTCGAGTACATGCACGCGTTCGCCCACACCCCGATCAGCACGACCGACGTCGCCGAGCACGTCGGGCTCAGCGTGCGCGGGCTCCAGCAGGCGTTCCAGCGGCAGGTCGGAACGGCGCCCAACGCGATGCTGCGCGGCATCCGGCTCGACCGCGTCCGCGAGGAACTCCGCCGCTCGTCGCCCGGTGACGTCACGGTCGCCGCGATCGCCGTGCGGTGGGGTTTCGCCCACCTCGGACGGTTCTCCGGGGCGTACGCCGCCCGGTTCGGCGAGTACCCGCGCGACACGCTGCACGGCTGATCCGACCCCCACTACGCTTCGAGGGTGCGCAGACCTCGACCGTGGGTGATCGTCCCCGGGATCTGGAACTCCGACCCCGACCACTGGCAGTCGCTGTGGCAGGACGACCGGTCGGCCGACGACCCGGGCGCGGTCGTCCGGATCGCACCGGCGTCGTGGAGCGAGCCCGACCCGGACGACTGGTCCCGCGCGATCACCAGCGCCGTGGCCGCCGTCGACGAACCGCCGGTGCTCATCGCGCACAGCCTGGGCGTCCTCGCCGTCGCCGCGTGGCTCGGGCAGCGGGGGCGCGCCGCGGTCGCGGGTGCCTTCCTCGTGGCGCCGCCGGACCCGCTCGCGCCGGGGTTCCCCGCCGCAGCGGCCGGGTTCGTCGAGCCGGTGGCCCAGGCGGCCCCTGCGGTCCCGACGCGTCTGGTGGTCAGCGACGACGACCCGTACTGCACGCTCGACCGGGCCGTGGCCTTCGCGGACGTCCTCGGTGCCGGAGTCGTCCGGGTCGGCGCGCTCGGCCACGTGAACGTCGCCAGCGGGGTCGGTGCCTGGCCGACCGGCCGTGCACTCGTGGACGACCTCGAGCGCACGCTCTGACACCGTCCGCGACACGCCGTTCACCTTCGAGGCGATATGGCAGGGACTCCGGCGACACACCGGGGATGTCCGCCGAGATGAGCGTTGCGATATTTATCCTTCGATCATGGAAACGCAGTCCGGTGCACGCACCCCCCTCGTCGACCCGTTCGGTCGCGAGCTCGAGGAGTGGCTCCGTGACGCCCCGGCGACGCGCGCCCCGTACCTGTCGGACCTCGTGGTCCCGCCGGTCACCGGGCCCGTGCAGCGTCCGGACGCAGCGTCGGACGCCCCCGTCGAGCCCGCCACGACCAGCGGCGCCGCGGCCGTCGTCGACGCCGGTGTGCCGGCCGACGACTCCGCCTTCCGTCGCCCCCGCGACCGTGCTCGGCACGCCGCGGTCTGCGCGCCGTCCTTCCCCGAACCGCCGGAGCGCCTCGCCCTCCGCATCGAGGACCTCGCCGTCGAGGTGTCCTCGGCCAGCGGGCGCACCACGATCGAGCGCATCGTGATCCTCGAGGACGAGGTCCGTCGTCGTGACGAGGACCTCGCCCGCCTCGCCGCGTGGGAGGCCACCGTCGCCGAACAGCGCGACCCCGAGGTCGAAGCCGCTCGGGCGTTCGCCCACTCCGTCTTCGCGGACCTGCTGGCCGATGCCGCGCTCGAGGCCGATCGTCGTGACCGTGCCGCGGCGCGGCGTGCGGCGACGGGCAGCGTGCCGGTCGCCGGCGTGCCTGCGTCGGCCGCCGTCCCGGCACCCGCCGTCGTCACCGCCGTCGTCACCGCGGTCGTCACCCCGACGGGCTCCGCACCGGCTCCCGCACTCGTGGACGCGACCGAGGTCGTGGACGCGATCAACGCCCCCGAGGCGACCACGCCGGGACGCGACGAGCCTGCTCGTCCGGTGCTGTCCCTCCCGGTCGTCTCACCGGTGTCCGCGAACACGCGACCCACGCCGTTGGTCCAGCCCGCGACCGGGCCGACCGTGATCGACCGTGCCGCGTTCGCCGCCGCGCTGACGGCGCACTCCGGCGCGACGGCGAGCACGCCCGTCGTGCTCCCGGAGGCCGTCGTCCCGACGACCGCCGGGACCGCCGCCGCCGAGAACGCCGCGCACACGCCCGCCGGGCACCCTGCCCACGCAGCCGACGTCGCGTCCGAGGACCGTGCCTCCGCCGGGTGGTGGACGCGTTTCGTCGCCGTCGTCATGCGCGCGTTCGGTCGCCGCTGATCCACCGGGCAGCCCCGCGTCGCCCGTTGTCCACAGTGCTGCTCGGTCCCGTGGTCGTCCACAGGGCGCCCGGACCGACCCGGGTGGCTCGGTAGACTGACGGGATGCCGACGCTCCGCGAACTCCAGGCCGTGATCGAAGACCTGTGGCCCGCCGCCGGCGCCGAGTCCTGGGACTCCGTCGGGCTCGTGGCGGGGGACCCCGACCAGACGGTCGAGCACGTGCTCCTCGCAGTCGACGCCGTCCCGGCCACCGCCAGCGAGACGGTCGAGCTCGGCGCTGACCTGCTGCTCACCCACCACCCGCTGCTGCTCCGCGGCGTCACCACGATCGCCGAGTCGACCTACAAGGGCAGCGTGCTCGCCACCCTGGTGCGCGGCGGGGCAGCCCTCGTCGCCGCGCACACCAACGCGGACGTCGTGACGACGGGCACCTCGGCCGTGCTCGCCGACCGGCTCGGCCTGACCGACCAGCGCCCGCTCGAGCCCGGTGCGGACCCGTCGACGGGCGTCGGCCGCGTCGGGGTGCTCGCCGAACCGACCACGCTCGGCGCGCTCGCCCGGGCGCTGGTGGACCTCCTGCCCGGCACCGCGACCGGCGTCCGGGTCTCGGGGGAGTTCGACCGGCCCGTCCGCTCCGTCGCGCTCTGCGCCGGCGCCGGTGACGCGTACCTCGGGCACCCCGACGTGCTCGGCGCCGACGTCTACGTCACGAGCGACCTCCGGCACCACCCGGCGTCCGAGTTCCGCGAGCAGGCGATGCTCGTCGGCGGGCCCGCCCTCATCGACACCTCGCACTGGGCCACCGAGTGGCTCTGGCTCGACGTCGCCGCCGAGCAACTCCGCCGCGCCGCGGGGGTCCGCGTCACCGTGAGCGACCTCCGCACCGACCCGTGGGACTTCGCCGTCCTGCCGGCCGCCGAACCCACCACCGACACACAAGGAGTCTGACCATGAAGGCAGCACCCGAGGACCAGGTCATCCTCCTCGACGTCCAGCGTCTCGACAACGACGTCACCCGGATCGCGCACCGCATCACGTCGCTGCAGAAGGGGGACCGGCTCACCGAGCTCGGCACCACGGCAGCGGGGCTGCGCGCCCAGCTCGCGGCGGCCACCGGCGAGGTCGAGGACGCCGAGCGCGAACTCGCCCGCCTCGAGTCCGACACCGCCACGGCGCAGGCCCGTGTGGAGCGTGACACCACGATGCTCCAGAACGTGTCCAGCGCGAAGGACGCCGCTGGTCTCCAGAGCGAGCTCGAGTCGCTGCAGCGCCGCATCGGGGACCTCGAGACGGCCGAACTCGAGGTCATGGAGAACCTCGACGGCTTCCGCGCCCGCGTCGGCGACATCGAGGCGCAGCTCGCCGACGTCGAGGCCGCGCGTGCCGGGCTCGTGGCCGAGCGCGACGCCGAGATCGCCCGGCTCGAGTCCGACCGCGAATCGGCCACGCAGAGCCGTGCCGCCGTCGTCGCGAAGGTGCCGGCGGACCTCCTCGCGCTGTACGACCGGCAGCGGGCGCGGTACGGGTTCGGTGCCTCGCTGCTGCAGGGCGGGGTGTCCACGGCGTCCGGCGTGACGCTCACGAACTCCGACCTGCAGACCATCCGGCGGGCAGCGCCCGACGACGTCGTGCTCTGCCCCGACAGCGACGCGATCCTGGTGCGGACGGCGGAGTCCGGGCTCTAGGCGCGACCTGACGACGAACGGGAGGCGCGGTGCCGGCTGGCACCGCGCCTCCCGTCCGTCGCGTGCGTGCGCTGGCGGGGGCGGGCCGGCCGCACCGCGCGACCCGGTGCGGGCCCGGCGCACGGTGCGGCGCACACGACCTGGTGCGGTGTTGGCCACGCCGTGGCGCGCTGAAGCGGCGCACCGAGTGTGCAACCCGGCACGGGTTCGCGCTCCGCGCACCGTACGCCCGCGCACAGTGCCGCGGTCAGCGCCCGCGGCACGCGGGGGCGTGGGGTGCGAATGGGCCGGCCGTACGCCGGGTTCTGTCCCGCCGCTCGCGCGGCGGTGACGGCCATCTCTCTCGGACCGACGTTGCCGTCGGCCTCCAGCGGTCTACCCGAGGACTCGGCGAGCAGCCTCAGCGTCCTCTGTCTGACCTTGCTCCGGGCGAGGTTTACCGAGCGGATCCGGTCACCCGGACCCCTGGTGGTCTCTTACACCACCGTTTCACCCTTACCGACGTCGCCGCCGGCGGTCTGCTTTCTGTGGCACTGTCTCGCGGATTGCTCCGGGTGGGTGTTACCCACCGCCCTGCTCTGTGGAGCCCGGACGTTCCTCGGCACTCCCGGGGGAGTGACGCGACCGTCTCACCGACCCATTCGCGAGCACGAGTCTACCGGGCACGGGGCCACGTCGAACCACGGAACCGACATCGAACCAGCGGCGTGGGGCGGTTCGATGTCGGATTCGTGGTTCGATCCGCGACGACGGCGCGTCGGCGCGTCAGGCGCTCCGCGCGGCCAGGGTCGCGGCGCCGATGATGCCCGCGTTGTTCCGGAGCGTCGCCGGGATGATGTCCGCCTGCAGGTCGAGCAGCGGCAGGAACTCCTCGTACTGCTTCGACACCCCGCCGCCGACGACGAAGAGCTCCGGGGAGAGCAGGGCCTCGAGCGTGGAGTAGTACTTCTGCAGCCGCTTCGCCCAGTGCTTCCACGACAGGTCGTCGCGCTCCTTCGCGGCGAACGAGGCGCGGGACTCGGCGTCGTGCCCGTCGATCTCGAGGTGCCCGAGCTCCGAGTTCACGATGAGCACGCCGTCGTTGATGAGCGCCGTGCCGATGCCGGTGCCGAGCGTCGTGACGACGACCAGGCCGTCCTTGCCCTTCGCCGCACCGAACTGCTGCTCGGCGAACCCGGCGGCGTCGGCGTCGTTGACGAAGTGGATGGAGCGGCCGAGCTCCTTCTCGAAGAGCGCCTCGGCCTCGAAACCGATCCACTTCTTCGAGACGTTCGCCGCGGACATGGTCTTGCCGTCGCGGACGATCGCCGGGAAGCAGACCCCGACGGGCACGTCCGACGCCGGAGCGAGCTCGTCGAGGATGGACGCGGCCACGGCGACGATGTCGTGCGGCTTCCCGCCCTCCGGCGTGGCCTTCTTGATCCGGTCGGTGGTGAGTTCGCCGGTGGAGACGTCGACGATCGCGCCCTTGATGCCCGTACCGCCGATGTCGACGCCGACTGCGAGGGAGGTCATGAGGAGCCTTTCGGTGTGGAGGTCAGGAGACCGTGAGGAGTTCCGCGCCGCGCTCGGTGACGACGAGGGTGTGTTCGAACTGTGCGGTCCACGACTTGTCCCGGGTGGAGACGGTCCAGTCGTCGGCCCAGATGTCGGCGTCGATGCCGCCGAGCGTGAGCATCGGCTCGATCGTGAAGACCATGCCGGGCACCATGACGTCGTCGAAGCGCGGGGCGTCGTAGTGGGGGATGATCAGCCCGGAGTGGAACGCCCGCCCGACGCCGTGGCCGGTGTAGTCGCGGACGACGCCGTAGCCGAAGCGCTTCGCGTACGCCTCGATGGCGCGGCCGATGACGTTCACCTGCCGACCCGGGGCGACGGCCTTGATCCCGCGCTCGAGGGCGAGTCGCGTGCGGGTCACGAGGTCCTCGACCTCCTGCGACGCCTGCCCGACGATGAAGGTGCGGTTCGTGTCGCCGTGCATCCCGTCCTTGTAGGCGGTGATGTCGATGTTGACGAGGTCGCCCTCCTGCAGGACGGTGTCGTCGGGGATGCCGTGGCAGATGACCTCGTTGAGGCTCGAGCAGAGCGACTTCGGGTAGCCGCGGTAGCCGAGCGTCGAGGGGTAGGCGCCGTGCGCGACGACGAACTCGTGGCCGATCCGGTCGAGCTCGTCCGTCGTGACACCGGGGCGGATCGCCGCGCCGACGGCGTCGATGGCCTGGGAGGCGATGCGCCCGGCGGTCCGGATCCGCTCGACCTCGTCCGGGGTGTACGTGTCGCCGAGTCCGTGCTCGTGCGGCTCGGCCTTGCCGACGTACTCCGGACGCTCGATCTCCTTCGGGACGGACCGCAGCGGGGAGATGCGGCCGGCGGTCAGGTGTCCGTGTTCGTCCCGGGGCATGCGGACCACTCTAGCCGGGGCCGCGTGTCGCGCGGACGCGACCGGTGCGCGGGGAACGGTTCCGTCCTCACGCGCTCAACGACACCTCACGCGTCGTGGGGCCCGTGAACTGTCGCCCAGCGCGAAACCTCGCCGCGGGGTGCGGACGCGAGGGCCTGGAGGCGCGGTGCCGGCCCGACGGACGCCAGCCGCGCCTCCAGGCGGTCACCCAGCGCGCGGGGCGCGGCGCGGCCGCACCGCCGCCGCCGCACCTGGGTACGGTGGCGGCATGAGTGACGAACGCATCGAGTCCCAGTGGTGGTTCAACGAGAAGACGCACGCCGTCGAGCAGGGCCCGCAGTCGCCGCAGCGCGACCGGATCGGCCCGTTCGCCTCGCGTGAGGAAGCGCAACACGCCCTGGACCGGATCAAGGCGAACAACGAGCGTTGGGACGACGAAGACCAATAGGCTGAGACTCCCAGCTGGACCAGCTGCACCACGGAAAGGGCGTCAATGGACAAGCAGACGGACTTCGTGCTCCGCACCATCGAGGAGCGGGGCATCAAGTTCATCCGACTCTGGTTCACGGACGTCATCGGGACCCTGAAGTCCGTGGCGATCGCCCCGGCCGAGGTCGAGGGCGCGTTCGCCGAGGGCATCGGGTTCGACGGCTCCGCGATCGAGGGCCTCACGCGCTCGTACGAGGCGGACGTCCTGGCCCACCCGGACCCGTCGACGTTCCAGATCCTCCCGTGGCGCGGCGAGATCGACCCGACCGCGCGGATGTTCTGCGACATCACGACGCCGGACGGCCAGCCCGCCGTGGCCGACCCGCGCAACGTGCTCAAGCGCACGCTGGCGAAGGCGAGCGAACGCGGCTTCACGTTCTACACGCACCCCGAGATCGAGTTCTACCTGCTGAAGAGCCGCGACTGGAAGGACGGCGGCCCGCAGCCCGTCGATCGCGCCGGCTACTTCGACAACGTCCCCGGCGGCAGCGCGCACGACTTCCGTCGCCGGTCCGTCCGGATGCTCGAGGACCTCGGCATCTCGGTGGAGTTCTCCCACCACGAGGCCGGCCCCGGCCAGAACGAGATCGACCTCCGCTACGCCGACGCACTGACGATGGCGGACAACATCATGACGTTCCGCACCGTCGTGAAGGAGGTCGCGATCGAGCAGGGTGTCTACGCGACGTTCATGCCGAAGCCGATCTCCGGCCAGCCGGGCTCGGGCATGCACACGCACGTGTCGCTGTTCGAGGGCGACCAGAACGCCTTCTACGAGGCAGGCGGTCAGTACCAGCTGTCCGACACCGCGAAGCACTTCATCGCCGGTGTCCTCAAGCACGCGCCGGAGATCACCGCGGTCACGAACCAGTTCGTGAACTCGTACAAGCGCCTCTGGGGCGGTGACGAGGCCCCGTCGTTCGTGACCTGGGGCCACAACAACCGCTCGGCCCTCGTGCGCGTCCCGCTGTACAAGCCGAACAAGGGCCAGTCCGCCCGCATCGAGTACCGCGGTATCGACTCGGCGGCGAACCCGTACCTCGCGTACTCGCTGCTGCTGGCCGCGGGGCTCAAGGGCATCGACGAGGGCTACGAGCTCCCGCCGGAGGCCGAGGACAACGTCTGGAGCCTGTCCGACTCCGAGCGCCGTGCCCTCGGGTACAGCCAGCTGCCGGCGAGCCTCGACCACGCGCTGAGCCTCATGGAGGACTCGGAGCTCGTGGCTGAGACGCTCGGCGAGCAGGTCTTCAACTTCGTGCTGCTGAACAAGCGCCAGGAGTGGAAGGCCTACCGCGACCAGGTCACGCCGTTCGAGCTCGACACGAACCTCGGCGCGCTCTGACGGCACCGGGGGCACGCACCACATGACCGGTCGGACGACGACGTCGCGTTCCGAGTTGGCCCGCCTGGGCTTCGCGGAGCTGTCGGAGAGCCTGGAACGCATCGCCGACCTGGAGGCGCGGTTCGGCCCCGACCTGCAGGTGCCGGTGAGCGGGTCCCCGGCACTGTGGGAGTCCACGGCCGATCCCGACGGCGCACTCCGCGCGCTCGAGCGGCTGCTCGAGCGCGCGCCGGACGAACTGCGTCCGGTCCTCGCGGACGACGCCGCCACCGAACGGCTCGTGCGACTCCTCGGGGCGTCGGTCGGGCTCGGCGAATTCCTGCACCGCCGTCCGGCGGAGATCGACCTGCTCCTGGCGCCCGTGACGGCGCCGTGGTCGCAGCAGGAGTACACCGACTCGTTGCTCGCCGCGATCGACGGTGCCACGGGCGAGGACGCCCGGCTCCGGCTCCGGGTGCGCTACCGCCGGCACCTGGCACAGATCGCGCTGTTCGACGTCCTGAACGCCGCGCCGACCGAGGCGTTCCCCGCCGTCGCGGCCGGGCTGGCCGACCTCGCCGGTGCCGCGCTCGAGGCCGCGGTGGACGTCGCCCGGCGCGAGGTCCCGTTCCCCGCGGCCGACGTCGAGGCGACGCCGCTCGCCGTCATCGCGATGGGCAAGGCCGGCGCCCGCGAACTCAACTACGTCAGCGACGTCGACGTCATCTTCGTCACCGAGCCGACCCGCGACGACGAGGCCGGCACGGGCGTGGGGACCGACCGCGCCGTGCTCATCGCCACGCGGCTGGCGATCGCGGCCACGCACGCCATCACCGACCTCGCGGCCGAACCGGCGCTGTGGGAGGTCGACGCGAACCTCCGGCCGGAGGGCAAGGACGGCGCACTCGTCCGGACGCTCGACTCCCACGTGGCGTACTACGAGCGCTGGGCGAAGGAGTGGGAGTTCCAGGCCCTGCTCAAGGCGCGGCCGATCGCGGGTTCGGTCGACCTCGGGGAGCGCTACGCCACCGCGGTCGCCGGCTTCGTGTGGACGTCCGCGCAGCGACCGGGGTTCGTCGAGTCCGTGCAGCGCATGCGGCAGCGGGTCACCGACAACATCCCCGACGACGAGGTCGACCGGCAGCTCAAGCTCGGGCCGGGCGGTCTGCGCGACGTCGAGTTCACCGTGCAGCTGCTGCAGCTCGTGCACGGCCGCGACGACGAGACCGTCCGGGTCCGGTCCACGCTCGAGGCGATGGACGCGCTCACCGACGCCGGCTACGTCGGCCGTGCCGAGGCCGCCCGCTTCGGTCCGGACTACGCCCTGCTCCGCCTGCTCGAGCACCGCATCCAGCTCCGCCGCCTGCAGCGCACCCACCTCATGCCCTCCGACGAGGACGAGCTCCGGGTGCTCGCCCGGTCGAGCGGTCTCGCACGGTCCGCTGCGGCGCTCGAGACACGGTGGCGCGCCGTGAAGCTCGAGGTCCGCGGCCTGCACGAGCGCCTGTTCTACCGACCGCTCCTGTCCGCGGTGGCCGCGAGCGACGGCGACATCGTGCTCACCAGCGTCCAGGCGGTCGACCGGCTCGGCGCGATCGGCTTCGCGGACCCCTCCGGGGCACTCGGTCACATCCGGGCCCTGACGCAGGGCACGAGCCGCCGGGCGGCGATCCAGCGGAACCTCCTGCCGGTGCTCCTGCGCTGGATGGCCGAGGGACCGGCACCGGACCGGGCGCTCCTGGCCTTCCGCCGGCTGAGCGACACCCTGGGGGAGTCGAGCTGGTTCCTCCGCATGCTCCGGGACTCCTCCGGCGCGGCGCACTCGCTCACCACCGTGCTCTCGGAGTCGGCGTTCCTGTCCGGGCTGCTCGAACGCTTCCCCGAGGCGGTGGCCTGGCTCGACGAACCGGAGGCGCTGCTGCGCCCCCGGCCGATCGAGTCGCTGCTCGCCGAGGTCACGGCGACGACGGCACGGCACGGGGACGACGTGGACGGCGCGGCCGCCCTGGTCCGGTCCGCCCGCCGGCGTGAGACGCTCCGACTCGGCATGGCCGCCGTCCTCGGACACCTCGACGTCGATGCCCTCGGCCCGGCGTTGAGCGACGTCACGGAGTCGACCCTGGCCGGTGCCCTCACGCTCGCGCGACGGGACGCCCCGGCAGGCCTGGAGTTCGGCGTCATCGCGATGGGGCGGTACGGCGGCCGTGAGCTCGGCTTCGGCTCGGACGCCGACGTCCTCTACGTGTACCGGGCGACCGAGGACGTCCCGTCGGAGCAGGCTTCGCGAGCGGCGCAGACCATCGTGCGGGAGCTCGCCCGCTTGACCGACGACGCGATCCACCCTCTCGACCTCGACATCGACCTCCGCCCCGAGGGCAAGAACGGCCCCGTGGTGCGCACGCTCGACTCCTACGGCGCGTACTACGCCCGCTGGTCGCTCACGTGGGAGGCCCAGGCGTTGCTCCGGGCCCGCGGGGCGGTCGGGGACGCGCAGCTCCTGCGTGACTTCGAGCACCTCGCCGACCGCACGCGCTACCCGGAGCACATCGACGACCAGCAGGTGCGCGAGGTCCGGCGCATCAAGGCCCGCGTCGAGTCCGAACGCCTCCCGCGCGGTGCGGACCCCGCCCGGCACCTCAAGCTCGGCCGCGGTTCCCTGAGCGACGTGGAGTGGTTCGTTCAGCTCCTCCAGCTGCAGCACGCGCTGACGATCCCGGGCCTCCGGACGACGTCCACGCTCGAGGCGCTCGACGCCGCCCGCGACGCCGGACTCGTCGCCCCCGACGACGCCGAGCGTCTCGGTGCCGCCTGGCGCTTCGCCTCGCGGACCCGGAGCGCGCTCGTGCTCTGGTCGGGCAAGACCACCGACGTGCTGCCCGTCGACCGGGTGCAGCTCGAGGGCATCGCACGCCTGATGGAGTACCCGCCGGGGTCCGCCTCGGAGCTCGAGGAGGACTACCTCGGGGTCACCCGCCGGGCACGTCAGGTCTTCGAGCGCGAGTTCTACGGCGCCTGACGCCCGTCGCGACACGCCCGGACCGACGTGTTTCGCAGCGAGTTGACACGTCCTCGGAAGTGAATTCCCCGTAACGTGCAGCGTCCCCCGTTCGACATCTGCCTGTACCCCGGCAGGTCGAGGTCGGGCGTCCGTTACCGGGATGTGATCCTGCTGACCACGTCGACGCGAGGCGACGGCCGGAGCTGCTCGCGGCGCGCCCGGCGACCATGACCTGAACAGGGCTTTCGCTGGGGGTCGAGCCGCGCCTCCTGGGCCGTCTACCACCCGTACAGGGTGAGTGGCAGGGTGAACGCGGTCCACCGGAGTGCTGTCAGCACCAGTGCGGACACGATGACCACACGCGGAGGGGGACCGTGGTGTACCCCGTAACGTGCCCGTAACGCCCCCGGTCGGGGGTCGCGTTGCGCACCGGGTCACGGTTCTGCATCAATGGGGTCACCCGAACCGGCCCTGATTCCCCAACGACGCGGAATCTCCACCTCGAACGTTGAAGCAGGGATCGATGTTCACCTTCATTCTGCAGATCAGGCAGATGGTCGAAGGGCACCCCGAGTTCTACCTGTTCGCCGTGTACTCCGCGGTGATCTGGTTGCTCTGGCTGCTCAAGGTCATCCTGTCCGCCCGCTACCGCCCCTACACCGGCACCTACACCGGCACCACGAGCGTCGTCGTCCCCGTCGTGGACGAACCGCTCGACCTCTTCCGCGACGTCATCGGCCGCATGGTCGAGCAGCGTCCCGGCGAGATCATCGTCGTCATCAACGGCGCCCGCAACGAGGCCCTCGAAGCGGTCTGTGACGAGTTCGCCCCACTCGTCCGCTGGACGCACACGCCCATCCCGGGCAAGCGCAACGCCGTCAAGGTCGGCACCGAGATGTCCAACGGCGACATCACCGTGCTCGTCGACTCGGACACGGTGTGGACGCCCGGCACCCTCGACGAGCTGCTCAAGCCGTTCGCGGACGCCTCGGTCGGTGGCGTGACGACGCGCCAGCGCATCCTCGAGCCGACCCGCAGCTGGATCACCCGCTGGGCGGACTGGCTGGAGAACTCCCGCGCGCTGTACTCGATGCCCGCGCAGAGCGTCCTCGGCCAGATCGGCTGCCTGCCCGGGCGCACGATCGCCTTCCGCCGCGACATCCTCGTGCGCGTCATGGATCGGTTCATGCACGAGAAGTTCATGGGCGTGTTCCTCGAGGTGTCCGACGACCGGACCCTGACGAACCTCACGCTCAAGGAGGGGTACCGGACCGTCTACCAGTACACGTCGCTGGTCTACACGGACGCTCCGCTGCAGGTGAAGAAGCTGTTCAAGCAGCAGCTCCGCTGGGCCCGTGGTTCGCAGTACAACACGCTCCGGATGCTCCCGTGGATGCTCGGCCACGCGCCGATCCTCGCGGTGTTCTTCCTCACCGACATCATCCTGCCGTTCATGCTCTTCGGCGTGATCGCCGGCTGGATCTACCGCGCCTTCACCGGGCAGGGCGAGAACCTCTACCAGGGGATCCTGCAGCAGTACGGCTTCTCGACCGGCTTCGTCTACGTCGCCGCCCTCATGGTCGTCTCGTCGGTGCTCAGCATGGCGATCCGGCAGATGCGGCACCTCGCCGAGAAGCCGAGCGACTTCTTCCGCCTGCCGATGTTCATCATCGTGTCGACGTTCTTCCTCATGCCGATCCGGCTCATCGGCTTCTTCCGCCTGGCGCACGCGTCCGGCTGGGGGACCCGTGCCGGTGCGTACGCCGGTGGACCGATGGAGGAGGACCCCGCGGACGCGGTGCAGCCCTCGGCCGTCGCCACCCAGACCCCGGTGAGCCCGATCGACGCGGCGGCCCCGGCCCCGGCCGGCGGAGCCGGCTACGGCGACGACCAGCGCGCCGTGGACCGGGCGTTCGACGACCTGTTCGGCCCGGACGCCACCACCAACTCCACCGCGACGGTGCTCGCGACCCGCCGCTCGGCAGCCACTGCAGCGCAGTCGCAGTCGGCGACCGCGGCGGCCCCCGCCCCGGCACGCGTCCGTCGGTACAACCCGTACGCCGCGATCCCGTACTGCATCGGCTTCGCGATCTTCGCCCTGGAGGCCTTCCTCATTGTCTGACCTCATCCGCTCCTCAGGTGCCTGGTGGGCCCAGTCCAGCAAGCACGCACGACTCACCGCGGTCGGGACCACCGCCATCGTCCTCGTCCTCGGACTCATCACCTGGAACGTCTGGGTGTCCCCAGCGGGCTCGGTGTCCACCGCGGTCCACCAGGCGCTCGGTGTGACGCCGCCGAAGAAGAAGATCTCGGCGGCCGAGCTCCAGACGAAGCTCACGGCCGCCCAGGAGAAGATCTGGGCGCTCGAGGGCAAGCTCGACTCCTCGACCGCGCAGTCCGGCTCGCGTGCCGACCAGATCGCCGAGCTCAAGGCGCAGATCGCGTCGCTGCAGTCGGACCTCGGGGCCGCCAAGGCCGCCGGGGCGCGGTCCGGTGACGGCGCGTCGGGTTCGGGAGGGTCGGGCGACGGTTCCGGCGGGTCCGGCGGCTCCGGTTCCGGCAGTGGCTCCGGTGGCTCCGGTTCGGGCAGCGGCTCCGGTGGCTCCGGTGGCTCCGGCAACGGTTCCGGCTCCGGCAACCACGGCGTCACGAACCCGAACGGCGGCCCCTCGAAGGACCCCGGCACGACCCCGATCTCCGTCCCCACCAAGGCGCAGATCATGGCGCAGCCGGCTCGCTGGTACGGCCTCTACACCGCGCAGTCGCCCTTCAACTGGGCGGAGTACGACGAGGTCTCGCAGCAGGTCGGCAAGGCCACGAACATGGTCGGCTTCTTCCAGGGCTTCGACCAGGACTTCAACGCCACCGCCGTCCAGCGCGCGTGGGCGAACGGCCGCCTGCCGCTCATGACCTGGGAGTCCGCACCCGCCAAGACGGGCAACGACGCGAAGTACGTCCCCGGGTACACGAACGAGGACATCGTCTCGGGCAAGTTCGACGCCTACCTCACGAAGTACGCGAAGGCCCTCGCGGCGAACGGGCAGCCGATGGTCATCCGGCTCGACCACGAGATGAACGGCTCTTGGTACAACTGGTCCGAGGGGACGGCGCAGCAGAACGCGGCCGGGTCCTACGTGGCGATGTGGCAGCAC
Organism: Curtobacterium sp. YR515; assembly: GCF_900113095.1. Taxonomy (NCBI): domain Bacteria; kingdom Bacillati; phylum Actinomycetota; class Actinomycetes; order Micrococcales; family Microbacteriaceae; genus Curtobacterium; species Curtobacterium sp. YR515. Next base: position 86,501 of record NZ_FOOD01000005.1, on the reverse strand, counting down.
GTGCACGACGTCTTCCAGGCCAGCGGCGCGAACAAGTACGTCATCTGGAACTGGGCGCCGAGCCGCATCGACAAGCTCGGCAACGACAAGTACATGCAGCTCGACTACCTGCGTGAGTACTACCCGGAGTCGAAGTACGTCGACTGGGTCGGGATGAGCGGGTACTACCGCACCGCCTCCGAGTCGCCGACCTTCGACAACACGTTCGGCAAGACCCTCGCCCAGCTCCGCCAGATCGCACCGGACAAGAAGATCCTCCTCAGTGAGATCGGTGCGACCGAGACCGGGACGAGCGTGACCAACGGGCAGAAGGCGAAGTGGATCACCTCGCTCTTCGACGGCCTCGCGGAACCGGCCAACGACGACGTCATCGGCTTCTCGTACTTCAGCGAGACCGCGACCACGGTCGTGGACGGCGTCCGCACCACGAACGACTGGCGACTCAACTCCCGCGCTGACAGCCTCCAGGCCTTCGTGGCCGGCATCTCGCGCACCGACACCGACTACGACCTGCAGGAGGTCAAGCAGTGACCGCTCAGAAGAAGACCGCAGACTCCCGTCCGGCACCCGTCATCAGCGTCATCGGCACCGGCTACCTCGGTGCCACCCACGCGGCCGCCATGGCCGAGATGGGCTTCGAGACCATCGGCGTGGACGTCGATCCCGCCAAGCTCGCGGCCCTGTCGGCCGGCGAGGTCCCGTTCTACGAGCCCGGCCTGCCGGAGCTCATCACGAAGCACGTCGCCAGCGGCAAGCTCCGCTTCACGGCGTCGCTGCCCGAGGCCGTGGCCGCGGCCGACGTCCACTTCGTCTGCGTCGGGACGCCGCAGCGCGCCGGGTCGCACGCCGCGAACCTCACCTACGTCGAGAACGCCACCCGCGGTGTCGCCGAGAACCTGACGCACCCCGGCCTCATCGTCGGCAAGTCGACGGTCCCGGTGGGCACGGCCGAGCGGCTCCGCGGCATCGTCCGCGAGTTCACCCCGTCGGGCATCGACGCCGAGCTCATCTGGAACCCCGAGTTCCTGCGCGAGGGCAAGGCCGTCGACGACACGCTGCACCCGGACCGGCTCGTCTGGGGCGGTGCCTCCGCGTCGGCCGACGCCGTGATCCGCGAGGTCTACGCCGCACCCATCGCCGAGGGCACCCCGGTCATCACGACCGACCTCGCCACGGCGGAGCTCGTCAAGGTCAGCGCGAACGCGTTCCTCGCCACGAAGATCTCGTTCATCAACGCGATCTCCGAGATGTGCGCGATCACCGGCGCGGACGTGTCCACCCTCGCCGACGCCCTCGGGCACGACGCCCGCATCGGCCGGAAGTTCCTGAACGCCGGCCTCGGCTTCGGCGGTGGCTGCCTGCCGAAGGACATCCGGGCGCTCATGCACCGCGCGAACGAGCTCGGTGCCGGTCGTGTCGTCGGCCTCATGCAGCAGGTCGACGAGATCAACATGGGGCAGCGCGAGCGCGTCATCGACATGACGATCGACGCGCTCGGCGGCTCCGTGCTGAACCGTCGCGTCGCCGTCGTCGGGGCGGCGTTCAAGCCCCTCACCGACGACGTCCGCGACTCGCCGGCGCTCAACGTCGCCGCTGCGCTGCACCTCCGCGGCGCCCAGGTCACCCTGTGGGACCCGGAGGCGATGGAGACCGCTCGCCGCTCCTTCCCGACGCTCACCTACTCGTCGTCGATGGAGGGTGCGATCGAGGACGCCGACGTCGTGCTCGTCCTCACCGAGTGGGACGAGGTCATCGCCGCAGACCCCGCGGCGCTCGCCTCGATCGTGGGGCGTCGCACGGTGATCGACGCCCGCAACTGCCTCCCGGTCGCCGACTGGGTCAAGGCGGGTTGGACCGTCCGTTCCCTGGGACGGCCCACTCCGGTCACGGGTGCACCCGTGAGCGTCGCTGCGGGGACGAACGACGCGGTGGCCACCGCGCGGTAGTCGCCGGACGCGAAGCGGGGTCTGTGCCGGGGCGGCACGGGCCCCGTTCTCGTGCGCCTGGCGGACCTGGCGCGTTCGGTGCGGTCCGGCACGTTCCGTCGCTCCGGCAGTGGACGCGACTGCCTGGAGGCGCGGTGCCGGCCCGCCGGGCGTGCGCCGCGCCTCCAGGCAGGCACGTTCCCACCCGGCGGCCGGGCGCGCAGGCGAGACAGCGGAACGCCCCCGCACCGGAGACCGGTGCGGGGGCGTTCGTGGTGCGGTGTGCGTCAGACGCCGAAGTAGAGCTCGTACTCGAACGGGTGCGGGCGCTGCGCGAGCGGGAGGATCTCGTTCTCGCGCTTGTAGTCGATCCAGGTCTGGATGAGGTCCTCGGTGAAGACGTTGCCCTTCGTGAGGAACTCGTGGTCCGCCTCGAGCGCGTCGAGCGCCTCGTCGAGGGAGCCGGGGACCTGGGGGATGCCCTTCGCCTCTTCCGGCGGGAGCTCGTAGAGGTCCTTGTCGACCGGCTCGTGCGGCTCGATGCGGTTCTGGATGCCGTCGAGGCCCGCCATCAGCTGCGCGGCGAACGCGAGGTACGGGTTGCCCGAGGCGTCCGGCGCGCGGAACTCGATGCGCTTGGCCTTGGGGTTCGTACCCGTGATCGGGATGCGGATCGCGGCGGAGCGGTTGCCGGCCGAGTAGACCAGGTTGACCGGGGCCTCGAAGCCCTTCACCAGACGGTGGTACGAGTTGATCGACGGGTTCGTGAAGGCGAGCAGCGCCGGGGCGTGCTTGAGGATGCCACCGATGTACCAGCGGGCGAGGTCGGACAGGCCGCCGTAGCCGTTCTCGTCGTAGAACAGCGGCTTGCCGTCGCTCCAGAGGGACTGGTGGGTGTGCATGCCCGAACCGTTGTCACCGAAGAGCGGCTTCGGCATGAACGTGGCGACCTTGCCCCACTGGTCGGCGGTGTTCTTGACGATGTACTTGAACTTCAGGATGTCGTCCGCGGCGTGGACCATCGTGTCGAACTTGTAGTTGATCTCCTGCTGGCCGCCGGTGCCCACCTCGTGGTGCGAGCGCTCGAGCTCGAAGCCCGCCTCGATCAGCTTGAGGGTGATGTCGTCGCGGAGGTCGGCCGTCTTGTCGACCGGCGACACGGGGAAGTAGCCGCCCTTGTAGGGGGTCTTGTTGGCGAGGTTGCCGCCCTCTTCCTCGCGACCGGTGTTCCAGGCGCCCTCTTCGGAGTCGACCGAGTAGAACGACTTGTTCTGGGTGACCGAGTAGCGGACGTCGTCGAAGATGTAGAACTCGGCCTCGGGGGCGAAGAACGCGGTGTCCGCGATGCCCGTCGACGCGAGGTACTTCTCCGCCTTCTTGGCGACCTGGCGCGGGTCACGGCCGTAGATCTCGCCGTTCCGCGGGTTGTAGATGTCGAAGATCATGATCAGCGTGCGCTCGGCGCGGAACTGGTCGATGTACGCCGTCGTCACGTCGGGGATGAGCTGCATGTCGGACTCGTGGATCGACGCGAAGCCGCGGATCGAGGAGCCGTCGAAGAGCTGGCCGACCGAGAAGAAGTCCTCGTCGACGGTGGAGGCCGGGATGTTGAAGTGCTGCTGCACACCCGGCAGGTCCGTGAACCGGATGTCGAGGAACTTGACGTCGGTGTCCTTGATGAAGGCCAGGACCTCGGAGGAATCGCTGAACATGTGGGCCGATCTCCAATGGGTTGGGTGATGTCGGAGGGTCCATCTCGGCACCCTCCGACGAGGCTATTGACACCGAGTTTCCCGGACATGACTGGATTGTTTCGTGCGTGTTACGTCGACCCGTTCGCCTACGCTGGGACCATGGCCCGCAGCACCAGTTCGTCGTCCGCGTCGTCCTCCGGGGGATCGGGGCATCCCGACGGCTGGCCGGGCAAGGACCTCGGTCTGCCGGAAGAGGGGCCGCGCAGCGTCGGGCGGATCGGCCGCCGGATCGTGGCCCTGCTGATCGACGGTGCGCTGGCCGACCTCGTGGCGTACGTGACCGGCGTGTGGTCGCCCGTGAACGGCTCGGGGGACATCGCGCACTCGTGGATCCAGATCGCGATCTTCGCCGTGCTGCAGATCCTGTTCATCTGCCTGCTGTCGGGGTCGTTCGGGCACGTGTGCGTCGGACTCCGAGTGGTGCCGATGCGCGGCGGGTACGTCGGGGTCTGGCGGCCGGTGGTGCGGACGGTGCTGCTGTGCCTGGTCGTGCCGGCGCTGATCATCGACCGCGACAGCCGTGGGGCGCACGACCGGATCGCGGGGACGGTGTTGGTGCGGCGCTGAGGCTGCCGGGGCCGGGGCCGCGGCTTCGCGAGGCCGCTCCCGGCTTCGCGAGGCCGCTCCCGGCTGCGCGAGGCCGCTCCCGGCGGCTCGGTGCCGCTCGGTGTCGCTCGGTGCGAGGTTCCGTTCTCGGTGGCAGCCACCGGCCGTCCCACGGTGCGCGGAACCTCGCACGCTGCAGCGCGGACCTCGCACGGTGCGACGCGCACCCCGCACCTGCGCCCCCGCCCCGCGCCCCGCCGACGCAGAACGCCCCCGACCTGGCACGGTCGGGGGCGTTCGTCGTCTGTGGGGGAGTCCGTCAGCGCGGACGTCCCGCGCGGGCCCGCATCGGGTCCATCCCCTTCGGGATCGCCGCGGCCGGGCTCTGCGTGAGGGAGTCGAGCCGGTTCGCGACTGCCAGGACCTCGTTGCGGTTGAGCGCCTTCTTGAACTTGTTCATGGCTCGGGGGAGCCTGTGCAGCGTCACGGAGTCGTCACCGTCGCCGTCCTTGCCGCTGGCCACGTGCACGACGTGCACCGGGACGTTCGGGACGATGCGCTGGACCTTGCGGCGCTCCTCGTCGACCTGCCGGTTGAGGTTGCCGCGCTGGCCCTCGGTGATGAGCACGACACCCGGGGTGCCGACGGCCCGGTAGACAGCGGCCTGCGAACGACCGTGCACCGCGACCGGCATCTCGCTCGAGCGCCACTGACGGCGGAGCGAGTTCGACAGCACGGCACCGACGGCACCGGGCTGCCCCTCGATCTGCGAGTAGGCGGCACGTTCGGCCAGCCGACCGAGGACGATCAGGAAGAGCAGCACACCCAGCAGCACGCCGGCCACGATCCAGAGGATGATCGCGAGCCAGTTCTGCCCGGGCAGCAGCAGGGCGAGCAGGACGCCCAGCACCACCGGGACGACGAACGCCAGGGCGAACCACCAGACGGAGCTCGGGTCCGCCCGACGGGTCATCGTGAAGACCTGGTACATCTGCTTGAGACGACCCGGCTCCTTCGCCGTCGTACCTTGAGAACTGCTGCGTGCCATGCGACCAGGATACGGCCTGTCCCGACTTCCGAGGACCGTCGATGCTCTGGCTGTGGGCGAACAGCGTTCTCCACAGGACGGCGCCCCGTCCGCCGGAGGCTGGTCGGGCCCGGCCAGGCTGTCCGGATGCAGACGCTCCCCGATCACGTCCGGTGGCACGCGGTGGACGACGAGCAGCCGTTGCTCGCCTGGGTCGCCGACCGCGCCGCCGTCGCCCCGGACCCCTCGGCACGGCACCTCGTCCCGGTCGTCGACGTCGGCCGACTGGCGGACGGACGGCTCGCCGTCGACGTCCTCCGTCCCGCGGGGACGGTGCTGTCCGCGGCACTCGACACCCTCGGCACGCCGACCACCGGTGTCGCCGTGACGCTCACCGTCCCGATGCTCGAGCTCGCGGTGACCGAACGGTCCGGCGCGGTGCAGATCGGCTCCGCGGGGCTCGACGACGTCCTGGTGGACGATGCCGGTGCAGTCGTACTGTGCGACCGACCACCCGGGTCGGACGGCGTCCGTCGGTCCGACCAGAGCGGCGCGAGGGTCCTGGTCCTCGCGGCCCGGCTGGTGTGGGAGCGGACCGACGCACGCGCGCCGGACCGTCCGGCCGTCGATGGCGCCCTCGCCGAGGCCCTCGACGGCGACACGACGGCGGTGCGTGCGGCGTTGGCGGTGGTCCGAGCGGCCGCGGCGCCGCGCCCGATCCGCTGGGAACGGCCGTCGGACGACCTGCTCGTCGGGTTGCCCGAGCGCACGTCGATGCCACCGGGGCCGGCTGGTTCCCTCGAGACGGCGCTGCGCGGGGTCGTCGAGCACGGCCTCCCGATCGGCGGTGGGAGACGGCTGCCGCTCCGACGCGCGCTGGTGGGGGTCGTGGTCGCGGCGGGGCTGACCGCGGCGGTGGTCTTCACGATCGGCTGAACACGCCAGCAACGGGGAACGGCCCCGATCCACGGTGGGATCGGGGCCGTCCGGAGTACGACGAGCGCTGGGCTCAGTACCCGAGGTTCGGGCCGAAGTTGCCCTCCTCGAGGCGGTTCTTCACCGCGACGAGGTAGCGCGACGCGTCGGCGCCGTCGATGATGCGGTGGTCGTACGACAGCGCGAGGTACACGAACGAACGGATCGCGATGGCCTCTTGCCCGTCGACCTTCACGACCGCCGGACGCTTCGTCACGATGCCCGTGCCGAGGATCGCCGACTGCGGCAGGAACACCACGGGGGTGTCGAACAGCGCGCCACGCGAACCGGTGTTCGTCAGCGTGAACGTGCCACCCGCGAGCTCGTCCGGCTTGAGCTGGTTGTTGCGGGTGCGCTCGGCGAGGTCCGCGATCGACTGCGAGAACTGCGCCAGGTTCAGCGACGCCGCGTCCTTGATCACCGGGGTGAGCAGGCCGCGCTCGGTGTCCACCGCGATGGAGACGTTCTCGGTCTCCGGGTAGACGATCTCCTCGCCCTCGACGGTCGAGTTGATCTTCGGGTGCGCCTTGAGCGCCTCGGACGCCGCGAGGGCGAAGAACGGCATGAAGGAGAGCTTCGAACCGGTCTTCTCGAGGAACTCGGCCTTGTGCGCGTCACGGAACTGCGCGACCTTCGTCACGTCCACCTCGACGACGCTGGTGAGCTGCGCGGTCGAGGTCATCGACTGCACGGCGCGCTCGGCGACGACCTTGCGGAGGCGGGTCATCTTCTCGCGGGTGCCACGCAGCGGCGAGACCTCGGCGACGAACGGACCGGCCGGGGCCGCAGCGGCGGAGCCACCGGCAGCCGGGGCCTTCGCAGCGGCTTCGGCAGCGGCGAGGACGTCTTCCTTGCGGATGCGTCCGCCGACGCCGGAGCCGGTGACGGTCGAGAGGTCGACACCCTGCTCGTTCGCGAGCTTGCGCACGAGCGGGGTGACGTAGCCGGAGGCCGAGGCGTCCTGCGTCGGGTTCGGCACCGAGGCGCTGGCGGCCGAGCCACCCGAGGCTGCAGCCGGAGCCGGAGCGGCGGCGGGAGCCGGGACCGCTGCCGGCGGGGCAGCGGCGGGCGGCGGGACCGGAGCGGCCTGCGGCACCGGAGCGGCGGCGGGCGGTGCTGCCGGGGCCTGCGGCGCAGCGGGCTGCGTCTGACCGGCGGGCGCCGGCTCGGGCTCGGTCGGCTCCGGGGCAGGGGTCTCGGACTCCTGCTCGGTGCTCGGTGCCGCCTCGGGCTCCTCGGCGTCGGCGGCGGCCTCGTTCGAGGACTCGTCCGACTCGGTGGAGCCACCGTCGGAGGAACCACCGTCGGACGACCCGTCGCCGATCTTCACCAGCGCGGTGCCGACCTCGACGGTCTCGTCCTCCTGCACGAGGATCTCCTCCACGACGCCGGCGATCGGCGACGGGATCTCGGTGTCGACCTTGTCGGTCGAGACCTCGAGCAGCGGCTCGTCGACCTCGACCCGGTCACCGACGTTCTTCAGCCATCGGGTCACCGTGCCCTCGGTGACGCTCTCGCCGAGCGCCGGGAGGTTGACGGATTCGCTCATCGGGTGGACTCCTCTTCGCAGGGGTGGTTCGTGGTGGTGGTCATGGTGTTCACAGTGCGTGCAGCGGCTTGCCCGCGAGGTGCAGGAACGCCTCGCCGAGTGCCTCGTTCTGCGTCGGGTGCGCGTGGACGAGCGGCGCGACGTCCTCGGGGTAGGCCTCCCAGTTCACGGCGAGCTGTGCCTCGCCGATGAGCTCGCCGACCCGGGCGCCGATCATGCTGACGCCGACGACGGGGCCGTCGACCACACGGACGACCTTGACCGAACCGGACGTGCCGATGATGTGGCTCTTGCCGTTGCCGGCGAGGTTGTACTCGTACGAGTCCACCTTGTCGGCGCCGTACTGCTCCTCGGCCTTGGCCTGCGAGAGACCGACCGATGCGACCTCGGGGTCGGAGTACGTGATCTTCGGGATGTTCTTGTCCTCGATGATGACCGGGTTGAGCCCGGCGATCTCCTCGGCGACGAAGATGCCCTGCTGGAAGCCGCGGTGCGCGAGCTGCAGGCCCGGAACGATGTCGCCGACGGCGTACACGTTCGGGATGTTCGTGGCGAGGCGCTCGTTCGTGGTGACGAACCCGCGGTCCATCGCGACGCCGACCTCGTCGTAGCCGACGTTCTGCGTCACGGGGCCACGGCCGACCGCGACGAGCAGGATGTCGCCGTCGAAGGTCTTGCCGTCCTCGAGCGTGACGACCACGCCGTTCTCGTGCTGCTCGACGCCCTGGAACCGGACACCGAGCGAGAACTCGATGCCGCGCTTGCGGAACGCGCGCTCGAGCTGCTTCGACATCGACTCGTCCTCGGCCGGGACGAGGTGGGGGAGCGCCTCGACGATCGTCACCTCGGCACCGAAGGACTTCCAGACGCTGGCGAACTCGACGCCGATGACGCCACCACCGAGGATGACGACCTTGTTCGGCACGTAGTCCATGCGCAGGGCGGTCTCGGAGGTGATCACGCGACCACCGATCTCGAGGCCGGGGAGCGACTTCGAGTAGGAGCCGGTCGCGAGCACGATGTTCTTGCCGGTCACGGTCTGGTCGCCGACCTGCACGGTGTTCTGCGAGGTGAGGCGGCCCCAGCCCTCGACGACGGTGATCCCGCGTGCCTTGATGAGCCCCTGGAGGCCCTTGTACTTCGACGAGATGACGCCCTGCTGGTACTCGATGACCTTCGGGACCTCGACACCGGCGAACTCGGCGATGACGCCGTACTTCTCGGCGTCGCGCGTCGCGTCGGCGACCTCGGCCGCGTGCAGCAGCGCCTTCGTCGGGATGCAGCCGCGGTGCAGACACGTCCCCCCGAGCTTGTCTCCCTCGATGAGCGCGACGCTCATGCCGAGCTCGGCGGCCCGGAGCGCAGCGGCGTAGCCACCACTGCCGCCACCGAGGACCACGACGTCGTAAGTCTGTTCCGTCACCTGGTGCAACTCCCTCGTGCGTGTCGGGACCGATCGGGCCCCACTGGACACCGCGGCGGCGGCGTCCGACGGTCGGACCGCATGGTTCCGGTCCCGTCCCGTTGGTTTCCGGCGGGGGCGCGTCGAGCGCGCCGTCCCGCCGGAGTCAAACCTACTACTTGGCCTGGAGCTCTTCTGCGAGCGAGATGAGCGTCCGGACCATGGCGCCGGTCGCGCCCTTGCCGAGCCACCCGTAGCCGCCGCCCTTGTTCTCCGACGGACCGGCGATGTCGAGGTGCGCCCACGGGATGCCCTCGCCGACGAAGCGCTCGAGGAACTTGCCCGCGAGCAGCATGCCGCCCGCCGGGTTGCCGACGGTGGCGTTGACCATGTCGGCGACCTCGCTCGTGAGTCGGGCGTCGAGCTCCTCGGGGAGCGGCATCGGCCAGATCGGCTCCGCCACGGCCCCGGCGACCGCGCGGACCTGCGCGACGAGGTCGTCGCTGCCCATGAGCCCGGTGGTGCGGTCACCGAGCGCGACGACCTGCGCCCCGGTCAGCGTCGCGACGTCGACGATGGCGTCGGGCTGCTCGAGCGACGCGGCGGCCATGCCGTCACCCAGCACGAGTCGGCCCTCGGCGTCGGTGTTCGTGACCTCGACGGTCTTGCCGTTCTTCAGCGTGAGGACGTCGCCGGGGCGCGTCGCCGAGCCGGAGGGCATGTTCTCCGCCAGGCACAGCCACGCCGTGACGCGGACGTCGAGTCCGAGACGCGCGGCGGCGACGGTCGCGGCGAGGACGGTGGCGGCACCCGTCATGTCGGTCTTCATGCCGAGCATGGAGCCGGCCGGCTTGAGCGAGAGACCACCCGAGTCGAACGTGATGCCCTTGCCGACGAGTGCGAGGTGCTTCGTCGCGGACTCCGGCGCGTACCGGACGACGACGAGCCGCGGCGGGCGCTCCGAGCCGCGACCGACACCGAGGATGCCGCCGAAGCCCTGCTCCTCGAGCGCGGTCTCGTCGAGGACCTCGACGGTGAGGGGGAGCCCCTCGGCCTGCGCACGGGCGACGTCGGCGACGTCCGCCGGGCCGAGGTCACCGGCAGCGGTGTTGACGAGGTCGCGCACGAGCGTGGCGGCGTCGGCGACGATCGCCGGGCGGACGGTGGCGTTAGCCGCGGCGGAGGGTGCCAGCACGGTCACCTGCTGGTCCCCGCGGGCAGGGCCGGTCGTGCCGGCGCCCTTGTGCCGGGTGAACGAGTAGGCACCGAGCGCGGCACCCTCGAGCGCGGCGTCGACGAGCTCGCTCGTGTCGGTCGGCAGCGCGAGGACGATCGACGACGCGAGGGGGAGCTGGCGGACCGCGCTGCCGGCGGCCGAGCGGAGTGCCGCTGCGTCGGTGCCGGAGCCGAGCCCGATGAGCGCGATGCCCTGCGCGTCGACACCGACGGCGGGGATGCGCACGAGCTGGTCCTTCGTACCGGTCGCACCGATGGCGGCGAGGTCGATGCCGTCGAGCGCGGAGAACGGCGTCGTGGCGGGCGTCGCGATGGTCGCGGGAGCGCCGTCGGACCCGGGCCGGACACCGAGCACGAGGACGTCGGCGGAGATCGAGGCGGGAGCGGAGGAGTCAGTGGAGAGCGTCGGTCGGACCATGCCCCAACCCTATCCAGCAGGTGTTCGCTGTCGGCGTGGCCGCCCGGCACCGGGGGACACCGGCTCCCCGCCTAGCATGGGGACGGTGAACCACCCCGAGGAGCTCTACACCTTCGCCGAGGACGCGCCGTCCGTCCCCGAGGGGCTGCACCTGATCGCCGGACTCACCGGGTTCGCCGACGCCGGCTCGGCCGTGGCGCAGGTGACGACCGCCGTCCTGGACGACCTCGAGACGGAGCTCGTCGCCGAGTTCGACCCGGACGTCCTGCTCGACTGGCGTGCACGCCGCCCGGTGATCACCTTCGAGCACGACCACATCGCCGCCGTCGAGCCGCCGCGGCTCCGGCTGCACCTCGTGCGCGACGAGATCGGCCAGCCGTTCCTCTTCCTCTCCGGGTACGAGCCGGACTTCCAGTGGAACCGGTTCGTCCGCGCGGTCACCGACCTCGCCGCCCAGCTCCGGGTCGCCGACACCACCTGGGTCCAGTCGATCCCGATGCCCGTCCCGCACACGCGCCCGATCAGCCTCACCGTCTCCGGCACGCGCGCCGACCTCGTCGAGCAGATGAGCGTCTGGAAGCCCGAGACCCAGGCGCCCGCGAACGTCCTGCACCTCGTCGAGCACCGGCTGTCCGAGCTCGGCGAACAGGTCACCGGACTCGTCCTGCTCGTCCCGCACTACCTGTCCGACACCGAGTTCCCGGACGCCGCCGTCGCGGCGCTCTCCGGCATCTCCGCCGCCACCGGCCTCATCTTCCCCTCCGACGAGCTGCGCGAAGAAGGACGCGAGTTCCGCACCCGCGTCGACGAGCAGGTCGCCGGCAACGAGGAGCTGCAGCGTCTGGTCGGGGTCCTCGAGGAACGGCACGACACCTACATGGAGGGCAACCCGATCGCGTCGCCGCTCACCGGCGTCGACGGGCAGGTCCCCACTGCGGACGCGATCGCCGCGGAACTGGAACGCTTCCTGGCGGACCGTCGCACCGACGGCGACGCGAGCGGCGACTAGCCGTACCGATCAGCCGCACCGACGTGGCGGAGGCGGGTCGCGCCTCCTGGCCCGTCGGACGGGAGGCGCGACACCCGTCCGCCGCGCTCGCCACGTTCTCCACAGCCCGTCCTGGCGGCGGTGCCGCCCCCGCTAGCCTGGTCACGTGAACTCCCGCCGCGCCTTCCTCGTGTGGGGCGTCGCGGTGCTGGCGTACGTCCTCGCGGTCGTGCAGCGGTCCTCGCTCGGGGTCTCCGGCGTCGACGCGCAAGACCGCTTCGCGGTGTCGGCGGCGGTGCTGTCGACGCTCGCGGTGGTGCAGATCGCCGTCTACGCCGGACTCCAGATCCCGGTGGGGATCGCCCTCGACCGCGTCGGGCCGCGCCGACTCGTGCTGCTGGGGGCCGCGCTGCTCGTCGCCGGCCAGGCCGTGGTGGCGGTGTCGCCCACCATCGGGCCGGCGATCGCGGGGCGTGTCCTCGTCGGCGCCGGGGACGCGATGACCTTCATCTCCGTGATCCGCCTCGTGCCGATGTGGTTCAGCGGGCCGATCCTGCCGCAGATCTCGCAGTGGACCGGCAACCTCGGCCAGGTCGGGCAGATCCTGTCGGCGTTCCCGTTCGCCGTGCTGCTGCACACCGCGGGGTGGTCGCCGGCGTTCGGCGTCGCCGCGGCCGCGAGTGCCGTCGGGCTCGTGCTGGCGTTCGTCTTCGTCCGGAACGGCCCCGTGCCGGTGCGCACCGACACGATCCCGCTGCCGCACACCTGGCGGGGCGCGTTCCACACCTTCGGGCACGCGCTGCGGCGGCCCGGTACCCAGCTCGGCTTCTGGTCCCACTACGTCACGCAGTCCTCCGGAACGGTCTTCTCGCTGCTCTGGGGCGTCCCGATGCTGCGCGGGCTGGGGTACTCCCCGTCCGAGGCGGCCGGCTTCCTCACCGTGATCGTCGTCACCGGGTTCGTCGTCGGGCCGGTGCTCGGCGTGCTCTGCGCCCGGTTCCCGCTGCGGCGGTCGAACCTCGTGCTCGGGATCGTCGTCGCCCTCGCGGTGGTGTGGACCGCCGTGCTCGTGTGGCCCGGGCAGCCGCCCACGTGGCTGCTGATCGTGCTCGTCGTCGTGATGGGGATCGGCGGGCCGGGGTCGCTCATCGGGTTCGACTTCGCGCGGTCCTTCAACCCCGTCGGCTCCCTCGGGTCGGCGAACGGCGTGGTCAACGTCGGCGGGTTCCTCGCCGCGTTCGTGATGATGTTCCTGATCGGCACGATCCTCGACCTCGCGTCGTCGGCGTCGGGGCAGACCGTGTTCGCGTGGACGAACTTCCGGCTGGCCCTCACCGTGCAGTACGTCGTGGTCGGGATCGGCGTCGTGATGCTGCTGCACGCCCGTCGTCGCACGCGCCGGGTGCTGCACGCCCAGGACGGAATACGGGTGGGGCCGCTCTGGGTTGCACTCGTTGCGCGCCTGCGGAAGCGGAGCGTGCAATAATGAACGCGGACCCGTTCGGGCCTCCTGTGTCTCGGAGCACTCCAGTGCGCCGCAGAAACCGGGGGACTTGACATGGGTCCTAGTGCTGCCCGGAACGGTAGGACCTGATGACGCGGGAGACCGCGGCGCAGGCCCTGGGCGGCGAGGGAGGCCACGACCCCACGAACGTGGCACGACGAGAGAGGTGATCGCATGGCTGCCCGGAGCACGACGATCGATCCCACGAAGGACACCGAGCCCGAGGGCACCGCAGCAGAGAGCGCTGCGGAAGCCGAGGGGACGGCCGCGCCGAAGAAGCGCGCCACCAAGACCACCGCCAAGAAGGCCGCCCCGAAGAAGGCCGCCCCGAAGGCGAAGGAGAAGGCCGACGACGACGAGGACATCGACGAGGAGACCCCGGTCGCCGAGGCCGACGCGACCGACGACACCGACTCCGAGACCGACGAGAAGGACACCAAGCCCGACGCCGCAGCAGCGGTCGCCGCGGGTGCGCTCGTCATCTCGCAGTCCGACGACGACGAGGCGCCGGTCTACTCCACGACGATCACCGGTGCCACCGCCGACCCGGTGAAGGACTACCTCAAGCAGATCGGCAAGGTCGCCCTCCTCAACGCCGAGCAGGAGGTCGAGCTCGCGATGCGCATCGAGGCCGGCCTGTTCGCCGAGGACAAGCTGCAGCACTCGACCGGGCTCTCGAAGCCGGAAGAGCGCGAGCTGCGCTGGGTCGCCCGTGACGGTCAGCGCGCGAAGTCGCACCTGCTCGGCGCGAACCTCCGCCTGGTCGTGTCGCTCGCCAAGCGCTACACCGGCCGCGGCATGCAGTTCCTCGACCTCATCCAGGAAGGCAACCTGGGCCTGATCCGTGCGGTCGAGAAGTTCGACTACACCAAGGGCTTCAAGTTCTCGACCTACGCCACCTGGTGGATCCGTCAGGCGATCACCCGTGCCATGGCCGACCAGGCCCGCACGATCCGCATCCCGGTCCACATGGTCGAGGTCATCAACAAGCTGGCCCGCGTCCAGCGCCAGATGCTGCAGGACCTCGGTCGCGAACCCACTCCGGAAGAGCTCGCCCGCGAGCTCGACATGACCCCGGAGAAGGTCGTCGAGGTGCAGAAGTACGGTCGCGAGCCCATCTCGCTCCACACCCCGCTGGGTGAGGACGGCGACTCGGAGTTCGGCGACCTGATCGAGGACACCGAGGCGGTCGTCCCGGCCGACGCCGTCGGGTTCACGATGCTGCAGAAGCAGCTCGAGAGCCTGCTCGACTCCCTCTCCGAGCGTGAGGCGGGCGTCATCCGCATGCGCTTCGGGCTCGGGGACGGCCAGCCGAAGACCCTCGACCAGATCGGTGACACGTTCGGCGTGACGCGTGAGCGCATCCGTCAGATCGAGTCCAAGACGATGGCGAAGCTCCGCCACCCGTCGCGGTCGCAGTCGCTGCGCGACTACCTCGAGTAGGCCGATGCGCTTCGTCATCCCGATCCTCGTCGGGCGGATCCTCCGCGCCCTCGCACGTGCGCGGGGCGGGGGGTCCGCCTACCCCGGGTACATCGTGCTCAAGCTGGTGCCGAACTTCCTCCAGCACGTCACCGCGCAGTTCCCGAACGGCGTCGTCTTCGTGCTCGGTTCGAACGGCAAGTCGACGACGACCCACATGATCTCCGACATCGTGCGGGCGCACGGGCTGCGGGTCTTCACGAACCCGTCCGGGGCGAACCTGCCGCAGGGCATCGCCTCGGCGCTGCTGTCCGAGGTGTCGCTGACCGGCAAGCTCAAGGCGGACATCGGCATCCTCGAGGTGGACGAGGCCTTCGCGGTCGAGCTCGCCGGGATCCTGTCGCCGTCCACCGTGACGATGCTCAACGTCCAGGTCGACCAGCTCTACCGGTTCTTCGAGACCGAACGCGTCGCCACGATGATGCTCGACACCGCGGCCCTGTCGACCGCGAACGTCATCACCAACCGTGACGACCAGTTCCTCGACGCGTACGTCGGCACCGACGGCCAGCGCGTGCTGCGCTTCGGTGCCAGCGCCGATGTCGTCGCCGCCGCACCGAACGGCCTGCAGAACGCCGACGACTTCGACCGGCAGGACGCCGTGCCGAACGTCGCCGACGCCGAGGTCGTGGTGAACACCGGCGACGGTGCGACCATCCGCTTCGACGGTGCCGAGATCCCCGTCCGCCTGCCGGCTCGCGGGCTGCACTACGCCGTCGACGCGGCAGCGGCCACCGCGACGGCGAGTGCCGCACTCGGTGCGCAGTTCCGCGCCGACGCCGTGACGACGGCCTTCGGCACGATGAAGCCGGCGTACGGACGTGGTGAGCGACTCCCCATCGCGGGCGAGTCCGCCGAGTTCACGATGTTCAAGAACGCCGCGAGCCTCCAGCTCAACCTCGACGCCCTGCCGGACCACCCGGAACAGGTGCTCATGGCGATCGACGAGGGCACGCCGGACATCTCGTGGATCTACGACATCGACTTCTCGAAGCTCGACCACGTCGACGTCGTCTCCGGCGACAAGGCCTGGCAGATCGCGATCGCCCTCGAGCACGCCGGTGTCCGCATCGGCCGGGTCGAGCCCGACGTCGAGGCCGCGATCAAGCAGATGGAGCAGCTCGGTTCGACGACCTCCGGGACGAAGAACTTCATCGTCAACTACGAGATCATGATGATCGCCCGCAAGGCCCTCGGCCACCCGGACATGGAGAAGACCGCATGACGGCCGACCGGCTGACCATCCTGCACGTCTACCCCCGCCAGATGGGCGTCTCGGGCGACCGCGGCAACGTGGCGGCCCTGGTCCGTCGTGCCGCGGCCGCGGACATCGCCACCGAGGTGCTCGAGTACGCGCCGGGTGACGAGCTCCCCACCGCGGCCGACGTCGTCGTGATCGGCAACGGACCGCTCAGCGCGATGCGGTCGCTCGGTGACGACATCGCACGCATCGGTGCGCCGCTCCGCGAGTTCGCCGCTGCCGGGGTGCCGGTCGTGGCCGTCGGCGGCGGGTTCGACCTCGCCACGACCGAGGTCGTGCCGACGGACGGTGCTCCCGTGACCGGCTTCGGGGTCTTCGATGCGCGTGCCGTCCGCGGTGCCGAGCGTCGGGTGAACTACTTCGTGCTCGAGACCGCGTACCCGCTGCTCCCCGGAGCCCCGACGCGCCTCGCCGGCTTCGAGGACCACGCGACGCGCATCGAGCTCGGTGCCGGTGTCCGGCCGTTCGCCGACGTCGTCTCCGGCGGCGGCAACCAAGCGGGCGCCCCGGTCGAGGGCGCGATCGTCGGCAACTCCTTCGGCACGCACACGCAGGGGCCGATCCTGCCGCTCAACCCGCAGCTGACCGACGGCGTCCTCGCCGCGGCCACCGCTCGGCTCGGCCGCGAGTACGCACCGGACCCGGAGCGCACCGCGTCGATCGACCGCTACGCGCGCGAAGCGCGGGCAACCGTCGACCGCTACGTCGACAAGGCGTTCAAGCGGATCGCTTGACGCGACCGCAGACAGACAAGAGGCGCGGTGCCAGCTGGCACCGCGCCTCCTGTCTGTTCAGCGCTCGCGTCTGTGCGCGCTACTTCGACTCGTAGAGTCGGCTGCTCTCGTCGTGCCACTCGATGGCGGTCGCCGCGAGCTTGTCCTTGAACTCGGCGCCGTGGTGCGCACAGAAGTACAGCTCACCGCTGGCCATGGTGGCCCGGATGTACGCCTGCGCGCCGCAGCTGTCGCAACGGTCGGCAGCGGTGAGCTGGTGGCTGCTGACTTCGTCGATGGAGAGATCCTGCACGGTCTGGGTCATTGCTGTGCTCCTCACGGATCGCAGGTGGTGCGGCTTGGTCCACCTATTTCAACACGTGATGCCTGAGAGTGGCGCATTGTGATCGCCCGTTTCGCTCAGCGCGGATCGGCTGTCCCCAGTCCGAGTGTCCGCGCGGTGGTGTCGGTGCGGATCGCTAGCATCGGAAGGTGAGCTCCGACTACTCTGCACGCCATCTCTCCGTCCTCGAAGGGCTCGAGGCGGTCCGCAAGCGTCCGGGCATGTACATCGGGTCGACGGACTCCCGCGGGCTCATGCACTGCCTGTGGGAGATCATCGACAACTCCGTCGACGAAGCCCTCGCCGGGCACGGTGACGAGATCGGCGTGCTGCTGCACCCCGACGGTTCGGTCGAGGTCCGCGACACCGCTCGTGGCATCCCCGTCGACGTCGAGCCGAAGACCGGTCTGACCGGGGTCGAGGTGGTGTTCACGAAGCTCCACGCGGGTGGCAAGTTCGGTTCCGGGTCGTACGCCGCGTCCGGTGGGCTGCACGGTGTCGGTGCCTCGGTCGTGAACGCGCTGTCGGAGCGCCTCGACGTCGAGGTCGACCGGGGCGGCAAGACCTACGCGATGTCGTTCCACCGCGGTGAGCCGGGCACGTTCGCCGGCGACGGGCCGGACGCGCCGTTCACCCCCTTCACCTCCGGCAGCGAGTTGCGCGTCGCCGGCAAGGTGAAGAAGGGCGTGACCGGGTCCCGCGTGCGGTACTGGGCCGACCGGCAGATCTTCACCTCCGACGCGAAGTTCAGCACCAGCGACCTCGTGAGCCGGGCGCGCCAGACGGCCTTCCTCGTGCCCGGGCTCGGCATCACCATCACGGACGCGCGACCCGCCTCGATCGAGGCAGCGGCCGCGCGGGCGGAGGCCACGGGCACTCCTGTCGAGCCCGGTCCGGTCGTCGAGCGCTTCCGGTACGAGGGCGGGATCGGTGAGTTCGTCGAGCACCTCGCTCTCGACTCCGCTGTCACCGACGTCTGGCGCATCCAGGGCACCGGCACCTTCACCGAGACCGTGCCGATGCTCGACGACAAGGGCCACATGGTGTCGACCTCGGTGTCGCGTGAATGCGAGGTCGACCTCGCGCTGCGATGGGGCAGTGGCTACGAGACGGTGTTCCGCAGCTTCGTCAACATCATCGCGACGCCAAAGGGCGGCACGCACCAGGCCGGCTTCGAGTCCGGCGTGGTCAAGGCCGTGCGCGCCCAGGTCGAGGCGAACGCCCGCAAGCTCAAGGTCGGGCAGGACAAGCTCGAGAAGGACGACGTGCTCGCCGGCATGACCGCGGTGCTCACCGTCCGCCTGCCCGAGCCGCAGTTCGAAGGCCAGACGAAGGAGGTCCTCGGCACCCCGGCGGTCCGGAAGATCGTCGACCAGGTCGTGTCGAAGCGCCTCACCGAGATCCTCACGTCGACGCAGCGCACCGAGAAGGCCCAGGCAGCGACCCTGCTCGAGAAGGTCGTCGCCGAGATGAAGACGCGCATCTCGGCCCGGGCGCACAAGGAGACCCAGCGCCGGAAGAACGCGCTCGAGAACTCCTCGCTGCCGACGAAGCTCGCCGACTGCCGCAAGCAGGACGCCGAGGGCACCGAGCTCTTCATCGTCGAGGGCGACTCCGCGCTCGGCACCGCCAAGCTCGCGCGGAACAGCGAGTACCAGGCGCTGCTGCCGATCCGCGGCAAGATCCTCAACGTGCAGAAGGCGTCCGTCTCCGACATGCTCTCCAACGCCGAGTGCGCCTCGATCATCCAGGTCATCGGCGCCGGCTCCGGCCGGACGTTCGAGATCGACCAGGCCCGCTACGGCAAGGTCATCATCATGTCCGACGCGGACGTCGACGGCGCCCACATCCGGACGCTCCTGCTCACGCTGTTCTTCCGGTACATGCGGCCGATGATCGAGCAGGGTCGGGTGTTCGCCGCCGTGCCGCCGCTGCACCGGGTCGTCGTGGTGAACCGCGGCAAGGCGAACGACACGCTGTACACGTACTCCGAGGCCGAGCTGCAGGCCGTGCTGAAGAAGCTCGAGAAGCAGGGCAAGAAGTACCAGGAGCCGATCCAGCGGTACAAGGGTCTCGGCGAGATGGACGCCGACCAGCTGGCGGAGACCACGATGGACCGCACGCACCGGACGCTGCGCCGGGTGAACATCACCGATGCCGAGGGTGCTGCGAAGGTCTTCGAGCTGCTCATGGGCAACGACGTGGCGCCGCGCAAGGAGTTCATCCTCGCCGGCGAGGGCCTCGACCGCGACCGTATCGACGCGTAGGCGGCGCGGCGCCGCGCGCGGCGACGCCGAGTCTCGCCTCACCGGACAGTTTCGCGCCGCGGCTGCGCGAGTTCTGTCCGCCAGGCCGAGTCTCGGCGCCGCCGTGCGGCGCGACCTCACGCGCCAGGCGACGCGTCACGCGGCGCTGGCGCCATGACGTGTCGCCAGGCGCGAAAGTTCGCAGCGCGGTCCAGTGGTCGGGGCGGTGGTCGTCCCCATGGGCGGACGGGAGGCGCGGTGCGGGGCCGTCCCGCGCCTCCCGTCCGCGTGCTCACGCGCTGGGCGACACTTCACGGGGCGAGGGCCCCGTGAGCTGTCGCCTGACGCGAGAAGTCGCCGCCGGCGCGGCCGCGCGCGAGGGCGAGTCTCGGCTGGGCGGACGGTTTCGCGCCGCGACGGCGCGAGTTCTGTCCGCGGGGCCGAGTCTCGGCGTCCGCCGCGCCGCGGCCGCGTGCTCACGCGGTGGGCGACAGCTCACGGGGCGACGGCCCCGTGAACTGTCGCCTGGCGCGAAAAGTCGCCGCCGGCGCGCTCGCGCCCGCGCGCCTACGCCTCGCCGGCGGTGCCGTCGAGCGCCGCCGCACTCCCACCGATCGAGTCGATCACGGCGTCGAGCGGCGCCCCCGACCCGTCGCGCTTCGACAGCCAGTCCGGCAGCGTCCGGGCAGCGCCGTCCGACCCGACCGCGTGCGGGGGAGCGATGCCCGCCCACGCCACCGTCAGGCCGTCCTCGCCCTTGAGGAACGCGTGCGCCCGGACACCCTGGGTCGCACGGCCCTTCGCCGGGAACTCCGACAGGGCCGAGACCTTGGCGCGGCCGGTGTCGGTGCCGGGCAGGGCCGAGGACGACGCCGAGACGGTCGCGACCACGGCGTCGTCGGAGCGGGCGACGGATCCGAACCAGATCGCCGAGGCACCCGCGGCGAGGGCCACGCCGGCGACCCCACCGGCGGGGAGGCCCTGCGCACGGACGCCGGACGCGGGGAACCGCAGCAGCTGCGCGTTCGAGGTGATGAACACCAGGTCGTCCGACTCGGGCGCCTGGGCGGCACCGACGACCGCGTCGCCGGGCTTCAACCCGATCGCTGGGAACTCGGGCTTGTCCGGCCAGGCTCCGGGCACGACGCGCTTCACGACGCCCTGCACGGTGCCGATGGCGAGCGAGTCCGACGAGGCGCCGGAGAGGTCGACGAGGGCGACCACGGTCTCGCCGCGGGCGATGCCGAGGAAGTCCGTCACCCGGACGCCGGCGTCGAGCCGGACCGCGGCTGGCGGCACGGCGGGGACGTCGACGGGGGAGAGCCGGATCACGCGCCCGGTCGAGGTGAGCGCCCCGACCTGCCCGCGGACCGAACTGACGATCGACGAGCGGACGGCGTCGTGCTTGGACCGCTTCGGCACCCGGACGATGCCGAGCTCGGACGTCGGGATGTCGACGCGGATGAGCCGCCCCGTGGTCGAGAGCAGCACGCGGCACGGCGAGTCGGCGATCTGCAGGGACTCCGGGTCGACCGCGGCCTTGCGGCCACCCTTGACCGGGGCGTCGGCCTCGGTGAGCAGGGTCCGGCGCGGCGTCGCGAACCGGTCGGACACCTCGGTGAGCTCGAGCGCGACCTGGGCACGGAGTCGCTCGTCGGACGCGAGCAGTTCCTCGAGCGCGGCGATGTCGGCGAGCAGCTGGTCACGCTCGCCCTCGAGCTCGAGGCGTGAGAACTTCGTCAGGCGCCGGAGCCGCAGTTCGAGGATGTACTCGGCCTGCACCTCGGACAGGTCGAACACCGTCTGCAGGCGGGAGCGCGCGGCCTCGGAATCGTCCGAGGAGCGGATGACCTCGATGACCTCGTCGATGTCGAGGATGGCGATGAGCAGCCCCTCGACCAGGTGCAGTCGCTCCTTCTTGCGCGCGAGGCGGTACTGCGACCGACGTGTGACGACCGAGAGCCGGTGCTGCACGTAGACGTCGAGCAGCTCGCGCAGCCCGAGGGTCTTGGGCGATCCGCCGACCAGCGCGACGTTGTTGATGCCGAAGCCGTCCTCGAGCGGGGTGTGCTTGTACAGCTGCTCGAGCACGGCGGTGGGGTTGAAGCCGCTCTTGATGCCGATGACGAGCCGGAGCCCGTGGTTGCGGTCGGTCAGGTCGTTCACGTCGGAGATGCCGACGAGCTTCTTCGACTGGACGCCGTCCTTGATCTTCTCGATCACGCGCTCCGGGCCGACCAGGTACGGCAGCTCGGTGACCACGAGGCCGACCTTGCGCGGGGTGAGGTTCTCGACGCTCACCTTCGCGCGCGTCCGGAACGAGCCGCGGCCGCTGGCGTAGGCGTCGCGCACGCCGGAGAGCCCGACGATGGTGCCGCCGGAGGGCAGGTCAGGGCCCGGCACGAACTCCATCAGCTCGTCGAGCGTCGCCTGCGGGTTCATGAGCAGGTGCTTCGCCGCCTCGACCACCTCGCCGAGGTTGTGCGGCGCCATGTTCGTCGCCATGCCGACCGCGATGCCCGACGCGCCGTTGACGAGCAGGTTCGGGAAGGCCGCGGGCAGCACGCCCGGCTGCATGATCTGGTTGTCGTAGTTCGGGACGAAGTCGACGACGTCCTCGCCCAGGCCCTCGGTCATGGCCATCGACGGTTCGGCGAGGCGGGCCTCGGTGTAGCGGGCGGCCGCGGGACCGTCGTCGAGCGAGCCGAAGTTGCCGTGTCCGTCGACGAGCGGCACGCGCATCGTGAACGGCTGCGCCATGCGCACGAGGGCGTCGTAGATCGCGCCGTCGCCGTGCGGGTGCAGCTTGCCCATCACCTCGCCGGTGACGCGGGCGCTCTTCACGTGGCCGCGGTCGGGCCGGAGCCCCATCTCGGCCATCTGGTAGAGGATGCGCCGCTGCACGGGCTTCAGGCCGTCGCGTGCGTCGGGGAGTGCCCGTGAGTAGATGACGGAGTACGCGTACTCGAGGAAGGAGCCCTGCATCTCCTCGGAGACGTCGACGTCCTCGATGCGTTCACCGTCGGGCAGGCCGACTGCTTCCGTGCGTGCCATGGCACCCTTCTGCGAGACTGGGGGAGATGGGAACAAGCGTACCGACGGCCCCCGACGCCACCGCGAACCTCGCCGACGTCTTCCCGAGTTGCCTCGTCGCGCTCGGCGCTGCGGACGACGCCTGGTTGCGTTCCACCGGACTGGAGGCGCGGATCACCCTCCGCCCCGCCCGTTCCGCGATCGTCGTGCTGGTCGACGGCCTCGGTGCCGGCGCGCTGGCAGCGCGCGCCGGACACGCCCGCTGGGTCGCCGCCAGCAAGAAGCGACTGCGCAGCGGCTTCCCGACGACGACGGCGGCCGCACTGAGCACACTGACGACCGGTCGGTCGCCCGGCACCCACGGCGTGGTCGGGTACAGCGGCTGGAACCCCGACACCGGCCGGGTGATGAACCTGCTGAGCGGCTGGGACGACGAGGTCCCGTCCGACTGGTTCCTCGCCCGTACGCTGTTCACCGAGGCGCCGGCACTCGGCGTCGACCCGGTGGTGGTCGGGCCCGCCCGGTACCGCTCCTCGGGGATGACCGCGAACGTCCTCGGCGGGGCGCGCTACGTCCCGGCCGACTCGATCCCGCAGCGCGTCGACGCAGCCCTCGCCGAGACCGCGACGGGTCGCTCGCTCGTGTACCTCTACGTCCCAGAGCTCGACTCGATCGGGCACAAGCACGGCTGGCAGTCCGACCGGTGGACCGCGGCGCTCGAACTCCTCGACGGCGAACTCGCTCGGCTCGAGGGCCGTGCCGCCGCCGACGTCGGGATCGTCGTGACGGCCGACCACGGCGTGCTCGACGTCCCCGACCACGCGAACATCGCGCTCGACCCGCTCCTGCTGACCGACGTCATCGGGGTCGCCGGCGACCCGCGCTGCCGGCAGTTCACGGTCGCACCGGGCACCGACGTCCGCTCCCTCGTCGGGCAGTTCCGGGCGCGCTACGGCAAGAAGGCGTACGTCGCGAGCCGTGACGAGGCGATCGCCGCCGGCTGGTTCGGCGCCGTCTCGGACGAGGTCGTCCCGCGCATCGGGGACGTCGTGCTCGTGGCACGGGGGTCCTGGGCGTTCAACGACGACCGGGCCCTGCGCGACGGCGAGTCACCGAAGCGGATGATCGGCCAGCACGGGGCGATGACCGACGAGGAGACCATGGTGCCGCTGCGCCTCGCCGGGGCGTTCGCGCAGTAGCACGAGCCCGGGCGTCGCCGGGGATCAGGCCGGGTCGTCGTCCGGCCGGGTCCCGAAGACGATCTCGTCCCAGCTCGGCATCGACCGCCGGTTCCGCTTCTTGCGGTCCTGCCGCCCGGCCTCGGCCTCGGGGGCGGAGGTGGGTCGGGCGTCCGGCTGCGGCGCGGTGTCCGACGAATCCTCGAACCCCTGCAGCGGGATGTCGACGACGCTGATCGAGGTCCGTCGTCCGTCGTCCTGCGGCTGTTCGCCGAAGGCCGCGGCCTCGCGCTCGCCACGGCGGCGGCGGAGCGCCTCGAGCAGGTCGGCGGTCTCGTTGCCGGGGGCGCGTTCCTCGACGGCGGCTCCGATGCGGGGGAGCGGCGCGCGGAGCGGACGCTCCTGCACCTCGGGGTTCGTGACGTCCTCGTCTGGCTCGTCGACCCGGAACGCGCCGGAGTCGAACCGCGTCCCGTCGGTGTCCTGGTGGTCGTTCTCGACCGCACGGAGGCGCGGCGCGATGCCCTCGTCCTCGGTGTGCGAGAGCCGGTGCGCATCGCCGTTGTCCGGCGTCAGCGTCGACGTCTTCGGGTCGAAGCGCCACTGGGCGTCGTGCTCGACCTCGGCGGCGGTGTAGTGCACGCGGACCTGCCAGCCGCTCTCGACGTGCTTCCACGACGCCCAGGCGATCCCGCTGGCCTCGCCCGCCTCGAGCTTGGCGGTGATGGCCTCGCCGAAGGTGTCGGGCGACTCGTCGTCGACCGGTGTGACCGGCACGCGGTGCGCGGCGTCGAGGATGAAGGCACGCTCGGCGAGGACGGGGCCCTCGAAGCGCCGCACGTACTCGACGTCGACGTCGAGCGCCAGGGCGACCTCGGCGGCGTCGGCACCGCCACGGATCCGCGCCTGTACGTCCTTCGGGGACACGCGCTTGTGCGGACCGGACTCGGGGTTCGCCTGCCGGACCTGACCGGGCAGCGACGAGGTGACGGGCAGTCGGAACTCGGTCCCGCCGTCGGTCGCGAGCAGGAGTGCCCCGGACTCCACCCCGATGACTCTCACGTCTTGCATGGTTCCGCCTTCCGAGCGTCGCGTACGGTCGTGCCTCGTACCCCGTGAGTATGCAGCCGTCCGGACCCGATCCCGCGGAGGCGCACGGGCGTGCCGTGGACTCCCGTGCGAGCGTTTCCGGACAGCGGGAATGGACGGGCGGGCACACGGGTTGCAGCGCCAGAACGACCCGCCGGAGACTTCGGTTTGCGCTCTGGCGAGACGTGGTGCAAACTGTCGCCGCCGATCACCGGCGACGACCTCTCGATACGAGAAATGGATGGGCATGGCCACCGATTACGACGCCCCCCGGAAGACCGACGACAACTCCGACTCGGAGTCGATCGAGGCCCTCAAGGAGCGCGTTCCCGACAAGATGTCGGGGGTCGTCGACGATGATTCCGACAACCCCGGCAGCTTCGAGCTCGCCGGACAGGACCTCAGCGACGTCGACCTCGACGTCGTCGTGCTCCCGCCCCAGGTCGACGAGTTCACCTGCGTCGAGTGCTTCCTCGTGAAGCACCGCTCGCAGCTCGACCACGAGTCGAAGCTCGGCCCGGTCTGCGCGGAGTGCGCGGCGCTCTAGGGAACGCACGAAACCAGAACGGCCCGTCACCGCGAGGTGACGGGCCGTTCTGCGTGCGCTGGGCGGGCAGACGTGCGCCGTGCCGGACAGGAGGCGCGGGTCGGGCCCGCACCGCGCCTCCTGGATCGCAGGTGGGGACTCAGGACCGCAGGGCGGCGACGACGGCGGACGGGTTGCGGACGCTGACCAGCCAGTAGGGCGTCGGGTCCGCGGGGTCCTGCACCTCGACCTTGACGACCCCGCGCACGTAGCCGCGGAAGAGCGTCCAGGCGCGGGCGTCGAGCTTCGGCCCGCGCTGCGTGGTGGCCTCGGCGCCCTCGTAGCCCTCGACCACGCCCACGAGCGTCCGCGGGAGGTGCGCCCGACCGGCGCGGAACTCGGTCTCCGTGACCTCGATGGTCGGAGCCAGCGCCCAGAGCAGCACGAGCACGCCGAGGTACATGCCGACCGCCACGAGGACGCCGGCGAGCACGCTGATCGGCAGGAACACGAGGAGGCTGGCGGGGATGACGAGCGCCGTCGCCAGGTAGAGGACGGGCGGAGCCCACAGTCGTTCGCGGTACAGGGTCACGACACCATTCGACCACGACTCCGGGCAGGTCACGGAACGGTCACGGTCTGCACTACCCTCGACACGTGACCGAACCAGTCGACGTGCTCTGGACCGGGGAGAACGCTCCCGGATACGCCCACCCCGGTGACGCCGGTGCGGACCTCGTCTCGACCGAGGCGTTCGTCCTGCAGCCCGGCGAGCGTCGGCTCGTGGGCACGGGCCTGAAGATCGCGCTGCCGGACGGGTACGCCGCGTTCGTGGTCCCGCGCAGCGGTCTCGCCGCAAAGCACGGCATCACGATCGTGAACGCGCCCGGCACCGTGGACGCCGGGTACCGCGGCGAGATCAAGGTCGCGCTGCTCAACACCGACCAGGCCGCCGCGCACGAGGTGCACGTCGGCGACCGCATCGCCCAGATGATCGTCATGCCGGTCCCGCGCGTGTCGTTCACCCGCGTCGACGAGCTGCCCGACAGCGTCCGCGGCCAGGGCGGGTTCGGCTCGTCGGGCTACGGTGACCGGAGCGGTGCCGTCAGCGGCGCCGCGGACAACGCTCAGGAAGGAACGCGCGCATGAAGTTCGGCCGACGCAAGCGTGACGAGGTCGAGGTGGCGGACGCCGTCGCCGACGAGGTCGAGGTGGCCGAGACGACGCCGGAGGTCGACATCGCGATCGACGCCGACGCCGACCTCGACGAGGTGGACGCCGTCGCGCCGACCGACAAGTCCGCGCCCGAGGACCGTGCCGAGAGCGGCCCGCACGACGAGACCGAGGCGAACCTGGTCCGTCCGTACGTCGACCTCGGCGGCGTGAAGGTCCTCCCGCGCGAGGGGCTCCACCTGCGGCTCGAGGTGGAGGAGGGCTCGCAGCGCGTCGTCGCGGTCGGGCTCGACTACGACGAGTCCACGCTGCAGGTGCAGCCGTTCGCCGCACCGCGCTCCACGGGGCTCTGGCACGAGATCCGCGCCCAGATCGCCGAGCAGATCGAGCGCCAGGGCGGCATCGTGTCCGAGGTCGACGGTCCGTTCGGCCCCGAGCTCCGCGCCCAGGTCCCGGTCGTCTCCGACGGCACGGGCGTCACCGACGGGGCCCGCCCCGCGCGGTTCATCGGCGTCGACGGCCCGCGCTGGTTCCTGCGCGGCGTGATCGCCGGCAAGGCCGCCGAGCAGCCCGACGACGCGGCCGAGATCGAGGACCTGTTCCGCAGCGTCGTCGTGGTCCGCGGGACCACCCCGATGCCGCCGCGCGACCTCATCCCGCTGCACATGCCGAAGTCGACGCAGTCGGCCATCTGACCGGCGACCCGAACCAGGAGGCACGGTGCCGGACCACGACGACACCACCCGTCCCGAGGCGGACGCGCCCGACGCGCTGCCCTCGTTCAGCGACCAGATGCGTGCCGCCGTCGCCAACACCGGGCTCGGCAAGGTCGCTCCGGGCGAGGCGCCGTCGGGGCACGCCCTCGTCGCGGCCATCGGCGGCGTGCGCGGCCTGGTCGAGTCCGTCCTGCCCGGGCTCGCGTTCCTGGTGGTCTACGCGATCACGAAGGAGGTCGTCCCGAGCGTCCTGATCCCGGTCGCGATCGGCGTCGTGTTCGTGGTGCTCCGCCTGCTGCAGCGCCAGTCGCTCGTGATGAGCCTCGCGGGGATCCTCGGCGTGGCGATCTCCGCAGGCCTCGCGCTCATCACCGGGCGGGCCGAGAGCAACTTCATCCCCGGGATCGTCATCAACGCCGTGTGGCTCGTCGGGCTGCTCGTGACGCTGGCGATCCGACAGCCGCTCATCGGCCTGGTCGTCGGCTTCCTGCTCCCGCCGAACGAGGACGGCACCCCGCAGGACTGGCGTCGCGACCCGGCGAAGCGCCGCGTGCTGACCGTTGCCACCTGGCTCTGGGTCGGTCTCTTCGCGATCCGGCTCCTCATCGAGGTGCCGCTGTACCTGACCGCCCAGGTCGAACTGCTCGCCGGCATCAAGCTCATCACGGGCGTCCCGCTCTACGCCGCTCTGCTCTGGGTGACCTGGCTGCTCGTCCGGACGGTGTTCAAGCGCGAGGCTGACGCCACCCGGGTGTAGAGTTGTCTCGACATCGAGATAATTCCCCGCGGCCCTTCCCGGGCTGGCGGGTTTAGGTTTGCCTTGCTGGTGGGACGCCTCGCGCCCCGCTTGGATGGGGGCACACCGATCAACCAGGGAGGCGGCACAGTGGCTGCAGTCAACAGCTTCGGCTCGAAGGACACGCTGTCGGTTGGGGGTGTCGACTACGCGATCCACCGGATCGACACGGTGCCCGGGCACGAGAAGCTCCCGTACAGCCTGAAGGTGCTGCTCGAGAACCTCCTCCGCACCGAGGACGGCAAGAACGTCACCGAGGACCAGATCCGCGCCCTCGGGTCGTGGCAGCCCGACGCCGAGCCGGACACCGAGATCCAGTTCTCGCCGGCCCGCGTGGTCATGCAGGACTTCACCGGCGTCCCGTGCATCGTCGACCTCGCCACCATGCGCGAGGCGATGGCCGAGATCGGCGGCGACCCGAACAAGATCAACCCGCTGTCGCCTGCCGAGATGGTCATCGACCACTCCGTCATCGCCGACCTCTTCGGTCGCGAGGACGCACTCCAGCGCAACACCGACCTCGAGTACGAGCGGAACGGTGAGCGCTACCAGTTCCTCCGCTGGGGCCAGACCGCGTTCGAGGACTTCAAGGTCGTCCCGCCCGGAACCGGCATCGTGCACCAGGTCAACATCGAGTACCTGGCGAAGGTCACCTACACGCGTGACTTCGACGGCGAGACCTACGCCTACCCGGACACCCTCGTCGGCACCGACTCGCACACCACGATGGTGAACGGGCTCGGCGTGCTCGGCTGGGGCGTCGGCGGCATCGAGGCCGAGGCGGCGATGCTCGGCCAGCCGGTGTCGATGCTCATCCCGAAGGTCGTCGGCTTCAAGCTGTCCGGGTCGATCCCGGCCGGCGTGACCGCGACGGACGTGGTGCTCACCATCACGCAGGAGCTCCGCAAGCACGGCGTCGTCGGCAAGTTCGTCGAGTTCTACGGCGAGGGCGTCGGCGAGGTCCCGCTCGCGAACCGCGCCACCATCGGCAACATGTCGCCGGAGTTCGGCTCCACGGCGGCCATGTTCCCGGTCGACGACGTGACGCTCGACTACCTCCGCCTCACCGGCCGCTCCGAGGACCAGATCGCGCTCGTCGAGGCCTACGCCAAGACCCAGGGCCTCTGGCACGACGCGGCGGTCGAGCCGAACTACTCCGAGTACATGGAGCTCGACCTCTCGACGGTCGTCCCCTCGATCTCCGGCCCGAAGCGCCCCCAGGACCGCATCGAGCTCTCGAAGGCGAAGACCCAGTTCGAGGTCGACCTCGGCAACTACACGACGCCGAGCGAGCAGACCGACCTCGACGACGCGGTGGAGGAGACCTTCCCCGCCTCCGACCCGATCGCCGCCGGTTCCACGAACGAGGACACCGCGCTGCACGAGCACGTCTACGTCTCGAGCGCCCCGTCGACGGCCTCGCAGCCGACGAAGGTCGCGATGGACGGGGCCGACCCGTTCACGATCGACCACGGTGCCGTCGCGATCGCCGCGATCACGTCGTGCACGAACACGTCGAACCCGTCGGTCATGATGGCCGCCGGCATCCTCGCCCGGAACGCCGCGAAGAAGGGCCTCACCGCGAAGCCGTGGGTCAAGACCACGCTCGCACCGGGGTCGAAGGTCGTCACGGACTACTACGAGAAGGCCGGTCTCACGACCTACCTCGAGCAGCTCGGCTTCTACACGGTCGGCTACGGCTGCACCACCTGCATCGGCAACTCGGGCCCGCTGCCGGAGGAGATCTCGCAGGCCGTGCAGGACAACGACCTCGCCGTCACCGCGGTGCTCTCGGGCAACCGCAACTTCGAGGGGCGCATCAACCCCGACGTGAAGATGAACTACCTGGCCTCCCCGCCGCTGGTCATCGCGTACGCCCTCGCCGGGTCGATGCACTTCGACTTCGACAAGGACGCCCTCGGGCAGGACCAGGACGGCAAGGACGTCTTCCTGCAGGACATCTGGCCCGACGCGGTCGAGGTCCAGCAGGTCATCGACGCGTCGATCGACACCGAGATGTTCACCCACGAGTACGGCTCCGTGTTCGAGGGCGACGACCGCTGGAAGAACCTGCCGACCCCGACGGGCGACACGTTCGAGTGGGACACCGAGTCGACCTACGTGCGGAAGCCCCCGTACTTCGAGGGCATGACCATGCAGCCCGACGCGGTGTCGGACATCTCCGGCGCCCGGGTGCTCGCGAAGCTCGGCGACTCGGTCACGACCGACCACATCTCGCCGGCCGGGTCGATCAAGGCCGACAGCCCGGCGGGCAAGTACCTCGCCGAGCACGGCGTCGACCGCAAGGACTTCAATTCCTACGGCTCGCGTCGCGGCAACCACGAGGTCATGATCCGCGGCACGTTCGCGAACATCCGCCTCCGCAACCAGCTCCTCGACGGCGTGGAGGGCGGCTACACCCGCGACTTCACGACGCCGGACGGTGCGCAGTCGTTCATCTACGACGCCTCGCAGCACTACCAGGAGCAGGGCATCCCGCTCGTCATCTTCGGTGGCAAGGAGTACGGCTCCGGTTCGTCCCGCGACTGGGCGGCGAAGGGCACGAACCTGCTCGGCGTCCGCGCGGTCATCACCGAGAGCTTCGAGCGCATCCACCGCTCGAACCTCATCGGCATGGGCGTCGTGCCGCTGCAGTTCCCCGCCGGCGAGTCGGTCGAGTCCCTCGGGCTCGACGGCACCGAGGTCGTCTCGATCTCCGGCCTGACCGAGCTGAACGAGGGCCGTACGCCCAAGACGGTGCACGTCACGGCTGCGCCGAGCGAGCACTCGCCCGCCGGCAAGGAGACGATCGAGTTCGACGCGGTCGTCCGCATCGACACCCCGGGTGAGGCGGACTACTACCGCAACGGCGGCATCCTGCAGTACGTGCTGCGGTCGCTCGTCTGACGCACCCGTCCGACGGACAGGAGGCGCGGTGCCAGCTGGCACCGCGCCTCCCGTCCGTTGTCGGGTCACGCGCATAGAGTGGGCCGACAGCCCCACGAAAGGAGCGCCCGTGAGTCTGCTCTCGAGCATCACGTCGCCGCGCGACCTGAAGCGTCTCTCCGACGCGCAGATGACGGACCTCGCCGCCGAGATCCGACGCTTCCTCGTCGCCGAGGTCGCGAAGACCGGCGGCCACCTCGGCCCGAACCTCGGCGTCGTCGAGCTCACGCTGGCCATGCACCGGGTGTTCGACTCGCCGCACGACCCGTTCGTCTTCGACACCGGGCACCAGTCGTACGTGCACAAGCTCGTCACCGGGCGGCAGGACTTCTCGCGGCTGCGCGAGCGGGGCGGCCTCGCCGGGTACCCGCAGCGGAGCGAGTCGGAGCACGACATCGTGGAGTCCTCGCACGCGTCCTCGTCGCTGTCCTGGGCGGACGGCATCTCGCGCGCGTTCGTGCAGACCGGCCAGGCCGACCGGACCGTGGTCGCGGTCGTCGGCGACGGCGCGCTCACCGGCGGGATGACGTGGGAGGCCCTCAACAACATCTCCGACGGCAACGACCGTCGACTCGTCATCGTCGTCAACGACAACGGACGCTCGTACGCGCCGACCATCGGTGGCATGGCGCGGTTCCTCAGCTCGGTGCGCACGCGCCGCGAGTACCGGGCGCTGTTCGAGAAGTCCCAGGCCGCGGCGGCGCGGTTCGGCGCTCCCGGGCGGGCGCTCTACCGCGGGATGCGCGGCGGGCTGCACGGGTTCCTCTCGCGGTTCACGAACAACGAGGCGCTCTACTCGAACCTCGACATCAAGTACATCGGGCCGGTGAACGGGCACGACCAGCGGGCGATGGAGGCCGCACTCCGCCAGGCGAAGGCGTACGGCGCGCCGACGATCGTGCACGCCATCACCGAGAAGGGGCACGGGTTCGAGCCCGCGCTGCGCGACCAGGCCGACCAGTTCCACGCGGTCGGGCACATCGACCCGGAGACCGGGGAGTCGCTCGACGTGTCGTCGGGGCCGTCGTGGACCTCGGTGTTCGCCTCGACGCTGGCCGAGGTCGGTGCGTCGGACGAGAAGATCGTGGCGATCACCGCGGCGATGCTCCGCCCGACCGGGCTGCACCTCTTCCAGGAACAGCACCCCTCGCGCGTGATCGACGTCGGGATCGCCGAGCAGCACGCCGTGACGACCGCGGCCGGACTCGCGTTCGGCGGCCTGCACCCCGTCGTGGCGCTCTACGCGACGTTCCTGAACCGGGCGTTCGACCAGGTGCTCATGGACGTCGCGCTGCACAAGGCCGGCGTCACCTTCGTGCTCGACCGCGCGGGCATCACCGGACCGGACGGGCCGTCGCACCACGGCATGTGGGACCTCGCCTTGCTGCAGGTCGTGCCCGGGATCCGGATCGCCGCACCCCGTGACGCCGCGACCCTGCGCGAGGAGTTCCGCGAGGCCGTCGCCGTCGACGACGCACCCACCGTGCTGCGCTGGTCGAAGGGACAGGTCGGGCCGGACATCGTCGCGGAGCGTCGACTCCCGGACGGGGTGGACGTGCTGCGGTCGCCGTCGTCCGACCAGGAGCCCGACGTCCTGTTCGTCGCCGTGGGCTCGATGGTGCCGGTGGCGCTCGACGCGGCGGCGCTGCTCGAGTCCCAGGGCATCGGCGTGACGGTCGTCGACCCGCGGTGGGTGGTGCCGATCCCGGCGTCGCTCATCGACCTGTCGCGTGACCACCGGCTCGTGATCACGCTCGAGGACGGGGTGCGGGTCGGTGGCGTCGGGACACGGCTCCGGCAGGACCTGCGCGCTGCGGGTGTCGACACCGGGGTGAACGAGCTCGGGCTGCCCGATGCGTTCATCGACCACGCGTCGCGGTCCCAGATCCTCGAGGACGTGGGGCTGACCGCGCAGGCGATCGCCCGGGACGTCATCGACCAGGTCGTCGGGACGAAGCTGCCGCAGGCGAAGCCGGCGCGGGCGGCGTCGCGCTCCCGGGAGTCCGCCGACCGCTGAGCGGCGCGCGCGCGGCGCGGCGGCCGTGGCTCGGCCCGGCGGCGCCGCCCGGCGGCGCGCGGTTCGGTCGGCCGCCGCACAACGCAAGTCACCCCGAACCGCGGATCGCCGTGGTTCGGCGTGACTTTCGTTGTGCGGGCGCGGCTTGGGCGGGCGGGGTCAGTGCGGCGCGGGCGGCCCGGCGGCGGCGGACACGAGTTCGCGCAGGATCGCGCGGGCCATCGGCGTCACCCAGAGGACCTGGCCGTACGTCAGGCCGTCGCGGCCCTCGCGGATGATCTCCACGCGCGAGGACATGGGCCCCTCGCGCGCGAACGTCATGACGATGTTCTCGGCGCGGACGGCGAACGAGGTCCGGCGGCCGATGACGGCTCCGTCCGGACGGATCTCCATCGCCGCTGCTCCCGGGACGGCGTGCACGGAGCGGTCGAGCAGCTCCGGGACCTCGTCGAGCGGCACGGGCACGACGACGCTGGGGTGCCCGGTCGTCCTCGGTGCCCACCACTCCTGTGCCATGGTTCGACCGTACGCCGCACAACGCAAGTCACCCCGAACCGCGGATCGCCGCGGTTCGGGGTGACTTCGGTTGTGCGGAGCCGAGCGGCCGCAGCTAGCGAGAGGCCGGCCCGACGATCAGCGGCTCGTGGAACGCCCCGCCGAAGACCCGCTCGGACGCACCGGAGCGGTCGAGGTACGGGCTGATGCCACCGGCCTGGAACGGGTAGCCCGCGCCGAGGATGAGCCCGAGGTCGATCTCCTCGACGTGCTGGACGACCTCGTCCTCGAGCATGCGGTGCAGCTCGTCGGCGAGGGCGTCCTCGAAGCGGCGCTGCATCTCGGCAGCGTCGACCGGCTTCGCGTCCTTCTTCGACGGTGCGACGAGTTTCACGGCAGCGGGGTCGTACCCGGTCGCGGTGCCCTTCTTGTCGCGGGTCAGGATGTGCCCGAACTCGGCGATCTTCTTCAGGCCGTCACCCGGGTAGAAGCGCTCCGGCCAGGCGGCGTGGTGCGAGTCGAGCACGTGCGCACCGACCGGCAGGCCGACGAGCTCGAGCAGCTCGAACGGCGACATCGGCAGGCCGAGCGGCGCAGCGCCCTGGGCGACGACGTCGAACGACGTGCCCTCCTCGACGCCGCGCATCGCCTCGCCGAGGACCCGGGCGAGCACCCGGTTCACGACGAAGCCCGGCTGGTCGGCCGTGATGATCGCGGTCTTCTTGAGCGTCTTCGCGACGGCGAGGGCCGTGGCGAGGGTCTCGTCGGAGGTCGAGGCGGTGCGCACGACCTCGAGCAGCGGCATCACGGCGACGGGGTTGAAGAAGTGGAACCCGACGAGTCGCGATGGGTCGGACAGCACGGAGCCCATCTCGGACACCGACAGCGATGAGGTGTTCGTGGCGAGGATCGCGTCCGGAGCGATGACCTGCTCGATCTTCCGGAAGACCTCCTGCTTGACGCTCATCTCCTCGAAGACGGCTTCGATGACCCAGTCGGCGTCCGCGAACGCGTCGTAGGACACTGACCCGGACACGAGCGCCTTGATGCGGTTCGCGTCGTCGGGGGAGACCCGGCCCTTGTCGAGGAGCTTGTCCACCTCGCCGCGGATGCGCTCCACGCCGGCGTCGACTCGGGACTGGTCGACGTCGGTGATGACGACCGGGACGCCGAGGCGTCGGGCGAAGAGCAGCGCGAACTGGGATGCCATCAGGCCTGCGCCCAGGACGCCGACCTTCGTGACGGGGCGCGGCGAGACGTCCGCGGGGGCACCCACGGGCTTCTTCGCGCGCTTCTGCACGAGGTCGAACGCGTACATCGAGGCGGCGAACTGGTCGCCCGAGATGAGGTCGGCCAGGGCGTCGTCCTCGTCGGCGAACCGTTCGTCGAGTGAGCCGGACTTCGCCGCGGCGACGAGGTCGAGCGCCCGGAACGGCGACTTCGGGACCGTGCCGATCTTCGACGCGACCTGGCTGCGGGCGACCTTGACGACGGTGCCCCACGCGGCCTTCTCGATCATGCCGGGCTCGTTCTTCCGCACGACCTTGGTGCGACCCGACACGACGCCGTCGATCCACGCCACCGCGGACGGCAGGAAGGTGACCGAGGGGATCAGCGCGTCGCCGATGCCGAGCTCGACCGCGGCCGGACCGTCCATCAGGCGGTTGTTCTTGAGCGGGTTCTCGACGATGACGCGGAGCGCCTTCTCGGGGCCGATCAGGCGGGGGAGCAGTGTCGCGCCGCCCCACCCGGGGATGATGCCGAGGAAGACCTCGGGGAGCCCGATGCCCTGCGCGGCCGACGAGAACGCCCGGTACGTGCAGTGCAGCCCGATCTCGAGGCCACCGCCGAGCGCGATCCCGTTGATGAGCGCGAAGGAGGGGACGCCGAGGTCGGAGAGCTTCCGGAGCGTGGCGTGTCCGAGGGCGGCCAGGTCGTGGGCGACGTCCCGCGACGGCACCGAGGCGGCCTGGGAGAGGTCGGCACCGGCGGCGAAGCAGTACTCCTTGCCGGTGATCGCCACGGCCTGGATCGTCGCGGCGGACGCTTCGGTCCGCAGGGTGTCGAGGACCCCGGAGAGCTCGTGCAGCGTGCGCGGCCCGAGGGTCGACGGTCGCTTGTAGTCCTTGCCGTTGTCGAGCGTGATGAGCGCGAGCGTGCCACCGGACGGCAGCGCGACGTGCTTGAGGTACGAGTGGGTGACCACCTCGTCCTCGCTGAGGGCGAGGAGCTGGTCGTTGTCGACGATGGTCATGGTCACGCCGCCTTCCGTGCCGCGGACTTGCTGAAGTTCGGGTTCTCCCAGATGACGGTGCCGCCCTGGCCGAGCCCGATGCACATCGTCGTGATGCCGTACCGGACGTCCGGGCGTTCGGCGAACTGGGCGGCGAGCTGGGTCATCAGGCGGACGCCGCTCGAGGCGAGCGGGTGCCCGACGGCGATCGCGCCGCCCCAGGCGTTCACGTTCGTCGAGTCCTGGGCGATCCCGTAGTTGTCGAGGAAGGCGAGCACCTGGACGGCGAACGCCTCGTTGATCTCGAACAGCCCGATGTCGTCGATCGACAGCCCGGCCTTGGCCAGCGCCTTGTCGGTCGCGGGCACCGGTCCGATGCCCATCACCTCGGGGTCGACGCCCGCGAAGGCGAACGAGACCATGCGCATCTTCGTCGGCAGCCCGTGCTGCTTCGCGGCGTCGGCCGAGGCGAGCAGGCTCATGGTGGCGCCGTCGTTCAGGCCTGCCGCGTTGCCGGCGGTGATGCGTCCGTGCGAGCGGAACGGCGTCTTCAGCGCTGCCAGGGCCTCGAGCGTGGTGCCGGGGCGGGGCGGCTCGTCACTGGAGACGATGTCCCAGCCCTCGCCGGTGTTGACCTCGACCGGCACCAGGTCCGGCTGGAGCTTGCCCGCGGCCCACGCGGCGGCGTAGCGCTGCTGGGACTGGACGGCGTAGGCGTCCGTGCGGTCCTTGGTGATCGCGGGGAAGCGGTCGTGCAGGCGCTCGGCGGTCTTGCCCATCACGAGCGCGTCGCCGTTGACCATGCGCTCGGCGATGAAGCGCGGGTTCGGGTCGGAGTTGAAGCCCATCGGGTGGCGCCCCATGTGCTCGACACCGCCGGCGATGGCGACGTCGGCCGCGCCGAACGCGATGGCGCCGGCGAGGGTGGTCACGCTCGTCATGGCACCGGCGCACATGCGGTCGATCGCGTACCCGGGGACGGTCTTCGGGAGTCCGGCGAGCATCCCGACCGTCCGGCCGAGGGTGAGCCCCTGGTCGCCCTGCTGCGTGGTGGCCGCCACGGCGACGTCGTCCACCGCGGCCCCGTCCAACGAGGCGTTCCGGTCGAGGAGTCCGCGCATGGCGTGCACCGCGAGGTCATCCGCGCGGGTCTTCCAGAACACCCCCTTCTCCCCGGCTCGTCCGAACGGTGTCCGAACTCCGTCGACGAAGACGACGTCTGCTGCCTTTGGCAATCTGGGCCTCCAGATCCTCGTTGATCAGGCTGGGCGCGTCCCGCCCCGCCCGGCCGGGTCCGACCCGGCGTGCACCAGCGACGCTATGCCCCGAGCCTGTGCGGACGCATGCCCGTTGGGGCGTTCCTACGACTCGGTGTTGCTCTCGGCAGCAGGCTCCTGTGCAGCAGCGACAAAGGCGTGCGCGATGATCGACGCCGTCTCCTCGACCTGCCAGGGGCGGGCGTCGTGCGCGGCGAGCACGGCACCGACGGTCTCGGTGGCGATCGGCATCGGCGGCTCCCACGACACCGTGCGGAGGGTGTCCGGCGTGAGCAGGTTCTCGACGGGCAGGTCGAGCTCCTCGGCGCGCTGCACCACGGCGGCCCGTGCGGCCTTGTACCGGCGGTCGGCTGCCGGGTTGCGGTCGGCCCAGGCCCGGGGCGGCGGCAGCGTGGCCTCGCCGGTGCCGCGGAGCCGCGGGAGGTCCTCGGTCGTGCGGCCCTCGTCGACTGCGGCCCACCAGCGGTCGAGCTCGGACCGGCTGGCACGACCCGTGAAGGCCTTCACCCCGCTCAGCTCGCCCTTCGAGGCCGGGTTCGCCGCCGCGGCCGCGACGATCGCCGAATCCGGGATGGTGCGACCCGGCGCGATGTCGGCTTCGCGGGCGTAGGCGTCGCGTGCGGTCCAGAGCGACCGGGCGATCGCGAGTGCCCTGGAGCCACGGAGGGCGTGCATGCCGGACAGGCGGCGCCACGGCTCGGCCTTCGGCGGCTTCGGCGCCCGTGTCAGGACGGCGGCGAACTCCTCTTCGGCGATGCGGGACTTGCCCGCCTCGTCGAGCTTCGCCGCGAGCGCGTCACGGAGGTCGGGGAGCAGCTCGACGTCGAGTGCCGCGTACACCAACCACGACTGCGGGAGCGGCCGGGTCGACCAGTCCGCGGCGGAGTGGGCCTTCGCGAGCGTGATCCCGAGCAGCTGCTCCACGACGGCACCGAGGCCGACCCTGGGGAACCCGGCGATGCGGGCACCGAGCTCGGTGTCGAAGATGCGGGTCGGGACGAGGCCGACCTCCTGCAGGCAGGGCAGGTCCTGCGACGCGGCGTGGAAGAGCCACTCCTCGTCGACGATCGCGTCCTGGAGCTCGGAGAAGTCGCCGATCGGGATCGGGTCGAAGAGGAACGCCCCGGCACCGCGGCGGAACACCTGGATGAGGTACGCCCGCTGCGAGTACCGGTAGCCGCTCGCGCGCTCGGCGTCGACGGCGACCGGGCCGTGGCCCGCCGCGATGGCGGCGACGGCGTCGAGGTACTCCTCGCGCGAGGCGATCACGTGGACCGCGTCGTGCGACGCCTCGAACGCCGGCGACGCCGCGGACGGAGCAGCCGACGGCGGAACGGCCGGCGACGCCGACGGGACAGCGGGCGACGCCCCGGCCGGAGATGCGGGGTCAGTCACGTGCGAGCCTCCTCGGGGCCAACAGGGTCACGCCGTCCGACGCGGGCGGGAGACCGGCGAGCATCGCCACGATCTCCTCCCACGCCTCGACGTGTGCGGTGAGGTCGTCCCCGCGCGGGGTCCACGAGGCGCGCAGTTCGAGCTGCGCCCCGTCGCCCTGCGCCGCGAGGTCGCCGTAGCCGCGGGAGATGATCTTGGTCGCCGTGCCCGAGGCGTGGTCGTAGGTCGCACCGTGCGCGGCGAGGGCGTCGACGAGCCAGCTCCACGTGACGTCGGCGACGAACTCGTCGACACCGATCTCGGGTTCGAGCGGTGCCTGGGCGAAGGTCACGATGCGGAACGACCCGCCCCACCCCTCGGGCTCGTCCGGGTCGTGCAGGGCGATGAACCGGCCCGTCCCGAGGTCGGAGTCGATGCCGTGCGCCGCACCCGAGACGTCCGCCGCCAGGGCGATCGAGAACGGGGCGATGCGCGACGGCGAGGGGATCTCGGTGACGGTCGTCTCGGCGCGCGCGCCGCCGGACGCCACGAACGCACGGAGCCGCGCGAAGGCGTCGGGCTCTCGGGTTTCGGACACGAATGCAGACTAGGCTCCGGACCATGTCCCGATCCGCGCGACCCGCCGAGGACGTCGTCCAGGAGACCGCACGATCGGCCGGGTTCGTCGCACTGGGAGCGGGCATCGCAGCGGCCGCCGTCACCACCGCGGTGATCGGCGGGTTCGTCGCGGCGGTGGCCCGAGCGGTGGTCACCCCCGACCGCAAGCGCACCGAACGCGTCCCGATCCACGCCGTCGACCCCGTGCGTCGGACGGTGACGCTCGAGCGCACCGCGGACACCGAACTGCAGGGCCGCTACAGCCTCTGGTTCGGCGGCGGGACCGGGCACATGCGCGTCGGCGAGGTCCTCGGCACCACCGACACGACCGTCACCCGCCGCATCATCGCGATCGACGCCGGCGACCCCACCGCTGCCCGCCGGGGTCGGTGGGGCGGCTGGTTCTACCTGACCCCGGGCGAGCTCGACGTCCCGGTCGAGGACATCGACGTCCCCACCCCGAACGGCCCCGCACCCGCCTGGGTGGTCCGTGCCGACGACCCGGACGCGCCGTGGGCCGTCCTCGTGCACGGTAGGGGGGTGACCCGCGCCGAGACGATCCGCGCGGTGCCGGTCTTCCGGGCGGCGGGGTACTCCGTGGTGCTGGCGAGCTGGCGCAACGACGGCGTCGCCCCGCGGAGCGTCGACGGCCGCTACGGCCTCGGCAGCACCGAGTGGGAGGACATCGACGCGGTCCTCCGCTGGCTCGCCGGGCAGGGTGCGTCGAGCGTCGTCCTGATGGGCTGGTCGATGGGCGGCGCGGTCGTGCTGCAGACGCTGGTCCGGTCGGCGTTCGCGGACCTCGTGGACGGTGTCGTGCTCGAGTCGCCCGTGGTCGACTGGCACGCGGTGCTCAAGTCGCAGAGCCAGCTGCTCCGTCTGCCGCGGCCGGTCCGGAAGGTCGCGCAGCGCCTGCTCCGCACCCCGGTCCTGCACCGGCTCACGGGCCTGCGGCAGCCGGTCGACCTGCGGCAGCTCGACATGGTCGCGCGGGCCGACGAGCTGCACGTGCCGATCCTGCTCATGCACAGCGACGACGACGGGTTCGTCCCGTCCTCTGCGTCGCACGCCCTCGCCGAGGCCCGGCCCGACATCGTGCGGCTCGAGGTGCAGACGACCGCCCGGCACACCAAGCTCTGGAACCACGACGCCGACTGGTTCGACGCCCGCATCCTCGCGTGGCTGACCGAGGTGGTCCAGCCCACCAGCGCGACCCACCAGCAGTAGACGCGACCGGCAGACGGACGGGAGGCGCGGTGCCAGCTGGCACCGCGCCTCCGTCCGTGTGTGGTGACGTCTACGCGACCGCGGCCTGCGCCTGCACCTGCCGCTGCACCCGGCCCAGCATCCCGACCATGCCGCGGATCCGCAGCGGGCTGACCGCCTCGCTCAGCCCGATCGTCAGCGGGTAGTCCGCCGGCACGGCGAGCACCTGCTCGGCGGTCAGGCCGGACAGCCCCTGCGCGAGGATCGACGCGAAGCCCCGCGTGGTCGGTGCCTCGCGCGGTGCCGTGGCGTGCATCCGGACGATGCCGGGCGCGTCGCCGTCCGCACCCACGGTGACCGTGATGAAGACGGGGGACTGGCACTCCTCGACGCGTTCGAGCTCGTCCTCGTGCCCCTGCAGGCGCTCTGGAAGCGCCGGGAGCTCGTTCGAGAACTCGAGGAGCAGCTGCAGGCGGTCCTGCTGGGAGAGTTCGAGGAAGTCGTCGCGGATCTCGGCGAGGGACTGGGGGAGTGCGTCGGTCATCGGTCGGTGATCGTACCCGGTTCGGTGCCGACGGCGATCGGGACGCGGACCGCGCTGCCCCACTCGGTCCACGAGCCGTCGTAGTTGCGGACGTTGTCGTACCCGAGCAGGTGCTGCAGAACGAACCAGGTGTGGCTCGACCGCTCGCCGATGCGGCAGTAGGCGATGACCTCGTCCGCGTCGCCGATGCCGGCGCCGTCGCGGTAGATCGCGTCGAGCTCCTCGCGGGTCTTGAAGGTGCCGTCCGGTGCCGCGGCGGTGGCCCACGGGATGTTCACGGCGGTGGGGACGTGGCCGGCGCGGAGGGCGCCCTCCTCCGGGTAGTCCGGCGCGGTGGTGCGGTCGCCGGCGTACTCCGGGGCGCTGCGGACGTCGATCAGCGGCTTGCCGAGGTGGGCGAGCACGTCGTCCTTGTAGGCGCGGATCTCGGTGTCGATCCGGTCGACGACGGGGTACTCGACCGGCGTGACCACGGTCTGGTCGGTGGTGAGCGCGCGGTCCTCGGCGATCCACTTCGCCCGGCCGCCGTCGAGGAGACGGACGTCCTCGTGGCCGAACAGCGAGAAGACCCAGAGGGCGTAGGCGGCCCACCAGTTGTTCTTGTCGCCGTAGATCACCACGGTGGTCTCGCGGCCGATGCCCTTGCTGCCGAGCAGTTCGGCGAAGGCCTCGCCGTCGATGTAGTCGCGGAGCACCGGGTCGTTGAGGTCGGTGTGCCAGTCGATCTTCACGGCACCGGGGACGTGGCCCGTCTCGTAGAGCAGGACGTCCTCGTCGGACTCGACGACGACCAGGTCCGGGGTGCCGGCGTCCAGGTGTTCCTGCAACCACTCGGTGGAGACGAGCCGCTCCGGGTGGGCGTAGGCGGTGAACTTCTCGGACGTGTCGACCGGTGCGGTCATGGTGGGCTACCTCCAGGTGGTCATCCGGCACCGGACTAGGATCGGTCGTCGGTGCCTGTGGGCAACGGTACGCGGGCGTGCCGTGCTCCTGACGCAACGTGACACCCCACGACATGCTTCCCGAAGGACTGCCCCGATTGTCAGCGAACACCGCGCCTGAACACCTCGTCGACCGCGACCCGCAGGTGACCCCGCAGCAGATGGCTGCGTCGCTGGTCCCGCCGCCCCAGTTCGCCGACGCGTCGTTCGCCTCCTACCGGCCCGACGCGGAGTACCCGTCGCAGGCGGCGGTCCGCGACGCGGTGGAGGCCTTCGTCGTCGCCGGTCCCGCCGACCAGCCTCGCCGGGGGCTGTTCGGTCGCCGGAAGCCCGTGGCGGAGTCGACCGTGAAGTCCGGCGTCTACCTCGACGGCGGGTTCGGCGTCGGGAAGACCCACCTGCTCGCCGCCGC
The DNA here is from genome assembly GCF_900113095.1 of Curtobacterium sp. YR515. Lineage (NCBI taxonomy): Bacteria > Bacillati > Actinomycetota > Actinomycetes > Micrococcales > Microbacteriaceae > Curtobacterium > Curtobacterium sp. YR515. Next base: position 44,558 of record NZ_FOOD01000005.1, on the reverse strand, counting down.
CTACCACGCCGCCACCGGCCGGAAGACGTTCGGCACCTTCATCGAGTACACGGCGCTCGTCGGGGCCCTCGGGTTCCAGGGCACCGTCGACCTGCTGCGCGGGACGGCGCTGGTGTGCATCGACGAGTTCGAGCTCGACGACCCCGGTGACACGATGGTGATGACGCGCCTCATCAAGGAGCTCACCGAGACCGGCACGCGGTTCGCCGCCACCTCGAACACGCCGCCGGGCGCGCTCGGCGAGGGACGGTTCGCTGCGCAGGACTTCCTGCGCGAGATCCAGGCGATGTCCGACCGGTTCGACACCATGCGCATCGACGGGCTCGACTTCCGCCGGCGTGCGGTCGACGAGTCGGCGGGCGTGGTGGCCGACGTCGCCGCGGGTCTCCCCGGCGGACGCGTCACGCTCGACGACTTCCGGGCGGTGGTCGGGCACCTCGCGTCCGTGCACCCGTCGAAGTACGTCGCGATGGTCGAGGACCTCGACGCCGTCGGCCTCACCGACGTGCAGCCCTTCACCGACCAGACCGATGCGCTCCGGTGGGTCGCGCTGGTGGACCGGCTGTACGACGCGCAGGTCCGGATCGTGGCGTCGGGCACCCCGCTCGACCAGGTGTACCCCGAGTCGATGCTCGACGGCGGGTACCGCAAGAAGTACCTGCGTGCGGCGAGCCGCGTCGTGGCGCTGACCCGCGTCGTGGACTGAGCCGCCTGCCGGTCGCGAGGAGCCGGTGCCCCGCTGCGCCGCGCCTCCAGGCCCCGTTCCGCGACGGCTGTCGGACACCGTCCGGACGGACCGGGAGAACTCGTGGCCCCCGTCCAGGGGACTGCCCGACGGACGAAACACGACGTTTACACACCGGGCCGTCGCGTTACATCCGCGAAACACTTCGTGCTCCCTCGTGAAACCTCGCCTCGCCAGACTCGGTGACACCCGACGCGGACCAAGAGCCGCTGGTGCAATCGAGAGGTGAACAGATGCTTGATCAGGGCAACACGACGTTCGTGTTGGTCATGGCGGCGCTGGTGTTGTTCATGACACCCGGCCTGGCCTTCTTCTACGGCGGTCTGGTGAAGGCCAAGTCCGTCATCAGCATGATGATGATGTCCTTCGGAGCGATCGCGCTCGTGAGCGTCCTCTGGGTCGTCTACGGCTACGCCATCGCCTTCGCGAACCACGGTGACGGCACGGCGGTGTCCGGTGTCGTCGGCTTCTTCAGCATCGACTGGAACCAGATCGGCCTCGGGCAGGCGTTCGAGGAGGCCAAGGCCTCGACGATCAACGCCGCGTACCCCTCGATGGCGTTCGTCGGCTTCCAGGCGACCTTCGCGATCATCACGGTCGCCCTCATCTCCGGTGCGATCGCCGACCGTGCCAAGTTCGGCGCGTGGATGGTCTTCGCCGGCGTCTGGGTCACGGTCGTCTACTTCCCGGTCGCCTCGTGGGTCTTCAACCTCACGTCCGGCTGGGCGGCGACCTGGGGCGTCATCGACTTCGCCGGTGGCACCGCGGTCCACATCAACGCCGGTGCCGCGGGTCTCGCGCTGGCGATCGTCCTCGGCAAGCGCGTCGGCTTCGCCAAGGGTGCGCACAAGCCGCACAACCCGCCCTTCGTGCTCCTCGGTGCCGCGATCCTGTGGTTCGGCTGGTTCGGCTTCAACGCCGGTTCCGAGGGTGCCGCGGACGGCATCGCCGCGATCGCCTGGGTCAACACCCTCGCCGCCCCGGCCGCCGCGATCCTCGGTTGGCTGCTCGTCGAGAAGCTCAAGGACGGCAAGGCCACCTCGATCGGTGCCGCGTCGGGCGCCGTCACCGGCCTCGTCGCCATCACCCCGGCGTGCGCCGCGCTCACCCCGGGCTGGGGCATCCTGCTCGGCTTCCTCGCGGGCATCATCTGCTGCTTCGCGATCGACTGGAAGTACCGCCTCGGCTTCGACGACTCGCTCGACGTCGTCGGCGTCCACCTGGTCGGCGGCATCGTCGGCACGCTGTACCTCGGCTTCTTCGCCAACGACACCGGCCTGATCTACTCGGGCTCGTTCACGCAGCTCGGCAAGCAGGCCGCCGCTGCCGGCGTGGTCGGTCTCTACTCGTTCATCCTCGCCTTCGTCATCGGCTGGATCATCGAGAAGACGATGGGCTTCCGTGTGAAGACCGAGGACGAGGTCGCCGGCATCGACACCGCGGTCCACGGCGAAGAGGGCTACGTCCTCTACGAGGAGCGCGACGAGACCCCGGTCTCCGTCCGGTAGTTCGCTGCCACACCGTCACGACGGGCCCCGCGCACACAGCAGCGCGGGGCCCGTCGTCGTGTGCGGGGCGCGGGCCGTGACGGCGCGGGCGCGCGTGGCGGCGCGCGCCGGTGGTGCGGGGCGGGTTCGCACAAGGGAAGTCACCCCGAGCCGTGCGATCGCGTGGTTCGGGGTGAGTTTGGTTGTGCGGCGCGGCAGGCGCCCGGCCGGCGGGGCTCGCGGCGCGGCGGCCGCCCGGGCACGCGGCCCGGCCGGCGGGCGCGCGGCCGACGGACGCGCCCGGCGCCCCGCGTCCGGCAGAGTGGAGCCATGACGACGACGTCGAACACGCTCACGAACCTCCGCGAGGTCGGGGGACCCGGCCTCCAGCACGGCCGCCGACGCACGGTGTACCGGGCGAACACCGACCCGGTCGCCCCCGCCGCGTACCCGGCGGGCCTCGCCGCCGTGGTCGACCTGCGCCGCGTGGACGAGACGGACGCGGTGCCGCACCCGCTCGCCGCCACGCCCGCCTACCGCTCCGTGCCGCTCTTCGACCCGGCCTCGGCGATCGAGTCCGCCGCCGAGGCCGTCCACCTCGAGGACCAGTACACCGACTGGCTCGACCGGCACCGCTCCGGGATCGCCGCGGCACTGCGGACGATCGCCACCGCGGACGGCGACGTGCTCGTCTGCTGCGCCGCGGGCAAGGACCGGACCGGCATCGTGAGCGCGCTGCTCGCCCGGCACTGGGGTGCCGACCTCGACGCCGTCGGTGCGGACTACGCGGCCAGCGCCGCCGGGCTCGTCGAGCGGTTCGCCGCCGAACGCGCCGCCAGCACGGACCCCGTGGCGACGGCGATCGGCCACCGCTGCGTCCCGGAGATCATGACGACGGTCGTCGAGCGCGTCGAGCGGCGGTGGGGCTCGGTGGACGGGTACCTCCGCAGCATCGGGCTGCGGGACGAGGAGATCGCTGTGCTCTGACCGGTGGCTGCGCGCGCGACGCGGGTCCGGCTCTGGACGTACGGACGGACGGGAGGCGCGGTGCGGGTCGGACCCGCACCGCGCCTCCCGTCATGGGTCGCGTCAGCGACGTGGTGGCGTCAGCGCGTCACCAGGCGTAGTCCTCCGGCGAGGTCTTGTGCCCCGGGAAGATCTCGTCGAGCCGGTCGAGCGCACGCTGGTCGAGGCGGATGTCGACGGCGCGGACCGCGGACTCCCACTGCTCCATGGTGCGCGGGCCGGTGATCGGCGCCGTGACGCCGGGCTGGTGCAGGAGCCATGCGAGGGCGAGCTCGCCCGGGGTGTGCCCGAGCTCCTTCGCGAAGGACTCGTAGGCGGTGAGCTGGTCGCGGTGGCCCTCGACGTACTCGGCACTGCGGCCCGAGAGGCGACGCGAGCCGTTCTCGGTCTTCTCGATGACGCCACCGAGGAGGCCGCCCTGCAGCGGCGACCACGGGATCACGCCGAGGCCGTACTCACGGGCGGCCGGGAGGACCTCGCGCTCGATGTCGCGCACGACGAGGTTGTAGATCGACTGCTCGCTGACGAGGCCGAGGGTGTTCCGGCGCGCGGCGGCCTCCTGGGCCTGGGCGATGTGCCACCCGGCGAAGTTCGACGAGCCGACGTAGAGCACCTTGCCCTGCTGCACGGCGACGTCGATCGCCTGCCAGATCTCGTCCCACGGGGTCGCACGGTCGACGTGGTGGAACTGGTAGAGGTCGATGTGGTCCGTCTGGAGGCGCTGCAGGCTCGCGTCGAGGGCCTGGCGGATGTTGTACGCGCTGAGCTTCCCGCCGTTCGGCCAGTCGATCATGTCGCCGTAGACCTTCGTCGCGAGGACGGTCTTCTCCCGCCGCCCGCCCCCCTTGGCGAACCAGCGGCCGATGATCTCCTCGGTGGCGCCCTTGCCCACCGAGCCGCCGTAGCCGTTGGCGGTGTCGAAGAAGTTGACGCCGAGCTCGTGGGCCCGGTCCATGATGGCGTGCGAGTCGTCCTCGCTGGTCTCCGGGCCGAAGTTCATGGTCCCGAGCACGGCTCGTGAGACCGACAACCCTGTGCGGCCGAGGTGTGTGTAGTCCATGGTCCAGGTCTACGCGGTCCCGGTCTCCGCAGGCAGGCCCTGTGGGTACCCGCCTCGGAGGGTGCGCTCCATGCCGCGCCGGGCATGAGCGGGCTGCGCAGGGGAGTAGCGTGCGGTCTCGTGAACACCCCAGCACTCCGTGGCAGCCGGATCCTCGGGTTCGGCCACCACCAGCCAGCACGCGTCCTGACCAACGACGAGCTCTCGACCATGGTCGACACGAACGACGAGTGGATCCGCACGAGGACCGGGATCGAGACCCGGCACATCGCCGGACCGTCGGACACCGTGACCTCCATGGCGATCGAGGCAGCGCGGAACGCCCTCGCCGACGCCGGCGTCGCGCCCTCCGACGTGGGACTGGTCATCGTCGCGTCCACCACCCACCGCGACCGGGCGCCCTACACCGCCGGTCGGGTCGCCGCGGCGCTCGGCCTGTCGCCCGCCGCCGCACCCATCGACATCAACACCGCCTGCAGCGGCTTCGAGTACGGCGTCGCGCTGGCCGACCAGGCGATCCGGGTCGGGTCGACGGACATCGCGGTCGTCGTCGGCTCGGAGGTGCTGTCCGGCATCGTCGACTGGACCGACCGATCCACGTGCGTGCTCGTCGGGGACGGTGCCGGTGCCGCCGTGCTCGGTGCGTCCGACGAGGCCCAGATCGGCCCGGTGTCGTGGGGGAGCGTGCCGCACCTCGAGGAGGCCGTGCTCGTCTCCGGCGACCCCGAGCGCTTCAGCCAGGAGGGTCGCTCCATCTACCGCTGGGCCATCACCGAGGCCGCCGACCACGCCCGGGCAGCCGTCGCCGCTGCGGGGCTCACGATGGACGACATCGGGGTGTTCGCGTTCCACCAGGCGAACCTGCGGATCATCGAGCCGCTCGTGCACGCCCTCGGCGGGGAGTCGAAGTTCGTGGTGCGGGACGTCGTCGAGTCGGGGAACACGTCGGCGGCGAGCGTGCCGTTGGGGCTGTCGAAGGCGTGGGCCCGAGGGGACCTCCCCGAGGGGGTGCCGGCACTGCTGTTCGGGTTCGGGGGCGGGTTCGCGCACGCTGGGCAGGTGGTGACGACGCCGGTGCGGGGGCGCTGAGGCGGGCTTGCGCTGGGACGGACGGGAGGCGCGGTGCCGGCTGGCACCGCGCCTCCCGTCCGTCCGTCGGTTGCGTCCGGCCGGTGGGTGTGACCGTCAGTCGCCGGTGCGGTCCGGGGTGTCGGCCCAGAGGTCCTCGCGGCCCTTCCGACGCCCGATCGCCCGCCGTTCCTTCGGCGCCTTGGCCTGCTTGGGTTCCTTGGCCGGCTTCGGTTCCTTGCCCGACTTCGGTTCCAGCACGATCGGGAACTGCGCCGGGGGCAGCCCGAACCCCGTCCGCGAGGCCTGGATCACCTTCCGCCCGAGCGCGTGGTTCCCGAGGCCACCGACCGCCGCGCCGATCCCGAACGGGAGGGCCCGACCGACGATCGTCGTGCCCTGCCGCGCGGCGAAGCGCTTGATGAACTGGTCGCGCACCTGTCCGCCGATGCCGTTCACGACCTGCTTCGGGAGGGACGACGTCACCATCTCGCCCCAGAACGCGGTGCGGACCTGTCCACCGGCGATCTGGCCCGCGAGCTGGTTGATGAGCTGGGTGCCCGGCGAACCGAGGATCATCGCCATCACGAGCATGCGGGCGCGCTCGGGGTCGTCGAGCGCGATGCCGTGCACCTCGGTCACGGACTGCGCGAACAGAGCCGTGGTCTCGAGGAAGCCGACGGTCTCGGCGCCGCTCAACCCGAGGGCCGCCGCCATGCCGACGCCCGGGATCACCGCGCTCGCGCCGACGGCTGCACCGCCCGTGGTCACCGCCGCGAGGTATTGCCGCTCGAGGATCTGGATGATCTCGGCCGGGGTCGAGTCGGGGTGCCGACGGCGGAGTGCCCGCACGTGGGCCACGACGACGGGGCGTTGCACGCTCAGCACCCGGTCGAGCATCTTGACCCAGCCGGCCGGCTGGGTCTGCTCGGGAGTGCGCGCGTTGGGGTCGGTGGGGGTGGAGGCCACAGGCGCTGCCGGCAAGGGCACGATCGCCTGGTCCTTCTGCTCTCGGGCCATGGAGACGACGGTACGCCGGACGCATGGGAGGCTCGTCGGATGACCCCTGCACACGCACTCGATGCAGCACGGCGCGCTGCCGGATTCCTCACGCCGGACGAGGTCGCGGCACTGGCGCCGGACGTGCTCGTCCTGGACCCGGCGTCCGTGCTGGTCGGTCGCTCGGTGGTCATCGAGCCGGGCGTCGTGGTGTACCCGGGTGCCGTCCTCGAGAGCCGGGGGACCGGGACCGTCGTCGTCCGCGCGGGGGCGCGGTTGGGGCCGGGGCCGGTGACGGTCCTCGCGAAGGGGTCGCGCGTCGAGATCGGTCGGGCGGAGCTCGGGCCCGGTCCGGTCACGGTCGTCGCGGTCGGTGCGGCCTCGTCCGGTTCCGGGAGTGCCGACGTGGAGATCGGCGCGGATGCGCGGCTGTCCGGTGGCTGTTTCGTCGAGGGACCGGCGACGATCGGAGCCGGTGCGCAGGTGATCGGGACGGTCTCGATCCGTGACGTCGTCCTCGGCGCCGGGGCCGACCGCCACGACCCGGACCCGGACCGGCGCGGCGCCGTGGTCAAGGGCACGGGGCGGATCCACGGCGTCCGACTCGGAGCGGGCGACGTGGTCGTCGGCCGTGCCACGGTCTCCGGTGTCGAGCGCCAGCGGGCCCACCACCCGGACGCTCCGCGGTTCACCGGCACGTGATCCCCGCCCGTCGGAGCTTCGCCCGGACCCGCTCGGGATCCATCAGGTCCGCCCAGGTCAGCCGGACGACGGCGCGGACCTCGGGGAAGGAGCGCACGAAGTCCTCGCGCTGCTTCTCCTGCCAGTGGGCGTCGGCGGTGGTGGAGCCGCCCAGCATCGCCGGGTCCTCGTACTTCCCTCGGCCGTCCACCTCGACCACCACGCCGGCCTCGGGGAACCAGAAGTCGACGATCGCCGTGCGTTCCCCGGGCCGTCGGAACGTGTGCTGCTGCACGGGCTGCGGGACGCCGAGCTGCCGGAACCGGACCCGGCACACCGACTCCGCCGGCGACCCGGACAGCCCCGACCCCATCCCGATCGCGACCCCCGCCTTCGTCCGTCCCTTGCGCAGCGAGCCCGCCTCGCGCTCGAGCTCCGTCGTGGTCGCGAGGCCACGGCCGAGCACGTGGTCGATGACGGGGAGCGAGTGGATCAGCGGTCGTGACGCCGCCAGGTCCACCGCCGTCCGGGCCGCATCGGTCGCGGCGATCTCGTTCGCCCGGGTGCGACCCAACGGCGGTCGGTGTTCGGAACCGTGTCGGACGAACCAGGCTGTGACGCGGGTGTCCGGGGAGGTCGGATCGCACACGTGCACCTTCGGTGGCCACGGCCCCACGAACGGCAGTCCGAGCACGGCGCACGCGGACTCGTGCGAGACCAGGTCGCTCGGGCGTGCGCGGTGGATCGAGGCCCGCACGAGCACGTGGTGCCGATGCTCGGGCAGGAGATCGTCCAGCGCACCCTGCTGCACGAGCACGCCGGGCCGTATCCGGACCAGCTGCCCACGGAGAACGGCTCGTTCGAGGTGCCGCCGTTCCGCGCTCGGGAGCCCGGTCGTGCGGATGATCTCGATGTCGTCTGCTCTGCTCACCGCCCCAGGGTCGCGCCCGCGTCGGTCCCCGGGCGTCCGTGCCGCCGGATCCGTGGACACCTCCGGTCATCGACCCGCCTGTGGAGGACCGAGGGTGATCCGTGCGTGTACATCGACCGACAAGACACCCGTCGATCGTCAGGCGTGATGTCGCTCCATGCACGTGCATCTCATGCGTGTGCAGGTTCCGACGAAGCACGCGTCGATCGACTCGCGCGATGTCGAAACACGCGCGGAACCCGGGCCGGGCCGCGGCCGCCAGCGCTCAGCGCGCGGCGAGCTCCGCGCGCAGCGGCAGGTCCTGCTCCTCGAGGATGAGCTGCGCTCCGACCGACGTCCGGGCGTTCACGACGATCGGCGCGAGCAGGTTCACCGTGGTCCCGCCGTCGGCGCCGCCCGGGTTCGCGACGACGAGCAGCATCGCGTCCTCTGGTGCGGTCAGCCCGAGCCCGGCGGCCTGCTCGTCCGTGAGCTCCGGCGCGTACGACGGCAGGTGCACCGCGGCGTCGAGCACGAACAAGCGCGAGGAACCCCCGACGAGGGTGAAGAGCCCGTCGGCGCTGTCCACGGGCGTCAGCGTGAAGACGGGGGCGGGCGCCAGGCCGAACGGCGGGACGGCGAAGGTCAGGTCGATGCTCATCGGAGGTAGTCCATCAGGGTCGGCTGCAGGACCTTCGCGGTGACGGCGAGGGCTGCCTGGTAGTTGGTCTGCTGCACCTGCAGGTCGAGGACGGCCTTCGCGAGGTCCTTGTCCTCGATGCCGGCGCGCCGGTTCTCGAGCGACACGGTCGCGCTCTTCAGGGAGTCCTGCGCGGAGAGGGCCGCGGCGTGCCGGACGCCGACGTCGGCCTGGATGCCGCGGACGGTGCTGATCGCGGCGTCGACGTCGTTGATGCGGGGGTTCACGTTCACGCCGTTCTGCAGGTCGCCGACGATCGAGTCGATCATGGCGAAGACGGACGAGTTCCCCGAGCCGAACACCGCGGTGCCGGCGGTGTCGACCCGCACGGTGGTGCCGTCGCCGATGCGTCGGGTGACGTCGGTGCCGGAGGACGCCCACCCGGTCGCCGGGTCGTACGCGGTGGCGGCGGTGGACGATCCGGCGAACACCGATCGCGTGCCGTAGGTCGTGTTCGCCCGGGACTCGAGCTCGGACTTGAGGGACTGGAACTGCGTGATGAACGCGTCGCGGTCGGTGTCGCTCATGGTGCCGCTGTTCGCCGCCTGCACGGTGAGGTCCCGCACGTTGTTGAGCACGGAGTACACGCTCGACAGGGCGCTGTCGGTCGTGGCGAGCCAGCCGGCTGCGTCGTTCGCGTTGCGCGTGTACTGCGCGGCGGCCGCCTGCTCCTTGCGCACCTGCATCGACGAGGCGGTCCCGACGGGGTCGTCGGACGGCCGCTGGATGTTCTTCAGCGTCGTCGCCTGGTCGGTGAGCTGCGCGAGCTTCGCGGCGCCGGCCTGCAGCCTGGCGCTCGCGGCCGTCATCGACATCTGGGTGGTCACACGGGTGATCACGGTCAGCCCCTCCCGACGAGTCCGACGCGGTTGATGATGGTGTCGAGCATCTCGTCGACGGCGGTCAGGACCCGCGCGGCGCCCTGGTACGCGTGCTGGTAGCTCAGCAGGTTGACGTTCTCCTCGTCGAGGTCCACACCGGCACTCGACTGCTGCTGCGTGCGCGCGTTGGTCAGCGCGAGTCCGGTGAGCGTCGATTCCGACGCGGCGGACCTGGAGGCGCTGCCCACCCCCGCCACGAACGTCGCCCAGGAGCGGTCGGCACCGTCGGAGGCCGCGCCGAGTCGCGAGAGCGCGTCGGTGAACGAGTCGTCGAGTTCCCCCGCCGCGTTCCGCGTCGCCAGGCCGCTGCCGTCGGTCGGGACGACCGAGAGGCCCTGGGCAGCCGGGACGCCGGCCGCGAGGGTGAAGAACGGGGTCCCGGTGGCACCGGTCGGTGTCGTCCCCGTGGCGTGCACGGCGTTGACCGCGGTGGCGAGCTTCGTCGCGACCTGGTCGTACGACGCGGACGCCTCGGCGAGTGCTCCGCCGGTGCCGTTCGCCGTCGCGGGGGCGAGCAGTGAGAGGTTCCCGCCGATCGAGCCGCCGGACAGGGCGACCGCGCCGGCCGTGCCCGAGGTCCAGGTGAGGGTGACCGCGGCACCGTCGGCCATGCGCTGCCCGCCGCCGAGCGCCACGGAGCGGGCATCGGTGCCCTGCACGATGGCGTTGCCGCCGATGAGGACGTCGACGGTGCCGTCGGTGTTCTGTCGGACCGTGCCGCCGGCCAGCGAGGCGATCTGCTGGGTGAGCTGGTCGCGCTGGTCCAGCAGCTCGTTCGCGTTCCCGCCGGACGCCAGCGCGGTGCGGATCCGACCGTTCAGGTCGGCGACCTGCGACGCGGCGTCGTTGAGCTGCTGCACCTGGCCGTCGACGGTGCCGCGGACGCTCGTCCACTGTGCGTCGATCGCCTTCGAGCCGCTGGCGAGCGCGCTGGCGACGGTCTTCGCGGCGCCGATGACGGCGCTGGCGGCACCGGGGTCGTCCGGGTGGCTGGAGAGCTCGCTCCACGAGGACCAGAAGGCGTCGAGCTTGCTGGCGAGCCCGTCGTCACCAGGTTCGTTCAGCCCGTTCTCGAGCGCGGCGAGTGCGGTGGCGCGGGCGTCGGCGTAGGCCGAGGAGCCGGAGGCCACCCGCACGCCGGCGTCGAGCGTGAGGGACGCCAGGCGGGCGATGCCGTCGACGGACACGCCCTGGCCCGCGAGCGCTGCGGTCCCGCGCATGAACCCGGTCTGGGCGGCGGGGATCGAGGACTGCGAGACGCGCTGGCGGGTGTACCCGGCGGTGCCGGCGTTGGCGATGTTCTGCCCGGTGACGTCGATGCCGGCGCGGGCCGCGGCGAGGCCGGAGTAGGCGGTGGCGAGGGAGCCGAAGGTGCTGACCACGGTGCTACAGGGTCCCCTCGAAGAGTCGTGCGCCGTCCGTGCGCGTACCCGAGGTACCACTGGCGTCGTAGGTGGCGGCACCGGTGACGGACCCGGCGAGCGTCTCCTCGGTCGCCTGCGCGGCGGCACGGAGGAAGCGGTCGTTCTCGTCGCGGAGCGCCCCGATCTGGGTGGTGAGCTCCACCATCGCGGTGAGGTGGGCGGCGAGGATCTCGCCCCAGGGGCCGTTCGGCGCAGCGGCGACGACCTCGCGCAGGGGAGCGTCGGCGGCGACGCCCCACTCCTCGGCGACCTCGGCACTCGACGCGGCGCGCTCGAGACCGGTGCTGCGGAGGCGCTCGAGGACCTGCTCGACCTCGCGGCTGGCGTGCGAGACCCAGCGGGAGCGACCGGCCGCGAGGAGCAGCTGTTCCTCCTCGAGCTTGAAGGTGAGCAGCTCGAGCAGTTCGCGTTCGCGCCAGAGCACGGCGGACAGTTCGTTCACGCTCATCAGCTCCTCCCGGTGGGGTGTGTCGGTCATCCTGCGGACACCGGGACCTATCGGGTCGCGGGTGCCGGGCGTAAGCACCGACCGGGTGACCGCGCCTGCCGGACACGACCCGCGCCTCCAGGGAATCACCCACATCGGGGGACAAGAACGCGCGTTCCCGGGCCGGGGTCCCCCCAAATGCCGACCGGGATAACGCCCGCTCACCCCCGCTTTGGGGACGGTTGTGCACCCACTCAGGGCTTTGCCAGCCGATACATTCGAAGCGCACCGCGGGGGACACCCCGCACCGCGTCGCAGGGACGCACGGTGCACCACCCGGAGGGACCCGGGTGGGTCTTCGGCGTACGCACCGGCCATCCGAGGCCGGCGTCTGCCGCGCCCACGGACGGGTCAGGCATGTCAGGCGACCAGGGGATCAGCATGGACCGGAACGACCGCAACGCGATGATCGTGGAGCACCTCCCGCTCGTGGGCTACATCGTCGCCGACGTGCGGGCGCGTGCCACGCACCTCGACCGTGACGACCTCGCCGCCGTCGGGTCGCTGGCCCTCGTCGCCGCGGCCGAGGCCTTCGACCCTGACCTCGGCGTCCCCTTCGGCGCGTACGCCCGCACCCGCATCACCGGCGCGATCGCCGACGACATGCGCTCCGCCGACTGGGCGTCCCGCGGCACCCGGAAGCGGATCCGCGAGACCCTCGCCACGCAGGAGGCGCTGTCGGCCCGGCTCGGGCGGAGCGTCGGCGTACAGGAGATCGCTGACGCGATGGGCGTCGACCGCCAGACCGCCGCCGACGCCATGAGCGACGCGGCCCGCACCGTCTCGCCGATCGACGAGACCGTGCACGACACCCTCGCCGCGGACCTGCCGCTGCCGGGTGAGGACCTGCTCGAGGCCGAGAAGCGCCGCTACCTCCGTGCCGCCGTCGAGGCGCTGCCGGAGCGGATGCGCTTCGTGGTCGAGAACGTGTACTTCGGCGACCGGTCGGTGACCGAGGTCGCCGCCGAGCTCGGGATCACCCACTCCGCCGTGTCGCAGCAGCGCTCCGAGGCGATGCGCCTGCTCCGCGACGGACTCGCCGCGCACTACGGGGACGACGGCGTCACCGTGGAGCCGGCCTCGAAGACCACCGCCGCGCGCCGCAGTGCGTACCTGGCACGGGTCGCCGCGAACGCCGCAGCCGGCGTGGCGCGTGCCGTGCAGGACGCCACGACGGTCACGACCGCACCCGTCGTCGCGGTGAGCTAGCCCTCGGCGGTCTCGTCGCACGACGAATTCCGCCGATTCCCTAACGGCTCCGGCCAACCGGTCGAGAGTCACCCCTGTCAGCCCACGGACGGGCAGACGTACGACCCAGATTTCACGGAGGAAACCACCATGGGTATGTCCATCAACACCAACCTCTCGGCACTCAACACGTACCGGAACCTGAACTCGACGCAGAACGACCTGTCGAAGTCCCTCGAGAAGCTCTCGTCGGGTCTCCGCATCAACCGTGCTGCCGACGACGCGGCCGGTCTGTCGATCTCCGAGGGGCTGAAGTCCCAGGTCGGTGGCCTCACGGTCGCCGCCCGCAACGCACAGGACGGCATCTCCGTCGTGCAGACCGCTGAAGGTGGCCTCACCGAGACCCACTCGATCCTCCAGCGCATGCGTGACCTCGCCGTGCAGGCCGGCAACGACTCGAACAACGCGGACTCCCGCACGGCGATCTCCACCGAGGTCACCGAGCTGTCCAAGGAGCTCACCCGCATCTCCCAGTCGACCAACTTCAACGGCATCAACCTGCTCGACGGCTCCGCCGGCACCGCAGGCGTCCTGAAGTTCCAGGTCGGCGCCAACGGCGACGCGGCGAGCCAGATCGACGTCGACCTGTCGGGCGCGAACGTCTCGACCGTGGCGACCGCCGTCACCGGTCTCGACTTCACGACCGCCACCGGTGCGCAGACCGCGATCACCACGATCGACGCGCAGATCAAGAGCGTGTCGACGGCACGTTCGAACATCGGTGCCATCCAGAACCGCTTCGACCACGCCATCAACGTGACGAACGTGGCCAAGGAGAACCTCACCGCTGCCGGTTCGCGCATCACCGACGTCGACATGGCGGAGGAGATGGTCAAGTACACGCGCGACAACATCCTCAGCCAGGCCGGCACCTCGATGCTCGCGCAGGCGAACCAGAGCACGCAGGGTGTGCTCTCGCTCCTGCGCTAGCAGCGCTGACGCCGCCGTCCGGGATCGTTCAGGTACCCCGGGCGGCGGCGTCACCCGCACCCTTTCCCCTCGTAGCGGCAGGAGCCATCGATGTCGTCCGTGTCATCGGCGAGCAGTCTCGCGATCGACGGTCTCGTCAGCGGTCTCAAGACCACCGACCTCATCAACTCGCTGATGAGCGTCGAGGGGGTCCCGCAGACGCTCCTCAAGAACAAGCTCACCAGCACCAACTCGTTCATCTCGTCACTGCAGACGATCAACGGGCTCGTGCAGACCCTCGCGACGAAGGCGAAGGACGCGGCGAAGGCGACCTCGCTCGACCTCTTCACGGCCACGAGTTCGTCGCCGGGCGTCACCGCGGTCACCGGGGCGAACGCCAGCGCCGGGTCGCTGAGCTTCACGGTCGGGTCCACCGCGTCGGCGCAGGTCGGCGTCACCGCGGCGATGGCGACGTGGTCCTCCGCGGCCGAGCCGATCACGATCGTCGGCGCCGACGGCACGAAGACGACCGTCACACCGGCCTCCGGGTCCCTCGACGACACCGTGTCCGCGATCAACAAGTCGGGCGCCGGTGTCACGGCGACGCGGGTCGCCGCCGGGACCGACGCCGACGGCACGAAGCTCTACCGCCTGCAGCTCACCTCGGCGAAGACCGGGGCAGCCGGAGCGTTCGAGGTGTACCGCGGCACGGCCGACGAGGTCACCGCCGGCACCGCGACGAACGTCCTCACCCAGGTCGGTGCCGCGGTCGTCACGCAGGCGAAGGACGCCAGCGTGACCCTGTGGGCCGGTACCGCGGCGGCGCAGACGGTGACGAGCACGACGAACACGTTCACCGATCTCGTCCCCGGGGTCAGCGTCACGGTGACGCAGCCCACCACCGACCCGGTGACGCTGACCGTCGCGCAGGACACCACGAAGGCGCAGACCGTCGCGTCCGGCCTCGTCGACGCGATGAACGCCGTGGCCGCGTACTACAGCTCGAACACCGCCGTCACGAGCACGACCAGTCCGACGACCGGCACCACCACGACGACGGCCGGCGTGCTCTCGGGCGACGGCACCACGCGTGACGTCGTCCAGCGGCTCGCGAGCACGATGTCCGCGCCGGTGGGCGGCAAGTCCCCGTCGTCGATCGGGATCTCGATCACGAAGGACGGCGACTTCACCTTCGACGCGGACGTCTTCCAGAAGGCCCTCGCGACCGATCCGGAGGGCACGCAGGCGATGCTCTCGGGCGTCGCGGCGAACGTCGGCGCCGCTGCCACCTCGGCCTCGGACAAGTACGACGGGTCCATCACCACCGCGATCACCGGACAGCAGGCCGTCGCGAAGGACCTCAACACCCAGATCGACAGCTGGACCGACCGGCTCACCTCGCGTCGCGCAGCGTTGCAGACGATGTACGCGAGCCTCGAGACCAGCCTCAGCAAGCTCCAGTCCCAGTCCAGCTGGCTCGCGAGCCAGCTGGCGTCGACGACGAGCTGACAGGAACACCGATGAACGCCTTCGACCTCCAGTCCGCCGCCTTCCGACAGGCCGCGCAGCCCCGCACCGTCACGGACCAGCGCCGTGCCCAGTACACGAACGAAGCCGTGCTCTCGGCGACGCCGGCGCAGCTCGTCACGATGCTCTACGACCGGCTGCTCCTCGACCTGCACCGCGCCGAGGCCGCACAGACGACCGCCGACTGGGACGCGGCCCGCGAGCAGCTCCTGCACGCGCAGGCCATCGTCGGCGAGCTGTCCTCGACGCTGAAGATCGACGTGTGGGACGGCGGCGAGGGACTGCTGGCGATCTACAACTACGCGTCGACGTCGCTCATCACCGCGAACGTGCACCGGGACGTCCAGGCCACCCGAGACTGCATCCGGATCCTCGAGCCGCTGCGGCAGTCGTGGCACGAGGCCGCCGCGTCGATCCCGGCGGCGACCACGGTGCAGCACCCGACCGGCGGGGCACTCGGTGTCGCCTGACGCGGATCGCCGCCGTGCCGCGTGGGAGGCCGTGCTCGAGGCGCTCGAAGCCGACCTGACGGCGGGCGGCGACGTGCGGTGGTCCGAGCCGACCGGGCTGGGGCCGGTGCCGCGGGAGCTGGTGGGGCGTGCCTCCCGGCTGCTCGCCGCGCAGCGGGACCGGATCGCTGCGCTCGAGGGGGACCGTCGGGCGACGCTCGACCACCTCGGGGCGCTCCGGGCGGTGGACGCGACGCGGGAGCCGCGCGGGTCGGTGTACCTCGACGCGTCGGCCTGACGCGGGGCGCCGGCGGGGGCTCGGGCGGGACGAGCCGCGGCGGCGCGCGGATGCGTGTGCATCGTGCGACGAAGCACGCGTCGATCGACTGGCGGAACGTCGGAGCATGCACACGCACCGGATGCGTGTGCATCGTGCGACGAAGCACGCGTCGATCGACCGGCGGAATGTCGAAGCATGTACACGTGAGCCCCCCCCCGTTCGGGGCGACCCCTAACGCGCCCCACGGCCCGGCCGACAGCGCCCCCTGAGCACGGATCGCTCACCAGTTCGGCCACGGATCGGCCACCGCCATCAGGCGACGTCAACAGGGGACGTCGTCAGCGAGGGGACGGTCCACCAGTGTTCGATTCCGTGACGAGCGTCGCACTGCAGAGTGCGCTCGACGGCCTGTCGATGCGACAGAAGGTCATCGCGAACAACATCGCGAACATCAACACGCCGAACTACCACGCCGAGAAGGTCCAGTTCGAGGACGCCCTGGCGAAGTCGATCGTCGACGGGGACGGCGGCACGACCCCGACCGTCGCGCGGAGCCTCGAGCCGACGAACACGAACGGCAACAACGTCAACCTCGACGAGGAGACGCTCTCGAACATCGACACCGTGCTCCGGTACCAGTTCGCCACGCAGGCGATGAACTCCGAGCTCACCAGTGTCCGCGCGGCGATGCGGACCACCTCGTGACCACGTTCGACGCGATCGGCATCGCGAGCACCGGCATGACGGTGCACCGCAAGTGGCTCGACGCCGTGTCGGACAACATCGCGAACGTCAACACGGTGAAGTCGATGGACGACTCCGCCTTCCAGGCCCGCTACGTCGAGGTCCAGGAGGGCAACGGCGTCTCCGGCGCCTACGTCAAGGGCGCCGCGTTCGGCAGCGCCGCCGGCCGGGTCACGTACGACCCGGACAACCCGCTCGCGAACGCGGAGGGCTACGTCCGCATGCCGGACATCGACCTCGGCACGCAGATGGCGGACCTCATCATGGCCCAGCGGGGCTACCAGGCGAACGCCGCCGTGGTCGACCGCGCGAAGACCGCCTACGAGGCGGCCCTGCAGATCGGGAAGAACTGATGCCCATCGACGCCGTGAACGGTGTGACCACCAACGCTATGACGAACGCGATGACGAGCCTGAGCGGCACGTCCAGCGACGTCGGCACGAGCGCGACGAGCGGAGTCGCGGCCGCTGGCGCGACGTCCGACGGCAGCGGGTTCGCCGCATCGCTCGGGAACGCGGTCGACGGGCTCCAGCAGCTGCAGAGCGACTCGAAGACCCTCGCGCTCAAGGCCGTCACCGGCAACCTCGACGACATCCACGACGCGACCATCGCCGCCACCCGCGCCCAGGTCACCCTCGAGCTCGTCTCCGCCGTCCGCAACAAGGGCGTCGACGCCTTCAACGAGATCATGAGGATGCAGGCCTGATGCCCGTCGCCGTCAAGGACCTCTTCGGTCGTCTCGCCGCCTACGTCAAGGGCTTCAGCGCTGCCCAGCGGACCATCGCGATCCTCGTCATCGCCGCGCTCGTGCTCGGCGGCATCGCGCTCGCGAGCTGGCTCGGCAAGGCGTCCTACGCCCCGCTGTTCACCGGACTGGCGGCGGCCGACGCGGCGAGCGTCACCGACCAGCTCACCACAGACGGTGTGCCGTACCAGCTCACCGACGGCGGTGCCACCATCCTCGTCCCGCAGGGGTCGGTGTACTCGGAGCGGCTCAAGGCCGCGTCGAACGGACTGCCCGCCTCGAACGAGGGCGGCTACTCGCTGCTCGACAAGATGGGCGTGACGAGCTCCGAGTTCCAGCAGGACGTCACGTACAAGCGCGCGATGGAGGGCGAGCTCGCGAAGACCATCGGCGCGATGGACGGCGTGCAGACCGCCACCGTGCAGCTCGCGATCCCCGAGAAGACCGTGTTCGTCTCCGAGGAGAAGGACCCGACCGCGTCGGTGTTCATCGCCACGAAGAACGGCAGCGAGCTGAGCACCGACCAGGTCCAGGCGATCGTGCACCTGACGAGCGCCGCCGTCGAGGGCATGCAGCCGACCGACGTCTCCGTCGTCGACGCGAAGGGCCAGACGCTCTCCGCCGTCGGCACCGGCGCGACCGGCAGCGGGGCGGACCAGGCGGCCGACTACGACGCCTCGACGAGCAAGAAGATCCAGGACCTGCTCGACACGACCCTCGGCACCGGGAACGCCAGCGTCGTGGTGTCCGCCACGATGAACCAGAACTCGGGCACCCGCACGTCGGAGTCCTACACGACGCCGACGACCGGCCCGGTCGCGCTCAACGAGTCGTCCACCACCGAGCAGTACGGCGCGGGGTCCGGTGCCGGCGGTGCCGGGGCGACCGGCGTCCTCGGCCCGGACAACATCGCCGTGCCGAACGGCACCGCCACGAGCGGCGCCGACGACGGGTACAAGAACGAGTCCGCGACGAAGAACAACGCCGTCGACCACACCACCGAGACCACGCAGCTGCCGGCCGGTGGGCTCTCCCGCCAGACGATCTCGGTCGCGCTGAACTCCAAGGCGGCCGCGGTGCAGAACGCGAACCTGCAGAGCATCAACGACCTCGTGGCCGCGGCCGCCGGTGTCGACCAGACCCGTGGCGACCAGGTCCGCGTGGCGATGATGGACTTCGACACCAGTGCCGCCGACAAGGCGACGAAGGCGCTCGAGGCCCAGCAGAAGGCCGACCAGCAGGAGGCGCTGTGGTCGTCGATCCGCACCGCCGGGATCGTCGTCGGCGCGCTGCTCGCCCTCATCGCGATCATCGTCGTCCTCGCCCGCCGCAGCCGGAAGCAGGAGCGCGAGGCGGTCGACCTCGGCGAGCTCGACGCCTTCTCCGGCGAGACCTTCCAGCTCCCGCTCGCCGTCGACGGCGCCGCGGACCGGAGCACCCTCCAGGCCGGGGACGCCCCGACCGTCGCGCTGCCCACCGTCCCGCACGACGACGCCCCCACCGAGGTCCTCACCACCGAGGAGATCACCGCGGAGCGTCGTCGCCAGGACATCTCCGCCCTCGCCGAGCGGGACCCGAAGCGCACGGCCGAGCTCCTCCGCGGGCTCCTCGACGACCGGGCACCGGTGTGAGCGCCCTGGTGCCGAGCGCCGGCGGGACCGGCGCTGGCGACCGTGCGCTGACCGGTGCGCAGAAGGTCGCGCTCATCCTCATGCAGATGGAGACCGAGCGCGCCGCCGAGGTGATGAAGCAGTTCACCGAGATCGAGGCCGAGGAGATCTCCGCCGAGATCGTCCGGATGCGCCGCGTCGAGGACACCGTCGTCGACAAGACCCTGACCGAGTTCCACCGGATGACGCTGAGCGGCCGCACGCAGAAGCGCGGCGGCAAGGAGACCGCGCTCGGGCTGCTCGAGGCGTCCTTCGGTGCCGAACGCGCCGCCGGCGTCATGGACCGCCTGGCCTCGAACCTCGCCGGGCAGTCGTTCGACTTCCTCGACGACGCCGAGCCCGGCCAGGTCGTCACGCTCCTCGAAGGCGAGCTCCCGCAGACCATCGCCCTCGTGCTCGCACACCTGAAGCCGGCCCAGGCCAGCGCCGTGCTCGCCGGGGTGGACGAGCGCGCCCGCACCGACGTCGCCCAGGCGTTCGCGACCATGGGGAGCGCGACCCCGGAAGCCGTCGGGATCGTCGCCGGCGTCCTCCGCCAGCGCGCCGGTGCCGTCGTGTCGCCGCGCGAGAGCGTCGAGGTCGTCGGCGGCATCGCCCCGCTCGTCGACATCATCAACCGCTCGGACGTCGCCACCGAGAAGGCCGTGCTCGACGGGCTCGAGGCGCGCGACCCCGAGCTCGCCGAGGACATCCGCTCCCGGATGCTCACGTTCGAGGACATCGTCAAGCTCGAGTCCCGCGACATCCAGCAGGTCCTGCGCGGGATCGACTCGAAGCTCCTCGCGACCGCCATGAAGGGTGCCGCCGCGCCGGTCGTCGAGACGATCCGGGCGAACGTCTCCGAGCGCAACCGCGAGCTCCTCGACGACGAGCTGCAAGCCATGGGCCCGGTCCGGGTCTCGCAGGTCGAGGAGGCCCGCGCCGAGGTGGTCCGCTCCGTCCGCGAACTCGAGGCGCAGGGCGTCATCACGGTCCACCGCGCCGAGGAGGACGAGCTCGTTGACTGAGTCCGTGGTCCAGCGCGTCGCGTTCCCCGTCATCGGGGACCCGTCCGGGAACGCGCGCGCCGCCAGCGCCGACGTGCGCGGGCACGCCGCCGGGTACGCCGCGGGGCTCCGGCAGGCGCAGGCCGAGACCGACGCGCTGCGCGCCCGGCTCGAGTCCGAGCACGCGGCCCGCACCGCCTCGATGCAGGCGGACACCGCGCGCCGCATCGCGGTCCTCGACGCCGCGACGAACGCGATGCTGTCGCATGTCGCACCGGTCCTCGACCAGGCCGAGCAGTCGGTCGCGGTCGCGGCCGTCGACCTGGCGGAAGCCGTCGTCGGGTACGCGATCCGCGCCTCCCGAACCGCGGACACCGCTGATGACGGACGGGAGGCGCGGGTCGTCCCCGGTGCGCAGGCGACCGTCGAGCGGGCGCTCGCGTCCATCGACCGCACCGTCGCCGTGGCCCTCCGGCTGAGCGTCGCGGACGCCGCGCGCGTCGCCGAACTCGACCTGCCGGTCCCGGTCGTCGCCGACCCGTCGCTGCGCGACGGGGACGCCGTCGTCGACCTGCCCGACGGGATGCTCGACGCGCGGATCGCCACCGCGCTGGACCGTGCCCGCACGGCGCTGGGGGTGACCCCGTGACCACGACGCTCCTCCGCCCCCGTGGGCTCGACGAGGCACTCCGACAGGCCGCTCCGCAGCGGGTCGGTGTCGTCACGAGCGCGGTCGGACTCGGCCTCACGATCGCCGGACTCGACGCGCACGTCGGCGAGGTCGTCGCCGTCGGTGCCGAGGGTGCGCCGCAGACCCTCGTCGAGGTCGTCGCGACCGACGTCACCGGCGTCCGCTGCATGCCGCTCGGGCGCCTGACCGGTGTGACCGCCGGCACGCCCGCACGGCCCACCGGGCGACCGGTGCTCGTGCCCACCGGGGCGGGACTCTTCGGACGCGTGCTCGACGGACTCGGACGCCCGATCGACGACCGCGGTCCGCTCGTCGGCGCCGGTGGCGAGCCGGTCGCGTGGGTGCCGCTCGACCACGAGACGCCGAACGCCATGGCCCGGACGCGCATCGACACCCCGATGCAGCTCGGCGTCCGCGTGCTCGACACCCTCACGACGGTCGGGCGCGGGCAGCGCATGGGCCTGTTCGCGGGCTCCGGCGTCGGCAAGTCCTCGCTGCTGTCGATGATCGCCCGGGGGAGCGACGCGGCCGTCAACGTCATCGCCCTCGTCGGCGAGCGCGGACGCGAGGTGCGCGAGTTCCTCGAGGACGACCTCGGTCCGGAGGGCCTCGCCCGCTCGATCGTCGTCGTGTCGACCTCGGACGAGCCGGCGCTCATGCGCCTGCGTGCCGCGTTCGTCGCCACCCGCATCGCCGAGTCCTTCCGCGACGCCGGACAGGACGTCGTGCTGATGATGGACTCGCTCACCCGCGTCGCGATGGCGCAGCGCGAGATCGGGCTGTCCGTGGGGGAGCCGCCGGCCACCCGGGGCTACCCGCCGTCGACGTTCTCCGTCCTCGCCGGACTGCTCGAACGCGCCGGGACCGACCGGGTCGGCAGCGTCACGGGGCTGTACACGGTCCTCGTCGACGGCGACGACCACAACGAACCGATCGCCGACGCCGCCCGGAGCATCCTCGACGGGCACGTCGTCCTCGACCGGAAGCTGGCGATCACCGGGCACTTCCCGTCCGTCGACGCGCTCGGCTCGGTGTCGCGCGTGGCCTCGAAGGTCACCACGCCCGGGCAGCGCGGTGCGGCGACGGCCCTGCGGAAGGTCATGGCCGCGCGCAGGGCGGCGCAGGACCTGCTCGACGTCGGGGCGTACCAGCGCGGGACGAACCCGCTCGTGGACGCCGCCGTCGACCACCAGGACGCGATCGACGGCTTCCTGCGGCAGGGCATGGACGAGCGTGCGACCGCGGCTGCGTCGTGGCGCTCCCTCGACGCACTCGTCAGCACGCTCGGCACCGGGGGTGGTGCCTGATGGCCCGCCGGTTCCCGCTCGCCGGGCTCCTCCGGCTCCGGCACGCCGAACAGGACCGTGCCGCCGCCGCCCTCGCGACCGCCAACGAGCGGGTGCGCGACGCCGCCGACGCCCGGATCGCGGCACGTCGGAACCTCGCCGACACCGAGGGGTCGCAGCCGATCCAGGACGCCGCGACCCTCAGCGCGGTCGCCGCGGCGCGTGCCGCCACCCGCGGGATGCTCGAGGAGCTCGACGCCGTCGCCCGGACCCGCCGCGCCGACGCCGACCGGGCACAGGACGACTACAACGCGGCCCGCCGGTCCGCCCTCGGGCTCGAGAAGCTCGAGGTCCAGCACGACGAGCAGCAGGCCGCCGAGGACCTCCGCACCGAACAGAACGCCCTCGACGAGATCGCGGCACGCAGCCGCGCGGAAGGTGGTGCCCGATGAGCGTGGACGCCGTGCTCTCCCGGATCTCCGAGATCCGGACCCAGATCGATGCCCTGCGCAGCGGGACCACCGCGACGGCGGCCACCTCGGCCGCGTCGGGCGCCGCCACGTCGACCGCGTTCGCCGACGCCCTGGCGACCGCGACCGGGAGCGGGACCGGCGCGACCGGTACCGGCACGACCTCGGCCGTGACGCCCGCGGCCGCCACGTCCGTCGACGCCGGGGCCGGGACGCTCGCGACGGGCAGCGGTGCCACGGGTGCCGACGTCGTCGCGGACGCGAAGAAGTACCTCGGCGTGCCGTACGTCTTCGGCGGCACCACCACGAGCGGCATGGACTGCTCGGGGCTGGTGCAGACGGTGTTCAAGGACCTCGGGGTGACCATGCCCCGGGTCGTGCCGGACCAGGCGAAGATGGGCGTCGAGGTGGGGTCCCTCAAGGACGCGCAGCCCGGCGACCTCATCATCCCGAAGGGCGAGGGGCACGTCGTCATATACGTCGGCGACGGCAAGGTCCTGCACGCGCCGCGACCGGGCAAGGACGTCCGGATCGTCGACAACTGGTACAAGGACTCGGACATCGCCACGATCCGACGCATCGTGCCCGCGCAGGCGTCCGCCACGACGGCGGCGACCGCGGCCTCGGGTGCGACGGACCTGCAGACGGCGGCGCTGCTGTCCCTCATGAACGCGGGGAGCGCAGCATGAGCCTGACCATCACCACGTCCGCTGCCGCCCCGGCACCGGCGCGGGCCGCGTCCTCGTCGGGTGCGCCGGCGTCCGCGGACTCGTTCGGCGCCGCGATGGCCGCCGCGGGGAACGCGGGTTCGGCCGCGGCCACCGGGTCCTCCACGTCCGCTGCCTCGGCTGCCGACGCCCGGGAGCGCCGCACGCCGACGGGGCCGTCCCACGACCGCCGCACCCCGGCGCCCGGAACGGACCGCGATGCGCCGCCCACGGCCTCGGCAGCAGGACGGGACCGCCGCTCGGCGACGGACGCGACGACGACGGACGGCACGACGGACGGTGGGACCCGTCCCACCGCGGCACGCTCCGCCGATGACACCTCCGCCGACGGCACCTCCAGCGACGGCACCGCCGCCGGTCCCGCCGCCACGGGGACGGCGCCGACCGTCGACACGGCGTCGATCGTCGATGCCATGGTCGGGCCGGTCCCCGCCGCGCCGACCGCCGCCGCCCAGCCGCTCGCGACTCCCGCAGCAGCCAGCTCGTCCGTGGCGTCGCTCGACGCACCCGTGCCGGGCAGCGGGGCGACCCCGACGCCCGACCCCGCCGGCTCGACGCCGCACGCCGACGCCGTGAGCACCGCGCACCCGACCGCGGCGACCGCTGCCGCGACCCCCGCGGCCGGGTCGCTCGGCGGCACCCCAGCGACGACCGCCGCCGGAACGACAGCTGCCGCGGCGACGACCCCGGCCGCCCCGCTCGGCGCGCCTGGCCCGGCCCTCCCGGCGGTGTCCCCGCACGAATTCGACCGGACGGCAGCGACGCAGCCGTCCGCCGTCCCGGGGGCAACGGCCGCACCGACGGCTCCGGCACCAGCGAGCACGCCGGTCACCCAGAGCGCCCAGGGCAGCCAGAACGCTCAGGGCGCCCGGGCCGCCACGACCGGTACCGGCCCCGCCGACGCCGGGCAGCCCGTCGTCACCACGGCCACGGCCACGGCAACGGCCACCACCCCGGCCGCCGGAGCACCGGGCAGCAGTGCCCAGACCGGCCGCGAGGCGGACAGCGGCGCGCCCGACCAGGGCGATCCGCGCCTCCAGGCCGTCACCACGCCCCGCGGCGGCGAGAGCGCCGTCGCGGTCCCGACCACCTCGCCGACGGCGCCCGCCGCGCCGGCCACGCCGACGTCCGGCGCAGCCACCGCGAACGCCCCGGCCCCGCTCGCGCAGCAGCTGGCCCGACCGGTGTTCACGCTCGCACAGGCCGGCCCGGGGGAGCACGTCGTCACCGTCCAGGTGACGCCGGACACGCTCGGCCCGGTCACCGTCCGCGCGCACGTCACCGCGCACGGGATGCACGTCGAGCTCTTCGCCGCCTCCGACGCGGGGCGCGACGCGGTCCGGCAGGTCATGCCGGACCTCCGCCGCGACGCCGCCGGCTCCGGACTGTCGACCACGCTCGACCTGTCCTCGCAGAACCACCCGGACACCCGCTCCGGGCACGACGAACGGCCCGCCCAGACGGGTCCACGCGTCGACACCGGCCAGGAGGCGCGGCACACCCCGCGCGCACCCGACACCGCCCACACGCCCACCGTCCGCACCGTCGGACTCGACGTCCTCGCCTGAGCGACGACCGCCAGCACAGGCAGAACCGAAGGGAACGACCATGCCGATCGACGGCATCACCGGCACCGTGGACCAGGCCGCCCAGGCCGCGGCCCTCGCCGCGAACCAGACCAGCTCGCGGTCGCAGACGATGGACTCCGAGGTGTTCATGAAGCTCCTCGTCACGCAGCTGCAGAACCAGGACCCGTCCTCGCCGATGGACACGAACCAGATGATCAGCCAGCAGACGCAGCTCGCGATGATGGAGCAGATCACCAACCAGACCACGACGGCGAACGAGAACTTCTCGCTGCAGATGCGGATCGCCGCCGCCAACCTCGTCGGGAAGCAGGTCAGCTACACCGACGCCACGTCCGGCACATCGATCACGGGGACGGCGACCGCGGTGTCGTACGCCCAGAGCGTGCCGACCGTGACGGTGAACGGGAAGGAGGTCAACCTCGACGTGATCTCCGGCATCAAGACGACCTCCTGACCCCCTCCTCTTCTTCTTCGGTACCTCCACGAAAGGACGCACCATGCTCCGCTCGCTCTACTCCGGGATCTCCGGCCTCCGTTCGCACCAGCAGATGCTGGACGTCACGGGCAACAACATCGCCAACGTCAACACGGTCGGCTTCAAGTCGTCGTCGACGGTCTTCCAGGACACCCTGTCGCAGATGACCCAGGGTGCCGGCGGACCGCAGACCGGCATCGGCGGCACGAACCCCGCCCAGATCGGCCTCGGCGTGCAGGTCGCCGGCGTCTCCACGAACTTCGCCCAGGGCTCCGCCCAGGCCACCGGCAAGGCCACCGACCTGATGATCTCCGGCGACGGGTTCTTCGTCACGCGCCTCGGCAACGACACCGTGTACAGCCGCGCCGGTGCGTTCGACTTCGACGCCGACGGCCGCCTCGTCAGCGCCGACGGGAAGATCGTGCAGGGCTACCCGGCCACGAACGGCGTCGTGAACGAGAACGGCGCCCTGTCGGACATCGTCCTGCCGCTCGACGCCGCCGCGCCCGCCGTCCGCACCTCCACCGCTGGTGTGACCGGCAACCTGCCGTCCGAGACCGCCGTGGGCGCGGTCATCACGCGCGACGCCACCGTCTACGACGCGTCCGGTGCGAAGCACACCATGTCGATCGCCTACGAGCGCACCGCTGCCGGCTGGGACGTCACCGCGACCGACGGCCAGGGCACCCAGGCGACGACGTCGCTCACGTTCGGGACCGACGGCAAGCTCACGGCCGGTGGCACGCTCGCCGTCGGGGGCATCGCCGTCGACATGCGGCAGCTCACGGGCTTCGCCTCGCTCAACACCGCGTCCATCTCGTCGCAGAACGGCCACGAGGCCGGGTCGCTCCAGGGCTACTCGATCTCGAAGGACGGCACGGTCGTCGGGACGTTCTCGAACGGTGCGTCGCTCGCCATCGGTCGGATCGCCCTCGCGACGTTCGCGAACCCGGCCGGTCTCGAGAAGACCGGGGCGTCGGGCTACCGCGCCACGGCCAACTCCGGCAACGCCACGGTCGGCGCTCCGGGGTCGCCCGGTGTCGGGCAGCTCGCGTCGGGCACGCTCGAGATGTCG
The DNA here is from genome assembly GCF_900113095.1 of Curtobacterium sp. YR515. Classification (NCBI taxonomy): domain Bacteria; kingdom Bacillati; phylum Actinomycetota; class Actinomycetes; order Micrococcales; family Microbacteriaceae; genus Curtobacterium; species Curtobacterium sp. YR515. Next base: position 18,218 of record NZ_FOOD01000005.1, on the reverse strand, counting down.
AACGTCGACCTGTCGCAGGAGTTCACGAACCTCATCGTGGCGCAGCGCGGGTTCCAGGCGAACGCGCGCATCATCACGACCTCGGACGAGGTGCTGCAGGAGCTGACGAACCTGAAGCGGTAGCGCGGGGCCGGCGGCGGCGCGGCCGCGGCGCCCCGCGGTGCGGGGCGCTTGCGCACAACGGAAGGCACCGCGAACCACGGGGAACCGCGGTTCGCGGTGCCTTCCGTTGTGCGCTGGTCAGGCACGTCGGACGCCCGGGTGCGTTCGCATGTGCGGGCCGTACGGTGGGACCACGCGGTCCCCGACCGCTGGAGCAGCGCACGACCGGCCACTTCTGATCACCGCCTCTGGAGTGACCCATTGGGTGTCGACCGCGAACGACGACTGCTCGACACGATCATCGAACTGGTCGGCGGTGCCACCGGTCCACGGGACCTCGCGGGCCGCCTGCAGCTCCTCGTGGACGAGTCGGCGGCGTTGTTCGACGTGCAGGCCGCCGGGCTGATGCTGTTCGGGTCGGACGACCGGTTGCACATCGCCGCCTCGGTGGGGCACCACAGCGGACTGCTCGAGCTCCTGCAGCTCGAGGTCGGCGACGGACCCTGCCTCGAAGCCGCCCGGACGGGGACCGTGGTCTCGATCCCAGACGTCCTGGCCGCCGAGTCTCGATGGCCGCACTTCTCCCGGGCCGCTGCGGATGCCGGGTACCGCGCCGTCCACTCGATCCCGCTCCGACTCCGGGCGACCGTCATCGGGTCGCTCAACCTGTTCGGCGAGTCCACGGGCGCGTTCAACGAGGACGACCTCGTCGCCGCGCGGGCACTGGCGGACATCGCCGCGATCTCGGTCGTGCAGCAGCGGACCATCGACGACGCCGTGACCACGCAGGCGCAGCTGCAGGCGGCCCTCGAGAGCCGGACGGTCATCGAGCAGGCGAAGGGGTGGCTCGCCAACCGGAACGGCGTGGACCCGGCGATCGCGTTCTCGCTGCTGCGCGACCACGCGCGGCGGAACCGGCTCCCGGTCACCGAGGTCGCGCTGGCCGTGCTCGCCGGACGGACCGTCCTCGGTCAGCCGACGGAGCCGACGGAGCCGACCGATCCGCCGGACCCGCCCGACCCGCCGGACCCGCCGGGCCCGCCGGGCCCCCGCACCCGTCGCCGCGGGTAGCGTCCGGGACGCCCGACGTCACCGGATCATGTCGTCGATCGTCCGCATCGCCGTCGCGAAGATCGTCAGCACCGGGTTCACCCCGCCGTTCGTGACGTGCACCGACCCGTCGGCGACGCGCAGGTTGTCGTGTCCCCACACCCGGCCGAACGGATCGACGACCGACGTGCGCGGGTCATCGCCCATGCGGAGGGTCCCGGCCTGGTGCTGGCCACCACTCGTCCCGGTCAGCTCCCCGTGCATCTCGGCGACCCGCCTCGCACCCGCGGCCCGGAGCCAGTCCCCGCTCCGCGCACTGGTGTGGTCGCGGGCGCGGGTGTCCTCCGGGTGCGGACCACCGCTGAACCGTGCGACGGGGACACCCCACCGGTCGGTGACGGCGGGGTCGACCCGGACGCGGGAGTCGGCGGACGTGACCTCCTGGATCGGCCCCATCAGTCGCATGCTCCGGCGGGCGAGGTCGCGCATCCCGTGCTTGCTGTCGATGCCCGCACGGGGGAGGAGCCCGAACCCGGTGAGGTACGCGTAGGTGTTCGACGGCGTCGCGACGAACTCGTCCGCGATGATCCCGCCGCCGATCTGCCCGGGGACGCCGTGCCGGAAGTCGGTCGTGGCGATGGACGGCCCGGGCCCGAGGCCGTCCTCGACGACGTCGTCGAAGATGCCCATCGCGCCGCCGTACCGGTGCCCCTGCAGGTGTCGTCCGACCTGGTCCCGGCCGTTGCCGAGCCCGTTCGGCTCCTGCTCACTGCGGCTGTTGAGGAGGAGCCGGGCGGACTCCACCGCTCTCGCCGCGACGACGACCTCCGCCGCGTCGACGTCCGAACGCCAGTCCACGCCGTCGACCGTCCCGACGAGCGTCACCCCGACGACGCGGCCGGACCGGTCCGTCCGGATCCGCGCGGCCCGGGTCTCGAGGAGGACGGACGCGTTGCCGGTGGCGACGGCCCGGGGGAGCATCGTGTTCTGGCTGCCGTTCTTCGCGTCGACGGGGCAGGCGAACCCGACGCACATCCCGCACTGCTCGCACGCTCCCCGCCCGAGGAAGGGGACCGAGTTGACGAGCAGCGGGACGTGCACCGTCGACCAGCCGAGCTCGGTCGCGGCCTGCGCCAGCCGCTCCCGCGCGGGTCCCGCCGCCATCGCCGGCATCGGCAGCGCCCGTGTGCGGGGACCGGCCCACGGACCGTCGCCGTCGCCGCTCACGCCGAGCTCCCACTCCGCCCGCTCGTACCAGGGCTCGAGGTCCGCGTAGCCGATCGGCCAGTCCGCCAGGGCACTGCCGTCCGGCACGCCGTGGTCGGTGGCCATCGTGAAGTCCCTCGGGGCGAACCGCCACGCCTGCGCGCCGTAGACCCTCGTGCCACCGCCCGCCGTGAAGGCGTTGTTGTGCCAGTCCCAGTCGGACGGCCGGGCGACCCGGTCTCCCTCGGGCGAGGCGATGACGCGCGGGTTGCCGAGGTCGACGGGACCGGACCGCGGTGCGAGCCCCCACGTCGACCGGGGATTGCGGATGTGGTCCTGCGCGAGGTCGGCGGTGCCCGGCCAGGACCCGGCCTCGACCACGAGGACCCGGCGCCCGGACTCGGCGAGCCCGCACGCCGCGACACCCCCACCGGCCCCCGAACCGATGACGATCGCGTCGTACCGCTCGGCCAACTCCGACGGGCGCACCACCACCGGCTGCGCGGTGGGCACCGGTACCGGGACACTCCACCCCGTTGGCGGCCCGGGCTGCCAGCCGACCATCTCCCACGAGCGTTCGCCGGCGTTGCCGCCGTTGCCCGCGTCGGCGTAGTAGCCGGCGGCGACGATCCCCGCGAACCACGCCCAGTCGGGGTCGTCGTCCTGGTCGTGGCCGTCCACGACCGCACGGATCCGGTCGAGCCAGTCCGGACGCTCGTCGAGGACCGACGCCAGGAACTCGAGCGCGCCGGCCTCGGACGCCGACGGGTACTCGTCGGCGGGCACGACCCGGTCGACGAGGGACTGCAGTCGGACGCGGTTGCGACGGAGGAACAGCTGCTGCGTCGAGTCGTCGGGATCGGTCATCCGGGGTCCTGCTCCTGCCGTCGTGCGCTCCGCTGCGCCTGCCGTGACGTCATCGTCCACGGTGCGACGCTAGACCGACGACTCCGCTGCGGTCGGTCCCGGCGACGTCGTCTCGGTGGCGACCCAGTTCGCGAGCAGTTGCAGGCCTTCGTGGGAGGGGGTGCCGGGCACGGCCGAGAACGCGAGGAGGGTCAGGCCGGGGTTCGACGCCAGCTCCATCGATTCGAAGGTCAGGTCGAGGTCGCCGACGACCGGGTGGTGGACGATCTTCAGTCCGGTCCGGTGCTCCTTGACGTCGTGGGCGCCCCAGAGCCGGCGGAACAGGTCACTGCGGGTGGACAGTTCCCCGACCAACCCACTGAGCGCCGTGTCGTACGGCGAGCGACCGGCCTCTGCCCGCAGGATCGCCACGATCTGTCGGGCGTCGGCTTCCCAGTGCCGGTAGAAGGTCTGCGCTCGAGGGTCGAGGAACACGTAGCGAGCCGCGTTGACGGTCGTCTGCGGGTGCGTGAACATCTCCGAGAACAGCGCACGACCGAGTGCGTTCGTGGCGACCGCGTCGAGGCGGCCGTTCTGGACGAAGACCGGGACGGTCGACATCGCGTCGATGGTCTGCTGCACGGTGGGGCGCACCTGCGTGGTGCGCGCGATCGAACGACGCGCCCTCGGTCGGTCGCCGTCGTTCGCCGTCCGGACGAGGTCGAACAGGTGCCGGTGCTCGGCCTCGTCGAGTCGCAGTGCCCGTGCGATGCCGTCCAGGACGACGTCGGAGAACCCGGTCGCGTTGCCCCGTTCGAGTCGCTTGTAGTACTCGACGCTCATCCCGGCGAGGAGCGCGACCTCCTCTCGTCGCAGCCCCGGAACCCGTCGACGGCCGCCGAAGTCCGGCAGCCCGACAGCCTGTGGCGTGAGCCGGGCCCGACGCGAGGTCAGGAACGCGCGGAGCTCGTCGCGGTTGTCCATGCCGACGACCATACGTCGCCGATCCGCGGCCAGAGGGTCAGCGTCGGTACCCCTACAGACGTGGCACCTCTCGACCGGCCGGCTCGGGTTTCACTGGAGGAGCAGCAGCGCGACCGCGCAGCAGGACGGCACCACCATGACTGACACGACCGTCTGGTTCATCACCGGAGCAGCCCGCGGGATGGGCGTCGACATCGCCCGGGCCGCACTCGACGCCGGCCACCGCGTCGTCGCCACCGCCCGTGACGCGGCCCGGGTCACCGAGGCACTCGGTGAGCACGACGACCTCCTCCCGCTCTCGCTCGACATCACCGACCCGGCAGCCGCGAACGACGCAGCCGCCGCCGCGGTCGAGCGGTTCGGCAGCATCGACGTCCTCGTGAACAACGCCGGCATGTTCTCCGCCGGCTACTTCGAGGAGATCAGCGACGAGCAGTACCGCCAGCAGGTGGAGGTCAACTTCTTCGGCCCCCTCACCGTCACGCGCGCGATCCTGCCCGTGATGCGGCAGCAGCGCAGTGGCCGCGTGATCACGATCACCTCCACCGCCGGACTCATGGGGGTCGACTTCTGCTCCGCCTACGCGTCGTCGAAGTTCGCGCTCGAGGGGTGGATGGAGACCCTCCGCACCGACGTCGAACCGTTCGGCATCACCACGACGATCGTCGAGCCGGGCTTCTTCCGCACCGAGCTCCTGGTCGAAGGGTCCTCGACCATCTGGCCGGCACTGTCCATCGACGACTACGCCGCACGCACGACCGAGACCATCGCCGCCTGGAAGCGCATGAACGGCACCCAGGGCGGCGATCCGGCGAAGCTCGCCGCGGCACTGGTCCAGATCGCCGCGCTCCCCGAGCCCCCCGCACGCTTCCTCGCCGGAGCCGACGCGGTGCGGACCGCCGAGGCCAAGGCCGCGATGCTGGTCGAACAGGCCGACGCGCACCGCGAGCTGTCGTCGTCCATGGACCACGACGCGTGACCGGTCGTCCACGAAGGTCACCCTGTCAGGACATCCCTCCCGACCGCCATCGGTCGTAGCGTCGGACGCAGCGGGCACACGACCACCCGCCGAGAGAGGACGCACCCATGCCGCAGGAGATCCTGCCGAAGCAGCCCACCGCCAAGAACCCGCCGGAGCAGTTCGCCGGCGACGTGTGGGTCGACCCGATCGTCACCCCGCAGGACGGCGACCAGCGCGCGACGCTCGCGCTCGTGAAGTTCGCCCCCGGTGCCCGCACCGCCTGGCACTCCCACGCCCGCGGCCAGTTCCTCCGCGTCACCCAGGGCGTGGCGCGCTTCGGGACCCGCGACGGGAAGGTCGTGACCGCGCGTCCCGGTGACACCGTGTACGTCTCACCGGGCGAGGAGCACTTCCACGCCTCCGCCGAGGGCACCTTCATGGAGCACTTCGCGATGCTCGAGAGCGCCGACGACCCGTCGACCACGACCACCTGGCTCGAGCACGTCTCCGACGACGACCTCGCGGGCCGGTGACCCGATGACGAACTGGGACGAGGACACCATCGCCGCGATCGGCGCGAGCGACGACCTCCACATCAGCCCGTTCCGGGGGGACGGCACGACGTACGGCACGCCGACGTGGATCTGGTCCGTGGTCGTCGACGGCGGGCTGTACGCCCGCGCCTACAACGGTCGGCGCTCCCGGTGGTACCGGGCCGCCGTCGAGCAGGGTGCCGGCAGGATCCGCGCCGCCGGGGCCGAGCACGAGGCAGCCTTCGAGGCCGTCGGCCCCGACCTGAACAGCCGCATCGACGCCGCCTACGAGGCGAAGTACGCCGGCAGCCCCTACCTGCCCCCGATGCTGCAGGACGGACCGACCTCGGCGACCGTCCGGATCAGTCCCCGTCCATGAGCACGAACCGCGACGACGTCAGGGACTTCCTCGTCAGCCGGCGCGCCCGCGTCCGCCCCGAGCAGGTCGGCCTGCCCGCAGGAGCGAACCGGCGGGTCGCGGGCCTCCGCCGCGGCGAGGTGGCGATGCTCGCCGACGTGAGCGTCGAGTACTACTCCCGACTCGAGCGCGGCAGTCTCTCCGGGGTGTCCGAGGGCGTCCTGCACGCGATCGCCGGTGCGCTGCTCCTCGACGACGCCGAACGCGACCACCTGTTCGACCTCGCCCGTGCCGCGAACGCCTCGCCGGTGCGGGCCGCCCGCCGCCGGTCCACGACCCCGAAGACGCTGCGTCCCGGCCTGCAGCACGCGCTCGACGCCTTCACCGGGGGACCGGCGTTCATCCGCAACGACCGCCTCGACGTGCTCGGCGCGAACGCGCTCGGACGGGCCCTCTACGCCGAGCTCTTCCGGAAGGCCGACCGCCCGAACCTCGCCCGCGCAGCGTTCCTCGACCGCGAGTGGTCGGACGCGTTCTACCCGGACTGGGACCTCGCCGCCGACCAGAGCGTGGCGATCCTCCGGGCCGCCGCGGGGCACGACCCGCACGACCGGGAGCTGCAGGACCTCGTCGGCGAGCTCTCCACGCGCAGCCCCGAGTTCCGGACGAAGTGGGGCGCGCACGACGTCCGCCGGCACGGCACCGGCGAGAAGCACTTCGTGCACCCGGTCGTCGGCGCGCTCGACCTGCTGTTCGAGGGTTCCCGCCTGATGAGCGACCCGGCGCTGAGCTTCCTGCTCTACACGGCCGAACCGGGCTCGCCGACGGCGGATGCGCTCCGCCTGCTCGGATCCCTCGACGCCACCGAGCGCCGGGACGCGGCGCACGCCGCCGACCCCGCTGCGGCGGACGGGCGCGCGTGACGACGGCTCGCTGACACCGGGTCGCGACGCGACCACCCAGCGGACGGGAGGCGCGGTGCCAGCCGGCACCGCGCCTCCCGTCCGTCACCGGTCTTGTCGCGACCCACCGGTCCGTCCGTCACGTGGTCCGGATGCGGGTGGCCGCGACCGCAGCAAGGAGGATGACGGCTCCTGCGACGACGAAGCTGACCTGGGTTCCGGTCACGAAGTGCGCCCGGTCGGCGAGGAGGGCGCCGAACACGGCGATGGCCACCGCGCCGCCGACCTGGCGGAAGGTGTTGAACACGGCGCTCGCGGTCCCCGAGCGTTCCGCGGGGACGCTGGCGAGGACGACGGACGTCGCCGGCGGCATCGCGACCGATCCGCCCGCGCCGGTCAGGACCGCGCAGACGGCGACGGCGACCCACGAGTCGAACGGTGCGGACACGATCACCACGACGAGACCCAGGACCATCGTGGTGAGCCCGGCGACGACCGGGACGCGGGCGCCGAAGCGGTTGGCGAGGGTGCCGCTGACGACGTTGCCGACGATGCTGCACGCCGCGGACGGCAGGAACACGAGTCCGGCGAGCAGCGGCGACAGCCCGAGGTGCTGCTGCAGGTACAGGCTCAGCACGAAGACGCTGCCGAAGTTGCCGACCATGAACGCGAACCCGACTCCGAGCGCGATCCGCATGCCGCTCGACCGGAACAGGTCGAGCGGCATCATCGGGGAGCGACCCCGGGCCTGGACGACGAGGAACCCGACGAGCGATGCGGCGGCGACCACGAGTGCGGCGACGACGTACCCGGTGCCGAAGCCGTGCGCGCCGCCCTCGATGAGGCCGAAGACGAGTCCGGCGAGGGTGAGCAGCGCCAGCACCTGGCCCACGGGGTCGAACCGGCTCGGGCGACGGGGCGAGGGCGCCACCCGCAGCAGCATGCCGAGCATGACGACGCACACCGGCAGGTTGATCGCGAAGACGAGCCGCCAGTCGAGGGTGGTCAGCGCGCCGCCGAGGACCGGCCCGACCGCTCCGGCCACCGCGCCGCCGACCGCCCAGATGCCGAGGGCGTGGGCGCGTTCGCGGGCGTCCGGGAACGCCTCGCGGACGAGTGCCATCGACGCCGGCAGCATGACCGCTGCCGCAGCGCCCTGGACGGCGCGCGCTCCGATCAGGGTGCCGAGCGTCGGGGCGATCGCGCAGGCGACCGAGGCGAGCAGGAACCCGGCGATGCCCCACCCGATGGCACGCTTCGCACCGATGCGGTCGGACAGGTTGCCGGCGAACAGCAGCAGGGACGCGAAGAGCAGCGTGTACGAGTCGATGACCCACTGCAGGCCCGAGGTGCTGCCACCGAGCTCCCGGCCGATCGACGTCAGCGCGACGTTCACGATCAGGATGTCGAGCGTGATGAGGAAGAACCCGAGGGAGGCCAGGAGGAGCGCGGCCCGGGGCGTCGAGGTGGTCACGGTCGAATGTTCGCGCGCCGGGCGGCCGGGTGGGATGCCCTGAGCGGGAACCCCGGGTGGCGGTGACGCACCAGTGCATTAGTATCTGCGTGTGCACGTAGACAAGCAACCATGCGGACTCGATCCGGAGTCGGAGTACGTCGAGCTCGCGGTCGAGGTGTTCGCGATGCTCGCGGACGCGACCCGGGTGAAGATCATCCTCGCCCTGCGCAGCGCCGAGGAGATGTCCGTGAACCACCTGGCGGACGTCGTGGACAAGACTCCGGCAGCGGTCTCGCAACACCTCGCGAAGCTGCGGCTCGCCCGGATGGTCTCGACGCGGCGCGAGGGCACGACGGTGTTCTACCGGCTCACGGACGAGCACGCGTCCGAGCTCGTCATCGACGCGGTCAAGCAGGCGGAACACGTGGTCGGCGCCCCACCGCACCACCGCGGGGAGCCGGGACGGGCATGAGCGGCCACGACCACACGCACCCGCACGACCACGGGCACGACCACGGGCACGACCACTCGCATCCGCACGGTGGGGTGCGGAGCTTCCTCCAGCACCTCTTCGTGCCGCACACGCACGACAGCGCCGACTCGATCGACGACGCGATGGAAGCCAACGCCGCCGGCGTCCGCGCGCTGAAGATCAGCCTGTTCGTCCTGCTCGTCACCACGGTCCTGCAGGCCGTGATCGTCGCGTTCACCGGCTCGATCGCCCTGCTCGCGGACACCATCCACAACTTCGCGGACGCGCTGACCGCCGTGCCGCTGTGGATCGCGTTCGTCCTCGGCCGCCGCCTCGCGACCCGCCGGATGACCTACGGGTACGGTCGCGCCGAGGACCTCGCCGGCATGTTCATCGTCTTCGTCGTCGCGCTCTCCGCCGTCGTCGCGGGGTGGCAGGCGATCGACCGGTTCGTCCACCCGCGGCCGGTGGAGGCGCCCTGGCTGCTCGTCGCCGCCGGGCTCATCGGGTTCGCCGGCAACGAGATCGTGGCGATCTACCGCATCCGCGTCGGTCAGCGCATCGGTTCGGCGGCGCTCGTGGCCGACGGCGTGCACGCCCGGCTCGACGGCTTCACGTCGCTGTCGGTGGTCCTCGGTGCGATCGGCGTGATGCTCGGCTTCCCGCTCGCCGATCCGATCATCGGTCTCCTCATCTCGATCTCGATCCTGCTGCTGCTCTGGGGAACGGTGCGGTCGATCGGGGCGCGACTCATGGACGCGGTCGATCCCGCGCTGGTCGGCCGGGCGGAACACGCGCTCGAGCACGCCGACGGGGTGCTCGCCGTTCGTGACGTCCGGCTCCGCTGGACCGGGCACCGGCTGACGGGATCCGCGACGGTCGAGGTCGCGGCCACCGACCTGCACGCCGCCACGCACCTCGCGGAGCACGCCGAGGAACACCTCCGCGACGCGATGCGCAACGTCGACCGGTTCACGGTGACCCCCGCGGTGGCCACCAGCACCGGCGACCACACGCACTGACCGGCGCACGGTCGGACGGGAGGCGCGGTGCGGGCCCGCACCGCGCCTCCTGTCCGACGCGGGTGGCGCCTACCCCTTCCAGACGGACTCTGCTCCGGCGTGGCCGATGACGACGACCTCGACGATCGAGACGACGGCGACCACCACGAGCAGCACCGGCCCGATGATCCCGACGGCCCGCACCGCGCCGCGGTTCGTCACCCGGGCGGTGCCGAACCGGTGCCAGGCCCACCAGAGCGCCAGGAGCGCGAACACCGCGATCGACCACGGGAGCATCCCGTCGGCGAGCTCGGTGTGCCGTTCGAGCAAGGCGGTCTCCCGCTCGTGGTGCTCCAGCCATTCGCCGGAAGACGTCGCGAGCGGCACGGACACCAGCGCGACGAGCCCGATGATCGGCGCACCGACCGCGAGCCACCGCCGTGCTCTCGGCCACACGGCGACGGCGATCGCGGTGAGGGCCGCGACCGGGACGGCAACGGAGGTGAGGCGGACGAAGAGGGGGTGGAGCGGTATCCCGCCGAACTGCCAGTCCATGTCGGCCTTCCACATCGTGCGCCGATCGACACCGGCACGGTGGCTCCAGCAAACCGGTTTCGGGCGCCGGCATCGTTCGAAACCTCACACGAACGGAAGCGCCCGGACCTGGTTCGCTGGGGGCATGACCACCACGGCGACGTTCGTCATCGGATCCCTCCTCGGCACGAGCGGGGTGGGGTGACGTGGCGAACATCCTGGTGGTCGAGGACGACCCCGAGATGGGTGTGCTCGTCGAACGCGGGCTCGTCGGCGAGGGGCATGCCGTGACCGTCGTGGCCGACGGCGTCGCCGCGCTCCTCCAGGCCCGCGCGCAGTCCTTCGACGCGGCCGCGATCGACGTCATGCTCCCGGAGATGTCCGGGTTCGAGGTCTGCCGTCGGCTGCGCGAGATGGGCGAGGACTTCCCGGTCGTGCTCGTCACGGCGCGCGACGCGGTGGACGACCGGGTCTTCGGGCTCGACTCCGGCGCCGACGACTACCTCACGAAGCCGTTCGCGATCGCCGAGCTCAACGCCCGCATCCGAGCCCACCTGCGCCGTCGCGCGGCGGGGACCGCGACGGTGGTCGAGGCCGGCTCGGTCCGACTCGACACCGTCGCCGTCCGCGCCGCCGTGCGCGGGCGTGACCTGCCGCTGAGCGTCAAGGAGTTCTCGCTGCTGCGGTTCCTCATCCAGGGCTCGCCGGCACCGCGGACCCGCGCCGAGGTCCTCGAGGAGGTCTGGGGGAGCGCCGAGCACTTCGACCCGACGATCGTCGACCAGTACGTGAGCTACGTCCGCAAGAAGCTCCAGGCGGCGGACGCCGACGTCGCGATCCGCACCGTGCGCGGCGTCGGCTACGCGCTCGAGGTCGTGCCGACGGCATGAGGGTCCTCCGCCGCCTCTCGATCAGCGCGCGCATCACGCTCGGCAGCCTCGTCGTGGGCGCCGTGGTCCTCTCCGGGATCGCGGTCGTGCTCCACGTGCAGATCGAGCGGGCGACGATCGCGACCGACGAGTCGCTCGCCGCCGGGGACGCCGCGCCGTTCGTCTCCGACCTCCGCCACAACCCGGACGAGGCGCCGGACCGCCCCGCCGAGGACGTCCTGGTCGGGATCCGGACCTCCTCCGGTTCGTGGCTCGTCGACTCCCTGCCGCGCGACGTCCGGGCAGCACTGCCGTCCGGTGTCCCCGAGGACGAGGTCACGCTCCGCCTGCACACCGGGCACCGGCTCGTCACCGTCGTCGGGGTGCCCGTCACCAACGACGACGGCTCCTCCGTTGTCTGGGCTGCGCACGACGGCCGTGCCGGGCAGGAGACACTCGAGCGCGTGGACCGCTCGCTCGTCGTCGGGACGGTCCTGGCGCTCGTGGCGTTCGCGGCGACGGCCTGGCTGCTCTCGACGCTGGCACTCCGACCCGTGGGGCGGATGCGGCGGACCGCCGAGGACCTGAGCGCCGGGACCGCGGGCGGCCACCTGCCGGTCGGGACCTCGGACGACGAGCTCGCCGCCCTCGCCCGGACGCTCAACGCATTCATCGACCGGCAGCGTGAGAACGCCGAGCGGGAGCGGCGGATGGTGTCCGACGCCAGTCACGAACTCCGGACACCGCTCGCCGCCCTGACCGCTCGGCTCGAACTCGCGCACCGCTCGTCGGGCGATGCCGAGGCCCTCGAACGCGAGCTGCGCGGCGCCGAAGGAGACGCTGCGCGGTTGGTAGCGCTCGCGAACACCATGCTCGAGCTCAGCCGGCTCGACGAGTCCGGTCCCGCACCGTCGACCCCGGCGGCCGCGCTCGTGACGGAGCTCATGGGCTCGATCGACCGCGCGCGAGCACTCGGCGGCGCCGTCGACCGGGACATCGACTTCACGGTGGCGCTCGACGCCCCCGACGAGCGGTACGCGCTCGAGCCCGCCGCGTTCGCCCGGATCGTCGACAACCTCGTCGCGAACGCGATCGCCGCGGGGGACGACGGCGGTGTGATCCGGGTGACGCTCGCCCAGGACGCATCGCACGCGCTCGAACTCACCGTCGTCGACGACGGTCACGGTGTCCCCGAGGACTTCCTGCCCCAGGCCTTCGAGCGGTTCGCCCGGGCGGACAGTGCGCGGCGTGCGGTGCTCGGTGGCAGCGGACTCGGTCTGGCGCTCGTGCGTGGGATCGCCGAGCGCGCCGGCGGGACGGCGTCGCTCCGGAACGGCGAGAACGGCGAGAACGGCGAGAACGGTGAGAACGGCGAGAACGGTGAGCACGGCGGCGCGATCGCGACCGTCCGGTTGCCCGCGCTCTGACGCCGATCCGACGCCGCCGTCGATCACTCGAAGTCTCGAACGAAGGACACGTCCCGTTCCGGGTTCCTCCATAGCTCCGATGCCGATGCTGTGAGCCACCCGATCACATGCTGGAGAGGAACGAGCCGATGATCGACACCGCTCGCCCCACTGCTCGCCCCGTCCCGAGACCCGTCGGAGACGACGAACCCCTCGAGGTCGCGGCCCGTCGCCGCCGCCGAGCCGGACGCCGGCGCAACGCCGTCACCGACCTGCTCGGCGTCCTCGCCTGGGTCTCGGCAGCGGTGGCCGTCATGCTCTGGCTCGTGTCGCCCGGATCGCACACGGTCGTCGGCATCGGCGGCTGGCTCACCGACGCCGGGATCGTCGCGGGACTCGTCGCGACCGACCTCGTGCTCGTCATGCTCGTGCTCGCCGCGCGCGTGCCGCTCATCGACCGGACCTTCGGCCAGGACAACGCCATCGCAGTGCACCGGTCGCTCGGGAAGCCCGTGCTGTACCTGCTGCTCGCGCACGGAGCGCTCCTGACCCTGGGGTACGGCGCCTCGGCGGGCACCGGGCCGATCGCCGAGACGATCGCGCTCTTCTCCACGCCGGACATGCCGCTGGCCTACCTCGGACTCGGGCTGTTCGTCGCCGTGGTGGTGTCCTCGCTCGTCGCGGTCCGCCGTCGCCTGCCGTACGAGGCCTGGCACGTCATCCACCTCCTCAGCTACGCCGCGGTACTCGTCGCGCTGCCGCACATGCTCAGCGTCGGCAGCGTCCTCGCGCAGGGCACGTGGCAGCGGGTCTACTGGATCGCGCTGTACGTCCTGGCCCTCGGCCTGATCGCCCTGTACCGGTTCGCGCTGCCCCTCGTCGTGACGCTCCGCCACCGCATCCGTGTCGTCGGCGTCGAGCCCATCGCACCGGGCGTCGTGTCGATCCACCTCGCCGGACGGGACCTCGACCGCCTCGGGACCGAGGGCGGGCAGTACGGGGTGTGGCGCTTCTGGACCGCCCGCACCTGGTGGCACGCCCACCCGGTGTCGTTCTCCGCCGTCCCCGGCCGCGATCGTGCCCGGATCACGGTGCGCGACCTCGGCGCCGGCTCCGCGCGACTCGGCCGGATCACCCCGGGTGCGTTCGTCTCCCTCGAGGGCCCCTACGGCCTGTTCACCAGCCGGGCTCGGACCGCGCCGTACCTCGCCCTCGTCGCCTCCGGCATCGGGATCACCCCCGTGCGGTCGTTGCTCGAGGACACCGACCTCCGTCCGGGTGAGGCCACCGTGCTGCTGCGCGGGACCGACGCCGACCAGCGGTACCTGTGGCACGAGACCGCCGACCTCGCCGAGGCGACGGGCAGCCGGCTGTACACGATGGTCGGTCACCGGTCCCGCTCCCGCGAGAGCTGGATGACCGAGGAGGACGTCCGGCGCGGGGTCTCCCTCCGGTCGGTGTTCCCGAACCTGCTCCAGTCGGACCTGTACGTGTGCGGGCCGCGTGCCTGGTCCGACCTGGTCGTCCGCGAAGCACGGCTCGCGGGCGTCCCCGAGCGCCAGATCCACCAGGAACGGTTCGAGTCATGAGAGCACGCGTCATCGCCGGCGGGGTCGTCTCGTCCATCGCGGTCCTGGTCGTCGGGTGGCAGCTCGGCGGCCAGCCCGCGGTCACCGCACCGGCACAGCAGAGCACGACGTCCGGTGCCGGCACCACCGGCAGCAGCACCGGCACCGGCACCGGCACCACCGGCGGGTCCTCCGCCACCGGCACCTTCACCGGCGACACGACGCAGACCCGGTACGGCCCGGTGCAGGTCCGGATCACCGTCGCGAACGGGACGATCACCGACGTCACCGCGCTGCAGCTCACGAACACCGACGGGCGGTCGGTGCAGATCAGTCAGCAGGCGGCCCCGATCCTCCGCCAGGAGGCGCTGCAGGCGCAGTCCGCGCAGATCCAGTCCGTCAGCGGCGCGACCTTCACCAGTGAGGGCTACACGACGTCCCTCCAGTCCGCGATCGACAAGGCCGGACTGTGAGCGGCGTCACCACCTTCGAGACGATGGGCACCGTCGTGAGCCTCCGGGGAGCCACCCCGGAGGCCGCATCCGAGGTGTGCGCCGTCTTCGCCGGCTACGACCACCGCTACAGCCTGTACGACCCGTCGTCGGTCCTCAGCCGCGTCGCCGACGGTTCGGTCCGGCTCGCGGACACCCCGTCCGAGGTGCGTGACGTCTACGCGCTCGCGCTCGACTGGCGGGAGCGCACCGGGGGCGCGTTCACCCCGCACCGCCCGGACGGCGTGATCGACCTCTCCGGCGTCGTGAAGGCGCTCGCGATCCGCGATGCCGGAGCCGTCCTCGACGCCGCGAGCAGCAGCGGCGACTGGATGGTCAGCGCCGGCGGCGACGTGCTCGTCCGCGGCCACCACCGCGCCGACGACCCCTGGAGCGTCGGCGTCGTCGATCCGGCCCACCGGGACACCGTCGTCGGCGTCGTCCGGCTCGAGGCACCTCGTCGTGCGGTCGCGACCTCCGGCACCGCCGAGCGCGGCGAGCACATCTGGCGCCGGGCGACCCCGACGTTCGTCCAGGCGACGGTCATCGCCGACGACATCGTCACGGCGGACGTCCTCGCGACCGCGGTCGTCGCCGGCGACGAGGACGACCTCCGGCGGCTCACGGGCGACGCCGACGTCGACGTGCTCGCCTTCGCCGCCGACGGGACGGTCTGGGCCACCCCCGGCGCCGCCGACAGCGTCCGTCAGGTCCCGGCGGCCCCCTGATCGACGGTGCCGGCCCGCTGGGACACCACGCTCAACTCTGGCTCGGGCCCGGTCCGAGCACGGTCGGGTCAGGGTCCTCGACCGGCACGTCGAGGAGCTCGACCAGGATCGTGTGGGTCGGTGTGGACCCGGTGTTCCGCCCGCTGTGTCGCTGCGCCGGGAGCCACACCGCGGTCCCGGCGGGCAATGCCACGTCGAGCTCCCTCCCGTCGGCCACCAGTCGGCGATCGAAGCCCGTCAGCGTGACCATGACGCTCGCCGGGTGTCGGTGCACGTGGGTCCGGTCGCCCGGTACGTCGGTGTAGTCGAGCACGCGGACGTGCTCGTTCTCCCAGAGCAGCCGGTAGTGCTCGGGATCGGTCTGCAGGGGATCGTCGTCGGTCCGCATCATCGCGCTCGCCTCCTCGACGGGGTGATCGGGACTCATCCTCGTCCGGCTGTGTCGGCGCGCACCTGCGCGATCCAGAACGCGATGCGGACGCCCGATCGAGGCAGGGACGGGAGGCGCGGTGCGGGCCCGTACCGCGCCTCCTGTCCGTCCGCGGTGCGCCGAGGGCCGCACGGCCCCCGTCAGCCGGGTGTCGCGGCGGGCTCGCCCGCATCGTGACCGGCCGACTCGTCGACCGGTCCGCCGATGCCCTCGACGAGCCGGATCGTCACCTCGACCAGGTCGGCTGGGGCGCCCGTCCGCTCGTCGACCAGGTCGCGGATGCGCTCGCCCACCTCGCGGACCGTCTCCGGTGCCGGACGTGCGTCGTCGACGGCGATCCCCGCCCCGATCCGGAGCGCCGAGCCGTCGCGGTGCACGTCGACGAGCACGTCGGGCTCCTGCAGCGCGAAGGTCGACGCGACGGCCTCCGCGGCCGCGTGCACGATCGGCCTCGTCGGGTACACGCCCGTGACGCCGGGGACGCTCCGGATCCGGTCGGTGAGGGCTCGGGACAGCGCTTCGTCGCTCACGTCGGGCTCCTACGGCAGGTAGACGTCGTCGAACACCACGTCGACGGACGCAACGGTCAGGGTGGTGTGGCGTGCGAGCGCCGCGGCGATCCGCACCCGGAGGCGGTCGGCGGTCTCGTCCGCGGGCGCCCCGTAGACGAGTCCGGCGGTCACGCGCACGTGGACCGGGGCGCCGGGGTCGCCGAGCTCGCCGTCGAGTGTGCAGCTGCCCATCACGACCCCGCCCATCGTGTCGCCGGTCCGGCGGACCAGCCCACGGACGGCGGCTTCGGTCATGGACAGGCGGAGTCGGGGATCGGGGTGGGGGACGGGCACGTCCCGACCGGGGCGGACCTCGGAGCGGATCGTCGCGAGCAACCGGTCGACCCAGTCGGTCTCGCGGTCCGGTTCGGCGTCGGCCCGGTGCTGCAGGGCGCCGAGGGAGAGTTCGCGCAGCCGCTCCATGTTCGACAGGGCGAGACGGCACGAGGCAGAGCCCTCGATGGCGGGGTCGCGTGGTGACCGGCCACGATCGAGGTACTCCGCGAGCTCCTCCATCGTGTGGCCGTCGAGGTCGTCCTCGGGCACCGGGACATCGTCGATGTCGCTCATCGCCATGCCTCCATCTCCACGGTCAGGAACCGACGGGCACGAGCGAGCAGCCCACGCACCGTCGACACCGGCAGCTCGAGTTCGTCGGCGATCTGCTGGTAGCTGTAGCCGGCCGTCTCACGCAGGAGCCAGCACCGCCGCTGGTCTGCGGGGAGGCGGTCGAGCGCGGTCCACATCGCGTCGAGCTGCATCCGCGTCTCGACGATACGCTCCGGCTGCCGAGCGACCTCGGCCGGGTGCTGCACCGTGTCGACGTCGTCGTGGTGGCGTCGTCGGCGGAGCCGGTCGAGCGCCTTCCGGGTGACGATCTGCATCACCCACGGACGGAACCGGGCGGGGTCGTTGAGGTCGGACAGTCGACGCCAGCCGGTCAGGAAGGAGTCCTGCACGACGTCGTCCGACTCGACGTTCGAACCGAGCATCTGCTCGGCGTAGAGGCGCATCACCGGGCCGTGGCGCCGGGCGAGGACCTCGAACGCGCGCACGTCGCCCTCGACCGCACGGACCACGAGGGTGGCGTCCTCCGCACGCAGGAGGGGATCGTCGTGGTCCATCCCCGCCTTCCGGTCGTCGTCCACGGTCGCCGTCCGGTCGTGGTCCGTCCACCCTGCACCGGCCGGCGGCGAAACGCCCGGGCGGACCGGAGGCCGACCGTTTCGTGACGGATCCGGGTGTCGCGTCGTCTTCTCCGCGGAATGATCGACGACAGCAACGCCACGTACCCCGCCGACCCGGTCCCGAGCGGCACCGGGTCCGACCGGCTTCCCCGCGTCCCGTGCCTCAGCGTCTTCGACCGGTGGCGCTGCGGACTCGCCGACGGGCACGCGGGACACCACGAGTCGGTCGTCAGCGGCTCGGTCACGCGGTGGAACGAGGGCATCACCGGCCGCCGACTGCAGGACCTGTAGCCGCTACTCCCGTCGCCGGCGCTCCGCACGCCCGGGCCCGTGCGGACCCGGGATCGCGCGGGAACGGGACAGCCCGCGCGACGCTGCGGCCGCTTTGCGCGCCAGGTGCCGCCGCGGTCGTCGGCGGGGGACAAGAACCCCGTCGTCCGACCCCGTTCCTGGGACATCGCTGAACAGCACGAGCCGGGTGTGACTTCCGTCTGGTGGGCCCCGTCTCATCCGTGAACAGCAACCGCTGGGAACGCCCGGCGGGTCTACGGAAGGAACGAACATGGCTGACACCACGACCACC
>NZ_FOOD01000010.1:0-1042 GCF_900113095.1 Curtobacterium sp. YR515 | reverse complement strand
GAAGCTGCGCTCCCGACTGCACTGTCAATGTTCCACCCATGAGCTACCGGCGAGAACGTTCGTCTCGATCCGGCGCCTGGACCCACCGTCCCCCGAAGGACACGACGAGCCAGATGCTCCTTAGAAAGGAGGTGATCCAGCCGCACCTTCCGGTACGGCTACCTTGTTACGACTTAGTCCTAATCACCGATCCCACCTTCGACGGCTCCTTCCACAAGGGTTAGGCCACCGGCTTCGGGTGTTACCGACTTTCATGACTTGACGGGCGGTGTGTACAAGGCCCGGGAACGTATTCACCGCAGCGTTGCTGATCTGCGATTACTAGCGACTCCGACTTCATGAGGTCGAGTTGCAGACCTCAATCCGAACTGAGACCGGCTTTTTGGGATTCGCTCCACCTTACGGTATCGCAGCCCTTTGTACCGGCCATTGTAGCATGCGTGAAGCCCAAGACATAAGGGGCATGATGATTTGACGTCATCCCCACCTTCCTCCGAGTTGACCCCGGCAGTCTCCTATGAGTCCCCGCCATAACGCGCTGGCAACATAGAACGAGGGTTGCGCTCGTTGCGGGACTTAACCCAACATCTCACGACACGAGCTGACGACAACCATGCACCACCTGTACACCGACCACAAGGGGGCGACCATCTCTGGCCGTTTCCGGTGTATGTCAAGCCTTGGTAAGGTTCTTCGCGTTGCATCGAATTAATCCGCATGCTCCGCCGCTTGTGCGGGCCCCCGTCAATTCCTTTGAGTTTTAGCCTTGCGGCCGTACTCCCCAGGCGGGGCGCTTAATGCGTTAGCTACGACACAGAAACCGTGGAAAGGTCCCTACATCTAGCGCCCAACGTTTACGGCGTGGACTACCAGGGTATCTAATCCTGTTCGCTCCCCACGCTTTCGCTCCTCAGCGTCAGTTACGGCCCAGAGATCTGCCTTCGCCATCGGTGTTCCTCCTGATATCTGCGCATTCCACCGCTACACCAGGAATTCCAATCTCCCCTACCGCACTCTAGTCTGCCCGTACCCACTGCAAGCC
>NZ_FOOD01000006.1:0-204180 GCF_900113095.1 Curtobacterium sp. YR515 | reverse complement strand
CGTGCCACCGTGCAGCGAGAACAGGTACGCGTTGTTCACCGCGACCTTGCCGTTGACCAGCACGTCACCGTAGAGCTTGGACGAGCCCGGGTTCACGACGAAGTTCTCCAGCGTGACCGTCGTCTCACCGGCGGTGAGGGTCAGACCCGAGTCGTCGTGGTTCAGCAGACCCTGCACGTACGGACGGTAGTCACCGTCCGGCGACCAGTACGTCACCGAACCGGACGTGATCGGGAACGAGACGGACCCGTCGGCGAGCTTGGCGTCACCGGAGACACCCGGGGTCAGCTTCAGCGCGGTCAGGGCGTCGGTGAAGCCGGAGTCGAGCTTCACGGCGGTGTCGCCACCGAGGACCTCGGGCACCGACGCGACGGGGCCGGGGATCTTCGACGAGGACGACGACACGGTGTGCACCGACGGGGTCGAGGCCTGCGCCGAGGTGATGCCGAACGCGGCACCACCCAGCACGAGCGCACCCGTCGTGGCGAGCGTGATGGAGGTCTTGAGGCTCTTGCGCATGGGTTGGGTCCTTTGCTGTCTCGGGGGCTCCGGCCGGTGGCGACGTGCTCCTGTGCACGCGCCGTGCTGTGTACTTGCTGTGGCCCGGCCGTTCGTGACCGGAGAGCGCCCTGGGCGTTTGCCCTTGTGACATGCATTCGGCACCCCCTGCCGAACGGTTTGGAAGTTTTTCTGGGATTCCCCCGCGACCGCCTCCGTACCGTGGGGGCATGGCCCCCGCATCCCCCTCGAGCACCGACCGGATCCGCGCGATCGACGCCTGGTGGCGCGCCGCGAACTACCTCACCGTCGGGCAGATCTACCTGCTCGACAACCCGCTGCTCGACCGCTCGATCACGCCGGACGACGTGAAGCCCCGGCTGCTCGGACACTGGGGCACCTCGCCGGCGCTCAACCTCGTCTACGCGCACTGCAACGCGCTCATCGCCGAGACGGACCGGCAGCTCCTGTACATCTGCGGGCCCGGTCACGGCGGTCCCGCGATGAACGCGAACGCGCTGCTCGACGGCACGTGGGGCGAGCTCTACCCGGACATCACGCCGGACCCGGACGGGCTGCGGCAGTTCTTCCGGCAGTTCTCCTTCCCCGGTGGGATCCCCTCGCACGCGGCGCCCGAGACCCCGGGGTCGATCAACGAGGGCGGCGAGCTCGGCTACTCCCTCGCCCACGCGTACGGAGCGGCACTCGACAACCCGGACCTCGTCGTCGCGTGCGTCGTCGGCGACGGCGAGGCCGAGACCGGGCCGCTCGCCGGGTCCTGGCAGGCGCACACGTTCCTCGACGCGGTGTCGGACGGCGCCGTGCTGCCGATCCTCAACCTGAACGGGTGGAAGATCGCGAACCCGACGGTCCTCGCACGCATCCCGCACGACGACCTGCACGCCTACTTCCGTGGGCTCGGGTACGAGCCGATCGTGGTCGACTCCGCCCGCGTCGACGACGACCCGTTCGCCGTGCACGCCCTGTTCGACGGTGCGCTCCGGCGTGCACTCGCGACGATCGACGACATCCAGGCCGCGGCCCGCGCCCAGGCGCAGCGAGCGGCCGCCGGGCAGCCGGCCGGTGCTGCGGACCTCCGACCGCGCTGGCCGATGATCATCCTCCGCACGCCCAAGGGCTGGACCGGCCCGAAGGTCGTCGACGGCCAGCAGGTCGAAGGGACCTTCCGCGCCCACCAGGTCCCCCTGCCCGCCGTCCGCGAGAACGACGACCACCGCCGGCAGCTCGAGGAGTGGATGCGGTCCTACCGCCCGGAGGAGCTGTTCGACGACGACGGCCAGCCGATCGGCATCCTCACCGCCATCCGGCCCACCGGCGACCTGCGGATGAGTGCGACCCCGCACGCGAACGGCGGCCGGCTCCGCACCGCACTCGACCGCCCCGGGCTCGAGGAGTTCGGCGTCCCCGTGGGCGAGGACGCGAGCGCCACCGGCACGCTCGGCCCCTGGCTCGCCGCACTCATCCAGCGGAACCCCTCGTCCTTCCGGCTCTTCGGCCCGGACGAGACGGTGTCGAACAAGCTCGACGCGGTCTTCGACGTGACGTCGCGCGTCTGGCGTGCCCAGCGTGGCGTCGGGGACGAGCACCTCGGCGCACACGGTCGGGTCACCGAAGTGCTGTCCGAGCACCTGCTCGAGGGGATGCTCGAGGGCTACGTGCTGAGCGGCCGCCACGGTGTCCTCAACACCTACGAGGCGTTCGCGCACATCATCGACTCGATGGTCGGCCAGTACGCGAAGTGGCTCGAGTCCTCGACGGACATCGACTGGCGGGCACCCGTCTCGAACCTGTCGATCCTGCTGTCGTCGCACGTCTGGCGCCAGGACCACAACGGCTTCTCGCACCAGGACCCGGGGTTCCTCGACGTCGTCGCGTCGAAGCAGCAGGACCTCGTCCGCATCAAGCTGCCGGCCGACGCGAACACCCTGCTGGCCGTCGCCGCGCACGCACTGGAGACGACCGACCGCATCGAGGTGATCGTCGCCGGCAAGCACCCCGAGCCGGTGTTCCTGTCGCTGCCCGACGCGGTCGAGCACGTCGCCGCGGGGCTCGGGGTCTGGGACTGGGCCGGCACCGAGGAGACCGTCGGCCGCGTCGACGTCGTGCTCGCCTGTGCCGGTGACGTCCCCACCGTCGAGGCCGTGGCCGCCGCGGACATCATCCGCCAGCACGCTCCCGAGGTCGGCGTCCGTGTCGTGAACGTCGTCGACCTGCTGTCCATCGGCGACCCCCGGAAGCACGAGCACCCGGTCCCCGACGAGCGCTACGACGAACTGTTCCTGCCCGGCACCCCGACCGTCTTCGCGTTCCACGGGTACCCGTCCCTCGTGCACCAACTGACCTACCGCAGGAACGGGCACGACGACCTGCACGTGCACGGGTTCCTCGAGCAGGGCACGACGACGACCCCGTTCGACATGCTCATGCGCAACGAGATGGACCGGTTCGCGCTCGCGCACGACGCCCTGACCCGGGTGGACGCGTCGGCGCACGACGCGCTGCGCACGCGGCTGTCCGAGGCCCGCACGGCGGCCCGCGAGTACGCGTACACGAAGGGCGAGGACCACCCGAGCGTCGGTGCGTGGCGGTTCTCGGGGTGGCCGCAGGACGAGGCGGCATCGGAGGGCACGGGTGGCGACCCGGGCGAGGGGGAGACCGAGGGGGCTGCGCCCGGCAACTGACGCGCGTCCGCGCACTCCTCCACATCCAGGAGGCGCGGATCACGTTCCACAGGACCGGTCACGCTCGGCGCGTGGCCGGTCCTGTCGCGTCAGGGTGGTCGGCATGGATGCAGGCTGGACGAGCGCGAGCGTGTCGTTGCTCAGCGCCTTGGTGGCGGTCGCGAGCGTGGTGGTGACGGTGGTCGAGGGGCGTCGGGCGCGGCGGAATACAGAGTTCTTGGGGCATCGGGACCACTGGTGGCAGCGTTGGGCGTGGGTGGTCGAGCGGGCGCTGTCGGCCGATGAGCGGCGCCGTGACGCGGCCGCTCTGATGACCCATGCACTCATGACTCGTGCATGGGCGACGGACGACGACGCCTGGGTGGAAGAAGCGCTCGAACAACACGAGGAGAACGCCACACGGGAGCGGCGGATCGACGAGGAGGGACCGGAACGTGATCACGGATGAAGACGACCTGCGCTTCAAGCAGCGCCTCGATCGGATGGAACGCAGAGTTCCTCGACTGATGGCGCACCCGCACTACGGGCCGCTCATGGCACAGGAAGGCCGTGTCGAACGACTCGAGGAGATGCGGATCGAGTGGCGCGAACGACAGGAACGGGCACGAGCACGGAAGCTCCGGTGGGAGGCCTCGATCAGCGAGGGCTGACCGAGCACCGCGCTGCCGGTGGCACGCTGGACGGGTGAGCGACCTCGTCATCCCGGCCCCGACCCTCCCGACCGTCCCCACCACGACCGGCGGACGCTTCCCCGTCCGGCGGGTGTTCTGCGTGGGCCGCAACTACGCCGCGCACGCACGCGAGATGGGCCACGACCCGGACCGCGAGCCGCCGTTCTTCTTCACGAAGCCGGCGGGCGCGGTGGTGACCGACGACGCGGACACCCCGTACCCGTCCGTCACCGAGCGCCTCGAGCACGAGGTCGAGCTCGTCGTGGCGATCGGTCGCGGCGGAACGGACATCCCGGTCGACACGGCCCTCGACCACGTCTGGGGCTACGCCGTCGGGATCGACCTCACGCGGCGCGACCTGCAGGCCGAGGCGAAGCGGCTCGGGCGCCCGTGGGACACCGCCAAGGGCTTCGACGCCTCGGCCCCGGTCGGCGCGATCGTCCCCGCAGCCGACGTCGACCCGACCTCGGGCACGATCGAACTGCGGGTGGGCGGCGAGCTGCGACAGTCCGGGGACCTCGCCGACCAGATCTGGTCCGTCGCCGAGACCATCGCGGAGCTCTCGCGGTTCGTGTCCCTCGCGCCGGGCGACCTCCTGCTCACCGGCACGCCGGACGGTGTCGGGGTCCTCGCCCGCGGGGACCTCGTCGAGGGCACGATCGTCGGCGTGGGCTCGGTCCGGACCGTGATCGTGTGACCCCACGCGTTTCCCCCGTGTGTCGGCGGCCTGGGAGGGCTCGCAGCACCACCGAGTAGCAATGTCTCGATGCCGCTGCGGGGTGCGCGGTGTCGCCACACTGGGGACACCCGACCGCGACGGGGCGGGGCGGCGTGTCCGGAGAACGGAGGTGCCGCCGTGCAGGAACACGACCTGCTCGCGACGTCCTGGACATGGGCCGGGACCGAACCGATCGGCGAGCGCATCGACGCCGTCGGTGCTGCCGGCTTCGCCGGACTCTCGCTGTCGCTCGGTGACCTGCACGAGGTGCGGGCGACGATCGGGTTCGCCGCCCTCCGCCGCATGCTCGACGGTGCGGGGATCGTCTGGGTCCAGCTGGGACCGCTCGAACGCTGGTGGACCTGCTCGAACCACACCACCGACCAGGACGCCGACCGCGGTGTGGTGCTCGAGGCCGCCGCGACCCTGAGCGCCTGGCAGGTCGTCGCGCGTGCGGACGTCACGCTGCCCGGCGTCTCGCCGTCCGCCATGGTCGACGACTGGAACGAACTGGCCGGGCAGGCCGCGAAGGTCGGTGCGCAGCTCGTCCTCGAGCCCGAGCCGTGGTCGAACCTGCCGACGGTGGAGCGCGCGTCCCGGTTCGTCACCGCCGCCGGTCACCCGAACGGCGGACTCCTGGTGGACGTGATGCACGCACTGCGCGGCGGGTCCACGCTCGCCTCCATCCGCGAGGGCGTCGCGCCGGCGTCGCTCGCTGCGGTCGAGCTGAGCGACGGCCTGCTCCACACGCCGGCGGGCATGACCCTCGCCGAGGAGGCCCGCGAAGCACGCCACCTGCCCGGAGCCGGCGCCTGGGACGTCCCGGGGTTCGTCCGCACCGTGCGCGACCTCGGGTTCGACGAGCCGTGGGGCGTCGAGGTCCGGACGGCAGCACACCGGGCGATGCCGATCGGGGACGCCCTCCGGACCGCTGCCGCGGCGACCCGGGCGGTGCTCGACGCCGCCGACGCCTTCGGGACGCCCGCCGTCCCCGCGATGCCGACGACCCCGGCGCCGACCTCGGCGGTGGACTTCGAACCGCCGGCTGCTCCCCCGTCGAGCGACCGTCGCCGCGATGCCGACTCAGGAGCTCCGGCGTAGCGTCACTGGCATGACCGACCAGCCAGCACACGACGACGACCTGCTCCGCCGCTCCCAGCAGTCCATCGACGAGGCGAAGGCGGCTGCGGCCGAGGTGGTCGAACCGGACGAGGACGACCTCATCGACGAGGACCTGCCGGTCGCCGACGACGCCGAGCCCGCCGACGGTCCCGCGCCCGCTCCCTGAGTTCCCCCGGCTGGTGGTCGCCGACGCTCAGTCGATCTCGACGACCCGCACGGTGACGTCCGACGGTCGACGTCCCAGCAACGCCGTCCCCTCGGCGACCACCGCGTCGCGGACGTTCCGGACGAGCCCGAGCGTCGGGACCCGCCGGTCCGTCGTCACGACCACGCGGATCCGGGCGCCCTCGCGTCGGTCCTGCACGAGGACCGCGCCACCGTCTCGGGGCAGGTCGAGCACCGAGTGGACGTCGCGGACGAGCGTGGCGAGGTTCGGCCCCGGTGGCAGCACCGAGCGGACCCCGGGGACCCCGAGCACGACCGCGGTCAGTCCGCGCGAGACACTGCGCACGTCGTCGGTCACGGTCGCCCTCCCTCGATGAGGTCCGCCACCCGCACCACGAGCGACCGCACCACGAAGGGTGCGTGCGCCCCGAGCGCGTCCTCGATGATCGACCGGAGTGCCTCGGCGCGGAGGTGCACCGGCCCGTCGGCGCTCGCGGCGATCGACACCTCGACGTCGACCGATCCGCCGGCCGTCCCGACGTCGCCCGTGAACCGGGTCCGTCGGACGACCACGCCGGGTACCTCGTCGCCGAGAGCCCGCACGAGTCCGCGGAGTGCGCCTTCGGTCACGACGAGCGTCGACGCGGGGTCGTCGTCCGGGACGGGGATGTCCCGCCCCGCGTGCGCCGTCGTCCGCACCGACGCGAGCACGCTGGCGATCCAACCGGCGTCGGCCCCGGCGGCCTCCGCGGCCTCGGCGTCGAGCAGGTCCCGCGAGGCCGTCCGCAGCGACTCGAGCCGCACCAACGCGGCGGCCGCGTCGGGGTCGCCCTCGATGTCCGGCCGTGCCGGGGTGCGGTCGGCGTCCAGGTAGTCGGAGAGTTCCTCGAGGGTGAACGCGCCGAACCGTTCGTCGTCGGTCATCGCCACCCCTCCATCTGCTCGAGGACACGACGTCGTGCCCGCGCCAGCACCCCGCGCACCGTCGCCTGCGGCATCCCCGTCGCCTCGGCGATCTCGGCGTACGACGCCCCACCGATCTCCCGCATCACCCAGACGGCACGGTGCGCGTCCGGGAGTGCCTGCACGATACGCGCGAGTTCCTGGACCTGCAGCCGCGTGCTGACGACCTCGTCGACGGGGCGGTCGTCGGCCGAGTCGACCACCGCTTCGAGGTCCAGGTGTGGATGCCGACGACGGAGGCGGTCGAGCGCCTTGTTCGCCGCGATCCGGAACAGCCAGTTCCGCACACGGTCGGGGTCGTCCACCCGGTCGATGCGCTGCCAGGCCTGGAGCGCCGCCTCCTGCACGGCGTCCTCGGCCTCGCCGTCGCCGTGTCCGAGGATCCGAGCGGCGTAGGCGCGCATGTGCGGGCCGTAGCGGCGGATCAGCACCCCGAACGCGACCGTGTCGCCGTCGGCGCTGCGCGCGACGAGGGAGGCGTCCGACAGGGACGCCAGGGCGTCAGCGTCGCTCAGGGTCGGCTCCTCGTCGATTTTCTTCGGTTCTCGCGTGACGATCGCGGTCGTCGTCACGTCTTACGTACGGGTCTACCAGGAGCGCGGTGCGTGCCTGGTGCGAAGCGCGTCGTGACCGGTCATCCCTGAACGACCGGTCACGGCGCCCCGACGGCGGCCCGTGCGTCCCCTGATCCGGCGCACGGGCCGTCTTCACCCATCGAAGCCCCCGGGTGTGTCGTCGTTCTCCGGGTGCTACTCGTCGACCTCGTCACCGAGGAAGTCCGCGTAGGTCACCTCGGACTCCGTCACCGCGACCCCCGGGTCCACGGGTGTGCGCGCCGATCGGTCCCCTGCGATCGTGACTCGTTCCTCCGCGGTGAACGGGGGCAGGTACTTGCTCGCGCTCATGCTCGCGCCCTTTCGTCCCGGCGAACGTAACAGCCCGCGCCGGAATCCCGGGGGATCGCCCCCGATTCGTCCCCCGGTCGAGGGTGGAACGGGGGACGGAAGTTCGCCCCGGGCTGACCCCATGCGGATGCATGCTCACGATTCCCGGACGACGTCCCCGGGGTCCTTGTCCACCCGCCACCCGCGCCACGAGGGCTGTCGCAACCGGCCGTCCGACGTCCACTCGGCGAACTCGACCTCGCCCACGCGCTTCGGCGTCACCCAGTGCGCGTCGCGGGCATCGGGCCGAGGGACGTCGACGAACGGCGAGGTCTTCCGCTCGAGCGCGGCGAGCGTCGCACCGATCTCGTCGAGGTCGCGGTCGCGGAAGCCGGTGCCGACCTTCCCGATGTACTCGAGCCCGTCCGGCCCCGGGACGCCGAGGAGCAGCGAACCGACCCCACCCGCACGCCGACCACTCCCCGGCTTCCACCCGCCGACCACGACCTCCTGCGTGGCGTGGTGCTTCAGCTTGAGCCACGCCTCGGATCGCCGACCCTCGGCGTACTTCGACGTCCGCTTCTTCGCGACGACCCCTTCGAGTCCCTGCTCCGCCGAGTCCGCCATCGCCCGGGCGAGGTCGCCCTGGTACGCGGGCGGGACGTCGATCGCGCCACCCGGTTCGACCACCGTCTCGAGCGCCTGGCGACGCGCGTCGTACCCGAGGCGGGTGAGCTCGTGCCCGTCCGCCTCGAGCACGTCGAAGAGCAGCAGCCGGACCGGCGTCTCCCGCTGCGCCGCCTCGACCTCGCGCGACTTCGTCAGCCCCATCCGGTTCTGCAGCAGCTGGAACGAGGGCCGCCCCCGATCGTCGAGGGCCACGATCTCGCCGTCGAACACGCCGTCCACCCCGGCGCGGTCGCCGAGTTCCTGGAGCTCGGGGTACTGCACCGTCAGGTCGTTGTCGTTGCGGCTGCGGAGCGTCACCGAACCGTCCCGGACGGTCGCGAGCGCGCGGATGCCGTCCCACTTCATCTCGAACGCCCAGTCCGATTCGTCCAGCGTCGGCTCGCCCTTCGCGAGGGTCGCCTGCATCGTGCGGCGATCAGCCGGAGCGGTGTCCGAAGCGGCCGTCCGGTCGATGCGCGCGGTCGGGTCGCCGCCGGCGGGTGCGGGTCGGGAGGCGCGGCTCGTCCCCGCCCCGTCCCCGCCGTCCGCCAGGCGGTCCGGCTGGTCCTTCGTGCGGTGGATGAGCCAGTTCTTCTCGTCGCCGTCGCGCCCACGACCCCGCCCACGAGTGTGCAGCAGCGCCAGTCGGCGAGCGCCTCCGGTCCGGCCGTGCAGGGTGACGATGACCTCTTCGCCCTCGCGCCACTTCTCGAGCTCGTACGTGCCGTCGTCCCAGATCGTGACCGTCCCGCCGCCGTACTCGTCCTTCGGGATCGTGCCCTCGAACGCGCCGTACTCGAGCGGGTGGTCCTCGGTCTGCACCGCCAGGTGGTTCTTCCCCGGATCGGTGGGTTCACCCTTCGGCAGTGCCCAGCTGACCAGGACCCCGTCGTGCTCGAGCCGGAAGTCGTAGTGGTCGCGTGTGGCGTGGTGTTCCTGGATGACGAACGTCGGGGTGCCGTCCTTCCGCACCGTCGGCGCATCCTCGGGCACGGGTTCCGGGGTCTTCGACGCGTCGCGCTTGGCGCGGTACGCGGCGAGCCGGTCGCGCGCGGGCTGCTCCGCGTCGTTCGCCTGCTGGGTCCGGTCGCTGTCCCAGTGACCGTGGTCGTCCCGTCCGACCGCCAACGAGGCGGAGGCGACCGGGTGCAGGTGGTCGCCCCGTTCCTCCAGGCGTTCGAGGACTTCGTCGAGGGTGAGCTGCGCGAGCCCGCGTTCGGTGAGTTCCTTCCAGGTGCGGGGCGCGGCGACCGTCGGCCGGTCACGGCCGCGCAGCGAGTACGGCGCGATCGTCGTCTTGTTGCCGTTGTTCTGCGACCAGTCGACGAACACCTTGCCCGTCCGCTCCGCCCGGCTCATCGAGGAGAGCACGAGGTCCGGCAGGTCCTGCTCGAGCGCCTTCGCGAGTTCGTGCGCCACCTCGGAGACGTGTGCGGTGGAGGCCCCGCCGTCGAGCGCGGCGTAGAGGTGGATGCCCTTCGACCCGGACGTGACCGGGTACGGGTCGAGCCCCATGCCGTGCAGGATCTCGCGCGCTGCGAGGGCGACCTCGACGCACTCGGGCAGCCCGACGCCGTCGCCGGGGTCGAGGTCCAGGACGAGCCGGTCCGGGTTCTGCTGCCCGCCGCGGGGGCCGAACCGCCACTGCGGCACGTGCAGTTCGAGGGCGGCCTGCTGCGCCATCCACACGAGGGTCGGCAGGTCGTCGACGATCGGGTACTCGTTGTCGTGCTCGGCGTGGTGGATGGTGTGGTGCCGGACCCAGTCGGGCGCGGAGTCCGGCAGGTTCTTCTCGAAGAACACCTTGCCGTCGACGCCGTTCGCCCAGCGCTTCCGGGTCACGGGGCGGTCCTTCACGTGCGGGATCATCCACGGTGCGACCCGCTCGTAGTACTCGATCACGCGTCCCTTGGTGGTGCCGGTCTCCGGGTAGAGCACCTTGTCGGTGTTCGTCAGGGCGATGCGGCGGTCCCCCACCAGGACCACGGTCTTGCGCGAGGTCGGACTCACAGCGCCACCCCGGTCGCCCCCGCCACCGTGAGGGTCGTCCCCGACGTGTACGACGACTCGGGGCCGGCCAGGTACACGTACGCGCTGCCGAGCTCGACCGGCTGTGCAGGTCGACCGAAGGGCGTGTCCTGCCCGTAGGCGGCGATCTCGTCGCCCGGGTAGCTGATCGGCTGCAGCGGCGTCCACACCGGGCCCGGGACGACGGTGTTCGCCCGGATCCCCTTCGCCGCGAGCTGCCGCGCCAGCCCGTTCGTGTACGTGATGATGGCGGCCTTCGTCGCCGCGTAGTCGATCATCCGGTCCTGCGGTTGGTAGGCGGACACCGAGCTCGTCGTGACGATCGCACTGCCGGGCGCCATGTGTGGAACGGCCGCACGCACCAGCCAGAACAGCGAGTACAGGTTGACCTTCATCGTGCGGTCGAAGTCCTCGGTCGACTGCTCCGTCACGTCGTCGTGCACCTTCTGGTGGCCGGCGACGAGGACCAGCGCGTCGAGCCCGCCGAGCTCGCTCACCGCGTCGCGCACGAGTGTGTCGCAGAACCCCTCGTCGGTCAGGTCACCGGGGAGCAGCACGGCCTTCCGCCCGAGGTCGCCCACGATGTCCCGCACGGCCTCGAGGTCGTCACGTTCCTCGGGCAGGGCGTTCAGGGCGACGTCCGCGCCCTCCTTCGCCATCGCGATCGCCGCTGCCCGTCCGATGCCCGAATCGGCCCCGGTGACGAGCACGCGGTAGCCGGGCATGCGGCCCGTGCCGAGGTAGCTCGTCTCGCCGTGGTCCGGTGCCGGGTCCATCGCGCTCGCCAGTCCGGATCCCTGCTGCGTCTGCGCCGGGAAGGGCGGACGGGGGAACTGGTCGCGCGGGTCCTGCTTGTCGAGCTGGCTCATGCGCCCATGGTGCTCGCGCCGCGGCCACCGCGGTTCAGCGAAGCGGGATCTGTGGAGAACCCGTCGGCTCAGGCGCCCTGTGCCATCGCGCGGACCTCGACCCGCCGGACCTTCCCGGTCGACGCACGCGGGAGGTCCCGCACGACGAAGACCTCCACCGGACGGCGGAACCGTGCGAGCTCGGCCTCGGCACGCTCGAGGAGTGCCGCGTGCAGCACGGCGGCGTCGGTGTCGCAGTCCGGCCGGACGACGACGTAGGCGACCGGGACGCTGCCGAGCACCTCGTGCGGGCGGGGGACGACGACCGCCTCGAGCACCCGCGGGTCCCCGAGCAAGACGTCCTCGACCTCGGCCGGGTAGACCTTCTCACCGCCGCGGTTGATGACGTCGTCCGCACGCCCGACGAGCCAGACCCACCCGTCCTCCGAGACGTGGCCGAGGTCACCCGTGCAGAGCCAGCCGTCGGCGTCGAACCGCTCGGCCGCGCGTCCGCAGAGGTACGACCGGACGATCCCCTCGCCGCGGACCCACAGCGACCCGACGTCGCCCGCGGGCAGCACGTTGCCGTGTTCGTCCCGCGCCTGCACCTCGGAGCCGACCGGGACGCCGACGCTGCCCGGTCGGGCCGGCGCACCGAGCGGGGTGGCCGCGATCTGCGACGCGCCCTCGGTCATCCCCCAGCTGACCACCAGCGGCACGTCGCCGAGTGCTGCACGGACGGGTTCCGGGAGCGGAGCGGACGCACTGCGGACGAACCGGAGGCCCGGCGGGAACACGAGTGGTCCGGTCTTGACGAGGACCGCGAGGATCGCCGGCACGGCGTTGAGCCAGGTCACCCGACGCTCGGCGAGGAGTTCCCAGAACCCGGTGCGGTGGAAGCGACGATCGAGCACGAGGGTCGCCCCGGCGACGAGGGTCGCCAGCAGCCCGACGACCTCGGCGTTCACGTGCGAGAGCGGGAGCGAGTTGAAGCCGCGGTCGGACGGCGTGAGGCCGTTGTGCTGTGCGACCTGCCGTGCGACGAAGAGGAGCTGCGACTCGGGCATCTCGACCCCCTTCGGCGCGCCGGTCGAACCCGAGGTGAAGAGCACCGCCGACCCTTCCCCCGGTGCGTCCGGGGCGCTGCCGGGGACGGGACCGCGCACCACGTGCACCGGGCCGAAGTCCCTGCCGACCCGCGCCGCCGGGACCCCGTCGAGTGCGGAACGTTCCTCGCGGTCGGACACGACGAGCGACGCCCCGCCGATGAGCGATCCCAGCCGGGCCACCTCGGACGCCGGCTGCCCCGGGTCCACCGGGACGGACCGACGCCCGGTCGCGATCGCGGCGAGGTGGACCACGGCGAACGACAGCGGGTCGCCGAGGTCGACCAGGACGGCGCCCGACGGGGCGATGCCCAGGCCGTCGAAGACCCGCTCCCAGGCGCTCACGGCGCGGGCGAGCGTCTCGTGGTCGAGCACCCGGTCGGACCGTGCGTCCTCGAGGTAGGGGTGGGCCGGGGTCGCGCGGGCACGCTCGGCGATCAGGGCACGGAGCGTCAGCTCGCGGCTCACCGCGACACCGTCTCGGTCGTCGCGGCCGCTGCGCCGCCGACGACGACGGTGCCGTCGACCATGCGCACGCGCTTCGGGTGCATGAACCAGGCGACGACGATCGCCGCGGCGAGCAGGCCGATCGAGAGCCCGAACGGCGCGACCCAGCCGGACGCGTCGATGAGGACGCCGAACGCGATCGGCGAGACGACGCCGGCGATGCCGAAACCGGTGTTCATGAGCCCGGACGCGGCACCGGACCACTGGGGCGCGACGTCCATCGGGATGGCCCAGAGGTTGGCGTTGCAGAGCTCGAGGAAGAAGAACGACAGCGTGAGTGCCACGGTCGCGACGAGGAGGCTCTGCGCGAAGAGCAGCGGGGTGAGGCAGAGGAGGGCGCCGCCGAGGCCGATGACGAGGATGACGCGTCGTGCGTGCCGGACGTCCCCGCCCCGCGCGACGATCCGGTCGCTGAGCATGCCACCGACCGTGTCGCCCACGACACCTGCGAGCAGGATGATCGACGTGTACAGCGCGAAGCCGCCGATGCCGAGACCGTACGTGTCGCTGAGGAACGTCGGGAGCCAGGTCAGGAACACCCAGAGCGTCCACCCGTAGCCGAAGTCGACGAACGTGACGGGGAGGATCTGCGGCACGAGCTGCTTCCACGGGGTCTTCACGCGGTCCCCCACACCGGCGGGGGTGTGCAGCTCCCCGAGCTCCGAGAGCTCCTGGGACGTCATCTTCGGGTGGTCCGCCGGGCGGTCCCGGAACACGACCCACCAGAGCCCGGCCCAGATCACGCTGAGCGCGGCGACGACGAGGAACGAGCTGCGCCAGCCCGCCACGATGATGAGCCCGGCGACGATGAGCGGCGCGAGTGCGTTGCCGAGGCGGGCCGCCGAGTGCGTGATGCCCTGTGCGAAGCCGTTCCGGTCGATCGGGATCCACTTGCTCATCGCCTGGGTGGCGGTGGGGAACGCGGCCGCCTCGGTCAGCCCGAGCAGCAGTCGCGCACCGATCAGCGACATGAGTCCGACGCTGAAGCCGGTCAGCAGGGTCGCGACGCCCCACAGCACCGCGACGATCGCGAGCATCTTGCGCGGTCCGATGCGACCGCCGATCGCACCCCCGAAGATCTGGAGGAACGCGTACGGCAGCGCGAACGCCGCGACGACGTAGCCCGCCATGGTGTCCGTCAGGCCCAGGTCGTCCTTGATGTAGGGCAGGGCGGTCGAGATGTTGGTCCGGTCGATGTAGGCGATCGCGTACATCACGCAGAGCATGAGCAGGACGCGGCCGCGGACGCGACGGCGCATCGGGCTGGGGCGGAGAGCGGTCATGAGGCACCTTTCGCGATCGAACGTCATATTCAGTATTTCACATGACGACGAAGATCGCACACGTGCAGGTCCCGACGGGCATCATGTGCCCATGAGGTCGATCTGGAAGGGCTCCATCGCGTTCGGGCTCGTCAACGTGCCGATCAAGGTCTACGCGGCGACCGAGACGCACGACGTGTCGCTGCACCAGGTCCACGACGAGGACAAGGGCCGCATCCGGTACAAGCGCGTCTGCGAGTTCGGCCACGAGGTCGAGTACGCCGACATCCAGCGCGCCTACGACGACGGCGACAAGACGGTGGTGCTCACCGCCGACGACTTCAAGCAGCTCCCCGAGGAGCAGTCGCACGAGATCGAGGTCCTCGAGTTCGTCCCCGTCGACCAGGTCGACCCGATGATGTTCGAGAAGTCCTACTACCTCGAGCCCGACTCCCGCTCCCCCAAGGCGTACGTGCTCCTGCGCGAGACCCTCGCGAAGACCGACCGGCTGGCGATCGTGCAGTTCACGCTCCGGCAGAAGACCCGGCTCGGTGTCCTGCGGGTGAACGACGACGTGATCCTGCTGCAGGGGCTGCTCTGGGGCGACGAGGTTCGTGCCGCCGACTTCAAGGGGCTCGACGCAGCGGTGAAGGTCAGCGCGAACGAGCTGAAGATGTCGTCGTCGCTCGTCGACAGCATGTCCACGGACTTCGACCCCGACCGCTACACCGACGCCTACCAGGTGGAGCTGCAGCAGCTCATCGACGCGAAGCTGGAGTCCGGCGACGACATCGACACCGAGAAGACCTTCGGTGAGCGCTCCGAGGACGACGATGATGACGAGGGTGGCGACGTCATCGACCTGATGGCCGCCCTGCGCGCGTCGGTGGACAAGAAGCGGTCCGGGTCGGGAGGCACGGGGTCACGTTCCCGGAGCGGGTCCCGTTCCACGAAGCAGGACTCCACGGCCGACGAGTCACCGGAGAAGGCCCCGGCCGAGAAGGCACCCGCGAAGAAGGCACCCGCGAAGAAGACCCCCGCGAAGAAGCCGGCCGCCAAGAAGCAGGCCAGCTAGCCGGACCGCGCGACACGAGCAGGAAACACGCGTCGGCCAGACTTGACGCATGACTCCAGAAGAGCCTGGGGCCTTGTCGTCGCCACCCGCGACCGATGGCCCGCCCGTCACCGTCTCCATCACACGACTCGTCGAACCCGAACGGATCCCCGACGTCACCCGCTGGGTGCAGTCCGGCGTGAACCTCGCCAACCGCTACCCGGGCTTCCTCGGCTCGGGCTGGGTCCGCTCGCACGCGACGAGCCGTGAGTGGCACATGCTGTACCGGTTCGCCGACCACGACTCCCTCGCCACGTGGGAGAACTCCGACGACCGGCTGCGGTGGCTCGACCTCGGCCGTGACCTCGTGGTGGAGTCCCGCGTCGAGAAGCGCACCGGGATCGAGGGGTGGTTCGACGCACCGGCCGATGCCCCGGCGTCGAGCGCACCGCCGCGGTGGAAGCAGGCCGTGAGCATCTGGCTGGGGTTCTTCCCGGTCAACCTGGCGTTCACGTACCTCGTCGGCTGGCTCGTCCCCGCGTTCGGCGCACTCCCCGTGCTGCCGCGCGTGCTCGTCACGACGCTCGTGCTCACGCCGATCATGACGTTCTGGGTGCTGCCGTTCGTCACGCGGATGATCCGCCCGTGGCTCCTCGCACCGCCGAGGAACGGCTAGCCGAGCACCGACAGCTGGTCGAGCCGCTCGAGGATCACGCCCTCGCGGAGCGCCCACGGGCAGATCTCGAGCGCCGGCAGGTCGAAGATGTCCAGGCAGGCCTCGGCGACGAGGGCTCCCGGCACCACCTGGTGCGCCCGGCTCGGCGACACCCCGGGGAGCTCGGCCAGCTCGGCGACCGACATCGTCAGGAGCGCCGGCAGCTTCGAGCGGAGCACGTCGCCGTCGAGCGCGCGCGGCACGAGCGGCCCCGCACCCGAGGGCGCCGCGCCGCAGATCCGTGCGATCGACCGGAACGTCTTCGAGGTCGCCACGGCACGGTCCGGCCGCCCGGCGCGCAGCAGCAGCCCGGCGTCGCGGGCGATCTCCACCCGGATCTCGTGCCGGATCCGGCGCACGTCGTCCTCGGTCGGGGTCCCCGCCGCGAAGTACGACCGGGCGAGCCGCGCGGCGCCGATCGGCATCGACCACGCGACGTCGGGCGCTTCGTCCGCTCCGCCGGCGATCTCGAGCGACCCGCCGCCGATGTCGAACACGGCCAGGCGACCGGCGGACCACCCGAACCACCGCCGCACGGCGAGGAACGTCAAGCGCGCCTCGTCCCCGCCGGACAGCACGGCGAGCTCGACGCCGGTCGCCCGTTCGACGTGGGCGAGCACCGCGTCGGAGTTCACGGCGTCGCGGACGGCCGAGGTCGCGAACGCGAGCATGTCCTCGCACCCGCGGTCCTCGGCGACGCGAACAGCGTCGGCGACGAACGAGGTCAGGGCGTCGACGCCCGCCTCCGTCACCGCGCCGGCGTCGTCGAGGTGCTCGGCGAGGCGCAGCGGTTGCTTGAACGACGACGCCGGCAGCGGGGCGGCACCGCCGTGGGCGTCCACCACGAGCAGGTGGCCGGTGTTGGACCCGATGTCGAGGACTCCCACGCGCATCCCACAACGCTAGTGGCCCCGTCGGACGGGCACGGCCCTGGAGGCGCGGTTCAGCCCCGCAGGAAAGACTCCAGTTCCGCGGTGGTCGGGTACGACGCCTGCGCGCCCGCCTTCGTCGCGGCGTACGCCCCGACGCCGACCGCGAACCGCGCGGCCTCGACCAGCGGGTCCCCGGCGGCGAGGCGGAGCGCCACCGCACCCATGAACGCGTCGCCGCAGCCCGTGGTGTCCACCGGGTCGACCCGGACGGCGTCGATCGACACCGGCTCGGCGTCACCGTCGTGCACGACGCAGCCCGAACCACCCCGGGTCACGATCGACCGTCGGACACCGTGCTCCCCGAGCTCGGCGGCCTCGTGCTCGTTGACGAGCAGGACGTCGGTCAGCTCGAGCAGCTCCGCCGGGACGGCACCGAACGGGGACAGGTTCGTGAGCACCGTGACCCCGGCGGCGTGCGCTGCGCGGGCGGCGGCCAGGACGACGTCGATCGAGACCTCGAGGCAGAGACCGAGCACGCCGGCACCGTCGAGGGCATCGGCGGGGACGTCGTCCGGGGTCAGCGTGCCGTTCGCACCGGCGGAGATCACGATGGTGTTCTCCCCTGCGCGGTCGACGGTGATGACGGCGGTCCCGGTGGCCACGCCCTCCCGGACGGCGACGTGCGTCGTGTCGACACCCGCCGCCGCGACGGAGTCGCGCAGCAGTCGACCGTTCCCGTCGTCGCCGACCGCGCCGATCATGCGCACGGTGCCCCCGAGCCTCCCGGCAGCAACCGCCTGGTTGGCGGACTTGCCGCCTGGCAGGATCGCGAGGTCGGACCCCTGGAGGGTCTCACCGGGCTTCGGGAAGCGCTCCGTGCGGACCACCAGGTCCGCGTTGAGGCTCCCCACGACGACGATGCCGGTCATGCGGCGGCTCCTGTCTCGGCCGAGGCCGGGCGCGGGATGAGGAAGGACGTGGCGAGTGCCGCGCAGGTGATCACGGCACCGAGCAGCATGCCACCGGAGTACCCGGCGGTGCCCGCGGACCCGCCGGTCCCGAGCGCGATCTGCAGGGCCGGCAGGACGGCGAAGCTGATGCCGGCACCGAGGTTGAACGCACCGGCGTTGAGGCCGGGCAGGAAGCCGGGGTTCGACTCCGGCGACAGCACGATGCCGAGCCCGTTCAGGATGATGTTCGCGATGCCGGCGTACGTGATGCCGATCAGCACGGTCGCGGCGATGAGCACCGGCAGCGAGTGCACGCCGACGAACGCCATGACGAGCGTCGCGACGATGCTCCCGACCAGGCCGACGCGCAGCACGGCGCGGTAGCCGAGGGTCGGCGCGAGCCGGCCGGCGAAGGGTCCGACGATCCAGCCGACCAGCGCGTACGGGGTGAGGAACGCGAGCGAGGCGAGGTCGGCCTCCATGCCGAAGCCCGCGTCCGGGTTCTGCGCGAGGCTCGTGACGAGGCCGTTCACGACCGCGAACACGCCCGTCATGGTGAGCAGGGTCGTGACGAGCAGCGCCCAGGTCGCACGGCGCTTGAGGAACCGTGTCTCGACGAGGGGCTCGCGCACCCGCGACTCGACCGCCCAGAAGACGCCGAAGGCCACGAGGGCGAGGACGATGCCACCGACCACGAGGCCCCAGTTGGCGGCTGCGAGCTTGCCCGCCTCGTTGAACGCGGTGAGCAGTGCGCCGACGCTGACGACGAGCGGCAGGACACCCCACCAGTCCATCCGGGTGCCGGCCGACGGCTTCGACTCGACGCCCCACGCAGCGA
This sequence comes from Curtobacterium sp. YR515, assembly GCF_900113095.1. Lineage (NCBI taxonomy): Bacteria > Bacillati > Actinomycetota > Actinomycetes > Micrococcales > Microbacteriaceae > Curtobacterium > Curtobacterium sp. YR515. Next base: position 185,608 of record NZ_FOOD01000006.1, on the reverse strand, counting down.
CCATCAGCGCCGCGACGACGGTGACGATCGCGATGACCCAGAAGATCCCGCGGAACCCGAAGTGCGTCGCGATCCACCCACCGGCGAGCGCGTCGACGCCCGCGATGCCGCCGTTCACCGCGGTGAGCAGGCCGAGGGCGGCGCCGTAGCGCTTCGGGTCGGCGATCTCGTTGCGGAGGATGAGCAGGCCGATCGGGACGACCGGGCCGGTGACGCCCTGGATCATGCGACCGACGAACAGCATCGGGACGTTGACCGCGAGCGCCGCCACGATGCTGCCGACGAGCATCACCGCGAGCATGCCGAGCAGGACGCGCTTGCGGCCGACGATGTCGGACAGGCGCGGCAGGAACAGCGAGAACAGCGCCGCCAGGGTGAAGAACAGCGTCTGCGACAGGCCGATCGTGGCGTCGTCGGTGTGCAGCTCGCGGGCCATCGTGACCAGGGCGGGGCTGAGCATGCTCGCGTTCAGCTGGAACGCGATACAGGCTGCGAGGAGCGCGGCGGTGAGGGCGCCGATCGACTTCTTCGTCGATGTGGTGGTCATGGGGGTCAGTGCTCCGTGGTGGTCGTGGTGGCTGCGGTCCGGGGCGTCCAGCCGGTGTCCGGGGTCTCGCCGATGCGTTCGAGTGCGTCGACGACGAGGTCCCAGAACCGGCCGTGGTCGAGCTCCATCGCGGCGCTCGTGCGGCAGTCCTCCGGCGCGGGCGCGCGGAAGTCGGCGACGGTCATGCCGAGGGTCAGGGTGCCCTGCGTCTCGACGTGGATCGGGACCTTCACGGCGCGGACGACGGTCGGGTCGATGACGTACGCGACGGCGCAGGGGTCGTGCACGGGCGGCGCGTCGAAGCCCTGGGCGTCCTTGTAGGTCTGGCCGAAGAAGTCGAGCAGCTCGCCGACGAACGCGGCCGGGGCGGTGCCGACGGCGGCGATGCGCTCGGCGACCTCGGGCGTCGCGAGCGCCTGGTGCGTCAGGTCGAGGCCGACCATGACGACGTCCCAGCCCGCGTCGAAGACGATCGAGGCGGCCTCGGGGTCGATGACGATGTTGAACTCGGCGACCGGGCTCCAGTTGCCGACGTGCACCCCGCCGCCCATCAGGACGACCTGCTTGACGCGCTCGACGATGCGGGGCTCCTTGCGGGCCGCGAGGGCGATGTTCGTCAGACCGCCGGTCGGCACCAGGGTGACCGTGCCGGGCTCGTGCGCCATGACGGTCTCGATGATGAGGTCGACCGCGTGCCGCTCGTCCAGCTCGAACGACGGCGAGGGGAGCATCGGCCCGTCGAGACCGCTCTCACCGTGGATGTCGCCGGCGACCTCGATCTCGCGGAGCAGCGGACGGTCGGCACCGGCGGCGAACGGGACCCCGGTGATCCCGGCGATGCGGGCGACGGCGAGGGCGTTGCGGGTGACCTTCGGGAGCGTCTGGTTGCCGACGACGGTCGTCACGGCGAGGAGCTCGATGTCCGGGTTGCCGTGGGCCAGCAGGATCGCGACGGCGTCGTCGTGGCCGGGGTCGCAGTCGAGGATGATCTTCTCGGGCACGCGGGGCGCTCCACTTCTTCGGGGATCAGCAGGTCGAGGCTCGACGAGGTGGGGATCCGCGGCGAGGATCAGCTCCCGCGGCACGTCAAGCGTTTGACATGGAAACACGTCAAGCGTTTGACGTCAAGTCATCGGCGGCGGACCCGAACTGCGAGGTCCGCGCTCGGTAGCATCGACGCGTGCCATCCTCCGCCGCCCCCGGCCGTCGTGTGACCGCTGCGATGGTGGCCGAGCGCGCGGGGACGAGCATCGCCACGGTGTCGCTCGTCGTGAACGGCAAGGACCGCGGCCGGGTCTCCGTGCCGATCGCCACGAGGGTCCGCGACGCCGTCGACGAACTCGGCTACGTCGTCGACCACGCGGCCAGCTCACTCGCGCGGGGCAGCGGCGACCTCGTCGTCCTGATCGCCCCCGACCTGTCGAACCCCTTCTTCGCCGAGGTGATCCGCGGCGTGCGCGACACCGTCGGCGACCGCTTCCAGCTCGTGCTCTCCGTCACGGAGCGCGGGGCCCAGCCCGTGGCCGCCGACGTCCGACGGTTCGAGCGGCTCCGACCGGCCGGCATCCTCGTGGACGCGCCCGCCGCCGACGAGACGATGACCGCCACCGTCCCCGTGGTGCTGCTCGACGCTCCCGGCGGACCCGAGGCCGTCAACTACGACCTCTCCCCCGGTGTCCACGAGCTCGTCGCACACCTGCACGAGCGCGGGCACCGGCGGGTGGGGTACCTCGACGGGACCTCGCGGGCTGCGACGTTCGGCGTCCGTCGGGAGCTCTTCGAACAGGAGTGCGCAGCCGTCGGCATCGAGGTCTCCGAGGTCACCGCCCGCGCCGACCTCACGGTGGACGCCGCGGCCTCGGCGACCGAGCACGTCCTCGAGGCCTGGCAGGACGACGACGTCACGGCGGTCGTCGCGGCTGCCGACACCCTCGCGTACGGGGTGCTCCGGGTCGCCGGGCAGCTCGGCATCGCGGTCCCTGGGGAACTCGCCGTCGCGGGGTTCGACGACCTGCCGTCGTCCTCGGTCACGGCACCAGCCCTGACGAGCGTCGCACTCCCCGGCGCGGACCTCGGCCGGGCCGCGGCGCTGCGGTTGCTCGCGACGCTCGACGGCACCGCGCCGGAGGCCGCGGCGCTCCCCACGCGCCTGGTGCGCCGCGCGAGCACGGGCGCGTAGCGCGCGCCGTCGCGCCGCGCGGGCGCCGCGCGCGGCTGCGGACCGCGGCGGTTCGTGCCGCGAGAGCGACGATGTACCGCGACCGCGCGGCGATCACCCCGCGGAAGCGACAGGTGCCCGCCGAGATCCGGCGGCAGCCTGTCGCTTTGGCGAGCGGGGCGCGGTGGGCGCGCGCCGTGGCGGACGGGAGGCGCGGTGCGAGCTGGCACCGCGCCTCCTGGCCGGCGGTGGTCCGGACCACCCCGCCGAAGCGACAGATCGGCGCCGCGGCGGCGGGTCCGTGCCGGGGAAGCGACAGTCCCCCGCAGGGATCCTGCGGGGGACTGTCGCTTTCGTGGATCGCGCGGTCAGCGCTCCGAACGGTCCGGACCGGCATCGGCCGGCTCGGGCTCCGGCTGCGGCTCGGCCGCGCCGGCCGTGTGCCCCGCGCGCTGCGCCCGCTCGAGCTCGTCGGCCTCGGCTCCGCCGACCGCCTCGCCACGGGCGACCATGCCGGCCGTGTCGGAGAGCTTGATCTGCGGAAGGAACAGCGCGAGCAGGAACGCCACCGCGATGAACGGCAGCAGGTACCAGAACACAGGCGCCAGGGAGTCGGCGTACGCGTTCACGATGCCGTCCTGCACCGCCTCCGGCAGCTTCGCCACGGTCGCGGGGTCGATGCTGCCCGCCGACGACGCAGCGTCGGTCGCCGATCCGCCGGCGCCGCGGAACACGTCGGTGAGCGACGTCGTGAGCCGCGCCGTGAAGAGCGCACCGAAGACGGCGGTGCCGAGGGAGGCGCCGACCTCGCGGAAGTAGTTGTTCGTCGACGTGGCGGTACCGACCTGCTCGGCGGGCACCGCGTTCTGCGCCACGAGGACGACCACCTGCATGATGAGGCCGAGGCCCGCACCGAAGACGAACAGGTACGCGCAGATGAGCCAGATCGGGGTGTCCGCCGCGAGCTGGGTCATCGCGAGCATCGCCAGGGCGACCAGGATCGTCCCGATGATCGGGAACATCCGGTAGCGACCGGTCTTGGTGATCAGGTTGCCGGACGCGATCGAGGTCCCGATCAGGCCGACCATCATCGGCAGCATCAGGAGACCCGAGACCGCCGCCGAGGTACCGGACGCCATCTGCAGGAACGTCGGGACGAAGCCGATCGCCGCGAACATGCCGATGCCGAGCACGAGGCCGATGCCGGTCGCGAGCAGGAACGTGCGGTTCCGGAAGAACGACAGCGGCAGGACGGGGTCCGCCGCACGCGACTCGACGAGCACGAGGAGCGCTGCCGACACGACGAGACCGGCGAACCAGGCCCACGTCTCCGGGGCGTCCCAGCCGTGGTCCTTGCTGCCGCCGAACTCCGAGAAGAACACCAGGCACGTCGTCGCGGCGGACATGAAGAGCACGCCGAGGACGTCGATGCGCTTCGTCGCCTTCTTGCTCGGCAGGGTCAGCGCGAACCACGCCACGAAGAACGCGGCGATGCCGACCGGGATGTTGATGTAGAACGCCCAGTTCCAGGTGAGGTGGTCGACGAAGAACCCGCCGAGCAGCGGGCCGCCGATCGCCGAGAGGCCGAAGATCGCACCGAGCGGGCCGAGGTACTTGCCGCGCTGGGAGGCCGGCACGATGTCCGCGATGATCGCCTGCGACAGGATCATCAGGCCGCCGCCGCCGAGCCCCTGCATGGCGCGGAACACGACGAGCTGCGTGAAGTCGCCGGCGAAAGCACACCCGGCCGACGCGATGGTGAACAGGGCGATCGCGATGAGGAACAGGTTGCGGCGACCGAGGACGTCACCGAACTTGCCGTACACGGGCATCACGATGGTCGAGGCGAGCAGGTACCCGGTCGTCAGCCACGCCTGGTGTGCGACGCCGCCGAGCTCGCCGACGATGGTGGGCATCGCCGTGGAGACGATGGTCTGGTCGAGGCTGGAGAGCAGCATCCCCGCGATGAGCGCGGAGAAGATGATCCAGATCCGGCGCTGCGTGAGGAGCAGCGGTCCGTCGGAGCCTGGGCGGGCACGCTTGGTCGTGCCCGGCGCGGTGGCGCTCATTCGGTGGTGTCCTGTCCGGTCGTGATGGCCGCCCTCATGAGGCGGAGGTTCTGGGTGAGCAGCTCGTCGAACGCGGGACCGGTGGCTTCGTCGAACGCGTCGTCGAAGTAGGTCTCCGCCGTCACCTTGAGCAGCCCTGCGGCGGCCTCGGTGACGAGCCGCGCACGGCGGTCGGTGGCGTCACCCCAACCGAACCGCGCTCGTACGGCGTCGGTGATGCGGCCGAGCTGCACGTCGGTGGCCGAGAGGAACCGGGCGACGAGCGCAGGCTCCCGTTCGAAGACCCCGCGGACGAGGACCTCGTCGGCGCGGTCGATGCCGGCCCGGTGGAACTGGTCGATCGCCAGCGCGACGATGGAGTCCAGCGGCTCGAGGTCGGCCGCGACGACACCGCCGGCGGCGTACGCGTCGATGGCTTCGACGTCCGCGTTGATCTCGATGCCGAGCACGGCGTCGTCCTTCGACGCGAAGTGGTTGAAGAACGTCCGCCGGGACACACCGACCGTCTCGCAGAGCTGCTCGATCGTGAAGCCGTGCAGCCCGTGCTCGATGGTCGCCCGACGTGCCTCGACGATCATGCGTCGGCGCAGCGCGCGGGTGCGTTCGGTGGTGCTCACCGGACAAGAATTGCACTATCGGACTGAGAGTGCAATGTGGAAGTGGGGTACCGCTAGAGCGCCTTCTCGAAGCAGAACGACCACGGCATCGTCGCGGCGTACGGCTCGTACACGGGGATCGGGGTCCAGCCGGTCTTCTCGTAGAGCGCCACGGCCTCGGGCTGCTTGTCGCCGGTCTGCAGGATGAGCCGTGCGGCGCCCTCCTCACGCCCGACGCGCTCCCCCTCGGTGAGCAGCGCGGTGGCCGCACCCTTCCCGCGGGCGGCGGCGAGGACGATGAGGCGCTTCAGTTCGACCTCGTCACCGAGGCGCCGGACGGCGATGTGCCCGAGGGCCTCGCCGTCCTCGTCGACCGCGAGGATCGAGGTGATGATCGTCGCCGGGTCCACGGCGAGCGCCCGGCCCCGCTCGGCCGTCACCGCCGGGTCCTCGTCGCCGTTCGCGGCGCCGTAGCGCTCGTGCATCTCCTCGTCCATGCGGGCGCGGAGCGCCACACCACGGGGGTCGTCCCACCGAACGCGTTCGATCGTGATCACGACCGACGATCCTGTCACGGATGCCAGCGTCGGCGCGACGTGTGCTCCTCGTAGGGCTGGGGATCGGGGTAGGTCAGGAGCTCGACGGTGCTGCCCCACGGGGTGCGGACGTACACGAACCGGTTCCGGTCGCCGGCTTCGGGCCCCGGGAGCGGGCGGGGTGCACTGAGCGCGGTCGCCCCCGCGGCCACGACCCGGTCGAGCGTGGCGTCGAGGTCGTCGACGTACAGCGCGAGGTGCTGCCACCCGAGGTCGGAGGGCACCGCCGGGGTGTCCTGCTCGACGTGGTCGAAGGCGAACAGCTCGATGCCGGGGCCGTCGGGCAGCGCGAGCATCCGGATCCGCACCTCACGGGCGTCTCCGGGGACACCGAGGCGCGACGTCGTCGCCTCGCCGCCCTTCGGAGGCCGGTCGGCGGGGAGCGTGTCGTAGAGCACCTCAGCACCGAACGCGTCGACGAGGAACGCGCTGGCCGCGTCGACGTCGGGCACGGTCAGTCCGATGTGGTCGACGCCGCGGACGCTCACGCGCCCGCCCCGCTGCCGGCGGCTCCCCCGGCGCGGCTCGCCAGGTCCGCGATGGGGCCCCGGCCGGCCCGCAGGTCGGCGAGGACCGCTGCCGCGTCGTCGTACACCCGGACCGCCCCGGCCCGGCGCAGCTCGTCGCCGCCGATCCCGCCCGTCATCACGGCGACGCAGGGCACACCGACCCGTCCGGCGGACTCGACGTCCCACATCGCGTCGCCGACCATCACCGCGGCGTCGGCGGACACGCCGACCTTCCGGAGTGCGACCTCGATGATCCCGGGGTCCGGCTTGGCCTGTTCGACGTCCTCCGAGCTCGTGACGGCGGTGATCCACGCCTCGGCGTCGAGCAGTTCGCGCAGGCGCACGAGTTCGTCCTCGGGCGCGCTCGTGGCCAGCACGACGGCGTGACGGGCCTCGGCGACGGACCGGAGCAGCTCACGGGCACCCGGGAGGAGCCGCAACCGCGGCATCTGCTCGGCGTAGTACGCGGTGTGGAACTGCTTGACGGTGTCGCGCTGCTCGTCCGTGGCGTCCGGCAGCAGCTCCTCGAGCAGCTTCGCCGAGTCCATGCCGATCGCGCGGTGGATCCGCCAGGCGTCGACGGACTCGCCCGCTGCCGTGCACGCCCGCCACCAGGCGTCGATGTGCGGGTAGTTCGAGTCGACGAGGGTCCCGTCGATGTCGAAGAGGACGGCGGTGGAGGGTGCGTCGGGCATCCCTCCACCCTGCCCTGGAGGCGCGGATCACCTCTCAGGGGCGCGTCACGTCCGTCAGACGGTGATCGACTCGCCGGCGGGCAGGATCTGCACCGGCACCGGTCCGAGACCGTCCGGGCCGAGGAACCGCGCGGCGGACTGCTGCCCGAGTTCGCTGAGCATCGCCTCGTGGATCTGCACGGCGTGCTCCGGGGAGACCGCGCGGACGTAGTCGACGGCCTCGGCGGTGCTCGTCCACGGGCCGCTGGTCGGCAGCAGCAGGGTCTGCACCGGGACGCCGGGCACGAGGTAGGCGTCGCCGGGGTGGAACACGGCGGCGTTCACGAGGTAGCCGACGTTCGCGATCGTCGGGATGTCGCCGTGGATGACGGCGTGCTCCTCACCGAAGACCTGCACCGAGAACGGGCCGACCTCGAACGCGTCACCGGCCGAGACCGCGGCGACGCGGCCGTGGTGCGCGCCGAGCTGGTCGACGATCGCGGCGGGCCCACGGACCACGAGGGCGTCGTTCGCGGCGAGGGCGGCACGGACGGCGTCGACGTCGAAGTGGTCGAAGTGCTCGTGGGTGACGAGGACGGCGACGGCGGCCGTCGCGAGGTCGGCGCCCTCCGGCGTGAACGTGCCCGGGTCGATGACGAGGGTGGCGCCGTCCTGCTCGAGGACGACGGTGGCGTGGTTGTACTTCGTCAGCTCCATGTCGACGAGTCTACAACAGTGTTGTACATCGACGTGGTCGATCCGGATGAGAGGGCGTTCACCGTTCGAGTCTCGCCGCGATGCGGTCGAACAGTTCCGGCACCCTGGCGAGTGCCGCACGCTCGGCCTCGGACAGCTCGGATCCGATCACCGACGCGAACGCCCCGGCTCGGGCGCTCCGTTCCCGGAGCATGACCGTGCGGCCCGAGTCCGTCAGCCGGATCACCGAGACCCGCCGGTCCCCGTCGGACACGCCTCGCTCCACGAAGCCGCGCTCCTCGAGCTCCGCGACGGTCCGCGACTGTCCCTGGTGCTTCACGCCGCGGGCCCGCGCGAGCTCGGCGATGGTCTGCGGCCCCTGCCGGTCGAGCAGGCCCAGGCTCGCGCTCTGCGCCTGCGGCAGCTCGTCGGTGAGTGCCCGGGTGGCCCGCACGATCCGGCCGATCGACTCGCGGAGCTCCTCGGCGAGGTCGTCCGGGGTCGTCGTCATGCCCTCGACCGTACCGCCGGATCCCTGCGACGGCGGCCTACCGGAGCGCCACCCAGACGGGGAAGGCGGCGGCGGCACTCCAGGCCTGCGGGCGGCAGGCGGCCGGGTACGGGGCCGGACGTGTGACGGCGGACGCGTCGTCGCCGGCGTGCAGCTCGGGCATCCGGAAGTCGAACGCCACCGCCGCGGCGAGCAGCTGCTCGGACAGGACCCGGGCCTCGTCGTGGTGTCCGGACCGGACGAGGCCCGTGATCACCACGGCGGTGTCGTGCGCCCAGACGGTGCCCCCGTGGTAGCTGAGCGGCCAGTACCCGGCGGCGGTCGTGGAGAGCGTCCGGAGGCCGAAGCCGCTCGCCAGGTCCGGGCTCACGACGCGTGCTGCGACGACGGCTTCCTCGTCCGGGGTGAGCAGGCCGGTGCCGAGCAGGTGGCCGATGTTGCTCGTGGCGGAGTCGACGGGGCGCTTGCGGGCGTCGAGGGCGATCGCCGGGTACCGACCGATGTCGTCGGCCACCCAGAAGGCGTCGCGGAAGCGATCGGCCAGGCGGGCGGCCCAGGCACGCCACTCGTCGCCGCCGGGACGGCCGAACGCATCGAGCAGGTCGGCACCGTGCACCGCGGCCTCGTGCGCGTAGCCCTGCACTTCGCACAGGGCGATCGGGCCGTCGGCGAGGGTGCCGTCCCGCCACTGCACGCTGTCCCCGGAGTCCTTCCAGCCCTGGTTCGCCAGCCCTCGGCCGGACTCGTCGACGTACTCGAGCAGCCCGTCGCCGTCCGCGTCGCCGTGGTCGCGCATCCACGCCAGGGCGCGTTCGAGCGTCGGCAGGAGCGCCTCGACCTCGGCGTCGGGGAGCCCCGCACGCCAGGCATCGTGGAGCAGGCACGCCCAGAGCGCCGTCGCGTCGACGGTCCCGTAGTAGAGCGGTGGCAGGGAGATCTCGTCGTTGTCGACCGGCAGGGACGCCTGGCGCAGCTCGTGCATGATCTTCCCGGGCTGCTCGGCGGTCGCGGGGTCGTCCGCGGTGCCCTGCAGCGCGGCGAGGACCCGGAGGGTGCCCCCGGCGGTGCTGGTGTCGACGGGCAGCAGGAAGCGGGCGGCCCAGATCGCGTCGCGGCCGAACAGGGTGAAGAACCAGGGGGCGCCGGCCGCGATGAACTCGCCCTCGGGCCGCGCCAGCCGGAGTGCGTCGAGATCGTCGGTGGCACGCTCCAGCCAGCGCCGGAGCCGGTCGTCCTGCACGCCGGCCGGGACGTCGAACGGGCGCGGGGTCGTCACGCCGGTGACGACGGCGTCGGGCGTCTCCACGGCGCAGTCCCACGCGAGGTCGACCTGGTGCGCGCGCTCCGTCCGCCAGCGCAGCACGACGTCACCGTCCTCGACGCGGACGGTTGCTCCGGGGGCGTCGAGCCGGACCCGTACGGAGCCCGAGGTCCACGATGCGGTCTGCTCCGAGGCGTCGGCGGGGACCGGCTGGGGGCCGTGACCGGCCTTCACCGCGTCCATCCCGGCAGCGTCCGGGGTCAGCCTGACGGTCACGACGAGCTCCGCGGTGCTCGCGCCGGGCCCCTGGAGCCGATCGGTGACGCGCAGGCGTTCCGCCACCCCGTCGATGCGCACCGTCCGACGACGGTCGAGGCGGACGTCCGGATCGGCGCCGATACCGTCGAGGCCGCGCAGGAGTCCGGTGAAGACGACCTCGCGGGCACCGGCGGGCACGACGGCGACCGGTTCCACCGCGGAGTGCTCGACGCTGACGCGCACGGCGGAGACGAACCGCTGGTCGCCGGTCCAGTAGCCGTGCACGGGGTTCGCGCCGATGGCACCGTCCCGACCGGACCATGCCTGCGTCGGTGCCGCGATGACGGCGACCTCGTCGTGGAGCAGGGGCTGCAGCGTGGCGGTCGTGGCAGCGGCGGTGGTGGTGTTCGTGGTGGTGGGGGTCATGGGGCTTCCTCGTCGACGGGTTCGGGGGACGGGGTCCAGGCGCTGGGTGTCCAGCTCGGTACGGATCGGGGTGCGTCCGGCAGGCGACGCACGGGCAGGGGCTCGGCACGGATGCCGGCCGGGTCGCCGGGGGCACGGGCGATGCGCACCGCGCCGCCTCCGTCGTGGTCGGTGACGGCTTCGACGAACGTGGCCGAGCGCCCACGGTGGACGACGCCGACGCCCTCGTCGAGCTCGATGCCCGCCGGGAGGTCCCCCGCCGCGACGGCTGCGCGGAAGACCGGCGACCGGTCCGGGTCCGAGTCGGTGTGGACACCGAGCGAGCCGGACACGAAGCCGAGTCCGTCGGCGAGGACCGACGGCTGCGGGCCGTGGCTCTGCGTGACGCCGCCGGTGTGCCAGCAGAGCGCGCCGGCCGATCCACCGGCGAGCACCACCCCGGCTCCCCAGGCCTCACGGAGGACCTCGTCGAGACCGTGGGCACGCCACACGGCGAGGAGGTTGACCACGGAGCCGCCCGAGACCCAGACGACGTCCGCACCGAGGACGGCGTCGCGCAGGGACGGCACGTTCCGTCTCGGGAAGAACCGCAGGTGCGACGCCTCGACACCGGCCGTACGGGCCGCTGCGAGCTCTGCCCCCTCGACGGTCCGCTGGTCGCCGCCGGCGGTGTTCACGTGCAACACGCGAGGCGGCCGACCGGAGGGGACGCGGGCGAGCCGGACGGCCTCGAACAGGAGCGGACCGTAGGCCGAGTCGTCCCACTCGCCGCCGACCAGACCGCCGCAGGTGGCCAGGATCGTGGGTTCGGTGGCGGTCACGTCGGGGTGCTCATTCCTTGACCGCCCCGTCGCTGCCGTTCATGATGCGCTTCTGGAACACAAAGAACGCGACCGCCACGGGGATGGTCATGACGAAGGCCGCCGCGAGCTTGACCGGGAACTGGTTCCCGGCGCTCAGCGCGCCCGACGCCAGTGATGCGACGCCCTTCGTGAGCGTGGTGAGGTCGGGCGACGAGGTCGACACGATGAAGTGCGCGAGCTCGTTCCACGATCCCTGGAACGACAGGATGGTGATCGTCACGACGGCCGGACGCGCCATCGGGAGCACGACCGACCAGAAGGTCCGGAACGTGCCGGCACCGTCGATCTTCGCCTGCTCCTCGACGCTCACCGGGATCGATTCGAAGAAGTTCTTCATGATGAACACCCCGGCGGCGTCCACGAGCAACGGCACGATCATGCCCGAGTACGAGTCGTACATGCCGAGCTGGTTGATCACGAGGAACTTCGGGATGAGCAGGACCACGCCCGGCACCGCCATGACGGCGATGAGCAGGGCGAAGACGGTCTGGCGACCCGGGAACCGCAGTCGCGCCAACGCGTACCCGGCGAGGGAGTCGAAGAAGATCCGGCCGAGCGTGACGAAGACCGCGACGATGATCGAGTTCATCGCCCAGATCCCGAAGTCGGAGTTCTCGAAGAGGGTCTGGAACGCCGCGCCGGTCCAGGTGACGGGGAGCGCCAGCGGGTGCAGGGAGGCGTCCTGGTCGGTCTTGAACGCGTTCACGATCGCGACGTAGAACGGCAGCAGGTAGACGACGGCGATCAGGACGCCGAACACCAGCAGCACCACGCTCCGCGGCGTGAGCCGACGTGGCCGCCGGCCCGGGCCGGGTGCCTGCGTGACGGTGGTGGCGCCGAGGTCCGGCACCGCGCCTCCTGGCACTGCCGCCCTGGAGGCGCGGGTCGGCTCGGTCCCGCCGCCTGCGGTCGCCGGGGTGGGTGCGCTGGTCATCGCGTGCTCCCCTTCTCGATCCACCGCATCCGACGGCGGGACACCGGGCGGTCGCGCAGCGCCCACCGCTGCAGCAGCGTGAAGACGACGATGATGCCGAACAGGATGAAGGCGATGGCTGCGCCGACGCCCCACTGCTGGCTCTGGAACGCGGACGTGTACGACAGGAACGCCGGCGTGAGCGTCGTGTTCGCCGGGGCGCCCTTCGTGCCCGTGTAGATCTGGTCGAAGACCTGCCACGTCCCGATCAGCCCGAGCGTCAGCACCGTGAAGAGCGTCGGGCGCAGCTGCGGCAGGGTGACCCGCCAGAACCGCGTCCAGGACCCGGCGCCGTCGATCATCGCTGCCTCGTCGACCTCCGGCGAGAGGTTCTGCAGCGCCGCGATGAACAGCAGCATGAAGGTGCCGCTCGTCGTGAACACCGCGAGCAGGATGAACGCGGTCATCGCGACCGACGGACCCGCGAGCCACTCCCACCACGAGATGCCGAGCATCGTGTGGTCGGCGAGGAAGGCCGGTGGTGTGCCTGCGCCGAGGTGGAACAGGCCGGTGGGCTCGTTGAACCAGTTCGGTCCGTTGATCCCCGCCCAGCTGATGATCTTGTTGACGGCTCCCGTCGACGAGAACAGGAACAGCCAGAGGACGGTGATGGCGACCGAGCTCGTCACCGAGGGGAAGTAGAACGCGGTCCGGAAGAACCCGCGCCCGCGCAGTGCCCGACCGCTGACGAGCAGGGCGAGCCCGAGCGCCACGGCGGTCTGCAGCGGGACGACGAACACGACGTACCAGAGGTTGTTCCGCAGCGCGGTGCCGAAGTTCTGCTCGTCGAGGCCTCCGCCGCCGAGGATCTTGGCGTAGTTCTGCCCGCCGACGAAGGAGACGTCGGACGAGAACGGGCTGCCGACACCCCGCCAGTCGGACACGCTGACCCAGGCCGCCATGACCACCGGCACGGCGAGGAACAGGCCGAGGACGATGATCGTCGGCGCGGTGAACAGCCAGCCCGAGACGGCTTCGGCACGGTTCTTCCGGGACACGTCCGTCAGCCCTTCAGCGCGGCGGCCATGTTCTTCTGGACGCCCTCGAGCAGGGTCTTGGTGTCGGTCGTCCTGAGGCTGCCGAGCTTCGAGTCGAAGTCGGCGATCACGTCGGCGGTCCCGGACGCGTTCGGCAGGCCCTGGGCGGCGTCCGCCTGGTCGAGGAACGCGGCGTACTGCGGGTACTCCTGCTTCCAGGTGCCGGCGGCCGACTCGACCGAGGGCATCACACCGAACGCCTTCGCGAAGGCGAGCTGCTGGTCGGTGCTCGTCATCTTCTCGACGAAGGACAGCGCTGCCTTCTGGTTCGGGGAGTCCTTCGCGATGCCCCAGCAGTTCGTGAACTGCAGCGTGCCGGCACCCTTCGGGCCCTTCGGCAGGGCGACGACCTTGTAGTCCACGCTCGGGTAGCTCGACGACATCGCCCCGGTGAGCCAGTTGCCCTCGATGGTCATCGCGGCCTTGTCCTTGCCGAACGCGTCACCTCCCCAGCTCTCGCCGAGGTCGCTCGAGAACTTCATCGAGCCGTCGTCGAGCAGGCCCTTCACGTAGTCGAGGGCCTCGACGTTCGCGGCCGAGTCGACCGTCGCCTTCGTCTGGGCGCTGTTCGTCAGGGCACCGCCGGCCTGGGTCATGAACGCCCCGAGACGCTCGATCTGCGGGCTGGTCGTGAGTCCGACCCGTCCGTCGCGGGTGAGCTTCTCGGAGACCGTCCGCAACTGGTCCCAGGTGGTCGGGACGTCGCTGTCGGTCAGCCCGGCGGCCTTCCAGTCCTTCGTGTTGATGAACAGCGCGAGGGTGGAGAAGTCCTTCGGCGCGCAGTAGAGCTGGTCGTCCACGGTGAACGACTTCGTGAGCGTCGGGTAGAAGTCGCTCGTGTCCTCGAGCTGGTCGCCGTAGGCCAACAGCGAGCCGTTCGCGGCGTACCCGGCGAGGGACGACGTGCTGACGTAGAACACGTCGGCGGGCTTGCCTGCCGCGAAGCCCTGGGCGAGCTGCTGGTCGAGGTTGTTCGCCGGCTGCACCGTCGCGCCGGTGCCCGAGGACTTCGACCACGCGGCGGCGGCGCTCTTCACGGCGGCGGTCTCGGCGTCGCCCGACGAGCCGATGAGGACGGTGAGGGGGTCGTCGCTCGAGGTGAGCTTCGCGGCGCCACCGCCGGAACCGTTGCCGCCCGAGCTCGAGAAGCCGGAGCCACAGGCGGAGAGGGTCAGAGCTGCGGTGAGCGCCATCGCTCCCGCGGTCAGCATGCGTGCTGTGCGTCGTTGCATCAGGGGGACTCCTCGTCGAGTGCAGTACTTCGATCGTTCAAATTTGATCGATCAAACGAGTCGACCATACACCTGCGAGGCGCTACGGTGAACCCCATGTCGCATCCCGCCACCGTCGCCGACGTCGCCCTCGCCGCGGGCGTCTCACGGCAGACGGTGTCGAACGCGTTGAACCGACCCGAGGTCGTCCGCCCCGCGACGCTCACCAGGGTCCGGGCCGCCATCGACGACCTCGGGTACCGGCCGCACGCGTCCGCCCGCCGGCTCCGCACCCGCCAGAGCTCCACGCTCGGCGTCCGGCTGGAACCGGTGCACGGCATCTCCGGCGCCGTGCTCGACCGCTTCCTGCACGCGCTCGTCGAGTGTGCCGACCTGCGCGGGATGCGCATCCTGCTCTTCACCGCCACAGACGTCGACGACGAACTCGCACACATCGAACGCCTCGTCGAGGGCTCGGACGTCGACGGGTTCGTCCTCACCTCGACGTTCCACGGCGATCCCCGCGCGGCGTGGCTCGGCGCCCGGGACATCCCCTTCGTGACCTTCGGCCGGCCGTGGGGGCTGCCGGACATGGACGCCGCGCCGCACCCCTGGGTCGACGTCGACGGGTACGCGGGCGTGCACGACGCGACCGAGCACCTTGTGGCGCAGGGGCACCGCCGGATCGGGTTCCTGGGCTGGCCGAGCCCGTCCGGACAGGGTGACGAGCGCCGACGGGGCTGGCGGGACGCGATGCGCGCGGCCGGGCTGCCCGACGATCCCGGGCTCACGTGCGAGGACGACGTCACCGCGGCCACCGGCACGGTCGCGGCGGCGGTCGAGGCCGGCGCCGGGTTCGACGCGCTCGTCTGTGCGTCGGACACCCTCGCCCTCGGAGCCCGGTTCGCGCTCGGGGCGGCGGTGCCGGTGGTGGGCTACGACGACACCCCGGTGGCCGAGGCGGTGGGCATCTCCAGCGTGGAGCAGCCCCTGGTCGAGGTCGCCGCGGCCGCGGTCGAGCTGCTCATGGGCACCGGTCGGACCGTCCTGCCCGCATCGACCGGACACCGCCTGCTGGCTCCGCGGGTGGTCTGGCGGAGCTGAGACCGCGCGACCACGGCGTGCCGCTGCGCTACCGACCGACGCCGTCGCGCCCGACCGACCCGCTCGACACCGTGCCGACGTGGAGGATGCGCTCGCGGATGACGTCCGCCGCACGGTCGTCGGCCGTCACCACGACACGGACCGCCGGCCCGTCCGCAGCGGGGACCGTCCGGCCGTGCTCGGCCCCACCGACCACCACGTCGAGCGGCGTGGTCCGGACGGTGGGCTCGACCTCGCCCGCCGCGACCGCCGCCGCCAGCGGGTCGTGGAGCGGTGCGCGACGGACGTGGTCGACCGACTCGTAGAAGTCGACGTAGCTGCGCAGCATCGTGCCGAGCGCGAGCCGGAGCGGATCGCCGGCCGCCGTGAACCGGTCGGCGTCGGCGTCGTCGAAGCGGTGCTGCCGGGTGACGTCGAGCGGCACGAGCACGAGGTCGAATCCGGCGCGGAGGACCCGCCTGGCGGCCTCGGCGTCGTTGTGGACGTTCGCCTCGGCGGTGGGCGACACGTTGCCCGCGTCCCACACGGCACCGCCCATGATCGTCAGCGTGCCGACGAGCTCCGGCAGACGCGGCTCGGCCTCGAGCGCGACGGCGAGGTTCGTGAGCGGGCCGATGGCCAGGACGTCGAGCTTCCGGTCACCGGCCGCGTGATCGCGGGCCAGCCGGACGAGGAGCTCGGCGGCGGGGTCCTCCGCGGCCGCGACACCCGGCGGGAGGTCGACCCCGCCGATGCCGTTCGCCCCGTGCACGTGCGGTGCGCCGCCGCCGTACGAGCCGCCGATCGGGTCGTGCGCGCCGACCGCGACGGGCACGGTCCGGCCGCACAGGGCCAGCAGCGCCGCGGTGTTGACGGCCGCGGTCGCCGCGTCGGTGTTGCCGGAGACCGTACCGATGCCGACGAGGTCGACGTGCGGGACGTCGAGCAGGTACGTGAGGGCGAGGGCGTCGTCGACGCCGGTGTCGCAGTCGAGGAAGAGCGGGACGGTGGGCGTGGTCACCCGGTCATCCTCCCATCGCCGGTGGGAACCGCCCCGGACACGATCCGATGACGATCGGATCGGTCCGCGGACGCCGACGCCGACGCCGACGCCGACGACTACGGTCGGCTGCGGGGCCGCCGACCGGCCCGTGATCGCGGCACCAGGGGGAGCACATGCGACGGATGACGACCACGGGGACCACGGCGATCGCGATCGCAGCACTGGCCCTCACCGGCTGCGCCCAGGGCTCGACCGGCGCCGACCCTGCCCCGACCGGGACGACGTCCGCCGCGGCTCCGAGCGCCTCCCCGACCACGCCGGGCTCGACCCCGCGTCCGACCTCGACGATCACCCCGGTGCCCGGGGTCGACGACGACGCCGGCCGGATCCCGGACTCGTGCGAGGCCCTCATCACGGCGGGCAAGTGGGACTCCTCGTTCGCGGGTTCGCCCCTGAACGACCCCACGGTGGTCGGCGACCCGGTGGTGGTGCCGAAGGACGAGCTCACCCCGGTGCTCCAGCCGGACGGCAAGCAGCTCTCCTGCGTCTGGAAGGACCCGCGCGCGGACATCTCGTTCCTGTCGATCCGGGTCGCGACGGTGGACTCGACGAAGGCGTACGAGCACCTGAAGACGGCACTGGACGGGTACGACTGCTCCCTCGACGGCTACGGGTACCGCTGCCAGAAGGTCACGCAGAACAGCCAGTACCCGGTCACCGACGGCGACACGTACTACACCCGCGGCGACGTCGGCATCCACGTCCAGCAGTCGAACACGCCGACGTCGGGTCTGCTCGACGACGTCATCGCACACGTCTTCTAGCGGTCGGCGGGCCGCGACCGGATGTGCGCCCGCTCGCCCTGCGGCCCGTACAGGCACAGCACCTCGGTCACCTCGTCCGTGGTGTTCCCGACCCAGTGCGGCGTGTGCGTGTCGAACTCGACGACCTCGCCCGGCCCGAGGTCGAAGTCACGGTCGCCGAGGAGCAGCCGGAGCCGTCCGGACAGCACGTAGAGCCACTCGTAGCCCTCGTGCGTCCGGAGGGATCGATCGGTGTTCGCGGGCTCCGGCGGGATCAGCTGCTTGAAGGAGCGCACGCCTCCGGTCCGTCGGGTGAGCGGCACAACCACCCGGCCGCCGTGCAGCTCCGGCGCGAGGTGCACGCGTGGATCCCCGGTCCTCGGCGCACCGACCAGGTCGTCGAGGGGCACCTGGTACGCCCGTGCGAGCGGCAGCAGGAGCTCGAGCGTGGGCTTCCGCTGGCCCGACTCGAGCCGCGACAGCGTCGACACCGAGATGCCGGTCTCGGCGGCGAGCGCCGCGAGCGTGACGGCACGGCGCGTCCGCAGCGCGCGCAGTCGTGGGCCGACCCCGTCGACGACCTCGGCCGTCGTGCGCGGGGTGATCCGTTCCTCCCGATCCGTCGCCATGCCGGCCATGTTGCCAGACCGGCAAGGATGTTTGCCGTCGGCGCTCATGGATCCGCAGGATGCAGGCATGCGTGATCACTACGACGTCATCGTGGTCGGCGGAGCAGCCGCCGGCCTGTCAGCAGCACTCGTCCTCGGCCGGTCGCGACGGTCCGTGCTCGTCGTCGACTCCGGCGAGCCGCGGAACGCCCGCGCCGAGGGGGTCCACAACTACCTGGGACGTGAGGGCGCCTCGCCAGCGGAGCTCGGCTCGGTCGGCCGCGACGAGGTGGCCGCCTACGGCGTCGAGGTGACGACCGGGAGGATCGTGGCCGCGTCCGCCACGGACGGTGACGGTGTCGACCCGGTCGGCTTCTCGGTCACGCTGGAGTCGGGCGCGGTCGTCGCGACACGCAGGGTGGTCGTCGCCTCCGGCGCCGTGGACGTCCTGCCGGAGGTCCCGGGCCTCGCCGAGCAGTGGGGGCGCGGTGTGGTGCACTGCCCGTTCTGCCACGGGTGGGAGATCCGCGACCAGCGCATCGGCGTGCTCGTGACGTCGCCGATCGGGGCGCACCAGGTGCTCATGTTCCGCGCGCTGAGCGAGGACGTGACGGCCTTCGTCACCGACCCGGCGCTCGTCGACGACACCACCCTGGCCGGTTTTGCCGCCCGCGGTGTCCGGGCCGTGACGGGACCGGTGCGCGACGTGGTGTCCGACGGTGATCGGCTCACCGGCGTCTCGCTGGCGTCCGGCGAGTTCGTGGCGCTCGACGCCCTGGCCGCGGCGAGCACGGCGGAGGCGCGCATCGGGTTCCTCGAGGGACTCGGGCTCGAGGCCACAGACCAGTTCATGGGTGACCACCGGTACGCGAGCGCCCTGACGGTGGACGCCGCCGGACAGACGAGCGTGCGAGGCGTGTACGCGGCCGGGAACGTGGCGGCGCCGATGGCGACCGTCATCGCGTCGGCGGCGGCCGGGACGCAGGCGGGCGCGGCGGTGCACGGCGACCTCGTGCAGGCGGACCTGGCGCGCGCGCTGGCGACCGCGTCCGCCAGCGCGTGAGGCAGTGTGCGAGGTTCCGCGCGCCGTGCGAGGACGTTCGCGTCCCACGCAGCACGGAACCTCGCACGCTGCGCCCCGCGCCGGCGGGTCAGTCGACGCGGTAGCCCGCCTGGGCAGCGAGGAGCGGCGCGAGCGTGTACAGCTGGTCGGCGGCGATCGTCGCGCCGCGGAACCCCTCGAGCCGCTCCACCCGGTCGAGGTCGGCGGCGCGGAGGTCGACGTGCTCGATCCGGGTATTCGACCCCTCGGCCGCGCGGATCCTCGTCCCCTCGAACGACACCCGCAGCAGTCGGGCGTCGGCGATGTCCAGCTCGTCGACGACGCAGTCGCGGAACACCACGTCGGTGAACGTCGACCCACGGAGGTTCACGAACCCGAGCTTCATCCCGACGAACTCGACGCCGTTCAGCCCCGCGTCGTACAGCTCGGCGGAACCGATGCGGCCGCCGGCGATCCGGACCTCGCGCCAGGAGCTGCTCGACGCCCGGAGCACCGGCGCGTCGAGCGTCTCGACGACCGAGTCACGCACCCGCAGTCCCCGGAGGTCGGCGCCGTCGACCCGGAGGGTGCCGATCACCGACTCCTCGATCTCGAGGTCCGGCAGCCGCTCCCCCGCGAGGTCGAACACGTCGATGCGCTTCCCCTCGATCCGGTCGCCCGTGAGGACGTCGCCGGGACCGGGCGTCCAGCCGTCGAGGTCCGTCGGTTCGGTCAGGGTGATGCGCGGGGCGTCGGTACCGGAGCTGCGGGGCATGCGCTCAGTCTGCCGCGTGGGACCGACGTCGCAGCGTGCTGTCGAGGACGTAGTCCTTCGCGGGACCGTGCGCCTCCCACCGGACCGTCCACCGTTCGGCGTCCCCGGCGAGCACCCCGGAGTAGTCGTCGGGCGCGCACGCGTGCGACACCGCCGATCCCCAGACCCAGTCGTGGAACACCCGGCCGTCGGCGAAGTGCACGGTCCAGCGGTCGTCCGGGCTCCGGCGCACCCGGAGCGTCCGTGCCACGGGGACGGTCCGCCCGTCGAAGGCCATCGTGCCGGTCTCGTCCCAGCGGACCTCGTCCGGGGCCGCGCGTGTCAACGTGGTCGTCCCGGTCACGAGGCCGTCGACCCCGGCACGCCGGTCGTGGACCGTGCGGCGCAGGGTCCACTCCCCGAGCAGGTCGATGGGCTGCAGCACCCGACCAGGCTAGCCGCGGAGGGCCTCGGTGCGGGCGGTGCGGTGCTCCTCGTCCGAGATGACGCCGCGGGCGAGCAGGTCGTCGAGTTCGGCGAGCCGCTGCTCGAGCGACTTCTCGGGCGCGAGCGTCCGGCTCTGCATGGCCTGGTACGCCAGGTCCTCCTCCATCGTGAACGGGTTCTGGCCCCGCTTCGCCATCCGGGCGCTGCGGAGGACGATCGTCACGACGATCGCGACGAACCCGAGACCGATCACGGCCGAGCCCACGCCGAACAGGACCCCGAAGGCGCCGAAGTCGCCGAGCCCGCCGAAGCTCCCGAACCCGCCGCTGCCGTCACTGTACAAATCCCCGAACACGCCGTCCCCCTTCGTCGGAACGATCCGACCGTAGCGCTTCCCCGCCCCGGGCGCTGCCCCGCGAAGGGGCCACCCTCACCCGCTCAACGGCCCCGACCCCGGCACCCGCGCCCCGTCCGCGAACCCGGCCACGAGCTCGCGCAAGGCATCCTCGGAAGTGTGCCGCGCCTCCCATCCGAGCACCGACCGCGCCCGGTCGGTCCGCATGATCGGCACCTGGGCCGCGATGTCCACCCACCCGGCGTCCGTCGGCTGCAACCGCAGCCGCCACGTGAGCGTGACGAGCCCGCGGATCAGCCACATCGGCGCCCTGATCGCCCCGAGCATCCCGAACGCCCGCGCCATCCTCGGCGGGTTGAGCACGGGGGTGGCAGCGATGTTGAACGCCCCGCCGGCACGTCGGTCGATCGCGCGCCAGAAGGCATCGGCGACGTCGTCGGCGTGCACGGCCTGGAACACGAACGGCAGCGGCAACGGCAGGACCGCCCAGCGGATCCACCGGACGATCGACATCGGCACGAGTCGTCCGAGGAACAGTCCGCGGAGCTCGGCGGCGGCGCTGCGCTGGAAGACCAGTCCGGGGCGGAGCCGGGTCACGACGACGTCCGGGTGGCGAGCGGCGAAGGCGTCCATCGCCGCCTCGTTCTCGGCCTTGTGGATCGAGTACGTGGCGGTCGGGATGCCGGTGACGGGGAACTCCTCGTCGACGGGCGTCCGCTTGCCGTCCACGTCGACCCCGCGGTACGCCCCCACGGACGACGCGACGACGACCTGGGGGACGCCGACGCGCGCCACGGCCTCGAGGACGTTGGCGGTCCCGGTCACGTTCGTCCGGTACTGCGCCGAGATGTCGTGCGTCGGTTGCAGGGCCCAGCCGAGGTGGACCACCGCGTCGGCACTCCGGAATACGGCGGCCAACTGGTCGACCGCGTCCGGGGCACCGATGTCGACGGCGTGCCAGACGGCCGTCCCGTAGGGCTCGGCACGGAGGTCCGGCAGCCGCCGAGCGATCCCGACGACCTCGACGGAGGTGCCCTCGGCGCGGACCGCTGCCAGCCGCCGCAGCACGGCGGTCCCCAGGTTGCCGGTCGCGCCGACGACGACGATCCGCATCAGGCGGCGGCCAGTGCGGGGTCGAGCACGACCTTCACGCAGCCGTCCTCCTTCTTCTGGAACACCTCGTACATGTGCGGGGCGTCCTCGAGCGAGACCCGGTGGGTCGTCAGGTCGAGCGTCCCGAGCGGGTCCGACGGGTCCTGCACGAGCGGCATGACGTCGTCGATCCAGCGCTTCACGTTGCACTGCCCCTCGCGGACGGTGATCTGCTTGTCGAACAGCGTGAACATCGGCATCGGGTCCGCTCGACCGCCGTAGACACCGCTCAGCGAGACCGTGCCGCCACGGCGGACCAGGTCGATCGCCGCGTGCACGGCGGCGAGCCGGTCGACACCGGCGACCTCGATGGCCTTCTGCGCGATCGCGTCGGGCAGGAGTCCGGCGGCGCGCTGCGCGAACCCGGCGACCGGGTTGCCGTGCGCCTCCATGCCGACCGCGTCGACGACCCCGTCGGGACCGCGACCGTCGGTCAGGTCGATGAGTTGCGGCACGACGTCCTTCGTCAGGTCGAACACCTCGGCACCGTGCTTCGCCCCCAGGTCGCGGCGGACCTGCTCGGGGTCGACGGCGAGCACCCGGTAGCCGAGGTGCGCGCCGATCCGGGCCGCGAACTGTCCGACCGGACCGAGGCCGAGCACCGCGAGCGTCCCACCCTCGGGCACGTCGGCGTACTGCACGGCCTGCCAGGCGGTCGGCAGGATGTCGCTGAGGAACAGCCAGCGGTCGTCGGGCGTGCCGTCGTCCGGGATCACGATGGGTCCGTAGTCGGCGTGCGGCACGCGGAGGTACTCGGCCTGTCCGCCGGGGACCTGGCCGTACATCTTCGTGTAGCCGAACAGCGAGGCGCCCGTCCCGTACTCGGCGGTCTGGGTGGTCTCGCACTGCGACTGCAGGCCGTTGCGGCACATCCAGCAGTGGCCGCACGAGATGTTGAACGGGACGACGACGCGGTCGCCCACCTTGAGGTTGGTGACGGCGGAGCCGACCTCCTCGACGATGCCCATCGGCTCGTGGCCGAGGACGTCGCCCTTGTCGATGTAGGCGCCCAGCACCCGGTAGAGGTGCAGGTCGGAGCCGCAGATCGCGGTCGAGGTGATCCGCACGATCGCGTCGGTCGGCTCCTGGATGGTCGGGTCGGGGACGGTCTCGACGGACACCTTCTCGGTGCCCTGCCAGGTCAGTGCGCGCACGTCGCGTTCCTCTCGTGGTCGCTTCGGGCCGGCCAGGAGGCGCGGCTCGTCTCCCCACGTCGGTACCCGCCCGCCCCGTGGTGCGTTCCCAGCCCCGTCCGGTCAGCGCGTTCCGTGGCGGACGCGAGCCGCGCCTCCTGGCCCGCCCGCGGCGACCCCGTGCCCCGCGTCAGCCGCCTGCCGGAGGTGCGCATCGGAACGACGTCTGCGCGCCGTCCACCGTGCGCACTCGTCGTCGCCGTGCGCAGTCCCGTGCCCGCGCCAGGTGGCCGACCGGCCAACCGGATCGTCCCGCCAGCCGATGCGCCCGACCGGCCGGTCGACCGAAGCTGGTGCCGATGGACCACCGCACCACCCGCCGCTCCCTGCTCGCCGGAGCGGGCGCCCTGCTCGCCGCCGGGGCGCTCTCCGCCTGCTCGCCGACCGGACCACGACGGGAGGCCGTCACGACGCACCCGCCGACCCCGACGCGTTCCCCGACGCCGACGCCCACGCCGACGCCGACACCGACGTGGGTGCAGCCGACGATCTCGAGGACGCCGCTCCCGGCGGGCACCGTGACCGGACTGCCGGCGGGGACGCCCGGGATCGCGTGGACCGTCGACGACGGAGCGTCCTCCGACGTCGTCGGTGCCTACGCCCGCTTCGCCGCCGCGACCGGCACTCGGTTGACGTTCTTCGTGAACGGGGCGCGGCCCTCCTGGACGGAGCACGCCGACGTGCTCCGGCCCCTCGTCGAGTCGGGGCAGGTGCAGATGGGCAACCACACCTGGGACCACCCGGCGCTGACGAAGCTCGGCGACCAGGCCATCGAGGACGAGCTGACGCGCAACCACGAGTTCATCGAGCGCACGTTCGGCGTCGACGCGCGCCCGTACTTCCGGCCGCCGTTCGGGTACCACGACGCCCGGGTCGACGCGGTGGCCGCTCGGGTCGGCTACACCACGCCGTTGCTCTGGTACGGCACGCTCGCGGACTCCGGAGACATCGGTGCCGGGCAGATCGTCGGGTTCGCGGACCAGTGGTTCACGCCGGGCCGGATCGTGATCGGGCACGCGAACTTCCCGGGGACGATCGACGCGCTCCCCCGGCTGGGCGCGCTCGTCCGGCGGCGTCGGCTCGGGACGTACACGTTGGACGACGTGTTCTCACGCTGACCGCGGACCCCGCGCGGGACCGGGGCCGGGGTCGCCGGGATCGGCGGGGTCGGCGGGGTCGTGCCGGGTGGCCGTGATCCCAGGTCCTGCTCCGGTGCGTGCCAGCGCGCGACGGGCGGCGGCGCGGGCCTCGGCAGCGGTCGGGGCGGGTTCGAGCCCCAGCAGTCGCCGACGGTGTCGCTCCCCGAGGAGCAGCGTGAAGAGCGCTTCCGCCTCGCCCGGGTCCACGCCGGCGCGGACGAGCGCGGCCTGCGCCGTGAGCGGGCCGGCCTCGTGGAAGCCCCGTGCGAGTTCGGGCGAGCTGACGGCCGTGGCGATGACCAGCCGGTGCAGCGCGACCGCGCGGTCCGAGAGCAACGCCTCGACCACGGCGGTCGCGGTCGATTCGAGGTCGGGGTGCGCGTCGTCGCTGTACCCGTGGTGCCGCTGGACGACCGCCCGGAGCAGGGCCGCCTTGTCGCCGAAGGCCGTGTAGATCGTCCGCTTCGTGACCTCGGCCGCCGCGGCGACGCGGTCGAGCGAGACGTCCGCGAAGCCGTGCGCCAGGAAGAGGTCGGTCGCGACGTCGAGCACCCGTTCGTCGCGTGCAGCACGCTCGTCCGCGGTCGGTCGCCCTCGCTTGCCCATGGTCCGAGTGTACCGGTAATGATACGTTGGCGTTTCATTACGAGAGGATGCGCAATGGACGACGTGATCTGCCACGTGGCGATCGCCGACGACTGGGAGATGAGCCGCGGGTTCGGCGTGTACGAGGTCGCGACCCGGAACGTGCCGCTCGAACCCGGCGACCACGTCCGTGTGACCACCCCTGCGGAGGTCGATGCGATCGTGGCCGAGCGCTACGCCGACCTGTCCATCCCACTGCTCCGGGTCGACCTGAGCGTCGCCGGACTCCGGGCCGCCGGCGTGGAGGTCGCCTGGCACGAGGGCACACCCCGGGTCCTCGGAGGCATCCCGATGGACCCGGACGTCGTCCTGGCCGAGACGCCCATCAGTCCGCGGCGCTGACCTCGGGGACCGCGTCGAGTCGCCGACCGAAGCACACCGAGTTCGTCGATCCGGCGTAGGCGCCGAAGAGCGGGATCGCCGTGTACCCCTCGCGCTCGTAGAACCGGATCGCGTCGGGTTGCGCCGTGCCGGTCTCGAGGACCACCGAGCCTGCGCCCGCCCGCACCGCTTCCCGCTCGAGCCGCCGGAGCACCGCCGTCGCCACACCGGTCCCCCGAGCGGACGGCGCCGTGTACATCCGCTTGATCTCCACGACCCCGGCACCGAGAACGTGGTCCGGGAGCGGCCGGAGTCCGCCGCAGGCGATCGCGGAGCCGTGCTCGTCACAGGCCAGGACGAACACCGGAACGTCGGCCGCGGTCGGCGGGACGCCGGGCTCGTGGTCGCTCGTTCCGTACCGCGCGTCGAGCTCCTGCCGCTGCGCTCGGCGGAGCCGGTCGGCATCCGGGTGGTCGAACGGGACGGTCGTGATGGTCCAACGCATGGCGATCCTTTCGGTAACGACCGTTACGGTAACACCTGTTACGCTTCCGGTGTGCCCAGGACCCGAGACGACGCCGCCCAGCGGACCCGGCTGTCCGAGGCCGTCTTCACCACCCTCGCCGACCTCGGTCCGACGGGCCTGACGCTCCGTGCGGTCGCCGAACGCGCCGGGTGCACGACGGGGCTCGTCCTCCACACGTTCCCCGACAAGCGCGCCCTCCTCCTGCACGCCCGGGACGTCCTGCACGACCGCACGAGGGTCCGTGCCGACGCGCTCGAGGCGGACGCCTCGGATGCGGCGTCGGCAGTGCGAGCCGTGGCCGGCGGCGCACTCGCGGTCGATGCCGGGCGCCTCGCCGAGGCCCGGGCGTGGGTCGCGTTCCTCGCCGCTACGCTCGGCGACCCGGTGCTGCGTGAGCGGCACGTAACGAACAGCCGCGCCTTCGCCGAGCGACTCGCTCGACTGCTCGCGCTCGCGACCGGTCTCGCGGGTGCGGTGTGTGACGACCGCGCGGCTGCCCTGGCCGCGACCGTCGAGGGGATCACCGCGTTGGCCGCGGGCGACCCGGAGCGGTGGAGGCCCGAGCGACAGCTCGCGGCACTCGACCTCGTGCTGGACGCGGTGCTGACGCCCTAGTCCCGCCGACCCCGGCCCCGGCGGGCGGTCCGACTGCTCGGGTAGGCCGGGCTGCGCGGGGCGGCCCGGCTGCGTGACGCGCAGCTCAGACCGCGACCGGATCGGCGAGGACCGCCCGCAGCACCGCCTCGTGCTCACTCCTGTCCCCCGGCCCGGCGCTCCCCGCGAGCATGATGAGCGCCTTCCAGAGCGCCCAGCCCCGAGCACGCGCCCACGTGTCGCCGTCGAGACCCACCGCGTCGCGGAACTCCCGGCGGGCATCGCCGTCGAGGAACGTCCACGCGAGGACGAGGTCGCACGCCGGGTCGCCGACGCCGCACGTGCCGAAGTCGATCACCGCGGAGAGCCGGCCGTCCGCGCCGACGAGCAGGTTGCCCGGGGCGACGTCACCGTGGAACCACACGGCGAGCCCGTCCCAGACCGAGGCCGTCGCAGCGTCCCAGACCGCTTCGCAGGCCCGGCGGTCGACGGCGTCCCCGAGCGTGTCGAGC
Source organism: Curtobacterium sp. YR515 (assembly GCF_900113095.1). Lineage (NCBI taxonomy): Bacteria > Bacillati > Actinomycetota > Actinomycetes > Micrococcales > Microbacteriaceae > Curtobacterium > Curtobacterium sp. YR515. The sequence goes on along the minus strand of NZ_FOOD01000006.1, from coordinate 159,046 downwards.
GCCGCCACCACCTCGGCCGCGTAGTGCGAGGGGTGCGCTCCCCGGTGGAACGAGTGCGCCCCGGCGACCGGCCCGTCCCCGGCCGGCACGGCCCGGAGCTGCCGGAGCACCGCGCCGACGTCGGCGGCGAAGACCCGTCGGTCGAGGTCCGTCGCCCGGAGCGCGACCGTGCCGTCGATCCAGCGCCGGACCGACCACGGGAACGGGTACCCGTCGGCGGGGACGCCCAGGCCGACGGGCTCCGGCACCGGGACGTCGAGCCGCGACGCGAGGTACGGCAGCACCCGCTGCTCCTTCTCGACCGCCGCCACGTACCCGGCGGCGCTCGGCAGCCGGACCGCGAGCTCGCCGCCGAGCCGGTAGGTGCGGTTGTCCCACCCCTGCGGATCGACCTCGCGCACGGGCAGCCCGGACCACTGCGGGAACTGCGCGGCCACGAGCCGTTCCACGAGTGCGGGATCGATGCGGGGTCGGGGCACCTCGGTGTGCATGCCCCCAGGCTAGGCTCCGGGCATGGCCACCGTGTCCGAGCTGCTGACCGCGAACCTCCACGACGTCTTCGGGAACCGCGACGCCGCCTCCCGGCGTGCCGCGATCGAGCGGACGTACTCCCCCGACGTGACCTTCACCGACCCGGAGGGCACCGCCGTCGGCTGGGACGCCCTCGAACAGAAGGCCGCCGAACTCCTCGAGACCGTGCCCGGTGCCTTCCAGTTCGTCGAGGAGGGGCGTCGCTACGTGTCGGAGACGCACGGCGCACTCGCGTGGGGCTTCGGCCCGGTCGGGGCGCCCGCCGTGCGCGGGATCGACGTCGTCGAGGTCCGCGACGGTGCCGTCGTGTCGCTCACGACGTTCTTCGCGGAGCCCACCGAGTCCGACTGAGGGCACGCGCCGCGTCCGACTGAGGGCACTCGCCGCGTCCGACGTGACGGCCGACGGTCGCGTCAGCCGCGCAACCGGTCGCGTCAGCCGCGCAACCGGTCGCGTTCGGCAGTCGGCAGGTGCTCGGTCGCCGTCGCCCGTGCCGCCGGGCCGAGGAACCGCCCCTGCCGCGCGAGGAACGCCACGAGCGCGTCCTCCGACGCCCGCTTGCCGGTCTCGCGCAGCACCCACCCGAGTGCCGACTGCACGGTGTCGCTCCGCTCCCGCACGAGTCGCCCCGCGATGGCGAGCGGCACCTCGGCGTCGCCCTGCTTCACGAACGCCAGGGTCGCGACCAGAGCGATCCGCCGGACCATCGCCACGTCGGACTTCACGAGCGCGAACAGCGGTCCGGTCGAGCCGCCGACGAGCGGGGCGCCCACGAGCTCCTCCGCCGCGAGGTCGACCAGCACCGTGTCGTCGAAGCGCTCCGCCTTCGCCGCCGACAGGTACTCGTCGGTCAGCTCCGGGTCCGGGTGCGCCCGCATCGCCTGCACCATCAGGAGGACCGCGACGAGCCGTGCCCCCGCGTCCTCGCTCCAGAGCAGCGCGGACCGCTCGCCCTCGTCGAGGTCGGCGAACTGCCGCGCGACGCGTCGCGCCGCCGGCACGTCACCGGTCGTCCGTGCGAACGCCGCGAGTACGGCCTCCGCATCCGCCGGGTTCCGTCCACCACCGGCCTGGAGGCGCGTCACGCGACCTCCCCGTCCGTCGCCTCGTTCCGCGGCACGGCCCGGCGACCACGGCGCAGGACGATCACCGCGACCACCACGAGGAACGCGGCGAAGAGCCAGGTGCCCACCTGCGGATCGACGAGGCGGGCGATCCACGCGCCTCCTGGAGAGCAGATCGCGGCCGTGATGCCGATCGTGAGGCCGACCCGCAGCTCCACCGCACGGCGACGGAGGTTCGCCACCGTGCCGGAGACCGACGTCGGCACCATCGTGAGCAGCGAGGTGCCCTTCGCCAGCAGGTCGCCCGCGCCGAGGACGACCTCGAGCCCCGGCACGATGACGACCCCGCCACCCACCCCGACGAGCCCCGACAGCACGCCCGAGAGCAGCCCGAGCAGCAGGAGCACGATCGCCTCGACAACCCCGAAGTGCACGTCGCCCCCACGCGTCGGCACCGTCGTGAACAGCGAGACGAGCACGACCGCGATGAACCCGACGAAGATCCACGGCAGGACCCGCAGCGGGAGCGCACGGAGGAGCCGCGCACCGATCGGGGCGCCGACGACGCTGCCGACCGCCAGGGTCAGGGCCGCGAGCCAGTGCACCTCGCCCTGCACGGCGTAGGTGATCGCACCGACGACGGCCGCGGGGGCGATCGCCACGAGGGACGTCGCCGATGCCCGACGTTGGTCGAGGTGGAGGAACGCCATCAGCGCGGGCACGACGATGACCCCGCCGCCGACGCCGAACAGGCCGGAGAGCACCCCCGCGACCACCCCGATCGCCACCAACACGAGCACCCGGCCGCCGCGCTTCTCCATCCCGACAACCCTACGGCGCTGGAGGAACGGCTCGGCCGTCAGGAGGCGACCGCCACCGCAGAGTCGTCCTCGTGCACCAGCTGGTGCACGCGCTGGTACGAGACGCCGAGCACGACCGCGATGTCGCGCAAGGTCATGCCGTCACCCTGCAACGCCACGGCGATCGCCCGGCGGAGGGAGAGCGCACGCGCTTCCTTGGCTTCGGCCTCTGCCCGGAGCGCGGTCGCTTCTTCGAGGGATCGGGCGAGGGCCGGCTCGAGCTCAGCGCGGATGACGACCACGACGTCCGTCTGGTCGACGTCCGCCACGAACGCGATCGCCTCGCGCTGCGCTGCGGCGGCGAGGTCGAGTCGCTTGACCTGCGAGATGGCGCCCGGGTGCTGGTCGTTCTGCACGACCCACCAACCGCCGTCTCGGTGCGCGTGTGACGTGTAGGTCATCGCCACCACCCCTTTCCGAGCTCCTGCTCGAACTGCTTGAAGAACGCTCGCGCAGTGCCGTCTGCGATCTCGGTGTGCCGCCCGATCGTGCTCCGAGTACTCCCGACGATCACACCCGTGTGGTTGGTCAACTCGACCTCACGATGATCCAGGCCTGCTCTGCGCGCGGCGATCTTGATTCGTTTGAGGACCGCCTGACGCTTCACAGCATATGTCTAACGCCCTTGACGCATCAAGTCAAGCGCGTTAGACGACACCAGCGGCTTGCGTCAGCGGAAGTGCAGCAACGTCAACGGATCGAAGAGCGACCCCGCCCGCCGCGTCTCCACGTGCACGTGCGGCCCCGTCGACTGCCCGGTGTTCCCGGACCGCCCGATCTCGCTCCGCACGGACACGATCTGCCCCTGCTTGACCTCGATCTTGCTGAGGTGCGCCGTGAGCACGGTGACGTTGCCGTAGGTCACGACGATGTAGTTGCCGTACGAGGCGTTGTTCGCGACGGTGCTCGTCACGGTGCCGGTCCCGGAGGCGTACACGGGCGTGCCCACCGCGACCGGGGCGTCGGCGCCCTGGTGATAGCGCGGGACGTGTCCGGCCCCGCGGTCGTCGCCGTAGCGCCCGGAGATCTTCGTGCTCGCGACCGGCCACATCATGCCGGTGACGGGCTTCGTCGACCACACCCGGGTGTCCTTGCCGCCGTAGAGCACGACGTTGCCGTCCACCTGCACCATGAGCGTGCCGGCGCCCGCCGTGCCGGTCCGCGAGTTCCAGAGCGTGACCTTCTTCTGGGCGGCGTCGCGGCCGACGACGGCGAAGTTGCCGTCCTTGCGCAGCTCGGCCCACGCGCCCTTGTGGCCGGCGGTGCCGGACTGCCAGACGACCTTGCGGTTCACGGTCTGCACGAGGTTGCCGTCGGCCTGCATGGAGAGGCGACGGGCACCGCTGGTGTCGGAGCTGAGCACGGTGCCCGAGTAGATCGAGTTGCCGGCGGGGACCGTGCCCTGCTGGCTCGTCCAGTTCACGATCGCGGTCTTGCCGGAGTAGAGCCCCATCGTGCCGTCGGCGCGGACGGCGAACGACGTGGACTGCGCGGTGCCGGCCGAGGCCCAGCGGACGATCCGCTTCCCGCCCCGCAGCAGGTCGACGGCCCGGTTGCGGCCGATCGTCACGATCGCGCCGGGCTGGTTCGAGGTGTTCGATGCCCAGAGCACCTGGTTCCCGACGCCGTACTCGACGAGGTTGCCGTCGCCCTGCAGGATCAGCCGGAACTGCCCGTTCGGCGAGGTCACCGAGTCGCCGGGCTGGAGGGTCGTGCCGGCCGGGACGGAGCCCTTGTGGACGACGGCGGCGGACGCCGGTTCGGCGATCCCGACGACACCGCCGGCGACGACGGCGATGGCCACGATCGCGGCGGCGAGTCGAGGGAGTCGGCGTGCGTGCGCGACGGAGGACGGTGTGCTGGTCATGGAACCCCTGATCTGGAACCGGCCGAGCCCCTGCGCGGCCGTTCGGCGACGTGCTCTCGACACGCCGCCGAACGATGGTCACCTTTTCGTGACGAGTCCACAACCCCGTTGCCCGGACCGGACAACCCCAGTTCCGGGGGCAACGACCGTCGTCACGGGGCCTGGAGGAACTCCTTCGGCGACCCCAGGAGCGCCTCGAGCTTGTGGAACGACTGCGTCCAACCGGCGATGTTCATGTCGCGCATGACCTCGGGGAAGGGGCCCTGGGTGAGCGTGACGATCGTGCCGTCGCCGTCCTCGGCGAACTCGAGCGTGAGGGACAGCGGCGTCCCGTCCTCGATCCCGGGGATCCCCTGGGCGGTCGAGGTGCCGACGATGATCCGGTTCTCCTCGATCTGCTCGAGCACCGAGGTCACGGGCGACGTCCACTCGGGGTTGTCGTTGCTCACCATCGTCAGGTTCCACGCCCCGCCGGCCCGGGCGTCGACCTCGACGGTGGCTGCCGGGACGTGGAAGCCGAGCGGCCCGAACCACAGCGCGAGCAGGGTGGGGTCGACGAAGGCGCGGTAGACGTCCGCGACGGGGTACGCGAACCGGTGCGTGGCGTGGGCGGTGAACTGTTCGGTCATGACTGCTCCTGGTGGTCGACGGACGTGACGGTCGGTGCGGTGGACGCGCCACCCACCGGGGCGGGCGGTCGCTGGGAGGCGAGCAGCGCCTCCAGGCTGTCGAACCGGCGGTCCCAGTCGGGCCGCAACCGGCCCACCCAGGTGCCGAGCTCGTCGACGGCCTCCTGCCGGAGGCGGCACGTGCGCCAGGTGCCGTGCCGTTCGCGGGTGATGAGGCCGGCGCGTTCGAGGATGCCGAGGTGCCGGGAGATCGCCGGCGCACTGACGTCGAACGGTGCCGAGAGGTCGGTGACGGTGGCTTCGCCCCTGCCGAGTCGTTCGACGATGCGGCGACGGATGGGGTCGGCGAGCGCCGACAGGACGGCGTCGGTGCGGTCGGTCTCCATCGTCGCCTCCTCGGTGAACCCTGCGGTTAATTAACCGCTGGGTTCAGTATGGGTGCGTCCCCGGTCCTGCGCAAGCCGCTCACCGGAACCGCGACGGCGGCGCACCGAACGCCTTCGTGAAGGCGGCGGTGAACGCCGCGGGGGTGGCGTACCCGAGTCGGCCCGCGACGTCCGTCACGCTGGACCGTCGGAGGGCCGGGAGGCTCGACAACAGACGCGCACGGACCCGCCAGCCCGCGGGCCCCACGCCCGTCGCCTCGCGGAAGTGCCGATCGAGGGTGCGCTCGGACACGGAGGCCGCGCGCGCCCAGTCCGCGTTCGTCACGTGGACGTCCGGTGCTGCCAGGTAGGAACGGCACAGCTCGCGGAGGACCCCGTGCGGTGGCAGGGACACGGAGAGCGGGATCGGCGCCACCCGCTGCAGCTCGTGCAGGGCGAGCCGGACGAGCACCCCGTCCCGACCGGCCTCGTCGTAGGGGACCTCGAGCGCGTTCGCGGCGCGGAGGACCTCACGCAGGAGCGGGCCGACCTCGACGACGGTGCAGACGGTCGGCCACCACGGGACGGCGTCGGGCTCGATGTAGAGGCTCCACGTCGTGACGTCGAGCATCCGCACCTCGTGCGCGACGCCCGCGGGGATGAGCACGGCGCGGTCGGTCGGCACCGTCCACGACCCCTCGTCGGTCTCGACGAGCATCACCCCGCTCGCGCCGTAGAGCAGCTGTGCCCGCCGGTGCTCGTGCCGGGCGAGCAGGTGGTCGGGCGGGTAGTCGGTGCCGATCGGCAGGACGTCCACGGGGAGGCCGTCGAAGTCGGCCACGGACACGTTGCGCACACGGCAAGGCTAGGTCTCGAAGGAAGTTGCCGCACATGCGATCGTCCGCCGCTCCCCTTCCGGCTGTGATGGAGGGGTGTCGTTCGTCGTGCTCGTCCTCATCGGTGTCCTCGTCGGGGTCACCACCGTCCTCTTCGGCTTCGGCGGCGGGTTCGTCACCGTGCCGATCATCACGGTGGCGGACGCCGCGCTCGGCGGGGACGCCGTCCGGGTGGCGACGGCGACCTCCGCGCTCGTGATGCTCGTCAACGCCGCGGTGGCGACCGCGTCCGCGCGGCGGGGTGCGCTCGCGCCGCTCCGGGGCCGGTGGACGCTCTTCCTGCTGCTCGGCGGCGGCGGGGTCGTCGGCGTCGCGGCGGCCCGGTTCGCCCCCGACGTGCTCATCCGGTGGGGCTTCGTCGTCTACCTCGCCGTCACGGTCGCGGACCTCGTGCTGCGCCCGGGGTTCCTTCGTCCCGGCCGCGCACGTCCCGGTGCCCCGGACCCGTCCGCGCAGTCGACCGCGAGCCGGGCGACCGCCGCCGGCGTCCCGACCGGTGGCGGCCTGCCGACGGTGGCGGGCCTGCCGATCGGTGCCGCCGCGGCGTTCCTCGGGGTCGGCGGCAGCGTGATGACCGTCCCGGTGATGCGCCGAGCTGGTGCGACGATGTCCGCCGCGACGACCCTGGCGAACCCGCTCACCCTCGCGATCGCCCTGCCCGCGACCATCGCGACGCTGCTCGTGCCCGCCGGGGCCCTGCACGCGGCGGGCCTCGTCGGCGCCGTGGACGTCCGGGCGGCGGCAGCGCTGCTCCTCGGCGCCGTGCCGGTCATCGTCCTGCTCCGACGCCGTCCCCCGCGCCTGCCCGAAGCCGTGCACGCGTGGGGGTACCTCGTGCTGCTCGTCGCCGCCGGTGTCGCCGTGGCTGTCGCCTGATCGGGACCGCGGGGACAGGATGGGAGCATGCCGAACCCCGCGTTCACGCCGCCCACCGCACACCCCACCCGCCCGGACATCCTCGGCACGTTCGGCACGGCGGCGGCCACGCACTGGATCGCGACCGCCACGGCGCAGTCCGTCCTCGAGCGCGGCGGGAACGCATTCGACGCAGCGGTCGCGGGGGCGTTCGTCCTGCAGGTCGTCGAACCGCACCTGAACGGCCCCGGAGGCGACCTCACCGCGGTGTTCGCCACCGCCACGGACCCGACGCCGACGGTGCTCGTCGGGCAGGGTCCGGCCCCGGCCGGCGCGACGCCGGAGCACTACCGCGCCGAGGGCCTCGACCTCGTCCCCGGTTCCGGTGCCCTCGCCGCCACCGTCCCCGGCGCCGTCGACGCCTGGCTCCTGCTGCTCCGCGACCACGGCACGTGGGAGCTCGCGGACGTGCTCGCACCGGCGGTCGGCTACGCACGCGACGGCCACCCCGTCACACCCGCGGTCGTCCGGACGATCACCGCCGTGCAGGACCTGTTCCGACAGCACTGGCCCACCTCCGCAGCGCAGTGGATGCCAGGAGGCGCGGTGCCCGTCCCCGGGGAACTGGTGCGCAACGAGGCGCTCGCCTCGGTGTTCGAGCGGCTCGTCGCCGCCGGTGCCGGCGCCGACACCCGGACCGCCCGCATCGACGCCGCCCGCGGCGAGTGGGCCGAGGGCTTCGTCGCCGAGGCGATCGACCGGTTCGTCCGCGAACCGCACCGGCACGCGTCCGGGACCGACCACGCCGGGGTGATCCGGGCGTCGGACCTCGCCGCGTTCCGGGCGTCCTACGAACCCGCGACGACGGCGGAGTTCCGCGGCTGCACGATCGCGAAGACCGGCCCGTGGGGTCAGGGCCCGGCGCTCCTGCAGACCCTCCGGCTGCTCGAACCGCTCGACGACGCCCGGCTCGACCCCTCGACCGAGCTCGGCGCGCACACGATCGCCGAGGCCCTGAAGCTCGCGCTGGCCGACCGCGAGGCGTTCTACGGCGACGGTGACGTCCCCCTCGACGTGCTGCTCTCGGACGCGTACACCGACGCGCGCCGGGCACTGATCGGCGAGCGTGCGTCGGCCGAACTGCGTCCGGGGACGGTCGACGGGGTCGTGCACGCCATGCCGCCGGTCCGGACGTCGTACGCGACCGGTGCCGCGGCGGGGCTCGGCGAACCGACCGTGCAGGTCGCTCGGGACCGGACCCCAGCCGCGGCTGCCGCACCCGCCGCGCCTGCTGCTCCCGCCGCTCCCGTCGAGGACCGCGGCGAACCGTTCGTCGCCCCGGACGGCGAGACCCGCGGCGACACCTGCCACATCGACGTCGTCGACCGCTGGGGCAACATCGTCAGCGCGACCCCGTCCGGTGGCTGGCTGCAGTCGTCCCCGACGATCCCCGAGCTCGGCTTCTGCCTCGGCACCCGGCTGCAGATGACCTGGCTCGAACCGGGCACGGCGTCGACGCTGCGCCCCGGCGAGCGCCCACGCACCACACTCACCCCGACCCTGGTGCTCCGCGACGGCGAACCGGTCGCCGCGCTCGGCTCACCCGGCGGCGACCAGCAGGACCAGTGGCAGCTGCTGTTCCTGCTGCGGTGGATCGTCGGCGGGTACTCCCCGCAGCAGGCGATCGACGCCCCCGCGCTGCACACGACGTCGTTCCCGGGGTCGTTCTGGCCGCGCACGTGGGAGCCGGCGGGGCTCGTGGTCGAGGACCGCCTCGGGGACGACGTGATCGCCGGCCTCGAAGCCCGCGGGCACGTCGTCACCCGGGCGGGCGACTGGGCGCTCGGTCGACTGTCCTGCGTGACGCGGGACCCCGCGACCGGCGTGCTCGGCGCTGCGGCGAACTCGCGGGGCGCGCAGGGCTACGCCGCCGGACGCTGACCGACCCGAGGCGAGTGGGTCAGAGCGTCGGGACGACCACCGCGCGGCCCGAGAGCTCGCCGGCCTCGAGCTTCCGGTACGCCTCGAGCGCGTCGGACAGGGCGTAGCGCTCGACATCGGGGACGATCTGCCCCGCCCGGTACATCGCGACGACCTCGTGCAGGTCCTCGATGGTGCCCCAGTACGTGTTCGTGATGGTCGACTCGTACGGCGTCCGGAAGAAGTTCCACTCGGTGGTGCCACCGGCGATCCCGACGACGGTGAACCGGCCGCCGACGGCCATGGACGCCTGGGCGACCGTGATCGTCGGCGTCGCCCCGACGAAGTCGAACGCGGCGTCCACCCCGCGGCCGCCGGTGATCTCGCGGATCGCAGCGGCCTGGTCCGGGCCGCCCGGCACCGTGATCGCCCCGCGGGCAGCAGCGCGGTCCATGGCGTCCTGCTTCATGTCCGTCGCGATGACGGTCGCACCGGTGAGCGCCGTGAGGATCTGCACGGCGATCTGCCCGAGGCCGCCGAGTCCGACGACGAGGGCGTACTTGCCGCCGCCGGCCAGGTTCGGCAGGGAGTTCTTGATCGCGTGGTACGGCGTGAGGGCCGCGTCGCTGAGCGGTGCGGCGGCGACCGGGTCGGCGTCGCCGAGCGGCACGAGGTTGCGCGCCGGCACGGTGACGTACTCCGCCATGCCGCCGTCGCGCCCGAGGCCGATGCCCATGTACGGGTTCGTGGCGGCGTTCTCGCAGTAGGTGTCCTGCCCCTTCGAGCAGTACGAGCAGTGCCCGCAGCCGACCGGGCCGTAGACGAGGTAGGCGTCACCCACCGTGAAGCCGGCGACGCCGTCGCCGAGTTCCTCGACCCAGCCGGAGTTCTCGTGCCCGAGGACGAACGGGGGCTGCTGCGCGCCCGGCTGCCCCGCCTGGAACTCGCGGTAGACCGCGACGTCCGAGTGGCACGCACCGGCACCGGCGACCTTGAGGAGCACCTCCCCCGGGCCCGGGGTGGGCTTCGGGACGTCCGTGAGGGACGGGAACGTCTGGAACTGTTCGAACACGACGGCGCGCATGGTGGGTCTCCTTTGAACGCCCTCCAGATTACACCCGTCGTTCAGGGCGACACGTGTTGCGCATCCGGCCCGACCGCCGCACGACCGGCGAAGAGCCCGCGGTCGAAGCGGGCACCGCCCGGACGCGATCGGCCGACCACACTGTCCCCCATGCGCCCGATCGTCGGGCAGACCTGCGTCTTCCCCGAGAGCCGATGCGAGAACGGTCGTTCTCTGATTGACTCGGCGTCGGCGGTCCCGATCGGGACCGATCCCCCACACGAAAGGAGCGGCCATGCCCACGCGCACCGCACGCACTGCTTGGAACGGCGGCCTCGAGGACGGCACCGGCCAGGTCGAGCTCTCCAGTTCGAAGGTCGGCACGTACGACGTCTCGTTCCCCAAGCGCGCCGCCGAGGACGCCGACGGCACCACCAGCCCCGAGGAGCTCATCGCCGCCGCGCACTCCGCGTGCTACGCCATGCAGTTCTCCGCCGTCCTCGGCGAGGCCGGCGGCACGGTCGAGGCCCTCGACGTCAAGGCCGACGTCTCGCTCGGCCCGGACAGCGCGGGCGGGTTCAAGCTCACCGGCATCGTCCTCACCGTGAACGGCGAGGTCTCCGGCATCGACGAGGCGGCCTTCCTCAAGGCCGCCGAGGACGCCAAGGCCACCTGCCCCGTCAGCAAGGCACTCACCGGCGTCGACATCACGCTGCACGCGACGTTCGAGCAGTAGGCGAGCGACGCGGGAGCCGTCACCTGATGACGGACTGGAGGCGCGGTGCCGGCTGGCACCGCGCCTCCCGTCCGTCACCACGTACGCTGGACGACGTGATCCGACGTCTCTTCGCCACCCCGACCGGCATCGCGTTCTGGGCGGGACTCGTCGCGGTGGTCGCGGGACTCGTGGTCGCGGCCACCGCGCCGCCGGCCGCGTTCGGGTGGTTCGCGTACGCCCCACTGTCGGACTACGCCTTCGTCGCGGGGACCAACTCGTGGCAGCGGGTCGTCGGGCAGCTGCTCGTCGTCGTGGGCGCGGTGGTCGCCGCGTTCGCCGCCGGTCGGCTGAGCGTCCGTCGCCCGCGCTGAGGCGTTCAGCGCGCGTCCGGACTCGGCGGAGCGCGCCTGGCACGATGGCGTGATGGCCGAGCAGTCCCTCCCCGGAGCCAGACCCGGGCGTCCACCACGGCCACGCGTCCGGAGCCTCGCGCAGCACGACATCCGCGACGCCCGGGCACGCCTCCGCGGCACCATCTACGAAGAGGTCGTCCCCGACACCCGACCGCTCGAGCAGTACTCGCCGGTGCAGATCGTGGACTTCTGCCTCGACCTCGCCGAGGTGATGCTCGCGTCCGGTGCGGACACCCGCAGCGTCGAGACGGCCGTCGTCGCGGTGTCGACGAAGTGGAACCTCGCGCCGCTCGATCTCGACTTCTCCGGCAGCTCGGTGACGATCCAGTACGCACCGGCCGACCACCCGCCGCTCGTGAAGGTCCGCACGGTGCAGTCGGACGGATCCGACCTCGACCGCCTGGCGCGGGCGAACCAGATCGTCGACGACCTCGTCCACGACGAGCGCGACATGACCTCCGCCGTGAGCGCCCTGGTCGCGGTGCTCCGGCTCCCGCCGCGCTGGCCGCGGTGGACGGCCGACGTGGGGCTGTCGATCCTCGGTATCTCGATCGCGATGCAGGCCGGCGGTGGCTGGCGTGCCGGACTCGGCGCCTTCGTGCTCATGCTCGGGATCATCGTCTCGGGCCGGTGGCTGACCGGCCGGGGCTTCCCGCAGTTCTTCGTCTCCGGTGCGCAGGGTGCGGTGGCGTCGGCGATCGGCACCCTCGCGATCTGGGCGGGTGTGCTGCACCCGGGGCAGGCGGCGACGATGGTGGCCGCGCTCGTGGTGCTCCTGCTCCCGCACCCGTCGCTCGTCACCTGGGCGCAGGACGCGATATCGGGGTTCCGGGCGATGGCAGTGGCCCGGGCGTTCTACATCGGGCTCGTCATCGCCGCGATCGTGGTCGGGGTCCCCGCGGGCATCGCCGTGACGAAGTGGCTCCGGATCGAGGTCGACCCGTCCGGCATCGTCACGCAGACGCTGCCGCTGTGGGCGTCACTGCTGCTCACCGTGGTGTCGGCCGCGGCGAACTGCTTCGTGCAGCAGGCCAGCGCGCGGGTGATCCCGGTCGCGGTGGTGTTCTCGGTCGCCGCCGGTGCCGCGCTGCGGGGCCTCCGGGAGCTCGGCATCCCGTTGCTCGGTGCGACGTTCCTCGCCGCCGTGCTGCTGGGCGTCCTCGCGACGATCGCGGCCGCGCGGATGCGGACGGCGGTGGCGGCGATCTCCGTGCCGGCGTTCTGCGGCGCCCTGCTGCCCGGTGTCGCGGTGTCGAACGCGCTGCTCAACTTCATGTCCGGGTCGTCGAGTGCCGCGCTGGACTTCGTCGCGGCGGTCTCGGTCGCGCTGGCGATCGGGGCGGGGCTGGTCCTCGGCGGCCTCGTGGCGACGCCGGGGGCACGGCGGGCGCTCCGGCGGTCCCGGCGGGTGGTCGTGCACTCGGTGCACAACGACACGACGGCGATCAAGGTCATCCGCGACTCGGGCTACGACCCCGGCAACGGCTCGGTGCCGCGGGGGCCGCGCCCGCGCTGACGGGCTGGCGCCGGCGCCGCCGCGCTGGCCGGCCGGCCGGTCGGTCGGTCGGCGACTTCACGGGCTGAGCGACATCTCACGGGCCGCGACGCGCGTGAAGTGTCGCCCAGCCCGTGAGAACGCGCACCGCCGCGTGACGCCGCGCACCGCCGCGCGGCGTCAGAGCTCCCAGCCGCCGTCGCTCCACGTCGAGAGCCGCCGGGCCGCCTGCGGCTCGTACCGCTCCATCCAGCCCCGCTCGAGCCGCGCGACGGCCCGGTCGAACGCCGGCACGAGGTCGAGGTCCGACCGCAGCATCGCCTGCAACTGGAGTCCCTCGTACAGCGCGATGAGCTGCTCGGCCCCTCGGCGCGGGTCCATCGTGTGCGGCGCCCGACCGACCGCGATGTCGTGCTCGAGGCCGCGCTTGATCTGCGCGTAGAAGAGCTGGTAGCGCGACCGGAGGTACGACGCCATGGGGTGCGCCGGGTTGCCCGCGACCGAGAGCAGCGCGACGAGGAGCCGCATGAGCGCCGGGTCCTCGTCGTTCGACGCGACGATCCCGCGCAGGAGCTGGACGGTCGAGCCGTCCCCGACCTCGCGCGCGACCTCGTCCATGCGGCCGCCGTTCCACCGGTCGACGGCGGCGAGCACGAGTCCGTCCCACGAGGGGAAGTGCTGCCGGAGCTCCTCGACGGTGATCCCCAGTCGCTGGGCGACGAGTCCCGCGTCGGCCTCGTGGAAGGGCACGTCCCGCAGCAGGTCGACGGTCGCCCCCACGATCGTGATCCGCAGGTGCAGGGTCGCGGCCGCGGCGGCTGCCGCCTGCGTGTCCGCGCTGGTGTGTTCGAGCATCGTGCCCTCCGTCGGTCCCCGGACGTCCTGTCCGCGTCGCCCCTGGGGGCAGGTCCATCCAAACGGAGATCGGGGGACACCAGAATCCCCGGTCCGGGTGTCGGCATGTCGGGGGACAAGCGACGCGGTTCGCAGCGCGTTCGCGGTCATCCGTGTGACGATGCCGTCATGACCCCGAACGACCCCACCGCGCAGGGACTGGCGACCATGGCCTCGGCCGGCTTCGAGTTCGGCGGCGACCCGGATCAGGTCGCCCACGACGTCCGGACCATGTGGGAGCAACTCGGGCGGCCGACCGGCGCGTTCGACGCCGCGGCCCGGGCGATCGCCGCGCTCCCGCAGCGCCCCGAGGTCCCGATCGCCGACCAGGCCCGGCGCCGCGCGTTCGAACGGGCCGCCGGCATCAACCCGGTCGAGGTCGAGCTGGCCGCGGCGCTGTCCGCGCGCGAACTGCTCGAGCGTCTGGCGCGCACCTGCACCGCGCCCTGCTGACGACCGATTGACGGACGGGAGGGGCGGTGCCAGCTGGCACCGTCCCTCCCGTCCCTCCCGTCCTTCCGCGGCCGCGACTACGGCGTCGGCATGCCCCCGTCGACGTGGAGCGTCTCACCCACGACGTACGACGACTCGCCGCTCGCCAGGAAGACGTACGCGGGCGCGAGCTCGGCCGGCTGCCCCCAGCGGCCGAGGTAGGTCTGCTCACCGGCGGACGGCAGGGCCTCCGGCGGCTGGCCACCGGCGGGCTGGAGCGGGGTCCAGATCGGCCCCGGTGCGACGGCGTTCACGCGGATGCCCTTCGGCGCGAGCTGCGCGGCGAGGCCCTTCGCGAGGTTGTTCACGGTCGACTTCGTCGCCGCGTAGTGCACCAGGTGCGGTGACGGCGCGTACGCCTGGATCGAGGTCGTGTTGATGATGGTCGATCCCGGCTGCAGGTGCGGCACGGCCGCCTTCGTGATCCGGAACGTCGCGTAGACGTTGGTCTTGAACGTCTCGTCGAACTCCTCGTCCGAGATGTCCTCGATCGAGGACACGTTCTGCTGCTTGCCCGCGTTGTTCACGAGGATGTCGAGCCCGCCGAGCTGCTCGACGGCGTCCGCCACGAGCTGCTCGCAGGTCGCGAGCGAGGTGATGTCACCGGGCAGGGCGACGGCCTTGCGACCGGCGGCCTCGACGAGGGCGATGATGCGGTCGGCGTCCTCCTGCTCCTCGGGGAGGTACGAGATCGCGACGTCGGCACCCTCTCGTGCGTAGGCGATCGCGACGGCGGCCCCGATGCCCGAGTCACCGCCGGTGATGAGCGCCTTGCGGCCGGTGAGTCGACCGGAGCCGCGGTAGGTGTCCTCGCCGTGGTCGGCCGGGACGTTCTCCGCCATCTCCTCGTCCGTGCCGGCACCCTCGAGGTACTGCTCGTCGGGCTTCTTGTCGGCGTACATCTTCGTCGGGTCCTGCATGCTGTACTGGTCGATCTGCTGGTCCGTCATGCCGCCGACGGTACGCACGCGGCACCCCTGCACCGTCCAGGAGGCTGTCCCCCGTTCCGCCGACAGCTACCCGTCGGCGGGGCCTGCCGAGGGCTCGTGACGCGTCACCGACGAATGTCACGGTCCGGTGACGACCAGGCCCCGATTCGGTAACACCCGTCGTCCAGACGGGTCGGGCGTCGTACCGTCGAGTGGTGACCTTCCGGACCGTGCTGGCGTTGAGCGCCGCCGTGCTCGCCTTCTCGGCCGGCACGGTCGCCGTCGACGGCACGGTCGGGACCGGGGTCGCAGCGACCCCGGCGAGCGCGGCCGAGCTCGGTCCGGACCCGGTGCACCACGAGCCCGTCCGGGTCACGAACGCGAAGCTCAAGCGGGTCGACTCGATCGAGCTCGACGCCGAATCGCTCGTGTTCCGGCGCGGCGACAAGACCGTGACCGAGGCGTCGATGCGCGACTCCCGCACGACGGTCAGCCTGCTGAACCGCCTGCTCGGCACCGCGTCGCGCACGCAGACGGCCGAGGGTGACGGCGGCGCGTGCTTCCCCGCCGGGACGACCTACACGTGGGGCGGGGCGGTCCGCGTGGCTGCCCTGACGTCCCCGGCCGCTGCCGGCAACGCGGTGGAGATCCGCGTCCTGCGCGAGACGGTGCGGTCCCGCTTCGGCGGCGACGTCGAACTGACCGGACCCGACGGTGTCCAGGTGGGCGACGACATCCGCACGGCGATCCGGGACGCCCCGAAGTCCGACCGGATGTCGTTCGGCTCCGCGGACGCCCGCGCGTTCCAGCTCCTGCTCGAGCCCGGGTGGGCGCCGCAGCACGACACCGCGAGCCCGCCCGACAGTCGCGGCACGGGCACCGAGACGGACACGAGCACGCCGTCCGACACGGACGCTGCCGCCGACCTCGGGACGAACGGCGTCTCCGCCCTGACCGACGACACCACGGTCACGGTGCTTGGGTCGCCGATGCCGGTGCACGCCAAGCGCACCTGCTGACCGACCCCGGTCAGACCCGCAGCGTCGCCACCACCGGGAAGTGATCGCTCGCGAACCACGTCTCCGGGCCGTCGTGGTCGATGACGACGCGGTCGACGCCGGCGATCCCCCGGGTGAACACCCAGTCGATGCGCTCCCCGGAGTCGACCGGCGGCTGCCAGTCGTTGAAGGTCGCCGTCCGGTCCGCCGGGTCGCCACCGACCAGCCAGGCGTCCTCGAACCCGGCCTCGACGAGCACCCGCGACGCAGGTCCCGCTCCGGCCGGCTCGTTGCAGTCCCCCGCCACGATGACCGGGCCGTCCGCCGTGCTCAGGCGTTCGACGATGAGCGCCGCGCTCCGTGCCCGGACGTCGTCCCCGTGCGGTCCGACCTCGTGGTCGAGGTGCGTCGTCAGGAGCGTGAACGCCTCGCCCTCGGCGTCGAGGAACCGCGCGTGGTTCGCCACTCGGGGGAACAGGCTCCCCCAGGTGTTCGACACGGGCTCGTCCGGGGTGTCCGAGAGCCAGAAGGCGCCCTCGTCGATCGGCCGGAGTCGGCTGCGACGGAAGAAGACGGCCGCGTGCTCACCGGCCGTGCCGCCCTCGCGACCCTGGCCGACGTCGCCGTGGTCGGGCAGACCGGCGCGGAGGTCGTCCAGCTGGTGCGCGAAGGCCTCCTGGACGCAGACGAGGTCGGGGTCGTGCCGCCGGACCACGTCGAGCAGTACCGGCAACCGGGCGGGCCAGTCGTGGGCCGGATCCGGGTTCTTGACGTTGTAGGTCATCAGGGTGATCGGACGCGCTGCGTTGCTCACCCGTCGAACCTACCGACGGGCACGCTCAGGGCACCATGACCCGCCGCAGTGCGATGACCCCGTCGCGCGCCCGGGTCTTGGCGGTGCCGACCGGGACCCCGAGCCGCGCGGCGACCTCGGGCCCGGTCATCCCCACCAGGTGCCGCAGGACGACGGCGTCGCGCTGGCGCCCGGGGAGCGCGGCGACGGCGCGGCGGAGCTCGGCACGGTCGAGGACGCTCTCGGCCCGTTCCACGCTCGAGTGGTCCACGAGGTCGGCGTCCCTGGTACCGATCCGCAGGTCGCGGTCACGGTCCGCCCGGCTCTTCCGGACCCGGTCGATCGCCCGGCGCTGCGCGATCGTGCGGATCCACGCGATGGCCGAGTGCGCCGGGTCGAACCGGTCGGCGATCTGCCAGATCTCGAGGAAGACGTCCTGCACGACCTCTTCCGCCTGCCACGCATCGACGAGCTGGTGGCGGACGTACCGCTCGACGAGCGGCCGGAAGCGGTCGTGCAGCCGGGTGAAGGCGGCCCGGTCACCGGCGGCCACCGCGAGGAGGAGCATGCGTTCTTCGTCGCGCTTGGCGAGGAGTTCGTCGTTCACGCCTCGAATGTCACATACTGCAAATGTACTCGCAAGTACACTCTGAGCATGCGCCCCGAACACACCCCGAAGACCCTTCGACGCACGACGTCCAAAGGACTGGCGACCCGGAGCCGGATCGTCGCCGCCGCGGCCGACCTGATGCTGACGCGCGGCATCTCGGGGACGACGCTCGACGACATCGGCGCCGCCGCCACGGTCGGACGGTCGCAGATGTACCACTACTTCGCCGACAAGCAGGAGCTCGTGCGCGACGTCGTCCGGCAGCAGACCGACGCGATCATCGCGCACCAGGGGCCGGACTACGGCGACCTCACCACGTGGGACGCCTGGGAGCGGTGGCGGGACAGGACGGTCGCCGACGCCGAGGCCGGCGGCTGCGTGGGCGGCTGTCCGCTCGGGTCCCTCGGGACCGAGGTCGCCGAGCGCGACGCCGACACCCGCGACCTCGTCGCCGCCGGCTTCGCCCGCTGGGAGCAGGGGTTCCACGACGGCATCCGCACGATGCGCGAACGCGGGCTGCTCGGACCGGACGCCGACCCCGCCGCGCTGGCGACGACCGTGATGGTGGCGCTGCAGGGCGGTCTGCTCCTGGCGCAGGTCCAGCGGGACGTCCGCCCGCTCGCGATCGGCCTCGACACCGCGATCACGACCATCCGCCGGCACGCGACCGGCTCCGGCGTCAGTTGATGCAGACGCCTGCCTTGCCGTAGCTCTTCACGTCGGTCGACGACGGCTTCGGCTCGGGCGCGGCGGGCTTCGAGGCCGCGGGCTTCGACGCCGCAGCGCCGGATCCGGTCGAACCGGCATCGGACGATCCGGAGCCGGCAGCGGGGCTCGAGGCGGCACCACCGGCAGCGGCGACCGGGGTCACCGTCTTGCCGTCCGACCCGAGCACCAGCGTCACGCCGGTGACCGCGTTCGTCCGCACCGCGACGGCACCGGGCACGACGGCCGCGACCGCCTTCGCCTGCTTCTCCATGCCGGCCGGGTACTGCACCTGGGTCGTCTTCGTCAGGTCGGAGGACCCGGGCGCACCGACCTGGAAGCCGCGCGCGGTGAGGACGGTCCCGGCGGCTCCTGCGGCACCCGTGACGCCGCTGCCGTTCAGCACGGTGACCGAGGTGCTCGCCGGCTGGGCGCGCCCGGCCTTGCTGTACTCCGCGGGCTCACCGACCAGCCCCTGCACGAACGCGGGCAGCCCCACCTCGTCGACCTGCACGATCGAGAGCGGCGCTCCGTTCACCGTGATCGTCGGAGTGCCGAGCGTCGGGATGGTGGCGGACTGGATGTTGCCTGGTCGCAGGTTCCGCATCTGGGTCGCCAGGTTGACCAGGTCGGTGTCGGTCTGGATCGAGCCGCCGACCGCCTTGAGGATGTTGCCCATCTTGATCGGGTTGAGCAGCGTCCCCGCGGAGAGCACCTTGCGGGCCTCCTGCGAGAGGAAGTACTGCTGCCGGACGTTGCGGTCGAGGTCCCCGTTGGGCAGCCCGTGCCGCTGTCGGACGAAGGACAGCGCCTGCTTCGCGTCGAGGGTGGACTTGCCCTTCGGCAGGTTCACGCCCGAGTACGGGTCGTTGACGGCGTTGTTGAGGCAGACGTCGACCGGCCCGAGCTCCTTGACCACCTGGTAGAAGCCGAGCAGGGAGACGCGCACGTAGTGGTCGATCGTCAGGCCGCTGAGGTTCTGGATCGTCTTGATGAGCAGCTTCGCGCCCCCGGTGTCCCCGCCGCCGTTGAGGGTGCCGAAGTAGAACGCGCTGTTGAGCTTGCCCTTGCCGACACCCGGGATGTCGACGTACGAGTCGCGCGGGAACGAGATCATCGTCGCCTGCGAGCCGTCCTCGTTGATGTGCAGGACGATCATCGTGTCGGTGTTCGTCGCACCGCCGTCCGACTCGGTGCTGAGCTCCGCCATCTCCTCCGGCGTCGCGTTGTCCGGGCGGTGGTCGTCGCCGACCAGCAGGATGTTCTGCGCCTGGCCGTCGACGTCGTCCTTCGTCGCGGTGCTCCCGGTGATCGCGTTGATCTTGGTGACGCCGTTCGACAGCGATCCGTAGGCGTACGCGGCGTAGCCGCCGCCGAGCAGGAGGGCCATGGTGAGCACGCCCGCGACGGCGGGCAGGACCACCCCGCCACGTCGCTTCTGGCGGCCGTGCCGCGGTGGCGTGAAGCCGCGGCGGCCACGACCGGTCGTCTGCTCGGGCTCGTTCGTCACCCGGAAACCATAACCGGCGTGTGTGCCGACAACATCAAACCGTCCTGGCAGGTCGCCGCGATCCCGCCGTGACCCACCGGCGGACGGGAGGCGCGGTGCCAGCCGGCACCGCGCCTCCCGTCCGTGTTCGGTCGCGTCTCAGGACGCGAGCTTGCCCTTGTTGGTCTCCCGCGCCCGCAGCACCGTGATCCCGGTGATCGCCGCGGCCGCCATCACGTAGAACGCCGGCGCGAACGTGTTGCCCGTCGCCGTGATCAGCCAGGTGGCGAAGTACGGCGTGATCCCGCCGAAGAGCGCGACGCTGATGTTGTACGCGATGCCCATCGACCCGTAGCGGATCGCGGTCGGGAAGAGCTCGGCCATCGCAGCGCTCACGGCACCGTCGAAGGCCGCCATGAACAGCCCGAGGAGCACCATCGCGCCGGCGGCAGCCCAGAAGTTGCCGGCGTTCATGAGCATGAGCGTCGGGTAGGTGAGCACGAGGAAGCCGCCGCAGCCGGCGAGCATCACGGGCTTCCGGCCGATCTTGTCCGAGAGCAGGCCGAAGAACGGCACGAGTCCGGCGATCACGATGAACCCGATGACGACCACGCCGTACGACACGAGCGGCGAGTAGCCGAGGTCGGCCTGCAGGTACGACGGCATGAACGTCTGCAGGATCCAGTGCCCGACGGCCTTGAGGACGACGAACCCGACGCAGAAGAGCAGTGCCTTCCACCCGGTGCGGAGCGATCGCCGGAGCGGGTTCTTCGCGAGGTCGCCCTTGGCCTTGAGCGCGCGGAACTCCGGGGTGTCCTCGAGCTTCGAGCGGAGGTAGAGCCCGACGAGCCCGAGCGGCAGCGCGATGAGGAACAGCACGCGCCAGCCCCACGACTCGAGGGCGCCGTCGCCCGCGATCGCCGTGAACAGGAAGACCAGGCCGCCACCCACGATGAACGCCGCGAAACCGAAGACGTCGATGAAGCTCGTGACGAAGCCGCGTCGGTTCGAGGGCGCGGACTCGGCGAGGAGCGTGGTCGCCCCCGCTCCCTCACCACCGGCGGCGAAGCCCTGCACGAGCCGCACCACGACGAGGAGGATCGGCGCCAGCAGCCCGACGCTCTGGTAGGTCGGCAGGATGCCCATCACCGCGGTCGCGCCGCTCGTGATGAGGATGACCGTCGCGAGGGTCGTCTTCCGGCCCACCCGGTCGCCGAGCGAGCCCCAGAAGAGTCCACCGAGCGGACGCATCACGAACCCGGCGCCGAACACGGCGAAGGCCGAGAGCAGCGCGACCTGCGGGTCCCCCTGCTTGAAGAAGTACAGCGAGATGACCGTCGCCAGGGTGCCGTAGAGGCCGAAGTCGAACCACTCCACGAAGTGGCCGACGCCGGCCGCCACGATCACCTTCCGCATGCTCCGGCGGCGGGCGTCGTCGCCGAACACGTCCGGGACGGGGGCGTTGGCGGCGTCGGCGCTGGTGCGCGTCTGGGTTCCGTCGCTCATGGGGAGACCTCACACTTCGTTGTCGAGAGTTGGTTGACGATAGCACTCGCCGGGCACACTTTGCCACACAGTGGGAAAGTGTCGCCAGCAAGTGATACCGTCGCCGCCATGCAGTCCCGTGAACAGCACCACGACGTCGTGGTCGTCGGAGGTGGCCTCGCCGGTGTGAGCGCCGCCGTCGCCGCCGCCCGCCTCGGCTCCAGCGTCGCCCTCGTCACCAACCGCCCGGTCCTCGGCGGGAACTCCTCGAGCGAGATCCGCGTGTGGGTCGTCGGCGCCACCGCCCACGGCACGCAGCGGTTCGCCCGCGAGACCGGGATCATGGGCGAGCTGTTCCTCGAGAACCAGTACCGGAACCCGCAGGGCAACGCGATCTACTGGGACCAGGTCGTGCTCGACCTCGTGCGCGCCGAGCCGAACGTCCACCTGCACCTCAACACCGACGTGCGGACCGTGACGACGGTGGACGACGAGACCGGCGCACCGCGCATCGCGTCCGTCACCGGCTGGACGATGGGCTCCGAGATCGAGACGACGTTCACCGCCCCGGTGTTCCTCGACTGCACGGGAGACGGGCTCGTCGGCGCCCTCGCCGGGGCGTCGTACCGGATCGGGCGCGAGGGCCGCGACGAACACGGCGAGGAGTGGGCGCCCGAACAACCGGACGACGAACTCCTCGGCAGCTCGATCTTCTTCTCCACGCACGACACCGGCCGCCCGGAGAAGTTCGTGCCGCCGTCGATCGCGAAGGACCTCAGCACGACGCCGATCCTGGCGAACCGGGCGATCAAGACCGGGGACAACGGCTGCAACTACTGGTGGATCGAGTGGGGCGGCGAGCTCGACACCGTCACCGAGAACGAACGGATCCGCGACGAGCTGTGGGGCGTCGTCTACGGCATCTGGGACCACATCAAGAACTCCGGCGCGTTCGACGCCGACTCGCTCACCCTCGACTGGGTCGGCGCGATCCCGGGCAAGCGGGAGTACCGACGGTTCGTGGGCGACCACACCCTCACCCAGCAGGACCTCCTCTCGCAGCGGACCTTCCCGGACACGGTCGCGTTCGGCGGGTGGTCGATCGACCTGCACCCGGTCGAGGGCGTCTACGCCGAGACGGCCGGGGCGCAGCAGCGGTACACGGACGGCACGTACGACATCCCGTTCCGCTCCCTCTACTCGGCGGACGTCGCCAACCTGCTCTTCGCTGGCCGGAACATCTCCGCGTCGCACGTCGCGTTCGGGTCGACCCGCGTGATGGCCACCTGCGCCACCCAGGGCCAGGCCGCCGGGACCGCCGCGCACCTCGCCGCCCGCCACGGCTTCACGCCGCGCGAGCTCGGCGCCGACCACGTCGCGATGCTGCAGCAGACGCTCCTCCGCGAGGACGCGCCGCTCATCGGCGTCCGGGCCCACGACGGGGCGGACCTCGCCCAGCGCGCCCGGATCAGCGCGAGCAGCGAACTCGTCCGGCTCGACACCACCCCGTGGGCGACCGCGGACACCTTCGCGCTCGACCGCGACGCGGCGCTGGTCGTGCCGGTCGACCCCGTGCTCGGTTCCGTCGCGTTCCGGACCGTCGCCGACCACGACACCGACGTCACGATCGAGCTCTGGACCACGGGCCGGCCGCAGAACTACGCCCCGATCGAGCACGTGTCGACGCACACCGCGAGCGTCCCCGCCGGGGCGGACGAGGCGGTCGTCGACCTCGGGTTCCGGCCGGACGAGCCGTGCAACGCCGTCGTCGTGGTCCGCCGGACCCCCGGCGTGCGCCTGGTCCTCACCGACGGGCACCCGTACGGCGTCCTCGCGCTCCGCGCCCGCACGGCCGACGACGAGCAGTTCGACGACCACATCCCCGAGGAGGCCGACCAGCCGGTCACCGACTGGGAGGCGCGGGCCCTGCGCGGACGCTCCTTCGCGTTCACCGCGTCCGACGCGTCGGACGCGTGGCGCGCCTCCCGGGTCGCCGACGGCTACCAGCGCCCCTTCGGCGGACCGCACCTGTGGTCGTCGGAGCCGGACGACGGCGCGGCGACCCTCACCCTCGACTGGGCGGAGCCCGTCGACGTCCGCGAGGTCCGCATCGTCTGGAACGACGACGTCGACGCCGACCTCATCAACCTGCACCACCACCGCACGCCGTGGGACGCGGTCCCGACCCTGGCCCGCGACTACCGGATCGAGGCGTGCGTCGACGGATCGTGGCGGGGACTCGCGACCGTCACCGACAACCGGCACCGGCACCGCGTGCACGACGTCGCGCCGACGCGGACCGCCTCGCTCCGCGTCGTCGTGACCGCCACGAACGGTTCACCGTTCGTGGCGGCGAGCGCCGTGAAGGTCTACTGACCCACCGCACCACCCGCAGCACCACCACGATCAAGGGAGATCGCCATGCGCCTGCGCGCACTGACCATCGCGACGGCCGTCGCACTGTCGCTCACCACCGTCGGGGTCGTCGGGCCGCCGGCCGTCGCGTCCGGCACCGCGGTCGCCGCCGGCACCGCGAGCATCCAGGCGAACCCGGGGAACCCGACGTCGCCCACCGCCACCGCGCACACGGTGACGGTCAACGGGACCGCCGTGCCGGTCAAGGCCGAGTCCGTGAGCGGCACCTCGCACGACGTCGCGATGTTCGCGAAGGGGACGGGTACCGCGACGATCAGCGTCACGATGCCCGGCCTCGCCGCGTCGGCCACCCCGGTCGTCACGCCCCGGACGCTCGGGATCGCCACGACCCGGGCCGGCGACACCGTGACCTTCACGATCCGCGACGCGCACCCGCTCGTCATCGAGACCCCCGGCGTCCGCGCACTGTTCCTCTTCGTCACGCCGTCGGAGACCGCGGTACCGTCCGCGTCGGACCCCGACGTGCTGTACTTCGGGCCCGGCGAGCACCACGCCGGCGTGATCCGCCCGGTGTCGGGCCAGACGGTCTACCTCGCGCCGGGTGCCCTCGTGCACGGGCGCATCGACGGCGACGGCGTCACCGGCGTGCACGTGCTCGGGCGCGGGATCCTCGACGCCGGCTCGGACACGTCGCGGACCGACAAGACGATGGCGATCCGCTTCCACGACAGCTCGGACATCACGGTGTCCGGCATCGGCGTCCGCAACGCCCAGTGGTGGCAGACGCTGTACATCCGCTCCTCGGGCATCCACGTGTCCTGGCTGAACCTGATGGGCACGCTCATCAACAACGACGGCATCGACACCGACGGCGTGCAGGACATGACGGTCGAGCACAACTTCGTGATGAGCGGTGACGACGGGTTCGGCTGGCACGCCCTCGACGCGGCCACGAACGGCGAACCGGAGACCCGTGGGCTGCACGCGACCGACACCACGTTCTGGAACGTCACCGGCGGCAACCCCGTCCGCTTCGGCTCGTCCATGGAGACCGAGGTCTTCACCGACCTCTCCATCACGCAGTCGTACGTCCTCCGCGCGAAGGAGGTCGCCCTGAAGTTCGACGTCCAGGACTGGGCGACGGTCTCCGACGTCACCGTGGACGGCTTCCACGTGGAGTCGCAGCCGGTCGGCGGGCAGGCCATCGTGCTGCAGGTGCTCAAGGGTCAGTACTCGAACGACACCGGGTACCGCGACGAGCGGGGCAGGATCACGGGCATCACGATCCGCGACTTCACCGACGTCACGGCCGACACGGTGACGCTGTCCGGGTGGGACGCGACGCACGGGGTGTCGGACGTCGCCCTCGAGGACGTCGTGCTCGGCGGCGCACCCCTCACCACGGCACAGGTGCGGACGAACCAGTTCGTCAGCGGTGTCACGGTGTCCTGATCGACTCCACGGGACAGAATGGGCGGATGGCCACCACCCCTCCGAACCAGAGCATCGAGCGCGCCGCGGCGGTCCTCGGCGCGCTCGGTGCCGCCGACGGGGCGATGCGCGCCTCCGACATCGCACGGGCGATCGGCCTCGGCACGTCGACGACCGGGCGGCTCCTCGCCACGCTCGAGTCGCTCGAGTACGTGCGACGCGACCCCGAGTCGCAGGGGTACTCCGTCGGCCGGGCCGTCCTCGAGCTCGCCAGCCAGGGACTCAACCACAACCCCGTCCACCGCGAGAGCCGGGCCGCCGCGCAGGAGCTCGCGCACCGCATCGGCCTCACCGCGAACGTCGGGGTGCAGGACGACGCGGCCTGCATCTACCTCTGCCACTTCGAGGGCTCACTCGCCCCGAAGTCGCACACCATGATCGGCATGCGGCAGCCGCTGCACGCCTCGGCGCTCGGCAAGGCGCTCATGCTCGACCTGTCACAGGCCGAGCGGGAGGCCCTGCTCGGCGCGGACCTCGCGCGCTACACCGACCACACGATCACGTCGCACGACGCGCTGACGGCGGACCTCGAGGCCTCGGCGAAGCGCGGCTGGTGCGTCGAGAACCAAGAGGTCGCGCTCGGACGGTTCTGCATCGCGGCACCGATCCGGAACGCGTCGGGGCGCATCGTCGCGGCGCTGTCGATCTCCGGGCGGGTGACGCAGCTGCGGGACCGCGACACCGCGTCGCTCGCCGAGGACCTCATCGAGGTGGCCGACCGCATCAGCGTCGGCCTCGGCATGATCAGCGCGGTCGCGCACTGACGGACGGGAGGGACGGTGCGGGCCCGCACCGCGCCTCCTGGCCGTCAGGTGGTCGCGCGGTCGCGCTCGTCGCGTCAGTCGCGCTCGTCGCGTCAGTCGCGCGACGGCAGCAGGTGGATCGCCTCCATGGCGAGCTCGGCGGCGATCGGGTCCTTCGCGACGACGGCGGCCTTGAGCTTCTCGAGCTCCGGCAGCACGACCTCGGCCGGCACCAGCTCGGCCAGCTCAGGCACCCGCAGCTTGAACGCGAGCCCGTCCGTCGTCGCCTTGCAGAGCTGCTCGAGCGACGGGTTGCCGCAGTGGTCGGCCCACATCGCGTAGATGTCCGCGCCGTGCTGGGCGACCTCGCCCTGGTGCCGGGCCTCGACCTGCGCCGTGACGTCGTCGAGGGTCTTCACGACCTTCTTGCGCTGCGCGTCCGTGAAGCGCGGCGTCGCGAGGCGGGCGACACCGCCGTAGATCACGCCGAGCGTGCGGTAGGCGTCGACGAGCTCGTCCTTCGTCGGGGCGGCGACGCGGGTGTACCGGTTCGGCGCCATCTCGATGAGTCCGGCACGGGCGAGCTCGGCGAGGGCTTCACGGATGGGGGTGCGGGAGACACCGAGCCAGGCGATGAGGTCGTCGTCGTTGAGCCGTTCGCCCGGCTCGAGGGTGCCGTCCATGATCGCGTCCCGGATCTTGTCCTGCACGGTGTCACGGAGGAGCTTCCGCTCGGCGGCGGGCTGCGTCGAAGGAACTGGCATGCGCCCAGCGTGTCACATGTGATGGGCCGGACGCGACAGGCGCGACGGCCACCAGGCCCGGCGCCCGAGGTCGTACGCCAGCGCGGGGACGAGCAGCGACCGGACGACGATCGTGTCGAGCAGCACGCCGAAGGCGACCACGAACGCGATCTGCACGAGGAACAGGATCGGGATCACGCCGAGCGCCGCGAACGTCGCCGCGAGGACGACCCCGGCCGAGGTGATCACGCCGCCCGTGACCCCGAGCCCGCGCAGGACGCCCTCGTGCGGACCGTGCTGCAGGGCCTCCTCGCGCACCCGGGTCATGAGGAAGATGTTGTAGTCCACGCCGAGCGCCACGAGGAACACGAACGAGTACAGCGGGACGCTCGGGTCGGCCCCGGGGAAGTGGAACACGTGGTCGAACACGAGGGCACCGACGCCGAGCGCCGCGGCGAAGGACACGATGACGCTGCCGATGAGCACGAGCGGCGCCACGATGCTCCGGAGCAGCAGCATCAGGATGAGCAGGATGACCGCGAGCACCACGGGGATGATCAGCGTGCGGTCCCGGATGCCGGTGTCGTTCGTGTCGACGGCGGTCGCGGTCGCGCCGCCGACGATCGCGCCGGGGTCCACCCGCTCGACCGCCGTGCGGAGGGCACGCACGGTCTGCTCGGCGGCGTCGGAGTCGGCCGGGTCGGACAGGGTGGCCTCGAGGAGGACGTCGCCGCGGGAGACGGTCGGGGTCGCACCGGTGGTGCCACCCGGGTTGCCGCTCGTCGTCACGGGGACGGTGCCGGACGGTGCGTCCTTCGCGGCCGCCACGACGCTGTCCACGCCGTCCACGCCCGTGATCGCAGCGGCGAGCTCGTCGGTCTCCGCCGCGGCGCCGATGACCTGGGCCGGGCTGCCGGACCCGCCCGGGAAGTGGTCGGCGAGCACCTCCTGACCGTCGCGCGCCTGCGAGCTCCCGATGACCAGGTCGCTCTGCGGGACACCGTCGGCGTTGAGTCCGACGAGGCCGGTGCCCATCGCGAGGAGCCCGACGGTGCACACGATCCAGACCACACGGGAGCGGCGCGCCACGAGCCGGCCCACCCGTGCCCAGAGCCCGCGGGCGTCGGGCCCGGTGAGGACGGGGTGCGCGCTGCCGTACTTCGGGCGGAGCGGCCAGAACGCCGCGCGCCGGAACGCCAGCAGGAGCGCGGGCAGCAGGGTGAGCGCGGCGAGGAGGCTGAACGCGATGCCGATGGCCGCGACGGGACCGAGTGCCTTGTTCGAGTTGAGGTCGGAGAGCAGCAGGCAGAGCACGCCGACGATCACGGTCCCGCCCGAGGCGAGGATCGGCTCGAGGCTCCCCCGCAGGGCGGCCTTCGTCGCGTCCCACCCGGTGCGGTGGTCGCGCAGTGCCTCGCGGAAGCGTGCGGTGTAGAGGAGCGCGTAGTCGGTCGCGGCGCCGATGACGAGGATGGACAGGATCCCCTGCACCTGGCCGTTCACGGTCACGATGTCGGCCTTGGCGAGCCACCACACGACGAGGATCGACGCGCACAGGGCGAACGTCGCGGTACCGAGCACGAGGATCGGCAGGAGCGGTGAGCGGTAGACGATGATGAGGATCACGAAGACCGCGGCGAGCGCCACACCGAGCAGCAGCCCGTCGATGCCCGCGAAGGCCTCGGTGAGGTCGGCGGTGAAGCCCGCCGGACCCGTGACGTAGCCCTGCACCCCCGACGGCAGCGCGTCCTCGACGTCGGCGCGGACGGCCTCGACGGCGTCACCGGTGTCCGCGCTCTGGGTCAGCGTGGCGACGATCTCGACCGCGTCGCCGTCCTCGCTCGGGATCACCGGGCTGACGCCCTGCACGTCGTCGCGGTCCCCGAGCCGGTCGGCCAGGGTGGTCGCGGCGCGCTGGTCCGCAGCCGTCAGGCCGCCGTCGCGCTCGAGCACGATGATCGCCGGTGCGCCCGACGCCTGCCGGAACTCGGACGCGCGTTCCTGCACCTTGGTGGCGTCCGCCGATGCCGGCAGGAACGACGTCTGGTCGTTCGTGGACACCTCGGAGATCTTGCCGAAGAACGGACCGCCGACGGAGGCGATCGCGAGCCAGACCACGATGACGAGCGCGGGGAGGACGATGCGGAGGAAGCGGGACACGTCCGTGAGCGTACTCCAATCGTCAGCATGCTGATTACTAGAGAGATCGAAGGAACGGGATCCGTAGACTCGGAGCATGGACGACACCCCCGACGCATGGCCGCTGGGGCGTCTCCTCTCCGCCGCTGCCCGGGCGATCGAACGGGACTGGGACGAGCGTCTGCGTGCGATCGGCCTCCCGCACGCGGCGCTCATCGCGATCGACATCCTCGTGCGGACCGGCCCGACCGGCGCGGACACCCTGGCCCGGACGGCACGCGTGCAGCCGCAGACGATGTCCCGCACGCTCGAGCGCATGGAGCGCGACGGCCTCGTCGAACGCTCGCCGCACCCGGACGACCGGCGACGTCGGATCGTCACCGTGACGGAGCACGGGCGCGAGGCGTGGGAGACCGCCCGGCACATCGAGCGTGACGTCCTGCCGGACGATGCCGCACTGCGGGGCGCCCTGACCCTGCTGCTCGAGAAGCACCGACCGAACCGAACACCTAGCGGTTGATATACCACATACGGTAGACTCGCGGAGTCGGTAGCACGACCGACCCGACCCGCAGGAGACCCGATGTCCGAGCGCCGAGCAGCCCGTCAGGCCGCCGAACGAGCCGAAGCAGCCGATGCGGCCGAACTGGCCGAGGCGGCAGCGCAGGCAGCATCGATCGCCGCCGCCGACGCCGCCGCCGACGCCGGCACCGAGGCGGGCACCGACACCCCCGCACCGCGGGCACCCCGGAGCGGATCGAGCGCCCGCAGGCCCCACAGCAGCGGCTCGAGCCGGAGCGGGAGCCGGGGCAGCAACGGCCGGAAGCGGCGCCGACGCCGCCGGAAGCGCCCGTTCCTCGTCGCCGTCCTCGGCACCGCCGGCTCGCTCGTCGCCGTCGCCACGGTGCTCGCCGTCGTCGCCGGCCTCTTCATCGCCGGCCTCGTCCGCAGCTTCGACGCCGACGTCCTCGCCGACCCGTTCCCGACCGGCGCGCGCCCTGCTCCGACCGAGGGCGCGCAGAACATCCTGCTCATCGGATCGGACTCCCGCCAGGGCGCCGACCCCGACGGCGACCGCGCTGCCGGTGGTCGCTCGGACACCCTGATGCTCGCCCACGTCCCGGCCGACAAGCGGGCCGTGTACCTCATGTCGATCATGCGCGACTCGTGGGTCGAGGTCCCCGGCCACGGCACCGCGAAGATCAACGCGGCGTACTCCTGGGGCGGGGTCCCGCTGACGGTCCAGACGGTCGAACGCCTGCTCGACGTGCGCATCGACCACGTCGCCGAGATCGACTTCGCCGGCTTCTCGGGCATGACCGACGCGCTCGGCGGGGTGACGGTGCAGTCACGGACGGCGTTCTCGGCCCGCGGGCACGAGTTCACCGCCGGCGCGAACCACCTCGACGGCGACGCGGCCCTGGCGTTCGTCCGCGAGCGGTACGCCTTCGCCGACGCCGACCACACCCGCGTCCGGAACCAGCAGGCGTTCATGCGCGGGATCGTCGACGGACTCCTCTCGCGCGACACCCTCACGAACCCCGGGCGCGTGCAGGACTTCGTCCGGGCGACGAGCGAGTACCTGTCGGTGGACGCCTGCCTCACCGTCGGCACGATGGTCGACCTCGGCTGGTCCCTGCGTGACGTCCGGCCGTCGGACCTGCGGACGTTCACGATGCCGACCGCGGGCGGCGGGACCTCGGCGGACGGACAGTCCTACGTCGCGGTGAACTCCATCGCCGTGCAGTCGCTGTCCCAGGCGCTCCGGTCGAACGACGTCGCCGGGTGGCTGGCCGACAACCCGCAGTAGCCGGACACAGCAGCACGCCCGGTGACCACACGGTCACCGGGCGTCCTGTCGATCGGAGGAACGATCAGGCGGGGAGCTGGAGCTCCTGGCCGGCGTAGATCAGGTTCGCGTCGTCGATGGTCGACGTGTTCGCGGCCCAGAGCTTGTTCCAGCCGCCGTCGATGTGCAGCTTCGTCGCGATGCTGTCGAGGGTCTCGCCCGACACGACCGTGTAGGTCTTGCCGCTCGTCTTGACGGCCGCGGGCTTGCTCGGGGCAGCCGGAGCCGCCTCGGTCGCGGGGGCAGGGGTCGACGGCGCGGCCTGCTGCGGGGCGGCCTGCTGCACCGGCGCCTGCTGCTGCGGGGCAGCCTGCTGGGTCGGGGCGGCGGGAGCCGGAGCCGGAGCGGCTGCCTGCGGGGCGGCGCCGGTCGTGCCGCTCAGCCCGAGCTGGGCGGAGCAGGCCGGCCATGCGCCCCAGCCCTGCGAGGCGAGGACACGCTCGGCGACGGCGATCTGGGTCGCACGGCTCGCGGAGGCCGGGTTGCCCGTGCCGCCGTTCGCCTGCCAGGTGCCGAGGTTGAACTGGAGGCCGCCGTAGTAGCCGTTGCCGGTGTTGATCGCCCAGTTGCCGCCGGACTCGCACTGCGCGAGGGCGTCCCAGGTCGAGCCGGATGCTGCGTTCGCGGGCGCCGCCGCGAGGCCGACACCCGTCGCGGCGATGCCTGCGAAGGCGAGGCCACCGACGATGGTGCGGGTACGAGAAAGCTTCTTCATGGTTGATTGCTCCACCGGGACCACGGATCGAGAGCCGATCGCCACTGCCCGTCCCGACCGATCGCGGTCGTGTCGTGGGGTGCGCCACCGGGGGCAGTGGTCTCGTGCCGGTGGCGCCTCGGTCGGCCACCATAGGAAACTCTTCACCGTTATCAAACCGAGACAAACGGTTCTACCCGTTGGTGCTATGTCTCGCGATACAGAACCTGTACGCGTGGATCCCCATGGGCATGGTCATCGCGGCGGACCCGGGTACGCCACCTTGGCAATTCCCTGGCAATGACGGCCAGGAGGCACGTGGCGGCGCCGACCCGCGCCTCCCGTCCGCCGGTCGGTCACCCTCGGGACAGCAGCGTCACCGCTTCCAGGTGGCCCGTCTGCGGGAACATGTCGAGCACCCGCGCGCGCCGCAGGCGCAGCGACGGCATCCGCGCGAGGTCCTTCGCCAGGGTCACCGGGTTGCAGCTCGAGTAGACGACGTGCCGGACGTCCGACTCCTCGAGCCAGGTCGACAGCGTCTCGCCGATCCCGCGCCGCGGCGGGTTGACGACGACGAGCTCGGGGACCGTGTCGGGTCGGGCACGGAGCGCGTGCTCGGTCGCGTCGTCCGCGGCGAAGCGGACGCCCTCGAGGCCGGCCTCGCGCGCCGACTGCCACGCCGACAGGACGGCCTCGCGGCTGGTCTCGATGCCCGTCACCGCGCGACCGGGGCGGGCGGCGTGCAGGGCGAAGCCGCCGACGCCGCAGTAGAGGTCCCACATCGACGCCGGCGCCACCTCGTCGATCCACGCCGAGGCCTGGGCGTACAGCTCGGTGGCCACGTGCGTGTTCGTCTGGAAGAAGCTCTGCGGGCGGAGGTGCATCGTGACGTCACCGAGTCGCATCGAGAGCGTCTCCCGCTCGGTGAGCACGATCTCCCGCTCCCCCTCGGTGACGGCCTTGTGCTCCGGGAGCAGGTTCACGGTGACGACGACGGCGTTCGGCAACACCCGGTGGAGCGCGTCGAGGTGCTGCCGGAGGCGCGCCAGCTGTCCCTCGGAGCGCAGGACGAACCGCACCATGAGTTCCCCGTCCGGCGACTCCGTCACGAGCACGAACTTCAGCTCGCCCCGACGGCTGGCGACGTCGTACGGGATGAGCCCGGCGTCCGCGATGAACCCGGCGAGGATCGGGAGCGCGTGCTGGATCCCGGGCGTGCAGATGCCGCAGTGCCGCAGGTCCACCCCGCGCTGCCGGTGGTCGAGGATGCCGACTGTCGGGTGCTGGACGGTCCCGCCGACCACCATCTTCGCCTTGTTGCGGTACGCGGACTCGGCGCTGGTGATCGCGGGCAGCCACTCGACCGAACCCGGCCCCCCGGCGGCCTCGACCGCGTCGTGCAGGAGTTCGCGCGTGCGGAGTTCCTTGTCGAGGACCTGCTCGGCGTACGGCTGCCCCATGAGCGTGCACGAGCGGCACACCCCGCGGTCGAAGTAGTCGCACTGCATGGCCGAGTCAGGATACGGCAGCGGCGTCCCGGGTCGTGGTCGCGATCCGGTAGATCGACGTCGTCGCGGCGAGGAACAGCGTCGTGCCGTCGTCACCGCCGAAGCACAGGTTCGCGGTGACCTCGGGGACCGCGATCTCGCCGAGGCGGGTGCCGTCCCGGTCGAACACGACCACACCCCGGTGCGACGAGGACCACACGTTGCCGTGCACGTCGACGCGGATGCCGTCCGGGGCGCCCTCGCCGGGCTCCAACCGCGCGAACACCCGACCGTTCTTGAGCAGGTCACCCCGGTCGCCCCGCCGGTCGTACGCCCGGATGACCGGGTCGTCGCCGGACGAACTCGCGACGTAGAGCACCTGCTCGGTCGGGTCGAACGCCAACCCGTTCGGTTCGTCGAGGTCGGTGGCGACCGGCCGCAGGTCCGC
Source organism: Curtobacterium sp. YR515 (assembly GCF_900113095.1). NCBI lineage: Bacteria > Bacillati > Actinomycetota > Actinomycetes > Micrococcales > Microbacteriaceae > Curtobacterium > Curtobacterium sp. YR515. Next base: position 126,005 of record NZ_FOOD01000006.1, on the reverse strand, counting down.
ACCGTCCGGGCCGCACCGGAACACCCAGTGGTCGCCGTACTCGCGCTCGCCCGGGTGCCCCTCGCGCGGCTGGGTGATGCCGTACGCCGGGTCGGTGAACCACACGCTGCCGTCCCGCGCGACGACGACGTCGTTCGGGGAGTTCAACCGGACGCCGTCCCACGCGTCCACGATCGGCGTGACGACCCCGTCCCGGTCGCGCTCGACCCGTCGGTACCCGTGCGAGCACTGCACGACGCTGCCGTCGCGGTCGAGGGTGCGGCCGTTCGTGAACTCGACCCCCTCCGCGTACACCGACGTCTCGCCGGAGTCGGCGTGCCACTGCAAGATCCGGTCGCCCGGGATGTCCGACCACCGCAGGGTCCGGCTCGCGGGGATCCAGCACGGCCCCTCGGCCCAGGTGCTGCCCGTCGCGATGCGCTCGACGGCGCCGGGGTCGGGGACGAGATCGGTGAACGACATGTGCTCTCCTTCGAACACCTCGACCCTATTCGCCCGTGCGGTCGATGATCTCGGTCATCGCCCTGGCGGCTCCGTCCGCGTCTCCGTCGGCCACCGCGCGGGCGAGTCGGACGTGCAGTCCGACGTCGTGGAGACCCGGCCGGATCCCGGCCCGGTCGTCGAGTGCGCGCGCGACCACGCGGTGCAGCCGTCCGTACATCGCGTTCCCGGACAGCTCCAGCACCAGTCGGTGGACCTCGCGGTCTGCCTGGAGGAACGTGGCCGCGTCGTCCGGACCCGTGGCGGCGGCGAGGCGGTCGGCGGCGGCGAGCAGCGCCTCCAGGTCGGCACGGTGCGACGCGTCGGACGCGCGCCCGGCGGCTCCCGCAGCGGCCACCGGCTCGACCGCGCGGCGCAGCGCGCGCAACTCCCCGAGGACGACCCCACGCTCCGGACCGGCGAGCCGCCAGCCGATGACGCGCGGGTCGAGGACGTCCCACTCCGACGCGGGCAGGACCCGGAGCCCGACGCGACGACCGGCGCTGAGGAGGCCGAGGCCGACGAGGACGCGGACCGCCTCGCGGACGATGCTGCGGCTCGAGCCCGTGCGGGTGACGAACCCGTCGATGCTGTCGCGGTGCCCCGTCGGCAGCGATCCGTCGACGATCGCGGCGCCGAGTCCGTCGAGCACCCGGTCGAAGATCACCGCTGGGAGACCGGGCTGACCACGAGCTCGTCGACGCGCATGTGCGACGGGGCCTCGAGCACGAACGAGACCGAGCGGGCGATGTCCTCCGGCTGGAGCATGACCGCGCGTGCGGCCGCGTCCGGCACCGAGGGGCGCTGGTCGAGGAAGTCGGTGGCGACGTCACCCGGGCACAGGTGGGTCGCTCGGACGCCGTGCCCTGCCTCCTGCTGGTTGAGCGTCCGGACGACGGAGCCGAGCGCGGTCTTCGACGCCGAGTAGGCGACCCCGGCCCCGGGTTGGAACGACCAGCCCGCGTACGAGGACACGACCACGACGATCCCGCCGGACTCGCGCAGCGCGGGCAGTGCCGCGTCGACGACCGTGACGACGGCGGTGAGGTTGGTGTCGACGATGGCGCGGAAGTCCGACAGCGACTGGTCGTCCCACCGACGCTGGGGGCTGTTGAGCCCGGCGGCGAGGACCAGTCCGTCGAGCCGCCCGTACTGCGCGAGCAGGGTGTCACGGGCAGCGGCGACGGCCTCCGGGTCGTTCGCGTCGAGGGGCAGCACGTCCACCGTCCCGCCGTCGTCGCGGATCGCGGTCGCGACCGCGGCGAGCCGGTCCGCCCGGCGTCCGCTGAGCACCACCGTCCAGCCGTCGCGGGCGGCCGCACGAGCGCTCGCCGCTCCCATGCCGCTGCCGCCGCCGGTGATCCAGAGCACGCGTGCGTCGTTCATGGGGGAATAGTATGCCTATTGCTGCGACCGGACCACGGCCGCACCGACGACGGGAGCGACGATGCACCTCGACCTGACCGACCGCGTGGTCGTCGTGACCGGAGCCGCGCGCGGCATCGGTGCCACGATCGCCGCGCGGTTCCACGCGGAGGGGTGCCGGGTCGTCGCGCTCGACCTGGCGTTCGACGAACCCGCTGCCGCTGCCGCTGCCGCGGACGCGCCCGCTGCTGGGGACGGGGCCGCCGCCGGGGACGGGGCCGCCGCCGCCGCACTGCGGGTCGACCGGGTGCGCTGCAACGTCGCCGACCCCGACTCCGTCCGCGCCGCCGTGGACGAGGTCGTCGCCCGGCACGGCACGATCGACGTGCTCGTGAACAACGCCGGCATCAACGTCGAGGGAGTGGTCGCCGACCTGCAGTGGGACGACTGGCGCCGATGCATGGACGTGAACCTCGGCGGGACCTTCCTGATGAGCCAGGCCGTGGCACCCGTGATGCAGGCCGCCGGGCGCGGACGGATCATCAACGCGGCGTCGTTCGCCGCGATCGTGCCGAGTGTCGGGAGCGCTGCCTACGCGGCGTCGAAGTCGGCCGTCGTGGCGTTCACCCGCGTACTCGCGTCGGAGCTCGGCCCGTGGGACATCACCGTGAACGCGTACGCCCCGGGGATGGTGCCGACGGCGATGAACGGCTTCGCGACGATGCCCGCCGAGGCCCAGGACCGCCTGCTCGACACCCTGTCGCTGCGTCGGTGGGAGACGGCCGACGACGTGGCCGACCTGCTCGTGTTCGTGGCGAGCGACGCCGCCGGGTACATCACGGGGACGCTGCTGGACGTGTCCGGCGGCAAGTTGGCGACCCAGATCCCGGCGCGGGCGCACGGGCGCTGAGTCCAGCGTCACCCGGATCGGTCAGCGCAGCATCCGCTCCAGCAACACCCGCAACTCCCCCCGCTCCCCCACGGACAACCGGGTGGTCAGGGGCAGCAGCGACTCCCGGATCGCCGCCTCGAGCGATCGGGCGACGTCGAGCCCGGCATCGGTGATGACGACGTCCACCGCCCGGGCATCCTCGGCGTTCGGCACCCGCCCGAGCAGCCCCTTGGCCGACGCGCGCGCCACGAGCCCGGTCATCGTCGACTTCTCGAGGCCGAGGTACTGCGCCAGGTCGCCGATCCGCATCCGCCGGTCACGCAGGATCGCGAGCACGCGCAGCTGCGTCAGCGACAGCCCGGCGTCGGCCGCGATGCCGGTCAGGGCACCCATCGTCCGGAACGCGCTCTCGCCGAGGGCGTCGACGAGCCGCTCGTCCTCCGTCATCTCCTGCATACCCTCAGCCTACTTGACTCACTTCGTGTTACGAACTACTTTGTTCGCAACACGAACCTTTCAGGAGGCAGTCATGCACGCAGCCGTCGTCACCGAGTTCGGCCGGACCCCGGTCTGGCAGGAGTTCACCGAACCCGTCCCCACCGCCGACGAGGTCGTCGTCGACGTCGTCGCCGCCGGACTGCACCCACGGGTGCGGTCCCAGGCCGACGGCTCGCACTACACGAGCGAGGGGGCGCTCCCCCTCGTCCCGGGCGTCGACGCGGTCGGGCGGTTCCCGGACGGGACGCTCCGCTACTTCGCCGTCGCGAGCGACACCCGCGGCACGATGGCCGAACGGGTCGCCGTGGACCCGCGGGCGAGCGTCGTCCTGCCCGAGGGTGCCGACCCGGTGGCGGTCGCCGCCGGCGCGAACCCCGTGATGTCCTCGTGGGTCGCGCTCCGACGCCGCATCGACTTCGCGCCCGGCAGCCGTGTCCTCGTACTCGGCGCGACGGGCGCCTCCGGCTCCGCGGCGGTGCAGGTCGCGAAGCACCTCGGCGCCGAGCACGTCGTCGCGAGCGGACGGGACGTGACCCGACTCGGAGCGCTGCCGGCACTCGGCGCGGACGTCGTGGCCCCGCTCGACGACGTCGACGCCGTCGGTGCGGCAGCCGCGGACGTCGACGTCGTGATCGACTACGTGTGGGGCCAGCCCGCCGCGGACGTCATGCGCGCACTCGTCACGGCGCGACAGGAGCGCGGACGCCGGCTCGACTGGGTGGCGATCGGCTCCACGGCGGGCCAGGAGGCGCGGATCCCCTCCGCAGCGCTCCGTGCGTCCGGCCTGACCATCGTCGGGAGCGGCCAGGGTTCCGTCGGTCGGGCGGCGTTCGTCGCGGAGCTCCCGGGGATCGTGGCGGCGATCGCCGACGGCACGATCCGGGTGGACGCGACGGCGGTGCGCATGGCGGAGGTCGAGGCGGCCTGGGCCGGACAGGTCGGTGCTTCGGCGGGCAGAGTGGTGCTGGAAGCCTGATCCTCGATCGGCCTCCCTGTCCGCCCACTCAGGAACTCCACATCCCCTTCTCCGTAGGCTGTGAGGGCCCAGTGAGCCGGACTGCAGCCCGACCCCGAGGAGGTGCCCGATGGTCATCGTCCTCGTCGCGTTCGCGATCGTCGCCCTGATCGTCCCCGCCCTGACCCCCGTCCTCGGCCGCCGCGTGTTCTACGTGGCGGCCCTCGCACCGGCAGCAGCCGCGGTCCTGACCGTCGCGCAGACCGGTCCGGCGTTGCACGGCGCGGTCACGGAGCGGTTCCAGTGGGTGCCGCAGCTCGACCTCGCGATCGCCCTGCGGATGGACGCCCTCTCGTGGGTCCTCGCCCTCGTGGTGAGCGTGGTCGGCGCCCTCGTGCTCGTGTACTGCGCCACGTACTTCGGGCCGGACGAACCCGGACTCGGTCGGTTCGCCGGGGTCCTCACCGCCTTCGCCGGGTCGATGTACGGGCTCGTGGTCGCCGACGACGTCATCGTGCTGTTCGTCCTCTGGGAAGCGACGACGGTCTTCTCCTACCTGCTGATCGGCCACGACTCGGTGAAGCGTGCCAGTCGCGCGGCGGCGATGCAGGCGCTCGTGGTCACCACCGCCGGTGGTCTGGCGATGCTCGCCGGTCTCGTGGTGCTGTCGGTGACCGCCGGGACGACGTCGCTCTCCGGGATCGTCCAGGATCCGCCGTCGGGGACGATCGTCTCGGTGTCCGTCGTGCTCGTCCTGCTCGGCGCGCTGACGAAGTCCGCCATCGTGCCGTTCCACTTCTGGCTCCCCGCCGCGATGGCCGCCCCGACCCCGGTCAGCGCGTACCTGCACGCCGCGGCGATGGTCAAGGCCGGCATCTACCTCGTCGCCCGGCTCGCCCCCGCGTTCGCGCTCCTCGGCGGGTGGCGCGAGACCATCACCGTGCTCGGGGTGCTCGGCATGCTCATCGGTGGGTACCGTGCGCTCCGGCAGACCGACATCAAGCTCCTGCTCGCCTACGGCACGGTCGCCCAGCTCGGGTTCCTCGTGCTCGCGGCCGGGTGGGGTGCGCCCGAGGTCGCCCTCGGCGGGGTGGCGCTGCTGGTGGCCCACGCGGCGTTCAAGTCGACCCTGTTCCTCGTCGTCGGTGCGATCGACCACGTCACGGGCACCCGCGACCTCGCGCGCCTGAGCGGTCTCGGACGCCGGATGCCCTGGCTGACGGTCGTGGCCGTCCTCGCACTGCTGTCGATGGCGGGCATCCCGCCGACGATCGGCTTCGTCGCGAAGGAGGCCGTGCTCACCGGCTTCATCGACTCGCTGCACGGCCCCGACGCCGGGTGGGCGTGGTTCGCGCTCGTCGGCGTGACGATCGGCTCGGTGCTCACCGTGGCCTACTCGCTGCGGTTCCTGTGGGGCGCCTTCGCCCGGAAGCCCGGCGTGCCCGACACCGAACCGCACGGCCTGCACGGCCTCGGCGTCGTCCCGTCGGTCCTCGCGCTCACGGGTCTCGCGCTCGGCCTCGCGACGCCCCTCGTGGCGCACGGCATCGAGCCGGCCGCGCACGCCGCCGCCCTCCCCGGCGAGGTCCCGCACCTCGCGCTCTGGCACGGTCTCGAGCCGGCGCTCGGCCTCTCCGCGGTGACGCTCGTCGGCGGTCTCGCGCTGTTCGCCCTGCGCCGCCCGGTCGAGGCGCTCCAGCACCGCCTCGCGGGTTCCCCCAGCGCGTCGAGCATCTACCGGCACCTCATGCGCGGGCTCGACCGGGTGGCGACGGGCCTCACCGCCGGGGTCCAGCGCGGTTCGCTCCCCTACTACCTGACCGTCATCCTGTCGGTGTTCGTCGCCGGGGCGCTCGTCAACCTGGTCATCGGCGGGCCGTGGGCGTTCCACGTCCGGTTCGCCGACTCGTGGGGACAGATCCCCGTCGTCCTCGTCATGTCGATCGCCGCGATCGCCGTCCTCACCGCCAAGACCCGGTTCGCCGCGGCGGTGCTGGTCGGCGTGACCGGGTACGGCATGTCCGTCCTGTTCGTGCTGCACGGAGCGGTCGACCTCGCCCTGACCCAGCTCGTGGTCGAGACGGTGACGCTCATCGCGTTCGTGCTCGTGCTGCGCCGGCTCCCCCCGCGGATCGCCACCGCGAACCCGTCCCGCTTCCGCGTCGTGCGGGCGCTCTTCGCGGGCCTCGCCGGGCTGACCCTCGCGATCGTGGTCGTCGTCGCCGCGTCGGCACGGACGGCCGAGCCGCTCTGGCCGGACCTGCCGGCGTTGACGAGCTCGTTCGGGCACGGCCTGAACGTCGTGAACGTGGCCCTCGTCGACCTCCGAGGCTGGGACACCCTCGGCGAGCTGACCGTCGTGGTCGCCGCCGCGACGGGCGTCGCGAGCCTGATCTTCGTGAACTCCCGCGAGGACACGCTCCCCCGCCTCCGCGACCTGCCGGCCCGGCTGACCGCCGACCGCGACGAGCGCACGGACGGCGAGCCCCGCGCCTGGCTGCCGACGAGCGCCGCGATCCCGACCGGCCGTTCGGCGCTGCTCGACGTCGTCGTCCGCCTGCTGTTCCACGGCCTGATCGTCCTGTCGGTCTACCTGCTCTTCGCCGGGCACAACGCGGCGGGCGGCGGGTTCGCCGGTGGTCTCGTCGCGGGCATCGCCCTCGCGGCCCGGTACCTCGCGGGTGGCCCGGCCGAGCTCGGCGCCGCAGCCCCGGTCCGGGCCGGACGCCTGCTCGGGCTCGGCGTCGCCACGGCCGCGATCACCGCCCTCGTGCCGATGTTCTTCGGCAGGGAAGCCCTGTACTCCGAGTTCTTCGAGGCCACCGCCCCGGTGCTCGGCCACGTCGAGTTCGTCACCGCCACGTTCTTCGACATCGGCGTGTACCTCGTGGTCGTCGGCCTCGTGCTCGACGTCCTCCGCAGCCTCGGCGCCGAGGTCGACCGGCAGCGGCTCGAGGACGCCTCGACGCCCGTGCAGGACATGACCGAAGCCCCCACCCCGGAAGGGAGCGCCACGTGACCGTCACCCTCGTGCTCGTCATCGCGATGGCGGTGCTGTTCTCCTGCGGGGTCTACCTGCTCCTCGAACGCTCGCTGACCCGGATGCTGCTCGGCTTCCTCCTGCTCGGCAACGCCCTCAACCTGCTGCTCCTCGTGATGTCCGGTGCTGCCGGCAACCCGCCGATCGGCAAGACCTCCGAGGGCATCACGGACCCGCTCCCCCAGGCGTTCGCCCTCACCGCGATCGTCATCACCTTCGCCGTGAGCGCGTTCCTGTTGGCCCTCATCCACCGCTCGTGGAAGCTCTCCCGCGCCGACGAGGTCGAGGTCGACGAGGCCGACGTCGCGATCGGTCGGGAACGCGACGAACCCGCGGACGAAGACCCCGAGACCACCACCGACGCAGAACAGGAGGCGACCCGATGACCTGGCTCGTCCCGCTCCTCGTCCTCGTCCCGCTGCTCGGCGCCGCGGTCGCGCTCGGACTCCTCAACCACCAGAAGCTGCAGCGCGCGATCACCGTCGTGGTGCTCGTCGTCGCCCTGGCCGTCGCCGCGACCCTCATGGTGCTCGTCGACCAGCACGGCACGATCGTGGTGCAGGTCGGCGGGTGGGACGCGCCGTACGGCATCTCGCTCGTGGTCGACCGGCTGAGCGCGCTGCTCCTCACCGTGAGCGCGAGCGTGCTCCTCGTCGTCCTGCTCTTCTCGATCGGCCAGGGGCTCGCGGCCGACGACGGCGAGGCGCCGGTCACGATCTTCTACCCGACGTACCTCGTGCTCGCCGCCGGCGTGCTCGACTCCTTCATCGCCGGGGACCTCTTCAACCTGTACGTCGCGTTCGAGATGCTGCTGGTGGCGAGCTATGTGCTCATCACCCTCGGTGGCAGCGAGCAGCGCGTTCGGGCGGGCACCACGTACATCGTCACGAGCCTCATCGCGTCGGCGATCTTCCTCGCGGCGATCGGCCTCGTGTACGGCGCCACCGGCACGGTCAACATCGCCCAGATCAGCGAGCGGATGGCTGCCCTGCCCGAGCACGTGCAGCTGCTCCTCCACACGATGCTGCTCATCGGGTTCGGCATCAAGGCCGCCGTGTTCCCGCTGGCATTCTGGCTGCCGGACTCCTACCCGACCGCGCCGGCACCGGTGACGGCGGTGTTCGCGGGCCTGCTCACGAAGGTCGGCATCTACGCGATCATCCGGCTCGAGACGATCATCTTCCCGAGACCGCAGCTCAACACCGTGCTCCTCATCGTGGCGATCCTGACGATGGTGGTGGGCGTGCTCGGCGCGGTGTCGCAGACCGACGTGAAACGACTGCTGTCCTTCACGCTCATCAGCCACATCGGGTTCATGGTCATGGGTGTCGGCCTCGGTTCGGTCGCCGGGACGGCCGCCGCGGTGTTCTACACGGTCCACCACATCGTCGTGCAGACGACGCTCTTCCTGGTCTCCGGGCTGATGGAACGCGTCGGCGGCACGACCTCGACCCGATCGCTCGGCGGGCTGCTCAAGGCCGCCCCGCTGCTCGCCGCGCTCTACCTCGTGCCGGCGTTCAACCTCGGTGGCATCCCGCCGTTCTCCGGCTTCATCGGCAAGCTCGGCCTCTTCCGTGCCGCGGCGATCGACGGCTCGCCCCTCGCCTACGCGACGATCGCCGCCGGTGTCGTGACGAGCCTCCTGACCCTGTACGCGCTCATGCGCGTCTGGGACGCCGCGTTCTGGCGTCCGAAGCCCGCGGCCGAGGCAGCTGCCCCGCACGCGAGCACCGCAGAGCCGCACGCCCACCTGCGGTCGCCGGAACCGGCGCCGCTGACCGTGTCCGAGGACACGGGCAAGGCGTTCCACCCAGGAGGCTCGGTGACGGTCACCGACGCACCCCACGCGAGTCGCGCCTCCAGTCCGGAGACCGCACCGACGGCCACGCAGGACGGCGTCGGCGAAGCCCCCACGCGCGTGAAGCTGCCGCGCATGCTCGTCGGCGTGACGACCGTGGCCGTCCTCGGGTCGGTCGCCCTGACCGTCGTGGCCGGCCCGCTGTACGGCTACGCGACCCGAGCGGCGGAGTCGCTCGAGTCCCCGGACCGCTACGTGCAGGCCGTGCTCGGGGGGACGCGATGACCGCGGACAGCACCCGGCGGATCACGAACGCGCGGCGCATCGCCGTCGCGTGGCGCTACGACGTCCCGCTCGTCGCCGGGCTGACCGTGCTCTGGGCGCTGCTCTGGGGTTCGTGGACGCCGCTGACCCTGCTCTGCGGGATCGTCGTCGCGCTGCTCGTGACGCAGTTGCTCCCGCTGCCGCCGGTGCCGCTGTCCGCCCGGTTCTCGATCCCGCACGCCGCGTGGTTCCTGGTGGTGTGGTCGGGACTGGTCGTACTCGCCTCGTTCCGGGTCGCCTGGGTCGCACTCCGCCCACGCGGGGTCCGGCGGAGTTCGATCACGCTCGTCCAGCTCCACACCACCTCCGAGATGACGTTCACCCTGGCGACGCTCGCGATCTCCCTCGTGCCGGGGTCGTACGTCGCCGACGTCGACCTGCGACGCCGCCGGCTGCTCCTGCACGTCCTCGACACCGAGCGGGTCGAGCAGGTCGACGCGGCCCGCCGTGAGGCGCTCGGCATCGAGACGCTCGTCATCCGGGCCCTCGGGTCGAAGCAGGACCTCTCCGAACTGTCCGAACCCCTGCCGGAGGTCACGCGATGAGCGTCGCAGTCGTCGTCATGGGCAGCGCGATCGCCCTGGTGCTCGCGCTGCTCGGGGCCACCCTCGTGCTCGCCGTCCTCCGCATCGTGCGGGGCCCGACCATCCTCGACCGGATGATCGGCTCGGACATGGTGCTGACGACCGCGCTCGTGGTGATCGGTGCCGCGATGGTGATCCGGCGGGACCTGACGGCCGTGCCCGTCCTCGTGGTGATCGCCGCGACGAGCGTCTTCGCCACGATCGCCGTCGCCCGTGCGGTCACCCCGTCCTCCGATCCGTCCGACGAGGGGCTGACCGTGACCACGCCCGAGCACGCCGACGACCAGGAGCGTCCCCAGTGATCGACATCATCCAGGGGTTCATCGACGGCGCCGGGGTCCGCGCGTGGATCGCCGTCGGGCTGCTGCTCGTCGGGGCGGTGCTGTCGCTCGGCGCCGGCGTCGGGATCGTCCGGTTCCCCGACCCGCTCGTCCGGCTGCACGCGATGGCGAAGCCGCAGGTGCTCGGGCTGGCGTTCGCCCTCGCCGCGATCGTGGTCGCCGTGTGGACGTGGACGGCGCTGTGGGTCGTCCTGCCGATCATGGTGTTCCAGCTGTTCCTCGTGCCGGTGTCGACGCACATGATCGCCCGAGCCGGGCTGCGGGCGGACGACTACCGCCACGAGGACCTGCTGGTCGACGACACGGAGTCGTGACCACCGCGCTCGCCCGTCGTCGGTACGCCTGACGAGTGTGAGCCGTTCAGATTGCGCATGTGACATTTGAGTCTCCACCTCACAGAGATCGGAGACCACCATGCGGATCCCGTCCGTCATCCTGGCGACCTGCGTCGCCTCCGCCATCAGCGTCGGAGCCGGCGCGCTCGTCGCACCCGCCGCGTTCGCCGCGTCGACCGCAGCACCCGCCGCGGCGGTCCAGCCCGCCGCAGCGCAGCTCGTCGTGACCAGCCCCGGCGAGTACCTGCCCGGCGGCGACGTGCTGATCGCGGGCACCGCAGAGGCCGGCAGCGACATCACCTTCTCGTCGACCGGCGACTTCCTGCTCGGCGAGACCACCGCCGACGACCGCGGCGACTGGCAGTGGACGTTCGACGCGAGCGACATCGGCGGCGACTACACGCTCCGGATCAGCGACGGCCGCACCTCGGTCGACCACACCCTGCGTGACGTCAGCCCGCCCACGGCCGGCCTCGTCGTCACCAGTGGTGACACGTACGACCCGGGACCCGACACGGTCGTCGCCGGCACCGCGGAACCGGGCAGGCGGATCGTCATCGAGTCGGCGTACGGCTGGCGGCTCGGCGAGACCGAGGCCGACGACCAGGGCGACTGGCGCTGGGAGTTCGACACGTCCGAGTACAGCGGCGACATCGCCCTGCGGATCCGCGACGGGTGGAACACCGTCGAGCACACCCTCCGCGACGTCAGCGTGCCCGTCCCCGTCTCGCAGATCACCGTCACGAGCGCGGACACCTACCGCCCCGGTGACGAGCACGTGCTCGTCTCCGGGCACGCCGAACCCGGCCGGACCCTCGAGATCTCGACGGTCGGGGACTTCCTCCTCGACCGCGTCGTGGCCGACGACGAGGGAGCGTGGAGCTGGGTGTTCGACGCCAGCGACGTCGGCGGCGACTACACGCTCCGGATCGCCGACGGCTTCTCGAGCGTGGACCACACGCTGCGCGACGTGAGCTGAGTCCGCACGCGCGCTGACGCGCGGACCACGGGCCTGGAGGCGCGGTGCGGGCCCGCGCCGTCCCTCCAGGCCGTCAGGCGGTCACGCGTGTGCGCGACGCGACAGCACGAGGTTCGCCACCGCGGCGAGCACGACGACCGCCGCGGACGCGGCCGGCAGCAGCATCGCGGCGTCGGCCCCGTGCTGCTGGGCGACGTCGCCCGTGATCGCCGACGCGATGGACTGCCCCACGATCACGGCGGAACCGAGGATCGTCATGGTGGTCGCCGAGCGCCCGACGGGTGAGCGGTCGGAACCGAGACTGTACTGCGCGACCAGGGTCGGTCCGATCCCGATCCCCATCACCGCGAGCACGACCCCCACGGCGACGACGGAACCGGCCTGCGAGAACCAGACCGCACCGCCGAGCAGCACGACGCCGAACACGAGCCACCGCCACCCGAGGGCGAACCGGCGCGGGAACGCCGCCGAGCCGAGGGCGAGCCCCGCGGAGCCGATGCCCATCAGGCCGTAGAGCAGCCCCGCCTGCGAGGGCTCGCCGTGGGTCTCCATGAAGGCGGTCAGCGCGGTGAGCGTCGAGCCGAAGAACAGGCCGACGCCGAGGATCCCGAGGACCACCACGACGAGCCGGGGCCGCAGGAGCTGACGGGCCGGTGCCTGCTCGAGCTCTTCGTGCCGGCCGACGACGAGCTTGCCGGTCGGGTGCAGCGCGAACGCCGTGACGAAGACGAACGTCAGCGCGGAGGCACCGGCGACGGCCACCCACGGGGCGATCGCACTCGCCAGGATCCCGACGAGGAACGGGCCGATGATGAACACGGTCTCGTCGGCCGCGGACTCGTACGCCATCGTGCCGCTGAGGACCTTGCCGCGACGTGCCGGGGCCATCCGCTGCCCGATGATCGCGACGAGTCGGGTCCGGGACATCGGGGCGACCTGGGGCGCCGAGGCCCCGATGCAGAACGCGAGTGCGAGCACGGCGACGTCCGGCGCGGTGCCGTCCACCACGAACGGGAACACCCCGAGCAGCACGGCGTTCACCAGGCCGACGGGGACGAGCACGTTCCGCTGGCCGAAGCGGTCGGCGGCGGCACCGACCAGCGGGCCGAAGACCGCGGCGCCGATGCCGACCGACGCGGAGTTGACGCCGCCGAGCGCCACGGAGTCGCGCGCGGAGACGACGAGCGTCAGCACGCCGACGACCATCATCGCGAAGGGGAGCCGGGCGACGAACGCGACGGGGAAGTACCAGCGTCCGGCGTGGGCGACGAGCGAGCGGTCGTCGGTGGTCGCGGGCGCGGGCGCGGTGGAACTGGTGTGGAGCATGGAGGTGTGCCTTCTCGGCCCGGCCGGGGATCTCCTGGGGCGGACCCATCGGGTGCCGCCGTTGTCCGTCGGGGTGCCGACGGCCGGTAGATACACACTGCGTGTTGGTGGAGCGGCCCCAGGGTACCAGCGGTAACGGTTCGTCACCCAGGGCCCGGTGCAACGGGCGTCCTCCTATCGTGGCCGCCATGGAACAGCGACGCATGGGGCGGACGGGGGCTCCCGTCAGCGCGCTGACCCTGGGGAGCCGTGCCGTGTCGACGGTCGCCGAGCGGGACGTGGACGACGCCGTCCGACTCGTCCACGAGGCGCTCGGGCGCGGGGTCACCGCGGTGGACGTGTCCGACGCCGAGGGGGCGGGCCTCGCCGAGACCGTCCTCGGTGCCGCACTCGGCGACCGCCGCGACGACGTGTTCCTGGCGGTGCGGTTCGGGGACCCGGTCGACCGGGACCCGTCGCACCACGGCAACGGACGGCGGTGGATGTTCCGCGCGGTCGAACGGAGTCTCGAACGGCTCGGTACCGACGTCATCGACCTCTACCAGCCGGCGCACCCGGACCCGGCGACCTCGCTCGACGAGACCCTCGACGCGCTCGCCGACCTCGTCACGCAAGGCAAGATCCGCGCCTTCGGGATCCCGGGCTTCCCGGCCGAGGAGCTCGTCGAGGCGCAGTGGCTCCGGTCGGGCGGGAAGAGCGCCAGCGCGACGCACGCCCCGTACTCGATCCTCACCCGGACGGCGGAGCGGACGACCTTCCCGGTCGCCCGACGGTTCGGGCTCGGTGTGCTCGCGGCGGCGCCCCTCGCGGGTGGCTGGCTCGCGGGCGCGTACCGGAACGGCACCGTACAGCCCCGGTCGCCGCGGGTGGTCGAGCAGCCGCACGCGTACGACATCGGCGCCCCGGCGAACCGACGGAAGCTCGACGTCGCCGACCGCCTGGGGCACCTCGCGGACGAGTCCGGGCTCACCCTGCTCGAGCTCGCGGTGGGGTTCGCGTTGACCCACCCCGACGTGTCGAGCGTGGTGATCGGTCCGCGGACGCTCTCGCACGTGGACGCGTACGCGCAGGCGGCCGAGGTGGTGCTCGACGACGAGGTGCTCGACGCGATCGACCGGGTCGTGCCGCCGGGGACGCACGTGCTGGAACGCGACACGGGGGTGGAGCTGCCGGGGCTCAGCCGGGAGCGGCTCCGCGGGCGCGTCCTCGCCCACTGACGCGAGGACCCCGTCAGCGGGAGGCGATCAGCGGTACGCGACCGTGCTGACCGCGGCGTGCGCGACCATGACCGGCAGCGCCAGTGCGTGCGGGAGCCGGGCGGCCGCGCGCTCGAGCCGGCCGAGCACGCCGTCGAGGGCGAGCGGGTGGCGGGTGAGACCGGTGACCCCGGTCGCGTCGGCGGTGCCGGCGGCTCGTGCGGGAGCGACCGGACGGGCGGTCGTGGTGCGGGCGGTGCGGGGCTGCAGGATCGTGGTCATGGTCGGACCTCCGGGTCGGGAGCCGCCCCTCGCGGCTCGTGGTACACAACATATTGGACATCAGTTTGCATGTCAACTGTTATGTCACGCGACCTCGACGAGCCCCGCGTCGTAGGATCTCGACCATGGTGGAGATCCCGCGTCCGAGCCCGACCGACCTCCTCACGATCGGCGAGGTCGTCGCCCGGACCGGGGTCGCGGCGTCGGCCCTGCACTTCTACGAGCGCAAGGGCCTCATCCACCCCGAGCGCACCGCCGGCGGCACCCGCCTCTACCCACGACACGTCGAGCGGCGCATCGCGATCATCCAGGTCGCCAAGCGGCTCGGGATCCCGCTCAGCGAGGTCGCGGAGCAGTTCGAGACACTGCCGTCCGACCGCATGCCCTCACTGCGGGACTGGAACCGCCTGAACGAACGGTGGCGGGCACGACTCCGCGCCCGGCAGCTCGAACTGGAGCGCCTGCAGGAGGAGATGACGCAGTGCATCGGCTGCGGCTGCGTGTCGCTGAACGCCTGCCTCGTGATGAACCCGGGCGACGAGCTCGGTGCCGAGGGGCACGGAGCCCGGCGGTTGCTGCCGATCGCGGACGAGGTGCCGGACCGGACCGTCTGACGGCGAGGAGGGACGGTGCGGGCCCGACCCGCGCCTCCAGGCCGTCGACCGGTCGCGTCGCGGTCAGCGCGTCGCGTCGCGCAGGTGGTCGTCGATGCGCGTGAGCGTGGCGAACGTCGCCGCCACACCCTCGTCGTCGCCCCCGAGCGCCTGCCGGAGCATGCCGGCCCAGTGCGCGTGCAGCCGTTCGATGCTGCCCGCGGCGAGCTCGGTCGAGTACAGCTGCACGGTCCGGGCGTCGTCCGGGTCGGGCCGACGCTCGACCATCCCCTTCGCCACGAGCGACCCGACCGCGACGCTGAGGTTGCTGCGCTTGAGGGCCGTCGCCTCGGCCACCGTGCTCGGCGTCGACCCGGGATTGCGGTCGACCCAGCGCATCACGAGGGCCTCGGTGCCGGTGAGCGGCACGATGTCGAGCGACCTCGCACCGTGCGGGTCGATCTCGCGCGAGATCCGGAGCACGACGTCGGCGAGCTCGGCGAGGAGGTCGTCGGACGGCGCGGATCCCATGCCGTCACCCTACCGACGTCGCGCATCAGTTATGCTTTCATAATCATGACCACGGACACCGGCTCCATCCGCGCGCACGCCGCGACACCCACGACCCGACAGCAGGGCATCACCACCGGCCTGCTGCTCGTGCTCGGCCTGTTGAGCGCCGTCGCGCCCTTCGCGACCGACCTCTACCTGCCGGCCTTCCCGCAGATGACCACCGAACTGCAGGCTTCGGCGACGACCGTGCAGCTCACACTCACCGCGTTCCTCGTCGGCGTGACCGCGGGACAGCTCGTCTTCGGACCGCTGTCCGACCGGTTCGGCCGGGTGCCGCCGCTCCTCGCCGGCGCCGCACTGTGCGTGCTCGCGAGCGCCGCGGCCGTGCTCGCGCCGAACGTCGGTGTGCTCGTCGTCGCCCGGCTGCTGCAGGGCCTCGGCGGCGCGGCCGGCATGGTGATCGGTCGCGCGGTGATCTCCGACCTCGCGACGGGCAAGCCGGCGGCGCGGGCGTTCTCGCTCATGATGATCGTCGGCGGGGTCGCCCCGGTGGTCGCGCCGCTGCTCGGAGGGCTCCTGACGGGGCCGATCGGCTGGCGCGGGCTCCTCACCATCGTGCTCGGCCTGTCGGTCCTCATGCTCGTGGCGGTGCTCGCCGTGGTCCGCGAGACGCACCTGCGTTCGCGCCGCGATGCCCTGCGTGCCGAGCGACGGGCGTCCGGCGCGACGGGCTCGCCGCTGCGGGCACTCCGCTCCCGGACGTTCGTCGGGTACACCGCGGTGTTCGGCTTCGCGTTCGCCGTGATGATGGCGTACATCTCGGCGTCGCCGTTCCTGTACCAGGACATGCTCGGGCTCGGCACGGTGGGCTACGGTCTCGCGTTCGGCTGCAACGCCCTCGCACTGATGGGCGTGAGCATCCTCTCGGCGAAGCTCACGGCGACGCGCTCGGTCACCGGGGTGCTCGCGCTCGGCATCGTCCTCGTGCTGGCCTCGACCGTCGCGTTCGCGCTGCTCGTCGTCACGTCGGCACCGGTGTTCTGGCTCGCCGTCCCGCTGTTCACCGCCGTGGGGTCGCTCGGCCTCGTGCTCGGCAACGCGACCGCGCTCGCGCTCGGGGCGGTGCCGCAGGCTGCCGGGAGCGCCTCGGCGGTGCTGGGTGCCCTGCAGTTCGGGCTCGCGGCGCTCGTGTCGCCGCTCGTGAGCATCGGCGGCGAGGGCACGGCGGCGCCGCTCGCGGTCGTGATGCTCGCGGCCGCGGTGGTCGCCGTGGTGGCGCTCCTGGCCGCGCGCGGTCGGCGCGGCGTCAGCGCGTGACCTCGCGCTGCGCCGCAGGACCCCGGGGCCGCAGGAACGGGATCTTCGGCATGAGCCAGTCGACCCACACCACCCGCACGCCCGGCGCGACGGCGAGCGCCCACAGGATCGACGCGGCGGCGTCCGTCGGGTAGTGCACGGCGTCGATCGACACCGCGAAGAACACGACGACGATCGCCACGACCCCGAGCCCCAGCGCGAGGCGGTGCCACCGGGTGTCGCGGAGCAGCCAGATGAGCGCGATGACGAACGCGGTGATGTAGACCGTGTGCCCGCTCGGGTAGCCGGGGTCCGGCTGTACCGGGAACGGGTGCGGCAGCACGGCGACGTCCGGACGGGCCCGGTGCACGATCTCCTTGACGACGGCGGACGGCACCCACGTGATCGCGATCGTGCCCCCGAACGCCAGCGCCGGGCGGAGGTCGCGGGTCCGCCACCAGATCACCGCGACGACCACGACCGTGATCCCGATCGCCGGGGCGGGACTGATGACGTGGTAGACCGCCGTCGTGAACGCCCCGAGGGCGCCGGTGTGCAGCCCGTTGAGCGCCTTCGAGAGCCCGAGGTCGACCGTGCCGAGGGTGAACCCGACGATCGTGATGAGGACGACGGCGACGACGGCGATCGCCACCGACGCGAGCGGGTAGCGGCTCCGGTCGAGGATCCCGTACTCGTCGGACGCTCGTCGGCGGGGGCGGAGATCGTGGTCGGACATCCGCCCATCGTCGCAGGTGCGGCGTCCGGGCGGCCCCGAGTTCGGTGTCGGACGATCAGAGGTCGCTCAGTGAACGGCGGGGATCAGCCGCCAGGACTAGACACGAAGGCATGACAACCGTTGCCGAGAACATCGTCGCCACCCTCCGTCAGAACGACGTCGAACGGGTCTACGGTCTCCCCGGGGACTCCCTCAACGGCTTCACCGACGCGCTGCGCAAGGACGGCACGATCCGGTGGGAGCACGTCCGCCACGAGGAGGCGGCCGCGTTCGCCGCCTCCGCCGAGGCCGAGCTGACCGGGAACCTCGCCGTGTGTGCGGGCAGCTGCGGTCCCGGCAACCTGCACCTCATCAACGGCCTGTACGACGCGAACCGCTCCCGCGTGCCGGTCCTCGCGATCGCGGCGCACATCCCGACGGCGGAGATCGGTTCCGGCTACTTCCAGGAGACCCACCCGCAGGAGCTCTTCCGCGAGTGCTCGGTCTACGTCGAGTACGTCGCCGACCCGTCCCAGATGCCGCGCCTGCTCGAGATCGCGATGCGCGCCGCGGTCGAGAAGCGCGGTGTCGCCGTGCTCGTCATCCCGGGCGACGTGCTCCTCGCCGAGGCCGTCGCGCCCCGCGTCACGACCATCGAGCGCGCCGAGCCGCGGATCATCCCCGCACAGGCCGAGCTGGAGCGCACCGCGCAGCTGCTCAACGGCGCCGACAAGGTCACCATCCTCGCCGGCGCCGGCGTCGCGGGCGCCCACGACGAGGTCATCGCCCTCGCCGAACGCCTGCAGGCCCCGATCGTGCACGCCCTGCGCGGCAAGGAGCACATCGAGTGGGACAACCCGTACGACGTCGGCATGACCGGGCTCCTCGGCTTCGCCTCCGGGTACCGCGCGATGGAGGACGCCGACGTGGTGCTCATGCTCGGCACCGACTTCCCCTACCAGCAGTTCTTCCCCGCGAAGGCGAAGCACGTGCAGGTCGACATCCGCGGCGAACAGCTCGGCAAGCGGCACCCGGTCGACATCGGCCTGGTCGGCACCGTCAAGGACACGGCGCTCGCCCTCATCCCGCTGCTCACCGGGTCGCACCCCACGAAGCACCTCGAGGACGCGCGCAAGCACTACGCGAAGACCCGCGCGAAGCTCGACGACCTGGCCGTGCCGGCCGGCAAGCACAAGCCGCTGCACCCGCAGTACGTCGCACGTGCGCTCGACCGGCTCGCCGACCAGGACGCCGTGTTCATCCCCGACGTCGGCTCCCCCGTCGTGTGGGCGTCGCGGTACCTCACCATGAACGGCGACCGGCGGCTGATCGGGTCGTTCGTGCACGGCACGATGGCGAACGCGGTGCCGCAGGCGATCGGTGCGCAGGCGGCGTTCCCCGACCGGCAGGTCATCGCCATGGCCGGTGACGGCGGCCTCGCGATGCTGCTCGGCGAGCTCATCACGATCGTGCAGAACAAGCTGCCCGTGAAGATCGTCGTGTTCGACAACTCGTCCCTGAACTTCGTCGAGCTCGAGATGAAGGCGGCCGGGTTCGTCACCTACGGCACCGAGCTGCAGAACCCCGACTTCGCGAAGGTCGCCGAGGCGATCGGCATCGCGGGCTTCCGCGTCGACGAGTCCGACCAGCTCGAGGACGCGCTCGCCGCTGCCCTCGCACACGAGGGCCCCGCGCTCGTGTCGGTCAAGGCCGACCGTCAGGAGCTCTCGATGCCGCCGGCGGTGACCCTCGAGCAGGCGAAGGGCTTCACGCTCTACGCGATCCGCACCGTGCTGTCCGGCCGCGGCGACGAACTGCTCGACCTCGCGTCGACGAACTTCCGCCAGTTCATCTGACCGACGACGAGGGCGGCGCGGGTCAGGACTCCGCGCCGCCCTCGGCGACGATGTCCGGCGCCGGGTCGAGCGAGGCGCGGACCACGGCGTCGAGCGCGGTGACGATCCGGTCGAGGTCGAGCGAGGGTCCGTCCGCGGCGATGTCCGGGGTGGCCGGGACGTGCACGAAGCCGGCGCGGAAGCCCTCGCGATCGGCGAACGACATGAGCTCGTAGAACACCTGGTTGCAGGTGAACGTCCCCGCCGTGTTGGACACCGCAGCGGGGACCCCGGCCGCCCGGACGTCCCGGACGATCCGCTTGATCGGCAGTCCGCTGAACGCTGCCGGGGCACCGAACGGGTCGATCGGCTCGTCCACCGGCTGCGCGCCCGCGTTGTCCGGGATCCGGGCGTCCATGACGTTGATCGCGACGCGCTCCGGTGTCACCGCGGCCCGTCCGGCAGCGAGCCCGGTCGCGATGACGACGGCGGGACGGTGCTTCGCGATCGCCGCCGCGAGCCGCGACCGTTCCTCGGCGAAGACCACCGGCAGCTGCTCGACGACGAGCGTCGCCGGGCCGTCCCACGTGGCTGCGAGCCGCTGTGCGGCTTCCCACGAGGGGTTCACGGCGTCGCCGCCGAACGGTTCGAAGGCGGTCAGCAGGACGGTCGGTTCGGTCGCGTCAGCCACGTCCTCATCGTAGGGACCTGCGGGCCGGGAGGCGCGGTGCGGGCCCGCCCTGCGCCTCCCGTTCGTCGGATGGTCACCATCCGAGCGGCGCACCGTCCTCCAGGAAGACACCCGTCGGACCGTCGGGGCCCGCGGCGGCCGCCGCGGCGACCGTCGCCGCACTGACCTCGACCGGACGGCCGTGCGGGTTCGGAACACCCCCGAACTCGGTCGCGGTGTACCCGGGCTCGACCGCGACGAAGTGGACCTCCGGCACGGCACGGGCGTACTGCACGGTGAGCATCGACACCGCCGCCTTGCTCGCGCCGTAGACGATCGCCTGGTACTGCGACGCCGGCTTCTCCGGGTCGTGGTTGGCCGCGAACGAACCGAGCGCGCTCGAGATGTTCACGACGATCGGGGCTGCGGAGGACCGCAGCAGCGGCAGCGCGGCCTCGGTCGTGCGGACGACGCTCACGGCGTTCGTGTCGAACACCTCGAGTGCCTCCGGTCCGTCCAGCCCGAGCTTGCCGATGCCGGCGTTGTTCACCAGCACGTCGAGCCCGCCGGCAGCGCCGATGGTCGCGAACGCCGCGGCGACCGAGGCGTCGTCCGTGACGTCGAGCTGCACGGCACGGACCGCGTTCGGTCCCGTGCTGATCTCGTGGGCCACCGCGTGGCCGGTGTCGAGGTCGCGGGCGCCGATCCACACGGTGTGGCCGGCCGCGGCGAGCTGGCGGGCGGTCTCCTTGCCGAGGCCGCGTGTGGCCCCGGTGACGAATGTCGTTGTCATGGCCCCAGCGTCGCTCCGGCGAGCGCCCTCGGGGAGCCGTCCCGCTGTCGGAGGACTGCTGGACCCAGGACAGCGGGCGCGACGGGTCGCAGACTGGAGCCGTGGAACACACCGAGTTCGGCCGCACCCTCCGTCGGCTGCGCGACCACGTCGCGCCGGACACCGTCGGCGTCGTCGCGGGGAGCCGTCGGCGCGCGGCCGGCCTCCGTCGCGAGGAGCTCGCCGCCCTCGCCGGGATCTCGGCCGACTACCTCACCCGGCTCGAGCAGGGGCGGGCGACCTCGCCGTCCGCCCAGGTGGTCGAGGCGCTGGCCCGCTCGCTCCGGGTCGCGGACGCGGAGCGCGAGCTGCTGTTCCGGCTCGCTGGGCACGCCGCCCCGGGCGCCGACGTCGTGCCCTCGCGCATCCCGCCGAGCGTGCAGCGGCTGCTCGACCGACTGTCGGACACCCCGGTCGCGGTGCTCGACGCCGCCGGCACCATCCTCACCGCGAACGGGCCGTACGACGCGCTGATGGGCCCGGTCGGTGCGCTCCGTGGGCACGAGCGGAACACCGCGTGGCGCCACCTCGTCGGTCCGGGCAGCCGGGCGGTGCACTCGGATGCCGAGCAGCGGGCGTTCGAGGCCTCGGTCGTCGCCGAGCTCCGGCTCGCGGTCGCCCGGTACCCGCTCGACCGCGGGCTGCGGCAGCTCGTGCGGGACCTCCGTGCCGCGAGCGAGCGGTTCGTCGAGCTGTGGGAGACCGGCGACACCGCACCGCCGCGGAGCTCCGGCCGACGGAAGGTCGTGGAGCACCCGGCGGTGGGCCGGATCGCCCTCGACTGCGACACCCTGCGGATCGCGACCGATGACCTGACGGTGCTCGCGTACACCGCGGAGCCGGGGAGCGCCGATGCCGAGCGGCTGGCGCTGGCGGTCGTGCTCGGGACACAGTGGCTCGTCGGGTGACCGATCCGTCCGGGAGTCCCGGCGATCGGTAGGGTGGCGCCATGAAGACGACCGTCCTGGCTGCCGTCCGCCTCGCGCTCGCGGCCGCGTCCGTCGCCGGGGTCGTCACCCAGGTCGTGCTGAGCGTACGGGTGGACTTCAGCCTCGTGAGCGTCTTCAGCTACTTCACGATCCTCGGCAACCTCTACGCCAGCACCGTGTTCGTGATCGGCGCCGTCCGGCTCCTGCGGGGTGTCCCGTCGTCGCGCGGGTGGGAGGTCGCGCGCGGCGCCGCGGTCGTCTACCTGGCGTTCGTCGGCATCGTGTTCAACACGCTGCTGGCCGGTGCCGACCTCGGCGAGCTCCTGCCGTGGGTGAACGTCGTGCACCACATGATCATCCCGGCGGCCGTCGTGGTCGACTGGTTCGTGAACCGTCCCCGCCACCGTCAGCCGTTCACCATGGTCTGGGCGGCCGCGATCGTGCCCGCGGTCTACACCGCCTACACGCTGGTCCGCGGTGCGATCGTCGGGTTCTACCCCTACCCGTTCTTCAACCCGGCCCGCGTGGGCGGGTACGGCGGCGTCGCGCTGTACTGCGCGGCGCTGCTCGTCGGCTTCCTCGTGATCGCCGTGCTCGTGCGCGCATCGGGCAACGCCATGGCCCGGCGGACGGCGGTCGTCGGGTCGCGCTGATCGGCACGCCCGACGACCACCCCGACGTCAGTCCTCGACGTCGAAGACCACGACGCGTTCGCTCGCGCCCTGGATGTACGCGGCGACGGGCTGGTGCTCCTCGTGCGGCAGGTACCCGGCGAGCGCCGCGCGGTCCCGGAACCGGACGACGAGCATCCAGTCGAAACCGCCCTCCAGCCCCTCGGTGCTGATGCTCTCGCCGGACCGCACGGACTCGACGCCGTCGATCCGCGGCAGGTGCTCGCGCACGACGGCATCGGCCTGCGCCGACCGGTCGGCTGCGTCGCCGTCCCAGGCGACGAGGACCACGTGTGTCGTCCCGCTCATCGTGTCCTCCTAGAAGGCCGGGGTGCCGCCGGCGATGGTGATCGTCGACCCGGACTGGTAGCTGGACTCGGGGCTGACGAGGTGCACGTACGCGGCAGCGAGTTCGGCGGGCTGACCGGGGCGGCCGAACGGCGACTGCTCGCCGAAGTGCGCCACGGTCTCGGCGTCGTCGGACCCCGGCTGGAGGGGCGTCCACACCGGTCCCGGAGCGACCGAGTTCACGCGGATGCCCTTCGGTGCGAGCTGCTGGGCGACGGCCTCGGTGAAGAGCTTGATCGCGCCCTTGGACACCGCGTAGTCGATCTTGTCCGGCGACGGCGTGCTCGCCTGGATCGACCCGGTGGTGACGATCGTGGATCCCGGCTCGAGGTGCGGCACGGCGGCCTTGGTCAGCCAGAAGAGCGAGTAGATGTTCGTCTTGAAGGTCGAGTCGAAGTGCTCGGTCGTGAGCGTGAGGATGTCGTCGTTGCTGTCCATCCGCCCGGCGACCATGACGAGGGTGTCGAGGCCACCGAACTCGTCGACGGCCTTCTGGACGAGGTCGGTGCAGTACTGCTCGTCGGAGATGTCGCCGGGGAAGAGCACCGCACGACGCCCTTCGCCCTCGAGCAGGTCGCGCACCTGTTCGGCGTCCTCCTGCTCGTCGGGCAGGTACGAGAGGACGAGGTCGGCGCCCTCGCGGGAGAGTGCGATGGCGGCGGCGCGGCCGATGCCCGAGTCGGCGCCGGTGACGATGCCCCTGAAGCCCTTCAGGCGACCGAGCCCGACGTAGCTCTCCTCGCCGTGATCGGGCTTCGGGTCCATCTTCCACGCGGCCCCGGGGAGCGACTGCTCCTGCTCCGGGTACGGCGGGGCGGGGTAGAGGGTCTTCGGATCGCGCTTGTCGTACTGGCTCATGCGCTCCACGATGCCCGGCGTCCCCTCCGCGACGGCTCAGGCCCCAGGCACGGCCAGCGCGCGGATGTGTGGGTCGCGAAGTACCTGCAAACCGACCGGGCACATGCTCCGAATGCACTGTGGGCGTCATGAGCGCCCGGACCGGCGCACCGGCGTTCCGGCCCTCGTTGAGAGAGAGGTCGCATCATGACCAGCAACGCAGCAACGAACCGCACCGCCAACGGCTCCACCTGGACGCAGAAGGGCGCCCTGGTCTTCGGGATCGTCTTCCTCATCGTCGGCATCGCCGGGTTCATCCCCGGTCTCACGATGGACATGGGCACGATGTCGGTCGCCGGCCACGGCTCGATGGCGCTCCTGCTCGGCACGTTCCAGGTCTCCGTGCTCCACAACATCGTCCACCTGCTGTTCGGCGTCGTCGGGCTCCTCGCGGCCCGCAGCGCTCGCGGCGCCCGGCTCTACCTGCTCGTCGGCGGGATCGTCTACGCGGTCCTGTTCGTCTACGGCCTGTTCACCGCCGGTATGGCCGACCCGGCGAACTTCGTGCCGCTCAACAGCGCCGACAACGTGCTGCACCTGGTGCTCGCCGTCGCGATGATCGTGCTCGGCCTGCTGCTCCCCCGCGTCGGCGCACGCCGCGTCTGACGACGGCCCCGCGACGGGCCCACGGAACGTCGCACCGACCGGAGCCGGCCCGGACCACGTGATCAGGTGGTCCGGGCCGGCTCCTCGGCGTCGACGCGGTGCTGTGCGGTGCTGCGCGGCGTCTCCCTCAGCGCGCGGGCGCGCTCCCGAGCACCAGGTCCCGCACCTGCGCAGCGGCACCGAGCGCCACGGCATCGGACCCCAGCGACGACAGGGCCAGCCGGATCGGCGCCCCGCTCACCGGGGGCTCCAGGGCGATGGCAGCACTGATGGCCGGCTCGAGCAGGTCCCAGGACCGCGCGATCCCCCCGCCGATGACGATGGTCGTCACGTCGAGGATCCCCGCCGTCAGCAGGGCAGCACGCGCCAGCCCCCAGCCGGCGGTCTCGAAGACCGCGGCGGCGTCGGGGTCCCCGGCGCGTGCGGCGTCGGCGACCTCGCGGACGGTGACCCGGCGCCCGGTCCGTTCGGCGTAGCGGTCGGCGATGCCGCGTGCCCCGGCGATGGTCTCGAGGTGGCCGACCTGCCCGCAGGTGCACACCGCGTCGCCGAAGCCCGGGACGTGGCCGATCTCGCCCGCCGCACCTCGGGGCCCGGCGAACAGCGAGCCGCCGAGCACGAGCGCGCCGCCGACCCCCGTCCCGAGCGTCATGCCGAGCACGTCCGGCTCCCCCGCCACGGCACCGGCGGCGACCTCGCCGAGCAGGAAGGCGTTCACGTCGTTGTCGAGGGTCGCGGGGACGCCGAGGGCCGACGTGACCGCGTCCGTCACGCCGTAACCGGCCCAGCCGGTGAACGAGTTGCCCGTCACGAGCACCGTCCCCGTGCTCGCGTCGACGACGCCGGCAGCACCCACCCCGACGCCGGTCACGGAGGCGCGGTGCCGGTCGAGCAGGTCCGTCACGGCACCGAGGGCGGCCGTCACGATCGCGGCGCCACCCGCGTGGGCGGGCGTCGGCAGGTCGATGCGGTCGATCACCTCGAGCGCCGGGGTCGCGAGGACCACCTTGGTGTTCGTCCCGCCGACGTCGACGCCGGCGACGACCTCGCTCACGCGGTCACCGCCCCCAGGGTCGCGAGTCGCTCGACCCGGCGTTGCCGCTGCACCACCGGGTCGGGGACGGGCACGGCGGCGAGCAGCCGTCGGGTGTAGTCGGTGGTCGGGTGCATGAGGGTGGCACCGGTCGTGCCCTGCTCCTCGACGACACCCTGGCGCATCACGACGACCCGTTCGGCGAACTGCTGCACGACGGCGAGGTCGTGCGAGACGAACAGGCACGCGAACCCGAGGTCGTCCTGCAGCTCGCGGAGGACCTCGAGCACCGTCTCCTGCACGCTGACGTCGAGCGCACTGGTCGGTTCGTCGGCGACGAGCAACCGCGGCGAGAGCACGAGCGCCCGGGCGAGGGACACGCGCTGCCGCTGCCCGCCCGAGAGCTCCCGGGGTGCACGCGACGCCAGGGTCCGGGGCAGCCGGACGGCGTCGAGGACCTCGTCGATGCGCTTCCGACGGTCGGCGGAGGACATGCCGCGACGGTGCACGGCGAGCGGTTCGGCGATGCACTCGGCGACCGACATCCGGGCGTCGAGCGACGCCACCGGGTCCTGCAGCACGACGCCGATGCCCGACCGGAGCGCTCGGCGGTCGCGACCACGCGCCGTGCGCAGGTCGGAGCCGAACAGGTGCACGCTGCCGGACGTCGGCTTGACGAGGCCGAGCGCGACCCGGGCCGCGGTGGACTTGCCGGAACCGGACTCCCCGACCAGGCCGACGGTCTCGCCGGCGTGCACGGCGATGTCGATGCCCTGCAGCGCGTGGACGGCGCGCGCCCCGCGCCCGAACGTCACCGAGACGTCCCGCAGGTCGACCACCGGGGCCGCGCCGCGCCTCCCGTCCGAACCGTCCGCGACGGCCGCACCGGACGCGACGGCCGCCCCGGCCTCGGCCACGGCCAGCCGCGGCACCGCCGCGAGCAACCGCTTCGTGTACTCGTGCTCCGGCCGGAGCAGGACGTCCTCGACGGAGCCCGTCTCGACGATCGACCCCTGCAACATGACCGCGACCCGGTCCGCGAAGTCCGCGACGACGCCCATGTTGTGGGTGACGAGCAGGACTCCCGTGCCGGTGTCGGCCGCCAGGCGACGCAGCAGCTCGAGGATCTCCGCCTGCACGGTGACGTCGAGGGCCGTCGTCGGCTCGTCGGCGATGAGGAGCTTCGGTGAGTTCGCGATCGCCATCGCGATGACCACGCGTTGCCGCTGGCCGCCGGACAGCTGGAACGGGAACGCCCTGGCACGCTGCGCGGGCGAGGGGATGCCCACGCGGTCGAGCAGGTCGACGGCTCGTGCCGCGGCGTCCGCTGCCGAGACGTCGCCGTGGTTCCGGATGACCTCGGCGATCTGGGCCCCGACGCGGGTGAGGGGGTCGAGGGCGGTCGCGGGCTCCTGGAAGACCATCGAGACGGTGCTGCCGCGGAGCGAACGCAGGGCGGGCTCGGCGGCGCCGACGATCTCGTGGCCGTCGACGACCGCGCTGCCGGTGGCGGTGGCGTTGCCGGACAGCAGCCCCATCGCGGCGAGGGCGACGGTGGACTTGCCGGAACCGGACTCCCCGACGAGCGCGAGCGTCTCACCGGGTTCGACGTGCAGGGAGACCCCGCGGACGGCGTCGACCGTGCCGGACTCCGTGCTGAAGGAGACTCCGAGGTCGGTGGTGGTCAGGATGGACATCAACGGCCCCTCACGTCGAAGGCGTCCCGGAGCCCGTCGCCCACGGCGTTGAACGCGCAGACGACCAGGATCACGGCGAGACCCGGTGGCACGATGAGCCACCACCGCCCCGAGTAGGCGGCGGTGAGTCCTGCCGAGAGCATGCCACCCCAGTCCGTCGCGGGTGCCTGCACGCCCAGCCCGAGGTACGAGACGTAGGCGACGAGGAGGATCGCGTCGGCGACCTGGAACGTGGCGGCGACGACGATCGTGGACACCGAGTTCGGCAGCAGGTGGCGGCCGATCGCGCGGGCGTGCGACCCGCCGATCGCGCGGAGGGTCAGCACGTAGTCGCGGTTCTTCAGCGTCAGCGTCTCGGCGCGGATGAGCCGGGAGGGCACGAGCCACGACACGAAGCCGAGGATCACGATGAGTCCCCACACACCGGGCGTCGTGATCGCCGAGATGACGAGCAGGATGAACAGCGCCGGGATCGCGATGCCGGCGTCGACCACGCGCATCATCACCGCGTCGACCCAGCCGCCGACGTACCCGGCGATCGAGCCCCAGAGGGTGCCGACGACGGTGGCGAGGACGCCGGCGGCGATGCCCACCATGAGCGACACCTTGCCGCCGAACATCAGCCGGCCGAGCACGTCGTGCCCGACGGCGTCGGTGCCGAGCAGGTGCGCGGCGCCGGGGGCGAGGTTCGCCTGGGAGAGCTGGGTGTGCGTCTGGTCCGTCGGGTACAGGAACGGGCCGACGAAGCAGAACAGCACGATGACGACGATGACGACGAGGCCGATCACCGCGAGGGTGTTGTGGCGGAAGCGGCGGACGGCGAGGCGCCAGCCGGTGGCGGCGACGGGCTGCACGAGCGACGCCGCTCCGGGGGCTTCGGGTGCCAGCTGTGCGGTCATGCGCGGCCTGCCTTCACTCGGGGGTCGATCAAGGACTGCGCGACGTCGGCGAGCAGCGTGCCCACCACGGTCGCGATCGAGATGACGAGGACGCACCCGAGCAGCGTCGGGTAGTCCGAGGTCTGCGCGGCGTTCCAGAAGAGGAGCCCCATGCCGGGGTAGTTGAACAGCTGCTCCGTGACGAGCGCCCCGCCGAACAGCACCGGCAGGTAGTACCCGAGCATCGCCACCACCGGGGTGAGCGAGTTCCGGAACACGTGCCGGCGCAGGATCGCCGCGGTCGAGGCACCGCCGGCGCGGGCGGTGCGGACGTAGTCCTCCTGCAGGTTCTCGAGCGTCGAGGCCCGCATGTACCGGCTGAAGACGGCGATCATGGCGAGGGCACCGGTGACGACGGGGAGCACGAGCCCGGCCGGGTCCTGGAAGACCTCGGCGAGGGTGTTCCCGCTCGGTGCCTGGGACGGCAGCCAGGGCAGCTGCTGGCTGAAGACGATGATGAGGACGAGCCCGAGGAAGAACGCGGGCGTCGAGTAGAAGACGAACGCCAGCGCGGTGGCCGCGTAGTCGACCGCGCCGTTGCGCCGGACCGCTTGCCACATGCCGACCGGGATCGCGAGCACGATGCCGAGCACCGCGGACATCCCGGTGAGGACGAGGGTCTTCGGCAGCCGCTCCGTGATGAGCTGCGAGACCGGCTCGTTGAGCGTGTACGACGTGCCGAGGTCGCCGATGAGGAGGCGGCCGAGGAACCGGAGGTACTGCACGGGCAGCGGCTGGTCGAGCCCCTGCGCCGTGTTGAACGCGGCGATCTGCGCGGGCGTCGCGGAGACGCCGAGCACGCCGCGGGCGGGCCCGCCCGGCAGGGCGTGCAGCAGGCAGAACACGACGATCGTGACGATGAGGATCACCGCGAGCGCCTGCAGGACGCGCCTGGTGAGGTAGAGAGCTGTGGTCATGCGGCTTCCGTCGTCTGGGTTGGTGCGGTGGGCCCCGGGAGGCGCGGTGCGGGTCGGACCCGCGCCGCGCCTCCAGAGGGTGTCAGGTGGTTACTTCGACCACTTCCACTGGGCCGGGTGGAAGTTGGCGAGCGAGTCCTGGTCGAACCCGGTCAGCCCCTGCTTGACGACCGAGATCTGGTAGTCCGGGCTCGGCAGCCAGATCACCGGCAGGTCCTTCGCGACCGCGGCGCTGTAGTCCTGCACGGCGGTGGCGTCGGGCGACGTGGTCGTCGCGTCGATGAGCTTGTCCACGTCGGCGTTGGAGTACGAGCCGAAGTTCGCCGAACCGCCGGTCTGGAAGAGCGACTCACCGGTCGGGTAGGCCGGGAAGTACCAGCTGCCCGCGGTGCCGAAGAAGGAGAGGTCCCAGTCGCAGCTGGCCTCGTCGCTCGTGCAGGTCGGGGTCTGCGACAGGACGCTCGACACCGGCGCGGTCTTGATCGTGAAGCCGATGCCGGTCTTCGCGAGCGAGGACTGGATCGCGCTCATCATGTTGTCGGTGACGGTCGAGCCGGACTGCGAGAGCACGTTCATGGTGAACTTCGTGCCCTGCTTCACGCCCTCGCCGCACTGGCTGTCGGACGTGCCGGGGTCGGTGCAGACCATCGTGCCGCCCTGCTCCGCCCACCCGTGGGACTCGAGCAGCGCCTTGGCCTTCTTCGTGCTGAACGGGTACGGGTTGTCCTTCTGCGTGCTCGACACGTAGTCGGACTCCTGCGCCTGCGGGATCGGCCCGTAAGTCGAGGTGGCGGTGCCGTTGAAGACGACCTTGGACAGCGAGGTCTGGTCGATCGACATCTGCACGGCCTGGCGGGCGTAGAGCTGCTTGAAGACGGCGCCCATGTCCGGGTTGTTGAAGTTGTACGGCATGTACGTGATCGCCCAGCCGGTCCAGGGCTGCACGTCGTAGCCCTTCGACGTGAAGGACGACTTCTGGTCCATGTCGGTGGCGTTGATGTAGCCGTAGTCGACCTCGCCCGAGCGGACCGCGTTCACCTCGGCGTCCGTCGTGGTGAACGGCAGCAGGTTGACCGTCGTGATCGAGGGCTTCTCGCCGCCGTCGTACTTCGTGTTCGCCGTCAGGGTGACCTTGCCCGCCGTGGTGAACGTCTTCACGCCGTAGGGCCCGGAGATGGTCTTCCACAGGTCGTCGCTGGCGTAGTCGGAGATCTTGCCGGCGGCGGTGTTGAGGTACTTCCACACCTGCTTCGCACCGGACGCGGTCTCGTCGGCGTCGGAGACCTTCGCGCTCGCACTCGTCTTGTCCCAGGCGTGCTGCGGCAGCGGGATGATGTGGCTCAGCTGGTTGGCGAGCATCCAGTCCGGGTTGTACGCCTTGTCGAACGTGATCGTGAAGTGCGTGTCGTCGTCGGCCGTGAAGGAGGTCCAGTTGTCCGGCGCCTTGCCCTTCGAGTAGGAGCCCCACTCGTCCTTGTTCGCCTTGATCAGGTTGAACCAGAACTCGACGTCCCGGCTCGTGATCGGCTTGCCGTCGGACCAGTGCCGGTCGCCGAGGGTGACCGTGACGCTCTTCGAGTCGCTCGCGAACGTCGCGTCCGTCGCGACCGAACCGGCCTTGTTCCACGCGATCTTGCCGGTGGAACCGTCGTAGGCGACGAGCGGCTCGTACAGCGACTGCGCGATCGAGCCGTTGTTCGTGTTGAGGTGCGCGGCGGTGCCGATCGGGAGGATCCAGTTCGGCGTGAAGTTGGCCGGCAGTGCGTAGTCGATCGTGTCGGAGCTGCTGCCGGACGAGGCGTTGCCGCCCCCGGAGCAGCCGGCGAGCAGCGCGCTCACGGCGATCGCGGCTCCGGTGAGGAGCGCCCAGCGACGGGGCTTGGTCATGTGTGTCTCCTGGTGCGTGGGAGGTTCGGGGTGTGGAGCACGCGTGCCGAGCGGCACGGGGACAGTCAATGTCCAAAGCCGTTGGAAAAACAAACATCTCCGTGTAAATAGTTCGTTTCTGCCGTTCGGGCGAAAGGGTGGACCGGTCGATCTGCCGGTTAGGCTCGCGGCAGTCGGTGGTCACCTGCCGTGTTCCGCCCGGATTGGAGAAAGTCGTGCCGGACCTCAGCGCCCGCGTCCTGGAGCTCGTCGCGTCCGGGCAGGCCTCCAGTCGGACGGAGATCGCCGCGCTGCTCGGCGCCGCCCCCTCGACCGTGTCCCACGTGGTCGCGCAGCTCCTGTCGCACGGTCTGCTCGCCGAGGAGGGCACCGACGTCTCGACCGGCGGCCGCCCCCGCAAGGTGCTCCGCATCGGCGGCGTCGACGAGTACGCGGTCGCCGCGGACGTCGGCGGCGGGCACGCGCGCATCGGCATCGTCCTGCCAGGAGGCGCGCTCGAGTCCGTCGCGAACGTCCCGTTCGCGCTCTCCGACGGCCCGACCGCGGGACTCCAGCGGCTGGCGGCCCTGCTCGAGCGGCTCGCCGACGAACGCGGTCGCGACGGGCTGCGGGGCGTCGGCCTCAGCCTGCCGGGGCCGGTCGACGTCGAGGCCGGCGTGGTCGACCTGCCGAGCCGGATGCCGGGGTGGAACGGGTTCCCGGTGGCGTCGTGGCTGACCGAGCGGTTCGGGTTGCCGGCGGTCGTCGACAACGACGCGAACTGCATGGCGGCGGGCGAGCAGACCGTGCAGGACCCGGGCCGGCGGCAGACCATCACGATCAAGGCCGGCTCGGCGATCGGGGCCGGGATCGTCATCGACGGACGGCTGTACCGCGGGGCGACGGGCTCGGCCGGGGACATCACCCACGTCCGGATCGACGCCGCCGGGGACACCCCGTGCTCGTGCGGGAACACCGGGTGCCTCGAGACCGTCGCGTCCGGAGCCGCCCTGGTGCGGATCCTGTCGGACGCCGGGGTCGACGTCTCCTCGACCGCCGACGTGGTCCGCCTGGCCTCGGACGCCCACCCCGAGGCGACCCGGGCCGTGCGGCTCGCGGGCCGGTACCTCGGCGAGGTGCTCGCCGCGAACGTCAACTTCTTCAACCCGGACGCCGTGTACCTCGGCGGCATCCTCTCCACCCTCGACCCGTTCATCGCCGCCGTGCGGAGCCAGCTGTACGAGAGCTGCCACCCGCTCATGACGCAGCACCTCGTCATCGAGCCGGTCTCGCTCGGCGCGGACGCAGGGCTCGTCGGGGCGGGTCAGTTCGCCCTGCAGCGGGGCCTCGCCGCGTCGCTCGAGGAACTGTCCGCGCCCATCCCCCAGTCCACCACCAGGAACAGGAACGTCCGTGTCTGAGCCCGTGTCCACCGCACCCGCCACCCACCGCCCGGTCATCGCGATCGCCGGTCTCGCCATCGAGACCTCGACGTTCACGCCGACGCGCACCCACGCACCGGCGTTCCACCCGGACCGCGGGGACGAGGTCCTGGCCCGCTACGACTTCCTCGGGCCACTGTCGGCGCACGCCGACTTCCGCGGGGCGCTCATCGGGCACGCGCTGCCGGGCGGGATCGTGGACCGTGACTCGTACGAGTCGCTCGCGGCGGAGATCGTCTCGCGGCTGGAAGCGATCGTCGAGGCCGAGCACGTCGACGGGCTCTGGTACGACATCCACGGCGCGATGGTGGTCGAGGGCCTGGACGACGCCGAGGCCGACCTGCTCGGCCGCATCCGCGCGGTGATCGGTCCCGATGTCATCGTGTCGGCGTCGATGGACCTGCACGGCAACGTCACGGCGGAGCTCGCGCACCAGGTGGACCTCGTCACCTGCTACCGGATGGCCCCACACGAGGACGCCCTCGAGACGAAGGAGCGCGCCGTCCGGAACCTGGTCGACGTGCTCACCACCCGACCGGTCGGGCAGCAGCGCCCGGTGAAGGCCTGGGTGCCGATCCCCGTGCTCCTGCCCGGCGAGCAGACCTCGACGCGCCTCGAGCCCGCGGCGTCGCTGTACGCGCAGGTGCCGCTCGTCGAACAGACCGAGGGCGTGCTCGACGCGGCGATCTGGGTCGGTTACGCCTGGGCGGACCAGCCCCGCGACCGCGCGGTCACCGTGGTCACGGGCTGGGACGCCGACGCCGTCGCCGCGGGTGCCGAACGACTCGCTCGGGCCTTCTGGGACGTGCGTGAGGACTTCGTGTTCGTCGCACCGACCGGCACGTTCGACGAGTGTCTCGCCGCTGCGCTCGCACCAGGCGCCGCGAGGCCGTTCTTCGTGTCCGACTCCGGCGACAACCCGACCGCCGGCGGCTCGGGCGACATGACGTGGGGGCTCACGCAGGTGCTGGCGAACCCGGTCTTCGCGGAGCCCGACGGCCCGACGGTGATCTACGCGAGCGTTCCCGGCCCCGCGGCCGTCGCGGCGGCGGTGGAGGCCGGCGTCGGTGCGACGGTCACCGTGACGGCGGGGGCGTCGGTCGACGCCGTCCACGCCGGGCCGATCACGATGACCGGCCGCGTGCACGCGATCAAGCACGGCGACCGCGACGCCGAGACCGAGGTGGTGCTGCAGGTCGGCAGTGTGTTCGCGATCCTGACGACGCTCCGCAAGCCGTACCACCACGAGCACGACTTCACCGACCTCGACCTCGCCCCGCGGGACGCCGACGTGGTGATCGTGAAGATCGGGTACCTCGAGCCGGAGCTCTTCGACATGGCTGCCGACTGGATGCTCGCGCTGACGCCGGGCGGGGTCGACCAGGACCTCGAGCGGCTCGGACACCACAGGATCGTCCGGCCGATGTTCCCCTACGATCGAGTGTTCCCGTCGGCGCCGGACCTCGGCGCCCGGATCATCCCGCCGTCGAACGAACCGCTCGGAGCCATCGCGTGACCACCGCCGCCCCCGTCGCCCTCGAGATCGCCGTCACCTCACCCGCCGGTGCGATCGTCGCACGGGACGGCGGCGCCGACCGTGTCGAGCTCTGCGTCGGGCTCGAGCTCGGTGGTCTCACGCCGTCCCAGGCGCTCGTCGAGACGACCCACGAGACCGGCATCCCCGCGCACGCCCTCGTCCGCTGCCGTCCCGGCGGCTTCGTGCACACCCCCGACGAGGTCGAGCTCATGGTGCGCGAGGTCCGCACGGTCCTGCGCTCCGGGGCAGCGGGCGTCGTGGTCGGTGCCCTGCGTCCGGACGGCACGCTAGACGAGGACGCCCTCCGGCGCTTCGTCGACGCCGCACGCTCGGTCAGCGCGACCGCCGAGGTCACGCTGCACCGGGCGATCGACCACGCGGCCGACCCCGTCGCCGCCGCGGCCACCCTCGCCGACCTCGGGTTCACCCGGGTGCTGACCTCGGGTGCAGCGCCCACCGCGGTGGCCGGTGCGGCGACCATCACGCGCATGGTCGACGCCGCCGGGCCCGTGCAGGTCATGGCGGGCGCCGGTGTCACCCCGGCCGACGTCCCCGCCCTGGTCGCGACGGGGGCCGCCGCCGTGCACCTCTCGGCGAAGCGGCCCGCCGCCGACAGCGCCCACGCGGGCGTGCCGATGGGCGGCGCGGACGACGGTTCGGCGCACTTCGTCACCGACGCCGAGGTGGTCGCCGCCGCGCGCCGGGCCCTCGACGCCTGACCCGACCCGTCACGCGGGAATGGACCGCGCGGGCGCGTGCTTGACGCCCGCATGACCTCGTCAGCAACGCGCCGTGGGTGGCTCAGCGTCGCATCCGTCGCACTCGGATCGTTCGTCCTCGTCCTGTCCGAGTTCCTCCCGATCGGCCTGCTGCCGGCCATCGCCGCCGACCTCGACGTCGGTGTCGGCACCGCGGGGCTCATGGTCGTCGCGACCGGCCTCGTCGGAGCGGTCGCCGCGCCGGTCGTCACCGTGTGGACGTCCGCGCTCGACCGCCGGGTCGTCCTGGTCGGCCTGACGGTGCTGCTCGTCGTCGCGGACGCGCTCGCAGCGGTGGCGCCCTCGTTCTGGGTGCTGCTCGTGGCCCGGATGCTCCTCGGCGTCGGCATCGGCGGGTTCTGGGCGATCGGCGCCGGGATCGCCGGACGCCTCGTCCGCCCCGAGTCCGTGATCCGCGCCACGTCCCTCATCACCGCCGGCGTCTCGGTCGCGACCGTCGTCAGCCTGCCCCTCGGCGCACTCGTGTCCTCCCTCGCCACGTGGCGGCTGGCGTTCGTGATCGGCGGCGTGCTCGGGCTCGTCGCGCTCGGTCTGCAGCTCGCGATGCTCCCGCGGATCCCCGCCCAGCAGCGCGTCCGGTTCGGCACGCTCGGGTCGCTGCTCGGTGTGCGCAGGGCCCGGGTCGGCCTGATCGGTGCCGCGTTCCTCTTCACCGCGCAGTTCGCCGCCTACACCTACATCGCGCCGTACCTGCAGGACCTCGTCGGGGTCGGCGCGGACACCGTGACGATCGCACTGCTGGTCTTCGGCATCGCGGGCATCGTCGGGAACTTCGTCGCCGGGTTCACGCTCGGTCGGAGCGTCCTCGGCACGATCGGCTCCGCGAAGTTCGTCCTCGCCGGCGCGGTCGTCCTGCTCCCGCTGCTCGCACACTCGGTCGTCGGGGTGTTCGTCCTGCTGGTCGTGTGGGGCCTCGTGTGGGGAGCACTGCCGCTCGGCATGCAGACCTGGATGTCCACGTCGTCGCCCGCGGGGTCGGAGACCGGGCTCGCGTTGTTCGTGACGACGATCCAGCTGGCGATCGCGGCCGGGTCGGTGCTCGGCGGCGCCGCGGTGTCGTCCTTCGGGTTGGCCGTCGACTTCTGGCTCGCCGGTGGGGTCGCGGTCGTCGGGGCCATCGTGCTCGTGACGCTGGGTGCGCGCCGCTCGAGTGCCGCCCCGGCGCAGGTCACCGCTCACGCGGTCCCCGATCCGGCAGGTGCCGCCGCTCCGGCGGAGACGACCGCGACCGGTTCCGTCGCCGTCGCCTGCCCCTGACGGTCCTGACGGACGGCGTCGCCACGGTCAGCCGAGCCGGACGACCCGGTCCGCTCCGGCGATGACCGTCGGGTCGTGCGTGGCGTGCACGACCACGACCCCGGACGCTGCCTCGTCGGCGAGCGCGCGGACCACGAGCCGACCCGACTCGGCGTCCACCCCGGCCGTGGGCTCGTCGACGAGGAGCACCCCCGCCCGCTGCGCGAGTCCGAGCGCGACGAGGGTCCGCTGACGCTGCCCACCGGACAGCTCGTCGAGCGGCCGGTCCGACAGGGACGCGATCCCCATCCGGTCGAGCTGCTCGTCGACCACGTCGCGGTCGGCACGCACGAGCGGTCGCCACCACGGACGGCCGGACCACCGGCCCATGCGGACCGTGGCACGGACGGTGAGCGGGAGCGCGCTCGGCGGGACCGACTGGGTCACGTAGGCGACGCCGACGGAGGTGCGGCGCGTCACCGCCCCGGCATCCGGCGTCACGACCCCGGCGAGCGCGTCGAGCAGCGTCGACTTGCCGGAGCCGTTCGGCCCCGTCAGCGCGGTGACCGCACCGGCGGGGAAGGTCGCATCGACCCCGTCGAGGACGGTCCGGTCGCCGCGTCGGACGACGAGTCCGGCGACGTCGAGGGTGGCAGCGTCGGTCGTCGTGGGCACCTGAGGACACTATCAGTATCGATAGTCATTTTCATGTAGCGTCTCCGACCGTGACCTGGCTGACCGATCCCCTCTCCGTCGACTTCATGGTCCGTGCCCTCGTGGGCGGCGGACTGGCGGCGGTGCTCTGCGCGGTCGTCGGCACGTGGGTGCTCGTCCGCGGCATGGCCTTCCTCGGCGAAGCGCTGTCGCACGGCATGCTCCCCGGCGTCGCGATCGCCTCGCTGACCGGGTTCCCCGTCGCGCTGGGCGCCGCCGCCAGCGCCGCGGTGATGATGCTCGGGGTCGGCGCACTCCGCCGTCGGGCCCGGCTCTCGTACGACACGTCGATCGGGCTCCTGTTCGTCGGCATGCTCGCTCTCGGGGTGATCATCGTCTCCTCCTCGAGGTCCTTCGCGACCGACGTCACCGCGATCCTGTTCGGTGACGTCCTCGCCGTCACCCGTGCGGACCTCACCGGCCTGACGATCGCCGTCGCGGTGGCGCTCGGGACCGCGGTGTTCTTCCACCGTCCGTTCACGGCAGCGGCGTTCGACGTCCGGAAGGCCGCGACCCTCGGCCTCCGCCCACGGACCGCCGAGATCGTGCTGGTCGGGCTCGTCACGCTCGCGGTCGTCGCCTCGTACCGGGCGGTGGGCACGCTGCTCGTCGTCGGACTGCTCCTCGCCCCGGCAGCCGCCGCCCGTGCGTGGACCCGGCACGTCGGCTCGACCATGGTGCTCGCCGCCGGGATCGGCATCGCGGCCGTCCTCGTCGGGCTGCTCGTCTCGTGGCACCTCGGCACCGCCGCGGGAGCGAGCATCGCCGCCGTCGCCGTCGCCGGGGTCGGCCTCTCGCGCACGGCCGCGTCGCTCAACACCCGGGTCCGCGACCGGACCCCCGGGACAGAACCACCGACAGCAGTACCAGCACCTCGAGAGGCAGCATGACCCACTCCACCCGGCGCGCTCCCACGCGCACCCTGCTCACCACGAGCCTCGTCGTCGGACTCACCGTCGCGACGGCGGGCTGCTCGTCGGGGACGGCCCCCGGCGACGCCGGCGCGACCGCCCGGCCACACGGCTTCGTCGAGGGGGCGAGCGAATCCCGGGAACCGCAGCTGCGCCTCCTGGCCGTCTCCGGGACGGGCGAGACCGCGCTGCACGACCTGCTCAGCAGCGAGACGACCGCGCTCGACGACGTCGACGTGCCCACGCACTCCGCCACCGACGGCCGGTTCCTCGTGACGAGCTCCGACAGCCGCACCACGATCGTGGACGGCGGCGCCTGGACGGTCGACCACGGCGACCACACCCACTACTACGCGGCGGAGCCGCGGGTCGTCGGCACGATGGCGGGGGGCGGTCCGGTCGAGGTGCACTCCTCCGAGACGACCACGACGATCACCTGGCCGGAGCGGGACGAGGCGGTCGTGCTCGACCGGGCCGCGCTCGGCCAGGGGACCGTCGAGGAACGGACCCGGATCGACGCACGGGTCCTGCTCCCCGACGGAGACCGCCTCGTCGCCGCGACCGACGACGTCGTCCGGGTGCTCGACGCCGACGGCTCGCCGACCGGAACCGAGGCGGCGTGCACCGACCCGGCCGGAGGCATCGTCACCCGGGCCGGCTCGGTCGTCGGCTGTTCCGACGGTGCGGTGGTGGTGGACGACGACGGCGCGACGGCGGTGCCGTTGCCCGACGGCGCCGAACGGCCGACCTCGTTCGCCGCCCGCGCCGGACGACCGACGGTCGCGGGCCTGGCCGGCGACGCCGGCTTCTGGCTGCTCGACAGCCGCGAACACTCGTGGCGCCTGGTGCCGACCGAGCGCCCGCTCCGCGCCGTCGCCGCGGTCGACGACGCCGACGAGCACGTGGTCGGCGTCGACGACACCGGGCGGGTGGTGGTGCACACGCTCGCCACCGGAGCGATCGTCGCGACCGACCCGCTCGTCGCCGACGACGCCCCGCCCCTGCTGCAGCTCGACGCGAACCGCGCCTACCTGGCCGACCGCGGGACGGGGACCGTGCACGAGATCGACTTCGCCGACGGCGCGCGGGTCGCCCGGACCATCGACCTCGGCGTGGCCCCGGCCGCGTTCGCGGAGGTCGGACTGTGACGCGGGCACGCACACGGGCCGTCGTCGTCACGGTCCTCGCCGTCGTGGGTGTCGCGTTCGGCGCGAGCGGGTGCACCGCTGCTCCCGGGCAGGACCGGCCACTCGTCGCCGTCACCACGAACATCCTCGGCGACGTCGTCTCGGAGGTCGTCGGCGACGCGGCCGAGGTGATGGTGCTCATGCCCGCCGGAGCGGACCCGCACTCGTTCGAGGTCTCCGCGCAGGAGGCCGCGCGACTCCGCACCGCCGACCTCGTGGTGGAGAACGGGCTGGGCCTCGAGGAGGGCGTGTCCCGGCACGTCCGGGCCGCGGCCGACGACGGCGTCCCGGTCTTCACCGCCGGCGACGCGGTCGACGCCCTGGAGTGGACGACCGAGGACGACAGCGGCCCGGACCCGCACATCTGGACCGACCCCGCACGGATGGTCGACGTCGTCGAGGCGCTCGACGACGACCTCCGCGACGTGGGCGTCCGGGCGACGGGCACCGCGGACTACCTCGACGCCGTGCACGCGCTCGACGGGGAGATGGAGCAGGCCTTCGGCGCGCTCAGCCCCGGGCAGCGGGCCCTCGTGACGAACCACCACGTCTTCGGGTACCTCGCCGACCGGTACGACTTCCGGGTGGTGGGAGCCGTCATCCCGAGCGGGACGACGCTCGCCTCGCCCAGCGCGGCTGACCTGCGGGACCTTGCCGACGCGATCGCGGACGCCGGCGTGCCGACCGTCTTCGCGGATGCCTCGCAGCCGGCCCGGTTGGCCCAGGTCCTCGCGGACGAGGTCGACGTGCACGTCGAGATCCGCCCGCTGGCCACCGAGTCACTCACGGCCGACGGACCCGCGTCCACCTACCTCGGGATGATGCGGTCGAACACCGAGGCGATCGTCGACGGACTGTCGGTTCGTAATTGAGAATGAGAATCAGTACAGTGTTCTGCATGACGACGACCAAGTCCCTGCGCACCGCGGCCCTGCCGGCCGCCCTGCTCAGCGCGGCCGCCCTTGCCCTCACCGGCTGCGCCGCCGACCCCTCCCCCTCCGAGCCGACGAGCACCGCGACCGAGCGCGCCGACGGCAACCGGATCACGCTCACGTACGACGGCGGCCTCCTCGTGCTCGACGACGACCTGCGCGTCCTGACCGACGACGCCGTCGACGGGTTCACCCGCGTCAACCCGGCAGGTGACGGACGGCACGTGCTCGTCACGGTGCCGAGCGGCTTCCGGGTGCTCGACACCGCGGCTGATCCGGCCCTCACCGACGCGGTCTTCCCCGCCGACACCGGTGGCCACGCGGTCGTCCACGGCGACCGGACGGCGCTCTTCGCCGACGGCACCGGCCAGGTGACGACGTTCGACAACACCGAACTCGACGGCGCCGAACTGCCCGACACCGAGACGACCGAGTCCGAGGCCGCGCACCACGGCGTCGCGATCGTGCTGGAGGACGGCACGCTGCTCACCACCATCGGCGACGAGGAGTCCCGCAGCGGGGTCCGTGCGCTGGACGCGGACGGGAAGGAGACCACCCGCTCCGAGGAGTGCCCGAACGTGCACG
The DNA here is from genome assembly GCF_900113095.1 of Curtobacterium sp. YR515. NCBI lineage: Bacteria > Bacillati > Actinomycetota > Actinomycetes > Micrococcales > Microbacteriaceae > Curtobacterium > Curtobacterium sp. YR515. Next base: position 85,931 of record NZ_FOOD01000006.1, on the reverse strand, counting down.
GCGAGGGCGCGGTCCAGGGCGACGTCGCGGTCTTCGGGTGCACCGACGGGGCACTCGTGTACGACGACGGCGCGTTCACGAAGCTCGACGCCCCCACCAAGTACGGCCGGACCGGCAACCTGTTCACGACCGACACGTCCTCGATCGCGCTCGGCGACTACAACGACGACCCGGACAGCGAGGGGTACCTCCTCCACCAGATCGCCCTGATCGACGCGGCATCCGGTTCCTACCGGGTCGCCGACGTGCCGGACGGCGTCGGCTACACGTTCCGGGACCTCGCCCGTGGTCCCGAGGACGAGGCCGTCGTGCTCGGGGACGACGGCGCGCTGCACACCTTCGACACGACGTCCGGCGAGCTGCTCGACTCCTTCCCGGTGATCGACCCGTGGGAGGGACCGGCCGAGTGGCAGGACGCCCACCCGGCACTGAAGGTCGCCGGCGACGTCGCCTACGTCACCGACCCTGCCGAGCGGCGGGTCCACGCGGTCGACCTCACGACCGGCGAGACCATCGCCTCGAGCGACGTGCTGCCCGGCGTGCCCAACGAGATGGCGATCGCGTAACGACGCGGACCCGACGAACGGACAGGCGGACGGGAGGGACGGTGCCGGCTGGCACCGTGCCTCCCGTCCGTCGTCGTCTCAGCGACCGGCCGCCGCGTGGTTCGCGACCTGGGTCGCCGACAGGACGGAGCCGTAGACCGCCGCGTACCGCATCGACCCCGTGAAGGCGAAGTTCGACGGCTGCCCGGGCCACCCGGACACGGTGTCGTACCCGACCCGGAAGTAGCCGGTGTAGTTCTCGGGCACGGTGAACGCGGTGTTCGACGCGACGAGGGCGCCGTCCGCGTAGAGGCGCATCCCGGTGCTCGCGGACATCGTCGCCACCACGTGGTGCCACGCGCCGTCCGTGTACGCCTTCGGTGACGTCACCACCTGGGTCGTCCCGTTGTAGGTACCGAAGACGAGCTGCCCGGCGGTGTTGAGGTAGACCTGGCGGTCGTGCTGCCCGGAGGCGGCGACCTGGTTGCTGCCGAACCCGACGAGCATGCCGCCGGCGACCGTCGTGCGGAACCAGACCTCCTCGCTGAAGGTGGTCGGGTTGGCGTACGACCGGGGCGTCGAGACGAAGCTCGTCGAGCCGTTCAGCGCGTACGAGCTCCCGGCGTCGCGCGGGCAGGCGTTCGGGCTCGGCGTGGTCGCCGTCATCGAGCCCTGGTAGGTGCCGTTCAGGCCCTTGCCGGACCAGTCCGTGGCGGTCGTCGAACCGGAGGCCTCGCCGAGGCGGTAGGCGAAGAGGGCGGTCGAGGTGTCCGCGCCGACCGCTGCGGCGCAGGTGAAGTAGGGCGCGGTCGCGGCGCTGTTGCCGGTGTTCGCGACCACGGCGCTGAAGGCGGACCGCGTCGGTGCGAACGCGTTGGCGAGGCCGACGACGGCGACGGCGAGGACCAGGACGAGGGCGACGACCCGACCGTCACGGAGGCGGCGGAGTCTCACGAGGGACGCACCGCCTCGACCCGACCGACGGCCAGGCAGAGCAGGAGCGGGACGAGGCAGGCGACGACGAGGAGCCCCCACCCGACCGGCCCGAGGTCGATGTTCGAGGTGAGCTGGTAGTGCCCGTTCCTCGTGAGCTCGCGGATGACCATGTGCCCGACCTGCCCGTCGACGAGGTGGACGCTCTCGGCACCACGGGCCTCGACCCGGACCGGGAACATGCCGGAGGACACGATGGTGGCCTCGACGCCGCGGGGGGTGGCCGAGTTCGTGATGGTCGTGACGTTGACGAACGGCTTCAGGATGAAGGCCGCGTACGACAGCGTGAGTGCACCGCCGGCGATGCGGAGGCAGGTGCGGGTGACCCGGTCGGTGAACACGCTCGTGAGCGTCCAGATCACCAGCGTGCCGATGAGCAGGAGCGGCGCCGCCCGGAACAGCCACCCGAGGTTCGGGACGAGGAGCACCGGGGAACCGATGACGTTCTCCTGTGTGAGCGTCCACGGGTCGGTCGCGCCGTTGATGTCACCGCGGGTGTGCAGTCCGGCGGCGTCGACGTCGATGATGCGGTGGGTGTAGACGATGCCGGGGTTCGCCGCGGTCTCGAAGGAGACGACGTCGCCGACGCGCAGGGTGGCGACGTCCACGGGCAGGTCGAGGACGAGCGTGCCGACCGGCGCGGCCTCGCCCATCGACGGCGTCTCGACGACGAACCACCGCCCGCCGGCGGACAGGAACAGCACGGCGGCGGTGAGGAGGACGGCGGCGACCGCGGCGACCGTCCAGGCGAGGACCGTCTCGAAGCGGGTGGCGGTGTGGCCGCCGAGGAGCGGACGGTCGAGCGTGCCGCTGAGCGGGATGGCGGCGGTCTGGCTCATCTGCTGCTCCGGTCGTGTGCGGCTGGGCGGTGGGGGGGGGACGGGGTGGGGTGATGGGTGGCGACGCTCGACCGGAGGGGGGGGGTCGGTCGAGCGTCGCCGGTCGGGGTGGCTAGGCCGTGAAGGTCCAGGTCATCGGCACGGAGGCGGCGAGGCCCTGGTAGGTGTTGCCGGCCGAGGAGTCGAGCGTGACGGCGAACGTGAACGGCACGGAGGCGCCGGCGGCGGGTGCGGCGGGCATCGTGAACGCCGAGGCGGCCGCGCCCTTGAAGCTGGCGAGCGTGCCGCTGAACACCGTCGTCGAGCCGGAGGAGATGACGAGGTTCATCTTCGCGCAGAGGTCGGTCGCGGTGCCGTTCACCGAACCGTTCGCCGACTGGGTGCACGTGGCGCCCGGGGTCAGGGTGAACGTCGAGGCGTTCGCGGTGCCGGTGTTCTTGATCGAGATCGCGGTCGTGACGGTGTTGCCGGGCGTCATCGTGGTGCTGCCGCCGAACTTGTTGATCGTCGAGCACGTGGCGGAGTTCGTCGAGACCGAGCCGCCGTCGGTGCTCGTGCAGGTGACGGTGCCGCCGGCGTTCTGCTCCTGCATCGTGAGCGTGCCGCTGGCTGCGGTGTTGCTGCTGTTGGTGATGCTCGCGGCGAACCCGGAGAGGGTGCCGGTGAGCGAGAGGGAGAGCAGCACGGCGGCGAAGATGCCCGCGAGGAGTGCGACGGGGGCGAATCGGATCCGCTTCAGGGCGGAGGTGCGGAGCTTGTCGGACACGGGAACCTCTTCGGTCGGGCGTTCAGGGAAGTGGAGGAGCAATCGGCTCGGGCTCGTTTGCTTCGATCATCAAGATAGTCAGTCATTCATCAAATTGACCACTCGTATACTGACCCCAGTGCGAGGGACGCCACCGCACCCGACCCGAAGCGAGGAACCCGTGACCCCTGCGCCGCCGACCGACCCGACCGACGCGGCCGACCTCATCGCGGCGTTCGACGCGGTCGTGCGCGCGAACGCGAGCCTCGTCGGACAGCTCAGCGCGCGGGCCGGCGTGCACGAGAACGCCCTGCGCGCCCTGGTGCTCGTGAGCGACACCGGCTACTCGACCCCCACCGAGGTGGCCGGGTACCTCGGGCTGACCTCGGGCGCCGTGACGAACATGATCGACCGCATGACGGCCGCCGACCTGCTCGAGCGCGCGCCGAACCCGAACGACCGCCGCGGTTCGCTGCTGCGGCTCCTGCCCGAGGGCGAGCGGGTCGTCCGCGAGCACCGGGAGCGGTACGCGCAGGTGCTCGCCGAGGTCGACCGGACGCACGCGGGCGGCCTGCTCGCGGTGCTCACCGACCTCGCGACGGGCCTGTACGGGTCGGCCGGCGACGCGATGCGCTGACCCCACCCATCACACGACGGGAGGCACGGTGCCAGCTGGCACCGTGCCTCCCGTCCGTCGTGGGCGCGCGTCAGGACCCGCGCGTCATCCCTTCACCGGGATCGACTGCGCCTTCAGCGCCGCCACGGTCTTCGACTGCCCCGACTCGAGCGCGTCGAGGAGCGTGCCCTGCCCGGACGCCGCCTGCCCGAAGCCGTCCGACACGTCGGAGTAGGTCTGCGTCATCGTCGGACCCCAGGTGAAGGGCTGGATGTCCTTCGCCGCGGTCGCGAACTCCTCGTAGATCTTCTGGTTCCCGTAGAACGGCAGCCCCTCGGTCAGCGCCGGCAGCTCGGCGCCGGTCGACGAGGCGGGGTAGAGGTTGGCCTCCTTGTTCAGCGCCGCGAGCGCCTCCTTCGAGGTGTTCAGCCAGACCAGGAACTCGGACGCCTCGGCCGGGTGCTTGCTCCCCGCGAAGACGACGTTCGACGAACCGCCCCAGGCAGCGGACTTCGACTCACCCGCGGTCCACTGCGGCATCGGCGCGACGGCCCACTTGCCGGAGGTCGAGGGCGCACCGCTCGAGATGGTGTTCGCACCCCAGACGGCCGAGACCCAGGTCCAGTCCTGCCCCTTGTCGTAGGCGCTGTTCCACTGGTCGGTGAAGCTCGGCAGGGTGTTCACGAGCTTCTTGTCGATGAGGTCCTGCCAGTAGTCGGCGACCTTCTTCGACGCGCTGTCGGTCAGGTCCACCGTCCAGTCCGAACCGGAGTTCGAGAACCACTGGCCACCGGCCTGCGAGACGAGCCCGGCGAACTGGTTGACGTCGCCCTTGGCGAAGTTGGTGATGTTGCCGCCGAGCGCCTTGATCTTCACGGCGTCCTGGGCGTACTCCTCCCAGGTCTTCGGGACGTCGAGGCCGGCCTTCTCGAAGAGGTCCTTGCGGTAGTACAGGGCCATCGGACCGGAGTCCTGCGGCACGGCGTAGACCGACTTCGTCTCACCGAACGTGACCTGGTTCCAGAGGCCGTCGGAGAAGTCCTTCTTCGCAGCGCTGATGCCGGAGCACGCGCCGATGTCCTCGAGGCCGCCCTGCACGCGGAAGGCCGGCAGGGTGTCGTACTCGACCTGACCGATGTCCGGCGCCTGCTTCGCCTTGAGCTGGTTGAAGAAGTTCTGGTACGTGCCGCTGTTGCCGTTCGCGACGATGGAGACCTTGACCTGGATGTCCGGGTGCTCCTCGTTCCAGATGTCCACGACCTTGTCCATGTTGGGCACCCAGGTCGTGAAGTCGAGGGTGACCTTGCCGCTGGACGGCTTGCAGCTCGCGGCGGCCGTGTCGGATCCGGAGCCTGCGCCGGTGCCGCCGGTGCTGCAGCCGGCGAGGGCGACGGTCGCGGCGACCGCGACGGCGGCGACGCTGAGGAACTTCGTTGTCTTCATGCTGTTTCCGTTCGGGATGTGAGTGGGGTCGGTGGTGCTGGTCAGGCGCTACTTCAGGCCGCCGGCGCCGAGGCCGGACCGCCAGAAGCGCTGCAGGGAGAGGAAGGCGACGAGGAGCGGGATGATCGAGACGAACGACCCGATGAGCACGAGGGTGCGGAGGTCCGGGTACTGGTTCACGCTCGAGTTCCACGTGTAGAGGCCGAGGGTGACGGGGAACAGCGACGAGTCGCGGAGCATCACGAGCGGCAGGAAGAAGTTGTTCCAGATGGCGACGAACTGGAACAAGAAGATCGTCACGAGCGCCGGCGACATGAGCCGGACGGCCACGGTGAAGAACGTGCGGACCTCGCCGGAACCGTCGATGCGGGCGGCCTCGATGATCTCGTCCGGCACGCTCGACGCCGCGAACAGCCGCGACAGGTACACGCCGAACGGGCTGACGATGCTCGGGAGGAAGACCGACCAGAACGTGTCCGTCAGGTCGACCTGGCTGAAGATGAGGAACAGCGGCAGGGCCAGCGCGGTCGCCGGCACGAGGACGCCGCCGAGGAACACGTTGAAGAGGGCCTCGCGTCCGCGGAACCGGTACTTCGCCAGCGCGTAGCCGCACATCGCCGACAGGACGGTGCCGATGAGCCCGGCGACACCGGCGTAGGCGATGCTGTTGAGCATCCAGCGCACGTACACGCCGTCCTGCCGGGTGAACAGCTCGCCCAGGTTCGCGACGAAGTCCTGCACCGACGAGGCGCTGAACCACAGCGAGAACGTCGTGTTGAAGTTCGCGGTCGTCTTGGTCGACGAGACGAACAGCCAGAAGATCGGCAGCAGGAAGTAGATCGTGAAGACGCCCATCACGAGCATCGCGGCGCTGCGCGAGATGACGCTCTCGCGCGGTCCGCGCGCTCCGTGCTGCAGGGGCCTGGAGGCGCGGTTCGGCTCGAGCGGTCGGCCGGCGGTCCGCACGGCGTCGCGTCGGCTCGGTGCGTTGACGGTCACTGGTCAGCCTTCCGCTGGGTCAGTCGGAGGAACCCGATCGACAGGACGAAGGTCGCGACCGCGAGGACGACGGAGAACGCGGCGGCGAGGTTGAAGTTGGGCACCGACGACGTCGAGTAGACGAGCATGTTCGGCGTGAAGGTCGACGAGATCGTCGAGGTGAACTGGCGGAACACGGTCGGTTCGGTGAGCAGCTGCAGGGTGCCGATGACGGAGAAGACCGCGGTGAGCACGATCGCCGGCACCACCATCGGGATCTTGATCGACCAGGCGATCCGGAACTGCGACGCCCCGTCGAGCTTCGCCGCCTCGTAGATCTCGGTCGGGATCGCCAGGAGCGACGAGTAGATGATGAGCATGTTGTAGCCGACGTAGACCCAGGTCACGACGTTCGCGACGGCCCAGAGGACGGTGCCGGAGCCGAGCAGGTCGACCTTCGAGGTGACGGCGGAGAACGGCGAGAGGTTCGGCGCGTAGAGGTAGCCCCACATGATCGCGGCGATGACGCCGGGCACCGCGTACGGCGCGAAGAACGCCAGGCGGAAGAACCGCTTGCCGCGCAGCAGGGGCGAGTCGAGCAGGAGCGCGAACACCAGTGCGAGGGCGAGCATCACCGGTACCTGCACGACACCGAAGAGCAGCACGCGGAGGATCGAGCCCCAGAACTCGCTGTTCTGGAACACGAGCACGTACTGGCTCAGTCCGCCGAACACCTGCGTCGGCGCACCGAAGGTCCCCTGCCGCTCGATCTTCTGCAGCGACTGCCACACGGCGTAGAGGATCGGGACGAGGTAGAACGCGGTGAAGAGCACGGCGAACGGCGTGACGAAGACGGCGATCGCGCGGCGGTACCGGAAGCCCCCGCCGCGTCGACGTCGGGCGACCCGGGGTCGCTGGGCTGTGGTGGTCATGGGCGCTTCCTGTCCGTGCGGATGATCTGGGTGCCACCGGGGGCGATGGTCGTGGTGCCGGACCGGTGTCGGTCGGCGACGAGGTCGTGGCCCGTCACGTGGTGCTCGACGGGCTGGTCGGTGTGGTTGAGCAGGAACACCCACTCGTGGGTGTCGTCGCGGCGTCGGACGGCCTCGAGGCCGGGCTGCGCGGCGGGGTCCGGTGCGACGCCGGCCTCGGTGAGGACGTCACCGAGCAGGCCGCGGAGCGTGTCGGCGCCGAGGACGGTGGAGACGTACCAGGCGGCTCCGGCACCGTGCGCGTTGCGGGTGACCGCGGGCGAGCCGGCGAGCTGGCCGGCGGCGTAGTCGAGCACGCTCGTCGCGCCGCGGAGCTCGACGGGTTCGCTCCAGACGGTGCCGGTGGAGCCGTCGGACAGGGCGATGTGCGCGTCGGCGGCGAGCGGCAGGAACTCGTCGACCCGCACACCGAGCAGGTCACGGAAGGCACCGGGGTACCCGCCGGTCCGGACGCGGTCACGCTCGTCGACGATGCCGCTGAAGAACGTGACGACCGCCCGGCCCCCGGCGGCGACGTGGTCGGCGACGACCGCGGCGTGCTCGTCGCGCACCAGGTAGAGCTCCGGGACCAGCACGACGGCGTAGCCGTCGAGCGCCGCACCCGGCGCCACGACGTCCACCGTCACGCCGAGGTCCCACAGTGCGCCGTGGAACGCGTGGACCTGTTCCAGGTAGCGGAGCGCGGTGGTGGGGTGCGCCTCCAGGTCGGCCGCCCACTGGTTCTCCCAGCTGAAGACGAGCGCGACGTCCGCGACGACGCGGGAACCGCGCAGTTCGCCGAGCCGCTCGACGAGGTCGCCGAGCTCGACGACGTCACGCCAGCCGCGGGAGTCGGTCCCGGCGTGCGGGAGCAGCGCGGAGTGGAACTTCTCGCTGCCCTGGACGGACGCGCGCCACTGGAAGAAGCAGACCCCGTCGGCACCGCGGGCGATGTGCGCCACGGTGTTCCGGAGCATCTCCCCCGGTGCCTTGGCGACGTTGTGCGGCTGCCAGTTCACCGCTCCCGTCGAGTGCTCCATGAGCAGCCAGGGCGCTCCCCCGGCGAGCCCGCGCGTGGTGTCGGCGGCGAAGGCGAGCTCGACGTGCGGTCGGGGCAGACGGTGGTCGAGGTAGTGGTCGTTCGCGATGACGTCCATGTCGGCCGTCCACGACCAGTAGTCGAGCGCGGTGATGTGCGCCGCGACCATGAAGTTCGTCGTCACCGGCTTGTCGCTCAGACTGCGGAGCACCTCGGCCTCGGCGCGGTGGTGCGCGAGCAGCTCGTCGGACGAGAACCGGTCGAAGTCGAGCGTCTGGCCGGGGTTCGTGAAGGACAGGGTCGCCCGGGGTGGCAGGACCTGTTCCCACGCGGAGTAGCGCTGGCTCCAGAACGCGGTGCCCCACGCGGCGTTGAGCTCGTCGACCGTGCCGTACCGGGCGCGGAGCCACGTGCGGAACGCCTCGGCCGAGACGTCGCAGTAGCAGTGCGCGTTGTGGCAGCCGAGCTCGTTCGAGACGTGCCAGAGCTTGACCGCGGGGTGGTCGCCGTAGCGCTCGGCGGTGGCGCGGACCAGGGCGAGGGCGTGCTCGCGGTACACCGGCGAGCTCGGGCAGAACGCCTGGCGTCCACCGGGCCAGCGGGTGGTGCCGTCGGCGACGACCGGCAGGACCTCGGGGTGGGCGGTGGTGAGCCACGGCGGGGTGGAGGCCGTCCCGGTGCCGAGGTCGACCCCGATGCCGGCGCCGTGCAGGAGCTCGATGACCCGGTCGAGCGCGGCGAAGTCGTACTCGCCCCGGCGCGGCTCGACGTGCGACCAGCCGAAGACGTTGATCGCGACGAGGTTCACGCCGGCCTCGCGCATGAGCCGGACGTCCTCGACCCAGACCTCGGGGTCCCACTGCTCGGGGTTGTAGTCGCACCCGAACGCCAGGCCGGTCGAGCCGAGCCCGAGCGCGCCGGTGGCGGCCGTCGGCAGGGTGGTGGTGGTCACGTCGGGTCCTCGCTGATCGGGGCGGCGCTGCACCGTCCGGTCGCGAACGACCCCTTCGACGGCGAAGGTCACCCAAGTTCTGGGAGCGCTCCCAGTCCGCACCGATCGAACGGGGTCGGAGGGTTCTGGGAGCGCTCCCAGAGTAAACGACACAATTCCTGCCGTGTCAACACGACCGTGCCGAACCAGGTATCCGACGTCGAACCAGCACCGACGCCCGGTTCGACGTCGCGATCGTGGTTCGACGCCGTCCGACCGCCGATCCGCGGGTGTCCAGCCGCTATCGTTGCCGCATGTCCGCCCGTTCCCGCGCCACGATCCAGGACGTCGCCGACGAGGCCGGACTCTCCCGCGGGACCGTCTCCCGCGTGCTCAACGACGAACCGTACGTGTCGCCCAGGGCCCGCGAAGCCGTGCAGGACGCCGTCCGCCGCGTCGGCTACGTGCGGAGCGCCGCCGCACGCAGTCTCGTCACCCGGCGGTCCGGCGCCGTGGCGCTCATCGTGCACGAGCCGAGCGTCCAGGTGCTCGACGACCCGAACATCGGCAACATCCTCATCGGCACGAACGCCGTCCTGTCCGAGGCGGACCAGCAGCTCGTCACGATCATGGTCGACTCCGCCCGCGACAACGAGCGCGTCGTGGAGTACCTGCGCGGCGGCTTCGTCGACGGCGCGATCGTGCTCTCCGCCCGCGACGGCGATCCCGTCACCCGGGCGATCGAGCAGATCGGGCTGCCGGCGTGCTTCGTCGGCCACCCGTCCGACGCGCCGAACACGTCGTGGATCGGCATCGACAACCGCGCCGCGGCCGAGCAGATCACCCGCCGACTCGTGGACACCGGCCGCCGACGCATCGGCATGCTCGCGTCCGGCCTCGACCGCGACTCCGGCAAGGACCGTCTGGCGGGGTTCACCGCGGCGCTCGGCGACCGCTTCGACCCCGGGCTCGTCGCGCGGAACCCGCTCTTCAGCTACACCGCCGGGGTCGAGGGCATGCGCGAGCTGCTCGACCGGGCACCGGACGTCGACGGGGTCTTCGCGGCGTCGGACGCCGTGGCCGCCGGCGCGATGGACGTCCTGCAGCGTGTCGGTCGGTCGGTCCCGGGGGACGTCGGCGTGGTGGGCTTCGACGACAGCGCGTGGGCACTCCGGTGCGACCCGCCGCTCTCGACCGTCCGGCAGCCCGCCCGGACCCTTGGCGAGCACGCGGCACGGCAGGTGCTCGAGCAGATCGCGGGGACGGACGACACCCCGCGCGGGTTCGTCCTGCCCACCGAGGTGGTCTGGCGCGGCAGCGCCTGACACGCCCGCGCGGATCGCGGAGCGCCGGTCAGCGCCACGTCCGCGCGACGACCCACCCGGTGCCGTCCGGCGCGACATCGACGACCACCACGTCGTCCTCACCGTCGTCCGCACTCACCTGGAACCGCCAGCCCACCGTGTGCTCCGGCGCGTGCGTCACCGCCGACGGCAGGTACTCCGCCGTCGCCGTCAGCCGCGTCGGGGTGTCGGAGACCCGCCACCGCCGTTCGCGCCAGACCATCCGGACCGGCACACCGCGGTCCCACCACAGCGTGGCGACCTCCTGCGTGAGCATCATCTCGCCCTCCTCGTTCGAACGTGTGTTCGAATCGTAGACGACCCGACCGACGTCCGCGCGGCGTACTGTCCGGTGCATGCCCGCTCTCATCGACACGTTCACCATGTCCAACGGCCTGCACATCGCGAAGATCGGGTTCGGCACCTGGCAGATCCCGTCCGGCGCCGACGCCTACGACGCCACCAAGGCCGCGCTCGACGCCGGCTACCGCCACATCGACACCGCACTGGCGTACGGCAACGAGGCCAGCGTCGGCGAGGCGGTCCGCGACAGCGGCATCCCGCGCGACGAGCTCTTCATCACCACGAAGCTCCCGGCAGAGGTCAAGACCGCGTCCGGCGCGCGCGAGGCCTTCGACGAGTCCAGCCGCAACCTCGACCTCGGACACGTCGACCTGTACCTCGTGCACGCGCCGTGGCCCTGGAGCGACATGGGGTCGGACCACCTGGACGGCAACGTCGAGGTGTGGAAGGTCCTCGAGGAGGTCTACGACGCCGGCCGGACGAAGAGCATCGGTGTCTCGAACTTCGCCGTCGCCGACCTCGAGGACCTGCTCGGCCGCACCGACGTCGTCCCGCACGCCAACCAGATCCGCTGGTTCATCGGCAACACGCAGGACGAGACGACGGCCTTCGACCGCGAGCACGACATCCTCACCGAGGGGTACTCCCCGCTCGCCACCGGTGGGCTCCTCGACAACGAGCAGATCGCCGAGATCGCAGCGAAGTACGACAAGAGCGTCGCCCAGGTCGCGATCCGCTACCTGCTCGAGAAGGACCTCCTGCCGCTGCCGAAGTCGACCACGCCGTCCCGCATCGCCGCGAACGCCGACGTGGACTTCGTGCTGTCGGCCGAGGACGTCGCGACGCTCGACGCGCTCGAGGACACCACCGCCTGACGCATCAGCGGGCCCAGGGCCCCCACCCCGGGTCGTGACCTGGCCAGACCTCGACGCCGGGCAGCCCGGTGAGGTCGGCCAGCCGATCGACGGACCGCTGGGCGTCGGGTTCGTCACCGGCCACACCGACCCACCCGCACGGCGTCCGCTCGGTCAGGTTCCGCTCGAGGTCGGCCGCGTCGCACGCGAGCACCACCGAGCGGTCCGGCAGGTCGATCCGGACCGACTGGTGGCCCGGGGTGTGCCCGCGGGTGTCGAGCACGGTGAGCCCCGGGGCCAGGTCGGCATCCCCGTCGACCAGCAGCACGGCGACGTCGGCGGCGAGCACGTCGTCGACCACGACGGTCTCCCGCCGCCCGATCCCACTCCCCAGCCAGTCCCATTCGCGGCGCTGCAGCACGACGGGTGTCCCCGGTGCGACGAGCCGAAGACCGCCGGTGTGGTCGAGGTGCACGTGCGAGATGACGCACGCCGCCAGCGTCTCCCACGCGAGCCCGGCGACGGCGACGCCCTCGGCCAGTGCGTCACCCGGTGGCACGACGGCGGTGTAGCTCTCGTGGTCGTAGTGGGCGGCGCGCTGCTCGGGATCCCGGACACGGCCGAGGTCGAAGCCGCCGTCGACGAGCACCCAGCCCTCGTCGAACACCACCGCGACGGCCGTCACCGGCTCAAGGAGGAACCTGGCCGGGTCGCCCCCGCGCAACGAGATCGACTCGGGGATGGGCTCCCACCCGAGCACGAGGGGGACGAGCCGACGCGGACGCCCCGAGAGCGCGAGTGCGTCCGGCTCCAGGTCGCGGACCGATCGGACCATGCTTGCTCCTCGCCTCGCATTGGATACAATTCAGTAGAAACCGAATCCATTGTGCCGTAGTTCCGGGAGGAACCCATGACCGACGCGATCGACATCAACATCCCGATCCACACCGAGATGCTGCACTGGGGGCGTCGGCCGACCTTCGAGATGGTCGAGGAGATCGCGGACGGGTACCCCTCGGACGTCTCCCGGTGGCTGATCGGCGCCCACACCGGCACGCACGTCGATGCCCCGTCCCACTTCGTCCCGGGGGCGACCACGGTCGACGAGATCGCGATGGACAGTGTGGTCGGGCCGGTCCGCGTCCTCGATCTGCGCCACGTCGCCGAGGAGATCACGGCCGAGGACCTGGCCGCCGCCGGAGCCACCGGAGCCGAACGCGTGCTCTTCCGCACACGGAACTCCACCGACGCGCTGACACGGAACGTGCGCTCCGAGACGTGGGTCGGGCTCGGACCCACCGGAGCCGCGTGGCTCGTCGAGCACGGGGTGCGGTTCGCGGGCATCGACTACATGACGATGGAGGCACCGGCCCACACGGAGGCGTGGCCGACGCACGTCGCGCTGTGCGGGGCGGGCGTCGTGATCCTCGAGAACGCCGACCTGTCCGCCGTCGAGCCGGGCGACTACCTCATGGTCTGCCAGCCGGTGCCGTTCGCCGGACGCGAGGCCGCGCCGGCCCCGACCGTCCTGCTCCCCCTCGTCGCGGCGGTCGGCTCGTGAGTGCCCCGGGGGTGCACGTCGTCCTGGTCCACGGTGCCGGCGGGTCGCCGTCGGCGTGGTCCTCCGTCGCACCGCTCCTGCGCGCCCGCGGGATCGCGTACACACTCGCCGACAACGCCATGACGTCGCTCCGGGACGACGCGGCATCGGTGCGTGCACTGGTCGACGCGGTGGACGGTCCGGTGCTGCTCGTCGGGCACTCGTACGGCGGCGCGGTCATCACGAACGCCGGCACGCACGAGCGGGTCGTCGGTCTCGTCTACGTCGCGGCGTTCGCCCCCGACACCGGTGAGTCCGTCTCCGCGATCGTCGAACGGTACGAGCCCGCACTCGTGTCGCGCTACACGCACCGGGGCCCGGACGGCGAGTGGATCACCCGGGACGACGAGGAGTCTCGCGCGGCGCTCGCCTGGGACGTGCCCGACGACGTCCTGCGCGCCGCGCGGTACGAGCGCCGCGTGACCGCGGACGCCGCGTTCCAGCAGCCGACCGGCGCGCCCGCGTGGGCGACCCGGCCGAGCTGGTACCTGGTGGCGACGAGCGACCGGCACCTGCTGCCGGAGATCCAGCGCGACTTCGTCACGCGCATGTGCGCCGACGCCGACGAGGTCGACACCAGCCACGCCGTGGCCCACGCGGCTCCGGAGCGGGTCGTCGCGGTCATCGAGCGCGCCGTCGCCGCGGTCGCCTGAACGACGGGTGGTGACCACGGTCAGGAGGCCGTGGTCACCAGGCCGTCGAGGTCCTTCACCACGCGTCCGGACTGCAGGACCGCGCGCACGCTGGCAGCGTCGGCGAGCGCACCGACGTCGGTCAGCGGGTCGACGCGCGTGATGACCAGATCGCCCTCCTTGCCGGGCTCGACGGAGCCGAGCCGCGCCTCCAGTCCGAGGAGGCGCGCCCCCTGGAGTGTGCCGGCCGTGACGGCGGCGAGCGGGGACAGCCCGACCTGGACGAGCCGAGCGAGCTCCGCGAGGTTCCGGCCGTGCGGGTGGACACCGGCGTCGGTACCGAGCGCGACGGGGACCCCGGCCGCGACGGCGCGGCGGACACTGTCGAGCCCGCGCTCGTGGAGCGCGGCGCGGTGGCGGAGGCGCTCCTCGGAGGCGGTGGCCGGGTCGAGTTCTCGGAGCAGCGTGCTGAGGGTGGGCACCAGGACGGTCCCCCGCTCGACCATGAGGGCGATGGTCTCGTCGCTGAGGGCGTACCCGTGCTCGATGCTCGACGCCCCACCGAGCACGGCCGCGCGGGCCGCGGCATCGGTCAGGGCGTGCGCCGTGACCGGGCGTCCGCCGCGTTCGCGGACGAGCCGGACGACCAGACGGACCTGCTCCTCGGTGATGCCGACGTCGTCGGGGTCGTCGGTGGGTGACCCGACCCCGCCGGAGGTGGAGACCTTGATCGCGTCGGCACCGGTGCGGAGCAGCGCGCGGACGGTGCGGACGATGTCGTCGTCGGTATCGACCACCCCGGGCTCGGGCATCCCCGACCGGACCGCCCACGCCGGGAGCGAGCCGTTCGGTCGGACGGGGTCGGCATGCCCGCCGGTGGGCGAGAGCATCGCGATCGCGAGGTGCAGCCGCGGACCGGTCACGGTGCCGCGCGCGACGGCGTTCCGGTAGCCGGGGGTGAGGCCGTCGAGGTCACGCGCCGTGGTGACGCCCGCGTGCAGCGTGGAGCGGAGCACCTCGGCGACCTCGAGCACGTCCTCCTCGGGGAACCGGCCCCGCTGTTCCTCCGGGGCGGTCGGCACCATGCTGAGGTGCACGTGCGTGTCGACGAAACCGGGCAGCAGCCAGGTGCCGGTGAGGTCGGCGACGGGGATCCCGGCTGCCGGGGGACGTCGTGGGCCGGCGTACGTGACGACGCCGTCGCGCAGCTCGACCTCGGAGTCGGCGCGCGGCGGTGCGCCGGTGCCGTCGACGAGGGTCGCTCCGACCAGTCGGAGCGCACCGGGGGCGTGCGGGGTCGTCGGGAGTCGTGCCGCCACTGACGGGACCTTCCGTGTCGGTCAGCCGGTCAGGCTGAAGCGGGCGGAGCCGGGGTCCGCGTCGAGCAGCCGGCGCGTGTACCAGTGCTGCGGGTCGGCGTAGATCTGCTCCACGGGGCCGGACTCGACCACCTCGCCCTGGTAGAGGACCACGACCTCGTCGCTGACGCGCTGCACGACGGCGAGGTTGTGCGAGATGAACACCATCGTCAGGCCCAGGGACTCCTTGATGCCGGCGAGCAGTTCGAGGATCTGGGCCTGCACCGACACGTCGAGCGCCGAGGTGATCTCGTCGGCGATGACGAGGTGCGGGTCGATGACGAGCCCACGGGCGATCGCGATCCGCTGCCGCTGCCCACCGGAGAACTCGTGCGGGTACCGGTGCATCATGTCCGGTGAGAGGCCGACGCGCTCGAGCCAGCCGCCGATGCGCTCCTCGTGGGTCGCCACGCGCGGGCGGATCGGGTCGATCGCTTCGGCGAGTGTCTGCGCCACGGTGCGTCGCGGGGACAGCGACGAGTACGGGTCCTGCGGGATCATCTGGATGCGGCGCCGGGCGGCGTGCAGGGCGGACCGGTGTGCCGAGCCGAGGTCGACGCCGTCGACCGTCACGCTCCCGGCCGCCGGCTTCACCGTGCCGACGAGCACCTTGGCGAGCGTGGACTTGCCGGAGCCGGACTCGCCGACGATGCCCACGGTGCGGCCGCGCTCCAGACGGAGGTCGACCCCGTGCAGGACGGTCGTCGAACCGAACGCCACGTCGAGCGCGCGGACGTCGATCATCGGGTCGGTGTCGGTCACGCGTGCGCCTCCGTCTGCTCCGAGGGGACCGTCACGACCGGCGTGGCCGCGAGCAGCTGCTTCGTGTAGGGGTGCTCGACCGTGTCCGGGGACAGGCCGGCCACGTCGTCGATGCGTTCGACGATCGTGCCGTTCCGCATCACGAGCACGCGGTCGCACAGCGCGCGGACGACGCCGAGGTCGTGCGAGATGAAGAGCACGGCGGTGCCGGACTCCTCGTTCATGCGCTTCAGCACGGTGAGCACCTCGCGCTGCACGGTCACGTCGAGTGCCGTGGTCGGCTCGTCGGCGATGAGCAGGTCCGGCTTCGTGCTCATCGCGGACGCGATCATCGCGCGCTGCTTCATCCCGCCGGACAGCTGGTGCGGGTACTGCCGCAGGCGCCCTTCGGGGTCGGTCAGCTTGACGGCCCGGAACCCCTGGGTGAGCAGGCGCATCGCGTCGCGGCGGCTGTGGCGCAGGCGCATCCGGAGCACGTCGGAGAGCTGGATGCCGAGGACCATCGCCGGGTTCAGGGCGGTTCCGGGGTCCTGGTAGACCAGGCCGATCCGCGACGCGAGTTCGCGGTCCGGCACGCGGCCGAGCAGGTCGGTCCCGCCGAGCTCGAGCCGGCGGGCGGATGCCTCGAGCCCCTCGCCGAGGAGCTTGGCGACGACGGAGGCGGTGAGGGACTTGCCCGAACCGGACTCGCCGACGATCCCGAGCACCTCGCCGCGACGGATCGTGAACGAGACGTCGTCCACGAGGGGGCGTCCGCTCGCGCCGTGCAGCACGGTGATGCCGTCGGCGACCAGGACCGCGTCCTCCTCGACGGCGAGCGTCGGGGCCCCTGACGCACGGGTCGTCCGGGCGCGGGTCGTGTTCGAGCGGGGGTTCGCGGCCGCGGCGAGACCGTCGCCGACGAGCAGCGCTGCGAGCGACGCGAAGGTCAGGGCGACCGCGGGGCCGACGATGACGACGGGGTTCACCACGATGCGGTCGAGGCCGTCGTTGAGCAGGGTGCCCCAGTCGAACGCGGGGGTCTGCGCGCCGAGGCCGATGAAGGACAGGCCGGAGATCTCGACGAGTGCACCGGAGAACGCGCCGGCGATGAGGATGAGCGTCGGTTCGGCCATGTTCGGCAGCACGTGCCGGACGGCGACCCGGTACGCGGGGACGCCCATCAGCCGGGCCGTCGTGACGTACTCGCTCGTGGATATCTTCGCGGCGAGGTTCGCGGTCAGTCGGGCGAACCCGGCGATGTTCGCGACGGCGATGGCGACCACCACCTGGACCATGCCCTGCCCGAGGATCGCGGCCACGATGATCGCGACGAGCATCGTCGGGTAGCTGACGGCGAACTCGATGGCACGGAGGCCGAACTCACGGAGCCGACGCGGCGCGAGCCACACGCCGATGCCGAGCGCGATGCCGACGACAGCGGACAGCGCGGTGGCCGCGAGCGCCATGAGCACGGTCGCACGGGTGGCGACGAGCGTGCGGGCGAGCATGTCACGGCCGAGGGTGTCGGTGCCGAGCGGGTGCGCGGCGGTCGACCCGAGTCCGGCGGTGCCGCCGATCCCCCTCGCCTGGGCACCGAGCACGAACGGAGCGACGACGGCGACGACGAGGATCAGGGCGAACATCGCGAGTCCGACGACGAGGCCCGCGTTCCAGGCGAAGGCACGGGGTCGCGCAGGCCGGTCGACGGTGGCGGCTCGGACTGCGGTGATGGTGTCAGCCACGCTTCTCTCCGAGGGTGCGCGGGTCGATGAGACCCAGGATGATGTCGATGACGAGGGTGATCACGAGGGAGATCAGGCCGATCACGAAGACCGCGGCGCGGATCACCGGGTAGTCCTTGTCGACCGCGATCGCCTGGACGATCACGCCGCCGAGCCCGGGCCAGGCGAACACCGCCTCGGTGATGAGCGCGGAGCCGAGCAGGGCGGTCAGGATGATGCCGGAGAGCGTCAGAGCCGTGGTGAGCAGGTTCGGCAGCATGTGCTTCGCGTAGATCGACAGCGCCGGGAGCCGCCAGCCGCGCGCGGTGCGCATGTAGTCCTGTTCGAGGATGACCGCGGTCTCCCGACGGACGATGCGGGCGACGGAGCAGGTGCCGCCGACGGTGAGCGAGGCGATGGGCAGCACGGCGGCGGCCCCGAAGTCGTACGCCGGCGAGTACGCCGGCGGGAGCACGTGCAGCAGGACCGCGAAGACGACGACGAAGCCGGTGGCGAGCACGTAGGTCGGGATCGAGGAGACGAGGCCGGTGACCGCGGTGAACGTCACGTCGAGCCAGCGGTGGCGGTCGCCGCGGGTCAGCACGCCGACGGTCATCCCGAGCGCGAGCCCGAGGACGAGCAGGAGCAGGACGGCCACGATCGTGATGGTGAGCGTGTACGGCACCGCGGTCATGACGATGTCCATGGCGGGTGCGCGGTACTTGTACGAGTCCCCGAAGTCGCCCTGTACGACCCCGGCGACGTAGTGCCAGAGCTGGACCGGGAGCGGCTGGTCGAGGCCGAGCTGGTGCCGGACGAGCTCGACCTGCGCGAGCGACGCCGTGGGGCCGGCGATGGCCGTGGCCGGGTCGCCGGGGATGAGCTGCACGATGAGGAACGTCACGAGGACGAGCAGCGCGAGGTTGACGACGAGGCCGACCGCGCGGCGGAGCAGGAACCGGCGCCAGGCGCTCCCGAGGCCGGCGGCTCGGGGAGCCGTGGCGGCGGGGGCGCCCTGCGCGTCCGGGGTGCCCGGACCGGGCACGGGGGGATGGTCGACGGTGGTGGTGCTCATCGCGGGTCCTCCAGGTGCTCCGGTCCGGGCGGTGGTGGGGTGGTGCTGGGTGGTGTCGCGTCAGTCGGTCACGAGACGATCCGCATGGCGGACGGGTCCCAGTAGCCCGAGAAGACGTGCGTCTCGAAGCCCTTGCGGGCGACGTAGCGGTGCGTGTCGGTGATGAGCGGGGTCATGTCGACCCGCTCGAGGATCGACTTCTGCGCCGTGGCGAAGTCCGCGCACTGCTGGTCCTCGTCGGTCGTCGCCATCGCGGCCTCGTAGGCCTTGAGCCCCTCGGGGTTGTCGCTCGAGGAAACGTTGGTGCCGCCCTCGGGGTAGGTCGGGCCGAGGTACCGGGCGATGGAGAGGTTGATCAGGCCGACCTGGGCGTCCTCGGCCGCGACCGCGACGTCCCAGGTGTCCGGCTTCGTGCGCATCTGCGTCGTCCAGTCGGCGGGGTCCGGCGCGGAGACCTTCACGGTCGCCCCGGCGTTCCGCAGCGACTCCGCGAGGAAGTCCGCCGCGGGGTCCCAGTTCGACATGATGAGCAGGCGGATGGTCTTGCCCTTGAGCTCCTTCGTCGCGGCCTTCGTGTCGTACGACTGCACCATGGAGGAGCCGTCGACGGTGCACCGGTAGCTCGCGGCGTTGACGGTGGTCTGGGCGACCCCGAGCCCGTCGAGACCGGCGTTGTTGAAGCCCTTGGTGTCGATCGCCTGGGCGACCGCCGCACGCAGTGCCTGGTCGCCGGCGAACACCGAGCCGGAGCCCTCGGCCTCGTTGAAGACGAGGTTGTACGCCGAGCTGGCGAACTTCACGGTCGAGTAGTCGCCGCCGGTGAAGCGCTCGGCGTTCGAGTCGTAGAAGCGCGCGACGTCGACGCCACCGGACTGCAGCAGGTTCGCGCTCGTGTTCGAGTCGCCCTGCACGGTCATGTTGATCGTCTTGGCGGGCTTGCCGGTGACGGTCTTCCAGTCCGGCCAGGCGTCGTAGTCCGAACGGAGGGAGTACTGCACGCTCTTGCCCGCGGAGGACTTGGTCAGGGTGTACGGCCCCGACCACGCGCCCTTCACGGTTCCGGCGGCGAGTCCCTTCGGGTCGGCGATGCCGGCCGGGCAGATGACGCCGGTCCCCGGACGGGTGAGCCCGCCGAGCAACTGCGAGTACGGCGAACTGAGCGAGATCGTGAGCGTGCCGGCGGAGTCGTCGGGCGTGAAGGCCGGTTCACCCGAGCCGAAGGCCTGGTTCTTCCACGTCTGCGCACCGGAGTCGTCGAGGCCCACGAGGTACTCGAAGGACTTCGCGACGACGCTCGGTGTGATCTCGGTGCCGTCGGAGCACGTCGCCCCGTCCCGGATGGTGAACTCGTACTTCGAGGCCGACTCGGCGTCCCACTTGGTCGCGAGGCCACCGATGTACCCGCCGTCGTCGCCCTCGCCCTGTCGGAGCAGGGTGTCGAAGCCGAGCCGGGCGACCTCGACGTCCGAACTGGCCGAGGCCTTCGCCGGGTCGAACGTCGCCGGGGCGTACCAGAGCTCCGCGTTGATCGTGCTGGTCGTCGAGCCGCTGCTGCCGCCGTCGGCGGAGCCGGACGTGCTGCACGCGCTCAGGGAGAGGCCGACGGCGGTCGCCACCGCGACGCCGACGAGGATGCGCTTCCTCACCATGGTGCTGTCCTCCAATGGGATTCGGGGTGATGCCAGGGAGTCAGTCCCAGGGTCGGGTCCAACTTGGATCCAATCTAGGACAATCCGCATCCAACTATGTTTCGTGTGGATTACATCTGATCCGCGCTGAAGACGGTCCGCCCTCCCACGACCGTCCGTTGCACGCGTGCTCGGGCGAACTCGTCGGCGGTGCAGTCGCCCGGGTCGACGTCGAGGAGCACCCAGTCGGCCAGGGCTCCGGCGCGCAGGACACCGCGCCGGCCGTCGGCGAAGGCGGCGTGCGCCGCACCTCGGGTGTAGGCCGCGACGGCTTCGAGCACCGAGGTGGCCTGGTGCGGGCCGAGGGGCTCGTCGATCCCGCGCATCCGACGGGCAGCGGCCACCGGGACGACCTCGCGCGGGTCGAACGGGAAGTACGGTGCGTCCGAGCCCATCGCGACGACCGCCCCGGCGTCGAGCCACGTGCGCATCGGGTTCACCTCGTCCACCCGGTCACCGAGCCGTCGGCGGAGGCCGGCCGCGTTCTTCCAGGCGATCGAGGGCTGCAGCGACGCGACCACGCCCAGGCGAGCTGCCCGTGCCGCGCTCGCCGGGCTCGGTTCGAGGTAGGCGTGGATGAGCTGGCACCGCAGGGGTGCGACGGGCCGGCCGGTGCGCCCCTCGGCCGTCTCGAGGCCGTCGAGGACCTCGGCGACCGCTCGACTGCCGACCGCGTGGACGCCGAGCCCCCACCCCGCTCCGACGCACCAGGTGGCGAGCCGGGCGAAGTCCTCGGCCGAGATGCGCTGCACGCCGTGGTCGCCACCCGCCCACGGACGCTCGAGCAGGGCCTGACCCTTCATGCCCTCGCCGTCGTAGTAGACCTTGATCGGGCCGAGCCGCAGCATGTCGTCGCCGTCCCCGGTGACGCCGTCGATCGAGCCGAGGACGGCGAGCGCCGCGTCGACGTCGGGAACGGCGGGAGTTCCGAGTTCCGGGTACGGCATCGCGACGACGCGCATGGTGAGCAGCCCACGACGGTGCGCCTCGCGGTACCCGGCGAGCTCGGGGAGCGTGACCGCGGGGTCGACGACACCGGTGAACCCCATGGCGTGGAGGAGCGGTTGGACCCGACGGATCGCGGCGAGCCGGTCCTGGATCGTGGGTGGAGCGTCACCGAGCCAGTCCGGGGCGTCCGGGTCCGCATCGCCGTCGGCGAGCATCACGGCCGAGAACGCCTCGGCGTCCGCCTCGTCGCCGAGCAGTTGCAGCGCCTTGAGACCGGCCCGTTGCGCGTGGGCGTGCGCGTCGGTGAACCCCGGCAGCACCGTGCCCTCGACGTGGTCCTCCGCGACGGCGCCGACCGCCGCCGCGGCAGCCGTTCGCACCTCGGCCAGGGTCCCGACCGCACGGATCCGCTCGCCGTCGACGAGCATCGCCTCGGCCGTCGGCACGGCGGGGTCCATGGTCCGGATGTGCCCGACGACGACCCGGGCAGTGCCGGACGGTGTGCCGTGCCGATCAGGCACGCGCCGGCTCCCGCTCGTCGAGCCACGACCGCACGTCGTCCGCGGTCACGAGCGCGTCACGTTGCAGGTACGCGATCGCCTCGAGCGCCGCGTCGTGCGCACGCTCGCTCGACCCGGCGACGCAGTCGGTGAGCACCCGCACCGCGTAGTCGTGCTGGTGGGCGTCGGCCGCGGTGTAGTGGATGCACACGTCGGTGAGACCACCGACGAGCAGCACGGTGCCGGCGCGGTAGGCCTTGAGCACGATCTCGAGCTCCGTCCCGAAGAACGCCGAGTACCGACGCTTGCGGATGACGAACTCCTCCGGTCGAGGGTCGATCCACGAGGCGAGCTCGGTCTGCTCGTCACCCTCGATGCAGTGCGGGCCCTCGGCGCCGTCGAGTTCGCGGCCGATGTCGACGAGGTCCGGCTTGTGGACCTCCTGGATGAAGACGACCGGCACCCCGGCGGACCGGCAGTGCTCGATGAGGTCGCGGACGCGGGGCGCGCGTTCCGCGCGACCGCTCATGACGGGGATGCCCGGTGTGGGCATCGTCGAAGCGGCGCCGCCCTGGATGTCGACGACGATCAGGACGGGGTTGCCGGAGACGGCGAGCATGCGGTGGTTCCTTCCACGACGGATCGTGCACTCGGGTGGGGACCGGTGCGCGCCGTCGCCGCCAGTCTCCGACGGCTTCCGACACCGCATGGGTCGTGGGTGTTACAGCGGCGTTAAACCTCAGGTGTCGCGGAGTTCGACGTCGCTCGCGGAGTCCGACACGCTCCGCGCCGCTCGGCGCCGTCGGAACGGCAGCAGTTCCGTCACGCCGACCGGGCCGAACCCGTCGCCGACCGCGACCCACACCCTCGCGTCCGGGGCGTGGTCGCCGAGGAGCTCGGCGCAGACCCCGCACGGCTCGATGAGGTGCAGCGTCCCGCTCGGTCGACGCAGGACGCCGACGACGGACTCGACCGCGGCGCCGGCGACGACCGCTGCGCTCAGGGCCGCGGACTCCGCGCACACCGAGGCCCGGCCCGCCGACGCCTCGACGTGCAGACCCGTGACGACGGTGCCGTCCACCAGGCGGAGTGCCGCGGCGACCTCGTGGACGCCGGCGCGGTACCGGCGCTCGAGCACGTCGGTCGCGACGGCGAGCAGCGCACGGTCGGCCGCGTCCATGCCGGGAGGCGGCCCGTGCAGGACCGGACGGTCCGACGACGCCGGTGCGCGCCCGTCGCCCACGTCGCTCACGTCGCTCACGACCAGCCCAGGATCCGCGCCATGTTGCCGCCCTCGACGAGCGCCCGGTCGGCCTCGTCCGGGATCGCCTTCGCGATCTTCATGCGTTCGAGGTCGAAGTCGCTGCCCGGCCACTCGGACCCGAGCAGGATCTTCTCCGCGCCCAGCCGGGCGTAGGCGCGCTTGACGTCGGACATCAGCGTCGCCGAGGTCTCGAGGTAGACGTGCGGGTTCCGCTCGGCGACGATGATCGCCTCGGGCACGTTCCACACCGCGCCCATGTGGGCGATGATCGTCGGCACCGTCGGGAAGCCCTTGGCGATCTCCTCGATCGCGAACGGCGCACAGAACGCGTCGTCGAGGGCGTTGATGAGCACGGGCAGTCCCAGCTCGGCGCACACCTCGAACAGCGGGTCGAGCAGGCCGTGGTCCGCCACGTGGTACCCGTGCAGACTCGGGTGCAGCTTCAGGCCGACCAGTCCGCCGTCGGCGAAGCGACGGATCTCGTCGGTCGCGTTCTCCCACTGCGGCATCACCTGCCCGAAGCCGAACAGCCGGTCCGGGTGCGCGGCGACGAGGTCCATCAGAAAGTCGTTCTCGATCCCCTGGGCGAGCGAGCACACCATCGCGCGGTCGACACCGGCTGCGTCCATGTGGTCGAGGATCCGGTTCGCGTCGAACGGCGTGTACGCGGGCGGCTCCTCGCCCGGTCGGACGCCACTGAGGTAGTCGCTGCGGCCACGGCGGTCCTGCGTGGTGTTGTAGGCGTCGATGATCATCGTGGGCGTCTCCTCGTCGGCTGCTCGCGGGGACGATCCGCCCCACATGTCATCCGATACTGCCAGAATTGGATCCAATTTGGTAGCGCCTGGTCGGCCCAGGAGGCGCGGCCCGCCTCATCCGCGTCCATCACGGCACCGGGTGGCTCAGTGGACGGCGACCATCGCCCCCATCGCGAGCACCCCGACGAGCGACGCGATCCGGCGCACCGACTCCACACGAGCCGCGCGGCGCCGCCCGACGCCCCACACGACGGCGCCGACGTGTACCGCGACCGCGACGGCGATCGGCAGCAGCAGTGCCCCACCGTGGTGGTGGCCGGCAGCATCGGCGTGCACGGTGCCCAGGAGCACGAACACCGCGCCGAGCAGCATGCCGAGCGCGTGCAGGTGGTCCCCCTGCGGGCGGCTCGGGCGGCGGACGCGGTCGACCAGCGCGGTCACCATCGCGCAGCCGCCGAGCAGGACCGCCCAGAACGGCGCCGGCACGAGGCCCAGGGCCGGCAGGTGGACGTCCGCCATCGCGGCGAGCATCACGACCTCGCCGACGAGCGCCGACCACCCCACGCGCCGGTGCCCGGCGGCGCCCAGCACGAGGGCGACGAGCGACCCACCGAGGGTTACGGCGATCAGCACGGTCATGATTGGATCCAATCATGGGTGAGTCGGATCCGGCAACGGGATCCAACACCTGGCAGGATTGGATCCGCAGCGGGGGCTCGCTGCGATGACGCACCGAGGAGACCACTTCCGTGACCACCACCGACGGCAACGCACTCGTCGACGACCTCGCCGCCCGGATCCGCGCGAAGATCATGTCCGGCGAGATCCCGATCGGCGCTCCGCTGCGCCAGGCCGACCTCGCGGCGCAGTTCGGGATCAGCCGCACCCCGGTTCGCGAAGCCCTGCGGCAGCTGCAGACCGGCGGGCTCATCGAGGTCGTGCCGAACCGCGGCGCCGTCGTGCGCGTGCCCGTGCCGTGGGAGGTCCGCGAGGCCTACGAGGTCCGCGCCGAGCTCGAGTCCCTCGCCGCCCGTCGCGCCGTCGACCGCCTCGACGACGCCACCATCACGCAGCTGCGGTCGGTGAACCAGGCGATGTACGAGCGCTCGCTCGCCGCGGCCGAGGGGGAGCAGCCGAAGCAGCGCGAGGGCGTCGACAACGACCAGTTCCACGGGCTCATCTACCAGGCATCCGGCAACACCCGACTGACCCGCATGCTCGTCGAGATCAACGACGCGTTCCCGCGCAACGTCTCGGCACTCGTGCTGCGCGAGAACTCCCGGCACCGCGAGGAGAACTTCCGCGAGCACGAGGAGCTCATCGAGGCCTTCGTCGCCGGTGACCACGAGCGTGCGGCCGGGCTCATGCGCGACCACGTGCTCCGGGCCGGCGAGCACCTCGCGCACTGGTACGAGCGCCGCTCGTCCACCGTCTTCACCGGCTGAGTCGAGCACCCGGCCGAGCCCGAGAGGCGGGGTCGCCCCGCGCCTCCCGGCCTCTCCGCCTCGTCTACCGGGTCGGAGCCCGCCGGATCCAGCCGGTGGCCTCCTCGATCGCGCGCGTCACCGCGAGCAGCTGCGCCTCGCGGCCGTACCGCCCGACGACCTGCACGCCCACCGGCAGCCCCTCCGGCGTGAACCCGGCGGAGGTCACCACGACGGGGTGCGCGGTCAGCGTGAGCCGGTTCGCGAGCATCTGCCACGTGAAGTAGCGCTCGAAGCGGTGCCCGTCGACCTCGTCGACCCACTCGACGTCGGCGGGCGGCGCGACGACCGGTGTCGCCGGCAGGACCAGCACGTCGTACCGGTCGAGGACCGCGGCCGTGTCCCGGTACAGGCGCGTCCGCCGCTCGTACGCGTCGGCCAGCTGCGTCGCGGTCGTGGCGCGCCCCTGTTCGACGTTGCGGACGTAGTCCGGTCGGAACCCCGTCGCTCCGGCGTCGACGGCGTGCCGACCACCGAGGAAGAACTCGAACGTCTCGATGGTCTCCCAGGCCTCGTCCGCGCCGGCGAAGTCGGGCTCGGACGCCTCGACCACCGCGCCGAGGCCCGTGAGCTGCTCGGCGAACGCACGGTGCACGGCTCGGACCGACGGGTCGATCGGCAGGCCGCCGGCGTCGTCGCTCCACGCGACCCGGAGTCCGTCGACCTCGACCGGACGCACCGGGTGCCGGGTCATCGCGGACATCGGCCAGACCGACTGCTCGACCGCCAGGGCGTCCATGAAGCGCGCTGCGTCCGCCGAGTCGCGCGCCATCGGCCCGGTGACCCCGTGCGGCGTCCAGGCGTTGCCGGTCCGGCCGCTCGGCACACGACCGGGGCTCGGCCGGACGCCGACGACGTTGCAGAACGCGGCCGGGTAGCGCAGGCTCCCGCCGCTGTCGGAGCCGTCGGCGATCGGCAGCATCCGTCCGGCCAGGGCCGCCGCGGCGCCACCGCTCGATCCACCGGCGTGCCGCGAGGTGTCCCAGGGGTTCACGGTCGTGCCGAACACCGGGTTGAAGGTGAGGACGCCCTGCCCCATCTCCGGCGTGTTCGTCTTCCCGATGATGATCGCGCCGGCATCGCGCAGGAGCGTCGCGAGGACGCTGTCGTGCTCGGCCGGACGCGCGTCGGCGAAGGCCGCCGAACCGTTCGTGGTCGGCAGACCGGCGACGTCCATCAGGTCCTTCACCGCGGTCGGCAGGCCGTGCAGGAGCGGGAGGGGTTCGCCGGCGGCGCGGGCCTCGGCGGTGCGGCGGTCGGCGGCCTCCGCGGCGGCGAGCGAGACCGAGTCGGGTTGCTGGGAGACGACTGCCCGGAGGCGCGGGTTGCGTTCCTCGATCCGGTCCAGGTGGGCGCGCATCACCTCCACCGCCGACACCTCGCGGGTCGCGACGGCGTCGGCCAGGCGGACGGCGGACCAGTCGGCGAGGTGCTCCGGGGTGTGCTCGGGCCCGGGCATCAGCGGCCGCCCTCGTGGTCGTGCTGCTGCTCGGCGTGGACGTGCCCGCCGTGTGCCGAGTGCACGTCGTGGTCGTGCCCGGCGTGGTCGTGGCCGGCCCCTGGCGCGCAGTGGTCGGTCGCCGACGGCGGGACGTCGAGCGAGGGGTTCCGGTCGAAGAAGCCGTCCGGTTCGAGCCGGAAGCCGATCCGGTCGACGGGCATGATCGGCCACTGCTCGGGCCGCGGGAAGTGGTGCACGCCGAGGACGGGCCACAGCACGAGCCGCTCGTTCTCGAGCGACCGGTCCGCCTGCTGCCAGACGTGCACCCCGTCGTCACCGAGCTCGCCCTGGTTCGGGTACTCGCCGGCGATGAAGCGCTCCTCGGGGTCGAACGCGCTCGCCCACAGGTGCTTCGCGACGAACGGCGCCTTGCGCTCCACGATGCTGCCGGGCCGGACGTGCAGCTGCGCCGTGTTCTGGACGGCCAGTCGGTAGGCCGTGCTCTCGCCGTACCGGTTCTGCGCCGACTCGCTCTCGATGCGCCAGTGCAGCGCGCGCGCCGGGTCGGTCATCCGGGCGCCGTCGGCCTCGGAGGCGATCGGCGTCTCGACCGCGATGCAGGCGTTGCCGTAGGGGTTCAGGGCCTCGTCGGGCTCGGGCTCGGCGTGCACTTCGACCAACCGGTTCAACGGCCCGTCGACGGCGGTGTCGAGGCGGACGGCGAAGTAGTGCTGGTGGGTCGGTGCCTGGACGTTCGGCGCCACCATCCGGCCGTACCGCGGCGTCTCCCCGTCGGCGATGCCGGACACCGACATGATCCCGGTGAGCTTCACCTCGAGCTCGATCGAGCCGTCCTGGTAGAGCGACCAGTAGAAGCCGTAGTCGTAGTTCGCCACGGTTGCGAAGCTCGAGATCACGAGTCGACGGCTGCGCCGGACCTCGGCACTGCCGGTGCGGGTGTTGACGTGCTTCCAGAGGATCGAGTCGTCCTCCTCGTGCAGGCAGATGCCGTTGACGATGGTCTGCGGCTCGCCGTGGCCGTCCAGGAAGTCGACGTCGAAGTACCGGATCTCCCCCAGGCAGTCGCAGCCGAGCTCGAGGCTCGCCGTGAGCGGGCCGGCGCCGTACTCGCCCCAGTCGAAGAAGTTCTTCCGGTACGCGGTCGGGTCGCTGTCCAGGTACGGCACGTACATCTCGTTGACGGCCGCGCGGTGCAGCACCGGTCGCTCGACGTCACCGTCGCGGTAGGACAGGTCGTGCAGCACGAGCCCCTCGCGGTGCGAGAAGCCGACACGGAACGTCCAGTTCTGCCAGCGGACCTCGTGTCCGTCGATCGTGAAGCCGGGACCGTCCGGCTGGACGATGTCGAGCGCCGACACCTCGCGGTCCGGCCCCCAGGTGCCGGAGGCGTAGACGCCGGTCTCGCTCGCCATCGGGACGACGCCGTGGTCCTCGATGCGGATGACCTCGAGCGTGTCCAGGTCGAGGATCGGGACGAGCCCCGCGACCGGCCGGGCGTAGCCGTTGTCCTCGGGGAACTCGCGGTACCAGACGGTGCCCCAACTGAGACGGCGGTCGGCGAGGTCCTCCGGGACGAAGCCGGTGATCGACTCCGGGTCGACCCAGACGAGCGAGGTGTCGGTGATGCCGCGCTTGGCCAGCGCCTCGATGATGAGCGGCGACTTCCGAGCGGCCTGCGCGATGAGCCGGGCCTCGTCGCTCGAGACACCCGGTCGGCGGTGGTCGACGTCGGTCCACAGCTCGACGATCGCCGGCGAGTCCGGGCCCGCGGTCCAGCCGCGCACCTCCCAGGCGGCGTGGGCGTCCGGGTCCATCACCACCATGCGGACCGGGCGGGCACCGCCGGCCACGGTCCCCCGGGCCTTCTCCTCGTCGAGGGCGATCCCCCAGAAGCGCGGTCGTGCACCGATCCGACCGGAACCGCGGACCGCGGCGACGAAGGAGGCGATCTCGGCGGAGGTGAGCGGATCGAGGACGTGGGAGGTGCTGCTCATGGGCTTCCTTCTCGGGTGGATCGGGGATCAGTTGGCGTGCAGGACGACGGCGCGACCGTCCGCGCGGGGATCGCTCGCGGCGTCGAGGTGGCCGTCGGCGTGCAGTCGGACGGTCTGCACGTGCCCGGCCTCGTCGACCGGGCCGGCGGTCCGTGCGACGGGCAGGCCGAGCACTCCCGCGGCGGCGATCGCGTCGTCGGTCCCCGGTTCGGCGACGAGCGTCATCTCCTCGTGGCCGAGATCGCGCGCACCGACCACGAAGCGCGGGCGGCCGAGCACGGCCACGGGGTCGCTGTCGGCGTCGACGAGGTCGCTGGCGACCTGGGCGAGGATCCACGGCTGGGCGCTGCCGCCCTGGCAGCCGAGGGCGACGACGAGACCGTCGGTCTCGGCGATGACCGGAAGCAGTGTGTGCGGCGGGCGAAGACCGGGACCGACGTGGCCCGGGTGCGCGGGGTCCGTGCTGAAGGCGGAGCCGCGGTTGTGCAGGACGACCCCGGTACCGGGGTCGAGGATGCCCGACCCGAACAGCTGGTAGACGCTCTGGATGAGGGTGACCACGGTGCCGTCGGTGTCCGCCGCGGTCACCGCGACCGTGTCGCCGAGTGCACGTCCGGCCCGGGGCAGGGCGCCCGCGCGGCCGGTGTCGCGCGGATCCGTCATCGCGGCGACGTCGATCGGACCGCCACGGGGGTCGCCCAGCTCGGCCTGCCGGACGAGGGCGGCGCGGTGCACGGCGTCGACGAACTCGGCCGTGCGGTCAGCGGCTCCTGCCCCGTCGGCGAGCGCCTCCGGCAGGATGCCGAGGAGCACGACGCCCTGCGTGGGCGGCGGCGCCACCCACCATCGGACGCCGGCGACGGCGGCCTGCTCCGGCTCGGCGAGCTCGGCCTCGTGCGCGGCGAAGTCTGCCTCGGTGTGCGCGCCGCCCAGTTCCCGGAGCCGTGCCGTGATCGACGCCGCGATCCGACCGCGGTACATCGCCCCGGGGTCCGCAGCCAGTTCGGTGAGCGTCGCGGCGAGCGCGGGCTGCACGAGCCGGTCGCCCGTTCCGAGCAACCCGCCGACGCCGTCGCCGAAGACGTCGGTCATGCCGGCGTCGGCGCGGATCTCGTGCTCGCGGAGCGCGACCGCACGGGCGAGGCCGGCGGAGACCGGTGCCCCCTCGGCCGCGAGTCCGGCGGCTCGGAGCAGCGCCGGACGGAGGCCCAGCCGGCCGCCGAGCGCGTCGATCGCCTGCCAGCCGGCGACGACACCGGGCACCGTGACGGTCTGCGCGCCCTGCCGCGGCATCCGCTCCTGCTGCGCGAGCGCGGCGACGTCGATCCCGCTCGGAGCGGCGCCGGCGGAGACCACGGCGGTCACGCCGTGTCCGGGCCGACGGACGAGGGCCACGAGGTCACCGCCGATGCTGCACTGGTGCGGGTACACGACGGTCAGCGCTGCGGCGGCTGCGAGCGCGGCGTCGATCGCGTCGCCGCCCGCCGCGACCGCTTCGGCCGCGGCGTCGAGCGCGGCGGGGTGCGGTGCGGCGACGGCGACCCGGCGGGACCCGGGTGCGGTGGGCTCGGTCATGCGGTGGTCACCATCCGTGCGGGGCTGAGGAAGTCGAGATCAGGACGGTCGACGCCTTGGACCAGGTCCGCGACGGCCTCGCCGATCGCCGGCCCGAACTTGAACCCGTGACCGGAGCAGGCGGCGGCCACGAGGACCTCGGGCTCGTCCGGCAGCGCCCCGACGACGAAGCGCTTGTCCGGCGTCATCGTGTACAGGCAGGCGACCGCCTCGCCGCCCGCGGTGTCGATCCCGGGGACGAACTGCTCGAACAGTCCGGCCAGGTGGGCGCGCTCGGCCTCGGTCGGCGGTGCGACGGGCACGTCGGGGTCCCAGACCGGGCCGGCGTCGATCCCGATCTTGGCGCCCGACCCGGCGGCCTCGGGCAGGCCGAAGACGAGTCCCTCCGGCAGGTCGACGGAGAAGCACCCGAGTGCGGGCGGCTGCGCGACCGCCTGACCGGTCGGGACGGTGAGGGTGACGATGCGCCAGACCTCGAAGAACGCGGCCGCCTCCGGCACGAGCTGTGCCGCCCAGGCGCCGCCGGCCAGGACGAGGCGGCGGGCGCGGATGCTGCCCCGGTCGGTGCGGACCGTGACGACGCCGTCGTCGACCCGCCGGTCGAGCACGGTCTCGCCGAAGCGCAGGTCGGCTCCGGCCGCAGCGGCAGCCGACTGCGCGAAGGCGAGCGCACGTGCGGCCTCGAGGACGCCGGCGTCGGGGTCGTGGACCGCCCCGTACGTCTCGGGGGGACGCAGCGAGGGCGCGAGCGTCCGCCACGCCTCGCGATCGACCGGGAGGCTCGCCCCGCCCTGCATCGTCGGCTCGCCCCGGTGGGCGTACAGTCCGCCGGTCGGGTGCAGGAAGGGGGCACCGGCTGCGGTCCCCCACCGTTCCCACCCGCGGTACGCACGGTCGACCAGGTCGTTCCAGACCGGGCTCGGGTAGGCGCGGCGGATCATCCGCGTCGCGCCGTGGGACGAGCCCCTGGTGTGCCCCGGGGCGTACCGCTCGACCGCGACGACGTCGAGACCACGGCGGGCGAGTTCGTAGGTCGTCGCCGAGCCGTGGACCCCGAGACCGAGGACGACGACGTCGTGCACCGCGGTCATGCGCGGGCCTCGGCCGCGACGTCGGCGATGCCGTCGAGCAGGACCCGGACGTCCTCGTCGTCGTTGTACACGTGCGGCGACACCCGGACGACACTGGGCAGTCCGCGGGCTCCGAGGTCCCACTGCGCGTGGCTGGCCGGAACCGAGATCGAGTCGATGCGGCGGTGGCGCAGTCGCGCGGAGACCTCCTTCGAGGCGACCCCGTCGACCGTGAAGGTGACGATCGCGGAGGGCGACGCGAGCGGATCGGCGACGCGCACGCCGTCGAGGCCGTCGAGGGCGTCCCGGATGCGCGAGCCGAGGCCGACGAGGTGTGCCTCGGTCGCCGCCGGCCCGCGGTCGAGCGCCTCGCGCAGCGCCACCCCGAGGCCGAGTCGCGCGGCGACGGAGCACTCCCACGTCTCGAGCTGCCTGGCGGTCCCGTCCATCGTCCACTCATCTTCGCCCGTCCAGACCGCACCGCGGACATCCGGCGCCCACGCACCGACGCCCTCGAGCGTGCCGCGACGCAGGTACGCCATGCCCGTCCCGCGCGGACCACGGAGGAACTTCCGGCCGGTCGTGACGAGTGCGTCGCAGTCGACGGCACGGACGTCGATGTCGATCTGGCCCACGGACTGCGTGGCGTCGACGACCGTGAGGGCCCCGTGCCGACGGGCGACGGCCGCGATCTCGGCGACCGGTTCGACGAGCCCGGACGACGTCGGGACGTGCACGGCGCTCACCACGACCCGACCGGTGGCCCCAGCGACGGCGCCCTCGAGCGCCTCGAGGTCCATCGCACCGCTCCCGTCGCTCGGCACGACCACCAGCCGGACGTCGTCGTGCCGCTGCATGGCGAGCAGCCGGAGCGCTTGGCTCACGTAGCTCGACCGTGGCGCGACGACGGTGTCGCCGGCACCGAGCCGGAGCGCGTCGAAGACGCCGCGGAGGCCGCTCGTCGCGCTGTCGAACAGGGCGATCTCGTCCGCCTCGGCACCGAGCAGCGCGGCGGCCGACGTGTACACCGCCGCGACGTCGTCGGCGACCTCGTTGGCCGCTTCGTACCCACCGACCCGCTGTTCTCGACGCAGGTGGGCGACCACGGCCTCCAGGACACCGTCGCTGACCAGGCCGGCGCCGGCCGCGTTGAAGTAGTGGCGCCCCGCGGTGCCGGCCGTGCGTGACCGCTCGGCGGCCACGTCGATCACCGCCGTTGCCGGGTCGGCGCGTGTGCCGTCCTCCAGACCGATCGTCATGTGGCGGGTCCTCCCTCGTGCGCGTCACCCCCGGACGCTGAATGGATCCCATCATAAACAGGTTGTATCCATTCGCGCCACCGCCGGATACTGTTGCCGCATGGAGCACTCCGCTGAAGCCCGCGCCCAGGAACTCGGACTCGTCATCCCGGACTACGCGAACCCGCCCTACGGTGGCCGCTACGGCAGTTCGCTCCGCGCGTTCCACCGCACCGGTGACCTGCTGGAACTGAGCGGCATGACGCCGGAGTCGCGGGACGGCGCGATGCTGCACCCGGGCGCCGTGAGCGTCGACATCACGCTCGAGCAGGCGCAGGAGGCCGCCCGGTACACGGCGGTGAACGCCCTCGGCATGATCCGGTACGCACTCGGTTCGTTGGACGAGGTCGCCGCACTCTCCCGAGGGCTGTGCTTCGTCCTCTGCCCGCCCGGCTTCGAACAGCTGAACCAGGTGTCGAACGCGGCGAGCGACCTGCTCTTCGACGTGTTCGGGCCGGTCGTCGGTCGGATGGGCCGGGCGTCCATCGGCGCGACAGCCTTGTCGCGGAGCGCCTGCTTCGAGCTCTGGCTCAGCCTGGAGTGCCGCCCGCGCCGAGCCGGGGCGTGAGACCACTCGCCGAGACCGGCGTCCGGGGAACGGCCTTCTGGCTCCTCGTCCTGGCCTCGACCGCCGGGTACGTCGTGAACGGCGCGAGCACCCCGGTCGTCCCCCGCCTGGCGACGGACCAGCTCGGCGCCGACCCGGCACTCGGCGGACTCCTCGTCTCGCTCGCGGGCTTCGTCGCGATCGGGGCCATGCCCGTGGCCGGCGTCCTGAGCGACCGGCTCGGAGCACGTCGTGTGCTGCTCGTCGCCGGGCTGCTGGCGGCGGTCGGACTCGGGGTCGTGCTCGTCGCACTGAGCCTCCCGGCGCTCGCGGTCAGTCGCGTCGTGTTCGGTGCGGGCAACGCCGCGACCGCCACGGCCCTGACCGCATGGGTCGTCGCCGAGATCCCCGTGACGCAGCGGAGCCGCGCACTCGGCCTGTTCGGGCTCGCGGTCTGGATCGGCCTCGCGCTGGGGCCGGTCATCGGCGAGAACCTGTACCAGTCCGCAGGGCACCGCACCGTGTGGATCGTCGCGATCGGCGCACAGCTCGGCGGGCTCGCCGTGGCGCTGCTCGCCCGCGGCGGGTCGGCGCCGGTCCCCGCGCTGGCGCACCGCAGCTCGACCCGGCCGACGGGGACCGGCCTCGCACCGGTGCTGCGCGCGGTGGTGCGCCCCGGCGCTGCCGGACTCGTCGCGTGGGCCGCCGAGGGCTTCATGATCGCGTTCCTCATCCAGCACCTCGTTGGACAGGGCGTCGGCGCGCAGGGGCTGACCGGCGCCGCGAACGTCTTCACCGTCTTCGCGGCGAGCGTCGTCGGCGTGCGACTGCTCCTCGGTGGCCTGCCGGACCGGATCGGACCCGTCCGCACGGCGAGGGGCGCCCTGGTCGTCCTCGCCGCCGGACTCGTCGTCCTCGCCCTCGCGCGCGACTTCCCGACGGCCACCGCCGGGGCCGTGCTGGTCGGCGCCGGCTACTCACCGTTGTTCCCGACGCTCACGATCCTGGCCACCCGCGCACTCGACGACCGGAGCCGTGCGACCGGCGTGGGCGTGTTCTCGGCCGTCACGAGCGCCGGCTACGCCCTGGGGTCGCTCGCGGGCGGGGTCCTGGTGTCCGCCGTGGGTTCCGGCTGGGCCCTGGTGGTGCTCGCCCTGTTGCAGCTCACCGCCGTGCCCGCGCTCGGCCGGCACGACGGTGGCCGCGGCCCGGGTCGCGACCCCGGGCGTGGGCTCAGAGCGCGATGACGACGCTCTTCGACTCGCAGAACGCCCGCAGCGCCTCCTCGCCGAGGTCCCGGCCGAGACCCGACTCCCCGACGCCGCCGAAGGACAGCGCCGGGTCGAACAGGTTGTAGGTGTTCACCCACACGGTCCCGGCGTGCAGGCGCTGGCCCATCCGGTGTGCCCGGGCGAGGTCGCGGGTCCAGACGCCGGCCGCGAGTCCGTACGTCTGGTCGTTCGCGATGGCGATCGCCTCGTCCTCCTCGTCGAACGGGATGACCCCGACGACGGGCCCGAAGATCTCCTCGCGCGCGATGGTCATCGTGTTCGAGACACCGGTGAAGAGCGTCGGTTCGACGTAGTACCCGGGGCGCTCGGGGACGCCGCCGCCGACCGCGACCGTCGCGCCCTCGGCCTTGCCCTGCTCGATGTACCCGAGGACCTGCTGCCGCTGTTCCTCGGACACGAGCGGTCCGACGGTGATCCCGCCGTCGAGGCCGTCGCCGACCGGGACCTTCCGGACGGCGGCGACGAGACGCTCGGTGACCGCGTCGAGCACCGATCGCTGGACGAGCAGCCGGCTGCCGGCGGTGCACATCTGGCCGGAGTGACCGAACGACGCACGCATCGCGGTGACGACGACCGCGTCGAGGTCGGCGTCCTCGAAGACGATGTTCGGGCTCTTGCCGCCGAGCTCGAGCGTCAGCCGCTTGAAGTCCGCGCTCGCCGCGGTCATCACCTTGCGACCGACCTCGGTGCTGCCGGTGAACGAGACCTTGTCGACGCCCGGGTGCGCGGTGAGCGCCGCGCCGACGCGGCCGTCACCGGTCAGGACGTTGACGACACCGGATGGGACACCGGCTTCCTCGCAGATCGCCGCGACGCGGAGCATGGTGAGCGGCGTCTGCTCGGCGGGCTTCACGACGACCGTGCACCCGGCGGCGAGCGCGGGTGCGAGCTTGAACGCCCCGGTCATGATCGGGAAGTTCCAGGGCAGGATGAGCGCCGCGACGCCGACGGGCTCGAGGGTCGTGTAGACGTGGTGCTGCCCGCCGTCGACCGGGACGACGGTGCCGGTCAGGCGCGACGGCGCACCCGCGTAGTAGCGGAAGACCCGGGCCGAGGTCGCGGTGTCCGCACGGGACCGCTCGATCGGCTTGCCGTTGTCGCGGGTCTCGAGCACGGCGAGCTCCTCGAGCCGCTCCTCGATGAGGTCCGCGACGCGACCCAGGATCCGGCTGCGGTCGTGCGGGCTCATGCCGCTCCACCGACGGTCCTCGTGCGCACGGCGGGCGGCGGCGACGGCGGCGTCGATCTCGACGGGGCCGGCCTGCGGCACCCGGGTGAGCAGGGCCTCCGTCGCCGGGTCGAGGACGTCGAGCAGCTCGGCGCCGTCCGGTGTGGTCCAGGTCCCGTCGACGAGGAACGGCTCGAGCGGGGCCAGGGGAGCGAGCGTGTCTCGCATGGTGGGTCCTAACGGTGGTGGGTTCAGGGGCAGTCGAGCAACCGGGCTGGCTCGTCCACCGTGATGCGGGTGAGGACGTCGTCCGGCACCCCGAGCGCGCGGAGCCCCGGGACGACGCGGGCGGTGAGGTGGTCGAGGCCGTGTCCTCCGTGACGGCGGAGCTGCCCCTTGGTCCAGGTCGCGTGCCCGAACACCCACCGGGTCTCCGGCGCCGATCCGCGCAGGGCCAGGAAGGCGTCCAGGCGCTGGGGGTCGCTGGCGTTCCGGATCCGGCCGACGTGCGATCCCTCGTTGCCGAAGCAGAGCTCGAGGACGGCGCCGGCCTGCCCGAGGTCCCGCAGGTACGGCAGGTCGAGGAACTCGTCGACCGTCGAGAAGACGACGCGGCTCGGGTCGACACCCTCGGCGACCACGTGCGCGAGCACCTCGAGCCCGTTCCGGGCGTCGGCCGCCAGCCGGACGACGACGGCTGCGCCGGTGGTCACGGCGGCCCGGGCCGCTGCCGTCAGGCTCCGGCGTTCCTCGGTGCCCTCGGCGGTGGCGAACGCCGACGTGGTACCCATCAGTCCGAGGATGCCGGCGCGGTAGTGGGTTCCCGGGACGGCGTCGGTGAGCGCGCGCTCGAACAGCCCCTGTCGCCCGTCGGTGTCGAGTTCGGTGAACCAGTCAGGCACCAGGCGCGGCAGGTAGGCGCCGTAGCCCGCGACGACGTCGACGCCGCTCGCCAGCGCGAGTTCGGGTAGCCGGGCATGGTCCGGCCCGAAGCCGAGCGAGCTGAGGTCGACCGCGAGCCCCAGCCCGCCGGCACCCGCGATCCGCAGTTCGTCGGCGAGCAGGTCGATGTCGTCGAGGCGCAGGTTGTCGGCCAGCGCCAGCTGACTCCACCGCAGGGCCGCGGCGAGGTCCGCCGTGACGGCGAGGCTCGGTTCGAGCTGCTCGACGCCCGGCCGCTGCAGCGCGCTCGCGTCGGTGAGCAGGTGCTCGTGCATCGACACCGGGCCCGTCCCGGACGACTCGACGGGACCGAGGACGGTCTGGATCACGACGTGCCTTTCACCGTGGCGGACTTGACGGATCCAATCTACATCGGTTTGGATCCCTCTTGTCCATGGGTGCCGCCGATCGCACCCGACGACCCCGAACGTTTACACGCGGGCGACTTCCGACACGTGCCCGAAACAGCCGGGCAACGGCGACGACACAGCCCGGCACGACACTGGTCGCACTACCTGTCACCCGACAGGTACTCCGCGAAAGGCCTGCAGCCATGCGCTCTCCCGAAGCACCGCTCCACACGCCCCGCGCCACGTCCAGTGCCGACGCCCAGGGCCTCGCCCGGCTCGGCTACGAGCAGGAGCTCCACCGCGGAGTCGGCTCGTTCTCCTCCTTCGCCGCCGGCTTCTCGTTCGTCTCCATCCTCACCACGGTCTTCCAGCTCTTCGGGCTCGGGTTCGGTCTCGGCGGCGCCGCCTTCTTCTGGGCCTGGCCGCTGGTGTTCGGTGGCCAGCTGCTCGTCGCGCTGAACTTCGCCCAGCTCGCCGCCCGCTGGCCGATCTCCGGCGCGATCTTCCAGTGGTCGAGCCGGCTCGCCGGTCCCCGGTTCGGCTGGTTCACCGGCTGGACGATGATCATCGGCCAGGTCCTCACCGTCGCCGTCGCGGCGATCGCCGTCCAGGCGGTCCTGCCGGCGATCTGGGACGGCTTCCAGGTCGTCGGCGGTCCCGGCGCCGATCCGTCCGTCGCCTCGGCGACCGGTGCGGCCAACGCGGTGGTCCTCGGGCTCGTGATGCTCACCGTGACCACGGTCGTCAACATCGTGAGCGTCCGGTTCATGGCCCGCGTGACGAGCTTCGGCGTGCTCGTGGAGATCGTCGGCGTCGTCGTCCTGATCGCGGCCCTGTTCCTCCTGCCGCACCGGAGCCCCGCGGTGGTGTTCTCGACCGAGGGGTCGACGAGTACCGAGCCGTACGTGTGGGCGTTCCTCGCCTCGTCGCTCATGGCCGCCTACGTGATGGTCGGCTTCGACTCGGCGGGCGAGCTCGCCGAGGAGACG
Source organism: Curtobacterium sp. YR515 (assembly GCF_900113095.1). Classification (NCBI taxonomy): domain Bacteria; kingdom Bacillati; phylum Actinomycetota; class Actinomycetes; order Micrococcales; family Microbacteriaceae; genus Curtobacterium; species Curtobacterium sp. YR515. Next base: position 47,872 of record NZ_FOOD01000006.1, on the reverse strand, counting down.
CACAACCCGCGGCGGACGACACCGAAGACGATCGTCCGCGCGCTCACCGTGTCCGGACTCGGCGGTGGGCTGCTCATCATCGGCGCGCTCATCGCCGCACCGAGCCTGACCGACGGCAAGCTGGCGACGCAGGGGCTCGCCTGGGTGATCACGTCCACCCTCGGCGACGTCTTCGGCCGGCTCCTCCTCTGCACGGTCGCGGTCGCGGTGTTCGCCTGCACGCTCGCGGTGCAGACGGCCGGTGCCCGCATGGTCTACTCGATGGCCCGCGAGAAGGCGCTGCCCTTCCACCGCACGCTCGCCCGCGTCTCGCCCCGCACGGGCACCCCGATCGCGGCCTCGGTCGTCGTCGGCGTCGGCGCAGGACTCGCCCTCGCCGTCAACATCGGCCAGTCCGCGATCTTCACCGCCCTCTCGAGCCTCTGCATCGCGATGCTCTACCTGGCGTACCTCGGGGTCACGGGCCCGCTGCTCGTCCAGCGCATCCGGCTCCGGCGCACCGGGCTGCCCGGCGGCGTCGACGAGGCCGGGGCGCCGCTCTTCACGCTCGGTCGGTGGGGGATCCCGCTGAACGCCCTCGCCGTCGCGTTCCAGATCGGCATGGCGGTCAACCTGATCTGGCCCCGCTCGGAGATCTACGACCTCACCGGCGACTCGTGGTGGCTGCAGTACAGCGCGCTGCTGTTCATCGGCGCCGTGCTGCTCGTCGGCTGGGCGTGGTCGTCGTGGCGACACAGCGCGCACGGGCCGATCACGTTGGCCGAGGTGCCGCACACCGCCCCCACCCCCGTCGACGCCTGAGCGAGGGGCGGGCCGGCCAGGACCGGCCCGCTCCCGCACACCAGCACCCGCACCGCCCGCACCACCGGAAGGAACCACCGTGCGTGACCTGCACCAGACCGACAGCGTGACCGCCTCACGCTCGGACGCCCGCGCCCAGGGCGGCACGACGTCCGACTGGATGCCGTACCTCCCCGCCTCGTCGTCCCCGTTCGCACCAGAGGACGTGGACCCGGCCGACCTCGTCTGGGCCGAGACGGTCGCCCCGGGCGGGTACACCCACAAGGTGCTCGCCCGCGGGTCCCGTCTCCGGTTCGACGACCCGACCGGCGACGCGTGCGCGAACCTGCTGGTGTTCAACGCCCTGGAGCCGTGGGAGCGCCTGAACGTGGCCGACACCCAGAAGATCCCGTGGCAGGCGTACCTCGGCCAGGGCGCGCCCCTGCTCAGCGGCGACGGCCGGGCACTGGCGACCGTGGTCGAGGACACCTCCGGCCACCACGACGCCTTCTGCGGCACCTCCACCGACGCGTGGAACGAGCGCAAGTACGGCGGAGCGGCACCCGAGGGACCGACGCCGAGTGGGCGGTCGCTCCTCGCGAAGGCCGCGGCGAAGCACGGCCTGTCGAAGCGGGACCTGCCCCCGAGCATCTCGTTCTTCCAGGGCGTCCACGTCGAGGCCGACGGCTCGCTGACGCCGACGGGCAGTGCCGGGCCCGGGCACCACGTCACGCTGGTCGCCGAGCTGCCCCTCCTCGTCCTCGTGGCGAACGTCGCCCACCCGGTCGACCCCCGCCCCGAGTACACGGTCGGCCCCCTGCGCGTGCACGCCTGGCGCGGCACGCCGACCACCCACACCGACCCGCGGGCGACCGCGACCCCGGAGCTGTACCGGGCGCACCTGAACTCGATCGACTACGCGGAAGCGCGAGGCCTGTGATGACCGGAACCCTGACCACGACCGTGCCGGTGGGCGCCGTCCACGACCCCGACGTCCCGCTCGACTGGAGCGAGTCCCTCGTCCCCGGGACCGTCGTCCGCGACGACCGTGTCGCGCCGCTCGCGCCGTGGTCCGCCGTCGTCCGCGCCGGCGAGGTGCTCACGATCGTCGACGTCGGCGGCAACCAGAGCGCCGACTGCCTGGTGTACGACGCGCACGACCCCGACGAGCGCTACAGCGTGCCGGACACCCTGGCGGCACAGGGCAACGCGTACGTCCGCACCGGCACCGTCCTCATGTCGAACGAGGGCCGTCCCCTGATGACGGTCGTCGCGAACGAGATCGACCGGCAGGACACCATCGGCGGTGCGTGCTCGAAGGAGTCGAACACCCTCCGCTACGGCCACCACACGCAGTACCAGCACGGCTGCCGCGAGAACTTCCTCGCCGAGGCCGGCCGACACGGACTGGGGGCTCGGGACATCGTGTCGAACCTCAACTGGTTCATGAACGTCCCCGTCGAGGAGGACGGCGCGCTCGGCATCGTCGACGGCATGAGCGCCCCCGGCAAGCGCGTCGCGATCCGGGCCGAGCGGGACGTCCTCGTGATCGTCTCCAACTGCCCGCAGATGAACAACCCCTGCAACGACTTCTCCTGCACGCCCCTCCGGATGATCGTGGTCCAGCCGTGAACGCCGCGCTCTCCACCGACACCGTCCTCGTCGCCAACCGCGGTGAGATCGCCCGCCGCGTGATCCGCTCCGCGAAGGCGCTCGGGATGCGCACCGTCGCCGTGTACTCGGACGCCGACCGCGCCGCCCCGCACGTCCGCGAGGCCGACGTCGCCGTCCGGCTCGGCCCGGCACCGGCCCGCGAGTCCTACCTCGACATCGACGCCGTGGTGCGCGCGGCGATCGACTCCGGCGCCGGCCTCGTGCACCCCGGGTACGGGTTCCTGTCCGAGAACACCGCGTTCGCCGCGGCGTGCGAGGCCGCCGGGATCCGATTCGTCGGCCCGACGGCCGAGCAGATCGTGCAGTTCGGCGCGAAGCACACCGCGCGCGAGCTCGCCGCGGCCGCCGGCGTGCCGATGCTCGCGGGCACCGGTCTCCTCGCGGACGTCGACGAGGCCGTCGCCGAGGCGGATCGCATCGGCCTGCCGGTCATGCTCAAGGCCACCGGCGGTGGCGGCGGGATCGGCATGCAGGCGTGCGCGACCCTCGACGAGGTCCGACAGGCGTACGCGAGCGTCGAGCGCACCGCTTCCGCCGCGTTCGGGTCCGCCGGCATCTTCCTCGAACGGTTGGTCCGGCCGGCGCGGCACGTCGAGGTCCAGCTCTTCGGCGACGGCGAGGGCCGCGTCGCCGTGATCGGCGACCGCGACTGCTCACTCCAGCGCCGCAACCAGAAGGTCATCGAGGAGGCTCCGGCCCCGGCGCTCCCCCGGCAGGTCCGGGAGGCGCTGCACGCGTCCGCCCGTCGGCTCGCCGAGAGCGTCGGGTACCGCAGCGCCGGCACGGTCGAGTTCGTCTACGACCCGGTCCGCGAGGAAGCGTCGTTCCTCGAGGTGAACACCCGGCTCCAGGTGGAGCACCCGGTGACCGAGGAGGTCTTCGGCGTCGACCTCGTCGAGCTCATGCTCCGCCTGGCCCGCGACGGCGCGGCCGGCATCGACCCTGAGGTGTTCACCCGCGCCTGGACCCCGAACGGCCACGCCGTCGAGGCCCGCGTCTACGCCGAGGACCCGGCCAAGGGATCGCTCCCGTCGAGCGGCCTCGTCACCCAGGCGGTGTTCCCCGAGCGCGACGGCGTCCGCGTCGACGGCTGGGTCGAGACCGGCTCCGAGGTCTCCGCGTTCTACGACCCGATGCTCGCGAAGGTCATCGCCACCGGGGAGACCCGTGACGACGCCCTCGACCTGCTCCGGGACGCCCTCGCCGACACCCGTGTCGACGGCATCGTCACGAACGCCGGGCTGCTCCGTTCCCTGACCGACGACCTCGAGCTCCGCACCGCCACGCACTCCACGTCGACGCTCGACGAGACCGACGACCCGGACCCCCGGATCGACGTCGTCGTGCCCGGCACGATGACGATGATCCAGGACCTGCCCGGTCGGGTCGGGTACTGGCAGGTGGGTGTGCCGCCGAGCGGTCCGTTCGACGGCGCCTCCTTCGCCGAGGCCAACCGTGCGGTGGGCAACCCGGACGGCGCCCCCGCCCTGGAGATCACCGCGACCGGTCCGATGCTGCGGTTCTCCACCCCGGCCGTCGTGGCCCTCACGGGCGCCCCGGTGCCGGTGACCCTGGACGGGGAGACGGTGCCGCTCTGGGAACCGGTCGAGGTCGGTGCCGGACAGACGCTCGCGATCGGGGCCGCTCCCGGCCCAGGACTCCGCAGCTACCTGGCCGTCCGCGGCGGCTTCGACGTCCCGACCTACCTCGGTTCCGCTGCGACGTTCACGCTCGGCGGGTTCGGCGGCCACGCCGGCCGGGCCTTGCTCGCCGGCGACGTGCTCCGTCCCGGGTCCCCGGACTCGGACGCCCCGCACCCGGCCTTCCCGGTCGGCACCCGGCTCGGCCTGGTCGGCGGCCCGACCCCGGCCGAGCGACGCACCGCGCTCACCGACGCGTGGGAGATCGCCGTCACCGAGGGACCGCACGCGGCGCCGGACTTCTTCACGCGCGCCGACCTCGACGTCTTCTACGCCACCGACTACGCCGTGCACCACAACTCCGCACGCACCGGCGTCCGGCTCATCGGCCCCCGACCGGGCTGGGCACGGACCGACGGCGGCGAGGCGGGCCTGCACCCGTCGAACATCCACGACACCCCGTACGCGGTCGGGGCGATCGACTTCACCGGCGACACCCCGATCATCCTCGGACCGGACGGCCCCTCCCTCGGCGGCTTCGTCTGCCCCGCGGTGGTCGCCAGCGGCGACCTGTGGAAGCTGGGCCAGCTCCGACCGGGCGACACGGTCCGGTTCGTGCCCGTCCGCGAAGCCGACGCCGCAGCGCTCGAGGCGAACCGCGCCTCCCGGACCGTCCCCCGCACCGGCGGCGACGGCGACGACGGGGTGATCGCGCGCCTGGACGCGACCGACGCCCGACCGGGTGTCGCGTACCGACGCGACGGCGACGACAACGTCCTCGTCGAGTACGGCGACATGACCCTCGACATCGCGCTGCGGATGCGCGTGCACGCCCTCATGACGAAGCTGCAGGAGGAGGCGCCACGGGGCATCCTCGACATCACGCCCGGCATCCGCTCACTGCAGGTGCACACCGACGCGAGCGTGCTGAAGGCGAGCACGATGGCGGGCCTCCTGCGCGAGCTCGAGGACGAGATCCCGCCGACGGACCAGCTCGTCGTGCCGTCGCGCACCGTCAAGCTGCCGCTGTCGTGGGACGACCCGGCCACCCGGCTCGCGATCGAGCGGTACATGGCCGGCGTGCGGAACGACGCCCCGTGGACGCCGTGGAACATCGAGTTCATCCGTCGGATCAACGGGCTCGACAGCGTGGACGACGTGTTCCGCACGGTCTTCGACGCGAGCTACCTCGTGCTCGGTCTGGGCGACGTGTACCTCGGTGCGCCGGTCGCCACGCCGCTCGACCCCCGGCACCGGCTCGTCACGACGAAGTACAACCCCGCCCGCACCTGGACGGCGGAGAACTCCGTCGGCATCGGCGGCGCCTACCTCTGCATCTACGGCATGGAGGGGCCCGGCGGCTACCAGTTCGTCGGCCGCACCGTGCAGATCTGGAACCGGTTCCGCCGCGGCGGCCTGTTCCAGGAGGACCCGTGGGCACTGCGCTTCTTCGACCGCATCGAGTGGTACCCGGTCGGGGCGGAGGAGCTGCTCGAGCTGCGCGCCGAGACCGACGCCGGCCGCGGGGACTTCGAGACCGTGGACGGCGAGTTCTCGATCGCGTCCTACAAGCGGTTCCTCGGCGAGAACGCCACCTCGATCGCGGACTTCCGCGCCCAGCAGGCCCGGGCCTTCGACGAGGAGAAGGAACGGTGGCGGGCCTCGGGTGAGTTCGACGTCCGCGACGAACCCGCCGTGGTGCTGCCGGACGAGGTGGTCCTGCCCGCCGGTGCCACGGCGGTGACCGCACCGTTCACCTCGACCGTGTGGCAGGTGGACGTCCGACCGGGCGACCGTGTGGACGAGGGCCAGCGGCTGCTGGCCGTGGAGGCGATGAAGATGGAGTCGATGGTGCACGCACCCGTGGAAGGACACGTGTTGGAGGTCTACATCAAGCCGGGCGACCAGGTCGCCCCGGGGCAGGTCCTGGCAGCGATCGGAGCACCGGCGTGAGCGGGGGCAGCACCGCGGCGGACCGCGTGCACGCAGCCTTCGACCGGATCGACGCCGTCGACCGTCCCGAGGTCTGGATCACCCTGCGCGACCGCGCCGCCGTCGTGGCCGAGGCGTCGGCCGTGGACCCGGCCCTGCCGCTCGCCGGGATGCTCGTCGCGGTCAAGGACAACATCGACGTCGCCGGACTCCCGACCACGGCCGCGTCCCGCTCCTACGCGTACACGCCGACGGCCGACGCCACCGCGGTCGCTCGTCTCCGGGCCGCGGGCGCGGTCGTCGTCGGCAAGACGAACCTCGACCAGTTCGCCACCGGGCTGGTCGGCACCCGCTCACCCTTCGGTGCCGTCCGGAACGCCTGGGACCCCACCCGGATCTCCGGAGGCTCCTCGAGCGGCAGCGCGACCGCCGTCGCCCTCGGCATCGTCGACTTCGCGCTCGGTACCGACACCGCGGGCTCCGGCCGGGTGCCGGCTGCCCTGAACCACCTCGTCGGCGTGAAGCCCACGAAGGGTCTCGTCCCGAACACCGGCGTCGTCCCGGCCTGCCGGTCGCAGGACTGCGTCACCGTCTTCGCCCGGTCGCTCGACCTCGCCCGGACCGCCACCGAGCTGATGGCCGGCCCGGACGGCATCGACCCGCTCGCCCGACCGGACGCAGCGCTCGTGAACGGCTCGCTCGTCGTCCTCCCCGCCGTGCCGCGGATCGCCGTCCCGCTGCCGTCGCAGCTCGAGGGGCTCGCACCCGGCTGGGCGGACGCGTTCGGCCGGGCGGTCGACCGGTTCCGTGCCCTCGGGCACGAGGTCGTCGAGGTCGACATCGCACCGCTGCTCGACGCCGCTGCGCTGCTCTACGAGGGCGCGTTCGTGGCCGAGCGGTACGCCGCGGTCGGCGCCCACATCGAGGCGAACCGCGACCGGATCGGCGACGACCTCGACCCGACGGTCGCCAGGATCGTGCTCGGCGGCGCGACCCCCACCGCCGCAGAACTCTTCGCCGACCAGGAGCGACTCGACGCGTTCGGTGCCGCCGGTCGAGCCGCCCTCGACGGCACCACCGCGCTGCTCACCCCCACCACGACCTGGCACCCGACCCTCGCCGAGGTCGCCGCGGACCCGGTCGGCGCGAACAGCCGGATGGGGAGGTACACGAACTTCGCGAACCTGCTCGACATGGCGTCGCTCGCGGTCCCGGCCGGCTTCGTGGACGGGCTGCCGTTCGGCGTCATGCTGACCGGCCCCGCGTTCAGCGACCGCCGCCTCGCGGCACTCGGTGCGGCCTTCGCCGCACCGACGGTCGACGTCATCGTCGTCGGCGCGCACCTGCGGGACCAGCCGCTGAACGGGCAGCTCGTCGCCGCGGGCGGGACGTTCGTCCGGGAGGCGCGCACCGCCTCCGACTACCGGCTGTACGCCCTCGACACGGTGCCGCCCAAGCCCGGACTGGTCCGGACGCGCTCGGTCGCCCCCTCCTCCGGAGCGGCGGCGCCGGACGGCGCCGGTATCGTCGGCGAGGTCTGGCGGCTCCCCGCGGCGGGCTTCGGGACCTTCGTCGCCGCGCTGCCCGCACCGATGGCGATCGGCACCGTGACGCTCGACGACGGCACGGAGGTCACCGGGTTCACGGTCGAGGCCGTCGCCGTCGAGGGCGCGGAGGACATCACGCACCACGGCGGCTGGCGGACGTACCGGGAGCACACGGCCCGGGAGCACGTGTGACGGCCGGCTGCGAGGATGGGGCCATGCCCTCCGACGACCGGCCCGCCCGACTCGGCAGACCGCGGGCCGTCCCGGACACCGCGTCCGCGCTGAGCCCCCGCGACCAGATCCTCGACGCCGCGGCGGCCCTGTTCGTCGAGAACGGCTTCAGCGCCACCTCGACCCGGGCGATCGCCGAACGGGTCGGCATCCGGCAGGCCTCGCTGTACTACCACTTCGCCGGCAAGGACGAGGTGCTGGTCGAGCTGCTCACGACCTCGGTCCGCCCGAGCCTCGACGTGGTGCGCGGCCTCGAGGAACGCGTCCCCGGATCCGTCTCCGCCGCGGGCGCACTCGCGGCCCTGGTCCTCATCGACATCGACACGCTCGCGCGGACGCCGCACAACATCGGCACGCTCTACCTCCTGCCGGAGGTGCAGGGCGAGCGGTACGAGGGCTTCCGGACCGACCGGCAGGAGTTGCAGGACACCTACGGCCGACTCGGTGCCCTGGCCGCGACGGAGGACGTCCGGGGCACGGTCGCGCCCGCGCTGCTGGGCGGCATCCTCATCCAGCTCGCCGAGACCGTCATCCAGCTGCGCCGCACCGGCGAGGTGGACGACCACGACCGCGAGGCGTTCACCGGCACCTGCCTCCGCGCGTGCGGGCTCGACAGCGACGCCGTCGCCGCCGCCCGGCGCGAAGCCGACGCACTGCTCGCCGCAGCGGCCGTCTGACGCGACCCACACACGACCCGACAGGACACCCCATGACCGACCACGCCCTCGCGCCCGTCCGGACCACCGCCCGCCGACCGCTCGCCGACGTCGTGCTCCCCCGCACCGCCCTGGTCAGCACCGCCCTCGTCCTCGGCGGCGCGCTGCTGACCGCCGGCGCCGCCCAGGTGTCCGTCCCGCTCTGGCCGGTGCCGATCACGGGGCAGACGCTGGCCGTCCTGCTCGTCGGCAGCGCGCTCGGTGCTCGCCGCGGAGCCCTGTCGATGCTCGTCTACGCGCTGCTCGGCGTCGTCGGGCTTCCGGTCTTCGCCGACGGGACCGGCGGAGCCGGCGTCCTGGTCGGCCCGACGGGCGGCTACGTCGTCGGGTTCATCGCCGCCGCGGCGCTCGTCGGGTGGGTCGCGGAGCGGTTCGGTGACCGCCGGTTCACCGCGGCGCTGATCTCCTTCGTGCTCGGCACCGTCGTCACGTTCGCGGCCGGGATGGCCTGGCTCGCCGTGTCACTCGGGCTCGACCTTCAGCACACGCTCGAGTACGGGCTGTACCCCTTCGTCGTCGGCGGTCTCGCGAAGGCCCTGGTCGGAGCCGGGGTCACGTCCCTCGGCTGGACGGCCGCCCTCCGGCGTCGCGCGACCAGGGGCACGATGGACTGAGCGCGGGAACAGTCGGCGGGTCTTGTCGGTTGCACCGGGTGATGCCGCAGCCAGCGGCAACGACGACCTCAGGAGGCCACCATGACCACCACCGAAACCGCCATCCTCGCCGGCGGGTGTTTCTGGGGAGCGCAGCAGCTCCTCCGTCGCCGTCCCGGTGTGATCAGCACGCGCGTCGGGTACTCCGGCGGCGACACCCCGAACGCCACCTACCGGAACCACGGCGACCACGCCGAGTCGGTCGAGATCGTCTTCGACCCGTCGCAGATCTCCTACCGCGACCTGCTCGAGTTCTTCTTCCAGATCCACGACCCGTCGACGAAGGACCGCCAGGGCAACGACGTCGGCCGCAGCTACCGCTCCGCGGTGTTCTACACGAACGACGAGCAGCGCGAGGTCGCCCTCGACACGATCGCCGACGTCGACGCGTCCGGCATCTGGCCGGGCAAGGTCGTCACCGAGGTCGAGCCCGCTGGCGACTTCTGGGAGGCCGAGGAGGAGCACCAGGACTACCTCGAGAAGCACCCGCACGGTTACACGTGCCACTTCGTGCGCCCGGGCTGGACGCTCCCGCGCCGCGACGAGGCCGTCAGCGCGAGCTAGCGCGTCCTGATCGGCCCCGGCGGGTCAGCGCGACCCGCCGAGCAGTTCCAACCAGTCCCCGGGCAGGCGATCCGCCGGCCCGGGGACTGCTTGTTCCACGGGGTGACTCGTCGGCGCCGCGAGCTCCACGCCCTCGAACGTCGAGTGGTCGCGGTAGTCGTACGACCACGTCTCGCCGGGCTCGTAGCTCTGGATGACCGCGTGCCCGGTCTCCTCCCAGTGCCGGGTGGCGTGGGTGTCCAGCGAGTCGTCGCAGCAGCCGACGTGGCCGCACGCGGCGCACCGGCGCAGGTGCACCCACCAGGACCCGGTGGCGTCGCACTCGACGCACCCGGGTCCGCTCGGTGCGACGTCGGGGTGGATCATCTCGGCGTGGTCCGTCATGGGACCATCCTGGCCCGGACGCAGCCCCGCGGCCAGCGCGCCGCCCGGACCCAGCCCCGGCCAGCGCGCCGCCCGGACTCAGCCGCGCGGCACCAGCGCGTCGATGGCCGCGAGCTCCTCGCCGGTCAGCGGCGCACCCTCGAGCGCGTCGAGCGTCCCGTCGAGCTGCCGGACGCTCGACGCCCCGACGAGTGCGGACGTGACCGCCGGCTGCCGGAGCACCCACGTGATGGCGAGCTGCGCGAGCGTCTGCCCCCGGGACACGGCGATGTCGTTCAGGGCGCGCGCGGTCGTCAGGTACTCGTCGTCGATCCGGTCCGCGCCGAACCAGCGCCCCTCCGCCGCCCGCGACCCGACCGGCACCGAGCCGTCGAGGTAGCGGTCCGTCAGGAGCCCACCGGCCAGCGGGGAGAACACGATCGCGCCGGTCCCCAGACGGAGCAGCTCGTCGAAGAGCCCGTCCTCGGGGACCCGGTCGAACATGTTGTAGCGCGGCTGGTGGATGAGCAGGTGCATGTTCTCGGCGGCGAGCGCCTCTGCCGCGGCGGCCGTCTGCGCCGGGTCGTAGTTCGAGATGCCGGCGTAGAGCGCCTTGCCCGAGCGGACCGCGGTCACGAGGGCGCTGACGGTCTCCTCGATCGGGGTCTCGGGGTCCGGCCGGTGCGAGTAGAAGACGTCGACGTACTCGAGCCCGAGGCGTCCGAGCGACTGGTCGAGCGAGGCGAGCATGGACTTGCGCGAGCCCCAGTTGCCGTACGGACCGGGCCACATGTCGTAGCCGGCCTTCGTCGACACCACGATCTCGTCGCGGAAGGGTCGGAGGTCCGACTCGAGGACGCGACCGAACTGCTCCTCGGCGGCTCCGGGCGGCGGGCCGTAGTTGTTCGCGAGGTCGAAGTGGGTGATCCCGCGGTCGAACGCGTGCAGCACGATGTCGCGCTGCGTCGTGAGCGCTCGGTCGGCGCCGAAGTTGTTCCACAGCCCGAGGGAGATGCGGGGCAGGAGCAGGCCGCTCCTCCCGACGCGCTGGTACGGGAGTCGCTCGTAGCGGTCGTCGGCGGGGCGGTGGACGTCAGGCATCGTTGCTCGATCCGGTTCGTGAGGGGTGGCGGGGTCCGGTGTCGACGCTAGCGGACCGCACCAGCCGGTTCCGGCGCACCGCGCCAGCGGGGTGACGGCCGTGCCTGGAGGGACGGTGCGGGCCCGACCCGCGCCTCCAGTCCGTCTCGTGGTGCGTCCACCGCCGGACGCACGCGACGGGCGCGGTGCAGGACCGCTACGCCGTCCCGGCGTCGCGGGAGACCTCGTCGTGCGACTCGTCCTCGCGGCGCATCCGCAGCAGGCTCGCCCCGGTCGCCACACCCATCGCCACGACGATGACCAGCAACGACACCCCGGTGCCGATCTCCGGCGCCCACTCGACGTGCTCCCCACCGTTGATGAACGGCAGCTCGTTGCCGTGCAGTGCGTGCAGCACGAGCTTCACGCCGATGAACGCGAGGATCGCCGCGATCCCGTACTTGAGGTAGACCAACCGCTCGAGCAACCCGCCGAGCAGGAAGTACAGCTGCCGGAGGCCCATCAGGGCGAAGACGTTCGCGGTGAACACGATGAACGCGCTCTCGGTGATGCCGAAGATCGCCGGGATCGAGTCGAGCGCGAACAGCAGGTCGGTCGTCCCGATCGCGATGAGGACCACCAGCAGTGGCGTGAAGTGCCGTGCGCCGTCCTGCACGATGCGGAACTTCATGCCGTCGTAGGTGTCGGTGATGCGGATCCGACGCCGGAGCAGCCGCACGATGAGGCTGTCCTTGTCATCGTCGTCGTCCTCGCCACGGAGCTGCTGGATCGCCGTCCACACCAGCCACGCCCCGAAGAGGTAGAAGATCCACGAGAAGTCCTCGATCAGGCGGGCGCCGAGCAGGATGAACACGCCACGCAGGACCAGCGCGATGATGATGCCGAGCATGAGCACCTCTTGCTGGATCGCCTTCGGCACGGAGAACCGCGCCATGAGGATCACGAACACGAAGAGGTTGTCGATGCTCAGGCTGTACTCCGTCAGCCAGCCCGCGAGGAACTGCCCGGCCGGCTCCCCGCCGGCGAAGACGAACATCGCGACGGCGAACAGCAGCGCGAGGCCGACGTAGAGGCCCACCCACAGGCCGGACTCCTTGAGTGTCGGTACGTGCGGACGCCGCGCGACGACGAGGAGGTCGGCCAGCAGGATCGCGACGATGGCGATCAGGGAGCCGACTTCGAACACGGGCGGGAGCTCGAGCATCCGGGGCCTTCCTGGTTGGGGGCGTCGGGGACGTCCAAGCTTGCCACGCGCGAGGGCCGACCCCGGACTCGACGGCGCGGTTCGTGACCGCCTCGACCCGGCGGGGTCAGCCCACGGGGTCCGTCTGCACGACCGGCACCCCGTCGACGAACGTCAGTTCCGTCGCCGCGATGCACCACGTGTGTCCGTCGTCCGGGTTGCCCTGGAAGAACAGGTACTCGCGCCCGTCCTCGTCGCGGAAGAAGCCCGGGTGGCCGGACTCGGAGTGGTTCCACGCCCCCTCCGGCCCCGCCGGCACGAGCGGCTCGTCGGAGCCGCGCGTCCACGTCCGGCCGTCCGGGCTCGTCGCCCACCCGATCTGCTGCGGCTGGTTGTTGTACGCGCCCGCGTAGAACACCGTGAACGTCTCGCCGTCCCACCGCAGCGCCGGCGCCTCGATGCAGTCCTGCTCCCAGGGCAGCTCCGGGGCCAGCGCCGGCCCGTCGACGGACAGCTGCTCCCAGTCGTCGCGTCCGTACGCGCTCCCCAGCGGCGCTCGTGCCGTCCCGAGCAGCTGCGTCGTCATCGTCGGGTCACGCGTCACCCACCCGAGCAGCAGCCAGTCGCCCGCGACCACCAGGTCCGCGTCGATCGCTCGGCCGCAGGTCCACTCCCCCGTCGGGCGGAACACCGGGTTCTCCGGGTTCGGCGTGAAGGTCAGGCCGTCGTCGCTGACCGCGTGGCAGATCGAGTCCTCGCGGCCCCGGCCGTAGGTCTGGAAGAACAGGTGGACGCGTCCGTCGATCACCACGGCGCCGGGCGCTGCCGCACCGCTGCGGTCGTATTCCCCGAACGACGGCAGCACGGCCACGGTCCGCCACGTGACGAGGTCGTCGCTCTCGGCGATGCCGACCGACCAGCCCTCGGGCTCGTCGTCGCTCGCCGACGGGAGGGAGCAGTACAGCAGGTACCGGCCGCCGAACCGGATGACGGAGGGGTCCTTCGCGTAGGGGCGGCCGCGGCGGGACGCGTCGCCCCAGGGGGCGCCGAGGAGGCGCACGGCCTGCGATGCTGCGGAGGGGTCGGGTGCGGATGTCGGCATCGCTCCACTCTGCGCCGGTCCGGCGCGCGCGGACCAGCGTGACCGCTTGTCGGACTGGAGGCGCGGCTGGCGTCCGGTGTCGCGCCTCCCGTCCGGTGGTCCGACCGTCGCGTCTCGTCCTTCGCGCGCCTCGCACTGGGGCTCGCAGACGGGGCTCGTCGTCTGCCTGGATGGGTCCATGGGGACCGACCACACGACCGGCGCAGGCGCGTCCGCGCAGCGCGAGTACGACCGGCGCAGGGCGCGCGACGAAGCGACGATCCGCTCGACGTGGGGCGAGGGGCGGATCGGTACGATCGCCGTCGCGCTCTCGAACGAGCGGCAGAGCACCGCGGCGTGGAGGTCCGGCGCCGTCGGTGAGGCTGAGGTCGGACGGAGACTCGACGCCATCGCGTCCGATCAGGTCGTGGTGCTCCACGACCGGCGCATCCCCGGCTCCCGCGCGAACATCGACCACATCGTCATCACTCGGGCTGGCGTCTAGGTCGTCGACGCCAAGCACTACCGAGGCAAGCGGCCGCGGCTGGTCGTCGAGGGTGGACTGTTCCGTCCGCGCGTGGAGAAGCTCGTCGTCGGTGGCGACCGGACGAAGCTCGTGGACGGTGTCCTCCGCCAGGTGGCTCTCGTGCGGGAGCTCGTCGACCCGGTGCCCGTGCACGGCGCGCTCTGCTTCGTTGGAGCGGACTGGCCGCTCGTCGGTGGGTCGTTCACCGCGCGCGGTGTCGAGGTCTGCTGGCCGGGGAAGCTCGCGAAGCGGCTCGCTGCGCTCGAAGGATCGACCGACGTCACAGCGGTCGGACGCGATCGCCTCGCACTTCCCGCCCGCCTGAGTGACGATGCCCGTCCTGCCAATAGCCCGACAGACGAGCCCGATGCGTTCGTCTTGATGTACTCTCACCTCGAGCGGTCTGGTCCGCTCGTCTCCGTGCGAGAAGCCCCACGTGCTTCCTGCCTCGATGGACAACCGTGGTGACGGGTTCCAGAAGCAGTGCCGTTCTTGTTGAGATCTCTCTCCTGTGACGCCGGTTCTGCGAACGTGGGTCGCATCTCCTGGCGCAGAAGGCGATTGAGTTGTCCGACACGAACACCACCCCTGACCGTCCCCGCGAGATCGTGCGGGACGCCCGCGCGCTCCAGCGATTCTGCGGGATGAAGTACACAGAGGCCCTGCGGGCCGTTGAGCACCCGCTCGCGCAGGGCATCCTCGGCGAGCGGATCCGCGCCCGCACGATCATCCGGGTACTCACCGACCACCCCGATTTGTCGACGTCGGACCCCGACTCCGACAGCTTGATCACCCACCTCGGCCGAAACGGCCTGTGGGCGGACGAGCCGTTCCCAGCGGGGCTGACCACAGAAGACGACTACGTGAGCGTCGTCCTCGCCGCCGAGGTTCTCCGACTGTTCGACCACACCGAGACGGCTACCGGGGGCTCAGGCAGCTACGGGGTCAAGCACACGATGGAGCGCTTCTTCCAGGCGCACCTAGCCCAGTTCGGCTACGTCTCAAACGGCACCGCGATCCACGCAGCGGCTGCCTTGGGTATCCCCCTCGCGGCGAATCCTGCCGATCGACTGGATCCGAACGCCACGTTCGGATTGATGCCCGAGCAGATCGCGTACGTCGACCGTGTCCTCGAGGACCGTCGCACGAAGAGTAACACCGTCCGAGGCCACCACCACCGGCCCTCGGGCTTGGCCTTCCTCGAGCGTGCACTCGACGAGTATCACGCGACCGGGAAGCAGCCTGCACGTTGGAACGGTCTCGACGAGGATCCTGCTCCCCTGACGAGCCCATTCCACGAGTGGCTCATCGCGCAGGCCGGTCCCGGCGACTTCGGCTCCCGAGCGCTCCTCGCTGCCGACTACGCAGCTGGACTGCGTGACAGCGACCACGCGGTGGCACGGCAGCCGGAGGAGCTCATCAGCATCCTCCGGACCATCGGCGCGCACGAGACCGTCGTCGAAGCAGGCAAGGTCGCCATCATCGACTGGGCGCGCACGGCGCCGCAGTCGACCGGCATCCGGACCGAGCTGAGCGACAACAGCCGATGGGACCACGAGGGCTGGGGCGCTGGCTCTGGAGACACCGAACGCTGCAAGTTCGACTGCCCGTGCGGCCGCGGTTCGATTATCGAAGAGCACGACAACACCCCCGGGTTCCGAGAGCACGACCGCTGGATCGAGTGCGACATCTGCCGCGCGGAGTGGCAGTTCGTCGACGGGCTTCCGACCCGCGGTTGGCGGCTCGAACCGCTCCGCGCGGCGTAGCTTGCGGTGCTCGACGACGAGGGGCTTTCGCGAGCAGCGGGAGCCCCTCGTCGTCTGCCGTAGTGGCACCAACCGCGCCGCTGTTGTCACTTCTCGCCGCTACGTGTCATTAGCGAGGCGGATCAGCGTCGGCCGAGCACCCGCCCGAGCCAGGACCTCCTCGGCGCCTGCCGATCGATCTCGGTGCTCGCTTCTGGCACGGCTGACTCACGCGGCGCCGTCACCGGGAACCTGACCGCCACGGTCAGCGTGCGCTCCGCCGGGTCCGGCATCGGCGTCATCGGCCAGTCCGACGGCACGTAGTCGTCGGGCACGACGTACCCGCCGCAGTTCACGACCTCGCCGGCGGCGCTGATCGTGATGCTCTGCAGGTGGAGCGTCCCGCCGTTGAAGTCGAACGGGCTCCGGCCGTCAGGAACGTACGCGGTCTCCTCGCGGGGGTTCTTCGACCAGGTGAGCCCCCCCCCGTACCCAGGGCCGACGACGCCCACCAGTAAGCACCGTGCCATCGCACACGGAGCGCATCACCCACGCGCACCCCGCGCATGTGCTCGGTCACCGTCGAGTGGTAGAGGTTCGACGCCATCGCAGCGCGGCGAGGCCAAGAAGAACGACCCCGACGGTGACCAGCGTCCACACCGGTAAACGTCGGCCCAGCCAGTCGCGAGTCGTCATGATGCTGAAGCTACCCGTGGCACAACCCGACCGACGTCCCGATGAGCGATCGGCTTGCGGGACGCGATCACGACACAGAGCGCAGCGAGACGGACGACGCCGAGCGAAGCTGCTCACAGTTTTGGGGCAACGGGTTCTGGACGGGTCCGCCGTCGGCGTCTCGACGCTCGGGGCCCACTCGGTCAGAAACAGAAACGATTACTTGCAGCCGCCTCGGCCGCAGTGGATAGAGTCAGCGAATGCGAAACGCGGAACGCCCGTGATCCACTGGGGAGTCATTCTGACGGCAGCCGCCACCGAAGGCGGTGGCTTGGATGACTCATTCGGGGCTCCCCTCTGGGTAGTCAGCCTCGTAATCAGCGGGATCGTCGGTGCCGTAATCAGCATCGCCCTGCAACGCACTAGCGACAGATGGTGGCGGCCACTCGGGGACTACGAGCTCTGGATCGACTACACAGCCACTCCCTTGTTCATGGAGCATGCGACCGACGTCAGCTACGTCGTCGATGGCACTCCCGTCCAGCGGCCCTACCGAGTACGGCTCTGGGCGTGGCGTGCGGGCGCGAAGGACGTTCGAGCCGACTCGTTCTCGGGCGTTTTCGTGGCTCACCTCGGCGTGCCGGTGATCCCTTCCACCGTTCGCGCGGATGAGCACGCTAGTGGCGCGGATGTGCAGTTGACTGCTGGCGAGTCCGCCTCCTGGCGGGTCGAGCAAAGTATCGTTCGCTCGGATTTCGTCGTCCGATACGACTTCATCAGCGACGGCCTCCCGAACGTGCAAACGCGTAACCCGGTCGCTGACCTCCGAGTGAGCTCGTTCTACGACGAAACTGAGAACCAGAACCTTCGAAGTACAGTCCTCGCCTCGATCGGCGCTGTTCTGTTGGCGGGCGGTCTGCTCTGGATCATCATCGGCCTGATCTTGAGCCAGACGGTCGCTCCGGGCCTCGTCCCCTGGGTCTTCCTGACCATGCCGGCGCTGATCATCGGCATCCTGTTCTTGGCTTCGTCCAGTGATGCGATCCCTCGCCGAGCTCGACTGGCGCGCAAGCTGCTGCGCGCACGAGTTGGAGGGCATCCGCTACCTGCACGACGGATCGTGCTTCCAGACAACGTCTTCGTGCCTCGCGATTCGTCGTAAGAGTGTCCCGCCGGGGCACTTTCACGGTCGCGGCAATCATGGCTCCGGACGAGCTCGTCTTCGTGGGCCTGGTATCTGTTCGACGGGTTCCACAGATGAACGCCCACCGTGTCGGCGGGGGGAGCTGGCCGGATCCATCGAAGTGTGCGGCTGCACCGTCAACGCCGGCGTCCGCGCGGGCAGTGTCCACGATCATGGTCGGACGATCTCAGACGTCGACGGGGGCCGGGTGGAGCACCCTGATCGCGTCGAAGGCGGCGAGGAAATCTACAGATAGTGAGAGCCGTAGCCTCACGGCCCTGCACGGGTCAGGAATTGATGGCGGCTCGAAACGGCAAATCCGAGATAACTCGGCGCAGTCAAGTGAGGCCCAGCCGTCAAGCGTCCGGTGGTCGATCCTCCACCGATAGCCAGTGCACTATGGGGCGATGATGCGTAGGTACCGGCTCTGGATCGCTTGGATCATTGGCTCACTAACGGTGGCCCTGATCGTTCTGACAATCCTGGCGGCGTTCACGAACTTCACGCCTTGGCTGCCGCTGCTGGCTGCGACCCTCGTTGCCGCTGTTGCGGGAGCGATTCTGATCGCGCGGGGACCGCGAGTTGCTCGACAGCAGGAGCGCGAGCGTCGTGCGCATCAGAACCAGCGTGTCCGTTAGCCGATGGCCTACCGGACAACTGCGTTGTCGTCTGCCAGGTCAGCGCTTGTCCTGGTTACGGAGACTCCAGATGCCGAGGTACAGGGACCAAGGCATGAGAACGACCAGGGGCAGCCACGAACCGACCATCCTGGTGTTGAGGACCAGATTCAGAAGCCCTAACGCAAGCATCAGCGCAGCCGCGACTACGGCCAACCAGGCGAACGTGCGAGGCCAGGGCTTCATCGATCTCACGACGGGATCCTACCGGGGCGCCAATGCCCGGCAGCCGATCGGCCGGCGGGCACTTTCGTTAGGTTCGAAAGATGGGAGCGACCAGAGCTGAGCAGCGGCTGCGGAACTTCCAGACCCTACTTCTCCTCGGCGCGCTCCTGGCAGCGATCCTCGCGGCCGTGTTACTCGTGCTCGTAGGCGTCCCTCAACCGATCGCCGTCGCAGTCGGCCTCGTGGTGTACCTCGCCAGCTGGAGAGTGATTCTCCGAGCTGTCCGTCGGCGCCGAGAAACAAGAGAGGGCACCGGCACCCATTAGACGATCCTGTAGCGGTCTCGAGTGCAACCAGGGAGAACGACGCCGTTCCCGCGATCGATGTCGCGGCATCGCTGCCGATGTCGACCTCGTACTGGTTGCCCGCTGCGTCCGTCTCACATATGTGGTCCGCGACCGCTCGCAGTGAGGGTGCGTCATACGGGCGCCCTGCCGCGGACGAGACCACCGGCTGGCTAGGAGTGGATGCACACCGCTCGGCACTGCAAGACAGCCCGTCATCTCGGCATAGGTGGGCGCCTGCGCCCGCCCGCATGCTCAGCCCCGTGTCACTTCAAGGGGCACGATTCACGCCGGTGATGGTGCCCCTATCCGAAACTTCCGGAGAGCCCCCTCGGGTGCTCGAAGACCGCGAAATCCCTCCAGAACGCCAGGCCTCGCCGGCAAACTGGACACGTACGCAACGGAGCCCTCAGGCGCCACGTCACCCATCCGCAGTCCCTCACCGCCTCTGGCGCCCGGGAGCAGCGCGACCGCGCCGGCACGCACCGACGCCGAGATCCAGCGATCGATCGCCCGCGCTGACGCAGCCCTCGGTGCGGCCGGCCAGCAGGTCACCGACGAAGAGACCGGTGAACTCGGGCGCCAGGTCGCCGCCGGCACCGTCACCGACGACGAGGCAGCCGCTCGCATCATCGAGAAGCTAGGGCAATGAGTTCCATATGTCCCGACCGCAGCTTCGGACTTCTTTAAAGCACAGCCGACCCCCCCCCTAAAAAAATGCGCCTCTCCAGCGTGAGTCTCAGTCGATCTGGACGGGCCCGATTTGCTCCGAGCACACGGTCCCGCGCCGCCGCGCTCAATAAACACATGGGCGTGGAGCGTGCCCTTGGTCATCGCACGTTCCACCCCTCGCTTCGTCCTCCTAGACGGGGAAGCCACGGCTCTCAGCGAAAGACCGAAGTGTGGCCGAAAATTCCCGGGCTGGAGCGAATGCTTCACGGACATCTTCGGCAAAAAGCTTTTTGAACTCGGCCCTTGACTCACTGTTCCACACTCGAATTCGGCTTTCGAGTTCTTGAATGCGCTTCATCTTCGAGATGACAAGGTCTTCTCGGGTGTCAAGTTTGAGCTTCCGGATCGTGTTTACTCCCCGCGAACTCTCATTCGATGCCAGGACAAGGGGTCCAAGAAAGTCCAGGTGTGCAGGAACATCATCACGGTACGGATCAAGAATCTGAAGACTTCCGTCTTCAGTCCAGTAGTCCCTCTTGTTCGTGTTGCACTTCGGGCACACGAGTCCCAAATTCTCCCACACCAATACGAGCTCCGGGAACACCGACTTAGGCTTTATATGCTCAACGGCGGAGTACGCAGCGTCATCCGTTAGTACCTCGCAGTACATACATTTCCCATGCGACTCACCTAAGAGTGATCCAACAATCGCCGCAGCCCGCCATGGGGTGGGTTTACGTTCAGCTGGGGCCGCCAAGTAATTCGCAGTGGCAGTCGACTGATTCACCGCAAGCCACTCTGGCACTGGCCCTTTGATAAGCGCAATCATTGCTTGTCCGAGTCCCGCGTCGAATCCACCCGAAGGATGTCTAAAGCGGCGGAAAACTGCTCCTCCAACCCCGCTGCCACCAGTTTGTCTCGAAAGTCTCGAAGCTCATCTACGGATGGATCCGGTGGGAGTGCTTCCAAAGCGAGCTTCAAGCGACCCTCAGCCCAGATCGGCAAGGGCGTGTCCAACCCGAGAACCGACATCAAAGTATCGTCCGAGGTGCCCGACGAATTTAGGTCATGTACTCGTCTCGATGTAACAACCCCTGAGAAGTTTGACGAAAGTGCGTACACATACGCATCTGGGAATGCGGTCACCACAAACGGCGAGTGCGTAGCAATGATGAAAGATACGTGAGGGAAAGCATCGAGGAGCGCCGGCACAATCTGCCTCTGCAGCTCGGGATGCAGGTGATTCTCGGGCTCGTCGATGCAAACAGTGAAAGCCTCAGCATCACGGCTACGTAGGAAAACTTGCCAGGCGAGTTCCAGCATCGCACTGAGACCCCCCGAAACTGCTTCGAGAGGGAATTCCGCCGAGTGCGTCCGCACAATGACGTCTCCGTTCTTGACCGCCAGTTCCCGGAATCGCAAACTTTTGGGCAGGAAGTTGCGAAGAACATCTTGGAACCCTTCCCAGATTATCCGAGCTTCTTCAGTCGGGAGGACCGCTTGATTTCCATAACCGTGCATCGCGGCCGCGACGAGCGCTTCCTTCATCCTGAAGAGAGGTGGGTATTGACTCGACCCTCCGCTGTACCTTGTTTGCACCTCCCCGGCAAATTGATTGAGGAGAACGTTAGCGGCGGAGAATCTAGCGGGAAGGTTCTGCAATTGCTGATAGCTGCTGATCGAGCGATGAGAGGAGATGAATAGGCCGGGGACATGTTGTTGCGACGGCATTTGAAGCGCGCTGATGTGAACGCCCTCGGCGAGCGTTTCCACGATCGAGGTCCGCGCGCCGTTCGTGTAGAAAAGCCGACCGACCTCACTAGTGTGCCCGTTCAGATCGCCCCCGGCCTCCTGGCGCCCAGATGACACAAGTTGCGCACTCCAGCTAAGGTGTGGCGCAAGAATATTTAGTAACGTCGTCTTACCGGCCCCGTTTGCGCCCGTTATGATGGTAAGGCGGGGGTGGAACGAAATGTCGATGGCCTGGAATTGTCGCCACGAAGAAATCTCGAGGCGAGCAAACGTGTTCTCGGCGAGTGGACGTGCGTCCTGCGCAGCTTCGCGCAGCATCTCCATCTCCGACCAGACTTGGACACGATGATCGTCTCTGTCTATCCATCCATGAACCAGCGGTGTCGTCTGCAGGAGCTGCCGTCCGCTGTCGGAGATCTGGCGGTTGAGTCCATCGGGCTTATCAACGAGCTGAAGCAGATCCATCAGATCCAACGCTCGGTACTGATTGCGGAGCGCTTCAGGATCAGTACGCCAGCGGGTATCACCTTCATTGGCGAGAGCGAGGAGGCTTTCGGAATCTACCGGATAGCCAAACCGTTGAACGGTCCGCATCAAAGCGTCGACCGCCGTTTCAATACGATCCCAGTCCATGGACTGACTGTATCCGACGCTCCCGCCCCGTCGAGTACGCGTCTTGCGACTTCGATCTTTGGCTGCGGACTCGCCGTCGATGCACGACGTGAGGCGAGGCGCCGTTGGCAGCGGTGTTCGCAGTGCCGGATGACTGCCTTCAAGGTCATCGGACGCCAACATGACGGGTACTGATCAAGTGAGAATGGTGGAAACGGTCTCGTAGAGGGCTGCGTCGGTGACGTAGTCCCAAGCTCGGTGCGCGAGCTTCTGACGGGTGAGATCTATGCTTTCGCCTTCGCCGCTGCAGGGTGACGGTTCGCTCTTGGTGCTTCCTCGACGGCCAGGCGCGGCTCACCCTGGACCGTTACCCGCCTGGCGGAGTCACGGCCAGCAGCTCGAAGGCGTAAGCGCCGGCGCATAGCGGATCGGTTCTCGCGATTGGCGGAGCTCCGGAACAGCCCGGCGTCGAGGTTGCTCCCATCTGCTACGGAAAGGTCCGTTACTGCCTGGTTACCGGCACGATCGCTGGGGTCGAGCGAAAGAGCCCCAAATGCCCGTCATGACGGGGATCTGGGGCTCTTTGCGGTGGCGGTACCGGTGGGATTTGAACCCACGGTGGAGTTGCCCCCACACATGTTTTCGAGACATGATCCTTCGGCCGCTCGGACACGGTACCGGGAAAGAGTTTACACGATCCAGGAGGCGCGACGCACCACCGCGCGTCGGCTCCCCCTCCACAGGTGTCCGGTCCCGGACGCCCGTCCACGGCCCGGTCGGGACGGATCGCGTCCCGAAGAAGTCCGCGTAACGTCCACCGCATGAGATCTCGCACGCTCATCGCACTGCTGTCGTCGGTCGTCGGCGGCCTCACCGTCCTCGGGGGCGCTGCCTTCGGCGCCCGGGCAGGCGTCCGTGGCCAGCGCGCCGCCGCCCGTCGCGTCGGCGAACTGCTGCCCGTGCACGCCGACTGGTGGCGCGAGCGTTTGCAGCACGAAGGGCAGATCACGTACCTCGCGATCGGTGACTCGGCAGCGCAGGGCGTCGGTGCGAGCGAACCCCACCGCGGGTACGTAGGACTGCTCGCCCGCCGGATCCGGCACCGCTCCCGGTCGTCGGTCCGCGTCGTGAACCTCAGCGTGTCCGGCTCGACGACCTGGGGCGCACGGAAGGACCAACTGCCGAAGCTCCGCAACTACACACCCGACATCTGCACGGTGTCGATCGGCGCGAACGACATCGCCGACTTCCACCCCGACAAGTTCGAGCGAAACATCCGCGACATCTACGGCGCCGTGCCGTCGCACGCGATCGTCGCCGAGCTGCCGTGCATGTTCGTCCCGGACCGTGAGCGCAAGGTCGCCGTGGCGAACGAGATCGTGCACCGGGTGGCCGAGGAGTTCGGGCTCACGGTCGCACCGCTGCACACCATCACGAAGCGGGTCGGTCTGCGCCGGACGTTCTTCAACAGCTACGGCGACCTGTTCCACCCGAACGACCGTGGGTACGAGATCTGGGCGAGCGCGTTCGAACCCGCGGTCGATGCTCGGGTCGACGTCGTCGCCGCGATCCGGCACTACCTGTCCGCCCGTGAAGCCGAGGACCTCGGCGCCGGAGCCGGAGCGGTGGCGACCGCCCGGGCCGAGCAGGACACCGAGGGCGCCGAGGCTCTCGACCACGCCGAGCGCCCCGGCCGCATCGACCGCCTTCGGCAGCGCATGACCGGGTCGGTCACCTTGCCCGACGCCGGACCCGACACGCGCCCCGACGGTCCGGACGACCGCGCGGGTGATGTCGGCGGCACCGCCTAGCCTGGCGATCATGGCGCGCGCTCAGTCCCTCTACCGCTGCACCGAGTGCGGCTGGACCAGCATCAAGTGGGTCGGCCGCTGCGGTGAGTGCCAGTCCTGGGGCACGGTCGAGGACTCCACTGCGGCCACGGCCAGTACCCGGGGAACCGCCTCGGTCGCGGTCACCGGCAACCGCGTGGCACGGCCCATCACGGAATCCCGCGGAACGACGGTCCAGCGGTGGCAAACCGGCATCGGCGAGTTCGACCGCGTCCTCGGCGGCGGAGTGGTCCCGGGTGCGGCGGTCCTGCTGTCCGGCGAGCCCGGCGTCGGCAAATCCACGCTCCTGCTCGAGGTCGCTTCACGAGCGGCGGCGACCGGCAAGCGCGTGCTCTACGTCAGCGCCGAGGAATCCGTCGACCAGGTCCGGCTCCGCGCCGAACGCACCGGGGCGATGCACGACGACCTCTACCTGGCGAGCGAGGTCGACCTCGGCGTCATCCTCGGCCAGATCGACCAGGTCAAGCCGGACCTCCTCATCGCCGACTCGGTGCAGACCATCTCGTCGAGCTCGATCGACGGCATCGCCGGTGGTACGTCGCAGGTGCGCGAAGTCGCCTCCACGCTGATCCGCGTCGCGAAGGACCGCGCGCTCCCGGTCCTCATCGTCGGCCATGTGACGAAGGACGGCACGATCGCCGGACCCCGACTGCTCGAACACCTCGTCGACGTCGTCTGCCACTTCGAGGGCGACCGGCAGACCGCGCTCCGGTTCGTCCGCGCGCTCAAGAACCGCTTCGGCCCCACGGACGAGGTCGGCTGCTTCGACATGGCCGGTGACGGCATCCACGAGGTCCCCGACCCCAGCGGCCTGTTCATGTCGAAGAACGGCGCGCCGGTGTCCGGTACGTGCGTGACCGTCGCGCTCGAGGGACGCCGAGCACTCCCGGTCGAGGTGCAGGCGCTCGTCGTCCCGAGCTCGGCGCCGCAGCCGCGCCGGGTCGTGAACGGCGTCGACTCCTCCCGCGTGGCGATGCTGCTCGCGGTGCTCGAACGTCGCGCCGGCCTGAAGCTGTCGGATGCCGACGTCTACGTCTCCACGGTGGGCGGCATGAAGCTCACCGAGCCCGGCGCGGACCTCGCCATCGCACTGGCCCTGGCGAGTGCCGCCCGCGACCGCCCGTACCCGCACACGTTGGCGGCCGTCGGCGAGATCAGCCTCGCGGGCGAGATCCGCCCGACCACGGGCACGAAACAGCGCGCGAGCGAAGCCGCACGCCTCGGGTTCACGACCGTGCTCGGCGCGGACGCCCAGCACCTCCGCGAAGCACTGCGGGTCGCGTTCTCCCTGGCCGCGAACGAACGGGAGCGCGAACTCGATCGAGCGTTCTGACCGATCACGGCAACACCGATCACGGCAGAGCCGGCGGTGCGACACGCCGCCGAACGACGCTCACGCGAGCGCGAATCAGGCCCGGAGCGCCGCCAGCAGGTCCTCGGGCGTCGCCTGCATCGTGTGCGGGCCCGCGATGTCGAAGAAGACGCCCTCGAGCGAGTCCAGGTGCGCCGCGATGAACTCCTCGAGCCGCGGCCCGTCGTAGACCATCACCTGCCGGACCTGCTCGTCCGGCACCATCGCCGTGTACGCGTCTGCCGACGAGAACAGCAGCAGGATGCGCTTGTCCGAGCCCTCACGCCCGAACACCCGCACCTGCATGTCCTTCTTGCCGGTGACCAGCCGGGGGACGATCACGATGTCGTTGCGGAGCGCGAACGCCACCGCCGCGACGTCTTGCTTCTCGAGCGCCGCCTCGAGCTGTTCGCTCCGGAAACGCTGTTCCTTGTCTGCCATCGAGACCCAGTCCACCAGATTCATGGACGTTCGGCGACTTCGGCTCTTCCCTTGTGGCCACAAGACTGTAGATTGGTACCAACCGCTTCGGCGGGAGTCCATCGTTCTTCCGGTGCACAGCACCTCGAGCGCCATCGGTCACTGGCCTTCCCCGGCCGCCTGGCCCCGAACCCGTTCTACCGGCCCCATGCCCGCAGGACGCATCGATCTGACGACATCCGTCGGTGGATCGGCGGTAGCGAATACCGCATCGCAAGGCAGTCGACTGCAGATGTCGACTGGCAAGAAAGTAAGGAACGCCATCATGGCATCGACCGGCACCGTCAAGTGGTTCAACAACGAAAAGGGCTTCGGCTTCATCGCCCCGGACGACGGCTCCGCTGACGTCTTCGCTCACTTCTCCGCGATCGCTGGCAACGGCTACAAGTCGCTCGAGGAGAACCAGAAGGTGGAGTTCGACATCACCGAGGGTCGCAAGGGCCCGCAGGCGGAGAACATCTCCGTCATCGGCTGATCTCCTCCAGCCCGAACGGGCCCGTCGTCTTCGTGACGACGGGCCCGTTCCCGTTCCACGACATGGTTACAGCACCGAGGACCGTGGCCTCGAGGTCTCCCCCGGACAAGCGAAAACCCCCTGACAAGCGAAAACCCCCCTGACAAGCGAAAACCCCCGGAGATCCGGGGGTGTGACGCCGACCGGGCATTCCCAATCCACTTGCCTTCATCGTAGCCGGTGAGCACCACCGGACTACCCGAGGATGAACTGCACCGACGCCTTCGACTCGATGTTCCCCACCGCCACCTCCAGGTGGTAGCTCGCACCTCCACCGGTGACCGACGGCCGTGACGAGTCGCACGTCGAGGTCGACGACCGCGTCCGGTCCCAGGCGATCGCCGGCGTGGTCAGGGTCTGCCCGGCCTTGATCGTGACGTCCTGGTTGGTCCCGCCGGTCTGGCAGTCCTTCGACGACCAGTACTGCTCCTCGCCCGACGAGATCGTGAGGACCTGCTGGGACGACCCGAGGTCCATGTGGCACGAGTTCGACCCGGTGTTCTTGATCGACATCGCGATCTTCGGGTCCTCGGTGGGGCCGTACGAGGTCTTGTCGACGACGGGCGTGAGCTCGATCTGCTCCTTGGCACACGTCGACCCGTCCTTGGCCGACGCCGGAGCCGAAGCCGGCGCCGAAGACGAGGCCGAGGCCGAGGCCGACCCCGAGGGCGAAGCGGCTGCAGAGGGGGTGGCACGCGGCGACGACGACGGCCCGGCAGACGATGCGGAGGCGGAAGAGGGAGAAGAACCCGGGTCAGCAGACGCCCCACCCCGCCCGACCACGATCAGCACGACGACGACCACGATCAGCAGCAGCACCCCGATGACCATCGCACGACGGCGCCAGTAGACGCCCGGCTTCTCGGGCCCGACGGGGTGACGGAACGACGACATGCGCACAGGGTAGACAACGGCGCGAGCCCGACGAGGGAACCCCGCCGGAGGGCAGGCGAAAGCGTCAGAGGATCTTCAGCATGCGGGTGTTGCCGAGCGTGTTCGGCTTCACCCGTGCGAGGTCGAGGAACTCCGCGACCCCTTCGTCCGACGACCGGACGAGCTCGGCGTACACCTCGGGCGAGACGACGCTCTCGCCGATCTCGAGGTACCCGTGCTTCGTGAAGAAGTCGACCTCGAACGTGAGGCAGAAGATGCGGGCGACGCCGAGTTCGCGGGCGTCGTGCTCGAGTGCCTCGAGCATGCGGTGGCCGACGCGCTTGTGGATCCAGTCGGCGTCGAGGGCGAGCGTGCGCACCTCGGCGATGTCGTCCCAGAACACGGCGAGCGCGCCGCACCCGATCGGGACGCCGTCGGGGCCCTCGGCGATCCGGAACTGCTGGATCGAACCGTAGAGCGCGACGTTCTCCTTGCCGAGCAGGATCCGCCGGTCGACGTAGGGCGAGATGAGCCGCTGGATGTGCGGGACGTCCGACGCCAGGGCCGGGCGCACCAGGATGCCGTGCTCGTCCCGTTCGTGGAACGCGTGCTTCCCGTGCTCAGTCATCTCCCTCACACTAGTGCGCCCCGGGGGACACGCCCCTGTACGGCGCCCAGCCGCGGCCGCCTACCGTCCGGGTCATGCCTCAGATCATCGAAACCGTCGACGTGAACGTCCCCGTCGCAGCTGCGTACGGCCAGTGGACCCGCTTCGAGGAGTTCCCCGAGTTCCTCGACGAGGTCGAGAAGATCGTCCAGGTCGACGACAAGACCACCGACTGGACCGTGAAGGTCGCCGGCCAGGAGCGCGAGTTCCGCGCCCTCATCACCGAGCAGCACCCCGACGAGCGGGTCGCGTGGACGGTCAAGGACGGCGAGACCGACCACGCCGGCGTCGTCACCTTCCACAAGCTGTCCGACGACGAGACCCGTGTCACCGCGCAGATCGACTGGGAGCCCTCCGGCTTCCTCGAGACGCTCGGTGCAGCGGTCGGCGTCGGCGGTCACGCCATCAAGAAGGACCTGCAGAACTACAAGGAGCGCGTCGAGTCGGTGCCCACCGACACCGGGTGGCGGGGCGACGTGCAGGCCTGATCAGGCCGACGCACGAGATCGCGACCACGGTCGGGACGGGAGGCGCGGTGCCAGCTGGCACCGCGCCTCCCGTCCGTCGTCGGCTCGCGACCACCGCACGGCGCAACCCGCCTGTTCGGCATCCCCCCACGAAATGCCGACCTGACGAACGGGCACGCGCCTGGCAGAGTGGGTGTCGCTGGCCGACGCGCTGGTTCAGTTTTACCATGTCTGAGACAGATGTACAGGGCGGGGAGACATGATCGAGTACACCGACGACGACGCACACCGACGCGAGCTCTCACGCAAGCTGCAGCTCCTGATGGACGTCGTCGAGGCCAATTCCGGGCAGCGCCCCTCCTACAAGGAGATCGTCGCGGAGATCGAGGCGCAGGGTGCCTCGATGAGCCGACCGCGGTGGGGCTACATGCTCGGGGGCAACGGACCGGCCGTCCGTGACCAGCGTCTGCTCGTCGCGCTTGCCGGCTACTTCGGTGTGCCCTCCGAGTACCTCACCGACGCCGCGGGCAACACGGACGTCCCGGAGCGGGTGCAGGCGCAGCTCGAACTCGTCCTCGAACTCCGCAAGCGCGAGGTCGTGGCGTTCGCCACCCGGCGGCTCGGGGAGTTCGCCTCCGCGGCCGAGATCCGCGACTTCACCGAGCACGTCCGGCGGCTCGACGACTCCGGGTCGACGCCGTGAGCGCGTTCGCCGACCGGATCGGCGCCCGCCGCCAGCAGGCCGAGGCCCGGCGCAGCGTGCAGCGACTCGGACTCCCCCGGCGACTGACGCTGCCGGAGCTGCTCGTCCGGGCCGAGTCCGCCCTCGGCAAGCCGATCCGGCTCCGCACGACCGCACTGCCCGGTGACCTCTCCGCGCGGCTCATCCAGCGCGCCGACCACGCCCTGCTCGAGACGCGCCCCGACCTGTCCGAGCGCTCCCGGGTGGCCTGCGTGCTGCACGAGCTCGCGCACGTGTTCCTCGCCGACCCCGGCTGCGACCACGAGGCGTACACGGGGCTGCTCACCGGACGGACGGCGTTCACCCGGTCGCTCGACACCCCGCACGAGCAGGCGGTGGAGCTCGTCGCCGACCAGCTCGCCCTGCGGATCGGGCTGCTCGACCCCGACACCGCGCCGCGCGGGATCTTCCGGTGACGCTGCACGTCTGGGGATCGCTCCCGGTCTGGCTGATCCTGGCCGTCCTCGTCGTCCGGCTCTGGCTCGTCCGGACCCAGTCGGCGAGCGTCACCTGGCTCATGGTCTGCTGCGCGTTCGTCGCCGTCGGGCTGAGCATCAACCAGCCCGACGTCGTGACGTTCCTCGGCGGGCTGACCCGCACGCCGAACGTCGCCGACCTGCTCGGCCGCTGCCTGATGGTGTGCGGCCTGTTCGCCCTCGCGCAGTCGGTCGAGGCGGCCGCCCGGTCCGCGCGACTGCTGCGACCGAGTCGGCTCGTCGGCGTCGCACTGATCCTCGTCGCCCTCGTCGTGCTGTTCGTGCTGATCGACGCCCCCGAGCCCACCTCGCAGTTCATGGTCGAGTACGGTGACCAGCTGCCGACCGCGCTCTACTCCGCGGTGGAGATGACGTACATCGCCGTCGTGATCACCCGGTCCGCACTGGCGGTCCTCCGCGGCTTCCGCGAGGGCGACGGCCTCGGGCGCATGTACTGGCTGTTCGTCGTCGGTGCCGCGGCGATGGTCCTGCTCGCGGCCATCGCGGTCGCGCTCGACGCCGTGCACGTGCTCGGCCTGGACGCTGCGGTCCGGGTGCTCGGCACCGTCTACGCACCGGTCTTCCTCACCTCGATGGCCCTGCTCGCCGTGGGTGCCGCCGGCGGGGTGCTGCCCGACGCCGCCCGCGAGTTCCGCGACTGGCGGGCCGCCCGGGTCCGCTTCCGGACGCTGGAGCCCGAGCTGCGGCGACTCGAGGGCGCGTCCGGCAACCGGGGGCTGTACTTCACGATCGCCTGGCAGCGTCGCCAGTGGCGGAGCCGACTGCACCGGCTGTCCGTCGAGATCGAGGACCGCGCGCGTGAGGCCGGGCAGGACGTCCCGGCCGCCGCGACGCTCACCACCGCACGACTGGAGGAGACCACATGACCGGTGGACGCATCGCCGCACTCGGGACCGCAGCGGGTGCCGTCGGGACGCTCGGGCTGGGCGCGTTCGTCGCGCGTCGGCTGCTCTTCCCCACGCCGTACTCGGCGACCGCCACCGTGCGGGGCGCCACCCCGACCGAGGCCGAGTTCGTGGCCACCCGCGACACCCGTCTGCCCGGGACGTACCGGATCACCCACGACGGCCAGGACGTCCGCGTGCGGGACGTGCTCGACATCGACGGGGACACGGTCCGGCGGCGCACGGACGGCCCGGCAGCCGGCGGCGAGTGGGGCTGGGACGCGCTGCTGTACGACGACCTCGCGGACGTCCCCGGCGACGAACCGGCCGACGTCCCCGGCGACGGGCCCACGCACGTCGTCCACGTGCACGGGCAGTCGCTCGGGCCGCGGCAGGTCCTCCGGGGCATCCGGGTCTGGCGTGCCCTCGGCGCGACGTCCGAGGTCGTCGACACGACCGACCTCCCGCTCCGCTCGCTCGACCCCGGCGCGGTCGACCGCATCGTGACGGCGGTCCGGGCAGCCCGGGGCCGCGGGGCCACCCGGGTCGTGCTGCAGGGCTGGTCGGCGGGGGCGCTCGCGTGCTCTGTTGCCGCCTCCCGGGTCGAGGTCGACGGCCTGGTCGGTATCTCGCCGCTGCTCAGCGTGTCCTCGGCGCTCCGCGGTGCAGTGTCGGGCGCGCACCTCCCCGCGTTCGTCGGCACGGTCGCGGCACGGATCGCGACCACCGGCGTGCTGTCACGGCTGGCCGGCGCCGCTGCTCCCGTCCAGACGACCGCGTGGCAGGCGTCGGCGACCCCGACCCTGCTCGTGCACTCGGCGGCCGACGGCCTCGTCGCCGAGGCCGACGTCGCCGCGCAGACCGCGCGTCCGGGGACCCGGGCGGTCGCGTTCCGGACCGCGCCGCACACGCTCGAGTGGAACGAGGACCCGGAGCGCTGGGAGCGGGCCGTCCGGGACTTCGCGGCCACCCTCTGACGCGAGACGCAAGACGCTGGACGCAAGACGCTGGACGCGAGACGCGCGACGCGGGCCGAGCACCCCGGCGACGTGCAACGGCCCCGGTCTGCGAACAGACCGGGGCCGGCGCGTCTCGACCTGTTGGGGGGAACCGGTCGAGCGCTGCGTGCGAGGTGTTGGGGGGAACCCCTCGCGCGCAGTCACCACCGTACCCCCGGACGGGGGCCCGTGGTACCGCGACGCGCGAACCGTCCCGGGTCTGGGTCGGGCGACATCGCGCCGCGCGTAGCGTCCGGCGCATGGACGATCAACCCGAACCCGAAGCCCACGAGCGTCACCGCTCCGTGGCAGACCTCAACGACGAGTCACTCGGACGCCCCTTCGACCAGACCAACGGCCTGGCGGACGGACTGAGCGGCGACTCGGACGGCACGGCCGAGAGCGAGCAGCCCGGCGTACACAAGCGACACGAGAAGCGCGAGAAGCACCGCGGGCGCGACCACCAGGGGTGACCGCACCCACGACGTGACGGGAGGCGCGGTGCCAGCTGGCACCGCGCCTCCCGTCATGTCCGTGACCGGGCCCTAGGACTCGATCTCGCCCTGCGGCGTGTCCGTCGCCTCGACGGCGGCCGCGCCGGCGAGGACCTCTTCGCGACCCGGCTGACGCCCGGTCTCGAACTGGAACTCGCCACCGGTGAAGTCGACCTTCACGTGGTCGCCGGCCGTGAGCTCACCCTGCAGGATGTGCTCGGACAGCTGGTCCTCGACCTCGTGCTGCATCGCGCGGCGGAGCGGGCGGGCACCGAGTGCCGGGTCGAACCCGACCTTGATGAGCTGCTCCTTGGCGGCGAGCGTGAGCTCCACCGTCATGTCGCGGTCGAGCAGGCGGTCCGCCAGGCGCTTCACGAAGAGGTCCACGATCTGCAGCAGCTCGGGCTGCGAGAGCTGCGGGAACACGATCGTGTCGTCGACGCGGTTGAGGAACTCGGGCTTGAAGTGCTTCTTGAGCTCCTCGTTCACCTTCGAGCGCATGCGGTCGTAGCCGACACCGGAGTCACCCTCGACCTGGAAGCCCACCGGGCCACCGGCGATGCCCTGCGAACCGAGGTTCGTGGTCATGATGATGACGGTGTTCTTGAAGTCGACCACGCGGCCCTGACCATCGGTCAGACGACCCTCTTCGAGGACCTGCAGCAGCGAGTTGAAGATGTCCGGGTGGGCCTTCTCGATCTCGTCGAAGAGGACCACGGAGAACGGCTTGCGGCGCACCTTCTCGGTGAGCTGGCCGCCCTCCTCGAACCCGACGAACCCGGGAGGGGCACCGAAGAGTCGCGAGACGGTGTGCTTCTCGCCGAACTCCGACATGTCGAGGGAGATCAGCGCACCCTCGTCGTCGAAGAGGAACTCGGCGAGGGCCTTGGCGAGCTCGGTCTTCCCGACGCCCGTGGGGCCGGCGAAGATGAACGAGCCGGAGGGACGGTTCGGGTCCTTCAGGCCGGCGCGGGTGCGTCGGATGGTCTTGGAGAGGGCCGAGATGGCCTCTTCCTGACCGATGACGCGCTCGTGCAGTGCCTTCTCCATGAAGACGAGACGCGAGGTCTCTTCCTCGGTGAGCTTGAACACCGGGATGCCCGTGGCCTGCGCCAGGACCTCGGCGATGATGCCCTCGTCGACGGTGCCGGACGCGGCGACGTCGCCCGCACGCCACTGCTTCTCGAGGCGGAGACGCTCGCCGAGGAGCTTCTTCTCCTCGTCACGGAGCGAAGCGGCCTTCTCGAAGTCCTGCTCCTCGATCGCGGCTTCCTTCTGCCCGCGGACCGCCGAGATCTTCTCGTCGAACTCGCGGAGCTCCGGCGGCGCCGACAGGATCGACAGGCGGAGGCGTGCACCGGCCTCGTCGATCAGGTCGATCGCCTTGTCCGGCAGGAAGCGGTCCTGCACGTAGCGGTCCGCGAGGTTCGCCGCGGCGACGATCGCGCCGTCGGTGATGGACACCTTGTGGAACGCCTCGTACTTGTCGCGGAGGCCCTTGAGGATGTTGATCGCGTGGGGCAGCGACGGCTCGTTGACCTGCACCGGCTGGAAGCGACGCTCGAGTGCGGCGTCCTTCTCGAAGTGCTTGCGGTACTCGTCGAGCGTGGTGGCACCGATGGTCTGGAGCTCACCGCGTGCGAGCAGCGGCTTGAGGATGGAAGCGGCGTCGATCGCGCCCTCGGCAGCACCGGCACCCACGAGGGTGTGGATCTCGTCGATGAAGACGATGATGTCGCCGCGGGTGCGGATCTCCTTCGTGACCTTCTTGAGGCGCTCCTCGAAGTCACCGCGGTAGCGGGACCCGGCGATGAGCGACCCGAGGTCGAGCGAGTAGAGCTGCTTGTCCTTCAGCGTCTCGGGCACGTCGCCCTTGACGATCGCCTGGGCGAGGCCCTCGACGACGGCGGTCTTGCCGACGCCGGGCTCACCGATCAGGACGGGGTTGTTCTTGGAGCGGCGGGAGAGGATCTGCATGACCCGCTCCATCTCCTTCTCGCGGCCGATGACCGGGTCGAGCTTGCCGTCACGCGCCGCCTGGGTGAGGTTCCGACCGAACTGGTCGAGGACCTGCGAACCCTGCTGGGCGTTCTGCTGCTGCTCGCCGCCGACGGCGACCGCTTCCTTGCCCTGGTAGCCGGACAGGAGCTGGATGACCTGCTGACGGACGCGGTTGAGGTCCGCGCCGAGCTTGACGAGCACCTGGGCGGCGACGCCCTCGCCCTCGCGGATGAGGCCGAGGAGGATGTGCTCGGTGCCGATGTAGTTGTGGCCGAGCTGCAGCGCCTCGCGCAGGGACAGCTCGAGCACCTTCTTGGCGCGCGGCGTGAACGGGATGTGCCCGGTCGGCTGCTGCTGGCCCTGCCCGATGATGTCCTGGACCTGCTCGCGGACGGCATCGAGCGAGATGCCGAGCGACTCCAGCGCCTTGGCGGCGACGCCCTCGCCCTCGTGGATGAGGCCGAGGAGGATGTGCTCGGTGCCGATGTAGTTGTGGTTGAGCATCTTCGCTTCTTCTTGAGCGAGGACGACAACACGACGGGCTCGGTCGGTGAATCTCTCGAACATGTGCTCTCCCTTGCCGGGCTCGTGGAAGTCCGGTGACGTACATCGAGAGTAACCAGCGCACCCCGGGTGGTCTGCCCCTGTTCGCCGTGGGCGTGACCTCGTTGCGTCCGGTGAACAGGGGACGGTCGGGAGGCACGGTGCGGGTCCGCCCCGGAGCCCGCGCCCGGCGGTGCTCACGGGGGTCGCACGGCGGGTCGCGCCGGGTGTCGGGTCGGCGCGGGCCGGCGCGGGCCGCGGGTCGGCGCGGGCCGCGTGGCGCGGGGTGGCGCGGGGCGCGTCAGGCGCGTCGTGCGGCGCGACGCAGGGCGCGGCGGAAGCGGCGCGGGTCGACACCGAGACCGTCGAGGACGTCGTGCGCGGCCCCCGTGAACGGGTCGTCGATGCCGTCGAGCACCGCGAGCAGCACGTGGTGCGGTCGGACGCGTTCCGCCGGGCCGGCGAGCTGTGCGGCACGTGCCAGCACCCGCGCCGCGGCCGGCGTGCACGTGACCCGGTCGGGCGAGACCGGCCCGGGTGCCCCGGCGCCGACGAAGGCACTGCTGGCGGTGCGGACGCGGTCGGGCGTGACGCCGTGCGCGTCGAGGACGTCGAGGAAGCGGGGCATCCCGCTGCAGAGCGTGACCGCGGCGACGAGGAGGTGTTCGGCGTCGAGGAAGCCGAACCCGGTCTCCAGTGACTCCTGTTCCGCGAGGAGCACGATCTCGCGTCCGTGCCGGAGTGTGGGCAGGGCGACGGAGAGCGTGGCGATCTGCATACATGCAGAATATCTCATGTGTGAGCAGTCCACCAGAGGAGATCCCGGGCGCGATCGGTACGATCGCGACCATGGAGCAGCCCGTCGTCGGACTCGTCGTCCACCCGACCAAGAACGTGCAGGAGTCCGTCGCGACCCTGCAGCGCTGGAACGCCTCCGGCCGCGGACGCCTCGTCGCCCGCCGCGCCGACGTCCAGCGCATCGGCGGCGGGGTCGACGTGATCGGGGACGAGGACTTCACGGAGGAGGTCGACCTCGTCGTCGCACTCGGCGGGGACGGCACGATGCTCGGGGCCATGCGGCTCGTGGCGAAGCGTCCGGTGCCGGTGCTCGGGGTCAACTACGGCAACGTGGGCTTCCTCGTCGAGATCGAGCCGCCCGAGCTCGAGGTCGCGCTCGAGCGGCTGTCCGCCGGCGACTACCAGCTCGAACCGCACCACGCCCTCGAGGCCCGGCTGTTCTGGAGCGGTGCCCGCACCGACTACCTCGCGTTCAACGACCTCACGATCGTGCGACGCCCCGGCGCCGGGCAGGTGTCCGCTGACCTCAGCGTCGGCGGGCTCGGGTACGGCTACTACCGGGCGGACGCCATCGTCGCCGCGACTCCGGCCGGGTCCACCGCGTACAACTACGCCGCCGGTGGCCCCGTCCTCTCCCCCGCACTGTCCGGCTCCGTCGTGACCCCGGT
The DNA here is from genome assembly GCF_900113095.1 of Curtobacterium sp. YR515. Taxonomy (NCBI): domain Bacteria; kingdom Bacillati; phylum Actinomycetota; class Actinomycetes; order Micrococcales; family Microbacteriaceae; genus Curtobacterium; species Curtobacterium sp. YR515. The sequence continues at coordinate 12,229 of NZ_FOOD01000006.1, read as the reverse complement.
CGCGCCGATGGCCGGGATCGACCGTGCCGTGGTCCTCGCCGCTCGCGAGCGCTACCGGTTCGACATCGCCGAGGGCACCCGCAGCGCAGCGCTCGAGGTCGACGGACTCGTCGTCGGCGAGGTCGCCACCGGTGCGCAGATCGACGTGCGGCTGCGGAAGGACGCCGGCAGCGTGGTCCGCCTCGACGCCGAGCGCCACGGGCGGACCGGACGCGTGAAGCTCAGCCTGCTCGACCTGCCCGTGCGACCGGACCAGCTCATCGAGCTCATCCCGCAGGACCTCCGCCAGAAGCTCGGGCGCGAGGTCGAGGAGTAGCGGACCGCGCCCTGCCCGACCCCGGGAACGTGAATGGCCCGCTCACGCCGAAGCGCGAGCGGGCCGTCCCATCACCCCACCGGATCGTCTTCCCACAGAACGACCCGGTTCCCCGTGCCGGCACTCACGCGCCGGCCGAAGTCCACTGACCTAGTCGGTCAGGTACAGCTGCATGTCCTGCGAGACCGCCTTGGCGAAGAGCCGCAGCTTGGCGCGGGACTCCACACGGCTGACCGCCTGGCGGGTCGTGTGGACGATCTTCGAGATCTCGTCGAGCGTCATCGGCTTGTCGTCGTCGAGGCCGTAGCGCATGCGGATCACGTTCGCCTCGTCGCTCGGCAGTTCGGCGACGATCGAGCGGATGTCGCGGTGGAGCAGCGTCGTCTCGGTCAGCTCGTTCGGGGACGCGGCGTCCTCGTCCTCGATGAAGTCGCCGAGCTCGCTGTCGTCCGAGTCGCCGACCACGGTGTGGATCGACACCGGTTCGTGCGAGCGCCCCTTGAGGTCGACGAGCTCGTCGACGCTCATGCTCAGCTCGGCCGCGACCTCGTCCGGCATCGGCGCGCGGCCGAGGTCGACGGTGAGGTCGCGCTCGGTGCGGGAGATCTTGTTGATCAGCTCCACCGTGTGGACCGGGATGCGGATCGTGCGGGCCTTGTCGGCGAGACCGCGGGAGATCGCCTGACGGATCCACCAGGTGGCGTACGTCGAGAACTTGTAGCCCTGCGTGAAGTCGAACTTCTCGACCGCGCGGACCAGGCCGAGGTTGCCTTCCTGGATGACGTCCATGAAGGGCAGGCCGCGCTGCGAGTAGCGCTTGGCGATGCTCACGACGAGGCGGAGGTTCGAGGTGATCATGCGCTCCTTGGCGCGCTCACCGTCACGGACGAGCCAGCGCAGTTCACGCTGCAGGGTCTTCGCGAGGCCCTTCTCGGTGGCGAGCTTCTCCCCGGCGAAGAGGCCGACCTCGATGCGGCGGGCGATCTCGGCTTCTTCCTCGGCGGTGAGGAGCGAGAGGCGGCCGATGTGGCGGAGGTAGTCACCGACCTGGTCGACCGAGGCGCCGCGGACACCCGCGAGCTGCTCGTCGGCCTCGACCTCGGTGTCGAGCGTGGTGGTCTCGACCGCGGTGACCGGAGCCTTCGCTGCGGTCGTCTTCTTGGTGCGACGTGCGGTCGTGCCGGTGGTCGTCGTCTTGGGTGCTGCGGTTGCGATCGTCATGATGACTCCCTGCGTTCGACGGGTGATGACCTCGTTGGGGGTGTCACGAGTAAAGCGTTCCGGAGGTGTACCCCACAAACCGATCGGATCGATTCTCAGGCTTCTCCGTGCTTCACCATGGATACCGTCCCCCGAGGGGTACAGCCTGTCGTCAGTCTGGTCCCCCGCATGGTCGAGAATCAAGGGGATGTCGCCGTGTTTCCGGCGTTGCATCGGTGTTTCTTGCTCGTTTCCGATCCTGTACCCCGGGCCGCCGCGTCCAGTGGACACGAAAAAGGGGTACGGCGGTCCGGATCGTGGCGATCCAGTCGTCGTACCCCGAAAACCGAACGGGCGGGGGTCACCAGGAGGGCTCGAGCCACCCCTCGCGACGCTTCGAGACCTCGAGGTCGGCGTCTCGGTCGAACTCGTCGTACTCGCTCTCGATGTCGCCGACGAGGCTGCGGCCGGTGAAGACGCCACCGCGGTTCGCGAGGACACCACCGGAGATGATCTGCGTGATGGACATGCGGACGATGCTCACCCCGGCAGACGACGTCGGGGTGAACGGCTGGTGACGGTGTCCGGACGCTCAGACGTCGATGTCGTCGTCGCCCTCACCGTCGGGCCACACGCTGTCGTCGCGAGCGGGATCCGCGACCGCCGGGTGCCCGAAGGCGTCATCGGGATCGAGGTCGGCGAGGTCGGGGTCGGGCTCGGGCTCCGTGCCGTCCGGGGTCGCGCGCATGCACGCCAGGGTCGCACCGCGCGGTGAACACCGGGTGACGTCGACCGCGGGCGGCCGCGGATCGGGAGTGGGCTACTCCGCGGAGGCAGGCGCCGGTGCCGGCACGCCGTGCTCCCGCTCGAAGCGGGCACGCTCCTCGGCCTCGACCTTGGCGTACGCGGCACGCTCGGTACGGTCGGCCCGCATGATGGCGCGCATCACGAACCAGAAGATGAGGCCGACCACGACGGTCGGCGTCAGGGCGAAGATGATCCCGGTCACGACTCCATGCGGCACCCGAGCATCCTAACCCCCGGAACGGAGCCGTCAGCTGGGTTCTACTTCACCAACGGGAACAGGATCGTCTCGCGGATGCCCAGGCCCGTGATGGCCATGAGGAGCCGGTCGATGCCCATGCCCATGCCCCCCGACGGCGGCATCGCGTGCTCGAGTGCCCGCAGGAACTCCTCGTCGACGCGCATGGCCTCGAGGTCGCCGCCCGCAGCGAGCTTCGCCTGCTCGACGAACCGCTCCCGCTGCACGACCGGGTCGACGAGCTCGGAGTACGCCGTCGCCAGCTCGAAGCCACGGACGTAGAGGTCCCACTTCTCGACGATGCCCGGACGGCTGCGGTGCTCGCGGGTCAGCGGCGAGGTGTCGACCGGGAAGTTCATCACGAACGTCGGGCGGTCGAGCGAGTCGATGACGAAGTGCTCCCAGAGCTCTTCGACGTACTTGCCGTGCGTGGCGTGCGCGACCTCGACCCCCTCGGCATCGGCGAGCGCCCGCAGCTCGGACAGCGGCGTCTCCGGGGTGATCTCGCGACCGGCCGCCTCGGACAGCGACCCGTACATGTCGATGCGCGGCCACTCGCCGCCGAGGTCGTACGTCGTGCCGTCCGCCCAGGTGACCTCGAGCGAGCCGCCGGTCACCGCACGCGCGGCGTTCTGCACGAGCTCCTGGGTCAGGTCGGCCATCTGCTCGTAGTCGCCGTACGCCTGGTAGGCCTCGAGCATCGCGAACTCGGGCGAGTGCGTCGAGTCGGCGCCCTCGTTGCGGAAGTTCCGGTTCACCTCGAACACCCGGTCGATGCCGCCGACGACGGCGCGCTTCAGGAAGAGCTCCGGCGCGATGCGGAGGTACAGCTCGGTGTCGAACGCGTTCGAGTGCGTGACGAAGGGCCGCGCCGAGGCACCGCCGTGCTGGGTCTGCAGCATCGGGGTCTCGACCTCGAGGTAGTCGTGACCGGCGAAGGTCTGCCGGAGCGACGACATCACGGCGGCACGCGCGCGGACGGTGGCCCGGGCCTCCTCGCGCACGATGAGGTCGAGGTAGCGCTGGCGGACCCGGGTCTCCTCGTTGAGTTCGTTGTGCAGGTTCGGCAGCGGCAGGATCGCCTTGGCCGCGATCTGCCAGTCGTCGACCATGATCGACAGCTCGCCCCGCCGCGAGGAGATCACCCGGCCGTGCACGAACACGTGGTCGCCGAGGTCGACGAACTCCTTCCAGCGCGCGAGCGATTCCTCGCCCACCTCGGCGAGGGACACCATCGCCTGGATGCGGGAGCCGTCGCCGGACTGCAGGGACGCGAAGCAGAGCTTGCCGGTGTTGCGCGAGAACACGATGCGGCCGGCGATCCCGACGACGTCCTGGGTCTCCTCGCCGGTGTCGAGGTGCGCGTACTGCGCACGGACCGCGGGGATGGTGGTGGTGACCGGCAGGCCGGCCGGGTACGCCTCGATCCCCGACTCGAGGAGCTTCGCCCGCTTGTCGAGCCGGACCTGTCGCTGCTCGCTGGTCTCCGCCGCGGCGATCTCGGCGGCGGAGGGCTCGGTGGCGGGTGCGGTCTCGTCGGTCATGCTGGTGCGGCTCCGATGGTCGTGGGGGTCCCGGAAATCGTACAGCGCGGCCGGACTAGAGCGTCGCCTGCCCGTCGGCCGCCGCGAGCGCGTTGTCGACGGCCGTGCGGACCAGCGCTCCGAGGACCCGGCCCGGGTACTCGACCCCGATGCCGGACAGCGTGCCGGCGGACTGGTCGACGATCGCGGTCGAGAAGCTCACCGCGGCGCGGACGGCGTCGGCGTAGGCGGGCCGGTCCTGCTCGGTGACGACGAACGGCTCCGCACCCATCTCGACGACGAGCGCCTGCGCGATGGGGAGCACGGGCGACGGTGCGGTCACGGCGCAGTACGCGTCGCGGAGCCGGACGAGGTCGACGCTGGTGCCGGTGAACGCCATCGCGGGGTGGATCGCGAGCGGGATCGCCCCCGCGGCCATCGCCGGTGCGAGGATGCCCACGCCGTGGTCCGGGCTGGTGTGCACGACGAGCTGCCCCGGCTGCCAGATCCCGGCGTCCGCGAGTCCCTGCACGAGGTCGGCCAGCTGGTCGTCCGGCACGGCGAGGAGCACGAGTTCGCTGCGCTCGACGAGGTCGGGGGTCTCGAGGACGGGTGCGCCGGGGAGCATCGCCTCGGCGCGGTCGCGTCCGGCCTCGGACACGGCCGTCACACCGACGACGGCGTGCTCGGCGTTCGCGAGCGCTGCTCCGAGGACCGGTCCGACCCGTCCGGCGCCGAGGACGCCGATTCCCAGCCGCCCCGCCCTCACCGCGCGGCTCCCGGCGGCGGGGTGTCGCCCCAGGGCGATCCAGGAGGCACGGTGCCGGTCGGCCGCACCGGCTCGGCGCCGCCGGGTGCGCGCTCTGGCGACGACTGCTCGCGGTCCACCGCGTCCACTCGTCGCTCTGGTGACCACTCCGGGGCCGCGGCCGGCGCGACGGGGGCGAGCCGCGCCTCCCGTTCGCGCCACCGGTGGGAGGTGTCGGCCGCAGCCGCCTCGACCGCGCGGGCCGAGGCGTCCGACCACAGCTGCTGCGCGTCCCGCGCGTCCAGCGCGCCGATGCTCGCGGAGACCGGCCCCTGCACGGTCTGCACGTGCACCGACGCGAGCCGCAGCGCACGCTCGAGCGGTCCCTGCGAGACCTTGACGCTCTGCACGCGCGGCAGCGGCACGATGACCAGCGAGCGCCAGACGGCACCGAGCCGGAGCAGGACGGCACCCGGGACGAAGCGGTAGCCGTTGCGGCGGAACGCGAACGGGCGGAGCCAGGCGCCCCGGCGCGGGGAGTGCACGAACCCGCCGCGGTCGCCCGTGGTGGTGAGGCTGTCGTCGACGACGTCCACTGCCTCGGCCGAGCCCTCGCGGAGCTGCTCCTGCGAGGCGGCAGGTCCGGCGACGGCGGTGCCGACGAGGCCGGGGAGGATGATGTCGAGGACCTCGCGGACGTCGCGCGCGGTGCCGACCGGCAGGACGATCGACGAGACCTGCTGGTTGTTCGAGGCCCCGTTGCCGGCGTTCGTCGCACGGTTGATCCGGACGTCCCACCAGCCGAACGGCCGCCAGAGCAGCGGCTGCGCCACGCTCACGGCGTGGATGCGGCCGGGCGGCAGGGTCTCGTTCGAAGTGGACACGAGCCCGAAGCCGATCCGGATGCCGTCGCGGGTCTCGGCGATCGTGTACTGCAGCGAGCGGGAGAACTTCCGGACGTAGTACCCGCCGGCGCCGATCACCGCGGGGAACAGGCCGAAGAGGATCCCGTACTCGCCGGTGAGCGCCACGCTGACGATCATCGCGGCGACCGCGGCGAGGATGAACACCGTCGTGCCGGAGAGCAGCATCGACGCGATGAGCCGGCCGGGGTGCACCTTCACGATGCGCGTCGCGCGGACCGCGGCGGGGTCGAGCTCCGGCGAGAAGATCTCGTCGACTCGGTCCTGCAGCACGCCGTTCGACGCCCGGGCCGGGTCGTGCTGCCGCTCGTCGTCCTTCGCCCCGGAGGCGAGCACGAGGATGCGCTGCCGCAGGTCGTCCGCAGCCTTGACCCCGAGGTAGGCGAGCTGCACGTTCGCGTCGTTACCGGCCTGGGCGATCTCGAGCTTGGCCGTGCCGAAGATCCGCGGGATGAGCGGCCGCGAGATGTTGATGCCCTGGATGCGGTCCAGCCGGGCCTTGCGGTTCGTCCGGAAGAGCACGCCCGAGCGGACCTCGACGATCTCGCCGGTCACCCGGAACTCGTGCATGCGCCAGGAGAGGGTGAACAACGCAAGGAGTACCAGCAACAGCACAGCCACGCCGAGCAGCACCCAGCCGACGACGCCGTGCTCGTAGACGTACCGCACGGGGTCGCCGTCGTCCTGCGGGCCACCGCCGGGGATGAAGAACTCGACGAGCTGGTCCCGCAGGCTGTTCAGCACGTAGCCGAGGATCACGATGAGGAAGATGCCGCCCTTGAGCAGCGGCGTCAGCGGGTGCATGCGGTGCCACTCGCCGTCGGTCAGCGGCGCGGCAGCGGCGGCGTTGCCCCGGTGCGGCGGAGCGGGCGGAGGCGGGCCGGGTCGGAAGCTCATGCGGCCCTCCTAGAGTCCGGCGCGGCGGGACTCGGCGAGCTCGACGAGTCGGTCGCGCAGCTCGTCGGCATCGGCGAAGGGGATGCCGGGGATCCGGACGTTGGTCGACGCGGCCGCCGTGACGAACTTCAGCTCGCTCATGCCGAGCACCCGGTCGAGCGGCCCCCGGTTGACGTCGACGAGCTGCATGCGGCCGTACGGGACGGCGGTGAACCGCTGCCACATCAGGCCGCGCCGGAGGACGAGGTCGTCGTCACGGAGGGCGTACCCGATCGCCCGCACGCGTCGCGGCGTCAGGATCGCCGTCACGAGGGTGACGATCGCGACCGCGATGCCGATCAGCGTCCAGACGGTGCCGGCCGTGCCGGAGAACCCGCCGCTGATGACGCCGATGATGACGCAGCCGGCCGTCACCACGAGCCCGATCACGATCGTCGTGACGAGCTCGGTCCAGACGAGCTTGGGCGACACCCGGGTCCAGCTGGTGCCGGTCAGTCCCAGACCGGGCTCGTCGAGTCGTTCACGCGGCATCGCGGGCCTCCTGCGGTCGGGTCGTGCTGGGCGGTGCGCCGGGTCGTGCCGCCCGGTGTCAGTGCGCCTGCGTCGTGCCGCCCCGGGGGAGGTCGTCGTCGTCATCGTCCCCAGGAGGAGCGATGCACATGCGTTCGGCGACGAGTGCGCACACCGTCAACACGAGTCCACCCCCGACCGCCACGGCGTTCGGCAGGACCGAGCCTAGCGAAGGGAACGCCGAGCGGGTCAGGAGGTACACGAGCAGGCCCGCGCCGAACCCGCCGAACAGCGAGCCCGCGATGCTCGACGCCTTCGCGAGCACCACGACGCGGATCGCGTAGAGCGGGTCGACGGGGTGCGACCGGGACGCGCCGTCGCGAGCGTGCCGACGGACCGGCCGGGCCATCAGGACCACGGCGATGCCGATGAACGCGAGGGTGACGCCGAGGGGTGTCGCGAGGAACAGCGTCGGCGCCTGCCGCGACGCCAGGACGGCGTCGAGGGCGAAGCCGGCGACCGCCGCGACGACGGCGACGCTGAGCAGGGTGGAGGCGCGGGTGGGCTTCACGAATCGCTCGTCTCTGGCCTGGAGGCGCGGGTCGGCTCGTCGAAGAGGCGCGGCTCGTCGACGCGCTCCGTGTCGTCCCCCACCCGCTCGAGCAGGTCGGCGACGGGCCCGACACCCGGCAGGACGGCGTCCGGGTCGGCGTCGTGCCACGGCGCGAGCACGAACGCCCGCTCGCCGGCGCGCGGGTGCGGCACGGTCAGTGTCACGGTGTCGAGGGACAGGTCGTCGTACGCCACGAGGTCGAGGTCGAGCGTCCGGTCGCCCCAGCGGACCTCGCGCGTGCGGCCGTGGGTGTCCTCGATGCCGTGCAGGGCGTCGAGGAGTTCCTGCGGCTCGAGGTCGGTGTCGACGACCACGACGGCGTTCCGGTACCGGGGCTTCGTCGTGTCCGGGCCGTCGAGCGTGACGGCGACCGACTCGACCTCGCGGCTGGAGGCCACCGGACGCACCCCGGGGAGGGCGACGATCGCGGCGGCGGCGGCGCGCAGGTTGCTCCCCCGGTCGCCGAGGTTGGCGCCGAGGGCGACGACCGCCCGGCTCACTCTTCTTCCTCGACGTCGGACCCGGCGGCACGGACGCCGCCACGGGTCCGGCGGATCGTGATCGACACGTCGGTGAACGGCACCGTGATGGGCGCCTGCGGCTTGTGCACCGTGACCTCGGTCGCCAGGGCCGCACGGTGCGTCAGCACGGCGGCGGCGATGCGCTCGGCGAGGGTCTCGATGAGGTCGACCGGGTCGCGCTCGATCTCGGCGACGACCTGCTCAGCGAGCACGCCGTAGTGCACGGTCTCGTCGAGGTCGTCGGAGCCGGACGCGGCGCGGGCGTCGACCTCGACGGCGACGTCGACCACGAAGTCCTGGCCGTCGGTGCGCTCGTGGTCGAAGACCCCGTGGTGCCCGCGCGCGCGGACCCCGGTCAGTCGGATGGTGTCCCTCACGATCGAGCTGCCCTCCAGGCGTCCCAGACGTCGAGCACGGCACGGGTCGGTGCCGGGTCGTGCACGCGCACACCCCACGCCCCGCGTTCGGCGGAGAGCAGGCTGATGGCGGCGGTGGCGAGGTCGCGCTCCTTCGGGGCGGCACCGGCAGCGCTGCCGACCCCGTCGAGGAAGCGCTTGCGTGAGGCGGCGACGAGCACCGGCAGGCCGATCGATGCGAACCGCTCGTAGCCCGCCAGGATCTCCCAGTTCTGCACGCCCTGCTTGGCGAAGCCGAGGCCCGGGTCGATGACGACCTGTTCCTGGCGCACCCCGAGGACGATGAGCTCGGCGACGCGGAGTTCGACCTCGCGCCGGACCTCGTCGACGGCGTGCACGTACTCGGCGTTGCGGTACATCCGGTCGCTGTGCCCGCGCCAGTGCATGACGACGAACCCGGCACCCGTGTCACGGACGACTCGCGCCATGTCGTCGTCGGCCAGCCCACCGGAGACGTCGTTCACGATGGCGGCGCCGAGGTCCACCGAACGCTCGGCGGTCGAGGCGTTCATCGTGTCGACGCTCACCGTGATCCCCTCGGCCACGAGCTGCTGCACGACCGGGAGCACCCGCTGCTGCTCGACCTCGACGGGGACGCGCTCCGACCCCGGCCGGGTCGACTCCCCGCCGACGTCGACGATGTCGGCCCCGGCGGCGACGAGTTCCCGGGCGTGCTGCACCGCGGCGTCGTACGCCTGGTGCAGCCCGCCGTCGCTGAAGGAGTCCGGCGTGACGTTGAGGATCCCCATCACCCGGGTCCGGTCGTCGGCCGGCGCACCGCGGTCACGGTCGCGCCGCCGACCGGTCACGATCTCCGGCACCGGTGCTGGTGCCCGGAGGTCGATCGCGACCGTCGGCGGCTCGGCTGCTGCGGCCCGCGCCTGGCTCACCTCGGCGAGCCGACGCGAGCGCCTCGTCGGCAGGTCCGTCATGCCGGCCTACGCGGGGGCGATACCCGGGTTGCCGAAGGGACGGCGACGGGGCTTCGACGACTCGTGGTCGGACTGCTCGGACGCGGTCGAGGCGGCCTTGCCCGGCACCTCGATGGCGGGCAGGTTGCTCACCGGACGCTTGTCGCTGGACAGCCACTGCGGCCGCTCCGGCAGCTTGCGGACGTCCTTGAAGATCTCGACAAGCTCCGGGGCGTCGAGCGTCTCCTTCTCGAGGAGCTCGCCGGCCAGACGGTCGAGGATGTCGCGGTTGTCGTTGAGCACCTGGTAGGCCTCGTCGTGCGCGGCCTCGAGCAGGGCACGGGTCTCGGCGTCGACCGTCTCGGCGATGTTCTCCGAGTAGTCGCGGCTGGTCCCGCCGCTCATGTCGCGGCCGACGAACGGCTCGCTCGACCCGGAGCCGAGCTTGACGGACCCGACGGCACGGCTCATGCCGTACTCGGTGACCATCTTGCGCGCGGTGCCGGTGGCCTTCTCGATGTCGTTCGACGCACCCGTGGTCGGGTCGTGGAAGACGATCTCCTCGGCGACGCGGCCGCCCATGGCGTAGGTGAGCTGGTCGAGCAGTTCGTTACGGGTGACGGAGTACTTGTCCTCGAGCGGGAGCACCATCGTGTAGCCGAGGGCACGGCCGCGCGGGAGGATCGTGATCTTCGTCACCGGGTCGGTGTGGCGCATGGCAGCGGCCGCGAGGGCGTGACCACCCTCGTGGTAGGCCGTGATGAGGCGTTCCTGGTCGGACATGATGCGCGTGCGGCGCTGCGGTCCGGCCATGACGCGGTCGACGGCTTCGTCGAGGGCGCGGTTGTCGATGAGCTGTGCGTTCGAGCGGGCCGTCAGGAGCGCGGCCTCGTTGAGGACGTTCGCCAGGTCGGCGCCGGTGAAGCCCGGCGTCTTGCGGGCGAGGAGCTCGAGGTCGACGCTCGCAGCGAGCGGCTTGCCCTTCGCGTGCACCTCGAGGATCTGCTGTCGGCCGGCGAGACCAGGGGCGTCGACGCCGATCTGGCGGTCGAAGCGACCGGGGCGGAGGAGCGCCGGGTCGAGGACGTCGGGACGGTTCGTCGCCGCGATGAGGATCACGTTGGTCTTGCCGTCGAAGCCGTCCATCTCGACCAGCAGCTGGTTCAGCGTCTGCTCACGCTCGTCGTTGCCGCCGCCGATGCCGGCGCCACGGTGACGACCCACGGCGTCGATCTCGTCGATGAAGACGATGGCGGGCGAGTTCTGCTTCGCCTGCTCGAAGAGGTCGCGGACACGGCTCGCACCGACACCGACGAACATCTCGACGAAGTCCGAACCGGAGATCGAGTAGAACGGGACGCCCGCCTCACCGGCGACGGCTCGGGCGAGCAGCGTCTTGCCGGTTCCGGGAGGGCCGTACAGCAGCACGCCCTTCGGGATCTTGGCGCCGACGGCCTGGAACTTCGCCGGCTCCTTGAGGAACTCCTTGATCTCCTGGAGCTCCTCGATCGCCTCGTCGGCGCCCGCGACGTCGGCGAAGCTGACCTGCGGGTTCTCCTTGTTGTTCATCTTCGCCCGGGACTTGCCGAACTGCATGACCTTCGAGCCGCCGCCCTGGGCGTTGGCGAGGAGGAACCAGAACAGGGCGCCGATGATGAGGAACGGCAGGAGGATGCCGAGCAGCGAGAGGAACCAGTTCGACTGCTGGACGGTGTCGTTGTAGCCCTTCGGCAGGTTCGCCTCGTTGACGGCCTGGATGACCTCTTCACCGCGCGGCGTCGAGTAGTAGAACTGCTCGTGCGCGTTGCCGTCCTTGAGGGTGAGGTCGACGCGCTGCTCGGTGGAGTTCACCACCACGGAGGAGACCTTGCCGTCGGAGAGCTGCTGGAGGCCCTTCTGCGTGTCGATCTGCTGCGTGCCGGACTGGCTGATGACAGCCCATCCGATCCAGATCCCCACGATCGCGATCAGCACGTAGATGTACGGCCCGCGAAGGATGCGCTTGAAGTCCATGTGATCCGGGCAGAGCGCCCGACACCTTTCTCTGCCGAAGTTGCGTGCTGATCAGCATACGGCTGCGATTCTGTGGCGAGAATGGGTGTCCTCTGCGGGCGAACTCCACCATTCCCCAGACCGAGCCGGGAGATACACCACGGTGGGCGCCCCTCCCGGCTCGAGTCCGTCAGCTCACCGGGTCAACGGGTGAAGTCGAACGAGACCGTCCCGTTTCCGAGCTCGCCGTACTGCTGCACCTTGGCGCTGATGAGCCGGTGGTTCGGGATCTCGACGCTCCAGGCGCCGTCAGCGCTGGCCATCACCGTGTGGGTCCACACGTTCGCACCCGGGACCGGCTTGCCACCGGGGTTCGAGAGCGCCACCCGCACCTGCGACCACGACGTGGCCGTGCCGGTGAGGCGCGTCGTGCCACCCGGCACGTACGACGTGTCGGAGGTCACCGCGAGCGGGCGGAAGACCGGCTTCTCGCCGTTCTCGTCGGACGCCTGGAGCGCCACGAGGATCCCGGCGTCGTTCGCCGCGGTCTGGCGCACCCGCACCTGGTGCTGGAGCCCCGCCACCGCGTACCGCGACTCGAACGACCACTTCCCGTC
>NZ_FOOD01000007.1:1698-134424 GCF_900113095.1 Curtobacterium sp. YR515 | reverse complement strand
GAGCAACCGGACCCTGAACCGGATCATCCTGTTCGTCCTCGGCCTCGTCGCGGTCATCGTCGGCATCACCATCGGCGCGGGCGTCCTGCCCGCCGTCCGCGACGCCGTCGAACCCTACGTGACGCTCCCGAACCGGCTGAGCGTGCCGTCGTCGTCGCTGTGGATCATCGTCGCGGTCTGCGCCGTGGTGATCGTGCTGGCGTTGGTGTGGGTGTTCACCCGCGGTGGTGGCGGCACGTCCGTCGCCGTCCGGGAACGCTCCGGCGACGACCAGGTCACCGTCAACGTCGCCCTCGTCCGCGACGTCGTCGACCACGAACTCGACGGTATCCGCGACGTCATCAGCTCCCGCGTCGACACGTACCTCGTCCGACGGCAACGCGCCGCACGCATCCGCGTCGCGGTCCGCCGTGGTGGTGACGCCGTCACCGTCCTCACCGCCGTCGACCAGGCCATCACCGTCCTGGACCGCACCCTCGGCCGGCAGATCCCCGTCCTCGTCCACCTCACCGGCGGCACCCGCTCCACCCTCGCCAAATCAACCCGCGTCCACTGACAGCCGTCAGCCGGACGTGACCCGGGCCTCCCGGCCCACCAGACCACCACCCACCGGGCACGCGCCCGACCGAAGAAAGGACCCGTCATGGGACTCGACGACAAGATCAAGAACGCTGCTCAGGACCTCGCCGGCAAGGCGAAGGAAGCGGTCGGCAAGGCCACGAACGACGACTCGAAGGTTGCCGAGGGCCAGAAGGACCAGGCCGCCGCGAGCGTCAAGCAGACCGGCGAGGACGTCAAGGACGTCTTCAAGAAGTAGGACGCACGAACCGTGTCGGGGCACTCGCCTGTCGAGTGCCCCGACGCGTTCCGGCGGACCGAACGAGGAGGAACCATGCAGCACGACCCGAATTCGCACACACAGGTCACCGAGGTGGCCCTGCCCGCGGAGCTCACGCAGCCGCTCCCAGACGACGCGAGCACCGTGGCGATCGTGGCCCGGACCGCGGCGGAGACCGCACTGGGCGTCCCCGGCGTGCACCACCTCGGCGGGATCGCCGCCCGCGCCGCCGACCAGTTCCGGCAGCAGCTCGGCCGCAGCGCCGGCACCGCTGGGGTGCAGGTCGACGACGAGGACGGCGCGCTGGTCGTGCGGGTCTCCGTCGTCGTCAGCTACCCGCACCCGGTGATCGCCGTCGCGGACGAGGTCCGCAAGCAGGTGACCGCGGCCACGCGCCAGGTCTCCGACGTCCCGACGTCCGTCGACGTCCGCGTGCTCGACGTGCACGGCCCGTTCGACGACGAGCAGTCGCCGCTCGGCCGCGCGGCAGAGGCCACCGGCGACGCGGTCAAGCAGGCCGCGACCGCCACCGCCGACGCCACCAAGCGAGCCACCGACGCCACCGGTGAGGCGCTCAAGGAGGCCGCGACGGTCACCGCGGACGCCACGAAGCGCGCCGCGTCCGCCACGGCCGACGTGACGAAGCGCACCGCCGAGGCAACGGTCGACGTCGCTCGACAGGCCGCCGACGCCACCCGCGACGCCGCGGAGGCCACCGTCGAGCAGGCCGGCAGGGCAGCCGATGCCACGGCCGACGCCACCCGCCGTGCGGCCGACGCGACCGCCGACGCCACGAAGCGTGCCGTCGACAGCGCGGCCGAGACCACCGGCAACGTCCGGGACGCGGCAGCGGAGGCGCTCGTCCGTTCCTCCGAGTTGGCAGCGGACGCCGCCGACTCGGCGAAGGACGCCGCGGCCGGCGCACGTGACGCCGTCGTCGACACCGTGACCGAGCCTGCTGCCACCGAGTCCGCGGCGCCCGCGGATCGTGCCGCTGCGGCTGCCGATGCAGCCGAGGACGCTGCCGACGCCGCGGAGGACGCAGCCGCAGCAGCGGCCGAGTCGGCCGACGCAGCCGCACAGGCGGCCGCTGACGACGCACCGGTCGGGTCGGACACCGACGCACCGGTCGTGTCGGACACCGACGCGCAGGCCGGTCGGCACCGCCAGGACCGCTCGTGACCACCGCGTGGTCGGGCAACCGCCGGACGAAGGTCCGGCGGCCCCGCCCCCGCGGCGTCTGGATCGCGAGCGGCATCGGCGTCGTCCTGGTCCTCGGGACGCTGCTCGGTGCGTTCCTCCCCCTCGTCGGGTTCCTCGGCGGGGTCACCGCCACCACCGCCGGACTCGTCCCGTTCCCGTTCGTCCGGGTGACGATCGTGGCGCTGCTCGGGGCCGTCGTGGTCCTCGGGCTGCTGCTCCTGGCGTTCACCCGACGGCACACCACCACGGCGACGATCGCCGTCGTGCTCGCCGTCCTGGTCAGCATCGCCGTGACCGCGGTCCCGGTCGTCCTGGTGGCCGTCGGTTCGGCGGACCGTGCCGGCGACGTGTGGCCCATCGTCACGGAGCTCTGGAACCGCTTCACCGGCTGAGGTCCTCGGCCGCCCGCACCACCATCGAAGGAGTCCCCATGCGCAACCGCATCATCCTCATCGGCGCCATCGTCTTCATCGGGTTCTGGTTCGGCGCGCGCGCCACCCGCCCCGTGAACAAGAAGTCGAAGACCCAGACCGCGCGCGAGCTGTGGAACGACCCGCGTTCGCGGAAGGCACGCAAGAAGCTCGGCAAGAAGATCGCCAAGGCGACCAAGCACTGACACCACCGGAGGCGCGGTGCACGTGACCCGATCTGGGTCACGTGCACCGCGCCTCCAGTCCGCTACGGTCGCTCCGTGCGTCGTCTCTCCCCTGCCCAGCGATGGGTCATCGGTCTCGGCGCGTTCGCGCTGCTCTGCTTCGTCGTCGGTCTCGTCGGCCTGGTCGTCGGGCTCTCGAACCGGTACGGATGTCTCGGCGCGGACGAGACCTGGCCGGAGTACCGCTGCACCGGCGACGACTCGGGCATCATCTGGGGCAGTGTGCTCGGCGTCGTCGGCTTGCTCCACCTCGGCCTGACCGGACTCGCGGGGGCGATCGTGTGGACGTCCGCGCCGTCGATCGCTCCCCGACGTCCACGTCGCCCGGCGCCGAACGTCGGTGTGAACCTCGTCTTCTCGTACGGCACCCTCCGGCAGCCCGAGGTGCAGGAGACCCTGTTCGGCGGGCCGGTGCCGACCACGGAGGACTCGCTCCCCGGCTGGCGGCTCGACTTGGTGACGATCACCGACCCCCGCGTGATCCGGACGAGCGGCTCGGACCGGCACCCGATCCTGCGCCGGGGCACCCCGGAGGACCGCGTCGAGGGTGCGACCCTCACGCTCGGCCACGAGTGGCAGATGCGGGCCGTCGACGACTACGAGGTCGCCGACTACCAACGCGTCGAGGTGACCCTCGGGTCGGGCGCGACGGCCTGGGTCTACGTGGCCGCCGACGAGGCCTGAGCGGCAGCGAGCCGGCCGAGCCCCTCGTCGATCGACACCGCGGGCGTCCACTGCAGGTCACGACGGGTGCGCCGCTGGTCGAACCAGTGCGCCGTCGACAGCTGCTCGGCGAGGAACCGGGTCATGGGCGGCTCGTCCTCGCCCGGCCGCACACGCCAGACCGCCTCGACGAGTGACCCTGCGAACCGGGCCACCCCGGCCGGCACGTGCACCCGCGGCGCCGGGACCCCGGACGCGGTGCAGATCCCGGCGAGCAGGTCCCCGACGGGCCGGGGTTCCCCGTTCGTCACGACGTACGCGGTGCCGTGCACCCCGTCGTCGGCGGCGTGGTCGAGCGCGGCGACCATCGCGGACGCGGCGTTGTCGACGTAGAGCGTGTCGATGAGCGCGGCGCCGGAGTCGAGCAGCGGCAAGCGCCCCGTGCGGGCACGGTCGACGATCCGGCCGACGAGCTGCGTGTCACCGGGGCCCCACACGAGGTGCGGGCGGACGGCGACGACGGCGAACCCGGGAGCGTCCGCGGCGAGTGCGAGCAGCTCGGCCGCGGCCTTCGTGCGGGCGTAGTCGCCGCGGGCCCGCGCGGGCTCGGCGGGTCCGGCGTCCGCGCCGACGAGGGACGACCCGGTGTGCGCGACCGAGGGCGAGGAGACGAACACGAACCGCTCGACCCCGGCGCCACGTGCAGCGTCGAGGAGCGTCCGGGTGCCGTCGACGTTCACGCGGACGAAGTCGTCCGGGTCGCCGGCGAGCGAGACCTTGGCGGCGAGGTGCACGACCGCCTCGATGCCGTCGACGGCCCGGGCCACGGCTGCGGGGTCGGTCATGCTGCCGAGCACGTCCGACACTCCCTCGACCCCGGAGGGCCGTCGCTGGAACGTCCGGACCTCGTGTCCCGCAGCACGCACGGCCGCGGCGGTCGCCTGCCCGAGGAACCCGCTCGCACCGGTGACGAGGACCCTCACGGCCGGACCATCCGTCCACCGGACAGCACCGAGGCCGCCCACCGGGACAGCCGTGCACGGTCGACCTTCGAGTTGTGCCGGATGTCGGTCGGGAGCTCGGGCACCGTCAGCACCGCGGCGACGGGGATCCCCGCGGCGGCCCGGACGGCCCGGGCGAGGTCGGGGTCGGCGAGCGTCGGCCGACGAGTCCGGCGCCCACCGGTCGTCTCCACGACGGCGACGGCCTGCTGCGTGCCGCGGGGCCCGATGCCGGCGAGCCCGGCGCGGCCGACACCGGGGACGCGCTCGATCCGCTGCTCGGGACCGACGGGCGTGACGACCCCGTCCGCCGTGGTGAGCACGTGCTGCAGGCGTCCCTCGACCCAGAGCCGACCGGCATCGTCGAGGTGGCCGACGTCGCCCGTGCGGTGTCCGCGCGGGTCCGCCACACCGAGCCGCGACACCCGGTTCTGGCGCCAGAGCCGGTCGTACCGCTCGCGGACGTGCGGCGCCGCGACGATGATCTCGCCCGTGACGCCCGGGTCCTCGGTGAGCGCACCGGTCGGCTCGCCGGAGTCGTCGAGCGGGGCGATCCGCACGCGGACGCCGGTGGCGGGACGGCCCACGCAGATGCCGTCCTCGTCCGGGGCGTCGGCGGCCGCGGCGCGCACGCCGTCGAGGTCGACGTCGGTCATCAGCAGCCCCTCGGTCATCCCGTAGGGCGTGTGGGCGCTCGCGTTCGGCATGAGCTCGGTGGCCGCGGTCAGCAGCTCGGCCGACACCGGTGCACCGGCCGACAGGAACAGCCGCACGCGACCGAGCGCCGCACGGTCCGCTGCCGTGAGTGCACCGGCGGTCGCCACGACGTTCGCGACGGCCGCGGGTGACAGGAACACGACGGTGGCGTCCGCCGCGGTGACCGAGTCGGCGACCGCCCGAGCGGTCAGGGTCCGGGGCGCGGTGACGTCCATGTCCGGTGCCACCGAGCGGGCGCCGAGCGCGGGACCGAGGAGCGCGAACGGGGCGAACCCGGCGACGAGGCCGGTGCCGACGCCGATGTCGTACTGCGCCGCGAGGGTGTCGCGGACCGCGCCGAGCTGCCCGTGCGTGTACACGACGCCCTTGGCCGGCCCGGTCGACCCGGACGTGAAGAGGACCGCGGCCGGCGCGTCGGACGACGGCGCTCCGGGCAGCGCGGTGCCCCGTGCGAGGCGCTGCGCTCCGCGTCGTGCGACCTCGACGAGCGTGTGCTCGACCCGGAGCGCCCGACGCGCAGGGCCCGGCAACGACACCGTCGCGATGCGCCGACCGGGCCAGCCGAGCGCGCGTGCGGCCCCGAGGCCGGGCAGCGCGCCGATGATCCAGTCCGGACGGGCACCGCGCACCGCACGGGTCAGGCCGCGCAGGCCGAGCCCGGCATCGGCCACGACGACGACCGCCCCGATGCGCACGCTGGCGTACAGGACGGCGGTCAGGTCGGCGCCGGGGGTGACGAGGAGCGAGACGCGGTCACCGGCGCGGACGCCGAGGTCGACCAGTCCGGCCGCGACCTCGTCGACCCGGCGGGCGAGCAACCGCCACGAGACGGTCCGGGGACCGCCGGCGGCGGCCATCTCGACGAGCGCGGCCTCGTCGCTGTCGCGCAGCTCGTCGAGTGCGGCCCAGAGCGGGCGGCGCACGTCGGCGTCGTCATGGGTGCGGGCCAGGAGGGACGGCTCGGCCCCCGCGGGCACGCGCCCGTCCGGCAGGTGGTCACCGAGCCACTCGACGACCGTCCCGGCGACGTCGGCGTCGTCCGGCAGCAGGTGCCCGGCGCCCTCGAAGCGGTGGACGTCCGCGTGCGGCAGGCGCTCCGCGAGGTCGTCGAGGTAGCGCTCCAGGAACACCGGGTCGCGCGGCCCCCACATCACGAGGGCGGGGACCTCGAGCGCGGCGACGCCGGCGGCGATCCGGTCGAGCTCCGGTGCGCTCGGGTGGTCGCCGTCGACGGGGATGTCGGCCACGAACCCGCCGACGCCCCCGCGACGAGCCGCCCCGCGGTAGGGCGCGCGGTACGCATCGGCGGTGGCACGGTCGAGCCGCGGGTGGGCGATCGCGAGCGTCGTCTCGAGGAACGCCGGCGTCAGCACGGTGGCACGGCCGAGGAGCTCCGGACGGAGCGCGAGC
Organism: Curtobacterium sp. YR515; assembly: GCF_900113095.1. Taxonomy (NCBI): domain Bacteria; kingdom Bacillati; phylum Actinomycetota; class Actinomycetes; order Micrococcales; family Microbacteriaceae; genus Curtobacterium; species Curtobacterium sp. YR515. The sequence continues at coordinate 127,937 of NZ_FOOD01000007.1, read as the reverse complement.
CGCAGCGGTGCGGGGATCGGGGCGTCGTCGGGCTGGTGCACGGCGGTGTTGCACGTCGTGACGGCCACCACGAGGTCCGGGTGGTCGACCGCCCAGCCGAGGGAGACGACACCGCCCCAGTCGTGCCCGAGGGTGACCACCGGACCGGACAGCTCGAGTTCGTCGGTCAGCGCGCCGAGGTCCCGCACGCGGTCCGCGAGCCCGTGCTGCACGCCGGTGCGCTCCGAGAAGCCCATGCCGAGCTGGTCGACCGCGACGACCCGCCACGCCGGACCACCGGCGGCGGCGACGTCGAGCGAGGTGCGGAGCACCGACCGCCACAGGTACGACCAGGTCGGGTTGCCGTGCACGCACAGCAGGGTGCCGACGGGTTCCACGCCGAGCGCGGCCAGGGAGTCGGCCGTGTCGAGGAGGTGCCACGACCGCTCGGGGCGAGCCGTGCCTCCTGGATCCACAGCGGCGGGGACCGTGACGATGCGCGACCAGGCGGGGTCGAGTCCGGGCAGGGGCGGCGGGGGCGTCGCCGGAGCCGTGGCAGCGGCGACGCGCGGGAGGCCGGACCTCACCAGCGCAGTTCCATCATCGCCGTGTTGATGCCGGAGCCGACACCGCCGAGGAACACCCGGTCGCCGGGTCGGATGGCACCGCGGGCGACCTCGTCCGCGAGGGTGATCGGGATCGACGCCGGTCCGACGTTGCCGAAGCGCTCGTACGTCGTCGGGACCTTGTCGCGCGGGACGCCGATGGCCTCGACGAAGGCGTTCGTGTGCACGTCGGAGACCTGGTGGAGCACGTAGCGGTCCATGTCGGCCCAGTCGAAGTGGGAGCGTGCCTCGTTCCAGGCGGCGACGACGAGTTCCATGCCGCCCTTGAGGAGCATCTTCGCGTCGGTGAACATGCCGTCGACGCTGCCGACGCAGAGGTCGTACCACTGGGTCGCCGCGCGGGTGACGCCGCCGACGATCCGGTGGCCGCCCGGGTGCATGTCCGCCGGACCGAGCACGGCCGCGGCGGCGCCGGACCCGAGCGTCAGGCTGGCGAACTCGCTCATGAAGTCCTTGCGGTTGCGGCCGCCCTGGTTCAGGCGCTCGATGGTGTTGAGCTGCACCTGGTCGGCGTCCTCGCCGTCCACCACGAGTGCGTACTTGATCTGACCGGAGTCGATCATGCCCGCGGCGACGCTCATCGCGTTGACGAACCCGAGGCAAGCGTTCGCGATGTCGAAGTTGATCGCGGACGACGGCAGGCCGAGCCCGTGGTGCAGGCGCACGGCGACCGATGGCTCGAGGTGCGGGCGCGTCACCGACGTGTTGATGAGCAGGCCGACGTCCTCGGGGCGGATGCCCGCCTCGGCCATGGCGCGGCGTCCGGCGTCGATGGCGGCGTCCTGGAAGGACTGGCCCTCGCCCCAGTTCCGGCGCTCCTTGACCCCGGCCACGCGCTCGAGGAGCCCCATCGGCAGGCGCAGGCGTCGCAGCACCCCGCGGAGCTTCTCCTCGATGTCGGCAGAGGTGGTCACGCGTTCCGCCACGGTCGTCGCGACGGAGAGCAGCGCGACGTTGTCGTGCTTGGCCGTGGCGTTGCCGGGCCGCTCCGTTTCGGTGCTCGTCGCCTGGTCGACCGGCCGTTCCGTCATGATCGTCACCGACACATACTTCCGCATCTGGCCTGGGTACGCGATCCGGATGCGCTGACAGGCGGGGGACAGTGCACTCCGGATGTGCCTCACGCCTCGGGCTGACGCGGCTCCTTGGGCAGCTTGCGCACCTTCGCGCGGCGCTTCCGGCGCTCGGGGATCATCGAGCGCATCTCCTCGAGCTTGCCGAAGCAGAGCAGGCGGTCGCCGGGCTCGAGGGCCACGCCGCTGCGCGGGTTCGGGATGACGCCCGAGCCGCGGTGCAGCGTCAGGACGGTGATGTCGCGGTCCCAGAGACCGGACTCCTTGATGGTCTTCCCGACGAGGTCGGCGTTCGTGTGCACGAGCAGCTCGGCGACGCCGTAGCCGGTCGAGACGGAGAGCCGCTGCCGGACGTCGATCTCGGGGAAGGCCACCTGGTTCGCGATGAAGTCGATGATCGCGCCGGCGATGTCGAGGCCGGTGGCGCGCTCGATGCCCTCGAGCCCCGGGGAGGAGTTGACCTCCATCACGAGCGGCCCGTCGTTGCCCTCGAGCATGTCCACGCCGGCGACCCGCAGGCCCATGATCTGCGCCGAGCGGACGGCGGCCTCTTCGTACTCGGGCGTCAGCGTGACCTTCTCGACCGTCCCGCCGCGGTGCACGTTCGACCGGAACTCGTCGCCGGAGGCGCTCCGCCGCATCGCCGCGACCACCCGGTCACCGACGACGAGCGCGCGGATGTCCTTGCCGCGGCTCTCCGAGATGAAGCTCTGGATGAGCACGTTCTGCTTCGTGGAGTGCAGGGTCTCGACGATCGACTCGGCGACCTTCGCCTCGGGAGCGAGGATCACGCCGATGCCCTGCGTGCCCTCGAGCAGCTTGATCACGACGGGCGCTCCGCCGACGCGCTCGATCGCCCCGCGGACGTCGGCGCGGCCGTTCACGAACGTCGTCGCGGGCATGCCGATGTCGTGCCGCGAGAGGATCTGGTTCGCCCGCAGCTTGTCGCGCGAGTTCGTGATCCCGTTGGCGGTGTTCGGCGTGTAGACGTCCATCTGCTCGAACTGCCGGACCACTGCGGTGCCGTAGTAGGTGATCGAGTTCCCGATGCGCGGCAGCACGGCGTCGTAGTCGGACAGGAGCTTGCCGCGGTACTGCAGGTCGGGGTCGTCGCCGGTCAGGTCGATCGCGAACCGGAGCGTGTTGAGCACCTTCACCTCGTGCCCGCGGTCGATCGCGGCGGCCCGGAGGCGCTCCGTCGAGTACGCGTGCGGCGCACGCGACAGGATGGCGAGTTTCATCGGGGAGGCTCCGGGGTTGGTATCGACGGCGACGCTCCATCCAAGCATGCGACAGGATGGGCACATGGCCCGAGAACCGAAGTCCCCGAACGGCGGTCTCGTGGTCGCCGGCTGGCGGGAGTGGGCGGCCCTGCCGAGCCTCGGCATCCCGTGGATCAAGGTGAAGCTCGACACCGGTGCGCGCAGCTCGGCGCTGCACGCGTTCGACCTCGAGGAACTCCCCGGCGACCGGGTCCGCTTCTCGGTGCACCCCTGGCAGGACACCGACGCCGACGCCGTCACGATCGAGTGCGACGTGCACGACCGGCGCATCGTCCGGAGCTCCACCGGGCACACCCAGGAGCGCATCGTGGTCCTCACCGAGATGTCCCTCGCCGGGCGTGTCTTCGAGGCCGAGGTCACGCTGAGCAACCGCGACCAGATGGGCTTCCGGATGCTCGTCGGCCGCGAGGCACTGCGCCAGGGGTTCCTCGTCGACCCGGCTCGCTCGTTCATGGCCGGCCGGGCGCCGAAGGAGATCCGCCGCCGCAACCGCGGTCGCGCCTGACGGCTCGCCGAGCTCGCCGCCGACGCGGTGCGCAGCCCGCGCGGGATCCGCTGAAGTCGTCCGCGCGGTGACCGTTCCGGTTCGCGGATCCCGGGGATCGTGAACCGGAACGGTCACCGACGAGACCGGGAACGTCAATCGGCTCGACCAGCCGACGGACTGGAGGGACGGTGCGGGGCCGACCCGCGCCTCCAGGCCGCCGTCGGCGCGGGTCAGGCCTGCAGGTGCCGACCCAGGAACCGCAGCTGCTGCGGCGCGAGCCGCCGCCAGTAGGCGGTGGTGTGCCCGCCCGGCTCGAACCCGCCGGCCGGTGCGGTCGCGAAGCCGTCGACGTACGCGCGGACGGCGGGCTCGAACCCGTCGCCGGTGCCGCAGTCGACGCGGACCGCGACGCCGTCGAGCGAGGACTGTCGGCCGAGCACCGTGTTCGCGGCGAAGTCCGCGGGGTCGTCGAAGGCGCCACGTGCCGTCTCCCCCGCCGACCGCCACAGCGCGGGGCTGATCGCGGACACCGCACGCACCCGCGCCGAGCCGAGCACGCCGGCGAGGTGGAGCGCGCCGTAGCCGCCCATCGAGTAGCCGGTGAACGCGAGCCGCGCGGTGTCGAACCCGCGGCGGGCGAGCAGCGGCAGGAACTCGTCGACGACCATCGCGGCGGGGTCGTCACCGTCCGCGCGGCGGTGCCAGTAGCGGTTGCCGCCGTCGATCGCGGCGATCGCGAACGGCGCTCCGCCCGCGGCGACGTGCGCGGCGAGGAACCGGTCGTAGCCGAGGTGGGAGCCGAAGAAGTCCGCGTGGTCGTCGCCGTAGCCGTGCAGGGCGACCGCGATCGGCAGGGGCCCGTCGGAGTGCGGCGCGGCGATCGTCCAGCCGACCTCGAGGCCCTTCCGAGCGCGGGACGTGAACGACCCGGACACCGTCGGCACCGGCGTGACGTCGGGGACGGTGCCCGCCGGTCCGTCGAGGCCGAGCACGCGGTACATCGTCGAGCGGCCGGGGAGCAGCCGGAGGTTCACGGCCTCGGCAGCGGCACCGGCCACGACGACCGCGGCGCCGCCGGCGAGGAGGGAGCGGCGGGTGATCCGGGCCGCGCGCGAGCTGGTCATGCGAGGGGGACGATGCCGTCCGAGGTCACACGCGTCATCACGAGGGTCGAGGAGATCCGCTGCACACCGGGCAAGCTACCGAGTCGGGTACCGGAGCGCCTCGGGTACACGCGGACGTCAGGTGTGAAGTCGCGCAGGAACCGGTCGCTCCGCCGATCCGAGGAGCGCGTCGGCGACGGCACGCGCGGTAGCGGTCCCGAGGCCCGATTCGCGAAGGCGCATCGCGAGGTACCCCGAGACGAGGAGCAGCAGCTGCTCTGCGAGTGCCCCGGCGTGCGCGCCGACCAGGGGCTCGGCCGACTCGGTCAGGCGTCGCCGCAGGGTGTCCGTCTCGCGGTCGAGGACCGCGCGGACGTCGGACGGGGCGTCGACGTACTCGGCCGCCGTGCCGAGGAACGCGCACCACCGCGACCCCGACGGCGTGGAGCGGTAGTCGTCGAGAGCGTCGAACACCGCGAGCAGTCGGCCGCGGTCGTCATCGGCGGCGTCGACGGCCCGGTCCCACGTGGCGAGCCAGTCGTCGTGTCGACGGGCCAGTGCCGCGGCGACGAGCGACTCCTTGCTGGCGTACCCGCGGTAGAGCGTGGCGCTCGAGATCCCCGCGCGCTCGAGGACGGCGTCGATCGGCGTCGCGGCGATGCCCTGGGTGAAGAAGAGCTCCTCGGCGGCGTCGAGCAGCTTCTGCTCGGTTCCTGGACGCATCGCCATGAGAGCACCCTAGGCTCTCAAAAGTGAAACGATCGTTTTCGTTACGACAGTCGGTGTTCCTCGGGAGCGGCCTCAGCCTGATCGCCGCGACGTACGGCCTGGTCCGGCTGGCGTACGGGCTGTTCCTGCCCGACGTGCAGCGGGACCTCGGGCTGCGCGCCGACGCTGCAGGGTGGGTCTCGTCCGGAGCCTCGGCGCTGTACTGCGTCGGCGCCGTGGTCGGGTACCGCTGTGCCGGCCGCGTGCCCCGGGTCTTCGTGTCGGTCGCAGCCGTCGTCGCAGGCGGTGGTGCACTCGGCATGGCCGCGGCCGGCGATCCCACGGCGTTCGCGATCGCGTCGGTCGTCGGTTCGGCGGGCGCGGGACTGGCCTCGCCCGCACTCGTCAGTCTCGTGACGACCCTCGTGCCGCAGCCGGCACAGGGCCGGGCGCAAGCCGTGGTGAACGCCGGGACGGGCCCCGGCCTCGTCGCCGCGGGTGTGCTCGCGCTCGTGCTCCTGCCCGACTGGCGGACCGCGTGGACGTGGTCCGGGATCGCGGCGCTGGTCATCGGGGTGGTCCTGCTCGCGTCCTCGTGGTCGCCCCGCCGGACGGCGACGGCCGGGCAGGACCCCGCGAAGCGAGCACCGGCCCCGGACCGGGCGTGGTGGACGGCGCACCGTGCGGTCCTCGTGCTCGCCCTGCTCTTCGGCGCAGGGTCGGCGGTCGTGTGGACGTACGGCCGCTCGGTGCTCGTCGACGCCGGCGCACCGGTCGCCGTCTCGGTGTCCGCGTGGATCGCGCTCGGCGCGGGCGGTGCCACCGTCGTGGCGACCGCCCGGTGGACGAGTCGGCTGCGTGCCCGGACGCAGTGGACGCTCACCACCGCCGCCGTCGCCCTCGGTGTGCTGGCGCTCGGCACGGTGCCGCAGTGGACGCCCGTGGCGCTCGTCGCGTGCGCCGTGTTCGGCTGGGGGTACACGGCGGCGACCGGGGCCCTGATCGCGTGGACCACCGAGGTCGATCCGGAGCGGTCCTCGGCCGGCACTTCGGTGCTCTTCGTGGCGCTCGTCCTCGGCCAGGCCGGCGGTGCCGCGGCGGCCGGAGCGGTCGTCGAACCGCTGGGGTCGCTCGGCACGTTCGGGGCCGGGGCGCTCGTGACGGCCGCCTGTGCCGTGCTCGGTGCGCGGGTCAGAGCAGCGGGCGCAGCTCGATCTTCCGGTTGCACGCCACCGACGCCTCCTGCGCGACCCGCAGCGCGGTCTCGGCGTCCGGCAGGTCCATGACCCAGAACCCGGCGACGAACTCGGTCGGGTCCCCGACGAGCCCCGGGGTCGTGGTCGGCTCGGCGCGACGGGCGTCGACCACCACGGCGTCCGACGGCGCGGACACCCCGGCCGCGAAGACGACGGCGTCGCCGAGCCGCTCGTTGAGCGCGTCGACCGCGTCCGCCTCGGTCCGTGTCGCGGACTCGGTCCGACCGGCGGCCTCGGCCTGCCCGTCGTCGATGACGTTGACGAGGAACTGCATGGTGCCTCCCCTGTTCGATTGGCGGCAGGCTACTCCGACCACCGCACCCGCTACCGTGGTGACCATGGGGACGACCGCGGAGTGGTCACGGCTGCCGGTGGGGCGCCGCGAGTTCCGCCAGGACGCCCTCCTCGCACTCGTCCTCGGCGCCGGACTGGCGATCACGACGATGCTCTACGGGTCGGCCGGGACCTACGGCGACGACCAGGCAGCGTGGTGGGTCTCGGCACTGCTCGTCGTGGCGAACGCCGCACCGGTCGCGTTCCGCCGCCGCTGGCCGATGACGATGGCGGTCGTCTCGGCGCTGGCCTTCGCGGCGACGCAGATCCTGCACGTGCCCGAGGTCTTCCTCGTGAACTTCACGCTGTTCATCGCCCTGTACACGGTCGGTGCGTGGTGCTCGGACCGTGTGCGCGCCGAGGTCGTGCGCTGGGTGGTCATCGGCGGCATGTTCGCCTGGCTGTTCGTCGCGATCGCCTTCGGCTGGGCGGTGCCGAACGCGCTGCCGAACGACGACGGCGGCCTCATCCCGCCGTACATCGCACTCTCGCTGCTCAACATCGTGATCAACGTCATCTACTTCGGCGCCGCCTGGTACGCCGGCAACCGGGCCTGGGCGTCGGCGGTGGCGAAGCACGAGCTCGACCTCCGCACCGCCGAGCTCGCCGCCGAACGCGAGCGGAGCGCTGCCCAGGCGGTGACGATCGAGCGCGTGCGCATCGCCCGCGAACTCCACGACGTCGTGGCGCACCACGTGTCGCTCATGGGGGTGCAGGCCGGCGCGGCTCGACGCGTGATCGGCCACGACCCCGAGCAGGCGACGGCGTCGCTCGGCGTGGTCGAGCAGAGTGCCCGGACCGCCGTCGAGGAGCTCCGCCGGATGCTCGGCACCCTCCGTGCCGACGGGGACGGCGGCGACGACGTCCGCGCCGCTCCGAGCACCGAGGGGCTCGGCCGGATCGGCGAGCTCGCCGACTCGGCCCGGACCGCGGGGCACCCGACCGAGTACGTCGTGGTCGGCAGCGTCCGCGACGTCCCGCCCACGGTCTCGGCGGTCGCCTACCGGATCGCGCAAGAGGCCGTGACGAACGTCCTCAAGCACGCCGGCCCGACGGCCCGGGCGGACGTCCGGGTGCGGTACCTCGACGACGGCGTCGAGGTCGAGGTCACCGACGACGGACACGGCGACCGAGCACCGCGGAACACTGCGGGCAGCGGACTCGGCCACGTGGGGATGCGCGAACGCGTCGCCGCGGTGGGCGGACGGATCGAGATCGGGCCGCGCGCCCGGGGAGGCTGGCTGGTGCGGGCATGGCTGCCGACGACCTGACCATCGTGCTCGCGGACGACCAGGACCTCGTCCGGGCCGGCTTCCGCGTCATCCTCGAGTCCGAGCCGGGGTTCCGGGTCGTCGGCGAGGCCGCTGACGGCGCCGAGGCGGTCGAGGCCGTGCGGACGCTCCGACCGGACGTGGTGTGCCTCGACGTCCAGATGCCGAACGTCGACGGGCTCGAGGCGGCGCGTCGGATCGCCGCGCTCCCGGAGCCACCGGCCGTGCTCGTCCTGACGACCTTCGACCACGACGACGCCCTCTTCCAGGCGCTCGAGGCCGGGGCGAGCGGGTTCCTGCTGAAGAACGCCTCCCCCGAGCGGCTGATCGATGCCGTCCGCACCGTGGCGGCCGGCGACGCGCTGCTCGCCCCGGACGTGACCCGCCGGGTGATCAGCCGCGCGACCGCCGGGTCCGGGGCGCCCGCGGCACCGGACGGCGACGAGGCGGTCGTCACGGCAGGGCTGACCGAGCGTGAGACCGAGGTCCTCCGGCTGCTCGCCCGCGGGCTGAGCAACGCCGAGATCGCGACGGAGCTGTGGGTCGGTGAGGCGACTGTGAAGACCCACGTGTCGAACGTCCTCCAGAAGCTCGGACTGCGCGACCGCATCCAGGCGGTCGTCTGGGCCTTCGAGCACGGCGTGGCCGGAACCCCCGCCTAGACCCCCGTCCGACCCGGGCTCCCCCACGCGGCGGACCCCGCGGCGCCCCGATCCCCGTCGCCAGCCGGAGGCGCCCGTCGCACCCCGCGCAATAGCGTCGACGCAGGCGGAGCGAACCGCCGCGAGAGGGGAACGACATGCTCACCATCGACGGGGTGACCAAGCAGTACGGCGACCGCCGCGTGCTCGACGACGTGACGTTCACGGTCGGCGACGGACGCCTGACCGGGTTCGTCGGCGGCAACGGCGCCGGCAAGACCACCACGATGCGGATCCTGCTCGGCGTGCTCCAGGCCGACGCCGGCACCGTGTCCATCGACGGCACCACGATCGGCCCGGCCGACCGTCGCCGCTTCGGCTACATGCCGGAGGAGCGCGGGCTCTACCCGAAGATGCCGGTCGCCGAGCAGATCACGTACTTCGCCCGGCTGCACGGCGTCGACAAGCGCACCGCGGCGAGCCGCACCACCGACCTGCTCGACCGGCTCGGCCTGGCGCCGCACGCCACCGACGCCGTCGAGAAGCTGTCCCTCGGCAACCAGCAGCGCGTGCAGGTCGCCGCCGCGCTCGCCCACGACCCCGAGGTCCTCGTGCTCGACGAGCCGTTCTCCGGCCTCGACCCGATGGCCGTCGACGTCGTGCTCGCCGTCCTGCGCGAGGCAGCGGCGGGCGGCGTGCCCGTGCTGTTCTCGAGCCACCAGCTGGACGTCGTCGAGCGGCTCTGCGACGACGTCGTGGTGATCGCCGGGGGCACGATCCGCGCCGCCGGCCCGCAGGACGAACTGCGGAAGCAGGCCGGCCCCGCCGCGTGGGAGCTCCTCGTCGACGGTGACGTCGCCTGGCTCCGCGACGAACCGGGCGTCACCGTCCGCGAGTTCGACGGCGGGTACGCCGTGTTCGAGGCCGACGACGCCACCGCGCAGCGCGTCCTGCAGCGGGCCGTCCAGCACGGCACCGTCGGGTCGTTCTCGCCGCGTGTCCCGCGGCTCAGCGAGGTCTTCCGGGAGGTCGTCCGATGAACGGCTCGTTCGTCCAGTCCGTGCGGCTCGTCGCCGCGCGCGAGATCCAGGCCCGCGTCCGCAGCAAGGCGTTCGTCGTGTCCGCCTGCATCCTCATCCTCATGGTCGTCGCGTCGATCGTCGTCGGCGGCATCGTCGGCAAGGCCACGGCGGGCGACACCACCCCGGTCGCGGTCGTCGACGGGGTCAGCCTGCCGACGAGCAAGGGGCTCGACGTCACCGAGGCTCCGACCGCTGCCGCCGCCGAACGACTCGTCGAGAACGGTGACGTCGACGCGGCGGTCCTGCCGTCCGACGACCCGCTCGGCTACAAGGTCGTGGGGCTCGACGACGCCCCGACCGACGTCGTCCAGGCGCTGAGCGTCTCCCCCCGCATCGAGCTGCTCGACCCGAACGCGATCCCCGGCGGCCTGATCTACATCGTGGCGCTGGCCTTCGGCGTCGTGTACTTCGCGTCCGCCGTGACCTTCGGTCAGTCGATCGCGCAGAGCGTCGTCGAGGAGAAGTCCACCCGCGTCGTCGAGATCCTGATGGCGGCGATCCCGGCCCGGGCGCTCCTGGCCGGCAAGGTCCTCGGCAACAGCGTGATGGCCTTCGCGCAGATCGTCGCGGTGGCGATCGCGGCGGCGGTGACGCTCGCGGTCACCGGGCAGGACAACATGTTCACGGTGCTCGGCCCGAGCATGCTCTGGTTCGTCGGGTTCTTCGCGATCGGCTTCGTGCTCATCGCCTCGCTGTTCGCGGCGGCCGCGGTGCTCGTCTCCCGTCAGGAGGACGTCGGCAGCGTCACCACCCCCGTGATGATGCTCGTGATGATCCCGTACATCCTCATCATCGTCGCCTACAACAACCCGACGATCCTCGGCGTGATGTCCTACGTGCCGTTCAGTGCGCCGATCGGGATGCCGATGCGGATCTTCCTCGGGACCGCCGAGTGGTGGGAGCCGATCCTGTCCCTCGTCATCGTGGCGGTCTCGGTCGTGCTCGTCGTGGTCGTCGGCGCCCGGATCTACGAGAACGCGCTGCTGCGCACCGGCAGCCGGGTGAAGCTGACGGAGGCACTGCGCGGCTGACGCCGCAGGACCGGACGGGAGGCGCGGTGCGGGTGAGCGGATCTGCTCACCCGCACCGCGCCTCCCGTCCCTGCGTCAGCGCGCTCAGGCGCTCAGCGTCGCGAAGGCGGACCGGTGCCAGACCAGCGGGCTGTGCGCGAAGTCCGACATGAGCCCGAGGACCCGGAGCACGACGATGTCGTGGTCACCCGCGGGGTAGGTGTGCTCGACGGCGCACTCGAGCCAGATCGGAGCCCCCTCGAGGAAGACCGACCCCGACTCGGACACCGTCGTGTCGACCCCGACGAACCGGACCGACTTGTCCTTCGACGCGAGCTGCCGGGTGACCTGCGCGTGCCCCTCGCCGAGGATCGAGACCCCGATCGTGCCGGCCGCACGCAGCACCGGCCACGTCGACGACGTGTGCTGCACCGCGAACATCACGAGCGGCGGGTCCTGCGACACCCCCACGGTGAAGGACGAGGCGACCAGCACCGTGGGCTCGTCGTCGACGACGGCGGCGAGCGCCGCGACCCCGCAGGGGAAGCCGGAGAACGCCTGACGGAGGGCACCGAGGTCGGGGGCCTCGGGCGAGTAGGGGCTGATCATGAGCGGGTTCCTTCCTGGAGGCTCGCGGTCGCGCCGAGGACGACGTCGCGCCACCGGGCGAGCCAGACCTCGGTCGATGCGGGCTCGGAGTACTGCTTGTCGTTGAGGTACAGGGCCGGAGCCGGGACGGTCGCACCGAGCTCGACGAGCACGGGCTTGAGGAAGACCTCGGGGGCGAGGGCGTGCGCGGGGCCGGCGCCGAGCATGAGCGGGACGGCGACGACACCGGCGAGGCCGTCCCCGGTGGCGAACTGGTCGAGGAAGAGCTTGAGGACGCCGGTGTACGTCGCCTTGAACGTCGGCGAGGCGACGACGACGAGGTCGGACGCGGCGACGGTGCGCACCGCTTCCGACACCTCGTCGTCGCCCCAGCCGAGCAGGCCCGGGCCGAGGTCGATCACGTCGACGTCGTGGTCGGGTGCCCGACCGGTGAGGCGTTCGAGCACGACCGTGGCCGCGTCGAGCGTCCGCGATGCCGGCTTGGGGTTGCCGGCGACGACGGTGGTGATCATCGATCTGCTCCTGCGGTCGGGGACGGTGTGCGACTGCAGTCCATCCGCCGTTCGTTTCGCCTCCGTGGCGCGCCCGTATCGGGTGGGTTACGCCAGGGGGCGCCGGATGCCACGGCGGGGAATGCCCTGGTCAGCGGGTGCCGCTCCGGGCGGGTCCGTCGCATTCCGCCAGCGGGGTCCGCTCGGCCGACCGCCGACTTGTGAGAGACGCGTTACCGGAAGTCGGCGCGATTGCTTCCGGGGTGTTTCGCCCGGGCGGCGCCGCCGCACGGACGCGCGGATCCGCACCGCTCCGGGGTGGGGTGGCGGGATCGCCCGCCCCGGAACGGCGCGGCACGGCGGCTCGTCGACGCTGTGGCGCCGGTGGCCTAACACCGGCGAAACAAACGCCTAACAGGACCGTTACCGCCGGGCACCCGCTGGCGGCCCGCAGCCCGTTACATTCGCATCAGCCCCACCGGAGCGGCCCCGTCATCCCCGACGCATCGCCCCCGGCGGAGCGCTCTCCCACACCCCGAAGTGACCGACGCCCCTCGTCGTCACGCCCACCCCGCGCCGCGGGGTGTTCGGCGTACCCGCAGCACCGGCAGCACCCGCACCCGTCACCCGTCCCCGCACCACGTCCTGGAGGTCCTCGACCGATGTCGTCCCCCGCACCCACCCGAACGCGGCTCGCACGTCCCGCGCTCCTGGCCGCCGCACTCAGCGGTGTGCTGTTCCTGTCCGCCTGCTCCGCCACCTCGACGGCCTCGACCGACTCGTCCGACGACTCCGCCGGGGTCGAGCACGCCACCAGCCAGATCACGGCGGCGAGCGTCGACCCGGAGTTCACCTTCGAGGGCAAGCCGTTCGACATGTCGAAGATCGCGGGCAAGACGATCTTCAACATCCCGAACTCGTCCGCCGTGCCGTTCATCGTGTCCGTCGACGAGGCCGGGCAGCAGCTCGCCGAGGAGTACGGCGCGAAGTGGATCGAGTACACGAACCAGGGCACGCCGACCGAGCAGTCCGCCGGCATCGACCAGGCGATCAGCCGGAAGGCCGACATCATCGTCCTCGCGCAGGGCGTCAACGGCGAGCTCATCGTCCCGGCGCTCAAGCGTGCGAAGGCCGCCGGCATCCCGGTGCTCATCAGCCACACGTACCAGACGGGTGAGGCGCTCCCCGACCAGCTGCAGGACCTCGTCGCCGCCCAGGTGACCGCGCCCTTCCACGAGGCCGCGAAGCTCAACGCCGACTGGGCCATCAAGGAGACGAAGGGCGCGGGTGACGTGCTCATCATCACCTCGTCGGAGGTCCCGCCGTCGGACGGCATCGTCAAGGCGATGCAGGAGGAGTTCGACGAGTACTGCTCGGGCTGCAAGGTGAAGGTGACGAACGTGCCGGTCGCCGACTGGGCGACGAAGATCTCGTCGACCGTCCAGTCCGCGATCCAGTCCGACCCGAACCTCGACTACGTCCTGCCCGTGTACGACTCCATGGCGCTCTTCGTCGAGGCCGGGGTGACGGCGGCCGGCAAGACCGGCCAGGTCTTCACGTCCTCGTACAACGGGACGCCCGCGGTGATGAAGATCCTGCAGGAGGGCAACGTCATGACGATGGACATCGGCGAGAACATGGAGTGGCTCGCCTACGCCACGCTCGACCAGGCCGGTCGCGTCCTGACCGACACCCCGATCATCGAGGACGGCGACGAGCAGACCCCGCTCAAGGTGTTCACGAAGGACAACGTCGACGAGGCCGGTACCCCGCCCGCGCCGAGCAAGGGCTACGGCGACGCGTACAAGACCGGGTACGAGGAGATCTGGGGTCCGGCGAAGTGAGCGTCACCCGGGAGGCACGGCGCAGCCCCGCAGCGTCCACTGCGGTCGTCGAGGCCGGTGCGACCACCGCGCCGGTCCTGCGGATCAGCGGGCTCACCAAGCGGTTCGGCGGACTGACCGCGCTCGACGACGTCGAACTCGAGGTCCGTCCGGGCCAGGTGCACGCGCTGCTCGGCGAGAACGGTTCCGGCAAGTCGACCCTCATCAAGATCCTGTCCGGCACCTACGCGCCGGACCCGGGAGCGACGATCGAGGTCCGCGGCTCCCGGCTCCCGCTGCCGGTGCCTCCCGGGTACTTCCGCCGCGTCGGCATCAGCTTCGTGCACCAGGACCTGGCCCTCGTGCCGTCGCTCGGGGTGACCGAGAACCTCCGGCTCGCCACCGTCGTCGCCGGCCGCGGTCCGTTCGTCCGCTGGGGCGCCGAGCACCGGGCGGCCGCGGAGCTCTTCGCCCGCTACGGCGTGGACATCGACCCGCGGGCCCGGATCGAGGAACTGACCGACACGCAGAAGGCGCTCGTCGCGATCCTGCGGGCCGTCGCCGAGCTGGGCGACGACCGGGCGCTCATCGTCCTCGACGAACCGACCGTGTTCCTGCCGAAGGAGGACGCGGACCTGCTCTTCCGCGTCGTCAAGGACCTCGTGTCCGACGGCCGCACGTCGGCCCTCCTCGTGTCGCACGACATGTCCGAGGTCCTCGAGCACGCCGACCGCGTCACGGTCCTCCGGGCCGGTCGGGTCCAGGCGCACCGGGACACCGCGACCACGACCGCGGACGAGCTCGTCTCGCTCATCGTCGGACGCGGGCTCGACGGCGCGGCCGCACGCAGTGCCCGCCCCGCCACCACGGGCGACGCGGTCGTGACGGTCCGGGACCTCCGGGCCGGTGTCGTCGACGGGCTCTCGTTCGACGTCGCGGACGGCGAGGTCGTCGGCATCACCGGGCTCGCCGGCTCGGGCGTCGAGGACGTGCTTCCAGGCCTGTACGGCGCCCGCGCGGCGACCGGGACCCTCACGGTCCGGGACGCCACGGTCGACCTCGGCGCCACCAGCCCGGCGACCTCGATCGCCGGCGGGGTCGTCTACGTCCCCGCCGACCGCAAGCGCGAGGGCGGTGCCCTGACCCTGTCCGTCGAGCAGAACGTGACCCTGCCCGTCCTCGGGAAGCTCCGCGGACTGCTCGGGCTGTCGCCTGCACGGGAGCGGTCGCACGTCGAGGGCCTCGTCCGCGACTGGGACGTCCGTCCCACCGACCCCTCCGCGCTCTTCGGCACGCTCTCCGGCGGCAACCAGCAGAAGGCCGTCCTCGCGAAGTGGATGCAGGACGACCCGCGGCTCGTGCTGCTCCAGGAGCCGACGCAGGGCATCGACGTCGGCGCTCGTGCGGCGATCTTCTCGATGCTCCGCCGGACCGCCGACCAGGGCGTCTCGATCGTCTGCGCCTCGACCGACTACGACCAGCTCGCCCAGATGTGCGACCGGGTCGTGGTCCTTGCCCACGGCCGCGTCCACGACGTGCTCACCGGCGACCGGATCGACCGCGACGTCATCGCGGCGGCCGTCGTCGCCAGCCTCGTCGATCCCGCTCCCTCCTCCCCCGACTCCTCCCCCGTCAAGGAGACCGCCTGATGTCCACCACCGCCGAACCCGCCCTCGAGACGTCGATCGTCCGCCCCACCCGCCCGCGCTTCTCGTGGGGGCACACCGAGCGCTACGCCCTGCTCGGCGCCTGGCTCGTCATCGTGATCGCGTTCAGCATCGCGCTCCCCGACACCTACCCGACCCTGGGGAACCTGCAGAACATCCTCGGGTCCCAGTCGGTGCTGCTCATCCTGGCGCTCGGCTTCCTGTTCCCCCTGACCGCGGGTGAGTTCGACCTGTCCGGCGCCTCGACGATGTCGCTCTCCGCCATGACGATCGCCGTCCTCAACGCCAAGATGGACATCCCGCTGCTGCCGGCGATCCTGGTCGGCCTGGCGATCGGCGTGGTCGTCGGCCTGGTGAACGGCCTGCTCACGGTCGCGTTCCGGATCGACTCGTTCATCGTGACGCTCGGCACGTCGACCTTCATGATCGGGATCATCCAGTGGATGAGCGCGTCCTCGTCGGTGACCGGCATCGACCCGGCGCTCGTCCAGGCGACCGTCGGGTGGCGCGGGCTCGCCGGGCTGCCCCTGGCGTTCGTCTACGGCCTGATCGCCAGCGTGGTCGTCCTCATCGTCCTCAGTGCCACGCCGGTCGGTCGACGGCTGCTGTTCGTGGGCACCGGTCGTACGGTCGCCGAGCTCTCCGGCCTGAACGTCCGCCGGCTCCGCGTCGGCGCGTTCGTCGGCGCGGGCCTCACCGCCGCGGTGGCCGGGGTCGTCTACGCCGGCACGCTCGGCGGGGCGGACCCCTCGAGCGGACAGTCGTTCCTGCTCCCCGCGTTCGCCGCCTGCTACCTCGGGGCCACCGCGATCATCCCCGGGCGCTTCAACGCCATCGGCACCTTCATCGCCGTCTACTTCCTGTTCTCCGGCGTCGTCGGGCTCCAGATGCTCGGCGCCGACAACTTCGTCCAGCAGCTCTTCTACGGCGGTGCGCTCATCGTCGCCGTCGCGGTCTCCCAGACGATCCGACGGCACTCCGTCGCGAGCGCCGCCAAGGCCGCCGCGAAGCAGTCCTGACCCTCCTCCACACACAGAAAGCGAGTCCCCCATGGACATCGGAGTCTTCATCCCGATCGGCAGCAACGGCTGGCTCATCTCCACCACCTCGCCGCAGTACAAGCCCTCGTTCGACCTCAACCTCGAGATCGTGCAGAAGGCCGAGTCGTACGGCTTCGACTTCGCCCTGTCGATGATCAAGCTGCGCGGCTTCGGCGGCCCGAGCGGGTTCTGGGACGAGAACCTCGAGTCCTTCACCCTGATGGCCGGCCTCGCTGCCCGGACGGAGCGCATCCGCCTGTTCGCCACCACGGCCGTCCTCACGATCCCGCCGGCGATCGCCGCACGCATGGCCGCCACGGTCGACTCGATCTCGCACGGCCGCTTCGGGCTGAACCTCGTCGCCGGGTGGCAGAAGGCGGAGTACGACCAGATGGGGCTCTGGCCGGGCGACGAGGTGCACTTCAAGCGTCGGTACGCGTACCAGACCGAGTACATGCAGGTCATGAAGGAGCTGTGGGAGGACGGCGTCAGCAACTTCCAGGGCGAGTACTTCCAGATGGACGACTGCCGGATGCTGCCGAAGCCGACGTCGCACATCCCGATCGTCTCGGCCGGGCAGTCCTCGCAGGGCATGGCGTTCGCCGCGGAGTACTCGGACTACAACTTCTCGATGGGCGTCGGCGTGAACACCCCGACCGCGTACGCCGAGCAGAACGAGGCGCTCCTCGCCGCGCGGGAGAAGACCGGGCGGGACGTCGGCTCCTACGTGCTGTTCATGGTCATCGCCGACGAGACCGACGAGGCCGCGCAGGAGAAGTGGCAGCGGTACAGCGACGGCGTGGACGTCGAGGCCATCGCCTGGATGACCGGGCAGGCGCTCACCGACACGAACGGCGAGGACGGCAACACCGCGAAGCGGATCTCGCTGCCGGAGGGTGCCGTGAACATGAACATGGGCACGCTCGTCGGCTCCTACGAGCACGTCGCGGCGATGCTCGACGAGGCCGCCGACGTCGCGGGCACCAAGGGCATCATGCTCGTGTTCGACGACTTCCTGCAGGGCATGGACGACTTCGGCACCCGCATCCAGCCGCTCATGCGCACCCGCGAGGGCGTCGTGTCGTCGGCGCCCGCCGTCACCCCGAGCGCGGTCACCGCATGACGGCCGGCAGCACGGCGCCGACCCTCGAGGTCGCGGTCGTCCAGGCCGGGCAGATCTCCGCCGACGGCGACGCCGCGCTCGACGGCCTCATCGCGCTGTTCGAGCAGGCCGCCGAGGGCGCCGACCTCGTCGTCTTCCCCGAGCTCACCACCACGCCCTACTTCTGCGGCGTCCGGAACGACAGCCGCAAGGCCTGGGCGCAGCCCGTGCCCGGTCCGGCGACGGCGCGGTTCGCCGAGGCCGCGCGACGACTCGGCACGGCGGTCGTCTTCGGCCTCTACGAGGACGCCGGCGACGCGCAGTACAACAGCGCGGTGCTCATCGACGCCGACGGCACCCTCGTCCACGGCACCGACGTGCACGGCGACCGCGTGCCGGCGTACCGGAAGACGTCGATCCCGACGAACGCGATCTCCGACGTCGACGAGAAGCACTACTTCGCGCCGGGCTCGGGGCCGGTCGTGTTCGACGCGCTCGGCACCCGCTTCGGCATGCTCATCTGCTACGACCGGAGCTTCCCCGAGTACTGGCTCGCGTCACGGGCCGCGGGTGCCGAGGTGATGCTCGTACTCGTCTCCTCGATGGGGTTCCGCGAGACGCTCTTCACGCAGGAGCTGCAGGTGCGCGCCCTCGAGACGCAGACCTGGGTCGTCGCCCCGAACCGCGGCGGCGAGGAGACCGTGGACGGCAAGACCGTGAGCTACTTCGGCCGCTCGTCGGTCGTGTCGCCCCGCGGCGAGCTCGTGGTCTCCGCCCCGGCGCACGAGGCCGGCCCGATCGTCCGGGCGACGCTCGACGTCGCCGAGGTGGCCGCGGCACGCGACGACTTCCCGCTCGGCCGGGACCGGCAGCCCGGGGTGTTCCGCTACCTCGCGGACGCCCACGCCGCGGCGGTGCCGGCGTGACGGACGTGTTCGCCGTCGTGCGCGGGACGATCGCGCCCCAGCTCGAGCAGGCGCTGCACGACAGCCGCGCGAACCCGCTCCCGGCCGCCCCGTCGTCCCTGCCGGCGGAGCCGAGCCACAGCCACGCGCTGTTCGCCCGGCTCCTCGCGGCGACGGTCGACGCGGCACCGGCCCCCGCGGCACCGGCGGTCGCCCTCACTCCGGGGGCGGACTCCACGGCCGCGACGGCGTCCGACCCCGCAGCGGCGAGCGTCACCGAGCTCCTCGCGGCCTACCGCGACGGCTCCACCACCCCCACCGCCGTCGTCGAAGCCCTCGCCCCGCACTGGACGAGCGACGACGTGTGGTCCGACGCCGTCCTCCGCCTGGTCGACGGCGCCGAGCAGGCAGCGGCCGAGTCGACCCGGCGCTGGGCCGCGGGCGAGGCCCGTGCGCTCGAGGGCGTGCCGTTCGCGGTGAAGGACATCATCGACGTCGCGGGGACCGTCGTCACGAGCGGCTCGCTGCAGACCGGGGACCGCGTGGCCCCCGCCGACGCCACCGTGGTCGCACGGCTCCGTGCTGCCGGGGGGATCCCGGTGTTCACGGCCGCGACGACCGAGTTCGCCTGCGGCGGCCCGCACAATGCCCGGTACGGCGCCGTGCGGAACCCGTGGGACCCCGAGCGCTGGACGGGCGGGTCGTCGACCGGCTCCGGTTCCGCCCTCGCCGCACGCATCGTCCCGCTCGCGCTCGGGTCGGACACCGGCGGATCGATCCGGGTGCCGTCGGCGCTGTGCGGGACGACCGGCATCAAGCCGACGTACGGCCTCGTCCCGCGCACGGGCGTCGCGAGCCTGTCGTGGACGCTCGACCACGTCGGACCGATGGCCCGCACCGCCGAGGACCTCGCGCTCGTGCTCGCCGTGATCGCCGGTGGCGACGGGCACGACCCCACGACGCACACCGCGGTCCCGCTCGTCGAGGCGGCGCCGGGACGGATCGCGGGGATGCGCATCGGCGTGCCCCGGGTCTGGTTCACCGAGCGGGTGGACCGTGCGGTGCTCGACGCGCACGCGGCCGCGGTCGACCGGTTCGCGGCACTCGGGGCCGAGATCGTGCCGATCGAGTTCGACGACCTCGAGGCGATCGACGCCGAGTGCTGGACCGTCTTCTACGGCGAACTCGCGGCCAACCAGGAGGCCAACGCCGCCACCGCCGACCTGTTCGACGCCGGCACCCGTGCGCGGTTCGACGTCGCGTTCACACCGACGGCCGCGGACTACCTCCGGTCCCTCCGACGTCGTCCGCTCGTGCAGGCCGCGATGGTCGCACGGATGGACGAGGCCGGGGTCGACGTCGTCCTCACGCCGGGGATCGGTGCCACGGCGCCCCGACTCGACGACCTCACCATGACGGTCGACGGCGTGCCGTACAACCTGCACGACGTGATCCCCCGGAACACCCGGGTCTTCGACTACGTCGGCTTCCCGGCGCTCATGATGCCCGCCGGGACCGCGCCGGACGGTCTGCCGGTCGGCGTGCAGCTCGTCGCACGCCCCTGGGACGACCGACTCGTCCTGTCCGCCGCCGCCGCGTTCCAGGAGGTCACCGACCACCACCACCGGGTGCCGCCGGCATCCGCCACGAGAGGGTCGACCGATCAGTAACCGCACCACGGACGAGGACGGCGCCCGCCGACGCGCGTGGCAGGTGCTCTGCGCGTCGAGCCTGAGCGTCGTCCTCGTCTTCATCTCCTCGAGCGCCCTGCTCGTCGCGCTCCCCGACGTCAGCCGTGACCTCGACGCCTCCGCCCTGCAGTCCAGCTGGGTCCTGCTCAGCTACATGCTCACCACGACGACGCTCATCCTCGTCTTCGGCCGGATCGCAGACCTCGTCGGGCGTCGCCGTCTGTACATCGCCGGCATCCTCGTCTTCCTCCTCGCGTCGCTGGCGTGTGGTGCAGCACCGGACGCCGCCGTCCTGCTCGCCGCCCGACTCGTGCAGGGCGTGGGTGCGGCGGCCATCGTCACGAACACCACGGCGCTCCTCACCGACGTGTTCCCGGAGTCGATCCTGTCGCTCGGCCTCGGGCTGAACGCCACCGTCGCCGCCGTCGGACAGGTCATCGGCCCGGTCGTCGGCGGCCTCGTCGCGGAGTCGTTCGGCTGGCGGTGGATCTTCCTCGCCGGGGTCCCGATCTCGCTCGCGGGGCTCGTCTGGTCGCTGCGACTCATCCCCCGCACCGCCCGACCACGCTCCGGCGAACGCCTCGACGTCCCGGGCTCGGTGCTCTCCGTGGCCGCGGTCGGGCTGCTGGTCGGTGCCGTGTCGGTCGGCGGTTCCGCGGGCTGGGCCGCCGTCCCGGTGGTCGCGATGGCCTCCGGCGCGGTGCTGCTCGGAGCGGTGTTCGTGTGGACCCAGCGCCGGGTCCCGCACCCGCTCGTCGACCCGGCGATCTTCCGCGACCGGGCGACCATCACGCTCTTCTCGGCCGCCGGCCTCTGCGCACTGTCGAGCTACGCCCTCGTGCTCCTGGCGTCCCTGTCGTTCCAGGCCGTCTCGGGCAAGGACGCCGTCGAGGCCGCGCTCTGGGTGCTCCCCACCCCGATCGGCACGACCGTGGCCGCGGCGAGCGCCGGGGTCCTCGCCCGCCGGGTGCCCGCGCGCACGCTCTCCACCATCGGCATGCTGCTCATCGCGGTCGGGGCGGCGGTGCTCGCGGGGTCGCTCGCCGACGACGGTGCCTACGCCGTGACGGCCGTCGGACTCGGTGCCGTCGGGGTCGGCACCGGGGTGTTCATGACGCCGAGCACCTCGGCCCTGATGACCCGCGTCCCGGAGCACCGCCGGGGCATCGCGAACGCCATCCGGTCGGCGCTGCAGAACGCGGGCTTCCTGTTCTCCACGGCGCTCGGTCTGGCGATCGCCACGAGCGGGCTCTCTGCCGCGCAGCAGGCCGCGGCGTACGACGGCAGCCTGCTCGGCCTGCCGGCGACCGACGTCCAGGCCTTCGTCGACGGCGTGCGCACCGCCGCGCTCACGTTCGCCGGGTGCGCGGTCGTCGGCGCGCTCATCGTCGCGTTCGGCCCGTTCGGTCCCCCGGACCGCCAGGCACCGCTCCGACCGGACACGTCCGGCCCGGTGCCCGAGCCGGGGACGAGCGCATGACCGCCACGACGGGCACCGACCGCACGCAGGGGCCGACCGCCGGCCGACGTGCCGGGGTCGCGCCGCGCCTCCAGGCCCCCACCAGCCAGCCCCACGACGGAAGCAGGACCGCATGACCGACGACCACGACGACTACGTCTCGGCCGGCTACACCGGTGCGCTCGAGCCGGGCCGACGGGCGGCGCTCGTCGTCGTCGACCCGGTGAACGCCTACGTCGACCCGGCGTGCGGGCTGTACGCCGGCGTCGAGGAACCCGTCGAACGGATGCGCGAGCTCACGGCCGCGGCCCGGGCGGCCGGCGTGCACGTCGCCGTCACGACCATGGCGCTGTCGGCCGACGGCTCCAACGCGGGGGTGTTCTTCCGGAAGGTGCCGGCCCTCGCGGCGTACCTCCCCGGCACGTCCACCGGCGCGTTCATCGAGGGGCTCGCGCCGGTCGACGGGGACACCCTCGTGCCGAAGCAGTACCCGAGCGCGTTCTTCGGGACCTCGCTGGCCGCCGACCTCGTCGCACGAGGGGTCGACACGCTCTTCATCGCCGGACTCTCGACGAGCGGGTGCATCCGGGCCACCGCGACGGACGCCATGCAGCACGGCTTCGTGCCGATCGTCGTGCGCGAGGCCGTCGGCGACCGGCTGCCGAGCGTGCACGAGGCGAACCTGTTCGACATCCAGGCGAAGATCGGCGAGGTGTGGGGCATCGACCGGGTGCTCGCGCTCTGGAGCGCCGCGTGAGCACCGAGGCCCCGGTCCGCGGACGGCCCCGGAACGCCGCGGTCGACGAGGCCGTGTACACGGCGTGCATCGCGATCCTCGCCGAGGGCGACCCCCGTGCGTTCACGATCAGGGCGGTCGCCGACGCCGCCGGGGTGGGGGCGGCGACGATCTACCGGCGCTGGTCCAGCCGCGACGTGCTCCTCACCGAGACCGTCATCCGCCTGATGGAGGAGTCGATCCCGACGATCCTCGACGCCCCGATCGACGAGGGTGTCCTCGGGCTCACCCGCGGCTGGGTGCACGCGCTCGTCGCGACCCCGGTCGGCCGGGCGCTGCCGCTCATCGTGGAGCTCGCCTCGCACGAGCCCCGGGTGGCCGAGGCGGTCGCCGCGTGGCACCTCGACCGACGGGTCCGGGTGAACGCGATGCTCCAGCGGGCGATGGACGCCGGCGACCTGCGGCCCGACGTCGACCTCGGGATCGCCGTCGACCTGCTCGGCGGTCCGACCTTCTACCGCCGGGTGTTCGTGTCCATCGACATCCAGGCACCCGACTACCCGGTGCGCCTCGCCCGGGAGTTCCTCCGGTGGGCCGGGTGGACCGGCGACACCACGACCGTGGGGGTGGTCTCGTGACCGACGTCGCACCGGACGACCGACTGGACGGCACCGCGGGACGTCGTCCGGTCCCGCCGTGGACGGACATGGCCATCGGCGACGTCACGCCCGGGCACTGGATCGGCTTCAACCGCCGGTCGGACGCCGCCCGGCAGGTGTCCGACCTCATCCGCGCGGACATCGTCGCCGGTCGGTTCACCGGACCGCTGCCGTACGAGTGGGAGCTCCTCGACCTGTACGGCACGACGCGGAACGTCCTGCGCGCGGCGCTGACGCTCCTCAAGGAACAGCGCCTGCTCACCCGGGCACCGCGGTCGGGCACGTTCGGCGTGCGTCCGGTGGCCTCGGTGAGCCTGGCCCGGACCACCGAGGAGGTCACGATCTACGGCGAGAACACCGGCGGCAGCGTGTTCGACTCCCCGCGGCTGAGCATCGTGCACCTGTGCGTCCAGCTCGTGCCCGCGCCCGAGACCGTCCGCCGGAACCTCGAGATGGACGGCAGCGCCGCGTACTTCGTCGAGAGCCTCATCTCGTTCGACGGGGAGCCGAGCCGGGTGCGGACGAGCTGGGTGCCGCAGGAGCGGTTCCCGGACCTCGTGTCGGAGCCGCTCACCGAGTACGTGCCGGACGTGCTCGTGCGGCGGGTCGGGCAGCGGCCGGTCGCTCGTCGACTGCTGCTCAGCACGGTGAACGCCGACCAGTGGAGCGCGGACCTGCTCGACATCGACCCGGGGCAGGCGATCTTCCACATCGAGCGGCTGATGTGCCTGGCCGACGGGACCCCGGTGGAGTACGGGTTCTCGCGGTACCGGGGCGACCGGGCGGTGATCGACTCCCGCATCGTGTGAGCCTCGACGCCGTCAGAGGAGCCCGAACACCGCCTGCGCGCCGAGGCTCGTCCCCGCCACGAGCACCCACAGCGCGATCCCGAGCAGCATCGGTCGGAACCCCGCCCGCCGGAGCGCACCGAAGTCCGTCGAGACCCCGATCGCGGCGAGCGCCACCGTGATGAGGAACGTCGCGGCGGTGGAGAACCCCGGGGCCGCTGCGGCCGGCAGGACCCCGAGGGTGCGGAGGAGCACGACCACGAGGAACCCGATCAGGAACCACGGGACCAACCGGAACACGCGGAACCCGCGGACGCCCCCGGCGCGGCCCGTGACCACGCCGGACGCGACCTGCTCGCGGGAGGTGCGCCGTGCCTCCAGGCCGGCCAGCCCCACGACGATCGGGATGATCATGAGCGTCCGGACCAGCTTCACGACCACCGCCGTGTCGGTCGCCTGCCGACCGTAGACGGTCGCCGTGGCGACCACCGACGAGGTGTCGTTCACCGCGGTGCCGGCGAAGACGCCGAACGCGTGCTGCGAGAGCCCGAGTGCGTGGCCGACGAGGGGGAAGACGAACACGGCGGCGATGTTGCACAGGAAGATCGTCGACATCGCGTAGGCGACGTCCGCGCTGACCGCGCCGATCACGGGCGTGACGGCCGCGATCGCCGAGGCGCCGCAGATCCCCGTCCCGACGCCGATGAGCGTGCGGAGGGCACTCGAGACCCGGAGCAGCCGACCGATCCCCACGCTGCGACGAGGCACACGACGAGGGTCGTCAGCATCACGGGCAGCGTCTCGCCGCCGATGCGGAGCACCTCGGCGATCGAGAGCTGGGCGCCGAGCAGGACGACGGCGAACTGCAGGACCCGGCTCGAGGCGAATTTCACGCCGGGCTGCAGCAGGCCGAGATCGCCGCCCGAGCCCGCACCGGTGCCGTCGTGGTGCCGTCGTCGACGGACGAGCCACCCGACCAGGGCGCCGAGCACGACCGCGGGGACCGGGCCGCCGACGACCGGGACCTCGCGGCCGACGACGGTGGCGGCGAGCCCGATCGCGAGGGCGAGCGCGACGCCCGGCCAGGCGGTGCGGAGGAACGGCATGGCGTCCAGCATGACAGGCCCACGGCGGACGGCGGACGGCAGCCGGCAGCCGGCGTGCGGCGTCGCGGCGTCGCGGCTCAGCCGGCCGGCGGCACCTGCCCCGTCATGACCACGCGCCCGGCAGCGTCGTCCCACCGGAACGTCGCGTCCGCCCGACCGCTCGCGTCCGCAGTCGACTCGTCCGGCTTCGCGTAGCGGTAGGCCACCGCGATCGTCGACGGGTCGGTCCGGCTGATGTCCGGGACGAAGCCGTACTGCTCCTTCGTGGCCGTGCCGAGGTACCGGCCGTCGTGGAAGAGCAGGATCGCGACGGGCGAGCTGCCGGTCGCGAGGTCCAGGCTCACCGTGACCCAGGACAGCGGGGCGCACGCCTCGTACCCGGACGTGTCGGCCCGTGCGGCGTCCCACTTCGCGTCCTCGAGCCCGGCCGGCAGCGGCAGGTCGGCGATCGGCTGGGCGGCGGCCTCGGCACCGCTCGACGGGCCGCACGTCGGCGTGGGGGTCGGAGTCGACGTCGGGGTCGGCTCTCGGCGACCGCTGTCGGCGTGGCGGTCACGGTGCGGGTGGCGGTGGCGGTGGGGTCGGCGGTCGTCCCGCCGCTGCACCCGGTCAGGGCAACGGCCAGGACGGCGGCGAACAGGATCCCCCCGGTGGTGTTCACGGTGCGCATCCGGACAGGTTCCTCCTCGCCCTGCACAGAGTTCTCGGCGTATTCTTGGTTTCGGAAGCAACGACGATTCCGGCCATGCCTCGTCGTGTCGCGTTCCCCGACCTCGACGGGCCCCGACCCGACCAAGAGCCCTCGTGTCCGAACACCTCATCGAGTACGTCGCCCGTGACCGAACGGGCATCACCGCCGTCGTGACGACCACCAGCGTCATCGACGTCGACACCGTGATCAAGCACATCCACGCCGGGCACGCCGGGTACTACGTCGCGGCCGACTCGTGGAAGCGCACGCCGGTGCGGAGCCTGACGTTCCTCGGCGGCGCGTACCTGTTCGCGAACTGGGACGGCTCGAAGCGGAACATGCTGCACGATCTCGCGCTCCGCGCTCCGACCCGGTCCATCGAGACGAAGCCGGTGGCGCGGCGCCCGCGGTTCTCGCGGGTGCTCGACGCGATCCTCGGCCGGCGGCGGTCCCACCGGCACTGACCGCGCCGACGGACGGGAGGCACGGTGCGGGCCCGCCCCGCGCCTCCCGTCCGCCGCCGGTGCGCGAGATCAGTCGTCGTCGCGGCGACGCGACCGCGTCCGCCGGAACCGCTTGCCGGTCTCCTCGTCGACCGCGATGCTGCCCGTCGGCAGGTTCGAGAAGTCGGGCGCGATGACGGTCGGCTCCGGGACACCACCCGGGCCGTCGAGGACGAGGATGTTGCTCGTGCTCGTGAGCGTCCGCCCCCGGAAGAAGTCCGGGGACCGCAGCCACCAGACGACCATCAGCACGACACCGATGAGGATCGCACCGACGCCCACCACGGCGACCGCTCCGATGCCGAGGATCGTGACGTCCTTGCCGTCGTCGCCCTGCAGCCAGTCGGGCTGGGCGAACTGCACGAGTCCGTAGACGAACGTCACCGCGAGCGTCAGGCCGCCGAGCAGCGGGACGAGCCCCCGCATGACGAAGTTCCGCACGGTGTTGAAGAGCGTCCGTCGGTAGACCCAGACGCACGCGAAGCCGGTCAGCCCGTAGTAGAACGCGATCATCAGGCCGACGGAACCGATCAGGGCGGTGAGCAGGTTCGTCGAGATGACGGTGAACAGCACGTAGAAGCCGATCGACGCGATGCCCATCCCGATGGTCGACCAGGTCGGCGTGAGGAAGCGCCGGTGGATCCGGGCGAAGTGCGACGGCAGGGCCTTGTAGACCGCCATCGAGAGCGAGGTCCGGGCGGTCGGCATGATCGTGGTCTGCGTCGAGGCGGACGCCGAGGTGAGGATCGAGAACGACAGCAGGGCCATCGCCGCGTGCCCGAGGAACGAGTTGCCGAAGAGCGCCGGGCCGATCGCCGAGAACACGTCGTCCGCGTTGCCCTGCGCCCCGAGGCCGATGCCCTTCGTCCCGACGCCGGCGAACGCGATCGCCGCGATCGACACGAGGGCGTAGATGACGAGGAGCAGGACCGTGCTGATGACGGCTGCGCGACCGGGGGTCTTCTCGGGGTCCTTCGTCTCCTCGTTGAGCGAGACGGCGGTGTCCCAGCCCCAGTAGATGAAGATCGCCGTGAGCATGGCGGGGGCGATGACCGACCCGAAGTCCATGCCGCTCGGCCACAGCCACGACAGCGACGGCGTGATCGAGCCCTCGACGCCGTTGCCGGTGCCGACCCGCACGAGCGCGACGGCAGCGAACATCACGAGCACGAGCACCTCGATGCCGAGCAGGACGTACTGCAGCCGGGCCGACACCTCGACGCCGACGTAGCAGATGAAGGTCATCACGGCGATCCAGGCCACCCCGGCGACGGTCGACCAGAGCGTGCTGTTCCCGAGGGCGCTGATCGCCGGGTCGTTCGTCAGGACGCCGACGAAGGAGTACCCGTACGAGCCGGCGATCTGGGCGAGGTTCGCCATCACGATGACGTCCGCGGCGATGATCCCCCACCCGCCGAGCCACCCCGTCACGGAACCGAACGCCCGGGTCGCCCAGGTGAACGTCGTGCCGCAGTCGGGGTCCTCGCGGTTGAGCTCCTGGTAGGCCACCGCGATCATCCACATCGGGATGAACGCGAGCAGCATGATCGCCGGGGCCTTCACCCCGGCGAGGAGCGCTCCCCCACTGGCCACGACCAACCCGAGGCTCGCGGCCAGGCTGTAGGCGGGCGCGGTGGACGAGATGCCCATGACGACGCTGCCGACCAGGCCGATGGCCCCCGGTCGCAGTCCCTTCTCCGTGCCGACGGTCTCGGTCGACACCGTCACGACCCGTTCGTCTCGCATGACCACCACGCTCTCTCGATGGCGAGCGACGGAAACCGTCGCCGTCGCTCCACGACTCTGTGGATACGAGCACTGAAACTAGACCTCAGCAACGATTTCCGCACCTGGCTGTGTCAATCTTGATCCAGTCCCGAGAGGAGCACCAGCATGGAGGACGCCGACGTCGTCGTGATCGGTGCGGGCGTGGCGGGGCTCGCGGCCGCACGGTTGCTCGCCGGGGCCGGGCGCCGGGTCGTCGTGCTCGAGGCCCGGGACCGGATCGGCGGTCGGGTCCACACCGACCGGACCGACGGGCACGTGACGGACCTCGGCGCGTCGTGGATCCACGGCGTCGAGGACAACGCCGTGGCCGACGCCGTCGCCGCGTTCGGCCTCCGCACGGTCGAGTTCACCGTCGGCGGGTACCAGGTCGACAGCCGGCCGATCGCGTACCACGGGCCCGACGGTCGTCGGCTCGAGGCCGGTGCAGCCGCCCGGTTCGCCGACGACGTGCGCACGGTCGACCGCGCCCTGGCCGACGAGGTCGAGCGATCGGCGCCGCTCGACAGCTACCGCGACGTGGTCGCCCGGGCCGTCGCGGCGCAGGGCTGGGACGCCGAGCGGGCGGAACGGGTCAGCGAGCACCTCGAGCACCGGAGCGAGGAGCAGTACGGGGTCGCGAGCGACGAGCTCGCCGCGCACGGGCTCGACGACGACACGATCGCGGGCGACGAGGTGGTGTTCCCGGACGGCTACGACGCCCTGCCCGCACACCTCGCCGTGGGGCTCGACGTCCGGCTCGGGCATGCCGTCGAGCGCATCGACCACGGGGACGGCGGGGTGGTGGTCACGAGCAGCCGCGGCCCGTTCCACGCCGAGGCCGTCGTCGTCACGGTGCCCGTCGGGGTGCTGCAGGCCGGTGACCTCGTGATCGAGCCACCGCTGCCCGCACGGCACCGGCAGGCACTCGGACGGCTGCGGATGAACGCCTTCGAGAAGGTCGTCCTGCGGTTCCCGGAGCGGTTCTGGGACGCCGACGTCTACGCGGTCCGGCAGCTCGGTCCGGCCGGACGGTGGTGGCACTCCTGGTACGACCTGACGCGGCTCGACGGGGTGCCGACGCTGCTCACCTTCGCGGCCGGTCCGGCAGCGCGGGCGATCCGGGGCTGGAGCGAGGAGCGGGTCGCGGGCTCGGTGCTCGAGCAGCTCCGGCGACTGTACGGCGACGCCGTGGGGACGCCGACGTCGGTGCTCGTGACGGCGTGGCAGGACGACCCGTTCGCCCGGGGCTCGTACGCGCACATGCTGCCGGGGTCGACGACGAGCGACCACGACGACCTCGCGGTGCCGATCGCGGGGCGCGTGCACCTGGCGGGCGAGGCGACGTGGACCGACGACCCCGCGACCGTGGCCGGCGCGTTGTACTCGGGGCACCGTGCGGCGGTCGCGGTGCTCGGCCACGAGGTGCCGATCGACCGGGTCTGGACGGGCACACCCGCCGGGTGACCTGTGCGAGGATCGTCGAACACGCCGGCACGAGGGGTCCGGCACGAGGGGGAGAGCATGCTCGCGAGCGATGTGGCGAACGCGAAGTTCGCACCGACGAAGTGGCGCGAAGGGTACGACCAGCGCGAGGTCGACGACTTCCTCGACCGGGTCCGGGCGACCCTGGCCGGGTACGAGGCCGGACGTCCGGTCGACCCGCTGACGCCCGAGGACGTCACCCTGGCGCGCTTCCAGCCGACCAAGTTCCGCGAGGGCTACCGCCAGGACGAGGTCGACGACTTCCTCGACCGCGTGGTGGTCGCGCTGCGGCAGCACACCACCCGCCGCTGACCGGCCCCCGTCAGACGCTGACCGGCCCGGTCAGGCGCTGACCGCGCCCGCGGCCTCCCCGATCCGCAGCCCGGTCGCCACGAGCCGCGCGACCGCCGGCGTCTCCCGTCCGACCGGCCACCCGAGCACCGTCGTCGCGAGGGGCGCGTCGAGCACCGGCACCGCGACGTGCTCGGGCCACTGCCAGGCCCGGCTCGAGCGCGGGATCACGAGCAGCGTCCGACCGAGCGCCACGAGCTGCGCCAGCTGCGACTGCGAGTGCACCTCCGGCCCCGGCCCCGGCGGGTAGGTCCAGTCGGAGAGGGGCCACCGCGCCATCGGCAGGTCGGGGACCGACGACACCTCGGCCATCGTGAGGGACCGGCGGTCGGCGAGCGAGTGGGAGGCGGGGACGATCGCGACCTGCGGCTCGGAGTACAGGTCGACCGACTCGATGCCGGCGAAGTCGTCGAACGGCCGGTGCATGACCGCCACGTCCGCCGTGCCGTCGAGGAGGAGTCCCGCCTGCTCGCCGATCTCGCAGAGCACCACGTCGACCGGCACGTCCTCGGGGGCGGCGTCGAGCAGCGCCTGCAGGAACTCGTGCGACGACCCGGCCTTCGTCGCGAGGACGAGCCGCTGCTCCGGTGCCCCCGCGCGTCGGGTCCGCCGGACGGCCGCGCGCACGGCGTCGAGGGCGGCCGGGGCCTCGCGGAGGAGCGCCGACCCCGCGTCGGTCAGGGTCACGCCGCGACGGTCACGGTCGAAGAGCCGGACGCCGATCCGCTCCTCGAGCTGCCGGATCGCCCGCGACAACGGCGGCTGCGCCATCCCGAGCCGGAGCGCCGCGCGGCCGAAGTGGAGTTCCTCGGCGACGGCGACGAAGTACCGGAGCTCGCGCGTCTCGACATCGTCCACGACCGGCAGCCTACGCCGACCGATACCCGGCGAGTATCACCACCCACCCGATCGGTGTTGGACGCGGGAACCGCCCCGGACCGACGATCGAGCACATGGACGACAAGACGACCGCGCTGGTGACCGGCGCGAACAAGGGCATCGGGTACGCGATCGCCGAGCAGCTGGGTGCGACGGGGATGCGCGTGCTCGTCGGGGCACGGAGCGACACCGGCCGCGAGGAAGCAGTGGAACGACTGCGGGCGAGCGGGGTCGACGCCCACGGGGTCCGGCTCGACGTGACGAGTGACGAGAGCGTGGCGGACGCCGCAGCAGAGGTCGAGGAGCGCTTCGGCCGACTCGACGTCCTCGTGAACAACGCCGGGATCTCTGGACCGTTCGACCCGGTGACGTGGACGCAGGACCCGACGACGCTCGACCTCGACGTCGTCCGGCAGGTCGTCGACGTCAACGTCTACGGCGTCGTCCGCGTGACGAACGCGATGCTGCCGCTGCTGCGCCGCTCCCCCGCGCCCCGCATCGTGAACGC
Source organism: Curtobacterium sp. YR515 (assembly GCF_900113095.1). Taxonomy (NCBI): domain Bacteria; kingdom Bacillati; phylum Actinomycetota; class Actinomycetes; order Micrococcales; family Microbacteriaceae; genus Curtobacterium; species Curtobacterium sp. YR515. The sequence continues at coordinate 96,828 of NZ_FOOD01000007.1, read as the reverse complement.
GTCGAGCAGCATGGGGTCCCTCGGCCGCGAGCCGGGTCCGGTGATGGCCGCGTACGCCCCGTCGAAGACGTTCCTCAACGGCATCACGACCCAGTACGCGAGGGCGTTCGCGGACACCCCGATCATCGTCAACGCTGCATGCCCGGGGCTCGTCGCGACGGACTTCAACGGCTTCAGCGGCGACCGCTCGGCCGCGCAGGGCGCGGCGACCGCGGTGCGGCTCGCGACGCTGCCGGACGACGGCCCGCGCGGTGGCTTCTTCGAGGACGCGGACGTCGTTCCCTGGTGACCACGGACACGACGGGAGGCCCTGCGCACGTTCCGCACGAGGCGGACGTGAGCAGGGCCTCCTGTCTGGTGCCCCGGTCGTCAGACCGCGGCCGGCGCCGTCTCCAGCGTGGCAGCGAACGGGTCGAAGTCCTCCGGCAGGGACGCGATCGCCCCGACGGTGGACTCGACCTCGACGAACGACCGCCGCTCGATGGACTCCTCCACCGCGACCATCGCGTCGAGCACGTGGTACCCGACGGCACCGGTCGCGATGTGCGAACCGCCGCCGCGGATGGCCCGCGCCATGTCGAGCACACCGAGGCCCCGGCCGACCGTCGGCTCCTCGTCGAGGAGCGTCTCCCGCTCCTGTTCGAACGGCCACGAGGCGCCGACGGGGATCGGTCGGGCGATCCGGATCGGGTGCCCGCCGCCGAAGGTGTTCGGGTCGGGCAGGACGATCGTGCCCTCGGTGCCGTTGACCTCGAAGACGCCGTGCCGGAACAGCGGGGTGTCGAACGACAGCAGTGACTGCGCGTTGCCACCCTGCTCGAACGACGACAGGACGGACACGTGGGTGGGCACCTCGACGGGGAACGACTGGCCCGCGTTCGGCCCGACGACCAGCTCCCGGGTCTCGCGGGACCGCGACCCGGTCGCGACGACGGAGTCGATCGGCCCGAGCAGGTGCACGAGCGCCGTGAAGTAGTACGGGCCGATGTCGAACAGCGGGCCGGCGCCCTTGGCGTAGAGGAACGACGCGTTCGGGTGGAAGACGTCCGGCCCCTGCCACTGCATGCTCGTGACCGCGGTGAGCGGCGTGCCGATCGCGCCGGCCTCGATCGCCCGCTTGGCGGTCTGCCACCCCGGGCCGAGCACGGTGTCGGGCGCGATGCCGAGCTTGAGCCCGAGCTCGTCGGCGAGGGCGACCAGGCCCGCAGCGGACTCGCGGTCGACCCCGATCGGCTTCTCGCTCCACACGTGCTTGCCCGCGCGGAGGGCGTCCGTGGACACCGCCACGTGCGTGGCCGGCAGCGTCAGGTTGATGACGATCTCGACGTCGGGGTCGGCGAGGACCGACGCACCGTCGCCGGAGGCCGCGACGCCCCACTTCGCCGCCGACGCCGCCGCCCGGTCCGTGTCGATGTCGCCGATCCGGACGACCTCGACGTCGGGGAAGGTCGTGAGGTTCGCCAGGTACTGCTCGCTGATCATGCCGGCGCCGATGAAGCCGATGCCGACCTTGCCCGTGCGGGTCATGCGGACACCGCCGATCCGCTCGGTGCGAGCTGCGCGGCGAGCCACTCGTACGACTGGGCGACCCCGTCGAAGACGTCCCCCGCGAAGCCGTCGAACTCGATCACGGCGTACTCGAGAGCCGTCGCGGCACGCAGCGCCTCGGCGAGCCGGACGTCGCCCTGGCCGGCCGGGGTCTGGTCGGTGGGGATCGTCGCGGTGGAGATGTCGTCGCGCATGGGGCCGTCCTTGACGTGCACGGCGACGATGCGGTCACCAAGCTCCTCGATGAACGGCACGAGGTCGATGCCCGCGGCGGAGGCCCAGTACAGGTCGAGCTCGAGCACCACGCCCGGGTCGAGCAGCGAGGCGAGCACCTGCAGTGCGGGCTGGCCGTCGATCTGCGGTCGGAGCTCGTGGTCGTGGTTGTGGTAGCCGACACGGAGGCCGTGCTCGGCCGCCTCGGCAGCGGCGGCGTTGAGTCGGGCCGCGACGCGCTCGACGCCCTCGCGGGTGGTCCAGTGGTCGGGGCCGACGAACGGGTCGATGACGATCTCGAGGCCGAGCTCCTTCGCCGCGGCGAAGGTGTCGGCGTGCGACGGAGCGGTCATCACGGTGCCGTCGGGCAGCGGGATGGTCTCCTCGACGAGGAAGGCGTGGCCGGTCTTCGCGGTGATGCCGTGGGCGTCGAACGCTTCCTTGAGCTGCGCTGCTCGGTCGACGAACGCGAACGCCTCGACGGTGTCGAAGCCGATGTCGGCGAGGCGGCGGACGCCGCCGTCGAGGTCGGGCTCCAGCGCGGCGTTCACCGTGTAGAGCTGCAGGGAGATGGCGGGTGCCATGGCTGGTCCTTTCAGGGAGGCTTGCGGTGTGTGCGGTGACCGCCTGGAGGCGCGACTCGCCTTCGTGAGCCGGGTCGCGCCTCCAGGACCGTGCGCTGGTGCGCCGTCTACCGGACCGACTTGATGGGGAAGATCACGAGTGCGCCGAGGATCACCGCGACACCCGCGCCCCAGAGCATGAGCGTGTAGTTCTGACCGCCCCCGACGCCGAGGAGGAACAGGCCGACGGCCGGGGCGAGCGACTGCGGCAGCGCGTTCGCGATGTTGATCACGCCGAGGTCCTTGCCGGGGCGCTCCGGGTCGGGCAGCACGTCGACGATGAGGGCGGTGTCGATGGCGGAGTAGATGCCGAAGGCGAAGCCCATCACGATCTCGGCGAAGTAGAACCCGCCGACCGTGTCGACGTGCGCCAGGATCACCAGGCCGACGGCGGTGAGGGCCGTGGAGCTCCACACGAAGACCTTGCGGCGGCCGACGCGGTCGGACACCCACCCGGAGAGCGCGGCGCTGACCAGCAGGGCGACGGTGTAGAGGAGCACACCGAACGCGACGATGCCGACGGCCTCCTTCTGCGGGAGGCCGATGCGGTCCTCCATGTACAGCAGGCGGTAGGTCGTGAACATGAACGTGCCGAAGGTGATGAGGAAGCGCCCCCACCAGGCGAGCCCGAAGTCGCGGTGCTTGATCGGGTTGGTCCAGAACGACGAGATGAGGTTGACCCAGCTGAACGGCTTGATCGGCGTCGTCGGCAGCTCGTCGCGGGCCACGAACGAGTAGACGAGGATCGCGATGATCGCGATGATGCCCGGGACGATGAAGAGCATCGGCAGGTTGCCGACCAGGTAGACGGCCAGGTACAGACCGGCGAGGATCGCGGTGTTCTGCGCGAGCGCGATGACGCTCGAGGCCTTGCCGCGCTGGAACTCCGGCACGTTGTCGGCGAAGCTCGCGGTCAGGGTGGCGAGGACCGCGTTGGCGGTGACCTGCGCGAGGACCCACGCCAGGGTGAGCTGCAGGACGTTCGGCGAGAACGCGAGCCAGGCGAGCGCACCGACGAAGACGATGACGCCGCCGACCATCCACGGCCGACGACGACCCCAGCGGGTGCGGGTGCGGTCCGAGATCGCGCCGAAGAGCGGGTTCGCGAGCAGGGCACCGATCGCGCCGAACGGCAGGACCGAACCGACGATCGTCTCGGGGTTCGACGGGTTGAGCTCGGTCGCCTTGATCGACATGCTCACGAAGACCGGCGTGAGCAGGGCGACGAAGAGGCCGAACTGGGCGAAGCTGAGGCCCCAGAGGTAGCCGCGGCCGACCCGCATCGTGCTGACGGACTGCGTGATGCCCTCGACCGAGAACGCTCGGGACGCTGCGGCGTCCGTGGCGGTGGCGCCGGCGGCTGCGGTGACCGCGGGGGATGCGGTTCCGGCGATGCCGCGAGTGGGTTCTTCCTTCGACGTCGGTGTCGACATGACTCCTCCTCGAGTCATAGGGGGCTTCGGGGCCCACTGAATCCCTAGTGCTACTAGGTGATCGGGACAGTAGCACCCAAAACCTCCGACCGGAAGTTTTTGTTTCGGTACTTTGCGGGGGCACTTCGGCGACTCATGGCTGCCGGTAGGTTGGTCCGAGTGACCTCCAACGATGGAACCGGCAGCCGCGGGCCGTACGCCAAGGGCGTGCAGCGCCGGCAGGAGATCCTCGACCAGACGCTCGAGGTCGTCGCCTCCCGTGGCATCGACGGGACCTCGCTCCGGGCCATCGGCGAGGCGATCGGCATCTCGCACGCCGCACTCCGGCACTACTTCTCGTCGCGCGAGGCCCTGCTCGTCGAGGTGCTGCGGGAGCGTGACGACGCGTCGAACCGGGCGTTGGGCGACACCGGCGGCGTGTTCCCCCGGCTCGAGTTCGTCGCCCACCGGAACGTCAGCGAGCCGGCCCTGGTGACGCTCTACACGACGCTGCTCGGCGCCTCGGTGGAGGCGGGGAACGAGACCGCGCGGTCGTACTTCGCGGCGCGGTTCGCCACGGCGCGCGCTGATCTGGCGCAGCAGCTGCGCGACGAGCTCGTCGCCACCGGTCGGCACAGCGATGCGGACCTCGACCAGGTCGCGTCGCTCATCATCGCGGCGTTCGACGGGTTGCAGGTGCAGTGGTTGCTCGACCGCGACGTGGACATCGCGGGGACGCTGCGGTTGTTGGAGCGGGTGCTCTAGCCTCCGAGCTCACAGTCCGGTGCGGCCCGCGTTTCGGTAGGATGTTTGCATGCAAACGCCGATCTCGGATGCCGCGCACACCACGCCGCTCTACTCGCTGACCGAGGCAGCGCAGATCGTGCGCGCACCGTCGACGTCGTTCGCGCGGTGGGCGCACGGGCACCGGTTCAAGCAGCGAAGCGAAGGCGATTGGGGCTGGAGCGCGCCCATCCTCACCGGTGTGCAGGCGGGTCGCAGCTACACCGTGCCGTTCAACGCCCTCGCCGAGGGCTACATCGTCGAGTCCTTCCGACGCGCCGGCCTCCCGATGGCACGCATCCGGCCGGCGGTCGAGGTCCTGCGGCAGGAGATCGGCCTCGAGAACGCACTGTTGAGCGAGAAGCTCCGGACCGACGGCGCGGAGATCCTCATCGAGAACGGGGACCGCGACCTCGTCGTCGTCCGGAACCACCAGGGTGTCTTCCGGGACGTCGTCGACCAGTACCTGCAGAGCATCGTCTACCGCGAGGGGTTCGTGGACTTCCTCCGTCTGCCGACGTTCGAACGCATCGAGGTGGTCGTCGATCCACGCCGCAACGCCGGTCAGCCGACGGTCGCCCGGATCGGGGTCCGTGTCGAGGACGTCGTGAGCAGGGTGCGCGCCGGGGAGTCGATGAGGGACGTCGCCGACGACTTCACGCTCGACGCCGTCGAACTCCGCTCGCTCCTGCTGCAGGCCGCGTGACCGTGAGCCAGGCCCGGTTCCTCCTCGATCGCTCCGTGGGCGGGCGACTCCTCATCGCGCGCCTCAGGGAAGGCGGGTGGAATGCACGCACGCTCGCCGAGGAGTACGGGGACGATCGTGCGCAGCGCATGCCCGACGAGGAGTGGATCGCCGAGGGGACCCGGTCCGGGTACGTGCTCCTGGCCAAGGACCACCGCGTGGCGACACGGCCGTTGGAAGCACGCGCGATCTACGTCCACGATGCACGAGTGGTGACGTTCGCCCGCGGAGAGCTCACCGCGCTCGAGATGGGCGATCTGTGCATGCGCCACGAGCGGGCGATCCACCGCCTCGCGCAGGTGCAGCCGCCGTTCGTGATGGCGCTGAGTGAGACGGGGCTGCGGCGGAAGCGCCTCAACGTCGTCTGACTACTCCGTGCCGTCGTCCTCCTCGGGGTTGAAGTGCGAATCGTCGCCCACGTGTCCGGCAGCGAGGCCGTCGGGCTCGTTGGGGATCGTGCCGTCCTCGCCGAGGCCGTCCGGCTTCGGGGTGCCCTCGGGGTCGTTCTTCGGTGCGGTGCCGTCGGTGTCGCTCATGGTCTGCTCCCGTGCAGTGTCGGTTCGGGACCGCCGTGGTCCCGGTGGTGCTGACTCGGAACGTACGGGTCGTGCCTCGGAGATCCCCCGGGGGCGCACCTTCCGGATGTTCTGCCTCGGAGCGCAGCACCTAGGCTGACGACGTGAACCCGGCGCGTCAGCAGCTCTCCGCGCTCGTCGGTCCCGGTGCCGCCCCGCTCGTCACGGGCATGCCGGTGGCCAGTGCCTCCCGCAACGCGGCCGTCCTCATCCTGTTCGGCGAACTCGACGACGTCCCGAGCGACCGCCCGGCCGCCGGCACCGACGTCTCGCGGGACCTCGACGTCCTGCTCCTCGCACGGGCCACCACGCTCCGCGCCCACCCCGGCGAGATCGCGTTCCCCGGCGGCCGGGTCGACCCCGGTGACACGGACGCGACCGCAGCGGCACTCCGGGAAGCCCGCGAGGAGACCGGCATCGACACCGCGGGCGTGGACGTCCTCGGCACGATCGCCCCGGTGCCGCTCGCGTTCTCGCGGCACCTCGTCACGCCGGTGCTCGGGTGGTGGCGCGAGTCCTCGCCCGTCCGGGTCGTCGACGAGGCCGAGTCCGCCGCGGTGTTCCGGGCGCCGGTGGCCGACCTGCTCGACCCCGCCCACCGCGGCGTGACGGTGATCCGCCGCGGCGGCCAGGAGTGGCGCGGCCCGGCGTTCACGATCGACTCCGGCCCCGAGCAGCACGTCGTCTGGGGCTTCACCGCGATGCTCCTGGACGCCCTGTTCGACCGCCTCGGCTGGGCCGAGCCGTGGGACGACCGCCACGAGATCCCCCTGCCGGGCTCGCGCCCCTGAACGGCGCCGTCCCGTACTGTTCGACTGTGCGTACCGGTCCAGCTGATTGGTTCCTCTCCCGCGACGAGCGAGGCAACCTCGCCACCGGCGTGCACGCGGGACACCCCGACGACGACACGGACCGGAACCGGCCCGACGCCGAGGGGGACACCGGCGCCGATGCGGCACCGTGGTCTGAGGGCAACCACGTCCGGCCGCTCGTGCACGGCGCCGCCTACTTCGACCGCATCCACGCGGAACTGACCGCCCTCCGCCCCGGTGACCGCGTGTGGTTCACCGACTGGCGCGGCGACGCCGACGAGCGGTTGCTGCCGGACGGCCCGACGATCGGGGACCTGCTGGCGGACCGCGCACGAGCGGGCATCGAGGTGCGCGGGCTCATCTGGCGGTCCCACGGCGAGCGCGTCTCGGCGTCGATCAGCGCCCGGTCGAACGAGCTGCTCGGCCGGAAGATCAACGACGCCGGCGGCCAGGTGCTGCTCGACCAGCGCGTCCGGGTGTTCGGCTCGCACCACCAGAAGTTCTTCGTCATCCAGCACCGCGACGACCCCTCGCGCGACGTCGCGTTCGTCGGCGGCATCGACCTCTGCCACAGCCGTCGCGACGACGCCGCGCACGAGGGCGATCCGCAGCCCGTCTCGATCGACGCCCGCTACGGGGAACGCCCGGCCTGGCACGACGCGTCGATGGAGCTCCGCGGGCCGGTCGTCGCGGACGTGCTCGCGGTCTTCGCCGAGCGCTGGGACGACCCGCTCCCCCTCGACCGCAGCCTGCCGTACCGGATGCTGCTCCAACGCCTCGTCCACATGCCGCGCCGCCCCGAGCCGCTGCCCGAACGCACGGCGCCACCACCACCGGCCGGGCACCACGCCGTGCAGCTCCTCCGCACGTACGGGGTGAAGCGCCCGCCGTTCCCGTTCGCGCCCCTGGGTGAGCGGAGCATCGCCCGCGCGTACGGCAAGGCCTTCGCCCGAGCGCGATCGCTGCTCTACATCGAGGACCAGTACCTCTGGTCCCGCGAGGTCGCGACCGGCATCGCCGAGGCCCTCGAACGCAACCGGGAGCTCCGTGTCGTCGTCCTCGTGCCGCGGTACCCGAACTCGGACGGGCCGCTCGGCGGTCCCCCGAGCCGGTTCGGCCAGATCGAGGCGCTCCGGACGCTCCGCCGCACCGCACCCGACCGTGTCGGCGCCTTCGACCTCGAGCACGAGGACGGCCGCCCGATCTACATCCACGCCAAGGTCTGCATCGTCGACGACGAGTGGTTCACGATCGGCTCGGACAACTTCAACCGCCGCTCGTGGACGTCCGACAGCGAACTCACGTGCGCCGTCGTGGACACCTCGGACGACGACCGGTCCCTCGCCCGGGACCTCCGCCACGAGCTCTGGGCGGAGCACCTCGCGACGACGCCCGACGACGAGCGGTTCACCGGGTCCGGCGCGGACCTGCTCGCCCTCTGGCGCTCCACGGCACGTGCGCTCGACCACTGGCACGAGGACGGGCAGCCCGGCCCGCGGCCCCCTGGACGCATCCGCCAGCACGAGCCGGAGCCGGTCTCCGCGCTGCAGCGTCTGTGGGCGCGCCCCGCCGCGCGCCTCGCCGTGGACCCCGACGGCCGACCGCGCCGGTCGCGCGGCTCGACACACTTCTGACGGGAGGCGCGGTGCGGGCCCGACCCGCGCCTCCCGTCCGCCACCAACTTGCGTCCACCGCCCGCGGCCTACGCTGGGTGCATGGGGGCACGCGAGGACTGGTGGGACGATCCCGGCGACGACCTGGTGCTGCACCCGCCGCGAGCCGAGCAGGCGCCGCCACCCCGCGACCCCGGCTCGGTCGACCTCGTCGCCACCGTCCTGCTCCTCGGCGCGGCCGTCCTGGTGAGCCCGGCGGCGTGGTTCGGCGTCCTCATCGGCCAGCTCGCGTTCGCCGGGTGCGCGCAACCGTCGCCGGGGTGCAGCAGCGCTGACGACCCCGGTGCGGCCGTGCGCAACTGGCACCTCGTCCTCACGCTCGTCGTCCTCGTCGCGGGGGTCGTCGGTTCGATCGCGCGCCGTGCCCGACGCCGGACGGGGTGGCCGGTCGCACTCGCGACACTGGTCGGCGTGCTGGTGGTCTTCGCCGGAGCCGTCGTCGCGATCCAGGTCGCCAGCGGGGGCAACCTGTTCTAGCGACCCTCGGCCGGGGACCCGCTCGGGATCAGTTGTAGGACGCCAGCCGGTTGGGGGCGGTGTTCCCCGCCGGCGTCGGCACCGCTCCCCCGACCCCGTTGATCACACTCGAGATCGTGCCCGTGTCACCGAGGGACACCGTGACGAGCCCGTGCGCACGGACGCCGGCGGTCTGCGGGACCTCGAACGCCCGGTCGGCGTGCACCGCGGGGTTCGTGTTGAAGAAGCAGTAGACACCGCCGCCCCATATCTCGTGGCTCGTGACGTTCGCGGCGACCTTGTAGGCGGCGTAGCCGGCACCGGTCGGGCTCTGCCACGACGCGTTGTCCGGCACGTCGTACGGCATCTCGTTCTGGAAGAAGATCGTCCGTCCGTTGTTGCCGTTCCACTGCACTTCGTACTTCTGGTAGTGCTCGACGAACAGACCGGTCGCGAGGACGTCGTTGCCGTTCACCTCGACGCCGGTCGCGCCGGTGTTGACCGTCCACCCGGTGGCGGCTCCGCCGTGGTCGGCGCGCCAGGCCCAGATGTGGTCGACCAGGGCGTCGTCGGCGTTGACCTGGAGGGTCGTCGTCGCCTTGCCCTGGATGCTCGAACCCACGCGGAAGAAGACGTCCTGGATGCTCTGCGGGTCGGCGGCGTGGTCGACGTGCGAGCCGCTCGTGCCGAGTCGGACCAGCTGGGCGCTGTTCTGCGAACCGGCGTCGACGACGAGGTTCGACACGTTCACGCCGGCGACGTCGGTCGAGGTGAGCACCGCGTTGCCCTGCGTCGGCACGAGCGTCGGGAAGCCGATCCCGGTGACGACCGTGTCGGGACGGGTGACCGCGATGGGAGCGTTCAGCTGGTAGGTGCCCGGTGTGAAGAACAGGTTGAGGCCCTGCGACAGCGCACTGTTGATCGTCGCCGCCGAGTCACCCGGGTGGGCGACGTAGAAGTTGCGCATCGGGATGTCCGTGCCGGCGGTGTTCGGCCAGGTCACGCCCGACGAGTTCTGCCGGAGCGAGGGGACGAACACGTGGTACCTGTCCGACGAGTCGACGTACAGGTACGGCTTCTCGCGGGTCGTCGGCGTGGTGGACAGGGTCGTGTAGCTCTTCGAGAAGTCGTTCGCGGGAGCGCCCTGCACGCCCGAGAACGTCATGTTCCAGTTGCCGCCCTGCCAGGACCCGATCGACGAGTTGCGGGTGTACCACTGCTGCTGCGAGCCGGAGGTCACCGTCCCGTCGACCTTCGTGTCGGCGATGTACCCGCCGGAGGAGTACCCCTGGCCGCCGTCCTGGTTCGAGGGTCCCATCGTGAGGTTCCCCTTGATGTGGACCCGCCGCATCGGGGCGGCCTGGGACACCGCCCAGCGGTCGGTCCCGCCCTCGGGGACGATCGCCACGTTCTCGACCGACCGCCAGAAGTTCTGCGTCGCGTTCTTCTCGTCACCGGCGTTCCACCCGGAGTCGACGTTCACGGCGCCGTTGATGGTCACGTCGTCGGGGTTCTTCCCCAGGCCGGCGACCGTCGTGTAGAAGCCGAGGTTGGCCCACACGCGGCCGTAGCTCCCGGGCTTGAACAGGAAGGCGGAGCGCTGCGTCCCGAACTGCGCGGTCGTGCTCCGGAGCTGTGCGGTGAACGCGGCGTCGACGTCGGCCTGGATCGTCGAGGTCGGCGTCGAGGGGCTGTAGATCTTGACGTTGCTCCCGAAGTCCGGGGTGTCGCTCGTCGTGACCGCCTGGGCGGCGACCGCGGGCAGCAGTGCCCCCACGACACCGGCGCTCAGCGCGATCGCGACGAGGTGCTTCATCCGTCGTTGCATGATGCTCGATTCGTCATCGTGCGGCGTCGTTGCCGCACGCAACAGACGGTAGACCCGACCGTGCCCGGGAGCAGTCCGACGATCGGAGGACCAGGACGTGCCCCGGACAGCCCAGCGTGCGCGTTCGTGCTCGGCCCGCCCGGCGAGCAGCGATGTCAACCGCTGGACTGACGAACCGCCCGCCGCGCCCTCCTATCGTTGGACCGCCGCGCAGCGCATCCCTGCGCCGCGGCGGACGAGGGGAGAACGACGTGCTCGAGAACCTGGGCGGCGCACACGTGCTGGTCCTGCTGGTCGTGCTGGCGCTGGACGTACTGGCGCTGGTGCAGGTGTGGCGGGACCGACGTCGGAGCGACCTCGTGAAGATCGTCTGGACCGTCGTGATCGTCGCGGTGCCGGTCATCGGCGTGGTCGGGTGGGCCGTGAACTGGCTCCTCGGGCGTGCGTCCGACCGGTTGAACCGGACGAGCGGTCCGAGCGCCTGACGCGCAGCGTGGCCGAGACGACGGGACCCGGCGGTGTGTCCGGGTGCTGAGCGAGCGACATGCCGAACTGATCGCCGAACTCGAAGCGGCGGGGTCGGACGAGTGGGGACCGCGGGCGCTCCTCGCCTGCCTGCGGAAGCTCCGCGACGGCGGCCCGACCGAAGCGGAGTCCGTGGTCGTCCACGATGCCTGGGCGACCGAGGACGGCTTCCGCGTGGTCTACGACGCTCCGTGGGGCGGCCCGCGCGTCGGCATCGTCCGCGAGCGCTCGACGACGATCGACTGGCTGGACGCCTACACGACCGGCGACGAAGCCACACCCGAGGAGTTCGGCTGGGAAGTCGCCGATTTCAACATCGGCGAGCCGCTCGGCCGGTGGCTCGACCACCTCGACGTGGACGCCGACGGCCTCGGCTGGTGGGGCCACGTCCCGATGCGCCGCGCGGGGCGGCGGCACTGACCCAGCCGGGTCCGGTCGTCGGCCCGGCAGCCGTGGACGCGACCACGGCTCGGCCAGGAGGCGCGGTGCGGCGCCGACCCGCGCCTCCCGACCGACGGTCGCTGCGGTTCAGAGCCGCTTCGCGTACCACCGGTCCGAGTAGGGGTCGTCGGTGAAGGCGGGCACGCGCTCGAACCCGAGCCGCTCGTAGAGCGCACAGGCCTCGGCGAGTTCGGCACGGGTGTCCAGCCGGAGCACGCCGATCCCGCGGCGACGGCACGCCGCCTCGAGCTCGCGCACGAGCCGGGCCGCCGTGCCCCGTCCACGCGCCTCGGGCAGGGTGAAGACCTTCGTGAGTTCGGCGACACCGAGACCGACACCGAACCGCGCTCCGGCGCACGCGATCGGTCGTCCCCGCTCGACGGCGACGAGGAACACCCCGGACGCGCCGTGCAGGTCGTCGTACGGCTCGTCGCGCAGCGCCCGGTCGACCTCCTCCGCGGTCGCCGGGCGTCCGTACCAGCGCGACGCGACCTCGGCGAGGTACGTCCGCACGATCCCGTCGGCCAACGGGTCACCGGGGCGGACGACCTCGACGTCGACGCTCGACCCGTCGCTGATCCGTTCGTCCACGGTCCTCCCTGAAGCTCACTGCGACCGTACCGGTGAAGCGGTGTCGAGCCCAGTCCAGCCCTGCAACGGAGGAACCTTGCGCGGTGCGATCAGTTCGGAGCGCGGGGCCGCCGGACGCGCACGTTTCCACCGCAGATGGGCAACTTTGCGCCCCCCGATCTTCCCTAGGCTCGATGCACCAGCGCACCCGCAGCCAGCCCAACGACGGGAGGTACGACATGTCGCAGTTCGTCCAGGAGTTCTCGAAGGACGCCATCGTCGGAGAACCCGAGGTCGTCGAGGACCGCCTGTCCGTGCGCGAGGTCGCCGCCCACCCGGCCTGGCTCCGGCTGCAGGACGCCGTCACCGCGCTGCAGACCCTCCAGGTGCAGGACGGCTCCGTGCCCGAGCCTGCCGACCACGCTGCCGCGACCGAGCACGTCGCGACGATCGTCCCGGCCATCGCCGAGCTGGCACCGCACTTCCCGCACGACGCGGCCTTCCTCGAGGCCGTGCAGCACGACTTCGCCCGGTGGCGCGACGAGGGGTTCGGCGTCCCCGACTTCCTCGACTCCCTGAGCGCGTTCCAGCCGCAGCAGCACCGCGTCGACGGGCTCGGCCACCTCGTCGTGTTCCCGATGGTGACGCAGAACGGCAGCTCCTCGCGGTTCGTCGAAGCCGTCCTGGTCGAGGTCATCTGGCCCGAGTTCATCGCCGAGCTCGAGGCCGGGGACTACGGCAACGCGCTCTTCGTCGCGCTTCGGTTCGTCGACTTCACGCCCGGGTACGACACGAACTCGGCCGTGCTCTTCCCCGAGACCGTCGCGATGCGCGAGCTGCCGACGTTCACGTGGGGCGCGATCTTCCAGGACCGCGAGGCCGCCCGCTACCGCCGGGTCGTCCGGGCAGCCGCCGAGATCACCAAGCTGGACCTTCCTGACGACGCACGCGCGATGCTCGACGACCAGGAGCTCACCGAGCAGGTCTTCGTGATGTGGGACATCATCCACGACCGGTCGCACATGCGCGGGGACCTGCCGTTCGACCCGTTCATGATCAAGCAGCGGATGCCGTTCTTCCTCTACTCGCTCGAGGAGCTGCGCTGCGACCTCACCGCGTTCCGCGAGTCCGTGCGTCTGGAACGCACCCTCTCGGCGCTGCCGGATGCGAGCCTCCAGGACGCGCAGCGCGCCATCCGTGACCACGCGCGCCTCGTGCAGTACGCCGTCGTGTTCGACCGCATCTTCCGCTTCGCGATCACCGGCAGCCGTGTCCGCAACTACGACGGCCTCGGCGGCCAGCTGCTCTTCGCGTGGATGCACCAGCACGACGTCCTGCACTGGACGGACACGCAGCTCACCATCGACTGGGAGGCCGTCCCGGACGTCATCATCGCCCTCAGCGACGAGATCAACGAGCTGTACCGGCGCTCGATCGACCGGCCGAAGGCGGCGCACTGGCTCGCCGCGTACGAGATGCTCACCCGGACGCTCACGCCGCACCCGGCCTCGGCCTGGGCGCGCGGACTCCCCACCGAGACGCTCGCCGGACCGCCGAAGGGCTACACCGACGCGGTCATGGACGACGAGTTCCCGCTGTCGATGTTCTACGAGGCGCTCAACAAGAAGATGGCGCCGGTCATCGCGTCGACCGCCGGGATCACCGGGACGACGTCGGTCGCCGCGTGAGCGATGGGTCGCTCACCGGTCGCGTGGTGCTGGTCGCGGGCGCGACCAGCACCAGCGGCGAGGCCGTCGCGCGGTCGCTGGTCACCGCCGGTGCGACGGTGGTCGCGGTCGGCACGAGGGCGGCAGGCCTGGAGGCGCTCAGCACCGCCGTCCCGGGCGTCACCACCCACACGTGCGACCTCTCGTCGCGCGCGGACGTCGCCACGCTGGCGTCACGGATCCACGCGGACCTCGGGCCGATCGACGGGCTCGTCCACCTGGTCGGTGGCTGGCGTGGCGGTGGCAGCATCGCCGGCCAGTCGGACGACGACTGGGACTTCTTCGACCGGGCCTTCCGGACGCTCCGGAACACGACGCGGGAGTTCTTCGCCGACCTCGTCGCCTCGCCCGCCGGACGACTGGCCTTCGTCTCCTCCACCACCGTCGACTCGCCCACCGCCGGCGCCGCGAACTACGCCGCCGCGAAGGCCGCCTCGGACGCCTGGGTCCGCGCCGTCGCCCAGGGGTTCGGCACGGACGCGCCCGACACCGTCGCCGCGGTCGTGTTCGTCGTGCGTGCACTCGCCGGCCTCGAGGCGCGACTCGGCGACGAGGTCGTGCGGCTGTGGTCGGCCGACCCCGCAGCTGTGAACGGCACCCGCATCCCGCTCTCGGCGGGCGACGCCCCGAACCTAGGATGAACGCGTGACCCTTCGACTCCACGACCTGGACCTGCGGGGCTTCGCCTCGGACAACTACGCCGGCATCCACCCCGAGATCCTCGCGGCGATCACCGCGGCCAACGACGGCCACCAGATCGCCTACGGCGAAGACGTGTACACCGCACGGCTCAACGAGGTCGTCGGGGAGCACTTCGGGTCGCAGGCGCAGGCGTTCCCGGTGTTCAACGGCACCGGCGCGAACGTCGTCGGACTGCAGTCGATGCTCCCCCGCTGGGGCGCCGTCGTGTGCACCTCGACCGCGCACATCCACACCGACGAGGCCGGCGCCCCCGAGCGCGTCGGCGGGATCAAGCTCCTGCCCGTCGAGACGCCGGACGGCAAGCTCACCCCCGAGCTCATCGACAAGGAGGCCTGGGGCTGGGGCGACGAGCACCGCGCCCAGCCGCTCGTCGTCTCGATCACCCAGACCACCGAGCTCGGCACCGCCTACTCGGTGGACGAGGTCCGCGCGATCGCCGACCACATCCACCCGCTCGGCATGACGCTGCACATGGACGGCGCCCGCATCTCGAACGCGGCCGCGAGCCTCGGTGTCCCCCTGCGCGACTTCACCACCGACGCCGGCGTCGACGTGCTGAGCTTCGGCGGGACGAAGAACGGGATGCTCTACGGCGAGGCGATCGTCGTCCTGAACCCCGATGCATCGGAGGGCCTGCACTACCTCCGCAAGCTCAACATGCAGCTCTCGTCGAAGATGCGCTTCGTCTCGGCACAGCTCATCGCCCTGCTCAGCGACGACCTCTACCTCCGGTCGGCCGGGCACGCCAACGCCATGGCGCAGCGACTCCGCGGCGCCCTCGAGGCGGGGATCGCCGACGGCAGCATCCGCGGCGTCGGGTTCAGCCAGGAGACCCAGGCGAACGGGGTCTTCGCGACGCTGCCGGCCGGCGTGGCCGATCGGCTGCGCGAGCACTTCCGGTTCTACGACTGGGACGCCAGCCGGAACGAGGTGCGGTGGATGTGCTCGTTCGACACCTCGGAGCAGGACATCGACGCGTTCGTGGCGGCGCTGACGCGGGAGCTCGCCGCCGTCTGACGACCGCACAGCGGACGGGAGGCGCGGGGCGGGGCCGCACCGCGCCTCCCGTCCGTCAGCCGGTCACGTGACGGTCCGCACCAACTCGGCCAGGCGCAGCGACGGGGCGTCCCGCCCCTGCCCCAGCAGTCGGAAGTCGCGGGAGCGACCGCTCGCCCGGAACCCGCGACGTTCGTAGAAGCGACCGGCCGGCACCGCCTGCTCGTACACCTCGAGACGGAGCCGCTCCCCGTGCCCCGCTGCCCACCCGACCACGTGGTCGAGCAGCGCATCCGCGACGCCGTTCGCCCGGCCGCGTGACGACGGCGTGACGTACACGCCGGTGAGCACGGGATCGTTGCCGTACGCGTCACCGACCTGGCCGCTCATCATCCCGATCCAGCGGCCCGTCGGGTCGACCGCCACCACGCTCATCGTCTCGGTCCCCTCGCCACGCCTCGCGCGGAGCCGCCAGTCGTCCTCGCTCATCGCGAGCGTGTACTCGAGCGTCGCGCCGTAGGAGATCGGGTCGTCCGTGGCGTTCTCGATGCGGAGGGCGCGCACCTGCTCCCAGTCGCGCTCGGTCGTGGTTCGGATCGTGAAGTCCCCCGGCATGTCCGCAGCGTACCGGCGGCGGGTGCTCAGCCCGCGAGACCGAACAGCCGGCGGGCGTTCCCCGACGCGAAGGCATCGCGGGCCTGCTGATCGGGCAGTGCCGTGAGGAAGGCGGCGATCTCCTCACGGGTGGGCTGCTGGAACGGGTGGTCGGTCGAGAACAGGAGCCGGTCCGGCGTCGTGATGCTCAGGGCGTGCCGCAGCATCGCCGGGTCGAGCATGCCGGAGGCCGTGATCCAGACGTTCTCGCGCAGGTACTCCGTGATCGACCGTTCGAGACCGGCCGCACGTGCGAGTCCGTCGGCGCGGTCGTGCCAGAACAGCAGGAGCTCGCCCCAGTGCCCGATCACGAGCTGCAGCGACGGGTGGCGATCCAGCACGCCGCGCGCCATCAGCCGGAGCGCGGCCGTTCCCGCTTCGAGGTGCCAACCCCACGAGAAGGTCGCCAGCGCGAGGTCGGGCAGGCCGCCGAGCCCGGTGTAGGAGGCGTCCCGGACGGCCCGCGGGGGGATCTGCGGGTGGATGAACACCGGCTGCCGGAGCTGCTCCGCGACGGTCCAGAGCTCCTCGAAGCGCGGGTCGTCGATCAGGACGTCCCCGGTCCGGCCGTGCAGCATGACGCCGACGAGGCCGAGTGCCGCGGCGCGCTCCAGTTCGACGGCGGCGGCGTGCGGGTCGGCGAGCGGCAGGGTCGCGAAGGCCCGGAAGCGATCCGGGTGTGCGGCGACCGCGGCAGCGACCTCGTCGTTCGCGTCGCGGCTCAGCGCGACCGCCTCGGCGGCGTCGAGCCCCTGCGTGCCCGGCGGGGCGAGGGACAGGACCTGCATGTCGACGCCCTGTGCGTCCATCGCGGCGAGGCGCTCGCTCCCGATGTCACCGAGGCGCCGCGCGGCATCGCCGTGGTCGTTGAGGACGAGGCTGTCGTCGCGCCGGTCAGCCGGCAGCGCGCGCTGCGCACGGTCGATCCCCTCGTGCACCCAGTGCTCCTCGATCCCGATCAGCAGACCCGCCACGACGTCACCCTTTCGCTCATCAACTGTTGAGTGAACCGTAGCACCTCCGCTCACCGTCTGTAGAGTGAACTCGTGCCCGAGTCACTCTCCCGCAAGGACCGCCGAGCCGCCACCGCTGCCCGGATCCTCGAGGCCGCGCAGACCGAGTTCGGTGTGCACGGCACCCGTGCGACGATCCGCGGCATCGCGCAGCGCGCCGGAGTCGACCCCTCGCTCGTGCTGCAGCACTACGGGTCGAAGGACAACCTGTTCACGCTCGCCGTCCAGCCCGTCGCCTCCGTGAGCGCGGACGACGTCGACGACCACCTGCGGACGGTTCTCGACGCCCGGCTTCTCGAACTCCCCCCGGCCACCCGCGCGCTGATCCGCTCGATGTTCACGTCCGAGCAAGCAGCGCAGCTCATGCGCAGCTACCTGCAGGAACGGGTCGAGGCACTCGCGCACGCCAGCGGTACCGAGGACGCCGAACTCCGGGCGACCGTCGTCGTGTCGAGCATCCTCGGGCTGACGATCGCCCGGCACTTCATCGGGCTGCCGGGCCTCGACCCTGGAGCGGCCGGCTCCCGCACGCCCGATCAGGTCGCGGACGTCGTCGAACCCTGGCTCGCGGCACTGCTCGGCGGCACCGAGGACGACTGAGCAACCGAGCAGTCAGCTCCAGGCGCCGCCCTCCGCACTGAGGTGCTGTTCACCGAGCGGCGTGATCGGGACCACGGCGAGACTGGTGAGACCGACGCGCAGGAGCTCCGCACGCGACACTCCCACCCGCCCGATGGCACCCATCCCCTCGATGACCGCACAGAAGTAGGTGGCGAGCGCCTCGGCGTCCGCATCCGCCTCGATCTCACCGGCCACCTGGGCGTCGACGATGCAGGTCGCGTAGTCGGCACGGATCGCGTCGAAGGCCTTCGTGACGGTCGCGGCGACCTCCGGATCGCGAGCGGCGAGCTCCACCGACGCGCGCACGAGCAGCGACGGTGCTGCCTGCGCGGCGCCGTGTTCGACCGCCGCCGAGACGAGTTGCGTGCGGATGCGGGCGATGGGGTGCTCGGCGCCCTGCAGCACGGTCTTCACTGCGTCGACAGCACCGTCGGTGTCGCTGAGGAAGGCCCGCATGAAGAGTTCCTTCTTGCCGCCGAACGCGTTGTAGAGGCTCTGCCGCCCGAGCCCCGTGGCCTCGAGCAGGTCGTCGAGCGACGTGCCCTCGAACCCGGTCTCGGCGAACGTGCGCCGCGCCCGCTCGATCACGTCCGCCTCGTCGAACTTGCGTGGTCGTGGCACCGGGCCACCTCCGGGTCTCGTTGTTGACTGATCCGTCCATTATGACGTACCGTTCTGGATCAATCAGTCAACAACTCACATCGGAGCATGCAATGACCGGAACACTGCAGGACAAGACAGCACTCGTCTCGGGCGGGACGTCGGGGATCGGACTCGCGGTCGTGCGCCGTTTCGTCGCCGAGGGCGCCCACGTCGTCGTCACGGGCAGGCGCCAGGAAGCACTCGACGCGATCCAGGCGGAACTCGGCGACGCCGTCACCACGGTCCGCGCCGACGCCACGCGTCCGGACGGCATCGCGGCGGTCTTCCGCGCGGTCGCCGAGCGGGGGACCGGACTCGACGTCGTGCACGCGAACGCCGGAGTCGGCGAGTTCGGGGCCCTCGAGTCCGTGACCGCCGACGACTTCGAGACGACCTTCGGCACGAACGTCCGGGGAACGCTCCTCACCGTGCAGGGTGCGCTGCCGTTCCTGCACGACGGATCGACGATCGTCGTCACGGGATCGACGTCGGCCGCGGGCACCGAACCGATGCTCGGGCTGTACGGGGCCTCGAAGGCAGCGGTCGCGGCGCTGACCCGTACGTGGGCCAGGGAACTCGCTCCCCGCGGCGTCCGGATCAACACCGTCGTCCCCGGTCCGACCGAGACACCGGGGTTCGTGGGACTCGCCCCCGGCGACTCGGACGCGTGGCTGGACCAGGTCGCCAGCGGACTCCCCTTCGGACGGCTCCTGCGCCCTGAGGAGGTCGCCGCCACCGTCCTCTTCCTCGCGTCCGACCAGAGCGCCGGCATGACGGGCAGCGAACTCCTCGTCGACGGCGGCAGCACGATCGTCTGACCACCGCCGCCCGCCGACGACACCAGTAGGCTTCCGCCGTGACCCTGGTGCAGCTGCGCGTCTTCGTCGCCGTCGCCCACCTCGGCTCGTTCACGGCGGCCGCGGCGGCCCTGCTCCGCTCGCAGTCGTCGGTCTCCGAGTTCGTCCGCCGGCTCGAAGGCGCGTACGACACCGCACTGTTCGTCCGAGGCCGGCGGCGCCTGACCCTGACGGACGCCGGCGCGGTGCTGCTGCCGATGGCGGAGCGGATCATCGCCGAGGCCGACTCGGCGGACCGGGCCCTCCGCGCGGTGACGTCACTGGTCGGCGGGACGGCGTCGTTCGGACTGCTCCGCAACGCGAAGTACTACGCGCTCGACGAGCTCCTCACCCGGTTCCACGCCGCGCACCCGGCCGTGCGGCTCCGGGTCATCGGGCTGAACTCGGTCGAGGTCGCGAACGAGGTGGCCTCGGGCGGTCTCGAAGCAGGGCTCGTCGTCCTGCCGATCGACACCGACGGGCTCCGGGTGACGCCGCTCCGCCGTGACGAGGTCGTCTTCGTCAGCCGGGACCCGTCGGTCGCCGAGCAGCCGATGACGATCGAGGCCATGGCCGCTCGTCGCCTCGTCCTGTACGACGCGCACTACGGCTGGCGCGACCCCACCAGACGGCAGTTCGCCGAACGTGCCCGACTCGCCGGGGTGTCCCTCGAGCCGCACGTCGAGGTCGAGCAGGTCGAGACCGCGCTCGCCCTCGTCGCGTCGGGAGTGGGCGACACGTTCATCGCCCGGGCGGTCGCCGAGGTGTCCGCCGCGGGCCTCGGGCTGCACTGGACGCCGTTCGCCGAGCCGGTCCACGACACCGTCGCGCTCGTCGAACGGGACGGGTCGATCCTGTCGGCGGCCACCGCGGAGCTCGCTCGGCTGGCCCGCGAGCTCCTCACCGAGGGGTGACCGGCGTCGTCACCGGCCGGTGAGCGGTCCGTAGAGGTCCGGCCGTCGGTCACCGAACAGGTCCGCGCGCGGTGTGAGGGTCTTGTCCCGGGTGGCGACGAGGTCGAGGTCGACGACCACCGTGCCGGGGCCCGGTCCGGTCGCGGCGCGCACCCATCCGTCGGCATCGACGATCGAGGTCCCCTCGTTCCAGTCGACCCCGCGCTCGGTGCCGCACCGGTCGGCGCACACGATCGCCATCCGGTTCACCCGCGCGGCGGCCATGGCGATCTGCACCTCGGGGGCACGCTCCCCCGCGGGGCGCTCGACGTACGGCCAGTTCGTCGGCACCGCGAGCACGTCCGCACCGTCGAGCGCCGCGAGCCTGGTCCACTCCGGGAACTCCATGTCGAAGCAGATGGCCACGCCGATGCGCCCGTGCCGGGTGTCCACGACGAGCGGTGGCCGGGACCCCGGCGTGAAGCACTCCTTCTCGCCGTCCCACAGGTGGACCTTCCGGTAGACGCCGATCACCCCGGACGGGTCGACGACCGCGGCGGAGTTGTACACGACACCGTCGTCGCCGAGTTCGGCGAAGCCGCCCACGACGACGCCACCGGCGCCGCCGGAGAGCCGGGAGGCAGTGGTCGCCCAGTCCGTCACGGTCGCGTCCGACGCGGGGACGGCTGCAGAGCGGGCCTCCGCGGCATCGCGGAACACGTAGCCGCTCGTCGCGAGTTCCGGCAGGACCACGACGTCCACGTCGTCCGGGACGGCGGCGAGCGCCGCCCCGACCGTCGCGGCGTTCGCCGCGAGGTCACCGACGACGGGCGCGAGCTGCACCGCGGCGACGCGGGTCACGCGACCACGTCCTCGTCGTCACGGGACGCGGGTCGCTGCGGCGGTGCGGTGCCGTCGTCGACTGCGGGAGGTGCCTCCCGGCCGTCCCCGGTCGACGCTGCCAGGGCGACCCGAACCCGTTCGACCAGCCCCGTCCGGAACGTGATCGCGAGCCCGACGAGGAGCCACGCCGCGACGATGTACGGGAACCAGCTGTACGGCGCCTCGAGCCCGACGGCGTTCTTGTAGATCGTGTAGAGCACCAGGGCGAGCGCCAGGACCGGCACGACGATCTGCCACCTCGGGGTGTCGGTCCGGCGCGAGAAGAAGAGGAACCGGACGGCCCCGACGGTGGCGAGGACGTAGGCGACGAGCAGTGCGATGGTCCCGACGGTGAGCGCCCAGTACGTCGCGTCGAGCACCGCTGCGCCCGAGAGCCGTTCCCCGACCACGACGAGCAGGACGACGACCGCGACGACGCTCAGGGCGTTGACCGGCGATCCCTGCGGCGACAGCTTCGCGACCGGCCGGGCGATGCCGGTGTCGCGGGACAGGGCGAAGAGGACCCGCGACGCTCCGGACAGGGTGCCGAGGAAGATGGCGAACAGGCTGACCACGGCGGCGAGGGTGAGCAGGTCCGCGAGCCAGCTGCCGACGTACGTGCGGGCCAGGTCGCCGTAGGGGGCCGCCGAGCCGGCGAACTGCTTCACCCCGGCTGCCGAGGTGCCGTAGCCGAGCGACTGCGCGACGATCGACAGCAGGTAGAACGCTCCGACGACGACGATCGCGATCTTCAGGGCCTTCGGGATGTCCCGCTTCGGGTTGCTCGTCTCCTCGCCCAGGGTCGCCGCGCCCTCGAAGCCGGCGAACGCGAGGAACCCGAACACCGCGGCGCCCGCGATCAGACCGACGTCGGTGCCGCTCGGCAGGGCGAGGAAGTCCCAGCTGAGGTGCCGACCGGCGGGCGCCGCGCCGACCCCGAGCCGGACGAGCACGACGACGTTGAGGACGGTGACGAGCACGGCACCGATCAGCTCGGCGTAGAGCAACGACCGCGTGATGACGTGGACCG
This sequence comes from Curtobacterium sp. YR515, assembly GCF_900113095.1. Taxonomy (NCBI): domain Bacteria; kingdom Bacillati; phylum Actinomycetota; class Actinomycetes; order Micrococcales; family Microbacteriaceae; genus Curtobacterium; species Curtobacterium sp. YR515. The sequence goes on along the minus strand of NZ_FOOD01000007.1, from coordinate 74,628 downwards.
GGCGGCGTCCGAGCAGCACGACGACGCCGAGCGCCACGATCGTCACCCAGATCCAGTCCGGCGCGACGTCCAGCCCGACGTCGTTCAGCAGCTGCGTGACGAACAGGCTGATCTCGATGCCGGACCCGGCGCCGATCGTCACGTAGCCGAAGAACAGCGCCCAGCCGGCGACGAACCCTGCTCGCGCGCCGAGCGTGAGGCCCACCGTGGCGTAGACGGAGCCCGTGTGTGCGATGTGCCGCGACAGCTTCACGAACCCGTACGCGACGAGGGACACCGCGACGAGCGCGAACACGAAGGCCCAGGTGGCGCCGCGGCCGAGGATGCCCGCGGCACCCGCCCCGAGGAGCGCCATGACCCCGACGGGTCCGATGAGGCCGACGGAGAACGCCGCGGCGTCGGCGACCTTGAGCTCCCGTTTCAGGCCGGGGCCGGCGGCGCCGGGGCTCGAGGGGACTGGGCTGGAGTGGTGCTCGGTGGTCATCGCTGGCTCCGATGCGGTCGGTGTTCGGGTCGGGTGGGGTGGAGGTGAGGGGGTGGTGCCGGGGTCAGTCGTTGCTCGCTGCGACGGGTGCGTACGTGTCGAGGCGCATGGTGGCGGTGGCGCGGTGCGCGCTCATGCCCTCGCTCGCCGAGATGACGTCGACGGCGTGCGCGACCGACGGGGTGGCCTCGCGGGCGATGCGCTGGTAGGTGAGCGGCTTGAGGTAGCGCGACACCGAGAGTCCGGCGCTGTGCTTCGCTCCCCCGGCGGTCGGCAGGGTGTGGTTCGTGCCGGCCATGCCCTTGTCCGAGTAGGCGACGGTGCTCCAGTGCCCGAGGAACAGCGAGCCGTAGTTGGTGAGGTGGTCGTGGTACCACTCGTCGTCGGTGGTCTGGACCTCGAGGTGTTCCGGAGCCAGCTCGTCCATCACGAGCACGGCGTCCTCGCGCGTCGGGACGAGCACGACGGAACCGTGGTCGCGCCAGGCGGGCCCGCAGATCGCGTTCGTGGACAGTGCAGGGAGCTGCCGCTCGACGGCGGCCATGACCTCGTGCGCGAGCCGCTCGGACGTCGTGACGAGGGCCGCCGGGGAGTTCGGCCCGTGTTCGGCCTGCCCGAGCAGGTCCGCGGCGACGATCTCCGCGTCCGCCGAGTCGTCCGCGATGACCGCCACCTCGCTGGGACCGGCGAGCAGGTCGATCGCGACCGTCCCGAAGAGCTGGCGCTTCGCCTCGGCCACGTACGCGTTGCCTGCGCCGACGAGCATGTCGACCGGGTCGAGGTCCGTGTCGAGCAGACCGAACGCCATCGCCGCGAGCGCCTGTACCCCACCGAGGACGAACAGCCGGTCGACTCCGGACAGGTGCGCCGCGTACGTGACCGCGTCGTTCGCGCCGCCGTCAGGCTGCGGCGGCGTGCACGCGACGACGGACGGGACACCAGCGACCTTGGCCACCCCGACAGTCATGAACGCGCTCGCGGTCAGCGGGAAGCGCCCGGCGGGCAGGTACGCGCCGACGCTGCCGACCGGGACGTAGCGCTGGCCGACGACGAGGCCGTCGGCGAGCTCCGCCTCGAAGTCCGTGAGGTGCTCCCGCTGCATCGCTGCGAACTGCTTGGTCCGCGCCGAGCCGAGCTCGATCGCCTCACGCAGGTCCGGCGCGAGGCGGTCACCGCTCGCCGCGATCTCGGCAGCGGACAGTTCGAGGGGTGCGTCCTGCCGGTCGAGTTCCCGGGCGTACCGGGCGATCGCGTCCATGCCACCGCGTTCGATCTCCGAGAGCATGCGGCTCACCGTCTCGATGACCGCGGGGTCGCGCTGCGCGGGCGGGGTGTCGAGGCCGGGCGCCTTGACGAAGCGGAAGCGGTCGGCGTTGCGGGTGGTGAAGCGGGAGGAGAGCTGCATGGGTCCACCCTGGCCACGGGTGGGGCGGGGAGGTAGCCCGAATGGCAGCCGAGGTCCATCGGGAAACACGATGGGACCCACGACGCGGTCGTGCCTCGTGCTGTCGGTCCCTGCTGATCCGCGTCCGACGGTCACGAGACCGACCTCTTCCCCTTCGCGGACCGGCTGGCACCCGACGACGCGAAGATCGCACTCCACGTCACCCTCCCGGTGCACCACGGGATCACCGCGCTCGACGAGGACGCCATCCGGCGCTGGTCGGGCGGCCCGGCACCAGGCCCGCTCCCCCGCGATCTGGGGTGAGCACCCCGACCCTCTCGACGTGACCCGATTCCGGATCCCCTGGACGCATCCACCCGAGGATCGGAGCCCACCGTGCTCATGCGCGCCCCCACCGCTGCACCACCGCAAACCGCCGACTTCGCATCGATCGTGCGACGGCACACGCCGCTCGTGCACGCCACCGCCATGCGCGTCCTGCACTCCCACGCGGACGCCGACGACGTCGTGCAGGAGACGTTCCTCGCAGCGTGGACGCACCTGGGGACGATCGTCGATGCGGCGGCGATCGGCGGCTGGCTCGTGACCACCGCTCGGCGGCGGAGCTACGACCGGTTCAGCGGGGCCGCCGCGCGGGTCACCGGACGGCTCGACGAGTCCACGCCCGCAGCGGACGACCACGCCCCGACCGGTGTCACCGAGCGTGCGTCCCTCGCGCAGGCTGCGACGGCGGTGCTCACGACCATGCCCGCGACGCAGCGCCGGTGCTGGGAGCTGCGGCACGTCGAGCAGCTGTCCTACCGGGAGGTCGCCGATGCGCTCGGCCTGCCGGTCTCGACGGTGCGCGGGATGCTCGTCCGGGCGCGGGCGACGCTCTCGCGTGAGCTGGCGGCGTGGCGGTGACCTGACGGTGGACGGGAGGCGCGGTGCCAGCTGGCACCGCGCCTCCCGTCCCGCAGTGGTCGCCTACCGGACGGCCAGCACCCGCACGTCCCACGCCCCGAGCGACAGCTCGGACCCGGCGGCGAGCGCCGTGCCGTCGAGGACGTCCTCCGCCGCGACCGGCACCTGGAAGGCGCTCGGCGTCCACGACCAGTTATGGACCACGTGCACGGTCTCCCCGCGTCCGTTGACCGAACTCTGCACCGACTGCGTGTCGGTCTGGGGACGCCAGCCGGGTGCTCCGTCCGCCCCTGGAGCCGCCCAGTCGACGAGCGCCGCGGCGAGCGCCGGGTCCGGGACGGTCCCGACGTAGGTCACCCGCCCGGCACCGTGCGCACGGGTGGTGACCGCGGCGAACCGGCCGTGGTGCGGGTGCTCGTACCCGACGAGCACGTCGGCGTCGTCGACGAGCAGGCCGTCCGCCCACCGGGTCGCCGTGGCCCCGACCGGCACGGAGAACCCGTGGTCCGTCGCGGCGGCCCCGGCGGACACCGGGATGCGGCGACCGAGGTTGCTGAACTCGTCGTAGTGGACGCCCGCCGCGACGTCGAGGAAGGCGGGCTTGCGCTCGAGCCGGGCACGCGCCTCCTCGTCCTCGTAGCCGGTGCGGATGCCGACCACGAGGTGGCCGCCGGCCTCGGCGTAGGCGGCGAGCCACTGCAGCTGCGCGTCGGTGGCGATGGTGAACGCCGCGGCGACGAGGACCGGGCGCTCGGCGGCGAAGGACTCCGGGTCGCGGTCGAACACCTGCGACGGGTGCACCGTGTTCGCCTGGAGCCCGGCGTCGAACACGCCGCGGGCGAACGCGTCGTAGACCGTCTGCCACGATCGGCGGTCGGGCTCCATGCCGTCGCCGAGCGCCGGGTGTTCGTTCAACGCCCACTTCGACTCGTTCGAGAAGAGCAGCGCGACGTCGGCGCGCGGCCGGAGTCCGGCGACCCGGTCCCCGGCGCGCGCGAACTCGGCACCGATCCGGGCGATCTCCTCGTACGTCCGCCCGGGCTGCTGGGAGTGCGGGAGCACCCCGCCCCAGTACGTCTCCACCCCGTAGTGGAGCGTGTGCCAGTGCCAGTACTCGATCATCGAGGCGCCACGGGACACGAGCGCCCACGCGGCCTGGCGCCACTGCCCCTCGTACGCCGGCTCGTTCATCCACGAGAAGCCGATGGCCTGCGCGTTCGTCTCGGTGACGAGGAACGGCGCCTGCTTCGACCCGTACATCCGGTCGCCCGACGCGACGATCGACCAGGCGCCGGACGACGTCCAGAACTGGGCCGGCTCGTCGGTGCTCGGGAGCTCGAGCGCGTCCTGCATCCGGTAGTAGGGGTTGCCGGCCGTGACGTCGAGGGAACGGGTGAGCACCTCGTCCTCGACGGTGGGCCGCTCGTAGGCGATGCACGTCGTGACGAACTGGTCCGCACGGGAGTACTCCCGCACGACCGACGCCTGCCAGGCGATGAAGTCGGTCGTGATCGAGGCCTGGAACCGACGCCACGCGAGGTCGTACTGCGGCTGCGCGTTGCCGTCCGGGGTCCACAGGTCCGCCCAGGTCGACAGCCGGTGCGACCAGTAGGTCAGCCCCCACTCCTCGTTGAGCCGCTCGACGCTCCCGTAGGTGTGGCGCAGGTGGTCGACGAACCGCTGGAACACCTCGGGGTTCGCGATGAGCTCGTTGCCCGGCTCGTTGTCGACCTGGTACCCGATCACGGCCGGGTGGTCGGCGTACCGGGCGACGATCTTCCGGATGACCCGCTCGGCGTGGAACAGGAACGCCGGGTGGGCGTAGTCGATCTCCTGGCGAGCCCCCCAGCCCATCGCCTCGCCGCCGGTCCGTCGCCGGACGTTGATCTCCGGCACGATGCGGGCGAGCCACATCGGCACCGCGTAGGTCGGCGTGCCGAGGACCACCCGGATGCCGTGCTCGTGCGCGGCGTCCAGCACCGGGGCGAGCCATTCGAGGTCGAACCGGCCGTTCTCCGGCTCCCAGGTGCTCCAGACGGACTCGCCGACGCGGATGACCGAGAAGCCGGCCTCCTGCATGAGGCGCATGTCCTCGTCGAGCCGGGGTGTGGGCTGGTACTCGTGGTAGTAAGCGGCGCCGAAGAGGACGCGGTCGTGCTGCATGGTGCGGGGTACTCCGTTCGAGGGTGCTTGGTCGCGGGTCATGTCTCAGCCCTTCACGGCGCCGGCCGTCAGGCCGTCGAGCAACTGCTTGCGGAGGAGCAGGAACACGAGGATGGTCGGCACGCTCGCGAGCACGGCGCCGGCGAGCACGAGGTCGTACGAGCGGTTCTCCGAGGCGAAGATCGCGTTGAGGCCGAGCGGCAGGGTGTACTGGTTCGAGTCGGACAACAGGACCAACGGCCACTGGAACGAGTTGTAGCTCTGCAGGAAGCTCCACACGGCGAGAGCGCCGAGGGACGGCCGGAGCAACGGGAGCACGACACGACGGAACGTGCCGAACTCCGAGTTGCCGTCGATGCGGGCGGCCTCGATGATCTCGTCCGGGATCGCCTGGACGATGAACTGCTGCATCATGAAGATGCCGAACGCCGGCGCCACCCACGGCACGACGAGCGAGAACCACGGGTTCGTGAGCCCCGACTTCACCACCAGGATGAAGAGCGGCACGAGGATCACCGCGAACGGCACGGACAGCGACGAGAACATCACCGCGAACAGCACCCGCTTGCCCCGGAACCGGAACTTCGCGAACCCGTAGCCCGCCATCGCGCAGACGAAGACGGACACGACGGTGGCGATGAGCGCGGTCCCGACACTGATGCCGAACCACGCCCAGAACGGCTGGGTCGACAGCAGGTTGGAGTAGTTCTCGCCGGTCGCCGGGTTCGGGATCAGCGACGGCGGTGTCGCGAAGATGTCGCCGCGTCGCTTGAACGAGCCGGACAGGGCCCAGAGCAGCGGGAAGACGAACACGAGCAGCAGGGCGATGAGGGTCGCGTAGAGCAGCCCACGGCGGGCGACCCACCCGCGCGTGCGGGGTGGGCCGGAGCGGGGAGCCCGACCTCCGGCGGTGGTGACGGCCCGGGTGGTCGGGCGGTCGGTGGTGGCGGTCATGCGTCCCTCCCGATGGCGAGTGCGCGGTTGAGGATCTGGCTGACGCCGAAGACGATGACGAACAGCACGACCCCGGCCGCGGCCGCGTACCCGAACTGCTGTCGCTCGAACGCGGCGCGGTAGATGAACATGGCGACGGACAGGGTCGCTTCGCCCGGGCCGCCCTTCGTCAGCAGGTACGGCTCGTCGAAGAGCTGCGCGGCGCTGATGAACGACGTGACGACGACGAAGCTCGTGACCGGTCGGATCTCCGGCAGGGTCACGTTCGTGAACTTCCGGAACGTGCCGGCACCGTCGAGCGACGCGGCCTCGTACTGCTCCGGCGACACGTTCTGGAGCGCCGCGAGGAAGAAGATCGTCAGGTACCCGACCGTGCGCCAGAGGAGCACGAACCCGATCGCGACCTTCGCGAGCGTCGGGTCCCCGAGCCAGTCGGTGTTCGGCAGCCCGAACAGCGCCTTGAGCGAGGCGTTGAGCAGCCCGTAGTTCGTGTCGAACACCAGGCTGTAGATGAGCGCGATGACGATCGGCGACAGCACCATCGGGATGAAGAACGTCACGCGGAACAGGTCACGGGCGCGCAGCCCCTTGGCGTTGAGCGCCTGTGCGACGAGCAGGGAGACCGGCACGATGACGAACACGGCGATGAGCGTGTAGATCAGCGAGTTCACCAGGGCGGTGCCGAAGCTGGTGTCGCGGAACAGGTTCGCGTAGTTCGACAGCCCGATCCAGTTCGGGGTGCCGAGACCGACCCACTCCGTGAGCGACAGGTACACGGCGGCGAGCACCGGCACGATCATGAAGAGGCCGTACAGCACGTAGAACGGCGCGATGAACAGGTACGGCGCGCTGCCGCCGTTCGTGTTGAGCCGTCGTCGTCGGGCTGGCGGATCGGCCGTGGTGGCGGACACCGGGATGCCGGTGGCGGTGGATGTGGACAACGTCGTCCTCCTCAGGCGCGGGTCTGGCCGCGGAAGTCGGCCGCAGCGGCGTCGAGCGCCTGCTTCGGGGAGATCTGGCCCTTGTAGGCCTTGATGATGTAGCCGCTCAGGACGGTCTGCAGGATCGCTGCGTCGGCGCTCTGGTGCTGCGACGGGACGTCGTCGACGACGGACTTGTAGACGCCGAACAGCTGCTGCCCGCCGAAGTACGGGTCGCTCATCGCGGCGAGGCGCGGGTCGTCGTAGACCGAGCGCAGCGTCGGCAGGTACCCGAGGTCCTGGTACCGCTTCACCTGCTGGTCCGGGTCGAGGTACGCCGCGAGCACGAGGTCGATCCCCGCCTTCGTGAGGGGCTTGTCGCGGAGCACCGCGAACCCGGTCCCGCCGCCGACGCTCGTCGTGCTGCCGCCACCGGCGAACCGGGGCAGGTTCCGGACGCGCCACTTCCCCTTCTGCTCGGGGACGTTCGGTTTGATGCCGTAGCTGGCGTACCAGGAGGGCATGTCGACCGCCAGGATCGTGCCGCCCTTCAGCCCGGACTGCAGGCTCGGCCCGTACATGTCCGCGACCGTGGCGATCGCTCCGGACTGCACGCCGTCGACGAGGAACTGCAGGGTGCGCTCGGCCTCCGGGGTCTGGATGGCGATGCCGCCGTCCTCGTCGTACAGGTCGCCGCCGCGCTGGAGCAGCAGGATCTGGTAGCTCTGCAGCGTGCCGCCCGGGTCGGTGACCGCGACCGCGTGCAGCGAGACGCCCTTGCTCTTGCTGAGCTTCGCCCCGAGGTCCATGTACTCCTCCCACGTCGTCAGGTCGTCGGGGATGCCGAGGGCCTCGAACCGGTCGGCACGGTGGTAGTACACGCAGAGCGGGGTGTCCGAGTCGAGCGCGTAGAGGTGTCCGTCCTTCGAGAACGGCGTCAGTCGTGCGGCGATCAGGTCGTCCTGCTGCGCGGCCACCGACGGCGACAGGTCGCTCAGCAACTCCTTCGCGATGTCGCCGCGGAGCATCCGGCAGAACGCTCCGATCTCGAGTCCCGCGACGTCCGGTGTGCCCGTGCCCGCGACCGCCTGGGCGATGAGCTTCGTCGGGATGTCGGCCGCCGCGATCGTGGTGATGTCGAGCGCGAACCGGAAGTCGGACTTCCGGTCGGCGACCGGCAGCGCCTGGGTGAAGAACTTCTCGTAGCCGGGGTCGTGCGTCCAGAACGCCAGGTCGGCGCGTCCGGAGCGGACGGCTGCGGTCGACTGCGGTGAGCAGGCGGCCAGCAGGCCGCTGAGCGCGAAGGCTCCGCCAGCAGCGGCGCCCCATCGGAGCAGGTCGCGTCGGCTGGGTCCCGGGCTCGCGTTCCGGTCGGGAGGCGCGGCTGCGGCGGTCGTGCCGGGTCGCGGTGGTACTGGGGTCACGTGTCGTCTCCTGACGTCGTCGTCGAGGTGGGTGCGGGTGTGGAGGCGAGCGCGCGTGAGCGCTCACTCACGGGACGGCGGCAAGCCGCGCCTCCCGTCCGGTGTTCAGTCGGCGGGGCGGAGGTGACGCCGTCCCGGTGACGGCGGCGCGCTGGTGGCGCGCGTGATGAGCTGGCCGGGGAGCATCCGGTGCCGCTCGGCCGGCGGGTGGCCGTCGAGCGTCCGGAACAGGCGGTGCATCGCGAGACGGGTGGCCTCGTCGAAGTCCTGGCGGATGGTGGTGAGGGGCACCGGCAGGAACGCCGCGATCGGCATGTCGTCGAAGCCGACGATGCTGATGTCGCCCGGGACGGACAGACCCGCCTGCTGGATCGCGGACATCGCGCCGATCGCCATCTGGTCGTTCGCCACGAACACCGCGGTCACGTCGGGTCGGGTGAGGAGCGCGCGCATCGCGTCGTGGCCGCTCTGCGGCGACCAGTCCCCCTCGACCGGTTCGTGCTCGGCGACGCCCGCATCCTGCAGGGCCGCGCGCCAACCGGTCTCCCGGCGCTGGCTCGAGGTCCAGTTCCCGGGGCCGGCGATGTGCCACACGGTCTCATGACCGAGGGCCAGCAGGTGGTCGGTCGCAGCGAAGGCGGCACCGGTCTCGTCGAGGCCGACCGCGAGGGTGTTCTCACGGTCGGCGACGTCGGGCGGCCCGAGCGTCAGGACGGTCACGCCCGAGGGCATACGGAGCTGGTCCATCTGGTTGTCGACCGGCTCGGAGAAGACGATCGCTTCGACGTCCTGGCCGATGAGGGAGTCCACCGCGGGCTGGAGCTCCTCGGCGGTCGCGGTCACCGTTCGGACCACGGCGAGGCTGTAGCCGTTCGTGCGGCAGGCCTGCTCGACGCCGGTGAGCATCGCCGTCGGGCCGTACAGGTTCGTGCCGATGGTGATGAGGCCGACGCGGCGGGAGCGCTGGGACTTGAGGGAGCGGGCGGCGGCGTTCGGGCGGAACCCGAGCTCGGCGATCGCGGCCTCGACCTTGGCGCGCACGGCCTCGGTGACGTGGGGCTCGTCGTTCACCACGCGGGAGACGGTCTTCTGGGAGACACCCGCGAGGGCGGCGACGTCGGTCATCGAGGCGGGGCGCAGGCGGCGGACGGGGGCGGTGTCGCTCATGTGCCAGCTCCTTCGCTGCTGCCTCGGGCCCGAGGGGGATCGGGTGTGGGAGACAGGTAATCACGGGGTTGTCTACGTAGTCAAGGGTTCATCGTGCATCAAGGCACCCGCGACTTCCTCGGGTGTCTGGCACTGGACGAGGATCGTCCCGAGCCGGCAGGAGAACCGGACACCCCGTCCCGCTGACACGCAGAGCACCCGTCCGCCGCCGTGCCGAGCGATCCCGACGCCGCCGTAGCGCCGCGGGTCGACCCGTTCGATCGACACCGCTCGTACTTCGGACACCGGCACACGCACGCGGAGCCACGGAACGAACCACACCGTGACGATGCCGCGCTCGACACGGGTGGACACGCGCGCGGCGAGCACCGACAGGCCAGCTGCGATCCCCACGGCACCGACGACGACCACGAGCGCATCGAAGCCCACGACGATGTTCCCCACGACGATGACCACTCCGAGGAGCCCCACTGCACCGCCGAGCATCCGGACGGAGAACGGTGCCACGACGACGTCATGCACTGGCTTCCGCGAATCGTTGCGGGGCAAGGAGATCACCTCGTCCCGTTCGCAGCGCGGGGAACGCCCCGTTGATCGGGGCCAGGTGCGGGAACAGCATTCAGGACAGGAGGCGCGGCAGCAGAGCACATCGCACCTCCCGTCCCGCATCCGGGCCGTGGACTGCATTGCCGCCGGCCCATCCGACTCCCAAGCGATCAGTTGCGTCGACGATGCACCCGGAGACGCATGAGGCCGGTCAACACCAGCCCGACGGCGAAGACGAGCATGCCGACCCCGAAGCCGACCCGCTCGATCACGATGGCCCAGAGCCCGACCGAAGCCATCGCCAGTCCGAGGATGACGAAGGCGATCGGGCTTGAAGTATCTGCCTTGCTCATACGGATGCACACCCCCACACGGTCATACCGACACCGAACATCGTCAAGCCGATCGGTCCGCCCGCACTTGCCGAGAGGATCGATCCTCCGATGCTCAGCGTGCACTGCGCGATCGCCTGCTGCTGCCGGGGCGTGGGCAGCGGCCCTCGAGCAGCGAAGTAGTTCACGCCGCGGAGCGTGAAGCACCCCACCGACGGCGAGCAGTACGCACCGCTGAAGCGGGTGTACTTCGACCCGCACTTCGACTGACTGTTGGGGCAGTAGCGCGACGTGTTGACCGTCACGCAGCGCTTCGGTGCGCACACCCGAACGGTCGAAGCAGCCCGGGGCAACGCTCCAGATCGCGGGACGGGCAGCTCTCGGCCACCGGCGTCGAAGTACGTGATCGAGACTGCCGAACCGTCCTCTGCAGGTGCAGTCTCCGCAGAGGCTGGGGCGGCGAGAGTCATTCCGGCCAGGACGGCGCTCACGATTGCAGCGACCGCGAGGCCTCGACGTCGAAACTTCATTTCACACTCCATTGTGTACAACATCACGTACGGAAGGACCGTAGCAGAGATGGGCACGAGACACCGCGTGATTCGGCAACAAGCCCGCGGCAACATCTGCGCCGCCGTCGTCGACGGTTCCGTCGCACACTGACGGCTCCGCACTGACGGAGTGGAGGCGCGGTGCCACCTGGCACCGCGCCTCCCGTCCGTCAGTCGTCCCCGTGCGCAGCCAGGGTGGCGAGCACGAGCTTCACGATCCGCCGTTGGCCGGAGTCGTCTTCCTCGTATTGCTCGCACCCGTGAGGTTGTACCGTTCGCTGATATGCAGCATTCTGGGCTTCGTCGCCGCGCCCGTGGCGATGATTCGGGGAGGATGAACATGAAGAAGAAGATGTCGATCGCATCGGCAGTTGCAACCGTTGCAGTTGGCTCGGGGCTCCTGCTGGCAGCGCCCGCGCAGGCGCAGTCGCACGCCGAGGTTCCGTCGAACGTCGTGATCGACGAGAGCTTCGATCCTGCTGGCGAGGTGGTCGTCGCCGACGATGGTCGCTCCGCGCGATCGGGTGACTGCAAGGACCGCGCGTTCGCCGTCGTCGCGAAGCTGACACAGTCACTGAACGGCTGCAGCGTCATCGGTTCGACAGCCTCGACCCAGGTTCAGTACAAGTGGTACAAGCACCAGGGGAACTCGAACCCGTGCATCTGGGGGAAGTCCTTCAACTCCAAGCACGCTCCAACCTGGACCGCGCTGGACTGTGGGACGGGTCGCTCGAAGTTCGTGCCGTGGGGCAACGTGGCCGGCACCAAGAAGATGAAGGGTCTCACCGGCACCGGTTGGGCCGGCGTGCAGTGGCAGTGACCGCTCGGCGGACGCGGCGGCGCAGCGTCGGGGCGCTCGCCCTGAGCTGCGTCGCCGCGGCCGTCTTGCCCGGGTGCGCATCCGGCTCCGACAGCGACCGGGTCGCTCTGCAGTCGTCGACGCGACAGCCAGCGCCCGCCCCGGAACCCGCTCTCGACGCCGCGTCGATGCAGACGATCGCCGACCACCTCCGGCTGACCGTGCCGTGCGGCCGGGCAGACACGCTGCACGACGACCTCGCGTTCTGGGACAGCATGCGAGGCTTCGACTGCCTCGAACCGGACGCTCCGACGTTCATCCGGGTCTACGCACATGCTGCGTCGGTGCCGCAGACCCTCGCCGAGTGGGACGGCACCTTCGATTCCGATCGAGCGGTCGTCCGGGGAGCGAACTGGTACGTCATCGGCCCTCCCACCACCGTGTCAGCCGTGGAAGCACCGACGGGTGCGCCCCGTGTGGCGGACGACGTCGGCGAGCCCGTGTCCCTCACACCCGAGCAGGACTACACCACGACCTGCATGCTGTTCGTCTCGAGCGAAGGCCAGCGGTACGTGCGGCGGTCGGAGGAGAGGAGCACTTCCGCGGAGCAGTACGGCGCGATCTTCCCCGGAGTGACGGACGAGGTGCATGCGGCCATCGAGGAGCTCGGTCGGGGCCGCGTCCTGGAGGTCGCGGACGAGGAACGCTGGGTCGCTGCACTGTCACCGATCGGCCCCCGGCTGAAGAAGCGGTGCGCCGCCGCGTACCGTGCGGTCGGCGACGCCGTGCAACCGATCGACGGCAGCGAGCGATGAGGGGGTCGCGAACGAGACCATCCATCGCCCGAGGCACAGCCGTCGTCCTCGCCGTCGGCGCCTCCTGCGCGGCGTTGCTCGCGATCGACAACCTGCTGGGCTTCACCGGGCACCACGTCCTCGGCGCGATCGCCGTACCCGTCCTGGCCGCGACGTCCGTGGCAGCAGGGTCGATGGCTGCCGCTGGTGGAGCGTTCACCCGCGATGCCGAGCGCATCCTCGTCGCCGCCGGCGTCGTCGGCTTCGTGGCGACGCTGTCCCCGGCGACCAGCAGTCAGCTGTGGTTCCCCGTCGCGCTCCTCCTGCAAGCACTGGTCCCGCTCGCCTTCGTCGCAGCCGGGCTCCTCTCCGCGCGGCAGCCCGTGGAACCCCGTGCCGTCCGCGTGCTCGGGATGCTGCTCCTGGTGCTGGCCACCGCGTGGATCGTCACCGCGTTCGCGTCGGTTGCGCTCGTCGTGTTCCTGATCGCGCAGGCCTGCACGCTGCTCGTCGCGGCAGCCACGGAACTGCACCCGGTCCTCCGCCGGGCGTGGGGACTCGCGCGCGGGCTCTGGTCGAGCGCTGATGTCCGTTGAGGCGTTCGTGCATCAGACGCTTCGACCGCGGATCGCGTGGTCGGGGAACTCACGCGCTCCGCGGAGCGGCGCGGGGCATCACTGCTGAGTCTCATGGGAGACAGCCGTCGCCGCTGACGCCCGCTCCCCCGACTCGCTCGCTGACGACGGGTGCGTCAGCGCGTCACGGATGATCCGGCGCGGGTCGTACCGACGCGGGTCGAGCTCGGACCAGTCGATCTCGACGCCGATCTCCTCCTCGACCTGGGCCTTCGTGGATTCCGCCCAGTGACGGAGCTGTCGGACGAACCCGGCCAGCTGCTGCGCGAGATCGACGAGGCGGTGCGGTCCGACGAAGACCGCGGCGACGATCCCGATGACGATCAGCTTCTCGGCGTCCACGGTGCGCTCCGCTCCGCTCGAGGCGGTGTCGTCACTCGCCGGGCGTCGTCGGGGTCGACGTCGCGGCGGGAGCGGAGTCGCCGGTCGCGGCGGGAGCGGGGTCGCCGGTCGGGGTGCCGTGCGGCTCAGTGTCGCGGACCTCGCGGCGGAAGATCGTGAGCGACTGCCCGAGACCCTTCGCCAGGGCCGGGAGCTTGGTGGCGCCGAAGAGCAGGATGACGATGCCGAGGATGACGAGCAGGTGGATGCCGGTGAGGTTGCCGAGCACGGTGTTCTCCTTCGAGGGTTCGGGTCGTGGACGGGGGTCGGTGGGTCCGCACGGTCGACGCGGTCACCGGACGGCCTTCGGGCCGGAGGCCAGCCGGACGTCGTCGATGGTCGGCAGGTCGGCCCCGCGCCGTCCGACCGTGATCGCCGCGGCGATGGAGCACGTCCGACCCAGCTCCCGCAACGTGGTGCCGTCGAGGTGTCCCATCGACGAGCCGCTGCCCGTCGACGACGAGTCCGCCGGCCACGGCCGCGAGCGGGTCAACTGCCAGAGGAGCGCCGCGGTGTAGGTGTCCCCCGCGCCCACCGTGTCGATGACGGCCGCGCGCTCCCCCGGCACCGTCACCCGCTCCGAGGCCGTGGACAGGACGGATCCCGATGCCCCGGCGGTGACGACGGCGAGCTCCGCCCCGAGCCCGATGACCGCGTCGAGCACCGCGTCGGCGTCACGCCCGGGCCAGAGCCATGCCGCGTCCTCGTCGGAGAGCTTCACCACGGTCGCCAGGGCCGCCAGCTCCTCGAACCGGGCGCGTGCTGCGGACCGGGTGCCGAGCAGGGCGGGGCGGACGTTCGGGTCGAACGAGACGATCCCACCGGCGGCCGTGGTCCGTTCGGCCGCAGCGAGCACCTTCTCTGCCCCCGGCTGGAGGAACGCGGCGATGGATCCGACGTGCAACCACTCCGGTGTCCGCTGGAGGCGCGGGAGGTCCCACTCGATGTCGAACGCGTAGCTGGGCTGCCCGTCCGCACCGAGCAGCACCGTCGCGGACGACGTCCGTGCAGCGCCGAAGCCGCCGGCGACGAGCTGCACGCCCGAGGCCTCGAGGTGCCGCGTGATGTGCCGTCCTCGCTCGTCCGCACCGAGCCAGGTCGCGAACTCGACCTCGGCGCCGAGCCGCCCCAGGCCGAGCGCAACGTTCGCGGGCCCGCCGCCGGGGACCTCGCGGCCCTGACCGACGACGTCGACCAGCGCTTCGCCGGCGACGGTGATCATCGACACGTCCGTGTCCTTCCCGGACCGGCGACGGGGCCGTACCGCAGCGACATCAGGCAGTCCCGGCGCCAGCGACGACCGCCCGCGGAGCGGACGCCACCGAGGTGACCGAGCACTCGAGCGGCCACCACGACGCACCCTCCGGGGCCTCGACGGTCCACGGCGGTGCCTGCACCGGGTAGACCCGCGTCGTGACGGAGCGTCCGGCGCTGGTGAAGACCTCGACCACGGAGCCGTCGAGCAGCACGCGCACCGCAGGGCGGTCCGCCGCGGCGTCGAACGGATGACGGATCTCGGCGGGGCGCCGGTCCGCGCGCTGGTCGGTGCTGGCGCAGGACCGGTCGACGGTGAGCGTGTCCGCCTCGGTGTCGACGACGATGTCGAGGAACTCGGCGTCGGAGAACCGGACCCGGATGCGGCCGGTGACCGGGTCCTGGAGCACGATCTCGGCCTGGGCGCCGATCGTCTCCGCGCGGCCGTCCGTCGTCGAACCGACGCGCAGCGCATCGAGGGCCGGGTGGGGCTCGGTCAGGAGCCGTCCGTCCGCGACCCAGGCGCGGCGCGGCAGGGAGATCGCACCCGACCAGCCGGCCTGCTCGGTCCACTCCCGGGTCCGGCCCTCGGTGATCCACCCGAACAGCACCGGGCCCCACGACCCCGTCCGCATCACCGAGGCCGCGTAGAAGTGCTGCCCGTCGTCGATCCGGGAGGGCCGCGGGTCACCGGTCAGGGGCACCGCGAGCACGTCGCCGGGCCCCTCCGCGTGGGACCACGACGCGACGATCGCCACGTCGGCACCGTCGATCGTGATGATCTGCGGGCACTCCCAGCCCTCGCCGGTGTCGATGCCGTGCACCGTCGCGCGCGGCATGGCGACGAGGTCGCCGACGAACGCCCAGTCGACACCGTCGGTCGAGCGGTACTGCCGGACGGACGCCACCTGGTCGGCGTCCGCGGCGCCGACGGCCATCGACCACCCGTCTCCGTCGGACCACACGAACGGGTCGCGGAACATCGTGATCGATTCGTCGGCCCCGGGGTCCGCGACGACCTGCACGGGGGCTCCGAAGGTGGCTCCGCCGTCGGTGGACTCGGCGAGCAGCACCGACTGGAAGGGGCTGTGGTCGACCTTGCCGGAGTAGTAGGCGCGGACGACCCCGTCGTGCAGGACGGTGTTGCCCGACCAGGCACCACCGGAGTCGGCACCGCCCGGGACCGGCACGATCGCCGGACGGTGGAGCGTCCAGTGCACGAGGTCGTCGCTCGTCACGTGCCCCCACTCCACCGGGACGTCGAGGTCGACGCGCGGCCGGGACTGGAAGTACAGGTGGGCCTGCCCGCCGATGTCGATCGGGCCGTTCGGGTCGTTGACGTACCCGCGGGGCAGGCGGACGTGGAACTGCGGGAGGTGGTGGTCGGCTGGTGCGATCACGGTCGGTGCTGCTTCCTGGGACGGGGTGGGGACGGCGCGGGCGTCGGCCGGCGGGGCCACTGCCGAAGGCGCCTCGGTCACGGGGGTGTCGGTCATCGTGACGACCCCGCCGTGACGCCCTCGATGAAGTACCGCTGGGCGACGATGAACAGCAGCACGCTCGGGATCATCGTCAGGACCACGCCGGCGAGCACGACCGAGATCGAGCCGGTGCCGAGGTTGCCCTGCAGGCCGACGAGGCCGAGCGGGAGCGTGAACGTGTCCTGCTGGTTCAGGAAGATCAGCGGCCGGTAGTACTCGGCCCAGAACCCGGAGAAGTTCAGGATCGCGAGCGTCGCGATCGCCGGGCTGGCCATCCGCGAGTACACGTGCCAGAAGACGCCGAACTGCGTCGCTCCGTCGATGCGCGCCGCCTCACCGAGCTCCTTCGGCATCTGCATGAAGTACTGCCGCATCAGGAAGGTGCCGAACGCGCTGCCGAGGGCCGGGACGATGAGCGAGGCGATGGAGCCGGTCAGTCCCATGTCCTTCAGGATGACGAACACCGGGATGATGATCGTCTGGATCGGCACCATCATGGTGGCGAGGAAGATCCCGAAGATCGTGTTCTTCCCCGGGAAGCTGATCATCGCGAACGCGTATCCCGAGAGCGTGCAGGTGATGGTCTGGCCGACCACGATGAGCAGTGTGACGAGCACGCTGTTCACGAAGAACTGGCCGATCGGGATCTGGTTGAACACGGCCGCGTAGTTGCTGAAGTCCCACGAGAGCGGGATCCACTGCGGCGGGTTGTCGAACGACTCGGCCGGGGTGCGGAGCGAGGTGGTCAGGGTCCAGAGCAGCGGCCCGAGCGCGAACACCGCGGCGATGATCAGGATGACCAGCCCGATGACGCTGCCGACCTTCGCCACCGGTCGGCGGCGACGGACGATGGGGGCGACGCTCGGCTGCGCGACGGTCTCCGGCGCGTGGAGCGGGTTGATGACGTCGGTGGTCGTCATTGGTAGAACACCAGCTTTCGTGCGGCGATGAACTGGATCCCGGTGATGATGCCGATGATGACGAGCAACAGGATCGCGATGGCGGAGGCGAACCCGAACTGCAGGTTCTGGAAGCCGGCCTGGTAGAGGGAGATGGTCGCGGTCGTCGTCGCGGTGCCCGGCCCGCCCTTCGTCATGATGAACGGCTGGTCGAACAGTTGCATCGCGTTGATCATCGCGATCACGGTGGCGAAGAGGATCGTCGGGCTGATCAACGGTATCTTGATCCGGAAGAGGGTGCGCCACGGCCCGGCTCCGTCGATCGCTGCGGCCTCCTGGACGTCGACCGGCACGGACATCAGGGCGGCCACGAACAGGACGAACGTGAAGCCCACCTGCTGCCAGACCACCACGAGCACGACCGTGACCTTCGCCCAGAACGGGTCGTTGAGCCAGTGCGCGCCCGGGAGCCCGATCTCGTTCAGGTAGTAGTTGATGAGCCCGAACTTGGTGTCGAAGATGTAGCCCATGAAGATCGACACCGCCGCGGACGACGCGAGCAGCGGCAGGTAGAACGACGTCCGGAAGAACACGCGCGTGGCGTTGCGCTTCCGGTTGTTCGCCAGCACCGCCAACAGCATGCCGAGCGAGATCTGCAAGGCGACGATGCAGACCGCGAGCACGACGGTCACCCCGAACGAGGCCAGGACCGGACCGTCGGTGAACAGCCGCACGTAGTTGTCCAGGCCGACGAACTCCGGGCTGCTGATCACGTCCCACGACGTGAAGGAGAGCCCGAGCGACGCGAGGATCGGGATGAAGGTGAAGACGGCGACGAAGACCACCGCCAGTCCGATCATCGCGTAGCCGAACGAGGCTTCACGGCGCCGGACGCGCTTGGCCGCCGGGCGGCGGGCTGCGACCTCGGCAGCCCGCCGGGAGCGGAATCCTGTCGTCGCGGTCATCACGACGCCTGCGCGGCGGCCTTCTCGATGTCGGCCTGCAGACCGTCGAGCGCCTTCTTCGCGTTGCCGGACGAGATCGCCTGGGTGGTGCGCTGGTTGAGGGCCGTCGCGAGCGCGTTGTAG
Organism: Curtobacterium sp. YR515; assembly: GCF_900113095.1. Taxonomy (NCBI): domain Bacteria; kingdom Bacillati; phylum Actinomycetota; class Actinomycetes; order Micrococcales; family Microbacteriaceae; genus Curtobacterium; species Curtobacterium sp. YR515. The sequence goes on along the minus strand of NZ_FOOD01000007.1, from coordinate 56,448 downwards.
TAGGGCGGTGCGGAGATCGGCACCGAGTTGTCGAGCTGGTCGTAGAACACCGACCAGTGCTCCGGCCCCGTGGTCTTGTACCGATCGGCCGTCAGCAGCGACTTCTGCGCCGGTGTCGTGACGTTGCCGGGCCAGAGCGCGTCGAAGCTCTCCGGCTGCACCATGAGCTTGATGACCTCGAACGCCAGGTCCTTCTGCTTCGACGAGTCGAAGATGCCGTACCCGCCGGCACCGAAGAGCGACTTGTTGCTCTTCCACGTCGGGAACTCCACGACGTCGAAGCTGCCGTCCTTCATGCCCGCGTTGTGGAGACCACCCGCCCAGAACCCACCACCGATCGTCATGCCGATGCGCCCGGACGCGAAGAGGCCCTGCAGCGTGCCGCCACCACCGACGTCGGGCGACGGGGACGCCCCCGACTTCTGCAGGTCGATCACGTACTGCAGCGCCTCGACCGCGGCGTCGGAGTTCGCCGTGGGGTCGCCCCACTTCCAGCCGCCCTTGCGGCCACTCACGCCCACGGCGTTGCCGTCGAACGCCTTGCTGCCCCAGAGCCAGTCGCCGCCGGAGTAGCGACCCTCCTCGAGGAGGTTGCCGTCGTTCGCGTAGAGGAACGAGGTCCAGCTGCCCCAGAGCCGCACGACCCAGTCGAACGCGTAGGTGCTGCCGCCGACCTTGGCCAGGCTCTCCGCCGACGAGTGGAAGTCGTCCATCGACCAGTTCGCGGCCGGACGCGAGAGCCCCGCCTTGTCGAACAGCGACGTCGAGTAGAACATGCTGCCGGCGTTGAAGCTGTCGGGCAGCGTGTAGAGGTGCCCCTGGTACATCGTCGACTCGACCAGCGAGGGGTGGATGCCCCTGAAGTACGTCGACAGCCCGGACAGGTTCTTGGTGACGAGGTCGTCGAGCGGCGTCAGCAGGTTCTTCGAGGCGAGCAGCTGCTGCCCCTCGGTCGCGACACTGACGATGTCGGGCACGTCCCCGGAAGCGATCTGCGTGAGCACCTTCGCCAGGAAGTCGTTCCAGTCGGTGCCGTTGATGGCCGTGACCTGCAGCTTCGCCGTCTTGTCGAGCTGCCGGATCTTCGGCTCGATGGCCTTCTGGAGTGCGGTCGCCGCGCTCTGCTCCCCGAAGTAGAGCATCTTGATCGTGCCCGTCGCGCCACCGCCACTGCCGGAGGTGGAGCACGCCGCGAGCGATCCGATGCCGGCCAGTGCGAGTCCGGCACCACCGAACTTGAACAGCGTGCGTCGGTCGATCGGAGTGCTGAATCCGTTCGCCATGAGTCGCTCCTCTCTGAGCGATCGTGGCCCCGTCGAGTCGGAGCCAATACGTATTTGCTCGCTGACTGTACACACGTCGTCCAGGTGAGGCAATACGTATTTGCTTCTGCCATGATGAGCATGTCGAAGGAGGACAGATGGCGAGCCGAAAGCAGACGGAACCGTCGCACCGCGTCACGATGAAGGACGTCGCGCGGCACGCCGGCGTCTCGCAGCCGACGGTCTCGTTCGTGCTGAACGACCGGCGCGACGTCTCGATCGCCGCGGACACCCGGGCCCGCGTGCTCGAGTCGGCGAAGGCGCTCAACTTCCAGCCGAACCGTGCTGCGCAGTCCCTCCGGTCGAACCGGTCCTACACGGTCGGGGTCATCGCGGACCGGCTCGTCTCCCAGCCCTACGCCGGCCACATCGTGCTCGGTGTGCAGCAGGCCGTGCAGGAGGCCGGGTACGTCTGCTTCGTCGTCGAGACCGCGCAGACGTCCGACGGCGGCACGGCGGCCGTCGCGAACCTCGTGCAGCAGGGCGTCGCCGGCCTGATCTACGCCGCCCCCGGCCCCGAGGACGTCACGCCGGTGTCGGGCGTCGAGGGCGTGCCGACGGTCTTCGTGAACTGCTTCCCGCCGGACGGCGCCCCGGCCGTCACCGTGCTGGCCGACGAGTTCCAGGGTGGCCACGACGTCGCCGCTGCCGTGTTCGCCGCCGGGCACACCGACGTCGCGTTCCTCGGCGGTCCGGAGGACGACTACGCCTGCCGCGAGCGCAAGCGCGGGTTCGACGAGGCCGCGGCCGAAGCCGGGCTCCGAGCAGACGCCGTCCCCGTCCGGTACGGCACCTACCAGGTGGGTTCCGGCTACGACCTCGCGATGGAGTTCCTCGCCGACGACCCGCCGACCGCGCTCGTGTGCGGGAACGACCGCATGGCCGTCGGCGCGCTGATGGCGGCGCAGTCCCTCGGGCTCCGCTGCCCGGAGGACGTCAGCATCGTCGGCTTCGACGACCAGCCCGACCTCGCCGACCAGATGCACCCGCCGCTGACCACGGTCGCGCTCCCCCACCAGCAGATGGGCTTCGACGCCGGCACGCTCCTGCTCGCCGAGACGCACGATCCCGGGCGCCACCTCGTGCCCTGCGAGTACGTCCCGCGAAGCTCCCTCGCAACGCCACGGGACGCCCCAGCACCCGCACCCGCCCCCGCAACCGATCCGCAGGAGCCCCAGTGACCGCCGAACCGAGCACCCACTTCCGCCCGCCGAACGGCTTCGTGGGCGACGTCATCCCGTTCGCGGCCGACGACCGGGCGTGGCTGTACTACCTGCTCGACGAACGGCCGGACGCGGCACCCGTCGACCGTGCGACCGGCATGCCCTGGGGCGCGGTCTCGACGACGGACTTCGTGACCTTCGAGGACCACGGCGTCGTGCTCCCCTCGGGCGGACCCGACGCCAGCGACTTCGACTGCTACACGGGCAGCGTCGTCCGCGACGACTCCGGGCTCCTGCACCTGTTCTCCACCGGCCACAACCCGCGCATCACCACCGACACCGACCTCGGCCGGAAGGACGTCCAGGTCGTCTGCCACGCGACCTCCGACGGGGACCCCACGCGCTGGACGAAGCACCCCGAGTGGGACCTGCCAGCACTCCCCGGCTACGCGCCCGAGGACTGGCGCGACCCGTTCGTCTTCCGCCCGTCGCCCGAGCGCCCCTGGCAGATGCTCCTCGCGACCCGCCGCCCGGACGAGCCCCACCGCCGCTCCGGTCTCGTCGCCCGCCTCGAGTCGGACGACCTCGTCACCTGGCGCGACGCCGACCCGATCTGGGCGCCGCACCGGTTCATCGCCCACGAGTGCCCGGACGTCTTCCGGTGGGGCGACTGGTGGTACCTCGTGTACTCCGAGTTCTCCGACGCGTTCTGCACGCGCTACCGCGTCGCGACGTCGCCCGACGGACCGTGGCTCGCGCCCGCCGACGACACCGTCGACGGCCGCGCGTTCTACGCCGCGAAGACCGTCGCCCTCGGCGAGGACCGCTTCTTCGTCGGGTGGATCGCCACGAAGGAGGGTGAGCGCGACGCCGGGGCGTGGCAGTGGGCCGGCACCATGGCGACCCTCCAGGCGCACCAGCGACCGGACGGATCGTTGCGCTTCGACCTCCCCCGGACGCTCCGAGCGGCGTACGCGAACGAGGTCGACGTCACCGATGTCTTCACACCCGTGAACGGCGCAGCACCGGTCGTCGGAGACGGCGCATCGAGCCGCTTCGCATCCTGGACCGGGCCGGAACTCCCCGCCGAGGCGCTCGTCACGATCGAGCTCGACGTCGCGCAGGACACGCGGTCGTTCGGCGTGCTCCTGCGCACGAGCGACGACGCGGAAGCCGGCTACGCGCTCCGCCTCGAACCGGACCGCTCCCGACTCGTCCTCGATCGGTGGCCGCGCGGTACGACCGGCGGTGAGCAGTGGCAGATCCTCGGTGACGTCCCGCACGCGGTCGAGCTCGAGCGCCCGGTCCCCCTCGCTCCCGGCCCGCACCGCATCGACGTGCACCTCGACGGCGACCTCTGCGTCGCCGTCGTCGACGGTTCCGTCGCGTTGAGCACGCGCCTCTACGACCGCCCGTCCGGGCGTCTCGCGCTCTTCGCGCAGGACGGCGCGTTCGCGCTGACCCGGGTCACCGTCAGCACTCGCTGACGGGCTCCGCACTGACGGACTGGAGGCGCGGTGCCAGCTGGCACCGCGCCTCCAGTCCGTCAGTCGTCCTCGTGCGCAGCCAGGGTGGCGAGCACGAGCTTCGCGATCCGCCGTTGGCCGGAGTCGTTCGGGTGGATGCCGTCCGTCGAGTAGATCCCCGTGCCGGAGTGGTCGGCCTGCGGGAACGTGTCCGCCATGCCGACGAAGGCGGCGCCACCCTTCGCTGCGGCGTTCTCGATCTCGGCGAGGTAGGTCGACCACGGGCTCGCCATGCCGTCCGTCATGCTCGAGGCCGGGTCGAACTCACCGATCACGAGCAGCGAGGGCTTCGTGGGGAGCGCCGCGAGGGCCTTCAGGAACGCCACGTACTGCGTCCCGAGTTCCTCGGGGGTGAGCTTCGACGCGTCGTTGCCACCCAGCGTGATCGTGACGAGGTCCGGAGCAGCACGACGCATCGCTGTCAGGAAGCCCTCCTGGTCCTCGGTGAAGGTCGCGATCGTCGCTCCGGAGTGGGCGGAGTCGTAGCGGTGGATGCCCTTGCCCCGGTCGCCGTCGAAGATCGTGAACCCCAGTAGGGAGAACGGCGAGACAGCGGTGACGGTCACCGTGTGCTCCCCGCTCGACAACCCGTCCACCGTCGTCGTCGTGCCGGTGCTGGCGGACCCCGTCGTGGCGACGGTCTCCGGTGCGGCTCCGTCGACGCTGTAGGTGAAGTCGCCGGACCCGGGGTAGCGCGCCCACCAGATGTCGATCCCGGTGCCCGTGAAGGCGTAGGTGCGCGAAGCGCCTGCCTGCATCGCGACCGATCGGTAGCCGAGGTCGGGTGCGGTGGCGTCGAACTGGCTCGACCCCGTGCTCGCGGTCGCCCAGTCACCCCATGTCGAGTCCGGGCCGTACACGGCGAACTGTGCCGGGAGGTACCCGGCGCCACCGGTGACCCCGTCCGTCGGGTGCTCCGTGCGGAGCCCGTCGAGCGTGAGGTCCATCCACCGGGTGGAGCGGGCGGAGGCACCCTGCCCCTCGGTGATCGAGTCCCCCAGGGCGACCCAGTTCGCGGGTTCGTCGGCCCGGTCGGCCACGGCCGCGTTCCAGGTGGCGAGGGGATCGGCGGCCTTCGGGGCCGTCTGCGTGGAGCACCCCGAGACGACGGTCGCCAGGAGTGCGACGGCCACGCCGGCCACGACCCGGGCTCCCCCTCGACGCCGTCCACGAACAGTGCTCCGCAGTGGGCCGTTCACGTTGCCTCCCGTGCGTTGGGATGTGGACCGCGACCGAGCGCCGGGTCGGGCAATGCTACGCGCCCCGCTCGCGGACCCGGAACGAGGCGTCGCCACTGACGAGCTCGCGTGACCACGCGACCTCGCGTCCGAGCTGCCCGGTCGACGTGAAGAGGCGCACCTGTTGCGTTCCGGGCAGGACGGAAGCGAGCACGTCGCGGTCTGCGGGAGTGAAGCCGAGCTTCTGCCAGAAGGGCCCCGACCGCCGCGAGAACAACCATGCTCGACCCGCGCCCGCTCGAGCCGCTTCAGCCAGCGCGAAGCGCGCGAGCCGCGTACCGGCCCCGGACGCCCGCATCGAGCCGGACACTGCGACGCTCCGGATCAGGGCGTGCGCGCCGTCCGCGCTGAGCTCGAATCCGGTGCTGCCGGTGATCCCGCCCTCGGGTCCGCGTTCGAGCCAGACCCGCACGGCCGGCGAGTCGAGGCCGGCGACCGTCAGGTCGGCCTCGAGCAGGAACGTCCGCAACTCGTCCAGGTCGTCGCTCGTCGCTCGTGTGCAGGGCACGACTCGTCCTCGTCCGGTGACGACTACGGGAGCAGCTGCTGGAACACCGCGACGGCCCGACCGATCCCGACGATGATGCCGATGACGACGACGGCGATGCTGATCCACAGCGGCCACATGGGCCGTCCGGGTGCGACCTTGCGGACGACGACGTACCGGCCGATGACGTAGACGATCGGCGACAGGAACGCCCACGGCCACGAGAACGGCCGGACGACGCCCCGCCGCCCGAGGGCCCGGTGGTCGAAGAACGCGAGCACGACGTTCGCGGCGTACAGGAGCACGGAGAACGCCTGCAGCAGGAAGTACCCGGCGGTGTAGATCGAGGTCGGGTCCACCGTTCGGACGCCTCCCGGACCGACGCCGTACCGGACCTGCGGCTCGTAGAGGAAGGTGACGGGGAGGGAGAGCAGCGGGAGCAGCGCGAGGACCCAGACGAACACGGTGTCCGTCGGCACGTGCTCGGGGAGGCGCTGGCGGGGCAGCTGCGCGGGCGGCGGGCCGACCTGCACGGTCCACTGGGTGCCGTCCCACCACCGGGTGGCGTGTTGACCGGACGGGTCGGGGTACCAGCCTGGCGGCGTCGGTGACGACACGGTGCGCTCCTCGGGGGTCGGCGGGAGCATCGAACCCCCGCCCCGACCGTAGTGCAGCACGGCGGCCGAGTGCACCTACGCCCTCGCCGGACCCACCTCGTCCGGAGCGACGTCCTTCTGCACCGCGAACTGCGTCCGGTGCAGTTCCTCGTACCGGCCACCCGCCGCGAGCAGCTCCTCGTGCGTCCCGCGCTCCACGATCGAGCCGTCCTCGACGACGAGGATCTGGTCCGCACTCCGGATGGTGGAGAGTCGGTGCGCGATCACCATCGCCGTCCGTCCCTCGAGCGCCTCGCTGAGCGCGGCCTGCACCGCGGCCTCCGAGGTGGAGTCGAGGGCCGCCGTGGCCTCGTCGAGGATGACGACCCGCGGCTGGGCGAGCAGGAGCCTCGCGATCGTCATCCGCTGCCGCTCCCCGCCGGACAGCCGGTAGCCGCGCTCCCCCACCATCGTGTCGAGCTGGTCCGGCAGGGACCGGATCAGCGTCTCGAGGCGCGCGCGGCGGACCGCGTCCCACACCTCGTCGTCAGAGGCGTCCGGCCGCGCGAGCCGCAGGTTCGAGCGGATGGTCTCGTGGAACAGGTGCCCGTCCTGGGTCACCATGCCCATCGTGTGCCGGAGCGACTCGAAGGTCACGTCGCGGACGTCCTCGCCGGCGAGCCGGACGGCGCCCTGGTCGACGTCGTAGAGCCGCGAGAGCAGCTGCGCGATCGTGGACTTGCCCGCGCCCGAGGTCCCGACGAGCGCGACGGTCTGTCCGGGCTCGATCCGGAACGAGATGCCGTGCAGCACCTCGTCCCCGCCGCGGGTGTCGAGCGTGGAGACCTCCTCGAGCGAGGCCAGCGACACCCGGTCCGCCGAGGGGTAGGCGAACCGGACATCGTCGAACTCCACCGCGACCGGACCGTCCGGCACGGCCACGGCGCCGGGCTTCTCCTGGATGAGCGGCTCGAGGTCGAGGACCTCGAACACCCGCTCGAAGCTGACGACCGCGCTCATGATCTCGACACGGGCGTTCGCGAGGCTGGTCAGCGGCACGTACAGCCGGGTGAGGAGGAGCGCGAGTGTGACCACGTCACCCGTGTTCAGCTGGCCGCCGAGCGCGAGGACCCCGCCGAGTCCGTACACGAGCGCGAGGGCGAGGGCCGCGACGAGCGTCAGGGCGGTGACGAAGACGAACTGCAGCATCGCGGTGCGCACCCCGATGTCCCGGACGCGCGCCGCACGGACGCGGAACTCTTCGGACTCCTCCTCCGGCCGACCGAAGAGCTTCACGAGGGTGGCTCCGGGAGCGGAGAAGCGCTCGGTCATCTGCGTGCTCATCGCCGAGTTGTGGTCGGCGGCCTCGCGACGCAGGGCCGCGAGTCGACCACCCATGCGGCGAGCCGGCACCAGGAAGAGCGGCAGCATGAGCACCGCGATCACCGTCACGAGCCACGACGTGCTGAGCATCACGGCGAGGGTGAGGACGAGCGCCACGAGGTTCGTGACCACGCCGGACAGCGTGCCGCTGAAGGCCTGCTGCGCTCCGATCACGTCGTTGTTGAGGCGGCTGACGAGCGCGCCCGTCCGGGTCCGGGTGAAGAAGGCGATCGGCATCTTCTGCACGTGGTCGAACACGGCGGTCCGCAGGTCGAGGATCACCCCTTCACCGATGCGGGCGGAGTACCACCGGGTCGCGAGCGACGAGGCAGCGTCGGCCACGGCGACGACGGCGATGACCACCGCGAGCCAGACGATCGTGCCGACCGCGCCACGAGCGGCGATGACGTCGACCACCTGGCCGGCGAGCACCGGAGTCGCGACCGCGAGGAACGCGCCGACGATCGAGAGCGCGATGAAGACCACGAGCTTGGCGCGGTACGGCGTCGCGAACGTCATGATGCGCCGGAGCGACTCGCGGGAGAACCCGTTCCTGCCGTCCTTGGCGGTGGAGATCTTGTAGAGCGAGCTCCAGGCCGCGCCTTCCATGCTCATGGCAGTTCCCTCCGCGCCGCGGAGTCGACGCGGGCCGGCAGCCAGGATACGGCGGTCCGTCGCGCCCCGCGCCGGTCGCGGGAACCTGGAGGCGCGACCCGCCTGACGGAGGCGGGTCGCGCCTCCAGGCTGGTCACCGCGCGAGCGGTTCGACGCCGTAGCTCGTGACCACCGCTCGCAACTCGTCCAGGTACGCCTGCGCCTGCACGGTGAGGGGAACCGAAGCGTGGGCGATCCACCCGATCTCGATGCGTTCGTCGACGTCGAGCGGGATGGCGACGATCTCGGGGTCGAGGTCGTCGCTGATGAGGCCCGTCGAGATCGTGTACCCGCCGAGGCCGATCATGAGGTTGAAGATCGTCGCCCGGTCCGAGACCCGGATCTCCCGCTTGCTCGACATCGTCGACAGGATCTCCTCGGCCAGGTAGAAGGAGTTGTTCGCGCCCTGGTCGAACGTGAGTCGGGGCAGGTCGGCGAGGTCCTCGAGGGTCGCGCGCTCCCGCGACGCGATCGGGTTCCGCCGCGACACGAAGATGTGCGGCTGGGCGACGAACAGCGGGGTGAACACGACGCCGGCGTCCCGCAGCAGTTTGCCGAGGACCTGCTTGTTGAAGTCGTTGCGGTAGAGGATGCCGACCTCGCTCCGCAGGGTGCGGACGTCCTCGATGATGTCCCAGGTGCGCGTCTCGCGGAGCGAGAACTCGTACTCGTCCGCGGCCGCCGCTTCGACCATCCGGACGAAGGCCTCGACGGCGAACGAGTAGTGCTGCGCCGACACCCCGAGCAGCCGACGCGACGCCTGCCGCCCGACGTACCGCTGCTCGAGCAGGGAGACCTGCTCGACGACCTGCCGGGCGTACCCGAGGAACTCGACGCCGTCGACGGTGAGCACGACACCCCGGGCCGAACGGGTGAAGAGCGGGCGACCGATCCGCGTCTCGAGGTCCTTCATCGCCGCGGACATGGTCGGCTGCGACACGTAGAGCAGATCTGCAGCGGCGCTCATCGAGCCCTCGGTCGCGACCTCGATGAAGTACCGGAGCTGCTGCAGGGTGATGTCGTTCGAGACCCGGGCCATAGGCCGAGGCTATACCGCCGCATAGTGTCTCGGTATTACCTGATGGCCTCGGGATCCCGCCATGATCGATGCATCATGGCGAGCGAGATCACCTTCAGCATCACCCGGACCCGGTTCGACGAGGACTACTCCCCGTCGGACAGCTCCCGGCTGACCACGAACTTCGCCAACCTGGCGCGCGGCGAGCGCCGGCAGGAGAACCTCCGTGCTGCGCTGGCGATGATCGACGAGCGCGCGAACGAGCTCTCGGCTGCCGGTGATCGCTACCGCCTGCAGCTCGACATCGTCTCGGCCGCACTGCAGTTCTCCGACGGTGGATCGGACGCCGAGTTCCCGCTGCTCGAGATGCTCGACGTCACGATCGTCGACCAGCACACCGGCGAGCACCACCACGGCATCCTCGGCAACAACTTCTCGTCGTACCTGCGCGACTACGACTTCTCGGTGCTGCTGCCGTCGGCGCCGGGCCTGCCGTCCGACTTCGGTGTGCTGCACGGGGCCCTCTTCCAGCGGTTCCTTTCGTCTTCGGCGTTCCACGACGGCTTCAGTGCCGAGCCCGTCGTCTGCATCAGCGTCTCGACGAGCCAGACCTACCGCCGGACCGGGTACGTCCACCCGGTCCTCGGCGCCGAGTACGAGCACGAGCACTCCTCGCTCACCGACGACTACTTCGGCCGGATGGGCATGCGGGTCCGGTACTTCCAGCCCGCCGGAGCGTCGGCCCCGCTCGCGTTCTACACGCGCGGCGACCTGACCGGGGACTACACGGACCTCCAGCTCATCGGCACGATCGCCACCATGGAGACGTTCCAGAAGATCTACCGCCCGGAGATCTACGCCGCGAACACCCCCGCCGGCAGCACCTACCGCCCCACCCTCGACCACACCGACTTCACGCCCACACCGGTCACCTACGACCGCGAGGAGCGCAGCCGCCTCGGGATCACCCAGGGCCGGTGGACCGAGGAGCACCTCGTGACGCCGCACCGCGCGCTCCTCTCGCAGTTCGCTGCCGAGCCCGTCCCCGCCCGCTGACCGTCTGGACCGTCACCTCCATGAGTTCTCTCCTTCCCACCGCGATCGTCGGCAGCCTGCCGAAGCCGTCCTGGCTCGCCGAGCCCGAGCGCCTCTGGTCCCCCTGGCAGCTCGACGGGGCCGCCCTGACCGAGGGCAAGCAGGACGCACTCCGATCCGCCGTGCACGAGCAGGAGCACCGCGGGATCGACATCGTCAGCGATGGCGAGCAGACCCGCCAGCACTTCGTCACGACGTTCATCGAGCACCTCGACGGCATCGACCAGGAGCGCAAGGAGACCGTCCGGATCCGCGACCGCTACGACGCTGCCGTCCCCACGGTCGTCGGCGCCGTGAGTCGTCCCGCCCCGGTGTTCGTCGACGACGCCAAGTTCCTCCGCGCGCAGACCGACCGGCCGATCAAGTGGGCGCTCCCCGGGCCGATGACCATGATCGACACGCTCTCCGACCAGCACTACAAGTCTCGCGAGAAGCTGGCGTGGGAGTTCGCCACGATCCTCAACCAGGAAGCCCGGGAGCTCGAGGCCGCCGGCGTCGACATCATCCAGTTCGACGAGCCCGCCTTCACCGTGTTCCACGACGAGGTGCAGGACTGGGGCGTCGCCGCGCTCGAACGCGCCACCGAGGGGCTCCGCGCCGAGACCGCCGTGCACATCTGTTACGGGTACGGCATCGAGGCGAACAACAAGTGGAAGGCGACGCTCGGCGCCGAGTGGCGGCAGTACGAGCAGTCGTTCCCCCTGCTGCAGCAGTCGTCGATCGACATCGTCTCCCTCGAGTGCATCCACTCCCACGTGCCCCTCGACCTCGTGGAGCTCATCCGGGGGAAGAAGGTCATGCTCGGCGCGATCGACGTCGCGACCGAGGTCGTCGAGACCCCGGACGAGGTCGCGGAGGTGCTGCGGCGGGCGCTGGAGTTCGTGGATGCGGACAAGCTCATCCCCAGCTCGAACTGTGGGATGGCGCCGCTGGCGCGGGGTGCGGCGCTGGGGAAGCTCAGTGCGCTGTCCGCTGGCGCCGACATCGTGCGGGCTGAGCTCGTCGGCACGGCGGTCCCGTCGGCCCGCTGATCACCGCGAGACACCACGGCGGCTCTCTTCCGGAAGGAGGAGGGCCGCCGTTCGTGTTGCGTCCGCCCCGTGCGCAGCTTTCGGGGCGGCCTGGAGGCGCGGCTACGGTTGCGCCGACAGGTCGTGTCGATACCGGGCTGCGGATCACGACAGGGCGTCTCACCGTCACGATCAACCTGCGCCCGATGGTTGATCGGGTCCACAGCGCCAGCCTGGAGGACGGCTTCTGCGAAGCGTCAGACTCGAGGGCGTTGACTACGTTCATGATCACCAAGGGCGTCATCCACCAGGTCGAGAGTGCGACTGTCCGGGATCACAACGGCGTTTCGGTCGGCAAGGTCGTACAGGTGTTCCCCTCCGAAGAGGACGGCAGTGCGGCGTACATCTGTGTCGCAACCGGACTACTCGGGCGTCACCAGGCGCTCGTCCCCGCCGACGACGCCACCTTCGACGGCACGGACGTGCACGTCGGGTACACGAAGGACGCGATCAAGGGCGCGCCGTCCCTCGGAGCCGGACGCACCTTGTGCCCCGCCGAGGCGAACGCCGTCCGCAAACACTTCGGGCTGTCCCGCGCCGGCGCTGCGACCGGCGACATGGGTGACCCCCACGAGAACCTCGATCAGGCCAGGACAGGTCCGGCGGGCGCAGACGACACCGAAGGCGCTGGGACACCGCCGCCAGCGTGAACACTGCCCGAGCGAGGGCATCCGCCGCGTTCCGTCCATCGTGTCTCAACAGACGATCGGGCTACCGGGCCGACGCTCGCACGCCCCCGGTCGGGCAGATGACAGCGCCGCAGAAGATGACGACGACAGAAAGGACCGTGAAGCGGGTTCACCACCGCTCGGTTCTCACTAGCCGCCGCACGCCAATCTGCGCCCGCCGCCGGTAGACATACCGGCTGAGGGTCTTGCGAAGCGAGAGTTCGACAGTCGCAAGCGCGCACCCCTGCTATCAATCCTGCCGCGTTGGCGATGACCGCTCCTGCCGCGCGCACCTCTCCATTGATCCAGGTCGATGCCCATTACCGCTGACAGCTCACCGTGCGGGGCGGCGAGCAGAGCAACTTCGGCACGGGGGCCGCACTGCCGCAAGCGCCGGGCGCCTCCGCCGCAAGTCGCGGACCCCTACTTCGGGGGCGATAAGATGACAGCTGCTCGACGATAAGGTTGCGGGATTAGCCAAGGAAGGTAGGGTCGCCAGGTGGGTATACCGGGAATCAGGGTCAAGCAGTGGCTCGAGCGTTGGAATGATGCCGAGTTTGACCGGGCCAAGTTTCAATCCGAGCCCCCCCACGAGTTCTATCTGTCGTCAATTCCGGCTTCGACGCTGCGGGCTTTGGGGACGGCGCACCAGCGAGATGCTTCCAGCATGCAGGCGCGAGACACAGACACCGCGATCCAACGTCAACTGCAGCCAGACCGTTCTCTGGAAATCAGTCGATACATTCAGGACGGCTACCCTCTTTCAAGCATTCGAACCCGCGAGCTTGATACCGATCAGGAACGGTCTCTGCGAAAGCCAGGCTGGTTGCCGACGGCTATCATCGCGAATATCGTACCTGCCGGCCAGAAGCGCGGTGAGCAAGTGGTGCAAGTTCAGGACGAGATGCGCGTCGTTGCGGCTGAGAGTAGCGATGCATTTGTAAGTATCGAACTGCCAGCCTCCTGGACCGGAGACGCCGCGACTTGGCGGCCCGGCGGTGCACTCCCGATCGAGATCATCGACGGTCAGCACCGCCTTTCCGCCTTTGACGTGACAGATGGAGACTATGACCTGCCAGTGGTCATTTTTACCGGGCTCGACCTATCCTGGCAGGCGTACCTTTTCTGGACCGTCAATATCAAACCCAAACGTATCAACGGGTCTCTCGCCTACGACCTATATCCACTCCTGAGACACCAGGACTGGCTCGAGAGTGGTGAGACGATCAACGTCTATCGCGAAACTCGAGCTCAAGAACTTGTCGAGGTACTATGGGGTGACCCGCGCAGCGTATGGCGCGACCGGATAAACATGCTGGGCCAGTCAGGCATGCGCTCCAAGCGACCAGTGACTCAGGCAGCGTTCATTCGCTCCCTGACTAGCACCTTCGTGCGAACTTTCAGCGGGTATCAAGGCTTCGGGGGACTGTTTGGCTCCGCAACCAATTCGCCAGGTCTTGAATGGCCTCGTGGGCAACAGAGCGCCTTTCTAGTTCGCGCTTGGGGCGAACTTGGCGATGCGATCTTGAGAAGCGACGAAGAATGGGTCGAATCGCTCCGTGCCGTCGGCGACCCCAACGAAGAGCCGCTGTTCGAGGTGGATGCACCCGCGTCCCCGATGCAAGACCCCGCCTTCTCGGGTCAGCTAAGCCTCCTGGCATCTGAGGTTGGAGTCCGGGGCTATCACATGGTTCTCAACGACCTCTTCTTTCTTGCGAAGGATCAGCTGAGCCTGCATGGGTGGCAAGTGGATCGAACGGTCACAACGAGCGTTGAGAAGCAGTTCGAAGAAGCTTGGACAGCGCTCGATCAAAATCAAGTCGGAGATTTCCTTCGACACTTAACTTATGCGCTTGCCAAGTTCGACTGGCGGACGTTTAAGGCGCCGGGAATCCCGCCGGAGACCACGGAGTGGCGGCGCGCGCTTCGTGGGTCTGGCGCCTATCCGATCCTGCGAGATCGACTGCTGGAGCATCTCGTGGCCGCGGCTAGGGAGGACATCGCTGGATGGGCCCGGACGGCGTTGGAAAACCGTGCCTAGCGGCGGCGGGGGGCAGCCGAAGGATAGCGCTCCAGACAAAAATGAGTGGTCGAACTGGACAACTTCCGATCGAGCGCAGGTCGGGGCTTCTTTAAGCCGTGCCGACCCGGAAGTCGTCGAGACAGCTTTTCGTCGGATTGCGGCGAATTTCCCAGCCGCATCTTGGCTGCCGGACGTGCATGGAGTCGCCGACGATCCGTGGAATACGGCTCGTGCCTCGCTGCCGTTTGATCCGCCGCTAGACGAAGATGTCGCTGACTACGTTGCCGCGTCTGTACCGGTGCATCTCGCGGATGCCTGGACCTATTTTGGGCAGGCCATGCATGCGGTCGCTTCCGGCGCAGTTGACGTCGCGCAGCACCTTCTCTACTACTCTGAGTTGCGCGCGATGAACGCTCTGCTGTTTCGTCACGGTGTGCTCTTGATGGGCGAGCGCAACTTTGTCCTCACCTCTTCTGGTGTCGAGAAGATCCCGTTCCCGAAGGGTGCCGGCCGGATCGAGCGCAACTCACACCAGGGCATTTGGGTGCTCTTCACTGAATGGGCCAGCTCCCCAAGGGGCGCAGGGTTTTGCGGTGACGTCGTTAATTTCGCCGGTCAGACGTTGGGGACGTGGGCGACGGAACGGCCCAAACCGGTCGAGCTTACCGGTGCCATGGGCGCCTTGCTGAAGGAATGGGGCGTGGATATTCAGCGATTCTCTTCCGACCGCGCGGTTCGCAACAACAGCAGTTACACCCCCACCCGATTGCGTCCGTCGCCGACCACGGTGTCGCCGGCGTATGTCTCGGATCTGCTTGATCAGGTCTGGCGACTGGTGGCGCCAACCGATGGGGTCGCGTTCCAGCAACTGGACCCATTCATCGCTCGAATTGCTTTCGACTCCTTCACTCAGGCTGAGCATGACGATGCTGCAGCAGCGGAGGATGCGGCCGCAGTGAGCGATCCAAGCGCAACCCTCCCGGCAGAACAATCCGAGGCCGACGGCGATGGCGATGGCGATGGCGATGGCGATGGCGATGGCGATGGCGATGGCGATGAAACGCGGATCACGGGCTCATATGTGCCAAGCGATCAAACTCCCACCGAATTCTGGGTGGAGCGTGTGCTCGGGCGGAGCCCCGGGCAATTCGTAACGGAGTTCATTGACGATCAGACTGCACATCCGACCCCGACGGTGATAGAGGATGCCTCCTTGAACCTCGCTGGCACCTCCGCAGGTCGCATCTTCAACGGAATGGTCGGTCGGGCATTGATCCTGCTGCGATTCGCGACCGGTGCCACTCGGGATCTAATCGCAGCCGCTGGGTACTCAACGTCCGACGTTGACTTCTGGATACGGGACATGCTGCAGCTGCACGGAATCCGAATTCCCGACTCGCAGGATTACCGGGACCTCTGGTTTGATATCGAAGATGCCGTCGCTGACTTGGAGGATATGCGCTCTGAGTCCGATGCGGACGATGCTAACCTCTCCGTGCTAATCGACGAGCGTGCTAAGCAGGTGCAGATTCTCGCCGGATTTGAACGGGTTCCTGCTTGGGCCGCCGCGCCGGTCGCTGACGACGACGAGGAGCGGGTAGCGTAGAACCTTGTGGTGAACGCGTGAAGTACATGGGCTCGAAGGTCAGCATGCTCGCCGGGACTCTCGGCGACCAGCTGACGGCACTAGCTCCTGATGCGGAACGCTTCGTCGATCTGTTCGCAGGCTCTGGCGCTGTCTCGCGTTACGTCGCGACGACGACGACGACGCCCGTTGTGGCCTTAGACCTCATGGCCTACAGCAGTGCTATCACGGCAGGGACCGTGACGCGGACTGGCAAAGTCGACGCGGCACGGCTGTTCCAAGCTTGGGAAGCTCGGGCGGATCGCTGGCTACGCGAGAACGCCAATCTTCTAAAGGCAGCCGCGGCTGCGTCGTCTCCCCAGTCCGAGAACGACGTCTCGGGAGCGCGGGCCCTCTGCCGGGCGCACATCGAGGGGGCCTTTATCTGGTCCGACTACGGCGGGTACTACTATTCGCCTCTGCAGGCGCTGCATTTATCCGCTCTGCACTCGACACTGCCGGTTAGGGCGCCTTCGCGAACCGTCGCACTCGCGGCGTTATTGCGGACCGCGTCACGGGCTTCCGCGTCCCCTGGCCACACAGCTCAGCCCTTCCGACCTACGGAACGCCTACTGCCACATCTACGTTCGGCATGGAGTATCGACGTCCGCCGAGAGGTACGGCGGCAGCTAGAGGGATTGGCCCCCTTCCCGGCCAAGGTGCAAGGTCAGGTGATCACCGGCGACAGCGTGGCATATGCACAGCGTCATGTTCGAGACGGCGATCTTGTATTTTGCGACCCGCCCTATTCGGAAGCGCAATATAGCCGCTTCTACCACGTACTCGAGGGAATCGCTCGTGGGGGCTGGATATCCGTATCGGGAGCCGGTCGCGCTCCGTCGGGGGCGGACCGTCCTTCGTCGGATTTTAGCCGACGCACTCGAGCGATTGCTGCAACTGAAAATCTGCTGACCGCGTTAGCGAAACGCCGTACAACTGTACTGTGGACTTACCCTGAAGGCGAACGGAGCAATGGGCTAACCGTTGAAGACATCCGGCGTGCGGCTAGCGAGTTTTTCACAATTAAGGAAACACGGATCCCCATGCGTCACTCCACCTTAGGCGGATCAAAAGAGAACGGCGCGCAACGCTTGGGCCGCAAGGAGCTCCACGAGGTCCTGTTCCGCTTCGAGAGCAAGGCGACGACCTCGTAGCGTGCTAAGCGTGCACTGTGTGCCGAGTTGAGCAGCACGAAGGACATCTGTTTTACGCAACAGTGGGTGGCCCCATGACACGGGAGCACGCAGCAAAGGCCCGCGGGAGTCAGGTTTCCGAGGGATGCAGTCTATCAAGCTCGGCGACAATTGCCGATCGATCCTCCTCGTCAAGCACCTGGGAAACAGTGCCGAATGACTTCCCGATCCGGTTGAACGAGAACTCCATCCTAAGAACGCGTGAGCGATCGGCGACGATGTAGCGTGCGTGCATTCCGCTTCCTTGATGGAAGGTGACAGCGGTTGACGCATTGAGCAAATCTATATCAGCCTTCAGTAGGCGACCAACGTCCCCACGAGTTCGCTGATAGACAAACGTTAGACGCCGCGTGTTTGTGATTGCCGGTTTCAAGAGAGCTGCGACATTCGCGGCATAGGTTGCAGGCTTCTCGCCCCCAGCATCAAGCATGTAGGGGTCGATCACATGAACATGCTCCGCTGGCAGGATCTTCCTGACCTCAACCCAAAACTTCGCGACGACCTCGAACATTGGCAGGTTCGGTTCGAAAGCGGTGTGTTGCAAGCTTCCCTTGTGCGCAGGTGGATGTTCCTGCCATCGATCAGGCATGCGACGAGCCTACGGTCTGGGTAGTGAGTTCGTATCTCAGTAGCCAGCTTTGCGGCGAACAAGCGCCTGATCGGCGCCTGACCTTGACGCCCGGTGTGGTTGAAGTCGCCCGGGTGCGGTCCCGGTGCGAAGGTGACATCTAGACACCGCATGAGCACAGAAACGCCCCGCCGGCCGAAGCCAGCGGGGCGCCTCCACGAATCAGACAGGGATTAGAAGTCCCAGTCCTCGTCCTCAGTGTTCACAGCCTTGCCGATCACGTACGACGACCCCGACCCCGAGAAGAAGTCGTGGTTCTCGTCGGCGTTCGGCGACAGGGCCGAGAGGATGGCCGGGTTCACATCCGTGATGTTCTTCGGGAACATCGGCTCGTAGCCCAGGTTCATCAGCGCCTTGTTGGCGTTGTAGTGCAGGAACTTCTTGACGTCCTCGGTCAGACCGACCTCGTCGTAGAGGTCCTGCGTGTACTGCACCTCGTTCTCGTACAGCTCGAACAGGAGCGAGAACGTGTAGTCCTTCAGCTCGTCACGCTCGGCCTGCGTGAGCTGCTCGAGCCCCTTCTGGTACTTGTACCCGATGTAGTACCCGTGGACGGCCTCGTCACGGATGATCAGGCGGATGAGGTCGGCGGTGTTCGTCAGTTTCGCCCGCGACGACCAGTGCATCGGCAGGTAGAACCCGGAGTAGAACAGGAACGACTCGAGCAACGTCGAAGCGACCTTGCGCTTCAGCGGCTGGTCGCCCTGGTAGTAGTCCATGACGATCTGGGCCTTCTTCTGCAGGTTCGGGTTCTCCTCGGACCAGCGGAAGGCTTCGTCGATCTCGGGCGTCGACGCGAGGGTCGAGAAGATCGACGAGTAGCTCTTGGCGTGCACCGACTCCATGAACGCGATGTTCGTGTAGACGGCTTCTTCGTGCGGGGTGATCGCGTCGGGGATGAGCGACACGGCGCCGACGGTGCCCTGGATGGTGTCCAGGAGCGTCAGGCCGGTGAAGACGCGCATGGTCAGCTTCTGCTCGGCCGGCGTCAGCGTGTTCCACGACTGCACGTCGTTCGACAGCGGCACCTTCTCGGGCAGCCAGAAGTTGTTGACGAGGCGGTTCCAGACCTCGACATCCTTGTCGTCCTGGATGCGGTTCCAGTTGATGGCCTGGACCCGATCAATGAGCTTCAGCTTCTCGACCAACGCACGTTTCCTTCAAGAGATGGTGATGATTACGGGACTGGAGGCGCGGTGCGGGCTGGCACCGCGCCTCCAGAATGCAGAGCGGCAGGCTCTACAGCATGCAGCTGACGCAGCCCTCGACCTCGGTGCCCTCGAGCGCGAGCTGGCGGAGACGGATGTAGTAGATCGTCTTGATGCCCTTGCGCCACGCGTAGATCTGCGCCTTGTTGATGTCACGCGTGGTGGCGGTGTCCTTGAAGAACAGCGTCAGGGACAGGCCCTGGTCCACGTGCTGCGTCGCCGCGGCGTACGTGTCGATGATCTTCTCGGCACCGATCTCGTACGCGTCCTGGTAGTAGTCCAGGTTGTCGTTCGTCATGAACGGCGCCGGGTAGTAGACGCGACCGAGCTTGCCTTCCTTGCGGATCTCGATCTTCGACGCGATCGGGTGGATCGACGACGTCGAGTGGTTGATGTACGAGATCGAACCGGTCGGCGGGACGGCCTGCAGGTTCTGGTTGTAGATGCCGTGCTCCTGGATGGACGCCTTCAGCGCCTTCCAGTCGTCCTGCGTCGGGATCGTAATGTTCGCGTTGTCGAAGAGCGAGGCAACGCGAGCGGTCGCGGGGGTCCACGCCTGGTCGGTGTACTTGTCGAAGAACTCGCCCGACGCGTACTTCGAGTCGCGGAACCCGTCGAAGGTCTCACCGGTCTCGATCGCGATCTTGTTCGACGCACGAAGGGCGTGGAACAGCACCGTGTAGAAGTAGATGTTCGTGAAGTCGATGCCCTCTTCGGAGCCGTAGTACACGCGCTCACGAGCGAGGTAGCCGTGCAGGTTCATCTGGCCGAGGCCGATGGCGTGCGACTTGTCGTTGCCGTCCTCGACGGAGCGGACCGACGTGATGTGCGACATCTGCGACACCGAGGTGAGGCCGCGGATGGCGGTCTCGATGGTGCGACCGAAGTCCGGCGAGTCCATCGTCAGCGCAATGTTCAGCGAGCCGAGGTTGCAGGAGATGTCCTTGCCGATCTCGTTGTACGAGAGGTCCTCGTTGAACGTCGTCGGGGTGTTGACCTGCAGGATTTCCGAGCACAGGTTGGACATGTTGATCCGACCCTTGATCGGGTTGGCCTTGTTCACCGTGTCCTCGAACACGATGTACGGGTAGCCCGACTCGAACTGGATCTCGGCGATGGTGGTGAAGAAGTCGCGCGCCTTGATCTTCGTCTTCTTGATGCGCGAGTCGTCGACCATCTCGCGGTACTTCTCGGAGATCGGGACGTCGCCGAACGGGATGCCGTAGACCTTCTCGACGTCGTACGGCGAGAAGAGGTACATGTCCTCGTTGTTCTTCGCGAGCTCGAACGTGATGTCCGGCACGACGACACCGAGGGACAGCGTCTTGATGCGGATCTTCTCGTCGGCGTTCTCACGCTTGGTGTCGAGGAACCGCATGATGTCCGGGTGGTGGGCGCTGAGGTAGACCGCGCCGGCACCCTGACGCGCACCGAGCTGGTTCGCGTAGGAGAAGGAGTCTTCCAGCAGCTTCATCACGGGGATGATGCCCGAGGACTGGTTCTCGATCTGCTTGATCGGGGCTCCGGCCTCGCGGATGTTGGAGAGGAGCAGGGCTACGCCGCCGCCGCGCTTCGAGAGCTGCAGCGAGGAGTTGATGCCGCGCGAGATCGACTCCATGTTGTCCTCGATGCGGAGGAGGAAGCAGGAGACGAGCTCGCCGCGCTGGGCCTTCGCGGTGTTGAGGAACGTCGGGGTCGCGGGCTGGAAGCGGCCGGCGATGATCTCTTCCACGAGGTCGATCGCGAGCTGCTCGTTGCCCTGTGCGAGGCCGAGGGCGGTCATCACGACGCGGTCCTCGAAGCGCTCGAGGTAGCGCTTGCCGTCGAACGTCTTGAGCGTGTAGCTCGTGTAGTACTTGAACGCACCGAGGAACGTCTGGAACCGGAACTTCTTCGAGTACGCCAGGTCGTTGAGCTTCTGGATGAAGTCCAGCGAGTACATGTCGATCGTCTCGCGCTCGTAGTACTCGTTCTCGACCAGGTAGTCGAGCCGCTCCTTCAGGTTGTGGAAGAAGACGGTGTTCTGGTTGACGTGCTGCAGGAAGAACTGCTTCGCGGCTTCACGGTCCTTGTCGAACTGGATGTTCCCGTCCGCGTCGTAGAGGTTGAGCATCGCGTTGAGGGAGTGGTAGTCCATCCCCGTCTGCGGCGACGTCAGATCGACGTCTGCAACTGCTGCGTCCAAAATGCATCCAATCCTGTGTTGACCGCTGACACGTCGTCAGGAGTCCCGAAGAGTTCGAATCTGTAGAGGACGGGGACGTTGCACTTGCGTGCGATGACGTCCCCCGCGAGACCGTAGGCCTCGCCGAAGTTCGTGTTGCCCCCGACGATCACACCGCGGATGAGCGAGCGGTTGCGTTCGTCGTTGAGGAACTTGATGACCTGCTTGGGGACCGCTCCCTGCCCGTTGCCGCCACCGTAGGTGGGCAGCACCAACACGTACGGCTCGTCCACGTGGAGGAACGGGTCGTTCGGGTAGAGCGGGATCCGGTCCGCGTCACGGCCGAGCTTCTCGACGAAGCGTGCGGTGTACCCGGACACGCTCGAGAAGTAGACCAGTCGGCTCATGGTGCCCCTCCGATGAGAAGGTGCGGACAGACGGACCGTGGGTGTCCTGCGGTGGTGATCCGAGCCTCCTGAACGAGCTCGGGTCACCACCCGCGGACGTGGGTCGAACTACGCGAGTTCGGCGCTGAGCGTCGCGATCTTGTCGGGACGGAAGCCCGACCAGTGGTCATCGTCCGTGACGACGACGGGCGCCTGCAGGTAGCCGAGGCTCTTGACGTGCTCGAGCGCGGCTTCGTCGGTGGAAACGTCGTGCACTTCGTACTGGATGCCCTTGTTGTCGAGCGCCCGGTACGTCGCGGTGCACTGGACGCAGGACGGCTTGGTGTAGACGGTGACGGCCATGATCTCCCCTGGTTCTGCTGTTGCTGTGGTGGTTGTCTTGATGCCTGTGTGCAGCAGGTTCCGGGAGGGGCCGCTGCGATGCCTCCACACTACATCTAGTGGCTGGCGGAGTCACCGACCACAAGAGGAAGTGTTACAGCCGTGTAGTTCTCCACAAGCTCCTCCACAGTGTGAACAGCTCGGAGAGGCCCGTGATTCCGCCATTCTCCAGCGGACCACTGACACTTCCCCACACCCGTGGACAGCGTCGATCCACATGTGTGGAATCAGCGTGTCGGCGTGTCGCGGGCAGCTCGCCGTCCACACCTCCCCCGGACGGGTGACAGGGCCGTCCGTCCGGTCCGTACACTCGTCTCGTGAGCACGTACGGCCCCCTCCTCAAGACTCCCGGCGTGGGTCGCGTCATCGCCGCGCAGCTCACCGCACGGTTCCCCTTCGGCATGCTGTCGCTGGCCTACCTGCTGCACGTCGAGCACGTCTTCGACTCGTACGGCGCCGCCGGTCTCGTGCTCGCGACGACGAGCATCGGGCAGGCGATCGCGGGTCCGCTCACCAGCCGCTGGATGGGCAGCTGGGGCATGCGGCCGGTGCTCATCCTGACGAGCCTCGTCGCGCTCGTGAGCATGGCCGTCATCGCGTTCTTCGTCATGCCGCTGTGGGCCTACGTGGTCGTCGGGTTCCTGGGCGGCCTCGCCGTACCGCCCGTGCAGCCGGCGGTGCGCACCATCTACCCCAAGATGGTGACCTCGTCGCAGCTCACGCCCCTCTTCTCCCTCGACGCGAGCGCGCAGGAGCTCATCTGGGTCGCCGGCCCGGTCATCACGACGTTCGTCGCGACGCAGATCGGCACGGTCCAGGCGATCGTCGTCGCGATGGTGTTCCTGGTCGTCGGCGGCACGTGGTTCATCGCGTCACCGGAGCTCGGCCGGGTCCGCATCCCGCGGTCGAAGCGCGCGTTCGGCGTCGTCCTGAAGCGGCCGTCGGTCGTCGTCGCCACCCTCACCGGCCTCCTCCTCATCGGGGCCTGCGCCGCGGTCGAGGCGAGCGTCACCAGCGTCTTCGGCGAGGGCAGCCCGAACGCCGGCATCGTCCTGGCCGTGTTCGCGGTCGGGTCGCTCATCGGCGGCCTCACGCTGGGCCACCTGCCGATCTCGCGCAACACCCTGTGGACGCGCATGTCGATCGTGTTCGTCGGACTCGCCCTGGCCGTGGGCGGCACGAACTTCTGGTGGCTCTGCCTCGCCCTGGTCATCGCCGGCGCGGGCATCGCCCCGGCCCTCGCGGTCATGTTCGGCTCGGTCTCGGCGACGGTGAAGTTCTCCGACACGGCCGAGGCGTACGGGTGGATGGGCACCGGCCAGCTCATCGGTGCAGCGGGCGGTTCCGCGGTCGCCGGCTTCCTCATCGACAGCCAAGGGGCGACCGGCGGGATGATGGTCGGCGCCGTGATGGCCGCGGTGGGCGTCGTCCTGCCGCTCGTCACGAGGCGCTGGCTGCCCGACCTGCGTGGTCGCGACGCGAGCCCCATCCCCGACACCGAGCCGGTGAACATCCCGACCTAGGTCGCGGAACACGCGTGTTCCGACGTCCCACGCGTCGATCGACGCGTGTCACGTCGAGGACGTGGTGCGACGCCCGGCTTCCTCCTTGTGCGCGGTGAGGAGTGGGCCGATCGGCCCGCGGGTCCTACTGCTCGGCAGGCCCTCCGGTGGCGTCTTCCGTCCGACGTGCAGCCTGGTGTGCAACGGCGGCCCCGCCACAAAGGAGCAGGAGACCGCTCGCCATCCCGACGAGAAAACCCGGATCGGCGATGCTCGGTTGCGCAACGATGCTCAAGATCCCCGAGCCGCCGAACGACAGGGCGGTGCCGTGGAGCCACGGGCGCGCCGCACGGTGTCCGGCCTTCCAGGTGGCGTCGGTCTTCATCACCGAGGCGATGCGGACGCCTGCACCGCCGTTCCGCCGCAGCACTCCCCGAGCCGTGAGTTCGGCGACGAGGGCCACGACGACACCGCTACACGTCAGGGCGAGTCCAGAAAGCAGCATGGGACGAGTGAATCGGACCATCTCCTGATCGTCAAGTATCAGATAGTGCATATCTCCGCGGGGTGTGCTCAGGACCGGCAGGATGGGTGCGTGGTCACCTCAGTCCCCCTCCGCGACGGCGCATCGATCCCCGCCATCGGCTTCGGCGTCTACAAGGTCGACGACACCGAGGCCGGGACGGCGGTCGGTCTCGCGCTCGACGCCGGCTACCGGCACGTCGACACCGCCGAGATGTACGGCAACGAGACCGGCGTCGGGAAGGCGATCCGCGCCTCCGGGCTCGACCGTGACGACGTCTTCGTGACGACCAAGGTGTGGAACGACCATCAGGGGCGCGACGCGACCCTGCGGGCGTTCGACGCGAGCCTCGAGCGACTCGGGCTCGACACCGTCGACCTCTACCTGATCCACTGGCCGGCCGCGGCGAACGACCGCTACGTCGACACCTGGCGCGCCCTCGTCGAGCTGCGCGAGTCGGGGCGCGCGCGCAGCGTCGGGGTCTCGAACTTCCAGGTGCCGCACCTCGAACGACTCATCGACGAGACGGGCGAGGTCCCGGCGGTGAACCAGGTCGAGCGGCACCCGTGGCTGCCGCAGCGTGAGCTCACGGCATTCCACGCGCAGCACGGGATCGTGACCGAGGCCTGGTCGCCGCTCGGACGCGGGCGGCTCATCGACGAGCCGGTGCTCACCGGCATCGCGGACGCCCACGGGGTGAGCGTGGCGCAGGTGCTCGTGCGGTGGAACGTGCAGCAGGGGGTGGTGGTGCTGCCGAAGTCAGTGACGCCGTCGCGGATCCGGTCGAACCTCGACGTCGACGGGTTCGTGCTGAGCGACGACGACCTGGCGGCGATCGCGTCGCTCGAGTCGGGGCAGCGCACGGGGTCCCACCCGGACTCGGTGTCCTGACGCGCGTAGGTTCTTCGGGGTGAACGATCCTCAACAGACCGCGCGTGAACACCTCCGGCCGGACGAGCACCTGTACTGGGCGGGGACGAGCGATCCGGCGAAGCTGTTCGCTGGACAGGACGTGTTCCTGGTGCCCTTCTCGGTGCTCTGGTGCGGGTTCGCCGTGTACTGGGAGGTCACCGCCGCGACGTCCGGCGCACCGACGTTCTTCCTCGTCTTCGGGGGCGTCTTCATCCTGCTCGGCCTGTTCTTCGTCTTCGGCCGTTTCCTGCTGAAGGGTCACCGGAAGCGCACGACGGTGTACGCGGTGACGTCTCGCCGAGCCCTCGTCATCACGCCCCGCGGCTCGCGAGAGGTCTCGGTGGGCCGCACCGACCGGACCATCACGTGGAGCAAGGACCGTCGGCACTGCTCGGTGGAGTGGAACACGGGCCAGCCGTCCGGGGTCCAGGCGTTCGTCAGCGGTTCCGGAGCGGCACGCCTCTACGCGAACACGGGTCTGGACGCGTTCGCCTTCGGCCCGCAGCCGTTCGCGTTCTGGGACGTCCGCGACGGTGAGGAGCTCGTCCGCGAACTCGACCGGGTGGCGAGCTAGCCCCGGCGGTCCTCCTCGGACTGCCACGGCAGGTGCAGGTCGCCGGGCTCCGGCTCGACGTCGCCCGCGTCGTCGGCACCACCCGTGCCCGGCGCGGCGACGATCCGCGAGGGGTCGATGCCGTCCGCCTCGAGGTCGGCGCGATCACGCTGCGACGTCTGCGAGGCCTCGGTCTCCCGCTCGCTCGACGGGCTGTACGAGGTGTCGGCAGCGCGCTGCTCGCGCTCCCCGACGCCGTCCGCGCCCTCGTGGTGTGCGGCCTCGCGCAGGGCGTCGGTGCGTGCGCGGTCGTCGGAGTCCTCGGGGCCCGGGACGTCGGGGGTGCTGTCGCTCATGGCGCCGACCGTAGGCCTCGCTGCCCGAGCGACGTCCCCGGCAGTCCGATCGACGCACCCGACCGGTGGTCCGCCCGAGGGCGACCGCTCGATCCCGCAGCATCGGTACCGATCCGGTCACGAGCCCGGAACGCGCCTCGACCCCACGCTACGATCGCCGCGGGCCAGGCGAGATCCGACGCCGGCCGGGGACGAGGGGGATCATGCGACGAGCGGTGACGAGGGGACGGACGACTGCGGTGGTGCTGCTGTCGGCGGTCGCAGCCATCGGACTGACCGGCTGCTCGGTGTTCAGCGGACCCGATCCGGTGCCGACCCCGACCCGACTGGCCGTGCAGGGACCGGACGCCACCGAGCGACCGACGCCCTCCGCCTCCCCCACCCCCGAGCAGGTCCTCCCCGCCGGGACCGTCGCCGCCGAGACCGACGTCGTGTCGAAGACCGGGGACACGTCGATCCACGTGCGGGTCACCGCTGATGCCGACGGTGTGTTCAGGGTGCACCTCTCGGACTACCGGACGACGAACCCGCAGCCGATGTCGATCCAGTTCCGCCACCGCGTCGCCGGGTTCCAGGACGGCTACGACGCGGTCGCCCGTGGGTTCGTGCAGTGGGACCGCGCGTCCGGACCGCCCGACTCGTACACGCTCGACGCCGGTGCACGGCCCGACTACCTCGCGAGCGCCGTCCTGGTGCCGATGTCGTCCGGCGACGGCAGCAGCGACGCAGACCGCCCATGGGTCGGCTCCGTGCTCGCGGTCGGCACGCTGACGTGGAAGATCCCGAACCCCTACCCGGACCTGCGCGTGACCGTGGGGAAGGCCCGCCCGGGTGCGTACGGGTACGTGAAGGACGTCGACGGCACGCCCACCTGGTACATGGTGTCGCACGGCGACGACCTCACCACGGTGTCGAAGCGCTTCGGCGTCACCCCGGCGCAGTTCGAGTGGATGAACCCCTACCTCGAGCTCCGCGGCGACAAGTGGCTCAACGAGGACGCCACCCTCAACATCTCCCCCGCGAACCGCTGACGCCGGGGGCCGGTCCGGTCCGTTACGGTTGACCAGCACTCGCCACACGCAGGAGGTCCCACCGTGACGATCGTCGCCGCAGCAGACGGCTCAGCACTCGGCAACCCCGGCCCGGCCGGCTGGGCCTGGTACGTCGATGACGACCGCTGGGCCGCCGGTGGATGGCCGAACGCTACCAACAACCAGGGCGAGCTGACGGCCGTCCTCCAGCTGCTCCGCGCCACGAAGGACACCGGCGAGCCGCTGCACATCCTCTGCGACAGCCAGTACGCGATCAAGGCGTGCACCGAGTGGCTCGCGGGCTGGAAGCGGAAGGGCTGGCGGAAGGCCGACGGCAAGCCCGTGCTGAACGTCGAGATCATCAAGGAGCTCGACGCCGAGCTGCAGGGGCGAAAGGTCACCTTCGAGTGGGTCCGTGGCCACGTCGGGCACGAGATGAACGAGGCGGCGGACGTCCGCGCCCGTGGTGCCGCGACCGCCTACCAGCAGGGCACCGAGGTGCCGCACGGCCCGGGGTGGCCCGGGGTCGAGGTCACCGAGCCGGCCGCGCTGCCCGAGGCGACCCCGCCCGCGACCCTGTTCTGATGCGGCGAACACCCGCCGCTCGGACACGAACGACCGCTCCGTGGACGACGCAAGCCGTCTGACCGCCCGACGCCTGGTCGAGCGGTGTCTCCACGACGGCGAGGAACTCCTGTGGGTCGGACGGAGCGACCCGTCGCGCATGCTCGTCGACGCCGATCGGTACCTCATCCCGTTCAGCGCATTCTTCCTCGCGTTCGTCGGGTGGGCCCTCGTGGCGACGATCCGCGGAGGCGCGAACGGGGCCGTCGTCGCGATCCTGCTCCTCTTCGTCCTGGCGGGCCTCCACCTGCTCGGCGGACGCTTCCTCGTGAAGCGGCACCGCAAGCGGACGGAGGTCTACGCGGTCACCGATCGCCGTGTCTTCGTGACGAACGGACGGCGGACCCGTGAGACAGACGCGCGACGGACCGACTGGTACGTCGATCGCACTGCAGGGCACGTCAGCGTCGAGTGGGACGACACCCGCCATCTCGACACGCTGTTCGTCGCCGGCAGCGAGTCCGTCCGGCAGTACGCCAACACCGGCCTCGACGGCTTCCCCGCGCCACGAGGCAACTTCGCGTTGTACGACGTCGCGGACGGCGACGCTCTGCTCGCGGCGCTGCGACGGGCGTCCGGGCGCTGACGGCGGACCGCCGAAGGTGTCAGAGCGGCCGCTCCGAGAGCGGCCGCTCCCAGAGCGCGACCGTGCTGACGAGGTGGTCGTACCGGTACGGCTTCTCCTCCCCCGTCGGCTCGTACCCGAGCGCCCGCCAGAACGGCTCCGCCACCGACGCGTTCGACGCGACGATCCCGAGGCGCAGACGGCGCGAGCGCTCCACGCCCGAGCGCCCCACGCCCGAGCGCCCGGACGCCGCCCGGACCCGCTCGACGACCGCGTCGTGCATCGCCCGCCCGAGCCCCCGACCCTGCTCGCCCCCTCGGACGACCAGCAGCCCGATGTACGCGACGGCGGGCGACGGGTACCCGAGCAGCACGTCCGCGAACGCCACGAGCCGCTCCCCCTCCCACAGCCCGAGCCCGACCTTCCCCGCCGGATCGAACCCGTCCGGCACCGACAGCAGCGCGCTCAGCCCGTCGGACGGCCCCGGCGGGTACCCGGTGATCCGCAACGCGTAGTCCGGCACCGACTCGAGCAGGTCCTGCAGCGCGGCGACGTCACCGTCGGCCGAGGAGCCGCCGAGCTCGCGCACCACCGACATCAGTCGACGTCCACGTCCGACCAGCCGTCGAAGCGCCCGATCTCGGTGACCCGCACCACGGCCTCGCCCGCTTCGTCCGACGCGTCGAGGTCGATCGTGGCGGAGAACCCGAAGTCCTTGTCGCCGGCGGGGTCGGCGAAGATCTGCCGCGCACGCCAGACGCGTGCCGAGCCCGACGCGCCCGCCGCCCCGGACACCCCGGTGGCCCCGGCCTCGTCGAGCACCAGGTACTGCATGGAGCGGGCGTCGGCATCCGTCCCGATCTCGTCGTGCGCCTCGTAGTACTCCTCGAGCACGGCGTCCCACGCGTCCTCGCCGAAGCCCGCCGCACCGTCGAGCGCCGCGAGTCCGGCGACGTCGTCGGCGGCGGCGAGCAGCACCCGCTGGAACAGGGCGTTGCGGACGAGCACCCGGAACGCCCGCGGGTTCCCGGTGAGCCGCGAGGGCTGCGGCGGCGCGATCTCCTCGTGTTCCTCCGACGCCAGCAGGACGTCACCGTTCAGCAGGGCCTCCCACTCGTCGACGAGCGAGGAGTCGGTCTGCTTGACGACTTCGCCGAGCCACTCGATCAGATCGTCGAGCTCCGGGGTGCGCTGCTCGTCGGCGATCGTCTGCCGCATCGTCCGGTACGCGTCGGAGAGGTACCGGAGCACGAGCCCCTCGGAGCGGGTGAGCTGGTAGAACCGCACGAAGTCGCCGAAGGTCATCGCCCGCTCGTACATGTCGCGCACGACGGCCTTGGGCGAGAGCGCGAAGTCGAGCACCCACGGCTGTTCGGCGGCGTAGGCCTCGTAGGCCGCCGTCAGCAGCTCGTCCAGCGGCTTGGGCCACGTGACCTCCTCGAGCAGCTCCATCCGCTCGTCGTACTCGATGCCCTCCTGCTTCATCCGGGCGACGGCCTCGCCGCGCTCCTTGAACTGCTGCTGCGAGAGGATCGCCCGCGGGTCGTCGAGGGTGGCCTCGACGATCGAGACCATGTCGAGCGCGTAGCTGGGAGACGAAGGATCGAGCAGCTCGAACGCCGCGAGCGCGAACGGCGAGAGCGGCTGGTTGAGCGCGAAGTTCGGCGCGATGTCGACGGTCAGCCGGTACTCCCCGTCGACCTTCTCGATCACCCGCGCGTTGATGAGCGTCCGCGCGATGGTCAGTGCCCGCCGGGCCATCGCGAGCTGCCGCGACCGGGGTTCGTGGTTGTCGAAGACCAGCGACCGGACGGACTCGAACGCCGAACCGCCGCGCGCGACGACGGAGAGCACCATCGCGTGCGTGATCCGCATCCGCGAGACCATCGGCTCGGGCTCGGCCGCGATGAGCCGCTCGAACGACGCCTGGCCCCACGACACGAAGCCGTCCGGCGCCTTCTTCCGCTTGATCTTGTTCTTCTTCTTCGGGTCGTCACCGGCCTTGGCGACCGCGCGTGCGTTCTCGATGTCGTGCTCCGGCGCCTCGGCCACGACGTCGCCCTCGGTGTCGTACCCGGCACGACCGGCACGACCGGCGATCTGGTGGAACTCACGAGCGGACAGCTGCCGCATCTTCGTGCCGTCGAACTTCGTCAGCCCGGTGAGCAGCACCGAGCGGATCGGCACGTTGATGCCGACGCCGAGCGTGTCGGTGCCGCAGATCACCGGCAACAGCCCGCGCTGGGCGAGCTGCTCGACGAGCCGTCGGTACTTCGGCAGCATGCCGGCGTGGTGGACGCCGATGCCCGCCCGGATGAGTCGGGACAGGGTCTGCCCGAACCCGGCGCTGAAGCGGAACCCGGCGATGGCCTCGGCGATCTGGTCGCGGCGTTCGCGTGACGCGACGCGCGCCGACATGAGCGCCTGCGCCCGTTCGAGTGCGGCGGCCTGGGCGAAGTGGACGATGTAGATCGGCGCCTTGCCCTCCTCGAGCAGCCGTTCGACCGTCTCCTGCACGGGCGTCATCACGTACTCGTACTCGAGCGGCACCGGACGCGAGACCCCGGTGACCCGCGCGGTCGGCCGTCCGGTCCGGCGCGACAGATCGTCCGCGATGGTCGTCACGTCGCCGAGCGTCGCGGACATGAGCAGGAACTGCGCCCGCTCGAGGACGAGCAGCGGCACCTGCCACGCCCATCCGCGGTCGGGGTCGCCGTAGTAGTGGAACTCGTCCATCACGACGACGTCGACGTCGGCGTCCGGTCCCTGCCGGAGCGCGAGGTTCGCGAGGATCTCCGCCGTGCAGCACACGATCGGGGCATCGGCGTTGACGCTCGAGTCGCCCGTGACCATGCCGACGTTCTGGGCGCCGAACAGCTCGACGAGCTGGAAGAACTTCTCGGAGACGAGTGCCTTGATCGGCGCCGTGTAGTAGCTCCGCTTGCCCTCGGCGAGCGCGGCGAAGTGCGCACCCGCGGCCACGAGTGACTTGCCGGTGCCGGTGGGCGTCGAGAGCACGACGTTGGCGCCGGAGACGAGCTCGATCACGGCTTCGTCCTGCGCGGGGTAGAGCGGGCGACCACCCTCGGCCGCCCAGGCCGCGAACGCCTCGTACACGGCGTCCGGGTCGACGACACCGTCGACCGCCGCCGGCAGGGCGGCGACGAGCGGGGGCTGGGTGGTGACGTCGGTCATGGGACCATCCTCCCAGGTGGGTGGTGACGACGAGACGGACTGGAGGCGCGGTGCGGGCCGGCACCGCGCCTCCTGGACCACGCATGGATGCGTCCGCATAGACTCACGTCGTGCGCGAACTCGGCTTCCTCTCCTTCGTCCCGAACCACGGCGGCACGGCCGGCGCCGCCGCTGCCCTCGAGGACGGCCTGCGCCTCTTCGAGACCGCCGAGTCGCTCGGGTACGGCACCGGCTGGGTCCGGGGCCGCCACTTCGAGCCGTTCCTGACCAGCCCGATGACCTTCTTCGCGGCCGCCGCCCAGCGCACCAGCACGATAGGCTTCGGCACCGCGGTCCTCGGCATGCGCTACGAGGACCCGATCCGCCTCGCCGAGGACGCCAGCACGGTCGACCTCCTCAGCGACGGCCGCGTGCAGCTCGGCATCTCGACCGGTATCGCGGGCTACGGCCCGATCCTCGACCCGGTGTTCGGCGCGTCCGACCGCAGCTTCCGCGACGAGGCCGAGGCGCGCGCGTCCCGCCTGCTCGAGGTGCTGCAGGGCGAGCCGCTCGGCACCGCCGGCACGGGCTACGAGAGCATCCCGGCCGACGCCGACCTGACGCTGCAGCCCCTCAGCCCCGGACTCCGCGACCGCGTGTGGTGGGGCGGCGGCAGCATGGGCACCGCGGTGCGGACGGCCGAGAAGGGCCTGCTGCTGCACTGCTCGACCCTGAACACCGAGGACACCGGTGCGCCGTTCGCCGAGGCGCAGGCGGACCAGATCGCCGCGTACCGCGAGCGCTTCGCCCAGCTGCACCCCGACCGCACCCCGAAGGTCGCCGTCGGCCGGATCGTGGTCCCGCTGCTCGACGACCACGACCGTGCCGTGCACGAGGAGTTCCTCACCGGGTACGCGAGCGGCATGGACGACGAGGGGCGCCCGCTCTCGGGGAACCCGCCGTTCCGCTTCAGCAAGGTCGTCTCCGGCGAGCCGTCGGCCATCGTCGACGCGCTGCTCGCCGACCCGGCCGTGCGGTCGACCGACGAACTCGTGATCACCCTGCCCGCGAACGGTGACGCCGCGTCGCACGAGCGGATCCTGCGCATCGTCGCCGAGGACGTCGCACCGGCCGTCCGAGCCCGCTGATGCAGGGCATCCGGCGGGCCCGCACCAGGTGGTGGTGAGGCTCCCCGGGAGCCCGGCCGGATGACCATCTCGTCCCTGATCCGCACGGGATGGTGCACCCATCGTTCCACCTACCGAGTGGTTTGTCACACCGGATTGCGGTTCGTGGACCGAAAAAGTGACGTTCGTTCACTGGTTTCTCCCAGACTGACGGAAGTCAACCGGTTGGCACCTGCCCCGGACAAGCGAATGCGCCCCCGCGCGGACGCGGGGACGCATTCTGGACGCACCAGGGCCACCAGGGCTCCATCGGCCGGATCAGGAGACCGTGTCGCACGCATGGCGACCCAGTTCTCGGTGCGCGCGCCGACGGTAACCAGCCGCCTGGCGCAGATCGATGTTACTGAATGATCACGGCGTCAGCGCGGAAACCGGACGACTTCACGCGGATTGGACCGTCACGGTGCCGGATTCGTCCGACACCGATGCGCCGACGTGCAGCGTGAAGGTGCCGGACTCGTGGGCCCATGCACCGTCCCAGTGCGCGAACGCCCGGGCCGGGACCTCGATCGAGACCTCGGTGGACTCCCCCGCGTCGAGCCGCACGGGCGCGAAGCCGACGAGCCAGCGGACCGGACGGTCGACCGCCGAGGACTCCCGCGAGGCGTAGACCTGCACGACGTGCTTGCCGGCCCGGTCGCCCGTGTTCGCCACGGTCGCGGTGACGATGACCGCGTCGCCCTCGCGGACGGTCGGCGTCGCGGTGACGCCGTCGATCGTCCAGGTCGTGTAGCCGAGTCCGTGACCGAACGGGTAGGCCGGCTCGGTGCCCGCGCGGAGCCAGGCCCGGTAGCCGATGTGCACGCCCTCGTCGTAGGACACCTTGCCGTCGACCGGGGTGACGTCCAGCACGGGCACGTCCGCCATCGCGACCGGCCAGGTGGTGGGCAGACGGCCGCCCGGCTCGCGAGCACCGGTGAGGACGTCGGCGAGCGCGTTGCCGTACTCCTGTCCGCCGAACCACGTGAGCAGGACCGCGGCGACGTCGTTCCGCCACGGCATCTCGACCGGCGAGCCGGCGTTCACGACGACCACGGTGTTCGGGTTCGCCGCGGCGACCGCGCGGACCAGGTCGTCCTGGTGACCGGGGAGCGCGAGCGAGGAGCGGTCGTATCCCTCGGACTCGACCTTCGAGTTGGTCCCGACCACGACGACGGCGATGTCCGCCCCGGTCGCGGCAGCCACCGCCGCATCGATCAACACCGACGGGTCCTCGTCGCTCGGCTCGGTGCCGAACTGGTACGCGAGCACGCCGCCGAGGGTCTCGTCCTGGATGACGTCGTACTCGATGCGGATCGCGACGTCCTGGCCGGCCGTCACCGACACGGGCACCGAGCGTGCCGGCGGGTTGAGGAACGCGGCGCCGAGCTGGTCGCCCTCGAAGGGGACGTCCTCGTCGAGCACGAGCTCGCCGTCGATCCACATGCGCGAGCGGCCCGCTGCACCGATGCCGATCCGGACCGTGCCGGTGGACGGCGCGGTGTAGGTCGTGGTGATGTCGAGCCGGTCGGCCTCGCGCGTGGGGGCGTCGCCGCCGAACCAGAACAGCGCGGTGGCACGGCGGTCCTCGACGTACAGCTCGGTCCCGTCGCGCACGAACGCGACGCGGGCGCCGGGCTCGCCGGTGCCGGGGTTGGTGATGGTGGACAGCGGGAACTCCGCGATGCCCTCCTGCACGACGGCACCGATCGCGTAGTCCACCGTGGCACCCGGGAACGCCGAACGGATCCCGTCGAGCGGCGAGACGACCTGCGACGGCACGACCGTGGCCGAGCCACCGCCCTGCGTGCGGGCCTGGTCGGCGTTGTGGCCGATCACGGCGATGCGGGAGACGGCGGGCGCGTCGAGCGGCAGCACGCCGGTGTTGCGGACGAGGACGGTGCCCTCGGCCTCGGCCTCGCGGACGAATGCGACGCCGTCCTCGACGTGCACGGGCTGCGCGGCCACGGGCTCGAAGCCCTCGAGTGCGCCGACGCGGGCGGCGAGGGTGAGGATGCGGCGGACCTTGCGGTCGATCGCCTCGATCGGCACGTCGCCGGACTGCACGGCGGCGAGCAGCGGCCCCTCGCTCCACCACTGGTTCGGCCCGGGCATCGCGACGTCCTGGGACGCCTTCGCCGAGTCGACCGAGCGGACACCGGTCCAGTCGGAGACGACGATGCCGTCGAAGCCCCACTCGGAGTTCAGCGGCGTCTCGAGCAGCTCGTTCTCGGACGCGGTGACGCCGTTGATGGAGTTGTACGACGACATGATCGCCCAGGCGTGCGCCTCGGTCACGGCCTTCTCGAACGCGAGCAGGTAGAGCTCCCGCAAGGCACGGTCGGAGACCTCGGTGGACGCGGTGAAGCGGTCGGTCTCGTAGTCGTTCGCGATGTAGTGCTTCGGGGTCGCGGCGACGCCGTTCTCCTGCACGCCCTCGACGTACGACGCCGCCAGGTCGCCGGTGAGCACCGGGTCCTCGCTGAACGCCTCGAAGTGCCGGCCGCCGAGGGGCGAGCGGTGCAGGTTGATGGTCGGGCCGAGGACGACGTCGACGCCCTTGCGGCGGGCCTCGACGGCCGCTGCGGCGCCGTAGCGCTTCGCGATCGCGCGGTCCCACGACGCGCTCAGCGCCGTCGCGGACGGCAGGTTCAGCGACGGGTCGCGCTCGTCCCAGACCTCACCGCGGACGCCCGACGGGCCGTCCGACATGAGGATGCGGCGCAGCCCGATCTTCTCGATCGGCCAGGTGGTCCAGAAGTCGCGCCCCGTCAGGAGCTGCACCTTCTCGTCGGTGGTCAGCTGGCCGACGAGCGCCTCGATGCGCTCGGCCGTACTGGAGGCAGTGGTCACGTCGTCCACGGTAGTCACGGTGGTCGGTCCTTTCGTTCAGAGCCAGAACAGGTGGTCAGCGCACGCCGCGGATGCGGGACACCGAGGCGATGCCGAGCAGTCCGACGACGGCGCCGGTGATGAAGAAGCCGCTGTACCCGCCGGTGAGGGCGATCACGCCGGGGGCGGAGGCGGGGACGATCGACTGCGGCAGGGCCTGCGCGATGTTCACCACGCCGAGGTCCTTCGCGTTGTCCTCGTCGGAGGGGAGCACGTCGGTGATGAGGGCGAGGTCGACGGCGTAGAAGACACCCATGCCGGCGCCCATCACGAACTCCCCGACGAGCACCATGCCGAGCGACGGCGCGAGCGCGATGAGCACGAGGCCCACCACGCCGACGACACCGGCCACGGCGACGAAGAGCTTGCGGCGGCCGAGCCTGTCGGACAGCCACCCGGCGACGAGGGACGTGAGGACGATCCCCACGACGTTCCACAGCGTGCCCTGGAACACCGCGTTCGCGACGTGCTCGGACTCGACGCCGATGTCGTCGCGCAGGAAGTAGGTCAGGTAGCTCACCGCGGTGTACTGCGCGGCGACCATGAGGAAGCGGGTCAGCCAGGCCCAGCCGAGGTCGGGGTGCTTGACCGGGTTGAACACGAACGACCCGAAGACCTGCCCGACGCTGAGCTTCGACGTCGGCCGGTTGGTGAGCACGCGGTCGCGGAACACGAGCGCGTAGAGCACGACGACGATCGACCCGATCGCGCCGGGGATGATCATCTGCGTCGCCGAGGTCGAGAAGAGCTGCACGAGGAACGTGCCGCCGACGAGCGCGAGGTTCTGGGAGAGCCCGAGCAGCGCCGCGACCCGGCCGCGCTGGGACCGCGTGACGTGGTCCGGCATGACGGCGGTCAGCGCCGCGATCGTGGCGTTGTAGGCGATCTGCGTGACGCCCCACGCGAGGACCAGCACGACGGTCGAGGTGGTCGTCGCGACGACCACGAGGCCCGCGAAGCCGACCACGGTGCCACCGATGATCCACGGACGACGCATGCCGAGCCTCCCGGCAGTCCGATCGCTGAAGCGACCGGCAAGGGGGTTGGCGACCATCGCGGCGAACGCGCCCACACCGAGTGCCAGGCCGAGCACGCCCGCCTGGTTGTCCGGCGCGATCTCGGCGACCTTCAGCGCCATGGCGACGAGCACCGGCGGCAGCAGCGCGATGTACAGGCCGAGCATCGCGATCGGCATGCCGAGCGTGTACATGAGCGGATTCCCCCGGCCGCGCGTGGGGGCGACGGCGGTCGGGGTGTCGTTGACGGTCAGGGCATCGTTGGCCACTGCAACCTCTTCTCGGGGACGCCGCCTGCGTCGGCGACTCGCACGCCTTCGTCGGCGGCTCGTGCCACCGTAACACCAAAACCAACCAGGGCTAGGTTTTCTGGGCGGTCGCCGAGAGCGGTACAGTCCTGCCATGGCACGACGGGGTTCGTACGCGAAGGGCATCGCGAAGCGCGAGGAGATCCTCACGACGGCGCTCGACCTCGTCGCGTCGCAGGGCTTCCGTCGCACGAGCATCAAGGACATCGCCGATGCCGTCGGGCTGACGCAGGCCGGGTTGCTGCACTACTTCGACTCGAAGGACGAGCTCTGGGTCGAGATCCTGCGGCGCCGCGACGAGATCGACCTGCAGCACGACTGGCACGCCCCGGACCCGGCAGCGCTGCTCGCCGCGATCGTGCGGCACAACGCCGAGGTCCCCGGCCTCGTGCAGATGTTCGTCAACCTCTCCGCCGCAGCCGCGACCGACCCGGAGCACCCGGCGCACGAGTACTTCCGCGAGCGCTACGAGCGCAGCCGCCGCGACCTGTCCTCCGACTTCCGCGCCATGCAGGAGGACGGACGGCTCCGCGTCGACGTCGACGTCGAGGAACTGACGAGCGTGCTGCTCGCGGTCTCGGACGGCATGCAGATCCAGTGGCTGTTCGACCCGACGCGGGACATGGCGCAGCACGTCGAGCTCGTCGCACGGCTCGCGATCGCCCAGGTCGCCCCCACCGCCTGACCCCGGGCAACGGGGTACGGACAGGGCCTGGTCGGGTCAGGTCGCGCCGGGCAGGATGGAGCCAGCCCGCGAGGGCGACCCGACGACGATGTGGAGTGACGCGATGACGCGTGTAGTGGTGACCGGCGGCAGTGGGAAGCTCGGGCGAGCGGTGGTCCGCGACCTCGATGCGCACGGGTACGACGTGGTCCTGGTCGACCGTGTGCCCTTCCCCGACAAGCCCGAACGGGTGCAGTTCGTCCGCACCGACCTCACCGACCACGGCCAGGTGCTGAACGTCCTGCTCGGCGTCGACGACCGGTACGACCACGTCGACGCCGTGGTGCACCTCGCTGCGGTCCCCGCCCCCGGGCAGGTGCCGGACGTCGCGCTCATCACGAACAACGTGACGTCGTCGATCAACGTCTTCCACGCCGCTCGTGCCGCGAAGATCAAGAACCTGGTGTGGGCGTCGAGCGAGACCCTGCTCGGCATCCCGATGGGCGAGCACCACCCGCCGTACCTGCCCGTCGACGAGGAGTTCGCGGTGCGCCCGCAGTCGTCGTACTCGCTCGGCAAGGCCGTGGAAGAGGAGATGGCCCGCCACTTCACCCGCTGGGACCCGGAGCTGAAGATGATCGGTCTGCGGTTCTCGAACGTGATGGACGAGACCGACTACCCCGCGTTCCCCTGGGACGCCACCCCCGAGGCGAAGACGTTCAACCTCTGGTCGTACATCGACTCCCGCGACGGCGCCCAGGCCGTGCGCAAGGCCCTCGAGGCCGAGCTCACCGGGTTCGAGGCGTTCGTGATCGCGAGCCCGGACACCGTCATGGACACCCCGACGATCGAGCTCGTCGAGCGCTACGTGCCGGACATCGAGCGCCGCGCGGACATCGACGGCGTCAGCTCGCTGCTCTCGTCCGAGAAGGCCCGCGAGCTGCTCGGCTACGCCCCCGAGCACAGCTGGCGGGACCACCGCGCCTGATCGTCAGGCGGCCGGGACGAGCAGGCCGTCGAGCACCAGGTCGCGCGCCGCCGGCAGCAGGTCGGCGGCGAGCACCTGCTCGTCCACCCCGGTGATCTGCGCGAGGGCGCCGACGATCGCCGCCACCGACAGCTCCCCGTCGCAGGCCCCGACGAACGCGGCGAGCGCGGTGTCGGCGTCCACGCGGCGTCCGAGTCCGCCACCCTGCACGAGCGTCATCACGGTCGGGTCGTCGTTGCCCGGCCAGTAGAAGCGCTCCTCGGTGACGTCGCCGGCGACCGCGAGGTGGGCGGCGGCGAGCGCGACGTCGTCGTGCGCGGCGAGCCACGCGGCCGCGTCGAGGACCCGCGCCACCGTCGCGCCGAGACCCGCGGGGTTGGAGCCGAGCGTCTCGGGGACGCGCTCGAAGCGGCGGAGGTGGGCCGCGCCTCTCCCCACGGGCTCGGCCGCCACGTCGCTCCGCAGGCTCCGCGACGCGTCGGAACCGGCCCGCGTGGGCCCCGGCCGGGGCTTCCGGACCACGACGTACCCGAAGCCGACGCCGGTCACCCGACGGTCCGCGAAGTCGTCGAGCCACGCGCCGACCAGCCGGTCGAACTCGGGCGTCCCGGGCTTCGTCCCGCCGTCCCGGATCCACGTCTCGGCGTAGGCGGTGGGGTCCTGCCGTTCCCGCTCGATGACCCAGGCGTCGAGCCCGATTCCGTCGGTGTCTGCGCGCTCGAACCAGGACCGCACGCGGTCGAGGCCGTCCGTGCCCCAGTGGTACTCCCAGTTGCCGAGCAGCTGGGCGGTCCCGCCGGGTTCGAGGTGCTCGCCGAGCCCGGTCAGGACGGTCTCGACGAGGGCGTCGCCGACCATGCCGCCGTCGCGGTACTCGTAGGCAGGAACGCCCTCGCTGCGTGGTGTGATGACGAACGGCGGGTTCGAGACGATGCGGTCGAAGCGCTCTCCCGCGACCGGCTCGAACAGGGAGCCGAAGCGGAACTCGATGCCGTCGATGCCGTTGAGCTGCGCGTTGAACCGGGCGATGTCGAGGGCCCGGCGCGAGATGTCGGTGGCGACGACCTCGTCGGCGAAGCGTCGGGCGTGCATCGCCTGGATGCCGCAGCCGGTGCCGAGGTCGAGCACGCGGCGGACGGGTACGGGGACCTGCAGGCCGGAGAGCGTCGTGGTGGCACCGCCGATGCCGAGGACGTGCTCCTCGCCGAGGGCCGTTCCGAGTGCGAGTTCGCCGAGGTCGGAGACGATCCACCAGCTGCCGGCGCCGAGGTCGTCGACGAAGGCGTAGGGGCGGAGGTCCACGGTGGGAACGACGGAGTCGGCGTCGACGCGGACCAGACCGCTCGCTTCGGCGGACTGCACGCCGGCGGACGCGAACGCGGCGTCCGCGTCGACGCGGCGGACCGGGAGCCCGAGCACGAAGAGCGTCGCGAGGGTGCCGAGCGGCGTCGTGTCGCGGGCGGCGAGCGCCCGGAGCGCTGCGACGCGGGAACCGCGGTGGAGCGACGCGGCGGCCTCGGCGCCCCACAGGGCGTCGACCCGCTCGACCGTGAACCCCGCGTCGGTCAGGTCCTGGCGCAGCGCGTCGGTGACGGCGGCGTCGGCACCGATCGTCGGGAGCGTGTGCGGGGTCCCGGTGGACGCGGCGGACGCGGCGGACGCGGCGGAGTCGGCGGAGGCAGCGGCGGCGGCGGCGTTCACGCGGCGCCCTCGACGAGGTCCGTGCGCATGAGCGCAGCGGGGACCTCCCACGCGAACACGAGGTCGAGGAGCCCGGGGAACCGCTGCTCGACGTCCTCGATGCGGACGCGGCTCGACCGGGTGAGCCCCTCCTGGTGCTGCTCGAGGAGCCCGGCCTCGCGCAGGACGCGGAAGTGGTGGGTCAGCGTGGACTTCGGCCGGTCGATGCCGACCCAGCCGCAGCTGCGGATGCCACCGGCGGCGTCGACGAGGTACCGGTGCAGGATCGCGAGCCGGATCGGGTCGCTCAGGGCGTCCATCACGACCGGCAGGTCCATCTCGGCCACGGTCGGCTGCGGCAGGTGTTCGGGAGCATCCACGGTCGCGGGCATGGACGGGACGCTACCACCGTTCCGCTCGTAGTACGACTTGCGTCGTACAGCACGACTCGATACTGTACGACTCTCTTCGTACTGTCCCGCTCGCAACGGAAGGTGGCGCACATGGCGCAGTCAGCTCGCTCGGTCGCCGGGTTCTGGATCCTCGCGGCGATGCTCCTCGTGTCCGTCGCCTCGTCGGCGGTCCCCTCGCCGATCTACCCCGTGTACGCCGCCGAGTGGCACCTCACCCCGCTCATGCTCACCGGCGTGTTCGCCATCTACGTCGCGGGGCTGCTGGCCAGCCTGCTCGTCGCCGGGCGCCTGTCCGACCACGTCGGCCGCAAGCCCGTGCTCGTCGTCGGCGGCCTCGGCGTCGCGCTGTCCCTCGGGCTCTTCGCGGTCGCGGACGGTGTCGGCGCACTGATCGTGGACCGCATCGTGCAGGGCGTCTCCGTCGGGCTGCTCATCGGCGCCCTCGGAGCGGCGCTCATCGACAACTCGCTCGAGCGCTTCCCCACCCTCGCCGGGGTGCTGAACGGCGTCATCCCGCCGATCGCCCTCGCGACCGGTGCCATGTCGAGCGGCGCCCTCGTGCAGTGGGGTCCCGCGCCCGAGCAGCTCGTGTACCTGCTCTTCGGCGCGCTGCTCGTCCTCATGGTGATCGCACTCGTCGTCGTCCCCGAGCGGGTCACCCCGCGACCGGGCGCCCTCCGCTCCCTCGTCCCCCGGATCAGCGTGCCCCGGTCCTCGCGGCGGCTGTTCCGCAGCGTCGCCG
The DNA here is from genome assembly GCF_900113095.1 of Curtobacterium sp. YR515. Taxonomy (NCBI): domain Bacteria; kingdom Bacillati; phylum Actinomycetota; class Actinomycetes; order Micrococcales; family Microbacteriaceae; genus Curtobacterium; species Curtobacterium sp. YR515. The sequence continues at coordinate 15,491 of NZ_FOOD01000007.1, read as the reverse complement.
GATCACTCATCGCGAGCTGGGCCCTCGGCGGGATGTTCCTGTCGCTCGTCCCCTCGGCGCTCGGCGCGGTATTCGGCATCACGAACCACTTCGCCGCCGGTGCCCTGATCGCCGTCGTCACCGGGGTCGGCGCGCTGACCGGCCTCGCGACGCAGCGGATGGACGCCCGTCGCGCGGTCCTGATCGGCCTGGTCGCCCTCGTGCTCGGACCGATCGTCACGGTGGCGTTCGTGATGGCGCACTCCCTGCCCGGCCTCGTCGTGGGCAGTGCGATCGCGGGCGTGGGCTTCGGCGCCGGGTTCCAGGCACCGCTGCGGATGCTGCTCGCCACCGCGGCACCGACGCACCGTGCGGGGCTGCTCTCCACGATCTACGTCGTGAGCTACCTGGCGTTCGGCGTGCCGGCCGTCGTCGGAGGGCTGCTCGAGCCGACCGTGGGGCTCGTGCCGGTCATCGCCGGGTACGGGGCGTTCATCGTCCTCGCCGCGGTCGTCGCCCTCGTGCTGCAGCTCGTGTCGCGGGACGCCGCCGCCGTCGAGGAGCAGGCCGCCGAGGTGCTCGAGCACACCTGCACCGGCTCGGTCCGGGTGTCCCCCGCCGAGTAGGCGCGACGGGCGCGCGGCTCAGTGCCCGGGCCGCGCCCGCTTCGCGCCGCGCCCGCGCACCCCGACCGTCCGGGCAGCACCGGTGTGCGCCGCGTCGACGTCCGCCTTGCCGCGGTCGGCGGCGTTCCGGAGCCACTGCGGGCCGTGCGCCTTCGCCCAGTCCCAGAAGCGGTGCAGCTGGGCACGGAGCCACGTGATGATCCGGTGGAAGAAGTGGAACTCGCTCGCGAGGACCGTCAGCCCGATGAAGACCACCAGCCACCCCGGCCCGGGCAGCGGCACGAGGATCAACCCGATCACGACGACGAGCCCGCCGACGATCCCGACGAGCACCTTGTAGAAGAGGTGCAGGTGGGGACGCGCGTGGATCCAGGCGCGGACGTCGTGGAACCACTGGAACCGCCGGTGCGGCGTCTCGGCACGTTCGACCGCGTCGGTCCGGTCGTTCGGGTCGCCTTCCATGTGCCGCAATGTAGGGCGCGCGGCTGGGAAACCGCGGCGCGCGCGGTGGACGTGCGGTGCGTCCGTGACGGGAGGCGCGTGGCGGGGCCGACCCGCGCCTCCCGTCAGACGGTGCGGGGCCAGGAGGCGCGTCACGCGTGCGCCACGCACGTCGCGGCCCACGGGACGGCGGCGAGGCGCGCCTCCGGGATCGGTTCCCCACCGACCGCACAGCGGCCGTAGGTCCCGGCGTCGAGCCGCGCGAGCGCGGCGTCCACCAACCGGATGCGCTCGCGGGCGTCGTCCCGCACGGCGCCGAGCGAGCCGCGCTCCCAGGCGAGGGTCGCGCCCTCGGGGTCGTGCTCGTCGTCGGAGTTGGCGTCCTGCCGGGCATCGCTGACGTCCCGCATGCTCCGCTCGACGTCCGCGAGGAGGCGCTCGTTGCGTGCCCGCTCCGCGACCAGTGCCTGGCGAGGGTCGTCCATGCCGGACACCGTAGTCGGCCCGGAATGGCCGTGCTGTCGGATGCGTTCGTATCGACATGACGAAGATCGGGTTCCTGTCGTTCGGACACTGGCGCGACGTGCCGGGGTCGAAGGTGCGCAGCGGTCGTGAGGCCCTGGTCCAGGCGATCGACCTCGCGGTCGCCGCCGAGGAGGCGGGCGTCGACGGCGCGTACTTCCGCGTCCACCACTTCGCACCCCAGCAGGCGGCGCCCTTCCCGTTGCTCTCCGCGATCGCAGCGAAGACCAGCCGCATCGAGATCGGCACCGGCGTCATCGACATGCGCTACGAGAACCCGCTGTACATGGCGGAGGAGGCGGCTGCGACCGACCTCATCTCCGGCGGTCGGCTGCAGCTCGGCGTCTCCCGGGGCTCACCCGAGACCGCCCTCGCCGGTTACCAGCAGTTCGGCTACGTGCCGGATGCCTCCGACGAGAACGGCGGGGACATGGCCCGTGCGCACACGTCGGTGTTCCGGCGGGCGATCGCCGGAGAACCGATGGCGAACGCGAACCCGCAGATGACCGGCTCGGTCGGGTCCCTGCCGATCTCGCCGCTCTCCGACTCGCTCGGCGACCGTATCTGGTGGGGCGCCGGCACCCGGGCCACCGCGGAGTGGACGGCCGAGCAGGGCATGAACCTCATGTCGTCGACCCTGCTGACCGAGGACACCGGTGTGCCGTTCGACGAGCTCCAGGCCGAGCAGATCGAACGCTTCCGTCGGGTCTGGGCCGAGTCCGGCTGGGAGCGGACCCCTCGGGTCTCGGTGTCCCGCAGCATCATCCCGATCATCGACGACGAGTCGCGGCACTACTTCGGTGTCCGGGCACAGGTCGAGGGCCAGGACCAGGTCGGGCACCTCGACGGCGGGCTCGCACGGTTCGGCCGGTCGTACATCGGGTCGCCGGAGGACCTGGTGGCCGAGCTCGCGGCGGACCAGGCCGTGCGGGCTGCCGACACCGTGCTCGTCACGGTGCCGAACCAGCTCGGCGTCGAGTTCAACGCCCGGCTGCTCGCCTCGGTGAAGGACGTCATGCGCGAGGTGGACGCGGCGCCCGTCCCGGCCTGACGGGCGGTCAGGCGACGGCGGTCGGGTCCGGGGTCGGCGGGGCCGGCGGGGTCGTCGCCGGTGCGGGCGCGGTCGTCGCCGGTGCGGGCGCGGTCGTCGCCGGTGCGGGCGGGGTCGTCGCCGGTGCGGGCGGGGTCGTCGCCGGTGCGGGCCAGACGAGCCGGAAGCGTTCGCACACGACCGGCATCCGCGGATCGAACCCGCGCGGGTCCTCCGAGTGCGCGCGCCAGTACGCCTCGTGCACCCGGCGCCAGTGCGCGAGCGTCCGGTCGCCCTCCCCCTCGGCCCGGGCGTGGTCCGCATCGACCTCGTCGAAGGGGACGATCCGGACGCTCGTCGTCTCGACGACGGCCCGCGGTGCCCCGGTGGAGTCCGTGACGATGCCGATGTCCCCGACCTCCGGCACGCGGTCCCCGGACGCCTCGTAGCCCCAGAACGACGACGCCGTCCCGTCCTTCACCCCGCGCAGCACGAGGTCGAGCAGATCGTCCGCCTGCGCCGGCGTCGCGCCGAACGACCACGCCTCCGGCAGGGCCGTCGGCAACTCCGGTCGCTCGTCGCGCCGGTCACGCCAGAAGTCGTCGAGCGTCGAGGTCACCCGCTCGACGCTACTGCACGCGGGTGGTCCCCCTTCCTGCCGACACCCGGGCTGGGACTGTGGCCGCTTCCCGCACTCCCGTAGCGTCGACGTGCACGTTCCCACGCACCCCGAGGAGCACCCCGTGACGCTGCCGGCCGCCGGCTGGTTCCCCGATCCGCAGGACGCGAGCCGCCTGCGCTGGTGGGACGGGCGTGCCTGGGGAGCGGCGACACGGGTGCTGCCGAGCCGGACCGAGCCGATCGTCCCGGTGGTCGTCGCACCCGTCGGACCGTCGTTCTCGGTGCAGCCGGCGGCGATCCGGACGCGTTCCTGGGCGTCCGGGGGCTCCGGCGTCCACCGGTTCAGTGCGTTCTCGACCCTGGCGGTGCTGCTCGCGGCGGTCTCCGTGGTGATGAACCCCTGGGGAGCGAGCAGTGCGGCGGCGATCGTGGCGGGGCTGCTCGGCGTCGTGTGGCCCGGGGCGACCGGGGGCTGGCGGGTGCTGGCGCGGAGTGCTTCGGCGAGCGCCCTGGTCCTCGCAGTGGCGACGGCTGCCGTGGCGGCGTCCGCGCAGTTCCACGTGTTCTGACTGGTTCCGCCCGGCTGGCGTGCGGACCCTACCGCCGCGCCCGCGGGTGCGCCGTCTGGTACACGTCCCGCAGCATGTCCGCCGTCACCATCGTGTAGATCTGCGTCGTCGCCACGCTCGCGTGCCCGAGCAGCTCCTGCACGACCCGCACGTCCGCTCCCCCCTCGAGCAGGTGCGTCGCGAACGAGTGCCGGAACGTGTGCGGCGACACGTGCTCGGAGAGCTCCGCACGCTCCGCTGCCGCCTGGATCACGAGCCACGCACTCTGCCGTGACAGCCGTGCGCCCCGGGCACCGAGGAACAGCGCCGGCGTCGACGCTCCCCGTGCCGCGAACACCGGCCGCGCCCGCACGAGGTACGCGTCGATCGCCGCCCGCGCGAAACTGCCGAGCGGCACCACCCGCTGCTTGTTGCCCTTGCCGGTGACCTTGACGACGGACAGCCCGTCGTCGAGGTCACCGGAGCCGTCCGACAGCGTCGTCACGTCGTCGACCGAGAGCCCGACGGCCTCCGAGATGCGCGCTCCCGTGGCGTAGAGGAGTTCGAGCAACGCCCGGTCCCGCAGCCCCACGAGGTCGTCGGCGGCACCGTCGGGCGATCCGGCGGCCGCGGCCCCGAGCAACCGCTCCATGTCGTGCACGGAGATCGCCTTCGGCAGCCGCATCGGGGCCTTCGGCGGCCGCACGGATGCGCCGGGGTCGAGCTGGAGCCACCCCTCGCCGGCGGCGAACGCGGTGAACGACCGCACCGAGCTGAGCATGCGTGCCACCGACCTCGGCGCGAGCGGCCCGGACGGTCGGGTCGCGAGGTGCTCCACGAACCCCGCGAGGTCCGCGCGCGCGATCCTCCCGACGTCGTCGAGCACGGCCGGCCCGCCGGCACGGTCGGCGCCGTCCGACTCCACGACCGGAGCCGTCGCGAGCCACGACGCAAACGTCAGCAGGTCCCGCCGGTACGCGGACAGCGTGTGCTGCGAGAGGCCCCGCTCGATCGCGATGTGCCGCAGGTACGTCTCCGTGGCACGCTCGAACGGGATCACCCCACGAGGCTAGCGCCGCTCGGGGAGCGTCAGTGCAGCGACCCGTCCGGCTCCCCCACGCGGAACCCGGTGAAGGCGACGGTCAGTCCCGCGCGGGACGGTGCCGCACAGAGCAGCCCCGCCGACACGTGGGCGTCGGGGTCGAGGTACGCCACCCGCACGAGCCGCGGCGGCTCGTCGTCCGCCCACGCCCGGATCGTCACGGCATCGCCGTCGCGGCTGGCCCGGACCGTGACGACCCGACCGGTCCACTCCGGCACGGGGGCCACCGACCAGTCCGACGCATCGCGCGTGACGACCGCCCCGACCTGGGGCGTCCCGTCGGCGAACTCGACGCCGGCCTTGATCCAGTTCCGCTCGTCGACCCGCAGGAACACCCCCGCCTGGTCGAACTGCTCCGTGTAGTCGAGCACGAACGACACCTCGACCGAGAACGCCCCGCCGACCGGGCGGAGCAGCGCGTGCTCGGAGTCGTGCACGAAGCCGTACGAGGTGGTGCGCCAGGCGTCACTGCCCTCGACGGCCGTCACCCGCAGGACGTCGCCGTCGAGCGTCGCCGCAGCGGGCTCGTGCGTCCACCGCCCCTGGTCGAGCAGCGCCGCGAGGCTCATGCGGCACCCCGCTCGAGCGCGTCCACCGCGAGCACGGCCACGACGAGCCCGGAGTTGTGCAGCCGACCGTCGAGGATCGCCTCCACCAGCTCGGCCCGGGGCACCCACCGCTTCACGATGTCGGCCTCTTCCGCTTCGCGGTCGAACGCCGTCGCGGTCGCGCGCACCCCACGGGCGCGGTAGATCTGCAGGAACTCGTCGCTGCCGCCGGACGAGGTGTTGTAGGTGACGAGGGGCTCCCAGTCGTCGGCCTCGAGGTCGGCCTCCTCCGCCAGCTCGCGCTGCGCCGCGGTCAGGTGGTCCTCGCCCGCCATGTCGAGCAGCCCCGCCGGCAGCTCCCAGTCGCGCATCCGCACCGGGTGCCGGTACTGCTGGATGACGAGCACGCGGCCCTCGTCGTCCTCGGCGTAGACCGCGACGGCACCGGTGTGGTCGATGTACTCCCGGACCATCGTCTCATCGTGGTACGCGATGCTGTCGCGACGCACGTCCCAGACGGCGCCCTCGTACACGACGGTGGACTCGGTGACCTCGAACGAGGCGGGTTCGTCAGCGATGGATGCGTCAGTCACGCGACCATCCTGGCACTGGAGGCGCGGTGCCAGCTGGCACCGCGCCTCCAGTCAGAGACCACTCGCGTTACGCGACCTGCTCCTCTTCCTGCGGGTCGAAGAGGCTCGACGCCTCGTGCCGCTCGATCGCGGCACCGACGAGCCCCGCGAACAGCGGGTGCGCGTCCGTCGGACGCGAGCGCAGCTCGGGGTGCGCCTGCGTCGCGATGTAGAACGGGTGCACGTCGCGCGGCAGCTCGACGTACTCCACCAGCGTGCCGTCGGGCGACGTGCCCGAGAACACCAGGCCGGCGTCCGCGATCTGCTCGCGGTACTTGTTGTTCACCTCGTAGCGGTGACGGTGCCGCTCGGACGCCTCGGGGGCCCCGTACAGCGATGCCGCGAGCGACCCCTCGGTGAACGTCGCCGGGTAGAGGCCGAGGCGCATGGTCCCGCCGAGGTCACCGCCCGCGATGATGTCCACCTGCTCCGCCATGGTCGCGATGACCGGCGTCGAGGTCTCCGGGTCGAACTCGGTGCTCGACGCGTCGGTCAGACCGACCTCGTGGCGGGCGTACTCGATGACCATGCACTGCAGGCCGAGGCACAGGCCGAGCGTCGGGATGCCCTGCTCACGCGCGAACCGCAGTGCGCCGAGCTTGCCCTCGATGCCGCGCACGCCGAACCCACCGGGGATGCAGATGCCGTCGACGTCGCCGAGCTGCTTCGCCGCACCCTCGGGCGTGGTGCAGTCGTCGGACACGACCCACTTCAGCGTGACCTTCGCGTCGTGCGCGAAGCCACCCGCACGGAGCGCCTCGGTGACCGACAGGTACGCGTCCGGCAGGTCGATGTACTTGCCGACCAGGGCGATCGTGACGTCCTTCTTCGGCTCGTGCACGGCACGCAGGACCGGGGTCCACGAGGTCCAGTCGACCGGCCCCGCCGCGAGCCCGAGCGCGTCGACGATGACCTGGTCGAGGCCCTGGTTGTTCAGCAGCGTCGGGAGGTCGTAGATCGACGGGACGTCCACCGCGTTCACCACGGCGTCCTCGTCGACGTCGCACATGAGCGCGATCTTCTTCTTGTTCGAATCCGACACCGGACGGTCGCTCCGCAGGACCAGCGCGTCCGGCTGGATGCCGATCGAGCGGAGTGCGGCCACCGAGTGCTGCGTCGGCTTCGTCTTCTGCTCACCCGAGGCGTTCATGAACGGGACGAGTGACACGTGCACGAAGAACACGTTGTTGCGGCCGAGCTCGTGGCGGACCTGCCGCGCCGACTCGATGAAGGGCTGGGACTCGATGTCGCCGACCGTGCCGCCGACCTCGGTGATGATGACGTCGGGCTGCGGGTCGTTCTGCGCCTGCTCGCGCATCCGGCGCTTGATCTCGTCGGTGATGTGCGGGATGACCTGCACGGTGTCGCCGAGGTACTCGCCCCGACGTTCCTTCGCGATCACCGTCGAGTAGACCTGGCCGGTCGTGACGTTCGCGGACTGCGACAGGTTGATGTCGAGGAAGCGCTCGTAGTGCCCGATGTCGAGGTCCGTCTCCGCGCCGTCGTCGGTCACGAAGACCTCGCCGTGCTGGAACGGGTTCATGGTGCCCGGGTCCACGTTGAGGTACGGGTCGAGCTTCTGCATGACGACCTTGAGGCCGCGAGCCGTGAGGAGGTTGCCGAGGCTGGCCGCCGTCAGGCCCTTGCCGAGGGACGAGACGACCCCGCCGGTCACGAAGATCTGCTTCGTCACCTTCGGGGTCGCGTTCGAAGAATTGGTTCCGCCGCTGAGAGTGTCCGCCACGGGATTCCATCGTACGTCAGAACTGCCAGGAGGCGCGACCTCGGTTCGCCGTGGGCGTTGCGTCGGGCGTGTGGCCGGGTCTCCGGGCCGTGGTAGCGCCGTGCGGCGAGGTCTGCCGCACGGTGCGAGGCGGGCGCGAACCGCGCCTCCTGGATCGGCGTGCGGCGACGCGATCAGGCCTTCTGGCCGGCGACGTCGAGCAGCTCGCGCGCGTGCTCCATGCCGCTGGCGCTGTCCCCGAGCCCGGAGAGGAGCCGTGCCATCTCCTGCAGACGGTCCTCGCCCTCGAGGCGACGGACGCTCGACGAGGTGACCGCCCCGCTGGCGTCCTTCACGACGTTGAGGTGGTTGTTCGCGAACGCCGCCACCTGCGCCAGGTGCGTCACGACGATGACCTGCGTGCGTTCCGCGAGCTTCGCCAGACGACGACCGATCTCGATGGCGGCCGCACCGCCGACGCCGGCGTCGACCTCGTCGAAGACGAACGTCGGCACCGTCGTGCTGCCCGCCATGACCACCTCGATCGCCAGCATGACGCGGGAGAGCTCGCCACCCGACGCACCCTTGCCGATCGGCCGGGGATCGGTACCGGAGTGCGGCTGCAGCAGGATCGACACCTGGTCACGGCCGTGGCGCCGGTAGTCGCCGGCGTCCGAGACCTCGACCACGAGGGTCGCCCCGGCCATGGCGAGGGACTTCAGCTCGGCGGTGACACGCTTGGCGAGGTCCTTCGCCGCCTTGGTCCGTGCCGTCGTCAGGGCCGCGGCGGCGCCGGCGAGCGTCTGCTCGTCCTGCTCGACCGCCTGCTGCAGTGCCACGATGCGGTCGTCGTCGCCGTCCAGTTCGAGCAGCCGATCACTCGCGTGCTGCCCGTAGGCGATCACGTCGTCGACGGTCTCGCCGTACTTGCGCGTGAGGCCGGCGAGCAGGGCCCGCCGCTCGTTGATGAGTTCGAGGTCGTGGCCGGCGTCGGGCTCGAGCGAGCCGAGGTAGCTCGACAGGCTCGCGGAGGCCTCGGACGCCTGGATGCCGAGCTCCGTGAGCTGTTCGAGCACGGGCTGCAGTTCGGCGTCGGACGCCGCAACCCGCTCGATCGCCCGGCGAGCGGACTCGACGAGGCCCACGACGTCCTGCACGCCGTCGAGCGACTCGCTCGAGAGGGCTTCGTGCGCGAGGCCCGCGGACAGCCGGAGTTCTTCGAGGTTCCCCAAGCGCTCGGCACGGTCGGCCAGCTCGACGTCTTCGCCGGGCTGCGGATCCGCCGCTTCGATCTCGTCGGACGCCGCGCGGATGCGTTCGGCCTCGGCCACCCGGTCGTCACGGTCACGGGTGAGGGTCTCGAGCTCGCCGGTGTGCTGCTGCCAGGTGTCGTAGGCCCGCACGTACGCCGCGAGGACCTTCTCGAGCGCCGGACCGCCGAAGCCGTCGAGTGCGGCACGCTGCGCGGTCGCCGAGGTCAGCCGGATCTGGTCCGACTGTCCGTGCACGGTGACCAGCTGGTCCGCGAGCTCGCCGAGCACCGCGACGGGAGCACTGCGGCCGCCGACGGTCGCGCGGCTGCGACCTTCGGCGGAGACCGTGCGCGTCAGGATGAGCTCGCCGTCCTCGACGGTGCCACCGGCGTCCTCGACACGTTCGGCGACGGCGTCGTGCTCGGGCACGTGCCAGCGCCCCTCGACCACGGCGCTCGACGCGCCGCGGCGGACGGACCCCGCGTCGGCACGGGCGCCGAGGAGCAGCCCGAGCGCGGTCACGATCATCGTCTTGCCCGCACCGGTCTCACCGGTCACCACGGTGAAGCCGGGGCCGAGCTCGAGGGTGGTCTCGCCGATGACCCCGAGGTCGGAGATGGAGATCTCCTCGATCACAGGGTGTCCTCGTCGTCCTGCTGCGGGCCGCGCCACCCGGCGACGGGGAGCTGGAACTTCGCCACGAGCCGATCGGTGAACGGGGCGTCCTTGAGGCGGGCGACACGCACCGGGTCCGGCGATCGCCGGACCTCGACGCGGGCACCCGGAGGGAGGTCGTGCGTGCGTCGACCGTCGCACCACAGGACGCCGACACCGCTCGTGCGACGCAGCACCTCGATCGCGAGGGTGCAGTCCGGGCCGACCACGATCGGCCGCGCGAAGAGGGCGTGGGCGCTCAGCGGCACCATGAGGAGCGCGTCGACGTCGGGCCAGACGATCGGCCCGCCCCCGGAGAACGAGTAGGCCGTGGAACCGGTCGGGGTCGACACGACCACACCGTCGCAGCCGAACGAGGACAGCGGGCGGCCGTCGACCTCGGTCACGACCTCGAGCATGCGTTCCCGGGAGGCCTTCTCGATGGTCGCCTCGTTCAGCGCCCAGGACGAGTAGACGACCTCGTTGCCGACGACGACGTCCACCTGCAGGGTGACGCGTTCCTCGACGTGGTACTCGCCGGACAGGGCTCGTTCGACGGTCGCCCGGAGCCCGTCCCGCTCGCTCTCGGCGAGGAACCCGACGTGTCCGAGGTTGACGCCGACGATCGGGGCGCCCGTCCCGCGCACGAGCTCGGCCGCGCGGAGGATCGTGCCGTCGCCACCGAGCACGATGACGATCTCGAGCTGGTCGGCCTGGACGTCGACGCCGAGGATGTCGACCTGCCCGACCGAGGCTTCGGCGCGGCGGATGTCGGCGTACTCGTCGAACGGCATGACCGGGACGAGACCGGCGGCGTGCAGGAGGTCGCAGACCTCGACCGCAGCGTCGATCGAGTCGCGGCGGCCCGTGTGGGACACCAGGAGGATGTGCCGGTCGTCGCTCATGCCGTCCCTTCCGTCAGTTCGGTCGCCCGGACGATCCATTCTGTCGGATTGGTACCGACATCCCGCTGGAAACGCGCCAGGTACTCGTGGTTGCCGTGCGTGCCGACGATCGGCGACCCCGCGAGCCCCGAGGTGCCCAGACCGAGGTCCCACGCTGCCCAGAGGACGTTCATGAGCGCGTCGTTCCGGAGCGCCGGGTCACGGACGATGCCCTCACGGACACCACCGCGGCCGACCTCGAACTGCGGCTTCACGAGCAGGACGAAGTCGTCGGCGGGGACGGACTCGACCAGCGCCGGCAGGACGAGCCGGAGCGAGATGAACGACAGGTCCCCCACCACGAGGCTCGTCTCAGCCGCGGCGGGGTCGAGCGCGAGGTAGGCCTCGGCCGTGAGGTTGCGCGCGTTCGTGCCCTCGACGACGGCGACACGGGAGTCGAGCGCCACCAGGGGGTCGAGCTGCCCGTGCCCGACGTCGAGCGCCACCACGCGTCGTGCGCCGCGGCTCAGGAGCACCTGGGTGAACCCTCCGGTGCTCGCACCGACGTCGAGCGCGACACGGTCCGACGGATCGACGCCGAACGTGTCGAGCGCGCCGAGGAGCTTCAGCGCAGCGCGCGAGACCCATTCGTCCGCACCGGCGACGTGGATCGGGGCCGATGGCCGCACCGGCGCCGACGGCTTGACGATCGCGGTGCCGGCGACGGTCACGCGGCCGTCCTGGATCAGTTTCGACGCTGCCGTGCGGGACTTCGCGAGCCCGCGGGAAGCGAGGAGCGCATCGAGCCGGACGGGCCGTTCGTCCTGCAGTGTCTCGTCGCCGTTGCCGTGCTCGTCAGGCACTCGTGCTGCCGCCGCTCTCGAGACGGGTCCGCAGTTCGTCGTGCAGCGCGGAGAACGCATCGGCGCGCTCGGCCAGCGGCAGCGATTCGGCCGCGGCGGTGCGCTGCCCGAAGTCGTCCGTCACGGCATGGTCGTCCGTCCGCACCTGGTCCGGATCGCCCGGGCGGGCGTCACGCTCGGGGTCCCGCTCGTCGTTCGACACCTCGGTCACGCTACTCGCCGCCGTACAGCTTCGGGTCGACGTCGAGCCCGTAGATCGCGAGCCCGGACTCCCAGATGAGGGCGGTCCCGGCGCGGAGCAGGTCGATCGCGTCGCCGTCGTCGAGCACCCGCACGACGTGGCCGCGCATCGCCACCGTGACGGCACCGACCGTGGCGTAGCGGGTACCGTCCGGGTCTTCCCGTCGGATGGTCACCGGGTAGGGCTCGGACAGGCCACGGAGGTCGCCGAGGATGTACGTGGGACGCGACCGCTGGTCGGCCGCGAGCACCTGCTTGGCCTTGTCGATCCCGGTGAGGACGAGGACGCTGGGGATCCCGGCGTCGTTCGCGCCCTTGATGTCCGTGTCGAGGCGGTCGCCGATGAACAACGGGTGCTCACCACCGAAGCGCGCGAGGGCTGCGTCGAAGATCGGCCGCTCGGGCTTGCCGGCGACCACGGGCATCCGACCGACGGCCTGGTGCACGGCGGACACGAGCGTGCCGTTGCCGGGCGCGATGCCGCGCTCGACCGGGATCGACCAGTCCATGTTCGTCGCGACCCACGGCACGTCCGGGTCGGCCAGGGCGAAGGACGCCTCGGCGAGGTGGGTCCACCCGAGGTCCGGGGAGAACCCCTGGATGACCGCGGCCGGCGAGTCCTCGGCGCTGGACGTCACGGTGAAGCCCGCTGCCTCGACGATGCTCGTCAGCCCAAGACCACCCGTGACGAGCACCGTCGCGCCCGCCGGGACGAGCGTCTCGAGCAGCCGGACGCCCGCCTGCGACGAGGTCACCACGTCGTCCTCGGACACCTCGAGCCCGTACCGCTCGAGGTGCTCCGCGACGTCGACCGGTCGGCGCGATGCGTTGTTCGTGATGTAGCCGACGCGGGCGGTCAGGGAGGCACGGGTCAGCGCCTCGACCGCGTGCGGAATCGCGTTGCGGCCGCGGTACACGACCCCGTCGAGGTCGGTGAGGACGACGTCCACACCGTCCGTCGGCGGCTTCGGCACGTCAGTCGGCTGCGGACCCGTCGACGTCGGAGGGGTTGTCGTCGTCGATCTCGCCGGGCTCGTCTCCGGCCGGTTCGTCGTCGTCGGGCTCGTCACCGAGGGGCTCGTCGGCGAGCTCGGCGTCGGACTCGTCGTCGACGGCTCCGGCGAGCTCGTCTGCGGGTCCTTCGACTTCGAGCGTTTCCTCGACCACATCAACTGTCTCCCAAGCGTTCTCGTCGGCGACCTCGGCCAGGGCCGCTGCCGCACGATCGACACGGGCCCACCACTCGTCGGCCTCGTCCTGACGGCCGAGCTCCTCGAGCGTGGCCGCGTAAGCACTGTAGAGCGCCGGGGACCAGCTGTAGGCAGTGGACGGGTCGAGCTGTGGAATCTCCAGCTCGCCGAGTGCGGCTGTGGGGTTCCCGAGGTCGAGGCGCGCACCGGACATGGCGATGGCGAGCTCGACCTGCACGGCCGTGTCCAGCGCCGCGCGGTCGACCGACCGGCCGAGCTCGAGCGCCCGCTCGGGACGGCCGAGACCACGCTCGCAGTCGACCATCATGGGCAGCTGGTCGTTCCGGCCGGAGATGCGTCGGTAGGTCCGGAGCTCTCGCAGCGCCGTCGCGAAGTCACCGAGGCGGTACGCCGTGATGGCCGCCGTCTCACGGACGACGCCGACCCGGCCGGCTCGACGAGCCGCGCTCAGTGCGTGCTGGTTCGCGGTCTCGGGGTCCTCGTCGACCAGGAGTGCCGCGGCCACGAGGTGACGGGCGACCCAGTCGGCGTTGTCCTTGCTGAGCGTCTTGAGCTCCGCCCGGGCGACCTTGTCGAGATCGCGTGCCTGGATGTCCTCGGGGATCTCCGGGTCCTCGTGGCGGGGGCGGATCGACTTGGTGCCGTAGGGGTCGCGGTCCTCCCAGTCGTCCCGCGAGGCCTCGCCGAACCGCGCACCGGCGTGACGGCTGCCGTCGCCGAAGCGCTGACGATTGTCGCGACCGCCGCGGTCACGGTCCTGGCCGCCGCGGTCACGGTCCTGGCCGCCGCGGAACGGACGGTCCCCGTCACGACGGGGTCGGTCGCCGTCGCGGGCGGGACGGTCCGAGCGGAACGGACGATCCCCGTCACGACGGGGTCGGTCGCCATCACGAGCCGGACGGTCCGACCGGAACGG
>NZ_FOOD01000007.1:0-1343 GCF_900113095.1 Curtobacterium sp. YR515 | reverse complement strand
TCACGACGCGGACGGTCATCGGCACCACGGAACGGACGGTCACCATCACGACGCGGACGATCCCCATCGCGAGCCGGACGATCCGAACGGAACGGACGGTCACCATCACGACGAGGACGGTCGGAACCCCCACGGAACGGGCGCTCCCCGTCATGAGCAGGACGATCCGAGCTGCGCGGACCGTCACCACGAGGAGGACGACTCGAGTCGTCACGGTCACCACGCCAGGCGGGCCGCCGGCCACCATCGCGGAACGGACGATCGCCGTCACGGTAGGAGCGCGCCCCGTCACGGGACGGACCACCATCCCGAGCAGGACGATCCCCATCGCGCCGGGGAGCGTCGCGCCGGGGAGCGTCGCGTCGGTCGCCCTCGCGGCGCTCGAAGTCGCGCGGCCCGGACGACCAACGGTTCCCACCGTCACGCCGAGGGGACCGGTCGCCATCGCGGCCTCGTCGGTCTCCACGATCGCCGTCGTTCCGCCGCTGATCGTCGTCGTTCGCCACCGTTGCTCCTCATTGCGTGCCCGAGCGCTCGCCCAGGCCATCGTCCGCTGTGTCGTTGTGTGTGTCGGCGCCGCACTGTCCCGCCCGTACGCGTGCACCCAGTCCATCACGAACGAGCGCACGAGTCGAGCGAGGTGCGGCAGAAACAGAAGTAGCCACCGGCCTCCCGAGAACGAGGGTCTCCCCTACGAGTTCTCGATGGAGGGCCGATGGCCACATCTTCTTACTAAATTGAGTCCGGCGGCGTCCTACTCTCCCACAAGGTCCCCCTTGCAGTACCATCGGCGCTGAGAGGCTTAGCTTCCGGGTTCGGAATGTGACCGGGCGTTTCCCTCTCGCTATGACCACCGGAACACCTTCGACCCAATCGCTTGGAAGTTCGAAAGCTGTTCCGCGGGCGCTCCTATTCGAGCACAGCGCGGTATTCAGTTTCTTGTTCCCGATCGTCTGTCGGGAACCACAAAGTGGACGCGAGCCCCACACCCGAAAGTGTGGGAAATAGTTGTGTTGTCAAGTCTTCGGCTTATTAGTACCGGTCAGCTCCACGGGTCGTTAGTCCCCGCTTCCACATCCGGCCTATCAACCCAGTAGTCTGCTGGGAGCCTCTCACACTCAAGGTGCATGGAAATCTCATCTCGAAGACGGCTTCCCGCTTAGATGCTTTCAGCGGTTATCCGGTCCGAACGTAGCTAATCAGCGGTGCCCTTGGCAGAACAACTGACACACCAGAGGTTCGTCCATCCCGGTCCTCTCGTACTAGGGATAGATCTTCTCAAATTTCCAACGCGCGCAGCGGATAGGGACCGAACTGTCTCACGACGTTCTAAACCCAGCTCG
>NZ_FOOD01000009.1:0-1224 GCF_900113095.1 Curtobacterium sp. YR515 | reverse complement strand
AGTTCTGCCGGACTGGGGCGGTTACAGCGCATCATAGTCGAACCGGTTTGAAAGCCGGGCCGTAGTGGGTGCCAGCCCCGTAGACGAAATGGTGTTATGGCCGGATGTGTATCCCAAGTAGCACGGGGCCCGAGAAATCCCGTGTGAATCTGTCAGGACCACCTGATAAGCCTAAATACTCCCAGATGACCGATAGCGGACAAGTACCGTGAGGGAAAGGTGAAAAGTACCCCGGGAGGGGAGTGAAATAGTACCTGAAACCGTTTGCTTACAAACCGTCGGAGCCTCCTTGTAGGGGTGACGGCGTGCCTTTTGAAGAATGAGCCTGCGAGTTAGTGATATGTGGCGAGGTTAACCCGTGTGGGGCAGCCGTAGCGAAAGCGAGTCTGAATAGGGCGATTCAGTCGCATGTCCTAGACCCGAAGCGAAGTGATCTATCCATGGCCAGGTTGAAGCGACGGTAAGACGTCGTGGAGGACCGAACCCACTTCAGTTGAAAATGGAGGGGATGAGCTGTGGATAGGGGTGAAAGGCCAATCAAACTTCGTGATAGCTGGTTCTCTCCGAAATGCATTTAGGTGCAGCGTTGCGTGTTTCTCGCCGGAGGTAGAGCTACTGGATGGCCGATGGGCCTCAACAGGTTACTGACGTCAGCCAAACTCCGAATGCCGGTGAGTGAGAGCGCAGCAGTGAGACGGTGGGGGATAAGCTTCATCGTCGAGAGGGAAACAACCCAGACTACCAACTAAGGCCCCTAAGCGTGTGCTAAGTGGGAAAGGATGTGGAGTTGCATAGACAACCAGGAGGTTGGCTTAGAAGCAGCCACCCTTGAAAGAGTGCGTAATAGCTCACTGGTCAAGTGATTCCGCGCCGACAATGTAACGGGGCTCAAGCACACCGCCGAAGTTGTAGATTTCGCACACTCGATAAGCCTTCGTGGTTCAGTCGTGCGGAGTGGTAGGAGAGCGTCGTGTGGCGAGTGAAGCGGCGGAGTGATCCAGCCGTGGACGCTACACGAGTGAGAATGCAGGCATGAGTAGCGAAAGACGGGTGAGAAACCCGTCCTCCGAAAGACCAAGGGTTCCAGGGCCAGGTTAATCCGCCCTGGGTAAGTCGGGACCTAAGGCGAGGCCGACAGGCGTAGTCGATGGACAACGGGTTGATATTCCCGTACCGGCGAACAACCGCCCAAGCTAATCCAGTGGTGCTAAGAGTCCTAACCCG